>CAVPJU010000007.1:0-58693 GCA_963705505.1 uncultured bacterium
TGTGTCAAGACTCAGAAATGAAACAATATTTTGCATCGAAAACCTAATATTTTGTATAAGTTCAAAAATCGTTAAAACAAGTGACAAGATTATTTCCGCTGAAATTTGCACGGCATACCTCCCGGAAAGACTAATTCCGCCGCGCCCCCGCATGCGGGGGCTTAGGTAGTCTATCACGCTCTCCGCTTGAGTTATACCCGCGCCTACATTTCTCTCGATATTGTTTTGACACGAAGCTTAAAATTGACATGGGAAAATCGATTCGATAGTATTTGCCCGGATAATCGTTTATCAGTTTTTTCCCGGGAACTCATAATGGAAACAGATTCTCATTCCTCGTTTGGATTATTTGCAAAAAAGAACTTCCTCGACGATGAGCTGTGTGAAAGAATACGGTCGGAAATGTCTTCGTCAAAGGGGAGCCCGGCACGATTCGTAAAAACAAATGAACGTCTCCTCGATGAAAATGTTCGCAGGACCGTGGAGAAAGAGGTATCAAAAGATACCCGCGACCTGCTGAGCGAAAAATTATCAGGGATCAAAGGCGAGCTCGAAGCCTATTTCAATATTACCCTCTCGCACCCGCAGGACCCTACGTTCCTTTACTACAGGGAGGGCGATTTCTTTCAGCGTCACTTCGATAAAGGCACGAACCCTCAAAACCCGCAGGAAGCCAAAGACCGCATGGTTTCAACGATCATATTTCTTAACGATGAAACAGACGAGCCCGGAAACGACAGTTATACCGGAGGATCGTTCATTATATACGGGATACTGAGCGGCCCGCGGTTTGAATCTCACGGATTTAAAGTCCCGGGAACGACCGGAACGTTAATAGCTTTTCGTTCCGAGCTCTTCCATGAGGTCACGCCCGTAACCAGCGGGGTGAGATATACGGTGGTCGACTGGTTTGTTTGAAGACGTGTCCGTTTAGGCATACGGTATTCACCGGCCGTACGACGCGCGTACGATCGCGCGGAGTCCCGATCCCGGTTAAGCCTTTTTTCATATCCCCCCTCCCCTCCTCATACCTTCGTTCCGGCAATTATTTATACCTTTGTCCGATTGTGACGATGGACTCGTCAGGTTAGTCTCAATCGTCAGCAAAAAAAATCCCCCGAGAGGGTGGTCTCTCGGAGGACTTGACGCCGATACATCTGGTCTGCACCGGCATTGAGCTATAGCTCAATGCTAAAAGTAATAACATATCGGAAATGTGTCAATAACTGTTTTTGACCCCGATTTAACAGGCCAGGGCGTCCGGTCTTCCCCGCCTTTCGGATACGAGAAGGGGAAAGAGTATGGGGATATTCGGGATCGGAAAAACGGGCATCGGACGCCCTGGAGCTATCCTGGTTTTGATCCTTACAATTTATACGCTCGGATGCGGAGGCGGCACCGGAAGTGAAGACAATACCGTTAGCGGTACGGACACTGAAACCGTTACCGCTGACGGTATTGTGTTCAGGCACAACGGCTATTATACCGATGAGGAGCTCGCCGAAGCCGTCGGTGTCGTGGACGAATACTACGGGGCGGTGGTCGACTGCGCCCTCTCCGTACACCCGGAGCTTACGGACGCGATAATGTCCCTTCCCGCAAGCGAGCTCACGGTCAACGTCATGGACCCCGACAAGTACAACGCAACGACCGGACGGGAAGGCTTTTCGTGCAAATTTTCAGAGAAAGGGTGCGCAGGGACATTCCACCTCGAGAGCCTGAGGATAGACATAACGCCGTCTCTCGACGCGCTTGGTCATGAGATGGGTCACTGGATGAACTTCATGCTGTTCGGAGAAACCCATGACGACGACCCGAACGACCTGTCGGACGTTTGCGACATCCCCTCGATCTGCCACCTCTATTCGAAATCGAGAAATCTTATAGCCTGCCGTGAATGACATTACTGATGAATAAGCTATAGCCGGGGCGCACGTCTGCACTCTCCTGATTAGTTCCCACCTCGCAACCGCGCCCCTGCTATTTTTTCCTCAGGCTATTCGACCCGACTGGCGGTCGTCCGCCGTCCCGTCCCGCCGCCGTTTCCGGCCGCCGCCGAGAGTCCTATGAGGAATGCGAAATAGAGGGCGTTAGAAGGTATCTGGAGATTGAAATCCGTAAGACTGTGCACCAGTATCGAGAATATCCCCGTAAGCGAGCCCAGCAGTACGAAGAACCTGAAATAATTCCCCGCCGCCGAGAGCCTCGTGAGGGCTTTAAGAGATGAATAGAAGAATATGAAAAGGGCGGACATGAGGGACGCGAACCCCAGGACCCCCGTCTCGGCGAGGACCTGGAGGTAATCGTTGTGCGCGTATAAATATATGAGAGGCTTCTGGACCGAGACTTTGTAAAGGGGATACGCGTATCCGAAAGTCCCGAGCCCGGTACCGAATAGAGGGAAGTCCTTTATCATGACGGCGACGTCCTTCCAGAGCTCCGTCCTCGAGGGGAGGTTCTCCTCGACGAGGAGGTATCTTTCCAGGACCGGATAAAGCCCTATGAATAAGCCGAAGAACAGAGTCACCGCAAGGACCGTGTATATCATCCTCCCGATCCCAGCCCCGCTCCTTATAAATCTCGAGCTTATGAACGTAAAGAAGACGAGCGAAACGAGGACGCTGAAAATTCCCATTCTCGACCGCGAGAACAGTACCGCGAGAAAAACCACCCCCAGGAGAAAGAGGAAAAGGAGCTGCTTCTGAAAATTTTCGGACGAGACGAGACGTCTCACGAGCGGCCTCCTGTGAGCACCGCTCCAGTCGCCGAGCGACAGCACGCAGCCGAGCGCGAGCGGGAAGCTCATCTCGAGGAACCCCGCATAGTGGTTCCGGTTGAAGAACGTCCCCGTGGCGTCCTCCGAGCCTCCGCTCCCCAGGTACTGGTATATGCCCACTGCCGCTTCTATGAAAAGCATCGCGAAAACGGGAGCGAGCGCGAGCCTGATCCATCCGGACGTCCTGAAGCTCCCCGATACCGTTATTCCGAATACGACGTACGACAGCAGGAGGAGCGTCTTTTTAAGCGTCGCGTCAGGATAGACGCTGATAGTATGGAAACCGCTCCCGACATCCGCGCCTACGGACGAGAGCACGCTGCCCGTCTTCTCCCAGACCTCGAGGCTCTTCCGGGAGAGGACACCCAGCAAGGAGTCCGGGAGCGGGACAATCTGGAATAGGCAGATGAGTACGAATATCGTCAGGGGCAGGTATGGCCTCACGCGGAGTCAAGGGCGCCTTCTCCCCGGACATCGATCCGACAAGCCACACGATAAAGACCGAGAAAGAGAGCGACTTCTATGACGAGCGTAGGACCCGGCTTTACGCTCCCGAGAGGGAGCGGCGAAAATACCAGAAGCGCCAGTGTAAGGAGGTATATGAGGATTTGAGCCGCTCTCTCGAATCTGATATCCGTCTCCTTTTTCCGGTAATTCAAACCGCCCGGGCTGGAGCGACTTAGAACCGGTCTTCCCCCGGAGGTCTGTCAGTACCAATTATAATGCCGGCTCCGGTTTTTTAAAAATCGCCCGCAATTTGAGCCCCGCTTGTCACATGCAATCAATTAACCCGGCTCAGGGCCGGCCTTTTAAATACGCCTTTAAACATTTATCAGGCATTACGGCTACCTATCGAACGGACTTAATAATTTACATTAGTACCGCCGGTATTGACAATTACCGGGAGCTCCTCTGAATCCCTGCGGGACCACGCACGCATGGACTAATATTTATGTATTTAGCTATTTTAAAGCACGCTGATTAAAAAAACACTTGACATTAAAATAAAATTTACCTAAGATTAGTTTTAGACTAGACCTAAGACGAAAGGGCAAAGCATTCGAAAGGGTGCGGCGCAAAGCTTGAGACCTAAAAGCCCGGAAGGGCTCACGGTGGCTCGGTTGCCGAAGTTAGGAATAGAATTTTAAACCTTTCCTACCTTCCATCCTTACAAGGTTCCCCCTTTCATTCAAGTTTTAGGCTAGAAAGGGAGGTGCTTTCATGAAAAGTTCAGCATGGAAAATATCGATAGATTTTTGCATTGCTGTGGCTTTACTTTTCATTAGTCTTGAAATCGCTTCGGCGGAAACCCTGCTCGGCAAGGTCACTTTGTTAGGAGCGGACGGCAGGACGGATGTCTATCCCGTAGTGTCCGGCAAAAAAATCGCATACGGTGAGAAAGCTCTTATCAGGCTCGCCGGCGCGACCTTCGTCGCCGAAGAAGGCTCGGCTCTCGAGGTGATCGATCAGGGCGAGCAGCTCGGCATCGACATAGAGAAGGGAGTCGTTCATTTCAGGATCCAGCCCCACAGGACGGTCATATCCTTCGTAACCAAGGACGGAAGCTTCGATACCCCGAGGGTAGTGACAGCGGATACCTCCGTTATAGAAGGAACGATCACCGTCAATGAAAAAGGTACTACGGTCGAGCTCGCCGACGGATCTGTCGCCGCGCTTACTACCGACGGATTAAGAACCGTAAACGCGGGCGAAAGAATTCAGCTCGCGCAGTCGCAAGTAGACGGGGAATCGACTGTAGAGACCGAGAACGTGGTCGTGGATACTCCTGCGGAAGAGCCCGAGGCCGGCAATTCTACGACGGAACCGGGCGGCAATTCGGGTCTCGCCGGAGCGGCCAGTGATACGGCGGAATTGGAGCAGTAGCGATTACGGGCGTTATTATAGGCGTGACAGCTGGTAGCGTAGCAACGGAGGTGGCGACTCGGTAGCGAGTCCGATCGAATAATTAAATAAGAAAAGAAGCCGGGATTTCGATCCGGGGCTTTTAAAAGTAATCAGGCAGCATCGAGTATGGGGATATCGGGAATAGTACTGGCGCTATTTCAATCGGGAGGGACATACTATGAAGATGTATGCTGCTATAATAGTTTTAGCCTTCCTTACCGCAGCATGCGTGGGGAGGAGCACTCCGACTGCCGGCTCTTACAATCAGAGCGGCAGAAGCTATTCTAATAACAATGCCAACCAGGGAGCGTTTGAGAACGAAGAGGTAAACGATCTCAACAGCAAGCTCCTCCATGAGACAACCGAGACAGGCGTCAGCCCGGACACCTACACCATAGGTCCTTCCGACCTTCTCAAAGTTAAAGCGATAGAATCCGAAAAATTCACTACAACCGAACGCGTGGACATGGACGGGAATATCAACCTCCCCTTCCTCGACGACGTGAATGTTTCCAACCTCACGCCCGTCCAGGCCGAGCAAAAGATAGAGGACCTCCTCAAAGAAGAAGGGTTCATCAAAGACCCGCACGTCAACGTTTTCGTAGCCGAGCACAAGAGTAAGACGGTATCCGTCCTCGGGTACGTCAACGAGCCGGGGAACTACGAGATGTTCGGCGAGATGACGCTGCTCGACGCGCTTGCGATGGCCAAGGGGCTCAACGAGAAAGCGGGGACGATCGCTTACATAACCAGGACACAGAACGGCAAACAGGACAAGATGATGGTCGATCTCGACGACCTCCTTAAAAAGGACCAGAAACCGGGACAGGTAAATATCGAGATGAGACCGGGCGATAAGGTTTATGTGCCCGAGGCCGCGAACGTCTTTGTGGACGGCGCCGTCAGGACCCCCGGCAGCTATCCGATCAACGAGGGAGAGACTACGCTCAGCCAGGCAATAGTCATGGCGGGCGGAGTCGCGAGCTACGCAGACGAGGGCGACGTAAGCCTAGTGCGCTACGCGGGCAGCGGAAAGAGAGAGATCGTCAACGTGGACCTCAAGAGTATCGAAGAAGGAGCGTCTGAAGACCCCCTGCTCAACGAAAAGGACGCTATAGTCGTAGGTGCGAGCGGGTTTAAGAGCTTCTTCTACGGATTGAACATAAACGTATTCGGATTGGGCGGGGTCGGTTATAACCCTCCGGCCAGATAACGGACAGGGAGCGAGAGGTGCAGATTGGATAACGAGAAAGGCAGGGAAGTTACCGAATATAAAGGCGGGAGCCTGAAGGAGCGTCATGACGGGCTTCCCTCCACAGGACTGAGGGATGAGATCGAAATCCGCTCCTACGAAGAAGAGCTCAGCCTGAGCGATTTCCTCGAGATTATCCGCAAGAGGAAATGGACGATCATTACGGTGCTCGTTCTTTCCGTCGTGACCGTCCTCATAGCGTCACTCATGATGACCCCCGAGTACAAGGCGGAGATAACTCTCGAGATATCCCCTGACAACCCGAAGATCACTACTTTCCAGGAAGTCGTGGAGCTGGATGCCCCGCAGGCGGAATTCTACGAGACCCAGTACAAGCTCATAAAGAGCAGGTCGCTTGCGGACGAGGTGGCTAAAGACCTCGACCTCGCGAAGAATCCGGAGTTCGACCCCGATATTAAAGGGGAAGGGTTCTCCCTCATCGGCTCGTTCAGAGAAGCTCTTCTCGCCGGACAAGCCCGCTGACCCGAAAAAAGCCGCGGCCGAGAGCCTGAAGCACGATAAGAAAATAACGGACGAATTCCTTAAAAGGATAGAGATCGATCCCGACAGGAAGTCGAGGCTCGTCAAGGTGAGCTTTCTCAGCAGCGACCCCGATTTCTCGGCAACCGCAGTAAACACGCTCGGCGACAAATATATCGAGTGGCTCCTCGAAAGGAGGCTCGACGCGACAAAATCAGCCAGGAAGTTCCTCGAGAAACAGCTCTCCCAGGTAAAGGGGAACCTCGAAAGGGCCGAGGAAGAGCTCAATAAATTCTCAAAGGCGGCGGACATAATATCCCTCGATTCGAATTTGAACCTCACCTACAAGCAGCTGGCGGAGCTGAACGAAGCCCTCTCGCAGTCAGAGAACGAGAGGCTCGCGAAAGAGGCCTATTACCAGGAGTTAAAGAAGGGAAATTACGAGTATCTGCCTCAGGTAGTCAACGACGAGTCGATCCAGGACCTCAACGAGGAGTACGTAAAGGTCAAGGCGAACTACGACAACATGAACGTCATTTACGGTCCCAACTACCCCGACTTAAAGCAGCTCGGCGCCAAGCTCGCGAGCATCAAGAGTGACATGGACAAACGGGTTAACAGCATAGCCGAGGGCATTAACAGGGACTACGAGGCTTCTTTAAGAAAAGAAGACATCATGAAGAAAAGGACGGAGGAGCAAAGACAAAGGGCATCCGTGCTCAACGACAAGGCCATCCAGTACAAGATACTGGACAGGGAAGTCGAGACGAACAAGTCCATATACCAGAACCTTCTCCAGAGGGTGAAGGAGACCGAAGTCAATTCAGGCATCAAAGCGACCAACATCCAGATCGTGGACTACGCCACCGCCCCGCTCATACCCTACCGCCGAATATACTCCTCAACCTCCTTATAGGCGTATTCACGGGCCTCGCTGCGGGAGTGTTCCTCGCCTTCGTCATGGAGCATTTCGACAAGACCATCAAGGACGAGGAGGATCTCAAGAAAAGGTTCTCGATCCCGTTCCTGGGCGGCGTGCCCCTTGTTTCAAGTCTGGAGCTCGACAACATAGAGAAGATAGCCCACACGAACCCCATGTCGGTAGTCTCGGAGTCATTCAGGGTCATAAGGACTTCCGTCCTATTCGCGACCCCTGATAACAGGCCGAAGTCGATGCTCGTTACGAGCAGCCAGCCGCTGGAGGGGAAAACGACATGCACGTCGAACCTCGCGATCTCTTTTACACAGTCCGGGTACAGGGTCGTGCTTATAGACGCCGATATGAGACGGCCGCGGCTGAGCAAGATCTACAAGAACGGCCAGAACAGCAACGGGACCGGGCTCAGCACATATTTGATAGGCAAATACTCGCTTGAAGATACGCTCAAAGAAACCGAAATAGATAACCTACACATTATGATGTCGGGCCCCATACCGCCCAACCCCGCGGAGCTCCTGGGCTCGGAGAGGATGAAGGAGCTCATACGCACTTTACAGGACCGGTACGATATCGTCCTCCTCGACGGCCCGCCGGTACTGGGCTTTGCCGACTCCCAGCTCCTTGCAAGGGCGGTCGACGGTGTCCTTATCGTCACGAGCACCGGCATCACTCAGAGAAAAACTCTCCAGCTCAGCATCGAGGAGCTGCGCAAGGTGCAGGGAAGAATAATGGGAGCCATAGTCAACAGGCTCGAATCGAGGTCGAGCAGGTACAGATACAACCACTACTACTACGGCGAGAAAGATGGAAAAACACTCAAGATACAAAAGCCGGCAGCTGATGCTGATAACGTTTAGCCTTCTGGCAATAGTCCTTGCAGTCAGGCTAGGGATGTCGTCCGTGCTGTCGCTGGAGGAGGATACCGCTTCCCTCGAGCGGAGCGTCAGGCTCGACGGTGGTAACGCAGAGGCGAGCTACAGGCTCGCAAGGCTCTATCAGCTTAACATGACCGGGGACGAAAAAACCGCTGAAGACCTTTATGCGAAATCCATAAGCCGGAGCCCGCTCCTTGCCCCTTCATGGCTCGGGCTCACAGAGCTTTTCATAGAATCGGGAGAAGGCGCAAAGGCAAAAACAACGCTCGCGAGGGCAGACGATATCATTCCCTCCTCGGTCGGGCTCCTCTGGGAGTCCTCTATGCTCTCGTTCTCGCTCGGTGAGACAAGGCAGGCGTTCGGAAAGCTGAGGAAGGTCGCAGACGCCGACCCTGCCCGGAGGCAGAGGGTGTTCGATATATGCATGGGACCTCGGAAACGCTCCAGGTTCGATCCTCGATAACGTCGTCTCGGACGAGGTGCTCCCCGACTACCTCCGTTACCTCATCGGCAAAGACATGCTGGCGGAAACATATCCCGTCTGGGAGCGTATGGCAGGGAGCGGAAGCGCTTCCGGAGCGCCCGCGCTCGGATATGTCGATTACCTGATAAGCAAAGGCGACGTCGTCAAGGCAAAAACCATCTGGGACCTCTACATCCCGATGCCGGCGCACGCGCCACGGTTTGGAACAGCGGCTTTGAGGAGGATACCGAGGGGCGGGGATTCGACTGGAGGATAGTAAAGACCGAAGGCGTCGAAGATAGGTTACGACTATAAAAACAAGACGGAAGGTCAAAGGTCCTTGAGGATTGAGTTTCGGGCGACAAGAACGTCGATTTCTACCACGTATACCAGATTGTCCCCGTCGTAGCCGGCTCGCACTACCTGCTGACGTCGGATATTTCGACAGACGGTATAACGACGAGGAACGGCGTAGCGTGGGAAGTTTACTGTCACCGTCCTGGACACATCGTCCGAAGTCTATACGGGCACCGTCGATTGGACCACTGCGCGAGGTTGCTTTCGACATCCCTCCCGGATGCAATTACGTCGGCATCAGGGCTGAGGAGGCACAAAAGCGACAAACTCGACAACCTTATCTCGGGCGAGGTGTGGATAGACAACGTGAGCCTCATAAACCTAGGACCGGCGACGGACGTATGAAAACGAAAATCAACGCATCGGCTTCCGATGCGTTTAGAGATGAATTTATTTTGGGGAGGACGGAAATAGAGTAACGGTATTTCGGATGCGGATACGCAGAGCTGGTTCGCCGTGTATACGAAGTCGAGGCACGAAAAAAAGGCGAACTGGGCTCTTCTCGAAAAGAGCGTGGAGACGTTCCTCCCGCTCCGGGAAGTACTCGTCCGCTGGAAGGACAGGAACAAAAGAGTGCTCGTCCCTCTGTTCCCCGGATACCTCTTCGTCCGTATCGACCCGAAAGAGAGACTCAACGTCCTCAATACCAGAGGCGTCGTATGCATGCTCGGCAATAACGGCTCCCCCGTCCCCGTGCCTGCGTGGGAGATCGAGTCCGCAAGAAAGCTGTTGAGGTCGGGACTCAGGTTTAGCCCCTTCCCATACGAGATGGAGGGGAAGGAAGTTTCGATAGTAAGGGGTCCCCTCGAGGGAGTAAGAGGCAAGGTTCTCTACGCCAGAGGGGGCTGTAATTTGATTCTGTCTGTAAATCTGATCCGGCGTTCGGTATCTGTCGAAGTTGACATGAACGACGTGGAATTCGTCTGACCTTTGGGGGGTCGGAGAGAAACCGGATCCGAGGGTATTTTTTTTGGTCTGTAATGTGACTGAGGAAGCGAAGCTTTATCGCACACGACCGAACGGGCGGGCTCACGTTGAGGTATCATCCCCGCCCCCTGTTTTGAAAACCTGACCCGTTAACATTGATGATAAGAAGCCTTTTAATGCGGACGCGGAAGCTGATGACTCATCCGTCCGCAGCAGTACAAATCTCATCGCCAATCCACAAATAAATTATCAAAGAAAGGAGGGAGCACGTATGCGTGTATTAATAGCAGGAGTGGACGGTTATCTGGGATGGCCGCTCGCCATGTACCTCACGAAAAGAGGACACACGGTCGCGGGCGCGGATAACTATTACAGGAGGGACTGGGTGCAGGAGATGGGCTCCCAGTCGGCGACACCTATACGGAGGATGACGGAGAGGCTCGAGGCGTTCCGTGAGAATTTCGACGAGAACCTGAGGTTCTTCAAGGGAGACCTCACGAGCTACAATTTCGTCGAGAATATGTTCAGGAGCTTCAAGCCCGAAGCCGTCGTGCACCTGGCCGAGATGCCCTCGGCTCCCTACAGCATGATAGACGTCGAGCACACCACGTGGACGCAGGTGAACAACATAGTGGGCACGCTCAACATGCTTTACGCAATGAGGGACATATGCCCCAGACGCCCATCTCGTGAAGCTAGGGACGATGGGGGAATACGGTACGCCCAACATGGACATACCCGAGGGGTTCTTCGAGATAGAGTACAGGGGCAGGAAGGACAGGCTCCCCTTCCCGAGACAGGCCGGGAGCTGGTACCACCAGTCGAAGGTGCACGATTCCAATAACGTCATGTTCGCATGCAGGGTATGGGGCCTCCGCTCGACCGATATAATGCAGGGGGTGGTCTTCGGGACGCGCATTGACGAAATGGGAGACGACGAGCGCCTGTTCACGCGCTTTGACTTCGATCAGAGCTTCGGGACCGCCATAAACAGGTTCTGCTGCCAGGCAGTAGTCGGCGAGCCCATATCCCCTTTCGGCAAAGGGCACCAGAAGAGGGGATTCCTGCCGCTCAGGGACTCGATGCAGTGCCTGACGTTAGCGCTCGAGAACCCGCCCGCGGAAGGCGAATACAGGGTGTTCAACCAGTTCCAGGAGGTCTACGACATAACGGAGCTTGCGGAGATGGTCCACAGGGTCGCGGGCGCTCTCGGCATAAAAGCCGAGATACGCAATATCGAGAACCCCCGGAAGGAGATGGAAGACCACTACTACAACCCCGACCACAGACACTTGCTCGACCTCGGGTACGAGCCGACAACGGACATAGAGTCCGAGATCGCGCTCATGCTCGGCGACCTTATCAAATACCGCGACAGGATAGAGGCCCGGCGCGAGGTCCTTATGCCCGACGTGAGGTGGGACGGCAGGAGGGAGAAATGCTCCTATATAGAGACCGCGGCGGCAATGAAAAAAATACGAGCAGTATGAGGTATTGAATGAAGATACTTATTACAGGCGGATGCGGGTTCATCGGCACAAACTTAATCGATCTCCTTCTCGGCTCCGGCAGATACGAAATCTCCATACTCGACAACCTCTCCGCCGGCAATATCAGGTACTTGAACGACGTCCTCGGCTCCCGCAGGCTGGGATTATCGTACGTCGACTTCACGAAGGGCGATATCAGGAACATGTCCACGGTAATGCAGGCGTGTAAAGGCGTCCATGCGGTGGTACATCTGGCGGCGCATGCGGGCGTCGTCCCTTCGGTGGAAGACCCTTTCTACGATGCGGAGGTGAACGTGTCCGGCACGCTCAATCTGCTCGAAGCGTCCCGCAAGGCGGGCGTGGAGAAATTCGTCTTCGCCTCCTCAAACGCCCCTCTCGGAATACAGTCCCCCCCCATGAACGAAGAGAAGGCGCCACGGCCGCTCTCGCCCTACGGCGCGAGCAAGCTCGCGGGTGAGGGTTACTGCTCGGCGTTCTGGGGATCATACGGGCTTCCGACCGTTACGCTCCGCTTCTCCAACGCATACGGGCCCTGGAGCCTCCACAAGGCGAGCGTCGTCTCGAAGTTCATCAAGGACGGGATGTCGAAAGGCAGCTTCACGATTTACGGCGACGGCTCACAGACGAGGGATTTCATATACGCGGAGGACATTTCGAGGGCGATAGCGCAGGTCCTGGAATCGCACTCGAAAGATATCTACGGAGAGACGTTTCATCTGGGCACAGGGAGGGAGACGAAAATCAACGACCTCGCGGAAACCGTAAAGCGCCTCTTCGGCGGCAGCGTCGAGACGGCATACGAGCCCGAGAGGGCGGGAGAGATAAAGAGGAACTATTCGGACATAGGGAAGGCCGTCAAAATTCTCGGCTTCAGACCCTCGGTCGGTCTCGAGGACGGCGTGAAAAAGGTGTTCGACTGGTTCATATATCAGGGGACGGAAGCCGTAAAGAAAGCGGTCGCGGTTTCGGGGAGCGATTGAGGGGGATATGCGGAAATGAAGCTCCTATCTCTGACACTGCCTTACCTGCTTCTCGTGACGTTTTATTCCGGGAACCTGTCGAATTTCAGTCCCGAAATGTTAACCGCGATCAACGGCTCGCCCTATAAGGGCGTTGCAGTCCCGCTCATAGGCGCTTACGACACGGGAAAGTACACGATGGGGGATTTCACCCCTTCGGTAAAAAGGTTAAGAGCGGGCGATGCGAAAGACGTATGGCCCTGGGTCTTCTTCAACCGGTTCATAGGACATAAAAAGGGTAGCAGGTCCCTTTCCGAAAAGGCCGATAATATTTATTTCAATTCGATAGATGCAATTGACATTTATAATCGGGCGGGAGCCCTCGACGACTTTTACGGTATATGGAAAATGTCGCTCGAGATCGCAAAGCAGCTGGACTCCCCGGGGATAGTCGTCGACTCCGAGGCCTATAATAATTACGATATATATGAAATTTCATACATCGCAAGAGAGGTGGGGAAACCGGAGGATGAAGTAAAGAAAAGGCTTCTTGAAATAGGAAAGGATCTCGCGCGAGTCGCTGATGAAACATACCCCGGTGCGACCATATGGTTCCTCTTCACCGGATTAGGGAGCCCGATGAGATCGCTCAACCCTTTTTCTGAGAAAGAATACATGTCGGTCACATACATAATTAAAGGGATGCTAGAGTACGCAAAGGAAAGCGGCTCGAAGCTCAAATTCGTAAGCGGCGGAATGCTTTCTCTTGGCTATTGTTACGAATCACTTAATGGCTTAGAGAATAAAATCCGATCCAGAAATGCTGACTTCGAAGACCCTTTAAACATGTACCCTAATCTCCTTCTCGGCGGATCAATAGCCCTTTGGGCGGATGCAAAACTAAAAAAAGAAGGTTATTTTACAAAAGGCATATGCGGAAAAAGCAAACTAAAAGATCTCAGGGATTTTAAACCTCTTATAAAATACCTTTTTGAATCATACCGATACGTCTGGATATATACAGACGGTACGCTCGGATATAATCCCTACGACCCGAAAAGCGCCTCCGATTACAATATGACAATAGGCGGAATAATCAAATGACGATTCTCAATTTGACCTCAGTCACTAAGAGCTTATATACGAACATCACTGTGCAACGAATCTTCTCCAATATCAGCTGGGGCATTATAAGCCAGGTCGGCGGCAAAGGTATTTTTTTTCTTGTAACAGTTTATTTAGCCCGAGTACTGGGCACAGAGGAATACGGACTCTTCACCTACGCCCAGTCAATCGTTCTCTATTTTTGGATTGCCGTCGACCTTGGAATAGATATGTACGGCTCAAGAGAAATAGCAAGCGACAAGTCAAACGCCTCAAACATCATTAATCCTCTTGTAACACTTAGAATAATAGGCGGTTTGGTCGCATTTGCCGCCTTTATACCGATCTTGATTTTTATCAAGCATTCTACGAGTCAAAGGCTTTTATTTATGGGATGCGCTCTTTATCTGATAACACGTGCAATAAGCGTTGAATGGGTTATGAGAGGATTTGAAAAATTCAAGTATATAACCATAGCAAATTTCGCTACCTTCATAACCATGCTGTTAGCGATGATCATTTTTGTCAGGGGAAAGGACAACCTGGTGAGTGCATCCTTTCTGTGGTCTTTATGCTATCTATTTGGAGGAATTGTTCTGCTCATCTTTCTGTATGAGAAGCTGGGAATAAGAATTGAGCCCGTATTTGATATCGGAAATTGGCTTCTGCACCTGAGGAAATCTATACATTTCACGATATCGGGAGGGTTGTTAGCCCTTAGTCAATATCTACCGATAATATTCTTAGGCCTCCTTGCGAGCGCAAACGAAGTCGGACTTTTCTCTGCACCCTACGGTCTGGTCTTAGGATTAGTTTTTGTCATATCCTTATTTCCTTATTCCTTGTATCCTATTTTTTCCGAATTGTATATCAGTGAGAAGAAGAAATTCGACAGACTGCACAATACGTATATGTGGTCTTCGACAATATTGGGCTTATGCATGGCTCTTATCGGATTTATTTATGCAGGAGATATAATTCTGCTAATATACGGAAAAAGTTACTCCGGCAGCATCCCGCTATTCAAAATACTTGTATGGTTCGTGTTCCTCTATTCCATAAGATCGGTTTACGGCATAGTAATCGCCGCTTCGGGGCTACAGAAATTTTATACCCTTGCCTCGACATTCGCGGTGATATTTTTCACTACAGTTTTTTTCTTGCTTAAATTTCTTTTTCATGTTTCCTACCCCGTTTCCGCATGTATTTCCATATTGGGTAGAGAGATAGGAACCATCCTTATTCTAAGATTCGTATGGGAGTTAAAGAGTGAAAAATATTGATAAAGTAGCAACCTTCTGGCATAGACAGCTGAGCAACGAATTCTCCCTGTTTTCAGGGGAAGAGTTGTATTTCAGAAGTCTTCTGAGCATTGCGAGAAACAGCAACAAGATACTCGAAGTGGGTGTAGGTAAAGGCAGAATGGTCAGTATATTGAGAGATAACGGCATTGAGGCAGAGTTTCACGGCGTGGACATCACTGAAAATGCGATACAGTCCGGGACTATCGCGGTAATAGGTGACGCCAGAAAGCTGCCTTACGATGATGATACTTTCGACCTAGTCTATTCCCTGGGCGTCATCGAACACTTTCCTGAAACATATAAAGCTGTAGAGGAACACATGAGGGTAGTAAAAAAAGGTGGCCATGTATTGATTACTACTCCTCATCTCTCTGTCTTTACACCATTGAGATATATGCTTTATCTAATTACTGACAGAAAGTTCGGCTCCTTCGAGGAGATAAGAGGAAGAAATATTAAACTGGATGTAATGAAGCAATATTTCTCAGATTCCAAATTGCATATCATGGAATATGGTGTTTACGGAATGTTTGGGATCACGCGCCTATTAAGAACACTTAAGTTACAGATCGTTCAGAAAAAGCTCCAAGAAAAGTCGCCAATTGGCGCGTACCTTTATGTAATAGGTACTAAATAGCGTTCCCTGCGCAGTCTCACAATCGCCTCTCATCTTGCGGCGAATATCATTATTGTACAAATCTTAAATTTTATCCGAGACACCAAAAATGAAGAATCTTATAAAAGTAGCTAGTTATTGGAAGGTACGTCTGGATGACAACTACTGTCTGTCTCCCGGCGAGGAAGTGTATTTCCCCGGCTTACTAAGTATTGCAACGAAAAGTAAAAAAATACTCGAAGTAGGGGTAGGAAAAGGCAGAATGGTAAATATACTTCGTGATAATGGCGTAGATGCGGAATTCTATGGCGTAGATATAACAGATAACGCTAAACGGTCTGGCTCGATTGCGGTAATGGGCGATGCGAGGAAACTCCCTTTTCGTGACAACACGTTTGACCTGGTTTATTCCCTCGGAGTTATCGAACATTTTCCTGAAACCCCCCGCGCAGTTGAGGAACATGCGCGTGTGGCGAAAAAGGGAGGGCACGTATTAATTACTACTCCGCATCTTTCAGTCTTTACGCCATTACGATACGTGGGTTATCAAATTTTTCACAGGAAGTACGGTTCATTCGAGGAGATAGAAGGAAGGAATATTAGACTGCCGGTAATGAAACGATATTTTACGGATTCTAACTTGGATATAAGAAATTTCGGCGTTTATGGAACATATGTAATCTGGAGACTCTTACGGAGGATCAAGCTTGACGTTCTCCAGAGAAAGATACAGGAAATGACCCCTATTGGTGCGTTTCTTTATGTCACAGGCATGAAAAAGGATTAAAACAAGCCGCGTAGCATGAAAGACTCTTCCAAGCAAAACTCATGGGGAAATAATTCTGAATGCGATACAAAAGTACTTTCGCGATTATTTATAGTGCGGTGTGTCGTGGGAAAATTAAATCAGAAAATCGGTGAACCTGGGTAAGCCTAAATACTCCCTGCAATCGATTAATTCAATGAGAATTTCAGAGAACATTTCACAAAAGGATTTCTACAGCAACTCAACTGTGTCCGACAAACCTAAATCGATAGGCATAACTGAATTATTATTCTTAACATATATTTTAATTCTACCGATCGAATCCAGCGATTATCTGGAGTTCTCTATTGAATTTATTCATATATCTGTAGTCGATCTTTTATTGTTGGCCGTCCTCTACCTTGTCTTAATAAAGAGGATTGGTTCCAATTCTCGTCTATCTTTTCTTCCTTTAAAATTCGTCTTGTTGTTTCTATTGGCGATTCTTTCATCGATGATAAGCTTATTTTATCTTCCATGGGATGAAGATATATCATATGACCTGAAAGTGACTCTTAATCTTTTTGAATACCTGGCAATATTCTACATAACTACATCCCTGGTACGAGATATAGCCATGTTAAACAAAATCCTATTTACTCTCTGCATCAGCTTACTCGGATTTGCGTTCTTGACGATTCTCAAAAGTATCGGCATAGACTTACCCGGTTATCAAAGGGGGGATGAGATACAGGTCGGCCCTTTCTATGTTGGGGCGGTTGCTTTGTTCAACAGCATTCTGCCTGTTTCTCTCTTGACCCTGGGGGCTTTCCCCATTGTTATAAGCGGTATTGTGAGTAAAAGGCTGTGGATTATCATGCCTTTGGTAGCGATTATTCTCTTGTCCTCAATTCTGACATACTCGCGTAGTCTGTGGATAGCATTGACTCTTCAGGCTTTTCTCTCTCTATATTTTACGTTTTACTCAAAGAGAAATTTAATGAAAAAAATTCTATTCGTTGCTTTTATCTCGGCTCTTCTTTTGATTTTATATGAGTACTTTAACAAGACGTATCTTTTTATAGAAGGTATTCGCCCCTCTACAGTTCAGATGAGATTGAGCGGATACCAGATTGCGATCGATATGGTTTTATCAAAAATACATTTCTTATTCTTCGGAGCGGGGGAAGGATCGTATATTCAGACCTATGCCTGGTTTACCGGAGAGGAAATAGTTGTACATAATTTCGTTTTAAACATCCTGGTCAGCAAGGGCTTAGTAACATTGTCGCTTATTCTATCCGTAATATCTATGATCATCTACAACCTGTTTAAAATCAGAAAAACCAATTCCAATAAAATAAATTCGTATTCTATCTTATTCCTTCTTTCGATCTTCGGTATGATTGTCGAGGGAATGATGGCGCCAATTACCAACTCACTCATATTCTGGACTTACCTGGCACTTGCATACTCTTTTATTTTGATCGTGAAAAGGAGAATACCATTCTCAAAATCCTATATATAAGCGGTGTTCGGGGAAAAGAATTATCGTTGCTCTCCGATCTGGAAAGGAATAAGAGGTTAACTTTCAAAGAGGTTAATCTGCATCTGCGCTCAAGAGGAATGTATACGTCCATTAAGAGTATATTGCAAGTTTTTGAGATGGTGAATAAATTCAAACCCGATCTGATATTATTGGAGTGGCCCGGTTTTTTATCCGCAGTTTCCTTAATAATTAAGAGAATACGCAAGGTACCGCTGATCGTCAGAGTAAAAGGGGATCTCTGGCAAACGTATGCCGAAATAGACCATAACCTGCCTCTATATGAAAAGCTTGCTAAATATTTGAATTTTAAAGCAGGCAATTTGATCTTGAAGCACTCTGACGCAATCTTGCCGATTTCTAATCGAATAGGAAAGGTCACAAGTAAAAATCTCCAAATGAGCAAACCGATGTATACGGTTTATATACCGTTTATTGAGACCCCGGATAAGGATACTATTAATTTAGAGAGATCAGCTGCTTTCATTAACAACACGCATGAAGAGTATGTTTTAACAGTTACCAATTTCAATTTCTGGGCCAAAGTTGAGCCATTGCAGCACGCAATAAACAATATATCTCCCATCATAAAAGATCTGGGGGTTAAATGGCTGATACTAGGTGACGGATTTTTTTTTGAAAGGTTCAAACAATCGATAAAAGAATCGATCGATTCGGGAAGCGTCAGGCTCATGGGATGGCAAAACCCGAACTCATTTTACAAGAATGCCAAAGCGCTTATTTATATTAGCGGGATGGATGGACTACCCAATGTTTTGCTGGAGGCATCGCATTTCAGGTTGCCCATAGTAATAAACAAAGAATGTGACTCGGTTGAGTTTATCGTTAATGGTTATAACGGAATTATAGCGGATTTTGATGATTGTAATACGATAAGAGAGGTACTAGATAGAATCGTCAACGATGATGAATATCGAAACACAATGAGCAACAATTCATACTCATATTTACAGAAGCACTTTTCCATAAAACAAGTCAGCTCACAATTAGAAAAAGCGATAAATAACAGTCTTGGGAACTCCGGAAACTAAGAAATTGCACAATCCAACTCTCTCAAACAAGAAGATAATTCATATAAGCGCATGGGGTAGGACCTTCACGCAGTTCAGCTTGCCAATTATCAAAAAACTTGATGAGATATCTGAAACACAAATTATATGTTGCCCCTATGAGCAAGAACACGTCGAAAAGCTCCGTCAAGAAGGATTCAAAGTTATAAACCGCAGAATAAGCCAGCGTTTCGAGTCAGGCATTTTTCATCAGATTATTAAGTTGTACAAATTTCTAAAACGAAACGAGTTTGATGTTTGTGTGACACACGAACCTCTTGGCGCACTGATCGGATTGCCGGCAGCCTATCTTGCACGCATCCCGGTAAAAATATACCAGACCGGAGGTTTGAAATATTCACCCGACGTCAGAGGTTATAAGAATATTCTGTATAAGTATGGAGAGCTTTCTATAATGCAAATGGCTGATGCCGTATTAACCGTGAACATGGAAGATTATAACTACTTGCACAATATCAAATCTTTAACTCCCAAAGCATATTATGTGGGTCCCAGAGATGGGTGCGGTGTGGATACGAATAAATTTAGTCCTAGTACAAGAAAAGCGTATCGAGACGAGGCAAGAAAAGAGCTGGGGATATATGATGACACGACTGTAATTGGCTATATCGGCAGGGTCGTTTGGGAAAAGGGTTTCAAAGAAATTATAGAATCGGCAAAATTATTACAGAAAATGAGATTAAAGTACGCGTTTTTAATATTGGGAGACGGTCTTGATCTCGAAGATGTTCGTAGGCGGATATACAGCGAATCCTTAAACGATTATTTTATATTTCCCGGGTATAAATTCAGACTAAATTACTACGTGTCTGCTTTCGACATCTTTATCTTGCCTTCATATAGAGAAGGACTCCCTATATCGTTACTCGAGGCCATGGCTATGGGAATTCCATCCATAGCTACCAATATAAGAGGGTGTAGACAATTAATAGCTAATAAAATAACGGGGATATTAATACCAGCAAGAGATTCCGAAGCTCTTACTAATGCAATATGCTGTTATGCTAAATTCCATGATTTTGCAAAGATTGTGTCAAGCAAAGCTGCACATGAAATTGCAACTATGTATTCCGAAGAAGTAATGGTAGATAAAACATTGCAGACATATCTAGACATAGTCAACAAAAAATTCAAACATTGATGGGTAGTAGTCTTTCTAGTTTAAATAAATATCGCAAAAAGATTATGAGATGGTTCAGAAAGTAAATAATTGCAGTCGAAACGCCAGTCACATATAAAACAGGGGATAGATCATGGATGAGATAGTCCGTATAAAAGAAGCGTACGCCCGAAGATGTGATTTAGATAAAAGCTGGCTTTACTCCCATCTTAATCCTTCAGCCCTTTTCATATACCAGGAGAGAGAACGGGCGATCGTGGACGTGCTAGCCGCAAATGGCTACGACGACCTCTCAGACAAGCGTGTAATCGACGTCGGATGCGGCACGGGCGTCACGCTTAGAGATTTCGTCAAATATGGAGCCTCGCCTCAAAACTTGAGCGGCATCGACCTGCTCCCGGACAGGATGAGCAGGCACGAGCACTCTCCCCCGGCATGGAATTCACCTGCGGGAACGCAGAAACTCTTCCCTACGCGGACGGCTCGTTCGATATCGTTTTATGCTTCATGGTATTCACGTCCGTGCTCGACGACAATATGAAGCGGAAGATTGCAAGCGAGATGACGAGGGTGCTCAAGCCCTCCGGCATCATAATATGGTACGACTTCCACATGAATAACCCTTACAACCCCGACGTGAGGGGCGTCAAGTATAACGAGATACTGAGTCTCTTCCCCGGCTGCGCCGTCAGACTCAGACGAATCATTCTCGCCCCTCCCCTTCTCAGGATAATCACTCCGTACTCTTTAACACTCTGCCACCTGCTCCAGGGCTTAGGGATATTCAACACCCATTATCTGGGTGTCATCAGGAAATAAGATTAATCGTATTCTTTAGAATCCCCAACGAAAAATCAGAGCCACGTCAATGGAAGATACGCAGAATAACAAATACCTCCAACGCCCTTTAAGATTTATAATCTATAAATTGCGAGCAGAATGAGTCATGAAAGTTATATTGTTTGTAAATGATAGCTATTTCTCATTTCTATTAGCTAAACCGCTGATAGATAATTACCATGAGAAAATATCTTTAATAGTTTTGTCAACCCGAGTTCAGAGCTCTTTATCTCAGATTATTAAAATTTTCAAGAAAACTAGCATAGAATACTTTTGTTACCGCTCTACTGTACAGGCATTCTCAATATTGAATGGCATTTTGAAAAGAAAGACCGTAGAATCTTTAGCGATGCAGTATAGCATCAATGTTATCAAATCGTCCAGCATCAAGAAAAATAAAGAAATAATATCAAAATATGGACCTTTTGATATCGGCTTCGCTTTTAATTTCGATCAAATAATCGGACGAGAAATATTAGATTTTTGTAAAATCGGCATCATCAACACCCATGCTTCTAAGCTTCCGAACGATAAAGGAATATCGCCTGTCCTATGGGCTTTTGCCAGAGGTGATAAAGAAATCTGGTCGAGTATATATAAGATGGATGAAGGAATTGATACAGGTCCTATCGTCGAACAATTAAAAATCCCCGTAGACAATAATTCAACTGCCTTTTCTTTATACAGAAAAGTATGTATAGAAAGCGGAAAACGACTCATTGACGTTTTTGGGAGATTAGAGAAAGGAGAATGTATTTATCGCCCCCAAGTTAGCGCGGGTGACGAAGCCTATTGGAGTTGGCCTGATAATTACCATTCGGAGCTTCTCAAGCAAAATAAGCGCCGTTTCATCAGCTTCTCTGATGCATTATCTATATTAAAATAAAGACGATTCACTCACTCATTTTTAATCTTTTCACCTGATTAATTCATTCCATAAAACTTACAGAAAAAACATTCTATATAGCTCGACAAGCTGAGGTAAACGTATACCATATGGATAATCCATATAACTCGAATGTCAGGGGAGTAAAGAAAAAAGAGATTTATGAGCTTTTCCCGGATTGTAATATTAAGCTTGACCGCATCATCCTTGCTCCTCCGATCGTCAGGGTATTGGCTCCCTATTCATTTTTGCTCTGCTATTTCCTTGAAAAAGT
The DNA here is from genome assembly GCA_963705505.1 of uncultured bacterium. Classification (GTDB taxonomy): domain Bacteria; phylum Desulfobacterota_D; class UBA1144; order Nemesobacterales; family UBA2774; genus 2-12-FULL-53-21. The sequence goes on from CAVPJU010000007.1 coordinate 21,972, forward strand.
CGGGATATTAAACACGCACTATCTCGGCGTAATCAGGAAAAAAGACTAATCGCAGTTTTGAAAATTCCCTGAATAACATTCATATCCGCATTCAACATACGAGGTAATCATGGAAATACCGTTCCACAAACCTTATATAACGGATGACGAGGTCGAGCAGGTCCTCGACACGGTGAGGTCAGGCTGGCTCACCATGGGCCCCAAGACCTTCCTCTTCGAGAGGGAGTTCTCCCGCTATACGGGCGCCCCGCACTCGGTCGCGGTGAGCTCGGGCACTGCCGCCCTCCACCTCGCTTTGAGGGCAATCGGCCTCGGCCCCGGGGACGAGGTGATAGTCCCCACCATGACGTTCACGGCGACAGCAGAGGTAGTCTGTTATTTCGACGCCCTGCCCGTACTCGCCGATATTGAGCGCGATACCGGCAATATAGACGTATCCGCAATCGAGCGGGCGATCACACCGCGCACGCGCGCGGTCATACCGGTCCATTACGGCGGTCAGCCCTGCGACATGGACGGCATAATGGATATCGCAAGACGCCATAACATATACGTCATCGAGGACGCCGCACACTGCCCCCCCGCATGGTACAAGGGAAAGTCCGTGGGGACTATAGGCGACATGACGTGCTTCAGCTTCTACGCGACTAAGCCGCTCGCCGCGGGAGAGGGCGGGATGGTCACGACGGGAAACGCGGAGTGGGCTGAAAAAATAAAGATACTGAGGCTCCACGGCATATCCAAAGACGCGTGGAAAAGGTACTCGACCGGAGGCTCCTGGTATTACGAGGTCACCGAGGCGGGCTACAAATATAACATGACCGACATACAGGCGGCCCTCGGCATCTCGCAGCTGAGAAAGCTCGACAAGATGTGGGAGAGGCGCAGGCGGATAGCGGAGCGTTACACGGAAGGCTTCTCCGGAAGCGAGGCGTTTGCGCCCCTGTCCATGCGCTCCGACAGGGTCTCCTCATACCACCTCTATGTATTAAGGGTAAACCCCGAGGTCCACGATACGGACAGGGCGGGCTTCATCGAAGAGCTCGGCAAGCGCGGCATAGGCACGAGCGTCCACTTCATCCCGCTCCACAGGCACCCGTTCTACAGGGACAACTTCGGATGCGAATCGAAGGACTTCCCCGAGGCCGAGCGGCTCTACGAGCGCATAATTTCGCTGCCCATATATCCGGGCATGAGCGACGCGGAAATAGACTACGTGATAGAGAACGTAAAAGATGTCTCCTCAAAACACAGTAATTAGTTCAGGGCAGTTCTACGCTGAGTACGGAAAGCGGGCGTTCGACCTCGTTCTTTCCGTCCCGGCGCTCATACTCCTCTCGCCCGTGCTCTGCGCGATAGCGGTGCTGATAAAGCGCGGGAGCCCCGGACCCGTCTTCTTCACTCAGGAGAGGATGGGAAAGAAGGGAAGCACGTTCAGGCTCTATAAATTCAGGACCATGACCGTGAACGCGCATGAATCGGGCCCGCAGGTCACTACGCGGGACGACACGCGGATAACGGGGACAGGGAGGGTGCTCAGGAGATACAAGCTCGACGAGCTCCCCCAGCTGTTCAACGTGATAAAGGGGGACATGAGTCTCGTCGGCCCGAGGCCCGAGGTGAGGAAATACGCGGACGCGTTCAGGGACGAGTACTCCTCCATTTTACAGATTAGTCCCGGCATAACCGACTACGCCGCGCTCGAGTTCAGGAACGAAGAAGAGATCCTCGCCGGATACCCGGACGCAGAAGACGCCTACACGCGTGTGATCCTTCCCGAAAAAATAACGCTCTACAAGAAATACATAAGAGAGATGGGCTTTATGGCAGACCTTAAAATCCTTTTCCGAACCATGCTGGAGGTAATCAAATGATAAGGCGGTCCATACTCCATTTCGTAGAGAGAAACTACAGGCATAAATTCATGATTGCCGCGCTGGCCGAGGTATTCCTCTTCACGGGCATCCTGTATTTATCCTACTTGATAAGACTGGGCGGCATAGATGAAAAATATTTGCCCCAGATAATATTCATCATCTCGTTCTACATCCCGATCAAGCTCTGCGTCTTCTGGGCTTTCAGGCTGTATAACGTCTCGTTCAGGTATTTCTCCCTTTACGACCTCATAGAAGTCCTCAAGGCGGCAATCGTCTCAGCGGCGTTCCTTTCGCTTATAGGAATGGTGTTCCGCGACTTCCCCGTCATGCAGAGCTATCCGAGGTCGGTCGTGTTCATAGATTTCCTCCTCACTATCTTCGTCTCCGCGGGCATCCGCTTCGGGTACAGGATGTTCTATTCAGCCAATTTCAAGTATTACGGCGGAATGAGGGTGCTCATCGCGGGCGCCGGTGACGCGGGCGTACGTCTGCTGAAGGAGATGAGGACGAACTCGCGGGAGGACTCTTCATACGTGCCCGTCGCATTCATAGACGACGACCCCGCGAAACTCGGGAGTATCATCCGCGGGACGAAGGTCCTGGGGAACAGGACCGACATCCCGAGACTCGTGAAGGAGCTCAGGATCGAGGGCGTCATAATCTCTATACCTTCGGCGACCGCTTCGCAGATAAGCGGCATAGTCGAGCACTCGAGGAGCGCGGGCATAGAGCACATAAAGATAATGCCCGGCATAACGGACGTTCTCGCCGGCAAGGTCACTTTAGGGGACTTCAAGGACCCATCCTCGGGGGAGTTCCTGGGGAGAGACACGGTGAGGGCCGAGATGGGGAGCATAGCGGCTTATATAAAGGGGAAGCGCGTAATGGTGACGGGGGCGGGCGGCTCGATCGGGTCCGAGCTCTGCAGGCAGGTATCGAGCTTCGAGCCCGGACTACTGATAATGCTCGACGTCGGTGACACGGAGCTCTTTTATATCAACAAGGAGATTTGCGAGCAGCTCCACCGCGTTCCCGCCGTTTCCGTGATCGCGGACGTGAAGGACCCGGTGGCGATGAAGGACGTTTTCGATTCCCACTCCCCGGAGGTCGTATTCCATGCGGCCGCGTACAAGCACGTCCCGCTCCTCGAAAGCAGCCCGAGGGAAGCGGTGCTCAACAACATCGAGGGCACGAAGGTCACGGCGCTTCTATCGTCGGATTACGGGGTCGGGAAGTTCATATTCATCTCGACGGATAAGGCCGTAAACCCGACGAGCGTAATGGGGGCCACGAAACGCATCTCCGAGAACATGCTCAGGGAAATACAGGGCGGCACCGAGTTCGTCTCCGTGCGCTTCGGGAACGTGCTCGACTCGAGGGGGAGCGTAATACCGATATTCAGGGACCAGGTGCGCAGAGGCGGGCCCGTGACGGTAACCCATCCGGACATGACGAGGTATTTCATGAGCATACACGAGGCCGTCTACCTCGTCCTTCAGGCGGGCGCCATGGGCAGGGGCGGAGAGGTCTTCGTGCTCGACATGGGAGAGCCGGTGAAGATTCTCGACCTCGCCCATAACATCATACGCTTCTTCGGCCTCGAGCCCGACAAGGACGTGCCGATAGTCTTCACGGGGTTGAGACCCGGCGAGAAGCTCTTCGAGGAGATACTGACCGCGGAAGAAGGCACGACCGTAACCCTCAGCAAAAAGATATTCATAGCAAACGACAGGAACCATTTCGGAAGGGAATACATAGAGAGCGTGAAAAGCATTATCTGCGAGGCGAAGAAAGGCGCGCCGCGCGAGGCACTTATACACATGCTGAAAGAGCTCGTCCCCACGTACCAGGTCGAGCTTCCCGAGACAGGGCACAGACGATTCGGGAAAATTAAATCAACCGCGGCAAGGTAACATCAGCCGGAAGAAGCTATCGAAGAAACGGAAGCTGACGCGTATTCTTTAAACCTGAAGAGGCCAGGGCGGTGGTACCTCAGACTACATGCCTTCGGCCTCTTCTTTATTAATCCGAAGAACTTCTTATTTAATTACCCTCCCCCCGAGGCGAGACCCGCCGTTCTTTTTTTTCCGCACCTCATCCCCTCTTCCCCGGCAGTCTCCTGAAGCCGATTGCGATCCTGTTCCAGAGGTTCATATTCGCGATCACCCATGTAAGATCTACAAGCTCCTTTTCCGGAAACTGCTCTGCAACATATTCATAAACCGAGTCGGGGGCGTGAGTGTCTTCAATACGCGTTACAGCCTCCGCCCATTCGAGCGCGGCGCGCTCCCTCTCGTCATAAAATGGCACTTCCCGCCACACGACGAGGCAGTCGATGCGCTGCTCGGTCTCGCCCAGGTCCCTGAGCTGTCGGGAGTGCAGATCGACACAGTAGGCGCAGCCGTTTATCTGCGAGACGCGCAGATCCACCAGACGCCTGAGCTTCGGCTCGATAGACGAGGTATCCAGATAATTAGCCCCTGCAGAAAATGCTTTCACCGCTTCGGGCGCCGTTTTTATATAAGCTGCTCGTTTGATCAAGTTACACCTCTCAATTTATCGTTCACTGTAATTATTAATGGTAATGATACGGGTGCAATTCTCAAGGCGTATTCTGAGAAAGGTATGTATTGATTAACCGATTAAGGAAAACCGCTTACTCCGACGCTCTAATGTTTCGGGGAGAAAACAACTGTCTTTCCCAATCGGCGGATGACAACCAAAAGTAAGCATTGACAATTAATGATGAAATATAATAAGATTGAACTGAGACATAATAAAATTCCCTTTGGGGGGAGGTATCGTACGATGGGTGAAAGAAAAGTAATGGACTGCGGGAAGTATCCGAGCGACAACAACTGTACTCTCAGGATAAGCGGGAAAGAGGAAGAGGTCATGCCTGTGGCGATTTACCATGCGGTCACTTCGCACGGCCACAAAGACACGCCCGAATTCAGAAAGCAGCTGAAATCGATGCTCGAAGACGAGTAGACATATCAGGGGCTAGCAAAATTTCGCCGCAAGGCATCAGAAGCAGACGAACGGCTCCGAGGATGTATCTACATTTATTATCACCGTCCCCTCAACATTCCCCTCCTCGTTTATACTTAGGTCGGTGAATACCAGATTCCCTCCGTTGCAGACCAGCGTACCGCACGTATCGGGAACAGTGCAATCTTCCGCATTCTCGGGAGGTATTGTAAATTCCATCGTCTCGGAACGCATTCGAGCGGCTCGCACAGGCCTGGCGGAAGAAAGATAGTTGCCGAGGGACAAATGGCCCCGGCCAGGTCTTCCCGCGTGACGCACGGCCTCGGTATCTCGCGCCTCCCGCCGCTATCGTCGCACGAAAGGGCAATAAAACATACCCCCGCCATCATTAATAACGCATAGAATTTTATTTTCACTGGAATGATTTTACTTATATTATAATTATTTATCAAGCACCCGAAACCTCTATCTCCCTGCATTTCCATGCTAATTCCAAGAAAAAAAATAAATCCCCGCCGCACAAAAGAGCTGTAAAATTAATGTAATTTAGAACGGCGGGGCGGAGAATTATAATTAAGCTTGAGTTCTATGCGATTGAAATCCAACGATTTTTCATTCGACGAAGGAGGGATGCGATGAACAGTTTTACCAATCTCAGGGGTTTTCTACTAATTACAGGTCTATTAACTCTTTGTATAGCGGCTGGATGTGACGAAAGACGGAGGGGGCGATAACCCCTTCCCTCCCCCGAACTCTCTCGCAACACGCATAGCTCTGCGGGGTGAAACGACGCCCGACGGGCAGGCGACCTTTTTCGGATTTGATCGTCTCACGGGACCGAACGGACCCGGCGAGGTCGCTTTCAGGGCTATAGAGAAAGTAACTGAGGATACGTTCAGGGCCGTGCTCTATATAGGAAGCCCGGCTGGCCTTACCGAGCAGTCTCGGAACGGCGACCCCGCTCCGGGAGGCGGCACGTTCAGGAACTTCCCGCAGAACATAGGAGTGAATGACCAGGGACAACTCGCCTTCGTCGGAAGGACAGCGGAATCCCCGGACGACGAATTCGGAGACACCGAAGGATATTATCTAAGCGGTGAAAGCGGGATAACAGTGCTCGTCCGCGAAGGGGACGGCGTGCCTGGCGGAGGGAAGATTTTCAAGCTCTGCATACCCGGAGCCCTCGACTGCTCGTACAGATACGGCGGGCCGGACGAGAGCGGGCAGATCACATTCGCAGCGGCTCTCGAAGACACACCCGGAGGCGATAGCGATAACAGGGCGTTATTCATAGCCGATTCCTCAGGTATCACACAGCTCGTCAGAAAAGGAGACCCGGTGCCGGGCGGTAACGGCGTCTTCGCGGACTTCTTCGACCCGGCCGGTCCGAACGATAGCGGACAGGTCGCTTTTATCGGCAGGATTTCGGGTTCCTCCGGAGGAGAGAACGATAATGAAGGTATATACCTTGCGAACGAAAGCGGAGTCGTCGAGCTTGCACGGGAAGGCAACCCCGTGCCGGGCGGCAACGGCACTTTCGGTGACTTCGTATTCCTGACAGGACTCAACAACAGCGGGCAGGCGGCATTTAACGCCATACTCGACGGTACGTCAGGGGGTGAGAGTGACAACGAGGCGATATATCTCGCAAGCGAGGCGGGCATTACGGAGCTCGCTCGTAACGGAGAGCCCGTACCCGGAGGCGGAGGCGGGATGATAGACAGCTCGCTGTCTCCCACGAATCCCAACGAGGGCGGCGAGGTCGCGTTCTTCGCGTCCATAAGAAACGGCGACGAGGACGTTCCCATCGATACGGGCATATTCCTCGCGGGTCCTTCCGGTACTGTGAAATTGATACGCACGGGCGATCCCGGCCCGGGGGGGATAGGAAAGTTTTCGGGGTTCACGCTCGGCAGGCTTAACGACTCGGGTCAGGTGATATTCAGGTCGAGGCTCTTTCAGGGTAACAAATCGGCCCAGGGGCTCTACCGCGTGGGTCCTGAGTCAAGCGTGACCGCGCTCGCGCAGGCGTTCCAGCCGGCCCCGCCCGACGGATCGCTGCTCTTCCGCACAATCGAGGACGGGTTCCAGGGCCCTAACGACAGCGGGCTCGCGTTTTTCAGGGCGACTCTCATGAACGCGGACCGAACGTCCACTCCGAACAATATCGGGATATTCCTAGCGCAGTGAAGAATTCGGATCAATTGCGGGTCGGATCTATGCGAGTAACATCCGGATTCAACAATTTCACGGGTTGTAAAGTCAGGGGGATTAAAACAGGTCCTGCTGGGCGTCTTCGAGAAGCACTCTCTTCAAGAGGCTCTTTGCGTGGATGACGGCCTTTTCCTTTATCTCCTCGAGGTCGCTCGATTCATTTGCGAGCGGGAACGATAGCGAGATGAAGACGGTGTCCGTATCCGACTCGAAATCCTCGAGCTCTATAGTCATGTCTATCAGGAATGATTTCTCGTCGTCCGTGAGCATAATATTTTCAACCTTGTATTGAATCATAGCAGGATCGCGTCCGGTTCTCTCTTAATTTCGGGTATCATCGTCATTGAAATCGTTTTTATACCGCACCTTTGGAATCAATAAGCCCAGATTAAGAGCTGGCATCAGCCGGAACTCACCTTGATTATAAAAGGCGCTTAACGAATTTTCAATCAATGCACAATAATATTTTTCACAATAACCTCAGCGGGAGACGCGGAAGAGACATAAGCTCCTCCTCCCCGGCATCCTAATATGCGGTTTTGCTCTATATATCCGGTGGTGTATTATTCATAAACGGCCGGTAATACCTCGGCCCAGGCGCGACGTGAACCTTAAAATTCTTGACGGACTAATAACGGAGTTATCATAGACCGATGCGTGACCCCCGTTACATCAACCGTATAGTCCTTGCCCTCACACTATGCGGCATATCCATAGGGCTCGCGGCCCACTTCCTGCAAATACCGAATGTCGCGGACATGGCCTGGGCAGGGGCCACGGTCGTCGCGCTCATACCGCTGACGTACCTGGTCACGCGTGCGCTCCTGTCGGGCAAAGTGGGCGTGGACGTAATCGCGCTCATCGCGATGGCCGGGTCCATCTATCTCGGACAGTACCTTGCGGGCGCGGTCATTGCGGTCATGCTCTCGGGCGGCCAGGTGCTCGAGGAATTCGCCGAGTCGAGAGCAAGGAAGGAGCTTTCGGCGCTCATCGGACGCACGCCGCGCACGGTCAACAGGCTCGACGGCGACACCCTGACCACGGCCCCGATAGAAGAGGTAAAGCCGGGGGACTTCCTCATGGTCAAGCCGGGAGAGATCGTCCCCGTAGACGGGGTCGTAATCGGAGGCTCGGCGGTGCTCGACGAATCCGCTCTCACGGGCGAGGCCGAAACCCGTCGAGCACAGGGACAGGGATAAGGTCCTGAGCGGGACGGTGAACGCTTCGAAAACGCCCTTTAAATTGAGGGCGATTGCGAGCGCGGAGGAGAGCACGTACGCCGGGATAGTAAGGCTCGTCGAGCAGGCACAGGCTTCCAAGGCCCCCCTCGTACGCATGGCCGACAGGTACGCGATTTACTTTCTTCCGATAACGCTGGCCGTCTCGGGGATCGCATGGATTATCTCGGGCGATCCGGTACGCGCCCTTGCCGTCCTCGTGGTCGCGACGCCGTGCCCGCTGATACTCGCAGTCCCCGTGGCTATCGTTTCAGGTCTCTCGCGCAGCGCCCGCCGGGGGATAATAATAAAAGGGGGCGGAGCGCTCGAGACGCTCGCCCGCGGCAAAATCCTCGTTCTCGACAAAACCGGCACAATCACAAAGGGCAGCCCCGTGCTGAGCAGTATAGAGAGCCTGGGAGAATACGACCCTGACGAGTTACTGAGGTTCGCGGCCTCGCTCGACCAGGTCTCCCCCCACGTTCTGGCTAGACCCATAGTCAACGCCGCGGTGAAAAAGGGGTTCGAGCTCAGCTTCCCGGAAGGGGTCTCGGAAGAGTTCGGCTCAGGGATCAGGGGCACGGTAAACGGCCGCAAGGTGAAGCTCGGCAGGATGAACTGGGTACTCCGCGGGGCCTCCCCCGAGTCCAAGGCGCACCGGCTCCACAGACGGTCTTTACTCGACGGCTCTTCCTGTGTATTCATCGCGATCGACGGAGTCCCGGCAGGCGCGCTCATACTCGACGACCCGGTCAGGCCTGACGCCCCGTTGACGATACGCGCGCTCAAGCGGGTCGGGTTCGAAAAGATAGTAATGCTGACGGGAGACCACAAGGACGTGGCTGTCTCGGTCGGCGCAGCGATCGGAATCGATAAAGTCCTCGCCGAGAGGTCGCCTCAGGAGAAGGTGGACGCCGTGCTCACCGAATGCTCGGAAGGCATAACCGTCATGGTGGGGGACGGAATCAACGACGCCGCGGCGCTCGCAGCTGCCGATGTCGGCGTGGCAATGGGCGCAAGGGGGGCGACCGCCTCGTCGGAAGCGGCGGACGTCGTTCTCCTGGTAGACCGCCTCGACAGCCTTATAGAAGCGGTGCGCATAGCGCGCAGATCGAGGTCCATAGCATTTGAGAGCATCGCGGTCGGCATGGGCCTTTCCATACTGGCGATGCTCGCGGCGGCAGCCGGATTCCTTGTGCCGGTCGCGGGAGCTATCCTTCAGGAAGTGATAGATACGGTAGTTATTCTGAACGCGCTCCGCGCGCTGCGCGACGGGGCGCAAAAGCATCTCATCGACAGAGAAGCTGCCAGGATAGGTCTCCGGTTCCGGGACGAGCATGAGAAGCTCATGCCCGAGGTCAGGCGCATACGGTACGTTACGGACAGGCTCGACACGATGCCCCCGGAGACCGCTCTCAAGGAGCTAAAGGAGATACATACGTTTCTCTCGGAGCGGCTCCTTCCACATGAGAAAGCCGAGGACGCGGTCGTGTATCCGCTGGTCGCGGATATCATCGGCGGAGAAGACCCCACGGCTACGATGAGCAGGGCGCACGTGGAAATCAGCCACCTGATAAAAGTATTCGGCCGTCTTCTGGAAGAGATGCCACGGGAAGGTCCGGGACCTGAGGACATGCGCGAGCTGAGGCGTGTACTCTACGGGCTGTACGCGATACTCACTCTCCATTTCGCACAGGAAGAAGAGTCCTACCTCGCCTTAATAGAAGAGCGGATGCGCTCCGATAGGGAGCAGGCGGGCGCGGGGAGAAGATCAGGCATTCAGTAGCTCAGGGAGCCGGCGAGGATTCAGTCGCCTTATTTTTCTCAGCCGCAGGGTTTACATACATCTCGAGGCTCTCGAATATTATCCCCAGATTGCATTTACCGCCTTCGCCGTCGAGGGTCTCCCTTATCACCGTCCTCCCGTCAGACCACATAGTGGAATATCTGAGCTTGCCGCTGCAGACGGACTCGCCGTATTTCGCGGGGTCCGACGCTTCCTCACCCTCCTTCCAGACCATGTCGTCCTGCGCCGGGGAGCCGTAATCCTTTATTAGACGCCCCTTGATCGTATCGTAGTCGCTGATGTAATTCTTCGGGTCCTCGTAGGAGCTCTGCATCAGATACCCCCCTCTTACGAGCTTATCACTCTCGAACAAATATCCCACTATTGCCGGTATCCCCTCGAAATTGTCTCTATATGTAATGAGCTCAGGCCTGTCTCCTGTCGGCGTCGTGCTCTCGGACGCTTTTACTTCCTCGTGGTTCATCCCCCATATCGCTTTTCTGAAATCGAATTTCTGAGCCTCTTTCTGCTTACCGTCGTGCCCGTCCCCGCCTTTGCATGAGAAAGACGCGGCTACAAGGGCCGCGGCGAAAACGATCAGTAATATATTCTTCATTCTTCGAATCCTCTCTTCGGTCATTTGTGCGGAACGAATCCTATGCGCGACACACGATGAAATTACGATACAATCTTACACGATTTTATACGTGCGGGTACTCAGCACGTCAAGTCCTCGGAGCGGCTCCAGGGGAATGAATATCAGCCGGTGCGGCTCATTTCTTGCCCTTTCCCCCGATACTCCCCGGCTATACGGCCCTGCTCACAGATCAGTAATCCGAATCCCCCCTTCCGAACTCCTGCAGCACCTCGTTTATCACGTCGTCGGACGTTGTCCTGAGAAGCTCATCGTAGCGCTCCAGAAGCTCCTGACGGCTTATAACACCCTTGTCCATCAGCAGCTTTTCGAGAGCGGTGATCTTCATCCTGTCCGTCACTATAGCCCTGACGAGGTCGAATATCAGCCTCCACTGAGTATCGCCCCCGAATATCTCGCTATGGGGCTTTGTATCTCCCTTGTCCAAATCCTCTCCTCCCTTAACTCCGGTAACCTCGTGAACTCCCGGGCTTAATTTTAATGCCCGTTTTTCAATTGAGCAAATGTCCGGGGAATGATAAGAACTCCCTAAAATCTTGGCCCGAAAGAATTATATATACATTCTTACGCCGGGGGAAGTGGACGGAATATATATATTATACGTATGCTCAGGCGGAACAGGCATTGATATTGATATATAAACCGGATTCCTGTGCCGAGTAGTTCAGGGCATGTAACGGTGAAGACGGGAGGGTGAGATTCGCTCCGAAGAGTACGCTCTATGAAAACACCGCACGCGCTATGTTTCTACGGCTTGAAGGAGTCGGGGAATCCCGGGGATCAACCGGCCCCGGACGGCGTCAATACTTCCAGGCTGCGAGGCCCTGGCAGACGACTGTAAACCAGTTCTGGGGGTATTCCCTCTCGAGCGTCCAGGTCGTGTTGAGCACGGAGTTGGCGCCTACGAGTATCGCCTGGTCCTTGAGGGCGTTCATGCACTGGCCCACATACATATCCTCGTTATACTTGAATTCCCACGCAAGCTGGAAATGCCTCTGGCTCTTCCCCGTTACGTACTCGACCGAGTCGTACTTTTCAATCTCGTCGGGAGCGCCCTTCTCCTCCATGAATATATACTCGCGGAGATTCTCCCACGCGCCCGCCATCTGAGCGCCCGTTACGACTAAAAGCAGTGCTATAAAGACTGTCCTCATATCTTCATCCTCCTTCCGGTTATATACAATGGCCGACCCATCGGCGGGAGACGTCGTCCCCCAATGTCATATTATATACCCGATATACCCGATTGAGAATACCGCCCGAAAAGGAATTATGAAACCGTATCAAACCGGCATCCCCGCCCTTCTGACCTGTCTGACGATATAAGCCCCGCATAATAACAAAACGGCGTAAACCGGGATAAGGGCCGTCTGCCCGGTAAAGCCCTGCCTAAGGGAAGCGGGCAAGACCATCCGGACGAGCATCGAGATTTGAAGCTTATCGCCCGCAATGAAACCGGGAATGAGATATTCCGTGAGGATGTTTTTATTCCGGTCGTAGGGGTCCGTCATGGAGACCGAAACGCATACGAGGGATATCAGGAAGCTCACCGTGAATAGTGCGAGCAAGACCGCACGGAGCCTCTTTCCCGCCCCCGCCCACACGACCGCAAGAGGGAGGCAGAGGAAAGGCAGCATCGGGGTCAGGAAGCGGGGCCCGGTCGAACCCCCGCCCGTCCAGTACTCGTAGGACGAGTTCAGAAGCAGGTAATATACGGGCACTGCCGCAAGCGTGACGGCGGCGGCTTTGCCCCCCGGGACCTTCCACATCCTGTATAACGCGTACGGAGCCGCAAGCAGTACCGGAGAGAGCCAGAAAAGCCCGTGCCCTTCGGTAAAGAGGAGCTTCACCAATACATCGGGATGCGGATAAGTAAGCCCGTAATACCCTCTCATCATACCGGGGAAGTTGACCGTATATCTGTAAAGCGAGCCTGTGAGGCTCCCCGTTATAGAGTAGTTATATATCAGGAGCGGAGATATGAAGATGAGCGCGCCCGCCGATGCGGAGAGGAGCACGCGCACGAGCCTGCGCCGCTCCCACTTGAGCGCTGAGCAGATACCGTATAACGCGATAATAGCCGAGGCCGGAGCGGACGTAAGCTCTATCACCGCCGCCCAGGATAAGAGCGCCCCCGCCGCAAACCCGAGGAGCACATCCCTCCTTACGCTCCCGGGCGAAACCGTAAGAAAATACACCGCGGTCAATCCGATAAAGAGGCACCCGCCTGCGGGGTTGTGACCGAAGAACGCCGTAGCCCATCCCCATGCAGGCGTAGCAAGCCCGAATGAGAGTGCGCCGAACACCGCCCCGCCGGGACCCGAGCCGAGTCTCAGCGCAAGGAAGTAAATCGAGAGGGCGGTAAGCGCAGTAATCAGCGCGGTCGTGAAATCGTTCGCCCAATCCTCGAGAAAAATAAAATAACTCGTAACACCGTCCCCGGGTTTCACCCACACGACGTCGCTGTAATTCGATTTCAGATAAAACCGCGCCGCCGCCGCCACAGGGAGGGCCATAAGGGTCATCCCCGGCGACTTGTCTGTGTAATACCTCCCGTTATAGTAGGCAATGTCGTGCGTCGAATCCCTGTACTTATCTATAGTCAGCGTCCCGTCCTCGATAATGGAAAGGGCAAGTGCAATGCGGGGGACCGAGTTCCAGTTCCCCGGGTTCTGGAGGAAATAGCAGTAGGAAAAAAAGAGCATTACGAAAAGGGCCGCCGCAATCCTGTTGATCGTCGTCTTTTCCGCCATTCGAATAACCGGGCTCCGTCAAGTATCAACGTCCTTATATGGTGCATGACTATTGTAAGAGTATTTGCCGGTTTAAGTCAACAGACCTGAAATCTCGGCATCCATTTGCGCTCTCTTTCAATGTCCTTGTATAATTTAATCAATTTTCTGAATAGCGAATACGGTTCCATCTGCAGACTATCTAAAGAATACCGGGTCATATCCACGGAAAAGGTCGAGTGATTCCATGACGGAAAAGGTTGAGCTCAACGAAGACTTCGGCGAGTTTGTTAACGACACGGGAATCCGGATAAGCCACCCGGGGAAGGAGAGGCTCGCTCTCAGGGACATTTATGTATTCCCGGACCTTAGAGTACTGACCCCTCCTCGTCTAACGGGAGCGGGATCCCCGGGAGGGTTAACCGGAAGCGTGTTAATAAGCTCGAGCAGCCTTCCCGATGCGGCGAAGGCGGGAGGGGGGGTACTCATATGCGGCCCGGAGGATTCCGGAAAGACATCGCTTCTCAAGATACTGGCCTCGCAATTCCTCGATTCGGGCTTCTATCCGCTGTATGCGGACGAAAAGAGCCTCGGCATCCCGCCCGGCGAAGGAATAGAGGAATTCTTCCTCAGGAAATACGGAGAGCAGTACACTGAAGAGAGCTTCGGGCATATAAAGGAGGGACCGGAAGAAAAAAGGATACTCCTTCTCGACAACGCCGACAGGATACGGGGCAGGTCTGAAGAGCTCGGCGCATTCCTGGGCAGGCTTACGGGATATTTCGGGACAGTTTTCCTCACGGCGGAAAGCCCGCCTGAATTCGCGGAGCTACCCGCGGGGTTTTCCGTATACGGCGCTCCGGAAGGGTTCGCGGTGTACGAGCTTATGGAGCTCGGACTCACGCTCCGGCAGGAGCTTATATCGAAATGGACGGCTTTAGGAGCCACCGTGACCGGCGATGAAGAAAAGACGGCCTCCCGGAAAGCCAGGCTAGGGGGCGCGGTGAGCGCAGTCCTGAGCAGGAACATCGTCCCTTCCTACCCCGTGTTCATACTGACGATCCTCCAGATGGCGGACTCGGACGACCCTGTCGCTCCGAGCGCAAGCTCCTACGGCCACTACTACGAGTACCTGATATCGAAATCTCTCAGGGGCGCATCAGGCAGGGAAGAGTTCTCCTTTAATATCGCCCTGCTGTCCCGGCTCGCATACAGGATGTTCTGCCGGAGGAGCCGCTGGATATCCCGGGGGGACATAGACACATTAATCGAAAACGTATCCGCTGATTTCGAGAGCGCTCCCGCGAGCCCCGGAGCCGCAATATCGGCCCTCATAAAATCGGATACGCTCGCGGAAAGAGAATCGGGATACGAATTCAGGTACGGCTATATCTACCACTACTTCTCGGCCCTTTACTTTTCCCGGCACCTCAATTCGGACAGGGTCAGGGACGAAGTGAGGAGGCTCTGCAACAATCTCGAAGACGAAGAGTACGCCAACATCGTGCTTTTCCTGACGCACCTTTCGAATGACCCTTTCGTGATGGAACAGATCTCGCGTAACGTCGAGTACGCGGCGTCTTCCGAAGAGCCGTATCATGCCGAAGAAGAGGAATCCTATCTCGACGAGCTGATCAGGGAGATTGAAAAGCTCATCGATAAAGACAGGAAGCTCAGGGAAACATGGGCGGATTTTTTACCGTCCCGCGAGGCGCCCGCGAAGGAGCCTATCGGCTTCCGCGTGCTCGGCACGGACATACGGACCCGGCGGCGCAGTGAAAGCCGCAGGCCCGGCCTATCGCGGAAGCCTCTCTATATAAACGCGCTCCTCAGGATTTCCTCGGAGGCCCTCAAAGGGCAGCCGGCAGAAGGGTCGTACGATATACCGCGCGGCTTCGATGAGAATATCTACGACCTCTCCTCGTCGTCCCTGAGGAGGAGAAAGAGAGAGGCGGACAGGGCAAGGGAAACCGCGGCGGGGAGGAAGGGGGAGATTTTCGAAAGCGGCCGGGAGAACGGGGAGCAGCTCTTTTTCCTCCTCGAGATCTACGGACTCTACATGAGGATATACATAAACAGCATGAGGCAATTATCGCTCCTTACGGAAGCGGGTCCGCCAGAGTACACGAATACGATCCCCGACATGATGATGAGGATCTGCGCGGGGCTCTTCCGTAAAGACCACGCGCCGGGCATAGACACGATCGGCAGGTTCCTGTTAGAGAACGAAAAGAGGAAATTCGCGAGGGAGCTCATCAGGGAAACCGCGGCGCTCAGGCTCTACATCTTTGGAGACGATACGGAGTATTCTCGGGAGCTGAGGAAGCTCCTGGATTTACCGAAGGAAGGAGAACATTATATAAGCTGAGGTAGTCCCGTATACGGAAGGCTCATCCGCCCGGGGTTACGAAGTTATATTCTATGTCGTGAGGTATCTCAGTGTCGGCGATCATCTTTCTTAACTCCTCCGGGCAGCCCCGCGGGAGGCCGTCCTTCGTCTCTACGGCGAGCCACCCCCAGCTGTTGACGAAACCCCTCGCCCTCGTCTCGTTCCCGTCCGCGAAAAGCCTGACGAGGTCCCACGCGAATTCATCCACTACAGCTTCGAGGGTCTTCACGTCCACGATGAATTTCCCCTCCCAGGGGTCGTGCCTGATAGCGCCCCTGTCCCTGAAGTGCCTGTACGCGAGATAGGCCGAGCCCGTGTCGGGGTGCGTGTAGAACCCTCCCCTCTTCATATATCTCAGCATCTCGGCGACCGTGAGCAGGTACGCCTTATGGAGGAGCCCGCCGCCTAAAATCCCGTCCGAGAGATGCTTCATGTTGTAAAGGGAAATCATATCGGATTTGAGCTCGTGGAGCACCATATAATCCCTGTCGAATTCCGACATCACCCTGCCGAGCCTGTCGGCCCCTATGAAATGCCCGACGTCGTGTCCCCTGAGCCATATCAGGAGAAGCCGCGCCGCCTCACTCGGCGTGAGCTCCGCGAGCGCCTCCGCGCCCGCGAGGTAACGGAGCGCTATCTTTTCCGTCATCGCCTTGAACCTCGCCGCGTAGAGGTTTATGAATACGGTCATCCGGGAAAGCGATGACACGTTTTCTTTCGTGCCGCCCGAGAAGAATACGCATATCGGTTTATGCCTGACGCTGAGCCCTCCGGCGAGCGAGAAAACGTCGAGGCATTTTATTCGGGGTACTTCCCCCTGGAGCACCTTCCCCCTGTATCCGCGCGAAGTCAGGAGCGCTTCCGTAAAGAGCCCGAGACAGCCGTCATACTCCGAGAGCAGAACGTCGTACCCGGGGTTCACGAGACCCGCGGCTCCGGAATAATAGCTCTCGCCGTCCCCTTCCGAGGAGAACACCTTGCCGATTACGAGCTCGATCTCCTTTCCAGTTTTGACGCTCCCGGCGGTCAGCGGAAAGAGGTCGAATATGCCCTTGCCGAGAGCGCTCACGCCCGCATCGTATCTTTCCCGTGCCTCCCCCGACAGGCCGGACGAGCCCGCCTTCAGCTTTTCCGTGATCTCGTTCCAGAGGGTTTTTTCAAGGGACAGAGTCAGCTCCCTCGAGAGCTGTTTCTTATGCATGTCGTCTATGAGAAAGAGGGCGTCATGGAAAGCGTGCGCGGCTCCGCCCAATTCCTGAGGCGGCGCTGCGGTGATATCGGCGGTTACGGTGTTCCCGGTGCGGGCCATAGTCCGGTATTTTAACCGGTAATAAAGAGGGATTTAAATAGAATTTCGGATAGGGCGTCAGTCCGGGGTTTCTCTCTCCTGCGGGACGACCTCGACGACGGACAGGTATTCGGCCAGCATCTCGAGCGCGTTCTCGATCTCCCCGGCATTCCCCTCTTTCGCTGCTTCCTCGATACTCTTTCCTATCCTGCTTATCTCGGGGAAACCGTACCCGCCGCCCGCGCCCTTCATCCCGTGCCCGAGCCTCTGCACTTCCTTCATGTCGGAGTTCGCGATGCACTGCCTGATACCGCCGATCTCCTTGTGCCTGCTTTCAAGGAAGAAGGGTATGAGATCCAAGTAATCGGGGTCCACATAAACGACCTCTCTCTGATACCATTTGCCCGTCATATACAGCGGCCCTCCAACGCGCGTTTCAGCGCGTGATTCACCGCTAATAATACACCCGATACGATCTTCGGGTATATGGAGCTGATGATAGTGGGATTAAAGCTTGGGCTGGTGTTCGGGCCTCAGGAGATCGAATACGGTCTTTACCGGGTTGAACGTTATCAGCGGCACTTCGACGAACACGGTGTTCCAGTATGCCATGGCTCCGTTCCAGAGCCCTGGAAGCTCGAGCGCCTTAAGCTCCCTGCCGTCTCTCGATTTCACGGATATGAAGCCCGCGTCCCGGTCTATGAACTGGTGCAGGTCGTAAGGCTCCCGCCTGTGGTCCCTCAAGCCGCAGACTATGTCCACGGGGTTGAAATGGGTCGAGGACTCCCAGACGGCCTTCTGTCCCGACGCGCCCATATCCACCTGGGCCGATTCGACTATCTGCTTCGATACCCCGCCGTCCTTGCCCCTTACCCAGAACGGCCCGCCTCCGGGCTCATTTTCGTTCCTGACGACCCCGCACACCCTGAGCGGCCTGCTGAGAGCGGAGACCAGATGAGAGGTCTTTTCCGCCCGTGGAGCATTTTCAAGACGACCGGGTATCGCTATCGCGAGCCCCAACCTCAGAAGCCATTCGAGATCCCCCGAGACGTCTTCGGGGGCAGCACCGCTCTCGAGCTTTCCGAGCGCTGAAAACACATAGCTCTCGAGCTTCATAAGATAGCCGCCGAGGGCCTTCTTCCAGAGGTACGTCTCCCCCTTGAGCCTGTCGGGTACCACGTTGTCTATGTTCTTTATAAAAACTATATCGCAGTCGAGCTCGTTCAGGTTCTCTATAAGCGCCCCGTGCCCCCCAGGCCTGAATACGGGCTTCCCGTCGTCTCCGAGAAACGGCCTGTTCTCCATATCGACTGCGATGGTGTCCGTCGAGGGCTTCTGCACGGAGTAGCCGATATCGAGGCTCTCCCCCTTCCCTTCGTAGAGCGCTTTCACTCCGTTTATATGCCCGCTCACTACCTCCACGTGTTCGGGCGAGAGGGTGAAATGGACCCTCCCGGTCCCCCTGCCGTCCCTTGCGTAAGTGAGCGCCTCGGCCAGATGCTCCTCGAAAGCCGTCCTGTTGTGGAGCGGGTATTTGTGGAACTTTATAATCCCTTTCGGCAGGTTCGAATAGTTGAGCCCCTTCGTGTCGAGCGTGTGCCCGATAATCTCCCGGTACTCGCCGCTCGCGAGGAGGTTCCTGAGGCTGAATCCGTTTTTTTCGAGGCAGGATTCGAGCTCGTCGTGAAAGGCGAACTTCCCCAGCTCCCCGATGAACCTGAGCACCGCTCTCGAGTCGTCGTCTCCGCTCATAGCCGCTTTTTCAAGACGCCCGCGCTCAAGCGCCTCGCCCTGACCCGCGGCAAGCAGCTCCCTGAACATCCTGCTCGCGGCTCCCGACGCCGGGACGAACTTTATAATCTTTTTCGAAGCCGATTCAGCTTCGTAATAGCGTGCATAGGATTCCGCCTCGTCCCTTACGGACACTATCCCGTCCCCCACCCTGCACGGCCTGACGAGCTCGGACGGGGGCAGTCCTCTCCCGAACATCTCTATCTGGGACATTACGGTCCCGGGGTCTATGCCTCTCGATTCGATTTCGCTGATTATATTCCGGTCAAGTTTCGGCTCACTCATGCTCTGCTTTACATACACCCGGGCTGCTTGAATCAAATCCGGCATTATTCTATACGGAAAAATACGCTATCCCAAGAAAAAGTTCCGCAAGGCGCGGCGGTATAGCGTAATCAAAAAGTCATGCCCCCACATCCACGCCCGCGGGATCGCTCTTTTCCGCACCGGGCGCTTTCAGCCACTTTTTCACTATATCGAGCAGCAGTTTCTTCGTTAGGGGCTTCGTGATGTAATCGTCCATATCGTTATCGAGACACTTTTCCCTGTACCCGACGAGCGCGTGGGCCGTGACCGCTATGATCGGAGTCCTCTCAAGCGCATTCTCCTTCTCCCACTCCCTGATAGACCTCGTCGCCTCGAAGCCGTCCATCACGGGCATCTGCACGTCCATCAATATCATGTCGTACCAGTTTTTGCGGGCGGCGTCCACTCCCTCCACCCCTCCTGAAGCGACATCGACTTCATACCCGCCGATCTCGAGTATCCTCTTCGCGAGGCTCTGGTTGTCGAGCGTGTCGTCCACGACGAGTACACGCGGCTTCCCGCTGACTCTCGAGCCTACGGACTCGAAAGGCGAGTCCGCTTTCAGGTCCGCGTCACCGTCTTTCCAATCCACGGCCTCTTTCATGAGCCTCGAGACCGCGTCGTAGAGCTTGGCGCTCTTGACCGGTTTTATGATCGTTTCGTCGATCCCCCTGTCCCTGATCTCGGAAAAGCTCATTCCGCCCCAGGATGTGAGGAGGAGTATTTTTATTTTTCTTCCTATGGAATTCCTGACATGCTCGGCGAACTCTATCCCGTCCATGCCGGGCATTTGCTTGTCCGCGATGATCAGCGGGGGCTTCCTGTCCATATTGTGAAGTAGTGACAGGGCTGCCCTTCCGCCGCTCGCTTCCATCACCTCGAATCCCCAGAGCGAGAGCATCTTCCGGAGCACCGACCTGTTCGTGCCGTTGTCGTCGACGATGAGGACAGGCGTGCCGCGGAAATTGGGCTGCACCCTTGCGACCCTGCCTTCCTTCTCCCAGTCGAGCTTGAGCGGGAGGCTGAAGTAGAAGGTCGATCCATTCCCGAGCTCGCTTTCGAACCATATTTTTCCGCCCATAAGCTGCACGAGCGACTTCGAGATGCTGAGTCCGAGACCCGCTCCTCCGAAGGTCCTCGTCGTAGAGCTGTCCACCTGCGAGAATTTGTCGAATATCTTCTCCCTGTGCTCTTCAGGTATGCCTATGCCGGTGTCCGCCACCTTGAACTGCAGCTCCACATCGTCCCCGTCGACAGGCCTTATATTCTCGAGGTTGATGAACACCTCGCCCGTATCGGTGAACTTTATAGCGTTTACCACAAGGTTTACCAGCACCTGTCTGATCCTCGACATATCACCGATCAGACGGTCGGGTACGTTGTGGTTGATGTAGCATACGAGCTCGAGCCCCTTCTCGAACGCCCTCACCGAGAGCGAATCGGCGACGCCTTCCACGAGCTCCTTCAGGCTGAAGGGCTCTTCCTCGATCTCCATCTGTCCGACCTCTATTCTTGAGAAATCCAGTATTTCATTTATGAGGCTGAGGAGCGCTTCGGAGGACGACTCTATTACCCTGAGCGTCTCCTGCTGCTCGCTCGATAACGAAGTATCGAGCATCAGCTCCGTCATTCCGACGATCGCGTTGAGCGGCGTCCTTATCTCGTGGCTCACGTTCGCGAGGAACTCCGACTTCGCCTGGCTCCCGGCCTCCGCCGCCTCTTTCGCATCCTTGAGCTCGGCCTCCGCCTTTTTCATTTCGGAGATGTCCATTAAGCTCCCCAGCACGGCCTGCCTGCCCCTGTACTGGATAGACGTGCTCGTCTCCATGACCCATCTCGTCTCGCCCTGCCTGTTCACTACCCTGTACTCGTAGGGCAGGCTCCTCGCTCCCTCCATCATGAGCCTGCTCTTTTCCCTCACGTCGTCGCGGTCGAGCGGGTGTATGAGCTTCCAGGGGTTCGTGCCTATAAGCTCCTCCCGCTTGTAGCCCATGAACTCCTCGAACTTCGGATTGACGAATTCAAATTTGGAATCCTGTATGATGAATACCCCGATCGGGGTCCCGGTCGAAAGGGTCTCGAACAGCTCCTCGGCCTGCTTGCGCTCGGATATGTCCATCAGCGTGCCGAGCACCGCCTGCTTCCCCATGTACTGGATCGACCTCACCACTTCCATCGACCACATGATGGTGCCGTCCCTCCTGACCACCCTGTATTCGTAGGGCGCGTTGATCTCGCCTTTTAGCATCCTGATAGCGTTCTGCCTGACGGGCGACCTGTCGTCCCCGTAAATGTACCAAATGGATTTGCTCCCCAGCAGCTCCTCTTCGGTGTACCCGGTGTACTTCTGGAGCTGAGGGTTAACGAATTTGAACTCGCCGTCCTGGACGATGTATATGCCGATCGGAGAGCTCGTGGAGAGCGTCCTCAGCATTATTTCCACTCTTCTCCGGTCGGTGATGTCGGCGACGCTCCCGAGCACCGCGCCCCTGTCCCTGAACCTGATCCTGGTGACCGTCTCCGAGAGCCACTTAATCTCCCCTTCCTTGCTCAGTATCCTGTATTCGTAAGGCTCGATGCTCCCGCTCTCTATCATCCGCCTCGAGCTCTCCTTCACGGATTCCCTGTCGAGGTAAAGGATTATCTTGTCGGCGTTCGTCCCGAGAAGCTCGTCTTCTCCGAACCCCGTGTATTCGCAGTACTGCCTGTTCACATACTTTAACTCGCCGTCCTGGACGATGTATATGCCGAGCGGCGAGCTCGTTGAAAGCGTCCTCAGCATTTCCTCCGTGTGCTTGCCCGACGTGATGTCGGCGACGCTCCCGATTACGGACTCTTTCCCCTTATACGTTATTTTCGAAACGGTCTCGGATAACCACACTGTCTGTCTCTTCCTGTTGATGATCCTGTATTGAATGGACGCCGCACCCGTGCCCTCAAGCAGCTCCTGCGCCCGCTTCCTGCGCTCTTCCCTGTCGTCGGGCGCAACGAGAGCTTCCGGCTTCGAGTCGATCAGCTCGTCCCTCGCGTAGCCGGTAATTTTTTCGAACTGTGAATTTACGAAAACGATACGCCCCTCGTTTGTAATATACATCCCGTAAGGTGAGCTCGCGGAAACGGCTTCATTGAACTCTTCAGAGGATTTCAGCTCCTTTACCCTCTCCTCGAGCTTGTCTACGGCGGTGCGGCTTTGCGCCGCCAGGGTTTCGAGCCGCGACTCCGTATCCCTCGCTTTCTTCTCCGTGTACGTCTTCTCCCTGTAATTCCTCCCATACTCAAGAGTGAGCCCGAGGAACGGGATGAAACACGCGAGGGCTTTTAAAAAGTCCGCGTACAGGAAGTGCTCGCCGGGAAATAGCGACGAAACGATCGCGACGAATATCTCGGACGCGAACAGAGGAATAAGCATGATCTCGAGCACGTATGACAGAGAGGTCCTCTTACTTTTCAGGTAATATTCCGATGTCAGCGCCGCGGCTATTATGGCGGCCATCGGCGAAAGTGCCCACATGCGCGCTGCGAGCGTGTGCGGATCGGGCGTGCCTTTCGCGGGGCCCGATTCCGCAAGCACGTAGATTATTCCGAAGGATATGCCCATTATGACGGAGCTTACGATGAGGTAGCGGCCCGTCCTCGTGTTGAACTCGTCGTCTGTTTTTTTCCTGAGCAGTACCAGTGCGCCCGCGAATATGAGTATTGCGGGGAAGAGGTCAACGGCGACCGAGGATGCCGATATGAAGAATTCCCTGTAAACACCATCACGGAAAAGGTATGAGGCGAAGAGCTGGAATCCGCTTATCACGGCAGTGCCGATGAGGGACACGCCGAGTATGAACGAGACCCTGCTCCTCTCGACAGAGTAATGCAAGAGGCAGAGCGTTCCCGTAAAAAGAGAGATGAGGATCGTGGCCGTGACGGTGATCTTGAAAGCCTCGGTCACCTCCAGGTAACGCATCCTGAAATCGGCTCCGAGGAGGGAAAGAACGAACGGCAGGACGCTCAACGCGACGACGGTTATGAAGAGCCCCTTCGGGAACTGTAAATCATCCGTGATTACAATCCTTTTTTCTGATCCCATTACATAGCCGTTGGGGGACGTATAACCCCTGCAAGTCCCCTGCTTGGAATCAGGCAATTCCCATGCCATGTAGATTACGACCTTAACCTCCTTGGATTTACAGCATAATCTAACGAATATTAGGACCGGATGCCCAAAGGAATGACAATTATCGTCATCCCCCGTCCAAATAGCGGAATATAGATAATTTACGATATTTGGAAGCGGATATCAGATTAGCAACCAAGATTCTGAGAATGTTAATATCATTTGAATAAGATTTTAACAAGTGGTAATAAAGCTTTATGCGCCCATTTTCGTATAAAGATTCAGGTTTTATTGTATGGGAATCACGAATTATTTGTTTTTCCATCCCGGATAATCTGAAATCTTTTATAGGATAAATATCTCCTTATTGAGAACGGGGTTTAAATCCATGTATGTAATATTCCGGATAACAAAGCTTTTTTTCTCATCGCGGCGATCACACCACCCTCCTTGCATTATTCCCCTCAATCGAGCTATTATTAATTATTCGATTACTTAATCATTATCCTTTCCAAACTGTCCGTTAAGAGGGGGGTGGAGATGAAAAACGCAGGGGACGTATTAATTAACCGCTCAGCCGAGCTGATAATATTAATCTCCTCAGTAGTAATGATCGCGTTCATGATAACCGGAGGCTGCGGAGGCAACGGCAGCAATACCCCGCCGCCGACCACCGGATTCCCCCCCGAATGCGGCTCCCCCAATATCGACCTCAGCTGCCCGGCAGGGAGCTTTCTCGATTTCGACTGCTACAGCTACGATTGCGATATTCTCGACAACTCAACAGAGCCGCCCGGTGATGTGGACAGCTTCCAAATTATTTTCGTAAGGAGCTGCAGCGAAACGGACTGCTTCACGCTCGATTGTCATGATCTGATGCAGGGTTCCCGCACAGTCGCGGAAGAAGCCGCAATCACAATCGGCGAAGTTAATGGAATGCCCGTCGGAGAAGATGTGGAGGGAGATACAGGATTCGTATCCTCGATAAAAGGATCAATTGAAATCGACGGACAGGAGTTCGGCCTCGATTGCGCCTCCGGCCCCGTACCTTAACTCAAGGAAGCATCGATATAAGACTATTCTCTCAGCAGGGATATATCTTTACAAGGCCCTTCGCGGCTGTATTATTTCATGAGGAGGGATTCAGATGCGGAAAAACATTTCACGCTTCTACATAGCTATAACGATATGCCTGTTTGCATTGGCTGCTGCCTGCGCGGAGACCGGAGCCCAGCCCGGCAAGGTATACGACCCCGGTCAGGTATCGGCGACCTGCGCCCAGAACCTCGGGCTCAGCGGAGCGGCGATAATGTCGCTTGCGGCGGCTTTCAGAGACTCTAACGGGCACATAACCGACGAATTCAAAGAGAAAGCCAGCAAAGACATAGCGGAATCAGAGAACACGCAGCCGTCCCAAAACGATGCGGTCTTCCAGCAATACATTTCGTGTCTCGAAAGTTCCGTCACTCAATAATCCCTCGGGTTGTGATTATCCGACCTTTACAACCCCGAAGTTTTCTGTAGAATTGGATTATGAAAATACTCACCCTGAACAAATCGGCCCTTTGCTCTTCAATAATCCTGATCTGCCTTCTCGCGACCGCTACAGGCTGCTTCTGGAAAAGCGAGCAGATTAAAACCGCCAAGGTAAGCGATCCGGCTTCGGTATCCACGACATGCGCGCAGAATGCGGGGCTCGACGAAAAGGATACGGCCGCACTGGTAACGGCTATAAAACATTACCACGGGGAAATGAGCGATGAATTCAAACTCCGCGCGATGACCATCATAACGGATTCACACAGCATAGATCCGGCAAAGAAGGATTCCGTCACCCAGGAGTACCTTTCGTGCGTAGCGAATTCCGCACAAAAAAAGTAGTCAACCGGCAGTGAATTGAACTCCAATCAGCTGTAATTTTTTCACTTAGGCATGGGCGGGGAGACCTTCTCCATCACTATCGAGCCCGTAAGGCATACGTACTGGAACTGCACCTGCCACGCGGGTGAGAGCCATGGGCCTTCCAGCCCCGTTGGGATAGTCGTTATTTCGGTGAACACCTGCCTCATCACCTTCGCCCCGGGCCCCCCGGGTCCGCTGTAATCGCCGGCAAAGAGCTGGTCGAGCTTCCTGAGCGCCTGGTTCGCCGCGTTATACGCGGATACCGCAATCCGTTTGTTCGCGAACACACCGCTCGCCATCGGCCCGAGCTTATCTATTGATCTTATCAGCGCCCTCGCGGAATCCCGGGCTTCCGTGGCGAACTTCTTGTCCTGCGCCTCGTCCCCTCCCGCCGACTGATAGATATTGAAGCTTATACCGTACACCTTTTCCCCGGACTGCCGAGCGCCGACCTGTAGAGCGAGCCCTTGCCGGTCCATGTCGCATCGACGTTGGGATTATCGGTAAAAGCGCGGTACGTCCCTGAATAAAATACGCCGAACACCTCGGCAAGCTTCGCGGCGTCGCCGGTAAGCCCATTCATCGGGAATTTATAGAGGTCCTCGAGCTTCTGGTCAGCCGCCACTTTGTCCCTCCACTTGCCGTTTGCGGCGTTTATACCCTGCGGCTGGTTCATGTTCGATAGTTCATAGAGCCTGTAGAGCAGCACCTGGAACCTCAGATTTATGTCCTTGACTGACTTGCCCTCGTCCGCTGTCTGCGCGCCCGAGGCGGCCGCCCACTGGAGTATAAGTATTATTGCGATTGCGGCCTTTCTCATCTTTCTATCCCCCCTCTCGGTGACTTGGGAATAATGCACATCCAACAAATTACATTAAAACAAATTAATCTTGTCTAGTCCAGAGGAATTATGCGTTCAATATATGCCTTAAAATTGCCCGGTATGGGTATAAATCAACGGGGAGTGATGGTTATCGGCTTAAAGTCCGGAATCCGGGCGGCGACGGGACTCGAACCCCCGACCCCGGCTCAGGGCGGTTACTGAATCAGGTAAACAGTCTGTTCCGTGCTGCTCATAAATACATAATATATGGAATACCATATCAATACATATAGCAGAGGGAACACGAACCTTGCCGTTACGTTCCCATAATTCCAGACCTTTTCTTTTTTGTGATGTTTAAATAATTCAAAGCTTATGACAGAAATAATCGTGATGCCGCACATCAGATATCCGGATAATATTATTGCGTCGAGGATCGTTAAATAAGATACGTTCGGGAAAAAGCTCGACACGACGAAATTAAACGCCACGGCGGTCAAAGCGAAAGCGGCGACGATGCTGACGCGCCTGTCGAGCGACTCTCTCTGCATCCAGAATACGCACGTCGAGAGAAGAATAAAAAAGCAGAACGGAAAAAGTATTCTCCACAAATAATATGCGGTCCTTCTTACCGTAGGGACGTGAAAACTAACGTATGACCAGTCGTCGGTTTCCGACTCCCACAACCTCCTGATACCGGCGGTCGACGACATCTCATGGAGAATCCATTCGTCGTTCTGGAAATTATGGTTGACGCCCGTTCTCTCGCTCCAGACTTTATAATCCAGCTCGTCCTTGGGATATGAAAAAGATTCGAATTCGATCCTGAGTGTCTGACGGTCGAACGGAAATTTGCGGAATTCCAAAGTCGTAGCCGTATCCACGACGAACACCGCGGAATAGAATATATCTCCGTCCGGGTGAATGAGCAGTCTCTTATTTATGACCGTTATATCGCTGAGCTGATTAGTGATCTGCGGGTCGGGCCACCACATATATTTAATGCGTTCATCGACCTCGTCCCCTATGACTATGTCCGGTTTATTATCGACGCTCTCGAAAGCCGTCCTGGGGTCTTTCCAATGAAGGGACAAAGCGTACCGGGCGCGCAGTGTCTGCCGGGGCTGGTCCAGTTTGATAATATCAAGCAGAAAGAGTCCGATGTACACGGTCGTCGGCCTGTCCTTATCGGGCGGGGTATTGTACTCCTTATGCTGCTGGGAGGCGGAGCTTGTAACCGGAAGCAGGAAGAGATATATGACGAAGAGTGCGCCGATAATATTAAACTTGTTCGCAGCCGCATTAGTACGGGTCATGGCGGGAAGCTCTGTATTTTCCGTTCGCAAGGTTACCAAAATCGGTCCGACGTGTCGTAATCCATGAGATATGTAAGTTTAAGCCGAAATTAATCAGAATGCCAAACCAACCTGGGAAGTTTAATTATTTCAAAATGATGGGGAATCTTCGGAAAAACAGGCGGTGCCGACGGGACTTGAACCCCCGACCTCCGGCTCGACAGGCCGGCTATTGAAGCTCTCTTAGTTTTAATAAGGAGCGTGGAATCAGGCAGTTACCTTTTTTCTACAAACAACAAAAAATCCAACTATTCCCAATAAAACCGCCATGGCTATGAATCCCCAATGGCATTGCGTCGGAATGTTTGAGCCGTACGAATCTTCTGTATGCACAAAAAAAGGGGATTAGATCAGCCCTGAAACCTATTCCAGCTTCTTCCATGTTTTATCGGGATTGAACTCTTTGATAGCTTTTGCGATCTTCTCCGTGTTTAAACCCAGGTCCTTCTGATAAATTGCCCCGTTCTGGTTAACGAGGAATGTCATGACACCGCTCGAACCGTATTTTGCGGGATATGCTAAAAGAGCAAACCCTCCAATCATGTAGCCGTTGATGATGTAGTTGTATTTGCCCCCGGGTGCGTCAGGTCCCTGAGAAGTCAGGATGCGGTAGTAATAACCATGATAAGGTATGGGTTCAGGCTGAGCCTTGGAGATTTCGTAACCCTCGGCTGTTGCACTAGCCATCATAGGTCCTATCGGGCTCTCTTCTTCATTCTTCGCCGCATCCCAATAAAGCCCATCTTGCTTGCCGGGTGTACTAACGAACTTTCGGGCGTATTCGAGCACTCCATTGCCGTTACGGTCTTTGCTTGCGTAATCACGCTCGGCGCTAACGAAGTTGGCACATACGGATATGGTATTCAGTTCGTTTTTTCCAATTCTTCTATCAAGCATCTCTTCCATTCCTGATGCGGTATCGAAGCGCCACTTATCACCATCCTTTATGATGGGAACGGGGAATGGCCAGTCGTCGTTTCCAATACTGAGTATTGCTTTTCCATCGCTCGAAATATCAACGTGGTTCATCTCTTCAGTTCTTTTGACAAATTTTTGCAGTGCAATTTCGTCAGCCTTTTCGTCTCCCGAAGAGATTAATTTCTCACTACCGGGTCCAAATATCTCCAGGAGCTGTTGCTTTGTTCTCCGATTTTGCGGCAGCGATGAGAGCTTTCACCGCATCCTCAGGCGAGGAAAAAACCTTCTGCTGCACGTTTTCAGCATTGGAAGTACTAGAAACAGACCATAGTATTGCAAGAGTGAATATCAGCAATAAATATGGAAGGTATCTTGATAAACTTCTTTTCGTCTTATTCGCCATTATAATTTCCCCCTTGTTTAAATTCTTAGCGAAAAATGAAAACGCTATCTTCTTCTGCCGCTTGAGCTTCTGCCTCTGTTGGTGCTCTTTCCGCTCGTACTTCGTTGGTAGCTTTCACGGCTTGATCTCCCCCGCTGGCTATCGGCGCGGGTCTCGCTGCGGCTCCCGTAGCCGCTGAATGCATCGGAGTGATCTCTCGACACGGAACTTCTACTTTCACTAGTCCTCGCACGTTCCTTCGTTTTTGATGTAGAAGACTCTGATCTTTTTCTCTCTGCATTCCCTAAATCGCTTGAGCCGGGCTGACGGCTCTCGCGCCCAACTCTACTTTCTTGTTTAGTAGCTTGACCGCGATCATAACCACTAAAGGCTCCGTTATCACTTCTTTCCCGCAGCCCTTTCTCGACTGAGGTTGTTGTCGGCCTTGTTTCTCCGTAACCCCTAAACTCGCGGTTAGACACACCCTGATTTCCTTTCTGGTATCGCTCGGCAACGGCATTATTCTTGTATTCGACCCCTCTTCTATGTTCGGGGTTGTGCTGCCAGCGGCGTTCTCCTGAATTGTTTCCGTTGATATTAACCTTATTCCCGATATTAACATCTCCCCTGTTTATATTTACATTTGTATTCCCATGTCCGTATCCCCCTCCCCAGTAGCAGCAATTGTTATGACCCCAGTCGAAACTGGCGAAGGTGGCGCCAACCGCTACACCAAGGCCAAAAGAGAAGATATTCGATGCTACGTATCCCGGAGGATATACGGCATAGGGAGGATAAGCGGGATAATACCAAGTTCCATATACAACCGTCGGGTTATACGCGGGAACATAGACGACCTGCGGGTCGGCGGGTTGTATGATTATAGTTTCCTTTTCTTTAACTACGACCTGCTCCTTGGTTGTTTTCAGATTCCCAGCGGAGTCCGCTCTTTCCCTAAGCACCTGCACCGCGTCCATCACTTCCTGTTGCTGCGCAAGGAACGCGTCACCCAAGTTCGTCGTCCAATCAAGATTCTCATTCATCATTGAAACGACATCCGGAAATTCAACGAGGGATTTTACGCTATCGTCCCA
This sequence comes from uncultured bacterium, assembly GCA_963705505.1. Lineage (GTDB taxonomy): Bacteria > Desulfobacterota_D > UBA1144 > Nemesobacterales > UBA2774 > 2-12-FULL-53-21. The sequence continues at coordinate 51,797 of CAVPJU010000007.1, forward strand.
GTCCTGTTTTTGAGCTTCTGCATACAGCTGCTCTCCCTTGAGATTTTTATTTTTTTCCAACCAGCGAGCAGCCTGCACGACCTCCAGAGGATATGTTGATGCCATTAGAACCTGGGCAAGGAGCGTATCGGGATAAAGCGCTATCGGAGCCAGCAGTTGCTCAAGCTCCGCAGAGCTTAGTTTTGCGGATGAGTTTTCCTGAGCGAATAAAAATCCTGAACTGAAGGAACAAAATAAAAGAATGATAACAGCACAATACTTAATTGCCCGCATTATCCCACCTCTTGGAAAATGATTTATAAATACGTCAATAATTAAATCCCCTCGATATAGACTTGAGATAACTGTTCTTTATACGCTATTTATCCCTCGAAGGTCAAGTCGGACCACCGGCCCCATAGTCCGAGCATCATCTTTAAAACTCTTCGTTCCGCATCACTCATCATAATTAACGTATAGTACGCGATGATTAACATATAGTACACGGAAACCAATATAGGATGTTACCATAAACCAGAGCAATTCATCACATAATATGCAAACGATATTCCGAATTAATCCGAGCAAAAGCGAAACCTAACCCGCAACCGGCAAGATGTCTTCCTGAGCGAGTAAAAATCCTGAACTGAAGGAACAAAATAAAAGAATGACAACAGCACAATACTTAATTGCCCGCATTATCCCACCTCTTGGAAAATGATTTATAAATACGTCAATAATTAAATCCCCTCGATATAGACTTGAGATAACCGTTCTTTATACGCTATTTATCCCTCGAAGGCCAAGTCCTGCCACCGGCCCCATAGTCCGAGCATCATCTTTAAAACTATTCGTTCCGCATCACTCGTCATAATTAACGTATAGTACGCGATGATTAACATATAGTACACGGAAACCAATATAGGATGTTACCATAAACCAGAGCAATTCATCACATAATATGCAAACGATATTCCGAAATAATCCGAGCAAAAGCGAAACCTAACCCGCAACCGGCAAGATCACTTTAAGAAAGCGCTGACACTTTTGCTAAAGCTTTTTCAGGAATTTCTTATTTGCCCAGCTTAGAAACGGCATTCTTCAATGTTTCTGCGTCGGATGTGAATAACGCATAGTTATCTATATAGAGGAATGTCCAAGGAGTTTTGAAACAAAGGTTCCCATACAGGTGCCATTTAAGCACTGTTGGCATAACTTTACACTATAAGGACTAAGCCATTAACCGAGTACTCCGCCTGTATCGGCTTCGATGGGGATTAACCATACTTCTTAACAGCTTTTTCGATGTCTTTCGTTGCTTTTTTCAGGTCATCCGGAATCATGACCGGACGAATCTCGACGCTAGCATTGAAAGAAAGGAACCAAGGCTCAGCCAACGCGGGTATTTGTGAAGCGTCCTGCATGTTGAGGAAAATCAAACCCGTCCTCTGACCATTGACCTCGGTAAAGTATGCTGCTTCGGGTTTCTGTTCGGCTAGAATTGATTCAATTGTTTTACCTAAGCTACCCTTCTTAGCAGCTTCGTTGCCAGCCTCTACAGGAATTGAAACCTTCATAAAAAACCGCATAGGACACCCCGTTAAATTTTATTAATGATAATAGTATTCCACTATGAGTATATAAATACAACGAAAATATTAGTCTGACGCGAAGTGCTAACACAATTGCTAACACTTTTTTCGTTTTTTATCACTGATCCAGTTTGTTTACTGCGAACACGAGAGCTTCCGGTGTCGGATGTGAATATCTCATAGTCATTTGAATTGTAGAGTGCCCTGGAAGTTAGGAGACGGTCGCTAAATCGACTCCAGAAAGGACTAGCCTAGTTGCGTAAGAACTGGCGGGGACGACGGGACTTGAACCCGCGACCTCTGGCTTGACAGGGCATTATCATGTTTGTATGGGCATGTACCCATTTGTATTAAAACTATACGGTAAGAGAAAGTTATGATAAGTTCCTCAAGTAATACCAACACATACTATATGGTATATATCAACACAATATGGACACCTATTTGGACACCTACCAAAAATTTAACATATCAGATAACAAAACTATGGAATTTAAAGACGGATTTCTTTCAACTCACTTGAAAAATCATATGAAAAATCTGACTTAAAACTTGGACCGGCTTCCGGAGGCTTGATATATGCAAGTATAAATCCCCGGACTCTATATGGACTCAAACTTTATATCCATTGAGCTTGAGCATAAGTTGATTCAGGTATTCCGAGCCCGAATCTGCTATCCGATTCTTGATTTTTTTCCATTCATCGATTGGGATTTCTACAAATATATTGACCACTCGGGGATCGAACTGGGAGCCTGAAGCTTCGGATATCCTCCGCACGGCATCCTCGAATGAAAGAGCCTGCCTGTAACTTCTTCTGGAAGTCATAGCATCAAGGGCGTCCACTACAGAAAATATCCTCGCACCGAGCGGTATATCATCCTTCGACATCCCAGCCGGATACCCTTGTCCGTCGTATCTCTCATGATGAGTATGAACTATCGTAGCCGACTCCTCCAGAAAATCTAAGTTCTTAAGAAGCCCGTAGCCGAATTCCGCATGCTTCCTCATCAGTTCCCATTCTTCATCGGTGAGCTTGTCCGGCTTGAGCAGGATATGGTCGGGGATGCCGATCTTCCCGATATCGTGCAGGAGAGCGCCTTTGGCTATCACCGACAACTCTTCATCGGTCAGCTTCGCATGTTTTCCGAGATTGACCGCGTACTCGGTGACCCTGTATGAGTGAAAACCCGTTTCATTCTCCCTCAAGTCAAGCGCGAGTATCATGGCTTCGAGTGTTCCGAAATACGCTCGTACAAGCTCATTCTGCTGCTCCCTTATTGCCTGAGTCGCCTCCTGAACCTTATCATTCAATGTCTCATTGAATTTTTTTGTCTGATTGATGAGCTCGAGATTGCTTCTGTGCGTGTCTTCGATATTCTGCAGCATTTCGTTAAAGGAACCTGCCAGTATCCAAATCTCGTCCGCTTCCCCCGCATTCTCGATCCTGAAGGAATAATCACCTTTCTTAACTGTCTTCGTCGCTGATATAAGGCGCTCTATTGGTTTTGTGATCTTGGAGGGAAAGAGAATCGTTATTATTCCGCCGAAAACAAGCGACAAGCCTACTATGATAAGCATATACGTATAGTTGTATTTCAACTGTTCATCCACCAGCGTTACAGCACGATCAACGATCTCTTTTCCGAAGCCGGGGTCTGATTGTATTTGACTATCGGGACTCGAGAACAATTTATACAACGTGGAATAGCGCCCTTCAAGATTCGAAGCTGCTTCGTTCAATTTGTACACGTTGAATATAAAAAGCCCCCCGATGATCAACATAAGAACCAGCATGAGGCCGAACCCGAGTCTGATCCGCTTACTGAGATTCAATTAACTTACCACCCAACCCCCATCGAATCATAAGTAAAGATAATTCTACCCGCTTTCATACTAAAAATTAAATCTTTTCAAAAGTGAAATTAACAATCTCTGAATCTTCGAAAAAAGCCGACATCGTCCGGTTTCAAATCAGTCATAGGAACTTTCCCTTCAGGGGTGGAGATTAAGGTGTCGAAAGAGGTGGACCCCAAAATTCGGACAGGTAGTTAAGGTGTAAAATACCGAATTAAGGAGGTTCACAGGAATGAGCAAGAACAAGCGGAAGAGGTATTCGGCGGAGTTCAAGGCAAAGGTATCCCTTGAGGCACTGAAGGGCGAGAGCACAGTTCAGGAACTGGCAAGCCGCTTTGGAATCCACCCCAATATGATAGCGCAGTGGAAGCGGCAGGCTATAGAGGGCATGGCGGAATCGTTCAGGAGCAAGTCCGAGCGTAGTGACGCTCTCAGCGAGGAGCAGGTAAAGGAACTCCACGCGAAGATAGGGCAACTGACGGTGGAGCGTGATTTTTTAGCCAAGGCCTTCGGTCGTTGAGCCACGTTCGAAGGAAAGGCATGGTTGAGACAAAGCATCCAAGGCTCAGCATTGCACGTCAATGCGACCTGCTAAGCATAAGCCGCTCGTCTTACTATTACGAAGAGCGTGGAGAGAGTCTGTTCAACCAGGAGCTCATGCGGTTGGTAGATGAGCAATTTCTTGATACGCCCTATTATGGGGGAAGGCTGATGGCTAAGCATCTCAAGCGTACGGGCTATCGTGTTAACAGAAAGCGCATACGGAGGCTCATGCTCAGGATGGGGCTTGAAGCCATATACCAGAAGCCTAATACGAGCAAGCCTCATCCAGAGCATAAGGTGTATCCCTATCTGTTAGGGGGTGTGGATATTGTCAGGCCGAACCAGCTCTGGTGTGCCGACATAACGTACATACCCATGCGCAGGGGTTTTCTGTACCTGGTGGCGGTGATGGACTGGTACAGCCGCAAGGTCCTCTCATGGAGACTCAGTAACACGCTTGAGTCGGAGTTCTGTGTTTCGGCCCTGGAGGAGGCTCTGGGGAAGTATGGAACTCCCGAGATATTCAACACCGACCAGGGAAGCCAGTTCACAAGCCTTGACTTTACCCGGACGCTGAATGAAGCTTCGGTGCGTATCTCAATGGACGGCAAGGGCAGATGGAAGGACAATATTATGATAGAGAGGCTCTGGCGGACACTTAAGTACGAGTGCGTCTACATAAATGCCTTCGAGGGGGGAAGCGAGGCCAGAGAGGGCATCGGAAGGTGGGTTGAGCTTTACAACAGGAAGCGTCCACATTCAAGTCTGGACGACAGGACCCCATATGAGGCATACTTTGCATTACCAGGGGCTGGATACTCAGCTCCGGGGGCGGCATGATTATGAGGCGGCAAATCCACCTTAAATCAGCCCCAAAACTGTCCAACATTTGGGGTCCACCTCTGAATTACATACAGATAATCACGTTGCTCTGGGCATTTGCGGTCGTGAGATTGAGTTTTTGATTAAGCATCATTACGGAAATAACGGTCGGAATTATGAATGCGCCTTTCGTAACCTTCTCCAAGAACTCGCGTCTTTCGGGGTTAACGTTATCCAGAAATTTTTTATCTGCCATGGAACTATCCTCCGTCATATTCCGGAAATGTTTATTTCACATTATATCACGGGCGTTTTTACCCGTAAAGCGGAAACCGCTCCCTGATTAAGTCTCTCAACAAATATCAGAGATTAAAGGTGACTTGGATTCTTCGTATTATTAAGGTTAAGCCGTAAAGTACATGTTTTGGGGTAGGAATAAGGGGGGGGGGTGAAATGAGTATGCCTCTCCAGTTATATTCGCGCTGACATTTCTTTCAATACCATTTTAACCAGAATCTCAAAATTGACATGGTAAAATTGATTCGCTAGTATTTGCTCAGATAATCTATAACCCTTTTCTTCCGGGAACTCTGATTGGAAAAAGATTCTGATACCGCGTTTGGACTATTTGCAAAAAAGAACTTCCTAGACGATGAGCTATGTAAAAAAATCCGGCTGGAAATGTCTTCGTCAAAGGGGAGCCCGGGAGGTTTCTTAAAAACAAATGAACGTCTGCTCGATGAAAATGTTCGCAGGACTGTGGAGAAAGAGGTATCAAAAGACACCCGCGTCCTACTGAGAGATAAATTATCAGGCATCACAGAAGAGCTTGCAACCTATTTCGATATAACTCTCTCGCACCCGCAAGACCCCAAGTTCCTATACTACAGAGAGGGCGATTTCTTTCAGCGTCACATCGATAAAGGTACGAACCCTCAAAACCCGCAGGAAATAAAAGACCGTAAGGTATCGACAGTCATATTTCTAAACGATGAAATGGAAATTCCGGAAAATAATGCTTACACCGGAGGCTCTTTCATCATATACGGAATACTTAACATACCTCGTTTCGAATCTCACGGGTTTAAAGTGTCGGGCACTGCGGGCATGTTAATTGCTTTTCGCTCTGAACTCTTTCATGAGGTTACGCCCGTAACTAGCGGGGTGAGATATACGGTGGTCGACTGGTTTGCTTGACGACGAATCCGCTTAAGCACACTGACGTATGCCTGTCGCCGGGAGGGCCCCAGTTTTCTCACATCATTTAAATTGAGAGACATAATAAATGACTATCGGGTACTGAGACTTTCGATACCATTTCAATCGGTATTATAACCTTATTCCCGTCCATATCTAAAGTAAATACAGACACCCCCGGTATCAAATCGGTTATAGAAACTTTCCCTTCAGAGGTAGAGATTAATGAGTCGAATGACAATCACATCACGACAACATTGCTCTGAGCATTTGCGGTGGTAAGGTTGAGCTTCTGGTTAAGCATCATAACGGATATAACTGTCGGGATGATGAATGCGCCCTTGGTGACTTTCTCCAGGAATTCACGTCTTTCAGGATTAATGTTATCCAGAAATTTCTTGTCCTTCATGGCACTACCCTCCGTTATATTCGGGCTAATTGTGGGAAAGCCCAATCCCCAGTATATCACGGGTACATTTTCCAGTAAAGCGGATGTATAGGTTCAGGACATATGAGACAAATTTGAGGGGTAATTGGTATGGATAATGCCCTTGTCTTTGAGAAATTGCAATGGCGTCCTGTAGCCCAGTGCCTGATGAGGTCTGACGCAGTTGTAGATGTAGTTCCAATGACTAAGTTCTTTATTGAGTTCAGGCACAGTCCAAGGACAATCATTGACCTCATAGAACTCCTCCGTATGGGTTCTCTGTGCCCTCTCTACACACCCATTAAGCTTTGGACTCTTTGGAGGTAATACGAATAATTTTATTCCTGTTCTTTGGCACTCCTGCTCGAACTCTGAGTAAAACTCTATCCTCCATCAACCTGTATAGCTTTTATCTTAAATGGCATACCTCTGTGAACTGTATCCAAAAACTCTTTTGCTGTCCTTGAGGTTGCTCGAGTT
>CAVPJU010000008.1:0-193773 GCA_963705505.1 uncultured bacterium
AGAATGCTTATGCGATACAGCCATACCCGTGAAGAAGCCAAAAAAGCAGCAATAGATAAGCTAGGAATCAGGCTAGAACTACATAATATAGACACCTATTTGGACACCAAGTCCAATGAAGCCCTAGCGGACAGAAACAAATAATTCATCTAACCAATTGTGAATATAGAATAAGAACTGGCGGGGACGACGGGACTCGAACCCGCGACCTCTGGCTTGACAGGCCAGCGTTCTAACCGGACTGAACTACGTCCCCGCAAGTAATTTATGGAGTGGTGGGCGGTAAAGGATTTGAACCTATGACATCCTGCTTGTAAGGCAGGCGCTCTCCCATGCTGAGCTAACCGCCCACTCCGAATTTGAGTATTTCAGGTTTTATAAGGTTTCCGCACAAACGACCCGCGGTAACCGCATCATCTCCCTCCCCTAACCGAAGGAAACGACTCCAAACATAAAAGACACTATGTGTCCGGACACCCGTAAGGGGAAAATATATAACTGAATTTTACGCATTTGTCCACACACGCACATAGTGCGTTCTACTATTTCTACCATACTCCTCTGCCCTCCCAACATGTCATCCATCTCCAACCACAGTGGTGAATTCCAGCCGCGATACTTTCCCGGTTCAAATCCCCCTGAATCCCCCTTTACAAAAGGGGGAAAATGATTTGTATTGCCATTAATTCCCTCCTTTTGTAAAGGAGGGTTAGGGTGGATTTTCCCTTCAGGTATAAAGAAAGAAAATGAGCGGCCTCCCTTATCGTACGCTTTCATCCGCCAGCTGAAAAGGACAAAAAAAAGGGGCGGCTTTATCAAACCGCCCCTCATTATATTCTGGTTTACGTTTTTAAAGTTTAGTTTACGTTCGTCCCGAGCTCATCGCCCATCGGCAATGCGGCCGGAGGTATGACCACGTTCTTGAGCACGGGCTCGTCGGATTCGATCGCCGCTTCAAGCACCTCGTCCATATGGTCGACGAGCATGATCTTTATATCCTTCAGGATGTTCTCGCGTATGTCCTTAATGTCCTTTTCGTTCTCCTGCGGGATAATCACGGTCTTCACCTTGCCCCTGTGAGCCGCAAGGATCTTCTCCTTGAGGCCGCCTATCGGGAGCACCCTTCCTCTGAGCGTTATCTCCCCTGTCATAGCGACGTCGTTCTTAACCGGCCTCTTTATGAGCGCAGACACGATCGCGGTAGCGATCGCTATGCCCGCCGAAGGCCCGTCCTTTGGAGTCGCTCCCTCGGGAACGTGGATGTGTACGTCCACCTTCTGATGGAAGTTACGCTCGAGCCCGAGCCTCTCGGCCCTCGACCTCACGTAGCTCATTGCGGCCTGCGTCGATTCCTGCATAACCTCTCCGAGCTTACCGGTAACGGTGAAGTTCCCCTTTCCCGGCACTACGGATACCTCTATCGTGAGGAGCTCTCCGCCCACTTCCGTCCAGGCGAGTCCGGTGGACATGCCGACCTGCGGCTTCTCCTCGATCTCCCCGTACTTGAACTTCGGAATGCCAAGGTACTTCTGACTCGTTATCAGGTTCGGGGTAACCTTTACTACATGCTCGGCACCCTTCTTTACGATGTCCCTCGCTGCTTTCCTGCAGAGAGAGGCTATCTCCCTTTCGAGCGTCCTCACTCCGGCTTCCCTCGTGAAGCGCCTTATAATAGTCAGTATGGCATGGTCCGATATCTTTAGGTTTTCTTCCTTTAACCCGTGCGCCTCGAGCTGCTTCGGGACGAGGAACTTCTTCGCGATCTCTAGCTTTTCGTCTTCCGTGTAGCCCGATATGCGGATGATCTCCATCCTGTCCTGGAGCGCCCACGGTATCGTGTGCAGAATGTTCGCAGTCGTGATGAACATCACGTTCGAGAGGTCATAATCGATCTCGATGTAATGGTCGTTGAATGCATTGTTCTGCTCCGGGTCGAGCGCCTCTAGGAGCGCTGACGCCGGGTCGCCTCTGAAGTCCATTCCCAGCTTGTCTATTTCATCGAGCAGGAATACCGGATTTGTCGTCCCCGCCTTTCTTACTCCCTGTATTATTTTCCCGGGCAGAGCGCCGATATAGGTACGCCTGTGTCCCCTGATCTCGGCTTCGTCCCTTACGCCGCCCAACGATACCCTTACGAATTTCCTTCCCATCGAGCGGGCGATAGACTTCGCAAGCGATGTCTTTCCCACTCCGGGCGGTCCGACGAAGCAAAGAATCGGCCCCTTTATCTTTTTCGTAAGAGCCTGTACGGCCAGGTATTCGAGGATCCTCTCCTTCGGTTTTTCGAGACCGAAATGGTCTTCTTCCAGTATTTTCTGGGCTTCGTCGATGTCGATCCTGTCGTCCGTCTTTTCCTCACCCCACGGCAGTGAAAGGAGCCAGTCTATGTAGTTCCTCACCACGGTGGCTTCGGCCGACATGGGTGACATCTGTTTCAGCTTCTTTATCTCTTTTTTTACCTTCTGCTCGGCCTCTTCGGGCATGGTCTTCTTCTTGAGCCTGTCCTCGAATTCCTGTATCTCGGACTTGAGGTCGTCCTTTTCGCCGAGCTCTTTCTGTATGGCCCTCATCTGCTCCGTAAGGTAGTACTCCTTCTGGGCCTTCTCCATCTGCTTCTTGACCCTCGACCTTATCTTCTTTTCGATCTGCAGTATCTCTACTTCGGCCTGTATCTTCTCATAGAGCTTCTCAAGCCTCTCTGCGGGGTCGAGCGTTTCCAATATCTCCTGCTTGTCCTCGAGCTTAAAGCCCAGGTGCGAGGAAATAGTGTCCGAAAGCCTCCCGGCGTCCTCTATCGAGGAGACCGTGACCAGCACCTCGGACGGTATCTTTTTATTCAGCTTCACGTAATTTTCAAAAGCGGTGACGAGCGTCCTTATCAGGGCTTCCGTCTCTACGCCCACTTCCTGCGGTTCGGGTATGACCTCGACCTCGACCAGGAAGTAGCCTTTATTCGGAAGGTAATTAAGCACCTTCGCCCTTTTCTTCCCCTCCACGAGCACCTTGACCGTCCCGTCAGGGAGCCTCAGCATCTGAACGATCGTCCCGATCGTCCCTATGTCGTAGATGTCCGTCTCCTGGGGGTCGTTCGTCTTCGCGTCCCTCTGCGCGACGAGGAATATCTCTTTGGATTTCTTCATCGCCTCTTCGAGCGCGCGTATCGACTTCTCGCGCCCTACGAACAGCGGCGCGACCATGTACGGAAATATAACTACATCTCTTAATGGTAATAACGGTATTGTTTCCATTTGCCCCTTTCCCTCTTCGTGTTTGAAAAACATCGGCATGGCTTGTCTCCTTAACTCCCGGATTCACATCCTACGTTCCCAGGCGGGCCTCCTCTTCGTATATGAAGAGAGGGTCGCCCTTCCCGTTAATTACGTCCTCCGTGATAACACAACGCCTAAGCCCTTTAAGCGACGGAACTTCGTAAGATATGTCGAGCATTACGGTCTCGATAATCGCTCTCAGTCCTCTCGCGCCCGTTTTCCTTGAAATAGCCTGGCGGGCGATAGCGGCGAGTGCGCCGTCCGTAACCTCGAGCTCGACACCTTCGAGCTCCATCAGCTTCTGAAACTGCTTTATAATCGCATTCTTCGGTTTGGTGAGAATCTCCACAAACGACTCTTCGCTGAGTTCTTCGAGTGTGGCCACGACCGGTATCCTGCCTACGAATTCGGGTATGAGCCCGAACTGTATCTGGTCTTCGGGCTGCACCTCTTTTAAAAGTGCTCCCAGGTCCTTCTCGTTTTTCCTTCCGAGATTCGCCTCGAAACCGATCGACTTCTCTCCTATTCTTTGTTTCACTATATCTTCGAGCCCGCAAAAAGCCCCGCCGCAGATAAACAGTATGTTCGTCGTATCCACCTGCAGGAACTCCTGCTGCGGGTGTTTCCTGCCGCCCTTGGGCGGCACGTTCGCTTTAGTCCCTTCCATAATCTTGAGAAGGGCCTGCTGCACACCCTCGCCGGAAACGTCCCTCGTTATAGACGGGCTGTCCCCGGTCTTCCTCGCGAGCTTGTCTATCTCATCAATATATATAATACCCTTTGAAGCCCTTTCAAGATCATAATCTGCAGCCTGGAGCAAACTCACAATCATGTTCTCCACGTCCTCTCCGACGTAGCCCGCCTCGGTGTAGCATGTGGCGTCCACAATCGTGAACGGAACGTCTAGGAGCCTTGCGAGGGTCTGCGCTAAAAGCGTCTTGCCGCTCCCCGTGGGCCCTATCATTAAAATGTTGCTCTTCTGCACCTCGATGTCGGAATTCCTCTTTCCGCCGTTGTAGGCGTTAAGCTCCACTCTCTTGTAATGGTTATAGACTGCAACCGACAGTATCTTTTTAGCCCTTACCTGCCCGATCACGTATTCGTCGAGGAATTTCTTTATCTGTGACGGTGTGGGTAAGGCGGTATATCTTTTCTTGAGAACGCCCTCTTTGGCGTCTTCGTCCGCAATTATCTCGTTGCAGAGCTCTATACACTCGTTGCAGATATATACGGTAGGTCCCGCAATGAGTTTCCTTACTTCCTTCTGGCTCTTCCCGCAGAAAGAGCAGTACAGTTTTCCTTCTTTGGCATCGCGTCTCGAAGTCACTTCGGCGCCTCCTCTCTCTTAGAAATTATAGCATCAACGATACCGTATTCTAAGGCGTCATTTGGCTTAAGGAAGAAATCCCTCTCCGTGTCCTTTGATATCCTGTCGATAGGCTGATTTGTATGCTTCGCCAGAATACGGTTCAGCTCCTCTCGGATCCTCAGTATTTCCTTTGCGTGTATCTCTATGTCCGTCGCCTGCCCCTCGATGCCCCCTAATACCTGATGAAGCATTACACGCGCATGAGGGAGCGCGTACCTCTTCCCCTTGGCTCCCGCTGCGAGGAGCACAGCCGCCATACTGGCCGCCTGCCCCAGGCACATCGTGGCCACGTCGGGCTTTATGTACTGCATCGTATCGTAGATCGCCAGCCCCGACGTAACGTTTCCCCCGGGGGAATTCACATAGACGAAGATGTCCTTTTCCGGGTTCTCCGACTCGAGAAATAACAGCTGCGCGATCACCGTGTCTGCGACGGCGTCGTTGATCGGGGACCCGATGAAAACTATCCTGTCCCTGAGTAAACGGGAAAAAATATCATATGCCCTCTCGCCCCTGCTGGTCTGTTCAATTACAATAGGCACATAGCTGGACATTATCTTTGAGTATACTGATTCTCCTCTTTAATGTCAACGAGATTTGGCTCCGCCGGAACCTCCTCGATCGCTGCGTTTTCTATAATGAAATCAATGACTTTTTGCTCGGCGAGGCTCGCTTCGAGACCGTCGAGCAGGTTGTTCTCGCGGTAAATCCCGCGCACCTGTTCGGTGGGCATGTTATAGGTGGCCGCGATGCCCGAAAGGCTCTTGTCTATGTCCTCGTCCGTGACCTTTATGTCCTCTTTTTTCGCGATCTCGGCGAGTATGATTGAGGTCTTCACGTTCCTGAGCGCGCGGTCGGCGAGAGCGGCCTTCGACGCATCGTCGAGCGTTTGAATATTGAGCCCGCGCTGGCGGAGGCTCTGGATCGTGTTGCGTGCGAGCCTCGCGACCTCTTCATGAACGAGACTCGGGGGGGCGTCGACCGTGTTTCTGTCCACGAGCGCATCGACGACCTGCTGTCTCATCTTGCCCTCCGACTGCTGCTCCGTCTGCTTTTTCAAATCCTCTTTTATCTGTTCTTTAAGCGACGCGACGTCTTCCTTTCCGAGCTCCTTGGCGAGCTCGTCATTGAGCTCGGGCAGGGTCTTCTTAAGGACGTCCTTCACGCTGAATTTATAACGGACCGCCTTCCCCGCGGCTTCCTTTATCTGAAAATCCTCTCCGTAGGTGACGTCGAACTCTTTCGTCTCACCCTTTTTCATCCCTATTACGTTCTCCTCGAACTCGGGGATGAGCCTGTCATGGCCCACGAGGAACTGGAGCCCGGACCTCTTCAGATCCTTGACCTGCACACCGTCGAGAGAGCCCTCGAAGTCAACGATGGCGACGTCTCCCTTCTCTACTGCTTTCTCCTCTTCATACGGTTTTACCTCCGCCCTGTGCTCGATCAGGTGCTCTAACGTGTGCTCGACGTCCTCGTCCTTCACCTCGTGCACCTCTTTTTTGAGGGGGAGCCCCTTGTATTCAGCCAATTCGAACACGGGGAGCACTTCGAACACGGCCGAGTAATGGAAATCCTTGTCGGTCTCGAATACGTCCGGAGGGTTGATCTGGGGCCTGCTTATGGGATGCGCGGATACCTCCTTAAGAGCTTCCTCGAGTGAGCCCGTGACGAGCCTCGTCGCGGTCTCGCCCAGAATCTCTTTTCTGTACACCGATTCGACCACGCTCGCGGGCGCCTTGCCCGGGCGGAACCCCTTTATCTTCGCGCTCTTCCTTATCTCGCCGAAGACCTCGTCCCGCTTCTCCTTCACCACTTCCACGGGAATAACGACGTCGACCTTCCTCTCCGTACCGCTCAAATTCTCAATGTTCACCTTCATATATCACTACCTCTCAATCTGTCAGATAATTTATACAATATTGATAAGCCCTTAACTACCACATAAAAAGTTTGTAATTATACATGACATTATGAATTATGAACAATTTGTTAATTGGAATAGTTATGATGCGGGATCGAGGCAATTCGATTCGCGGCGAGCGAGTAATCATTCCCTCTTCAGGGGGAAGGTCAGGATGGGATTATCAAACCCGTCCGTCCTGAGGCGCAGAATCTGCGCACATATACGACACATACCAAACTCATTCATCCCGGCCAGCAGCTGAAGCTAAGCCGCCCTACCCCGGCTGCCCGAGGAGCCTGAGCCAGTTGTAGTGTGAGCGGAGTCCCGAGAAAAAGCTCCTGTATGCGTTATAGGTGACGCTGTATTCCCTGCACGTCTCCTCGACTATGCGGGAGAGGGCGGGATAGTTGATGTGGCAAATCTGCGGGAACAGGTGATGCTCCACCTGGAAATTGAGCCCCCCCAGGTACCAGGTGAGGAAATCGTTATTCTTATCGAAATCCGTGGTGGTGCTCAGCTGATGCACCATCCAGCTCGTATCCATCTGTTGCGAATCCCCCGACTGCACGGGGAACCCGGCATCCTCGTTGCAGTGGGCAAGCTGGAATACGACCGACATGATGAGCCCCTGGAGGAACGCGACGAGCATATATAATGCCATAACATAGACGACAGGATAAAAGAAACAGGGGATTACAAAAGCCATAGTCAGGAAGAAGAGCTTCCCTCCGAAAAATACGACGGCGTTCCATCCCCCGGGGCGGTCTATCTCGTGCCCGTTTATCCGTTTTGTGAAGAACGTCTGGAAGTCGTCCACCAGATGCCACTTGATCGCCAGGAATCCGTAAAGGAACCAGATATAGATGTGCTGATACCTGTGGAAGAAATACCTTTTATGGTGAGGGCTTAAACGGGCGAATATGCCCGCCTCGATGTCGTCGTCGTGCCCCGCGATATTGGGATACGAATGATGGAAATAGTTATGCTTTTTATACCAGAAATATGAACTCCCCCCGATGAGATCGAGGAAGTGTCCCATCAGCTTATTGACCCACGGACGCTCGGAATAGGCCCCGTGAAGGGCGTCGTGCATCACGTTGAACGAGAGCGCGTTCAGCGACACGCCGAGGGACACGGCCGCCAGTAAAACCCCCCAGACCGGAAGCCCCGCAAATACCAGGAGAGAATAAGATGCCGCTACCCAGGCGACGGCGATAAAGGTCTTTATATACATCAGTCCGCTGTCCTTCTTGGAAAGGGAGTTTTCCTCGAAGTACATGGATACCCTTTTCTTGAGCTCCTTTTCGAACTCCGTGTTCGGCGCGAAGCGTATCTTGCTGTTCGCGCGGTCGTTATTTCCTATCGAGGCGTTTTGAGTTGTCATGGCTTTATGTGATCGGTCTTGGCCGGAAGCTGTTTTATCGATTCTTTCGAAGCCGGGAACGCTTAAATCGGTTTGTTATTGGCTTCCAATTTACAGCGCATTCGGTACTTCAAATACGGCAATCGACCGGACCTGATGAATACCCCTTTTCGAACCCTGCAATTTAATCGCTCTCGAGCCTGTTTCTGATCGAATAGATCCGGAAGACTAGTTGAAGGGTAAATTTATTTGAGCAACATTATAACACTTTAATTCACGAGTACAATGCAGCTTTAGGTCTGATATGAAGTTTCGGTTTAATCAGTTAATACATAAAGAGACGGCGGGGTGAAGTCCGTCCGTCCGGACATCCTTTCATTTTCCCCCCTTAGAAAAAGGGGAACTATTCTTAAACGAGCGAAGAACGGAGTTAAGTGCCGTAGTGATTATTGGTGCGAGAGGGGGGGGTCGAACCCCCACACCGCTAGGTACAGGATCCTAAATCCTGCGCGTCTGCCAGTTCCGCCACTCTCGCATGTGGTGGGCTGTGAGGGAATCGAACCCACGACCCGATGATTAAGAGTCATCTGCTCTGCCAAACTGAGCTAACAGCCCACATGACGGTAACGCGTACTTAGAATACCTTAAATCAGAATTAATTTGGAGTAAACCGGCAACCGGCCGGCCTTCTTAAAATTTCCAGAAAGGTTTTATTATAATGACCCTGTTCCTAAAATCAACGTCTGTAGTTTTGTATTTATTGATTGCGCGGTGAAGATCTCGGGCTTTCAGACAAGAAATAATAACTCATATTGGCGAAGGCGTTGGAGATGACGACTGTTCCTCCCGGCAATCCCCTATTATCCCACGGTCTGCCGGGCTTCTAGGAGACGGTGAACCTCTTCCGGGGTTTCCGCGTCAATCACGTCTCTCAGCCACTGAGAGTCCTGGCACATTCGGGCCAGCTTCCCCAGGACATCGACATGGCTCGTCGGCTCCTCGGCAGGCGATAACATTAAAAACATGATCTTCGCAACCCGTCCCGTGTTCCTGTCACGGATCCCTGACTTTGCCACTCCGAGCGCTATCACCGGACGGCTTATCCCCTCGATACGGGCGTGAGGCATGAGAATTTCCTCCCCCACGAATGTGCCGCCCTGTTTCTCGCGCTCCATGAGACCCGCCCACGCTGACTCTTTTATCTGATGGGAACCATTGGAGATGAGGTCGAGAATCTCCCACATCGCGTCTTCCTTGTCAATGGGCTTCTTCCACACAGCGACCTTGATGTCAGAGAGAGGGGTTTCGGGTCTGGCCGGAATGACCTCCTGATCCCACTCCGCTTCCTGAGGCTCTGGTGCCTGCGGTCTGTAAGTGCCGTCATCGCGTATCGCCCCCGTATCGATCACGACTATATTTATCCCCTCGCTCTGCGTTATCAGCCGCTCGACGATGCTCTTCTGCCCAATGAGTCTCCTCCAGAAGGGGTATTTCCCCCTTGTAGAGCCCACGACGATGTGCCCCACCCTGTATTCCTTAGCGAATTGCAGTATGGTCTTCACGACGTCATCGCCCTTGTATGTGAACACCGTGGCCCCCAGCTGCTGAGCGAGAGCAAGCGTATTCGAAAGGATACGCTGTGTCTCAGCGTCTATGACCGTCGGCTTTTCACCCGAGGTCTGGACATAGACCGCATACCAGTTCCGGTTGAGACGCCCTGCCAAACGAGATGTGTAACGTAGGAGCGCCTCGCTGTTCGGTCCTCTCGAGCTGAGACAGACCATCACCTGGTCCGGGTTCGATGGGGTCTCCCCTTCAGTGGATTCCCTTCTGCGGGAATCGATCTGCGCGGCGAGCTCTCTCAGCGTGAGCTCTCGGAGCTGCTCGAGGTTCGTCTGCCTGAAGAAATGCTCGAGCGCGGTGTCAATCCTCTCCTTCGTATACACCTTCCCTTCTTCAAGTCGCTGGCGGAGGTCCTCGGTCGTGACGTCCACGTTCACGAGCTGGTCAGCCTCGGCGACGACTCGGTCCGGGATGCGCTCCCTGACCTTTACCCCTGTCGCGCGCTCTATCGTTTCATAGAGGCTTTCGAGGTGCTGTACGTTTAGCGTTGAGATGACGTGGATTCCTGCAGAGAGAATCTCCTCTACGTCCTGATAACGCTTGGCGTTCCTGCTCCCGGGGACGTTAGTGTGCGCGAGCTCGTCCACGAGCACGACTTCGGGGCGGCGGTCGAGAATCGCATCCAGGTCCATCTCACCGATATCTATTCCCCTGTAGGTCACATTTTTCCTGGGTATCACATCGAGGCCTTCAATCAGAGCCTCCGTCTCTTTCCGTCCGTGCGTCTCGACGAGTCCGATTATCACGTCTATACCGTCCTCTTTCAGGCGGCGGCCCTCGAGAAGCATCTCGTAGGTCTTACCAACACCCGCCGAGTAGCCGAGGTAAATTTTCAGCTTCCCGCGCTGAGACCTGCGTATCATTCGGAGGAAGCTGTCGGCGCGGTTACCGCTCACTCGATCGATCGATTCTCTCATAATTTTCTCTTTGCCGCACCGTCAATGAGCTGTCTTATCGAGCTCGATATTCAAGAGCAGCACGTTCACGAGCGGCTCGGGCGTGAGCACCCCGCCGGTCTTCAAGGTATGGTTTTCGATGATGCCCATTACTTCCTCTTCCGAGAGGCCGCGCGCCTTTGCCACCCTTTTCGCCTGATACCTCGCAGCTTCGAGAGTTATATGCGGGTCGAGCCCGCCGCCAGACGCCGTCACAAGGTCAGCCGGTATAGGGTTGTCCGCCGTAGTCCCCTCGAGACCGATTATCTCCAGAGCCCTCTCGCGGACCTTGGGATTGGTCGGTGAGAGGTTGCTTCCGCCTGCTCCCGCGGCGTTGTAATCTACCGCAGAAGGTCTCGGCCAGAAATACTCCGGTCGTGTAAACTTCTGAGCGATAAGCTCGCTCCCGATTATTTTACCCTGTGCGTCCGTTATGAGCGAGCCTTCAGCCGTATGTGGGGTAAGGACCTGGCCGATTGCATAAATCAGAAGCGTGTACAGGGCACAGCACACAGCCATCGTGAAAATCACGACTCTGACCGACGTAACCAGCTGCCGAGCTATTCCGATATTTTCTTTATCTTCTTTCATAATTGCGCCTCCTAAAAGAGCCCCGTTATGCCCAGAGCCATATCGATTAATTTTATCCCGATGAAGGGCACTATAACCCCTCCGACGCCGTATACAAGGAGGTTCTTTCTCAGGAGAGTCTCCGCTCCGACAGGCCTGTATTTAACCCCCCTGATAGCAAGCGGTATCAGGATCGGTATAACGACCGCGTTAAAGATCAGAGCCGACAGAATTGCGCTCTCGGGAGTACGCAGGCCCATGATGTTGAGCGCTGCGAGCCCCGGTATCGCCAGTATAAAGATAGCGGGGATGATCGCAAAATATTTTGCCACGTCGTTTGCGATGGAGAAGGTCGTAATCGCCCCCCTCGTTATCAGCAGCTGCTTTCCGATCTCTATCACCTCGATTAGCTTTGTCGGGTCGCTGTCGAGGTCGACCATGTTGCCCGCTTCCTTCGCAGCCTGAGTGCCGGAGTTCATGGCGACGCCTATGTCCGCCTGTGCCAGCGCGGGCGCGTCGTTCGTCCCGTCCCCCATCATGGCGACGAGCCTCCCGGAACGCTGCTCCCGGCGTATGTATTCGAGCTTATCCTCGGGTTTAGCTTCGGCGATGAAATCAGATACGCCCGCCTCATGCGCAATCGCCGCTGCCGTAAGCGGGTTATCGCCCGTCACCATGACGACCCGGAGCCCCATTGCACGCAGCCTGAAGATGCGGTCCCTTATACCCGGCTTGAGCACGTCGGAAAGCGATATGACCCCAAGAATTTCCTTCCCCTCGGCGACAGCTATGGGCGTGCTGCCGCCCTTTGCGATACCGTCCACTATGCCCTGATACGATTCGGGGACCGAGCCCCCGGCATCTGTCACAAAAGCCTTGATGGCGTCGGGAGCCCCCTTCCTGAAACGCCTCCCGTCCCCGGTATCGAGCCCGCTGAGACGGGTCTGCGCAGTGAAGGGGATGACCTCTCCCAAAGTCTCTCTCGGAGCCGTGCCGCCCAGTGTATCCGCGCCTAGCCTCACTATGGACTTTCCTTCCGGAGTGAGGTCACCGAACGACGCGTACATCGCGGCTACGGCAAGGCTCTCGCGCGTAACGTTCGGGACGGGGAAATACTCGGTCGCCTGGCGGTCGCCGATAGTTATCGTGCCCGTCTTGTCGAGAAGAAGCGTATCTATGTCCCCCGCGAGCTCTACCGCCTTTCCGCTCTTGGCGAGCACGTTGGCCGAGAGCGCCCTGTCCATTCCCGCAAGCCCGATCGCCGCCAATAGAGCGCCGATCGTCGTCGGTATCAGGCATACGAGCAGCGCGACGAGAGTGGGGATCGGAATCTCGACGCCGAAATATTTACCAATCGGATAGAGCGCTCCCGTCACCATGAGGAATGCAAGAGTGAGCCCGGCAAGAGTCACCGTAAGCGCAAGCTCGTTAGGTGTCTTCTGGCGCACAGCGCCCTCCACGAGCGCTATCATACGGTCGAGGAACGATTCGCCAGCGCCCGCGGTGATGCGCACCTTTATGAAGTCTGACAGGACGCGAGTGCCGCCGGTAACGCCCGAGCGGTCGCCTCCCGCTTCCCTTACCACGGGAGCGGATTCTCCCGTGATGGCGGATTCGTCCACCGTGGCGACGCCCTCTACGATCTCGCCGTCGTTCGGTATGACTTCCCCGACCGACACGTACACAATGTCCCCTTGCCTGAGCTCGTCCGAGCTCACATCTTCCGTACGCCCGTTCACGATCCTCCGCGCAAGCGTCTTCCGCCTCGTCTTCTTCAGCGTATCAGCCTGCGCCTTCCCCCTCGCCTCTGCGAGAGCTTCTGCGAAGTTCGCGAAGAGAACGGTCAGCCAGAGTATCAAAGTCACCCATAGGGTATATAAAACGGCTTTGCTGCCGTGAGAGATATTCAAAGCGAGCACGAGGGTGGTCACAGCCGCCCCTATCTCGGTTACAAACATTACCGGGTTGCGCGCCATCGTGACGGGGTTCAGCATTAAAAAGGACTTTTTCGTCGCAGCCGCCACAAGCTCCCTTTCAAAGAGGGTGGCCCTGCGGACCTTCCTCCTCTCGAGCTTTGCAATTTCATTTACGTGTTGTATATCGGTCATAGTTTTGGTTCCTCTCTCATTTCCGTAAGAATTCTCACCATTTTACTTATACATACCCGCTGTCGTGACCTGCTCGGCAATAGGTCCGAGCACCGCAACCGGCATAAACAGGAGCGCCCCGATCAGGACCACTGTCCCGAGAATCACGAACCCGAAAAGGAGCGTATCCGTACGCAGTGTCCCGCTGGTTTCAGGGGACGGCTTCTTCACGGCGAGCGACCCCGCTATAGCAAGCGGCAGTATTATCGGTATGAATCGCGCGAAGAGCATGACGAGGCCCGTCGCAACGTTCCAGGGTACGGTACCGTCTCCCAGTCCCTCGAACCCGGAGCCGTTGTTCGCGGCAGAAGAGCTGAACTCATACAGTATCTCCGAGAAGCCGTGAGCGCCGGGGTTAAGTACGGTAGACGCGCCCCACGGGGTCATGGCGAAAAGAGCCGTACATCCGAGGATAACAAACGGATGTACGAGCAGCGCGAGGAGCGCGAGCTTCATCTCCCGCGTCTCCACCTTCTTCGTGAGGTATTCGGGCGTCCTTCCCACCATCATGCCGCAGATGAATACGCCTACAATGATATAGATGAACATGTTGATGAACCCCACACCTACGCCTCCGAAGGTCACGTTGAGCCACATGCCCGTGAGCGGAATAAGCCCCGTGAGCGGGTTCAGGCTGTCGTGCATCGCGTCGACGGAGCCGTTGCTCGTAGCCGTCGTCATCGTCGCCCAAAGCGGGCCCGCAGTGGTGCCGAAACGGAGCTCCTTGCCCTCGAGGTTCATCGAATGCTCGACCGGGAGTCCCGAAAAGGCCGCGGTCGGAGCGCTCTCGAAATAGACAGCCAGACTGACGGTGCTGATGAGAATCACCGCCATTGCCGCAAAAATCACGGCCGCGTGACGGATCCTTCCGGTTATCCTGCCGAACATCCAGACAGACGACATCGCGATGAGCACTATGCTAACGCATTCGACTATGTTGGTGAAAAATGTCGGGTTCTCGAAAGGATGAGCCGAGTTCGGACCGAACCAGCCGCCTCCGTTCGTCCCGAGCTGCTTGATGGTGACGAACGCTGCCACAGGTCCCCTTGCGATCGTCTGCGCAACGCCTTCGAGCGTTTCCGCAGCCGCAGCGCCGTGGAATGTCATCGGTATGCCACCCAGTACACAGGAGCACCGCTACGACTATCGCAATCGGCAGAAGGACGAGTAACGTGGCGTTAAGTAAGTCTTTGTAGAAGTTTCCGAGCTTCGGTTTTCCCGAAAGCCCCCTCGAAAGCGCGGCGAGCGCGGCGATGCCTGTCGCGGCAGAGACGAACTGGAGCCACATGAGAGCGAAGAGCTGCGTGAGATAGCTCATCGAGACCTCGCCCGAATAGTGCTGGAGGTTCGTGTTCGTCACGAAAGAAGCCGCGGTATTGAATATGGTGCTAGGCTCGAGCGCTCCCTTAGCGTCCGGGTTTAAGGGCAGGGACTGCTGAGTCGCCATGATCGCAAATACGACGACGAACATCACAGCATTGAACAGCAGCAAAGAAAGCGAGTACCGCTTCCAGTCCTGCTCCTTATCGATAAAGCCTCCGCAGACATTCCGGAATAGCTTTGTGAAGCGCCCCCTCCACCCTTTTTCAGGGTCGCGCGGGTCCATAGACCATGTCATCGCCTTTCCCAAAGGCCATGAAAGAAGGGCGGGTATTGCCAGAACTATAATTATAAACAGCAGTGACATATCGAATCTCCTCTAAAAGCGCTCAGGATCAATAATCGCGTAAACCAGGTAAAAAAAGCAGAAAATCAGAACAATCGACGCTATCCACAGCATTTTGGCCTCCTATATTTTTTCCAAAAGGACCGTCATTATCCCGAGCAGGATAAAAGCTATCAAGCCAAGAGCAAACATTATTACCATCAACATTTTCTTATGCCTCCTCACGCGTGGTGAATGCGTATATTCAGTTAAATGCCGTTCCATCGGCAACGTGAACTCGAACGAGGATCCCTTCCCCGCCTCGCTTTTTACGCCGACCGACCCTCCGTGAGCCTGCACTATCTCTTTCACGATAGCAAGACCGAGGCCCACTCCCGACTTCTCGTCCTGCCCGGGAACGCGGTAGAACTGATCGAACAGTCTTGGGATGTGTTCGGGCGGAATACCCTCCCCGGTATCTTCGACCAAGAAGCGTATAAAGCCGTCTTCGCGCTCCGCCCGCACTATCACTATCCCGCCGGGCTTGGTGAACCTCAGCGAGTTGGAAATAAGGTTGGCGAACACATGGCGAATTCTGAAAAGATCAGCCGGAATCTCCGGAAAGTCCTCCGGGACTCCGTTTATAACTGTCACACCTTTATCTTTCGCCTCTGTGAGGAACGGCTCTATGCCCTCCCTCGCAAGCGAATGCGGTGAATAATTCCCGAGATCGAGGTTCGTCTTTCCCGACTCCATTCTGTTTAAATCGAGCAGGTCGCTCAGGATATTCACGAGCCTCTCGCTGTCCTCCCTCGCCGCCATGAGGAGCTCTGCCTGCTTCTCGTTGAGATCGCCTACTTTCTCCTCCAATAGAAGGTGTATCGACATGCGGAGTGAGGTGAGCGGTGTCCTGAGCTGATGGGATACCGTCGAGACGACGCCCCGCTTGAGCTCCTCCTGCTCATGCACCTGAGTCACATCGCTCAATATTATCGCGGAACCCGTGTGCTCGCCCGATTTAGGCTTGATCGGAATAGGCACCGCGATGGGCTTGTAGAAATACTCGCGCCCTTCGGTGAAACGCTGTATGTATCCGTTTTTCGAATCGATCTCCACGATCCTGTCCTCATCGAGCGCCCTGCTTATGAGACCGGGCATCCACTCGTATCCGAGGTCTTTTATGAGCACGCCGGGTTTTAGGCCGAAGACCCTGTCGGCGGTATTCGTCGAAACCTCGACGCGCCCTTCCATGTCGAGTACTGCGATTGCGTCGGGCAGGGCCTTCACGATCTCTTCCATAGCCCTCCTCATGCGGATGAGGTTCATCCTGTCGCTCTTCCTCACCTGCCTGAGAGCCGCGGTCATCTCGTTGAATGATTCCGAAAGCTTCCCTATCTCGTCGCGCGAGCTGGACTCGATAACCACGTCGAGGTTCCCGCGGCGTATCTCATCGGCGGATTCTATCAGCCTGTTAATAGGCCTCAGTATCCACCTGTGTGTCAGGTAGCTGAAGAGTATCGCAATCGCAGCGCATGCGATGATCGCCCATAGCATCTGCCTGTAAGTGTAAGCGGCGAGCTTCCTCGCTTCGTTGTTGGCGTCGCTCATGCTCTTCTGGTTCATGATGAGTATTTCGTGCGCAAGCGCCTTTATCTTCTGAAACAGAGGAAGGAGAGTGGAGAAGTAAGCCTCGTTCCGCGCCTGAAAAGGGCGGGAAGCGTCCGTGACCAGCGATATGTTCTTCGTATAATCTCCGAAGAGCTTCTCTATCTCGAGGGCTTTTTCCCTTTCGAGAGGAAGCGTCACGTTGCCGAACTCGGACTTTAAAGCAGCTTTGAATTTTCCCGTGTTCTCATCGATGAGCTTGGTCCCCTCTTCGTTGTTCCCCGTGAGGGTGAAGAGGATTCCGCTGTCCATGCGCTCGAGCGCCTCTTTCATGTTCTGGCAGGCGACGACGCTCATGTAGTTTTCCTTGAGTATGACGTCGATCGCGAAACCCAGCTCTTTTATACGGGACATAGTGAGCAGACCGATTACGATTACTATCGCTAGCAGTCCCCCGAATCCGAGGGCTAATTTTTGACGTATTCCTATCATAGCTTCCCTTTAAGTCATATGCTTTCTTTCAGGGATTCACAGTTAATTTGCAAGAGGCGTGCCTGGAAGAAATTCATATAATATGCAATGTTATCGATAGGTTAGATTTCCCTACGCTTGCAATGTACAACGCATGTGCCGAATGCATATTGCATATTGCAAGGCGTTGAAAACAGAATTTCCTGTATTGTCAGATGCCGTACTGCTTCCGCTTCCGCCATAGGGTCGCCTGGTCGATGCCGAGTATATCGGAAGCCTCCTGCAGGGTCCTCGTCTCCGCGATGACGCGGCGTATGTGGTTTTCCTCTATCACGCTCAGAGGCACAGGGTCCCCGAGGCCGACCGACTCAGCCCGGGGTGAGATTGAATCCGGCAGATGCTCCGTGCCGACGGTATCGCCCCGGCACAGTATCGCGGCCCTCTCGATCACGTTCCTGAGCTCTCGGATGTTCCCGGGCCACGAATAATTCCTGAGCGCGCTCATCGCCTCCGCGGTAAACCCGCGGAGAACCTTGTGGTTCTGCGCGCCGAAGAACGCGAGCATGATTCCCGCCAGGTCCTCCACGTCGTCGGGACGCTCCGACAGGGGCGGCAGGTCGATCTCTATGACGTTCAGCCTGTAGTAGAGGTCTTCCCGGAACCTGCCCTCCTTTATGGCCTTCTCGAGGTCGGTGTTCGTAGCCGATATTATTCTGACGTCCGCCTTGTGTGTCCTCTGGCCGCCCACGCGCTCGTATTCTCTATCTTGAAGAAACCGCAGCAATTTCGGCTGAATGGACAACGGCAGGTCTCCTATCTCGTCGAGAAAGAGCGTACCCCCTTCGCACGCGGCTATCCTGCCGGGATTATCGGATACCGCTCCGGTGAACGCGCCCTTCACGTGCCCGAAGAGCTCGCTCTCAAGGAGCTCCGGGCTCAGCGTCGGACACGATATGACGGCGAAAGGCTTCTGCCTCCTCCCGCTCCAGCCGTGTATCGCGCGGGCGAGCACTGTCTTCCCAGTCCCGCTCGGCCCCTTGATAAGGAGAGCGGCGTCAGACCGGGCTACACTGCGCGCGAGCTCGACTGCCCGCTGCACTTCGGGATGCCTGGATTCGAAAGTGATTTCAGGGTTAATCTTGTTTATATCCTCTTCGAGTGCGGCGATGCGCCGCTCCATACTGCGCACGGACGCCACACGGTCGGCGACTATTTCGACCTGCTCCGGCGTGAAGGGTTTCGGTACATAATCGGCGGCCCCGCTCTTCATCGCCTCGACAGCCGTGTCTATGGATGCGTAAGCCGTAATGACCACAATCTTTATCCACGGGCATGCGGCAAGGAGCGCGGGGATGAGGTCGAGACCGTCCTCCGCGCCTAGCCTCAAGTCCACGAATGCGAGGTCGAATACGCGCCTCCCCGCCTCCGAAAGCGCGTCCCCCGCGTTGCTGACGGAGGTGACCGTATGGCCGCGCGATTCCAGGCACACGGTGAGAGTCTTTCTTATATTCGCCTCGTCATCGACGACGAGCACGTTTAATGAAGATGTTTCGGACAATGGCGTCGTGTCGGATTTATCTATCATTCTTTCACCAATTTATCGAAGTCTCCGCGTCAGAGAGTATATAGAATCCGAAAGAAAAATCGAAAACGACGGCGCAGCCGGGATTCCCGGGGAGATACGGATATGAAAAGGAGAAACTACACATGATCAGCCCGATTATTATACCTTCCGAAGCGCTCTCGTGATAGCACACAGCAAGACCGATAACATAAAAGCTACTCGGACAGAGGTTATATACCGCTGGGATGCCGATCCTTCCGGACTGAGTGAATAAGGCGGGTCGCCTCATCCATTCGGGGGTACAAGAGGACATTCAAAAAAAACGCTTCGTCCGTGTGTGTTTCGCGGTTATTCTATTTGGTGACCATAATGATGTGAAAATATTATTTTGAAATCATGTGATAAAAATCAAATCCATGCGGGGAGGTTATCATGAGCGTTAATGAATCGGACAGAAACGACTCCGGCGATCGACGCCGGTTTTTACAATTACTCGCTTCGGGAGCGGTGCTCATAGCAGCGGGCAGCATATCCGACAATAAGGCGGAGGCTACGGTCCCCGCAGAAGAGCCCGAGAGTCAGGAAGCAGAGGTTTCCCCCGCCGAAGACCTCATGCGCGAGCACGGCGTGCTCAAGCGCGTGCTCCTGATTTACGGAGAATGCATCCGCCGGATCAATGCCGGGGCGGACATGCCTCCCGCAGTGCTGGTTAATTCGGCCAATATAATCAGGTCATTCATCGAGGACTATCACGAGAAGCTCGAAGAAAATTTCCTCTTCCCCAGGTTCCGCAATGTTAACAAGCTCGTAGACCTCGTCGATGTGCTCGCCGAGCAGCACAAGGCGGGACGAAAGCTGACAGATACGACGTTAATGCTCGCCAAAGCCGGTGCGCTCAAAGACCCGCAGGACAAGCAAAAACTGACCGAGTCGTTATACCTCTTCATACGCATGTACAGCCCGCATGAGGCGCGCGAGGACACGGTCCTTTTCCCCGCTTTTCGCACGATCGTGACGCCGAATGAATACGACGCCCTCGGAGAGGATTTCGAGAAAAAGGAGCATGAGCTATTCGGTGAAGACGGTTTTGAGTCAATGGTCGACCGGGTAGCCGCAATCGAGAAGACGCTCGGAATCTACGACCTCTCGCAATTCACTCCACGCACTTGAGGACGACGGTCAGTATTAAGTCTTAATTTACGCCGACATATGTACCGCTTCCGATCCGGTTCGGATTTGTTATGGAGCTAATCATATGCCGCCGGGGCTTTACGCCTCTCCCCTCCGTCACGGAACCCGTTTGCAGCAGAAATCTTATACCGTCCGCAACAAATACTAACGCGCCGGCAAACCGATAACTTTAAAGCTGCTCAGACATTCTTGCAATCCGCAATGATCTTTCGGTGCTCATCTTGTAAATTACAAGACTACGCAAATCTAACTATCAGGAATCATTATATTATGGGTTGAATCAAATTAGGCACGCTCTTTGCATTATAGCCAGGGGTACAATATCAATTCGATTCGGGAATGTTATTATGAGCGTTAAAGAATTGAACAGAGAGGACTCCGGCTATCGCCGGCGGTTTTTACAACTGCTCGCTTCGGGAGCGTTGCTCATAGCCGCGGGCAGCATATCCGACAACACGGCGGAGGCTACGACACCAGCGGAAGGACCCGAGAGTCTCGAAGGGGAGATTTCCCCGGCCGAACGCCTCATGCGCGAGCACGGCGTGCTCAAGCGTGTGCTCCTGATTTACGGAGAATGCATCCGCCGGATCAATGCCGGGGCGGACCTGCCTCCTTCAGCGCTGATTAATTCGGCCAGTATAATCAGGTCATTCATCGAGGACTATCACGAAAAGCTCGAAGAAGATTTCCTCTTCCCCAGGTTCCGCGATGTTCACAAGCTCGTAGACCTCGTCGATGTGCTCGCCGAGCAGCACAAGGCGGGACGAAAGCTGACAGATACGACGTTGATGCTTGCTAAAGCTGGCGCGCTTAAGGACCCGCAGGACAAGCAAAAGCTGACCGAGTCGTTAAGCCTCTTCATACGCATGTACAGCCCTCACGAGGCGCGCGAGGACACGGTCCTTTTCCCCGCTTTTCGCACGATCGTGACTCACAATGAATACGAAGCCCTCGGAGAGGAATTCGAGAAAAAGGAGCACGAGCTATTCGGTGAAGACGGTTTTGAGTCAATGGTCGACCGGGTAGCGGCGATAGAGAAGACGCTCGGAATATACGACCTCACGCAATTCACACCGCATACCTGGTGACGTGGGGCAGTTATAAGGATTGATTCGGGGCGAGTTATATGCCGTGACGGTTTCAGTGATAGCTTTTTATGGAGTGAAATATCGGTAGTGGGTCAGTTTGGATTTTTAGCTTAGGACGTAATAGAATAGGTTCTCCACGAAGCCCCGGGTCGAGGTGCTTTTACCTTCCTCAATTAGGCTAGCTCGGGGCTTCGTTATATAAAACCAAAGGATATTTTCCGAAGCGCAAAGTGCAAAAAATTGATTGGAGCGGCGGCGGGATTAACGATTAAAACGAAGAAATAATTTGAGATTGAGTCACACGTTAGATGCCGCAGCTACCGAAATATCCGCTTCCGGGGCTTTACGCCTCTCCCTTCCCCGCAGCTTCGAGCTTCTCGGCCAACTTTATCTCCCTCCACGAGAGGAAGAGGAATATCGCGAGCAGTATTATGGTGTTCAGGGGCGCGATCCAGAACGGGAGCTCCTCGCCGAAGCTCTCGAGGATCATGATACCCCCCAGCATTCCTATCGAGTACATCGCTCCGTTCTTGAGATATGCGTACTTCGATATCCAGTCTATCCCGCGGACGGTCACTTCCCTCACGACGAACGCGCCTATGCCGTTTCCGATCAATATAAGAGGTACGGACATGGTGAACGCGAACGCCCCGATTACGCCGTCGATGGAGAACGAGGCGTCCAGCACCTCGAGGTAGAATATCTTGCTCCACGCGCTCATGCTGGGGTTCAAAAGCTCCTTTTCCTTCTCCTCGGCATTTTTCTTGAACCCGTCGGTGATGAAGAACGCCGTAGTCCCGATCGAAGCCGCGAACGCGAGGAACGGGTCGAACTTGAGCGATATATACACGATTACGGTGAAAAATATGGAAGTTATTGCGTAAAACCAGACCGAGTGCCTGTGAATGAAATGCTCGACGAGGAACGTGTATTTCTTCTCCTCCAAAAAGAGCCATGCGAGGAACACTAAAAAGAGATACATCCCGCCGCCCAGTAACAAGTATGCCTTCGAGTGATGAAAAGAGCTCTCTATCTCCTTACTGTTCCCGGAAAAAACGAGTGAGAACATCTCGGTGAACGAGAGGTGAGGGTTCGCGATCCATACGATAAGGAACGGCAGGATCCCCCGAAGGACGAAAACGGCTATGAGCATCCCCCATAAGAGGAAGAACCGCCTGAAGCGCTCGGAAAGCGTGCTCAGCACATGCGCATTTACGACGGCGTTATCTATGCTCGATATTATCTCGAACAGGCTCAAGCCGATTATGACTATTATTATTTCAAACATAGTTTAAGAAGTTTCTTATAATTCTTCACTATACGTCTTTATTTTCAAGGAAAAATTCAGACTTGCGAACTCTATAGGCTTATTAAACTGAGGTTTATATATTAACAAATCCTACGGGGTTCTCAAATAAGGAAATTATCAGCTTACGTATAAATAAAATGTTATAACCTTCCCTATCCCTGAAAGTACGTACGAAAAACGGACTTCAGCAAATCAGAGAAGATTATTTGTCAGTTCTTTACTTATAAGCCCCGCCTACGGCTGGATCGCTACTTTGATCACGCCGTCGCCCTGGGACGAGAAGAGCTTGTACGCCTCTTCGATCTCGTCAAGCGAGAACCTGTGAGTGATGAGCTGGCGCAGATTAACGCGCTCGTTCTTCACGAGGTCCATGAGCCGGCGCATCCTCTCCTTTCCGCCCGGGCAGAGCGTGGACACTATGTTCTTGTCGGCGATACCGAAACCGAAAGCCTGATTCGGCACTCCTATATTAGCCATATCCGCCGGGTAAACACCGAGGCTCGATATGGTCCCGCCGACGCGCGTCGCCTTGACGCAGTTCTCAAGGGTCGTCTGAGTCCCCAACGCCTCTATAGCGACGTCCACCCCTCTCCCCCTCGTCATATCGAGGATCTCTTTTACTGGGTCGGTTTTTTTGAAGTCTATCACGACGTCGGCCCCCATCTTCTTAGCCATCTTCATCCTGGAAGGGATGGTATCGACGCCTATGATCAGATGAAGCTCCCTTTCAGCTTCGCGCCCGCCGTCGCGCCGAGTCCGATAGGCCCCTGCCCGAATACCGCGACCATGTCCCCCACCTGAATGTCGGCGCTCTCGGCCCCCGATAATCCTGTCGAGAATATGTCCGTCGTCAGGAGCACGTCCTCGTCAGAAAGCTCTTCCGGTATCCTCGCGAGGTTCGCCGTCGCGCTAGGTATCTTCACGTAGTCCGCCTGGCAGCCGTCGATGGTATTCCCCATTTTCCATCCGCCCAGGAACCCACCGCACTGAGCCCAGTTCGCGGAGAGACAATATTCGCACATCCCGCACGGGGTGATCGCGTTTATAGCGACACGCTCGCCCACCTTGTATTCCGTAACCCCGTCTCCGAGCTCGTGAATCACTCCAACAGGCTCATGCCCTATGGTTTGTCCAACCCTCACCGGGTACTCGCCTCTCATGATATGCACGTCCGTGCCGCATATCGTTGTAAGAGTGACCCTTACGACGGCCTCCCCCGGTCCGGCTTTAGGAACAGGTTTTTCCTCAAGACCAACTTTGTTGACGTCCTTGAATACATTCGCTCTCATAGCTCAAGCCTCCCGCATCTGATTTTATACTTTAAAGTGCAAGTCGCATGCCAAAGTCCAAGACACCCGTATCACTTGTATAAATTTTAACGCGTATTTATTAAGAGTATATGAACCGCTCCCCTATGCTGTCAGATTTCATTACAATCGACATAAAAAGTACGGACGTAAGTATTATGAACCGAAACGGGGTTCACGGTCGTATATACAACTGAATCGTTGCGCAATATTTATGAAGTGTATGGGAAAATTAGATAAAGAGAAGGAAAAAAAGATTACAGCCGGAAATTTTCGGCTATACTATTTAATGCAATAGTCGAGTTTGGTCCGGGGGGGGAGACTCTCCATACCTCTTCAATCAAATCCTCCTTTAACGAGACATTAGAACCTCGGATTTGTCCCCCCGGGCTATTTAAGCCCCCATTATACACTAATCCAAATTGAAATATCAAGGGTATTAAGCAGGCGGCGGTATTGAGGATTGCAGGCGTAATTGGTATAGCCGCCCGGAATGAATCCTGCACGGTTCGTACGTGCGGAATAAATAATGAAAGGCCGCATATCCGCCCGCAGTTTCAAGTCAGGAGAGACTGAAAGGTCTCCGCGGAGAATCCCAGCTCACCCCTGGCTCGCGCCGTTCTCGGGCTTTACGATTATAAGCGTGTACTTGCTGAGGTCGATATATTTCTTAGCGGCGTTCTGGACGTCGTCTTTCGTGACCGCGTATATCTCTTCGGGATACCTCTTGTACTCATCCCAGCCTATGCCGTACAGCTGGTCGAAGGTCATCTTCGCCGCCTGCGATGAGTTTTGCTGGATCCCGATCTCGAAGCTCCCGACGAGGTAGTTCTGAGCGCGCTTTATCTCGTCTTCCGTCACCCCGTCCTTAAGCACTAATTCGAGCTGTTCTTTTATAGCCCTTACCGCCTCATCTTCTTTCTGGGGCGCGCATCCTATATAGACGCCGAAATATCCCGGCTCGAGCCCCGGCGTATAGAAAGAGGTCACCGTATAGGCGAGGCTCTTTTTGTCTCGGAGCTCGATGAAGAGCCTCCCGCCCTGCCCGGAGAGAATCGTATTCAGCACCTCGAACGCGTATTCGTCCTTGTCCCTGAGCGATGGGGCGAGGAAACCCATTATAATATGCGTCTGTGCCTTATCGGGCTTTGTCTGCGTCTTCTCGGTCACCTGAGCCGGAGGCGTTACCGGCTTTATCACGGGCACGGGGGCCGTCCCCTTCTTCATCCCGCCGAATTTATCCTTGATTATCGAGAGGGCTTCGTTTTCATCGACGTCCCCTACGAGCGTTATTACCATGTTCTCGGGCCTTACGTATTTTCCGTAGAACGCGCGGATGTCGGAGCCGTCGAACTCCGTTACAGTCTCCGTCGTGCCGAGAGGGTTGTACCTGTACGGGTGCTCGCTGTAGAGTGTGGCCAGGAAGAGATTGACGGTAGTTTTAAGAAGGTTGTCCCCTTCCCTGTTTATCTCCGCGAGTATCTCGCGCCTCGCGCGCTCGATCTCCTGGGAGTCGAAGGAAGGGTGGAGTATCACGTCGGCGAAAATGTCCATGGCCTCGTCGAAATTCTGGCTCAGGGACTCGACAGTGACCCCGAAGCTGTTCCTGCCTGAAAACCCCTGCACTTCGCCCGCGATAGACTCTATTTCCTCGGCTATCTGCGCCGCGCTCCTCGTTTCGGTCCCGCGCGTGAGCATGCGCGAGACGAAATTGGACATGCCCTGTGTTTTCTCGTCCTCATACCTTACTCCGCCGAGAAAAGCCGCCCTCGCCGCAAATAGCGGTATCCCCGGGTTCTCCTTTAGCAGCACCGTTATACCGTTATCGAGCACGAATTTCTTTACATTATCCGTAGGGGCTTTGGCCGCAGGGGCGCTCTTTGCCGTACCGGTCTGATTCCCAGTCTTCACGCCGGCTGATGAAACGATCACCCCTTCCGTCAATTCCTCGCCCGTTACCGAAGCGCCGGAACCGTTAGCCGCCTTGCCGCCCCATTCCTGAGCCGCTTCGTCCGATGCCTCCTTCGCAATTGCCCTGGCTTCA
This sequence comes from uncultured bacterium, assembly GCA_963705505.1. Lineage (GTDB taxonomy): Bacteria > Desulfobacterota_D > UBA1144 > Nemesobacterales > UBA2774 > 2-12-FULL-53-21. Next base: position 25,407 of record CAVPJU010000008.1, read on the forward strand.
TCCGTAGTCATTGATACCTGCCCCGTCGGAAGCAGGAAGCCCGCCGTAAGGTTATCGACCGTCAGGTATTTATTGGCCGCCTTCATTATGTCTTCAGGCGTCGTTTTCCTCACCTTGTCCAGGTACTCGTCCTCATACCTGAAGTCCCCTGTCTCGACCTCGAAATAGCCGAGCTTCTGCGCCTGTCCCTGCATAGTTTCCTTAGTGTATATGGCGTCGCTCTCTATATTGAGCTTTACCTTCGAAAGCTCGACGTCGCTTACAGGCACGTACTTAAGCTTCATCACCTCTTTCATTATTTCCTTGAGCGCTTTTTTAGATTCCGCGGGGTCGAGGGTTCCGCCTACCGCGAAAATCCCTTCCCGCTTCGGCGTGTACGCATAGGCATAGATATTGCTCGTGAGCCCTTTCTCCTCTTTGATATTCCTGTAGAGCCTCGAGCTCTCCCCTCCGCCCAGAACGTTCGCGAGCACGTCCATCGCCGGCGTGTCTGCCCCTACGGCGTTCGGCACATGGAACGCCAGTGTGAAATAGCCTTCCTGAAGGGGCTTGTCCATGACGAATGCCTTCATGCCCTTCTGCTGCGGCTCGGCGGGGATATTGCACTCGGGGAGATCCCTCTTATGCAGCTTCCCGAAAGTCTCTTCTATCCTGGGCTCTATCTTCGCCGTGTCGAAGTCGCCGACAACGACGAGCTCCATGTTGTTGGGCGCGTACCACTTATGATAAAAATCCGTGACCTTCTTTCTGTTAAAGCTCTTCACGCCCTGCTCCGTCCCGATAATGGGCCTCCCGTATGGGTGCTGCGTGAATGCCGTGGAAAATATCTTCTCGCTCAGGTTCCTGCCGGGGCTGTCCTCCCCGCGCCTTATTTCCTCGACCACGACTTCGAGCTCCTTCTGGAGCTCGTCAGGGTCGAAAGTAGAATTCTCCATAGTGTCAGACAGCACGTCGAGAGCCGTGTCCATGAACCTGCTCGCTATAACCACGTAATAGACCGTTTCGTCAAAGGATGTGAATGCGTTAATGTCTCCCCCGCTCCCCTCGATCACCCTCGCTATCTCCCCAACCGCCCTTTTCTCCGTGCCCTTGAACACCATGTGCTCGTGGACGTGGGCGAGGCCGTACTCCCCTTCCTCCTCGCACGCGCTCCCCGTCTTTACCCAGACGTTCACCGCGACTACAGGGGCGGAATGGTTCTCCTCGAGGATTACAGTCATTCCGTTATCGAGCTTGTACCTGGTTATGCCGTTAAAAGTCTCCTTCGTCTCCAGGGCTTCGTTATCCATTTTATTCTCCTCTCTGTGGCAAGAAACTACCATAATACCCAGAACGATGGCAAGGAAAGCGGATAAGACCTTAATCCGGGCGGCTCTGCCGGTCTGCTTGGGAATCCCCTTAAAGTTCGGGCTCTCTCTTACGCCGGTAATCATGGGCAACCCCGCTCTGCGTTTGTATTGTATGGCGAAATTCAGGAATTAAATATCCGTAATAAGATAACGGGAATTATCACCCGTTCAAGGACGGAAAACTCGAAAATCTCATTATATCGTGTAATTACAGCTGGTTACGCTATTTTATTCGTCAGCCGCTTTCCCCGGATCCGGCTTCTTCCTGCACCTTGGGCTTAGCCGTCAGGTACCTGAGAGCATGGATGACGATCCCTGAGACCGCATAGAGGTAAACGAGGAATATGAACATTATTTCCGGGTTCGTTATCACGGCGGCGATGATTATCGCGGCGACGACGAGGGCGTTGAAGGGTCCCCCGAGCTTGAGCGTGGGCTGTTTCGAGTACCTTACGTTACTGACCATCAGGAGTCCTATCACAGGGGCGGCTACCAGGTAGAACCACAGCACCCTCTCGTCGGGCTCCATCCTGAGAGACGCCAGGAGCATGAGCGGGGACACCATCAGCCCGGCAGCCATCGGGCTCGGGAGCCCGGTAAAGTTGAACCTCTCCACGGTCCCCGACTGCACGTTGAAGCGGGCGAGCCTGAGCGCTGCGCAGACGACGTAAACGATGACCGCCATGAGTCCGAGCTTCCCCTTGTCCATGAGCGTCCAGACGTATATTAGGACGGCCGGGGCGACCCCGAACGACACGACGTCCGAGATCGAATCGTAGGACAGGCCGAAATTGCTCTCATGCTTGATGAACCTCGCCAGCTTCCCGTCCAATGTATCGAAAAAGAAAGAAATAACTATGAATGCGCCCGCCCACCAGAATTTCTTGAAAACCCAAGAAGGTGACACGTCCGCGGCACCGACTGCGGAGGCTATATTGATCGAGGTCATTATGGAAAGGAGGCCGAAGGACAGGTTGCCCGTCGTGAATATGTTAGGCAGGACGGGCATGACTTTCTGCCGCTTGGATTTTTTCCTCCTCATGCTCTGTTCCCGTCTAGCCATGCTATTATGCTCTCCCCGGCTCTAACGCTATTCCCCACGTTCACCTCTATTATACACCCTTCGGGGAGATAGACATCCACCCTGGAGCCGAACTTAATCATACCGTATCTCTCGCCTTTTTTAAATTTCATATCGATGTCCGCATAGGAGATTATCCGCCGTGCGAGGAACCCCGCTATCTGCGTGACGACTATCTTCTCGCCGTCCCCGGTCTCTATGAGCGTGGACAGCCGCTCGTTCTCCTCGGATTTCCGCTTCATTCCGTCGGAGAAGAGCCATTCGGGCATGTGCGCGATATTGAAGCTGCCGGGCGTGTATTTGGTGCCGGTCACCTTCCCCCTGACGGGCATCCTGTTTATGTGGCAGTCGTAGAGGGCGAGTGAAATGCTAATCCTCGTCATCGGTTCGCCGAGGAGGTCCCTCTCGTATATATTCTCAATCATTATCACCCGTCCGTCTGCGGGCGAGACGACAGAGTCCGGGTCGTCGGGAATTTCCCGCTCCGGGTCCCGGAAGAAAAAGAGGGTTATTACCGCGAGCATTGCGAAAACGATGGATAGGAGGGTTAAATTGAATATGGCGGCTGCCCACGCGAGGATTGCCAATACACCGAGGTAAGTGAAACCCTCGGTAGCTATGGGAGACCGCTTTCTTTCCATCAGTTCTTAGTCTTGTCGACTAGTTTCTTTTTGAAGAGAGAGCTCATCATCTTGCGGAGCTGCCCGCCTATCTCCTCTATAGGGTGGTCCTCCCCCTTCTTGAGGAGCGCGTTGTAAACAGGCCTTCCCGCTTTGTTCTCGAGTATCCATTCCCTTGCGAACTCGCCGTTCTGAATGGCCGTGAGTATCCTTTTCATCTCTTTCTTCGCGTCCTCGTTGACGACCCTGGGTCCCCTCGTGATGTCCCCGTATTTGGCCGTGTCGCTGATCGAGTACCGCATGTTGGATATGCCGCCCTCATAGATAAGGTCAACGATCAATTTGACCTCGTGACAGCATTCGAAGTACGCCATCTCTGGCGGATACCCCGCTTCGACGAGCGTTTCGAACCCGGCCATTATAAGCGCGGTAAGTCCTCCGCAGAGAACAGACTGCTCCCCGAACAGGTCGGTCTCGGTCTCGTCCTTGAACGTCGTTTCGATAATGCCCGCGCGTCCTCCTCCGATTGCGCCCGCGTACGCGAGAGCTATCTCCTTCGCCTCACCGGTGGCGTCCTGGTGTACCGCTACGAGCATCGGCACCCCGGCCCCTTCCGTGAACTGACCCCTGACCGTGTGCCCGGGGGCTTTGGGAGCCACCATGAATACGTCCACGTTGGGCGGGGGGACTATCTGTCCGTAATGTATATTGAAGCCGTGGCTGAAGGCTATGGCATTCCCCGCTTCGAGGTTCTGCACTATCCCCTCGCCGTATATGCCCGCCTGGCTCGTATCGGGGGCGAGTATCATCATTATATCGGCCCATTTGGCGGCTTCGTCGACCGGAAGCACCTTGAACCCGGCTTCCTTCGCCTTTTCCCAGCTCCCGCTCCCCTCTCTCAGACCTACGGCGACGTCCATGCCGCTGTCCCTGAGGTTCTGGGCGTGGGCGTGCCCCTGGCTGCCGTAGCCGATTATGGCGATCTTTCTCTTCTTTAGTTTTTTCAGATTTATATCGCTGTCGTAGTAAACCTTCATTTCTCCTCTCCTCTCTTCTGAAATTTAGACTCGCGCTTCATGGCGACGGTCCCGGTTCGTGCGATCTCTTTAATCCCCATCGGCCTCAGCAGTTCCATAAAGGCCGTTATCTTGTCCTTGTCCCCCGTGAGCTCGAGCGTATAGGACTTGGGCCCCACATCCACCACCTTGGCGCGGAATATGTCAGCCGTCCTCAGTATCTCGGCCCTCGTGTCGTCTCTCGCCTCCATGCGGACAAGCACCATCTCCCTTTCCACACGCACCTCATCCGTAAGGTCGCTCACCTTTATCACGTTCACCATGTTGTTGAATCTCTTGATTATCTGCTGGATTATGAAATCGTCCCCGGTCGTTACGAGCGTTATACGCGACGTATCCGGTTCGAGCGTCTCCCCCACGTTCAGGCTTTCTATGTTGAAACCCCTCGCGCTGAAGAGACCGGCGATCCTCGAAAGAACGCCCGACTCGTTATCGACAAGAAGCGTTATGGTGTGCCTCACTATTTATAAACCTCCGGTTATAATCGACTGAAACTTTACTTTCTATAGGGGAAAAAGACAAACGAGAACCCTAATTTGTTAAAAAATTTCACTCATTATACCCGATCCTTCGCGTTAAGCCATATCGGCCACGTCGGCCATATTGCTCAAAGAGTCTCCGGGGCCGAGCAGCATTTCGTTCATCGCGCCGCCCGGGGCGATCATCGGGTAAACGAGCTCCTCGCAGTCGACGAATATCTCCATCAGGACGACCCCTTCTGTCGAGAGGCCTTCCCTGAGCGTGGCTTCGAGGTCTTCGGGCCTCTTCGCCTTCAGCCCTTTTGCACCGAAGGACTCGGCAAGCTTGACGAAGTCCGGGAGCACGCCGAACTTGGAGGCTGAGTAATTCCCGTTAAAGAACATTGTCTGCCATTGCCTGACCATTCCGTGATGGCCGTTATTGAGCAGCACTATCTTTATGTCCATGTTGTTCTCGACTGCGGTCGCGAGCTCCTGCATGTTCATCTGGAAGCTCCCGTCGCCGCAGACGCTTATGACCGTCTTGTCGGGCTGCGCGAATTTCGCCCCCATAGCCGCGGGGAATCCGAAACCCATGGTCCCGAGACCGCCTGAGGTGATGTGCGTCCTCGGGTATTTGAATTTGTAGTACTGGGCCACCCACATCTGGTGCTGTCCGACGTCCGAGACTATGATAGCCTCGCCGTCCGTTATCTTGCTGAGCGTATCTATTACGTAAGAGGTGAGTATCTTGTCCCCGTTCTGGTTATAGGAGTAGGGATGCTTTTTCTGCCAATCCTTTATCTGCCCCGTCCATTCTTTCCGGTCCGTCTTGACCTTGGCGGGGAGCATTTCGAGCATCTGCTTCAGAACCTCCTTCGCGTCACCCACTATAGGGCAGTGTACGACGATGTTCTTGTCTATCGTAGCGGGGTCTATGTCTATGTGAATTATCTTTGCGTTGGGCGCGAACTTGGCGAAATTGCCGCCCGTGGCCCGGTCATCGAACCGCGCGCCTATAGAGATAACCAGGTCGCAGTCGTGCACCGCCATGTTAGCCGCATACGAGCCGTGCATCCCGAGCATGCTGATGTAATGCGGGTCGTTCGCGGGGAAAGCGCCGAGACCCATGAGCGTGAGAGTTACGGGTATGTTGAGCCTGTGTACGAGCTCCTTCAGCTCCTCCGAAGCGCCCGACCATATGAGCCCGCCTCCGCCGAATATGAGGGGCCTCTTCGCGGCCAGAATCATTTCGACAGCGCGCCTTATCTGACCGGGGTGTCCCTTCTTCGGGGGCTTATAACCCCGGAGGCTTATTTCTTCCGGTATGACGAACTCGTCCTCTCCTATGAGGACGTCCTTGGGCATATCCACGAGCACGGGGCTCGGCCTGCCCGTCGTTGCGATGTAGAACGCTTCTTTAATCGCGAGCGGCAGGTCTTTGGTCTTTCTGACGAGGTAGTTGTGCTTCGTGCACGGACGCGTTATGCCTATATGATCGGCTTCCTGGAACGCGTCGCTGCCTAAATAAGGCAGCGGCACCTGCCCGGTGAATACGACGACAGGGGACGAGTCCATCTGCGCTGTCGCGATCCCCGTAACGGTGTTAGTCGCGGCCGGACCGGATGTGCAAAGAACTACCCCGGGCTTCCCCGAGGCCCTCGCATAGCCGTCCGCCATGTGCGTCGCGCCCTGCTCGTGCCTGGCAAGAACGTGCCTGATCCTGTCCGAGTATTTGGGCATGACGTCGTACACCTTGAGCACGTATCCCCCCGGCAGTCCGAACACCACGTCTATGCCCTCGTGTATCAGAGTCTCGAAAAACATCTCGGCACCAATCATTCTTGCCATTTTAAAATTACCCCCGTATTTTATGCACGGCGCTTTCTGTCACGGAGCGCGGTGCAGTTATTTTATTTGTGCTTCCATTCCGCGATTTTCGCTTCCATCCTGTCCTTTAGCGAAAGCTTTATTTTCTTCAGCTTCCTGACTTCCATTTCATCGTCGAGAGTCAGAGTGCCTTTACTCTCCAGGCTCCTCACGACATCGTCGAGCTCCCTGTGCTCGAAGTAGATGCGCTTAAACTCCTCGTCCCCTTCGAGCAGCTGTTCAATTATGTCCGTTTCCATTATGGTGTCTCCCCTTTATCGATAATTCTGCGTCTGGCTTTCTCAAATACACCGGCGCGAGCAGAAGCGCATCGTCCTCCTGTCCCGCCTTAAGCCTGTTAAAACCGTAAAACGCGAGCGCTGACGCCCTCGGGTAGTTCAGATAAGGAGGGCAGAACAATGCCGACTCAAGCCCCCCCAGCTTATTATGTTCCAGAAAATCCCTATAAAGTAAAGCGCCTTCGCCTATAAATATGGTTTTTTCCTTTATTATTTCCGCAAGCGCCGCGGGCGTTATAATCATGTCTTCGGTAATCCTTGCGGCCCGCCCCTCATCAGTCCTGAATATGGCTGCGAAAAGCTCACCCTTCCTCGCGTCGAGCGCCGTGCATATCTGAAAGGACGAAAAGGGCGCGTTCATAGCCAGGAGCTCGAGTGAAGACACTCCCGCAACGGGTATCCCGAGAGAATACGCGATACCCTTCGCCGTGGAGATGCCGACCCGGAGCGCCGTAAAGGAACCAGGCCCCAGCGATACCGCGACGCCCCCGAGCGCCTTTTTGTCCATATCCAGTTCCCCGAGAAGGCGGTCGATCGAGGGTACGAGCCTCTCCGAGTGGGAAGGCCCCATATTCAAATAGTATTCCCCCAGTATCTCGCCGCCGTCTGAGACAGCGATGCTCCCCGAATACGTAGATGTTTCGATCGCCAGTATTTTCATCTTCACTACTTATAAATTATATCAAATTATAACGGATTGCCTCAAGTACGGAAAGGAATTAAAACCTTTATGTTCGACCGGCGCCCGGAGCCCGCTCGTATATTTGATGTCTTGTGTGCCGGTTATCTCGAGGTTTGTTTCCCGAAGGTTTCTTCCCTTATCAGCGAGCCTGATCCCGATGTGATGCCCTCGATCCTCATTGCGAGGTCGTTGCGGTTCGTCGCCTGTATCATCGCCTCGTCGTATGTGATCTTGTCGCTCTTGTATAGGTTATAGAGGCACTGGTCGAAGGTCTGCATCCCGTAGTGGAGGCTCCCTTCATGTATGGCCTGCCTGATCTCCCACGTCTTCTGCGGATCCGCTATCAGGTCCTTTACACGCTCAGTCGCTATCAGTATCTCAGCCGCCGGCACGCGAGACTTTCCGTCCGCGGTGGGGACGAGCCTCTGCGATATAATCGCCTTCAGTACCTGAGAAAGCTGGTACCTGACCTGGTTGTGCTGGTGGGGCGGGAATATCGTCAGCATACGGTTTATGGACTCCTGGGCATCCAGAGTGTGGAGAGTCGTAAGCACGAGGTGCCCCGTCTCGGCGGCCGACAGGCATATCTCCATTGTTTCGAGGTCCCTCATCTCGCCGACGAGTATAACGTCCGGGTCTTCCCTGAGCGCCGCCCTCATGGCGTTCGCAAAGGACATCGTGTCGATGCCTATCTCCCTCTGGTTTATGTAGCTGGTCGCGTCCTCGTGCATATATTCGAGCGGGTCCTCGACCGTTATAATGTGCCTGGCCCTGTTCCTGTTGATGTAATCGACTATCGCAGCCAGCGTCGTGGACTTTCCGCTCCCGGTCGTCCCCGTGACGATTACGAGCCCCCTCTCCTCGCTTGCGATCTTTTCCATCACGGACGGGAGATTGAGTGAGGTGAAATTCAGTATATTGTAAGGGATCGTCCTTATCGCGATAGAGAGCGTGCCCCTCTGCTGGAAGACATTCACTCTGAACCTGGAGAGGCCGTGGATGCTGTATGCAAGGTCCATCTCGTAGAGGGTCTCGAACTTCACACGCTGGGCGGGGTTCATCATCTGGAGCGCCATGTCCCTCACGTCTTCGACCGTGAGCTCGGGCGCGTTCTTTACAGGAGCCAGCTTCCCCTCCACGCGGAGTATGGGGTGTCTCCCCGTGCCGATATGCACATCCGATGCGCCGAGCCTAACAGCAGCCCGGAGTATATCGTCTATGTTTATGGACCCCATCTACTTCTCCTCGGTTTTCTCAGTCTTGACAACCCCGGTTTTGGACAATATATCGCCCTTCAGCTTCTCAGCCATTTCCGGGTTGTCCTTGAGGAAAGCCCTTGCGTTCTCTCTTCCCTGTCCGAGCCTCTCTCCCCCGTACGAAAACCAGGTGCCGCTCTTCTCGACTATGTTCATCTTCGAACCCATGTCGACGAGCTCGCCCGTCTGGGAGATTCCGCTCCCGAACATTATATCGAACTCCGCATCCCTGAACGGCGGGGACACCTTGTTCTTGACTACCTTTGCCCTGACCCTGTTCCCCGCGACCTCGTCCCCTTCCTTGATCGAGCCGATGCGCCTCACGTCTATCCTCACGGAGGAATAGAACCTGAGCGCCGTTCCGCCGCTCGTGGTCTCGGGGTTCATGTACGGGAGAGTCCCTATCTTCATCCTTGTCTGGTTGACGAAAATAACCAGAGTATTCGACCTGCTTACAGTAGCCGTGATTTTCCTGAGCGCCTGGGACATGAGCCTCGCCTGAAGCCCTACGTGCGCGTCCCCCATCTCGCCCTCTATCTCCGCCCTCGGCGTGAGCGCCGCGACGGAATCGAGCACTATGACGTCGACCGCGCCGCTCCTTACGAGCGTGTCCACTATTTCGAGCGCCTGCTCGCCGAAGTCCGGCTGCGATATGAGGAGGTCGTCAATTTTTACTCCCAGGTTCTGCGCGTAGTTGGGGTCGAGCGCGTGCTCGGCGTCGACGAATGCGGCTATTCCGCCTTTCTTATGGGCCTCCGCAATTACGTGCAGCGCGAGCGTCGTCTTACCCGAGGCTTCCGGTCCGAATATCTCGATTATCCTTCCCCTGGGATATCCCCCCACTCCGAGCGCTATATCGAGCCCGAGCGAGCCCGATGATATTACGGAGAGCTGGGGAATGGGCGTCCCTGCGCCGAGCCTCATAATAGCTCCCTTTCCGAACTGCTTCTCTATGGAAGATATCGCGAGCTCTATTGTTTTTTCTTTGTCCGATGAATCCTGTGCAAATGATTGTTTGGCCATAATAGCTCCTAAATTATACGTTATTTAAAAAAATTTGCATAATAAAACTAAGCGCGTGAGAGGACGTGACTAACTTTATCTCCTCGCGCGTCCCGTGAAAGAGGAATTTCTCGGAGCGCGCCCCTTTTTTCTGCGAGTCGATACCAATGAAAACAGTGCCGACAGGCTTCTCGGGTGTGCCGCCGCTAGGCCCCGCAATGCCTGAAACGCCTATTCCTATATCAGAGCCCGCAAGCATCCTCACACCGCTAGCCATCGCTTCGACGACAGGGGCGCTCACGGCGCCATGGGCCTTGATAATTTCCTCGGGCACCCCGAGTATCTTAACCTTTGCTTCGTTACTATACGAGACGACCCCTTCCAGGAAATAATCGGAGCTGCCCGGAACGTTCGTTATCCTGTCGGCGATGAGGCCGCCGGTGCAGGACTCAGCCGTCGCGAGTGTCATTTCGTGCTTCCTCAGAAGCTTGCCCGCGACCTCTTCCATGGTCTCCCCTTCGGTCGAGAATACATACGCGCTCAATCTCGATCGAACGTCCTTGACGAATTCCGCCATAAGCGCCTCCGCGACATCATTCGAGTCCCCGTATGCCGTGACACGCAGGTGCACCTCCGGGAAATGAGCCCTGTACCCGAGCTTGATCCCGTCCCTCTCGATACCTTCGAGCTTGATTGCGACCTCCGATTCGGGAAGGCCGAACGTCTTTATGAGCTTCGCCCGAAAAGGCTTCCTGCTGCTGTCCCGGCTCTCCAGCTCAGGGATCACGTACTCATCCATCATCGCCCTGAATTCCTTGGGCACTCCGGGGAGGAAATAAAATACAGCCCCTCCCTTTTCAATGCTGAACCCGGGCGCGGTCCCCCAGTGGTTTATCAATACTCGTGATCCGCGCGGAAGAAAAGCCTGTTTCCTGTTCATGTCCGTAAGGACCCTGCCCCTCTTGCTTAGCCTTTCTTCGATTGACCTCACCGCCCGCATGTTCAGCTCGAGAGGGACACCGGAGAACTCCGCAGCGACCTCAGAAGTCAGATCGTCGGACGTGGGACCGAGACCGCCCGAAACTATAACTGCATCGGCTCTGCCCGAGGCGATCCCGAAAGCAGAAGAAATTCTAGCCTTATCGTCCCCGACCGTCGTGTGGAAGTCTATGCCGAAACCCCTGGACGATAGAACGTCCCCTGCCCAGGAGAAATTCCTGTCCTGAGTGAGACCGCTCATAAGCTCATCGCCCGTCGTTATGATTTCTATTCGCATGTTTTAAAGGATATCGATTCCCGCTTTCGCGGGAATGACAAATTAAAAAACCTCGGAAACATTGCATTTAGTCCTTAAAGTTTGTTTATCTGTCATTCCCGAATGCCTGTATCGGGAATCCATTCTTTACTTTATTAATTCCTCGTATAGATCATTCCAATCAGGATTAAACTGCTCTATAAGTTCAATCTTCCACTGCCTATTCCACTTCTTCAGCATTTTTTCACGTTCAATAGCACTATAAATATCATTAGTATGTTCATAATACACGAGTTTTCGGACTTTATATTTTTTTGTAAATCCATCTAACATTTCACTTCGATGTTCGAAAACCCTTCTTAGTAAGTCGTTAGTAACACCAATATACAGAGTCCCATTCTTCTTGCTTGCCAGGATATAAACATAATAATCCAAATTCATTACCAAACTTGAATGCTTCTCCGTAAAAGCTGTGATCCGATTGAATAAGCTGACTTGTAATAGTATTGAGGTTGAACCAAATTAGAACGAAAATCAACTACAGCAAAACCCTCGCAATAATCTGAAGCACGATGTTCGCGTACACGCCCGCCATCACATCGTCCATCACGACTCCGAGCCCGCCGTTTAAACTCTCGGCCTGCCTCGAAGGGGGCGGTTTCACTATATCAAACAGCCTGAAGAGGAAAAACCCGATTATCACGTTCGGGAGAGTGAGGGGGACGAGTATCATCGTAACGAGGTATCCGCAGACCTCATCCGCGACTATCAGCCCCGGGTCTTTCTCCCCGAAGATGCCCTCCGCGACCCCTGCCGCCCAGACGGATAGAATTATGAATATCACGGTGAACGGGATGTAGAAATAATAAGGAAGAAACGAAACGATGTAGTAGAGCGGTACCGCGGCCAGGGTCCCCAGAGTCCCGGGCGCGTACGGGAAGTACCCGACGTAGAAAAAGGTTGCAATGAGCTTTGCAATCCTTATTTTCACCTAAGAGATTGCCCCTTCCACCCTGAGGAGGTCTTTTTTTATATCTATACCGGATGAATAACCGCCGAGCCCGTTCGAAGCGAGCACCCTGTGACAGGGGATCACTATCGGTATCGGATTGGCTCCGACAGCGTTCCCGACGGCCCTCGACGCTCCGGGCCTGCCGACGCTCTCAGCGATCTCCTTATACGTGACAGTCTCCCCGTAGGGTATGTCCAGGAGTTTATTCCAGACGGATATTTGAAACGGAGTGCCTTCGGATACGTCGATGCCGGTCTTGAATTCGGAGAGCTTCCCGTCGAAGTAGAGCTCAAGCTCATATGCCATATCAGCCGCGGCTCCTCCTTCGAGAATGTGCGCGCCGTTCAGTCCGTCGAGGTGGTTCCTGAACCCCTTCTCGCCAAATATTATTCTGGAGACGCCCTATCGGACCCGACAGAATGAAGACCTGGCCGACGCGCGTGATGACTGATGAATAATTAATTTGACTCATTCTATTCTTCTCAACGAATCAGTTTCCACGCACTATGTTGATTGTCAAGGCATAATGTGTGCTCATATACGATTCCCCCATAACTCTTCTGCCCAGCCAACTATCAAAGTCAATCCCGTTCGTCTCTCGGCACAGAATCTGCGCTCATATACGATCCTACATCAGTCATCCGTGCCAGCAATAGAACCGTATGTCCGCGGCGACTCGCCGCCTTGAAATTCCCCCCAAAGTACGTAATATCTCTACTGCAATTTTAAGAGATTAAATAACCGACAAGGGGGATTTACAGGGCATGGCGCACGGACTGGAGAACAACTGGGCATTGATACTGGGAGCATCGAGCGGATTCGGCGAAGCCGCCGCCCTGGAGCTCGCATCGCACGGAATGAATATATTCGGCGTCCACCTCGACAGGAAATCCACGATGCCCAAGGTCGAGGAAATAAAAGAGAAGATAAAAGAAAAGGGACGGCAGACGAGCTTCTTCAACGTGAACGCAGCCGACCCCGAGCAGAGGGCGGAGACCTTAGGCGAAATAGAGCAGATACTGGATGAGCACAGGAACCCTTCCGGGATAAAGGTGCTCATACATTCCCTCGCATTCGGCACGCTGAAACCCTATATCGGGGAGACGGAGAAGGACAGGGTATCCAACAAGAACATGGACATGACGCTCGACGTAATGGCGCATTCTCTCGTTTACTGGGCTCAGGAGATAGTGAGCAGGAGGATGATGGTCGAGGGCGGAAGGATATTCGCCATGACGAGCGCGGGCGGTCACAGGGTATGGCCCACGTACGGCCCCGTCTCGGCCTCGAAAGCAGCTTTGGAATCCCACATCCGACAGCTCGCGGTAGAGCTGGCTAAGCACAAGATCACGGCGAACGCCATACAGGCCGGCGTTACCGAGACCCCGGCGCTCAGCAAGATTCCGGGAAGCGAGGAGATTATCAAGCACGCCCTCGCGGTGAACCCGGCGGGCAGGCTTACTACCACGTCCGACGTGGCTCAGGCGATAGCCGCCCTCTCCGTATCCGGCACTCACTGGCTCACGGGGAACGTCATCAAAGTCGACGGCGGGGAGGACCTCATCTAGCCCGCGCACATCGCTATGGCCGGGTCGGATCAGCATTCCGGTAATTAAAAAATGGAAAAGAAAGTAACCCTCTACAACACGCTCACACAGAAAAAGGAAGAGCTCGTCCCGCACGAGAAAAACAGGATAAAGATGTACGTCTGCGGCCCGACCGTGTACGACTCCGCCCACCTCGGACACGCGAGGGCTGCCGTCACGTTCGACGTCATAGAGAGGTTCCTCTCACATCTCGGCTATGAAGTAACGTACGTGAGGAACTTTACCGACATTGACGACAAGATAATAAACAGGGCAAACGAAACGGGAATTCCGCCCAACGAAATCTCGGAGAAGTACATACAGGAATACAGGGAAGACATGGCTTCGATAGGGGTGCGGAGGCCGACGGTCGAGCCCAAAGTTACCGAGCACGTACCCGAAATAATCGACCTTATAGAAAGGATAATCGACAACGGCTACGCCTATCAGTCGGGCGACGACGTATTTTTCTCCGTCAAGAAGTTCAAGGGCTACGGTAAGCTTTCGAAGAGAGACCCCGACGACATGCTCGCGGGGACGAGGATAGACATAAACGAGAAGAAAGAGGACCCGCTCGACTTCGCGCTCTGGAAAGGCGCGAAGCCCGGAGAGCCCTTCTGGGGAAGTCCCTGGGGCAGCGGACGCCCCGGATGGCACATCGAGTGCTCGACGATGAGCATGAAGTATTTGGGAGAGAGCTTCGACATACACGGGGGCGGGAAGGACCTCATATTCCCCCACCACGAGAACGAAATAGCCCAGTCGGAAGCCGCCACGGGTAAGGAATTCGCAAAATACTGGGTCCATAACGGACTCATTCAGATAAACCGCGAGAAGATGTCGAAATCCATAGGCAATATATTGAACGTGAGGGAAGCCGTCACCATGTGGAACAGGGAAGCGATAAGGCTCTTCTTCCTCTCCCACCAGTATTTAAATCCGGCTGACTTCTCGGATACGACAATGGACGAGGCCGAAGCCGCTCTCGAAAGGCTCTACATCACGCTCAAGCGGGCTAAAGACCAGAGGAAAGACAAGAGCGGGGACGACGCCGAGCTTGCGGGCGCGGTGGCTTCATTCAGTCAGAAATGGGTAGAGACAATGTGCGACGATTTCAACACCGCTGACGCTATAGGCAACCTCTTCGAGCTCACGCGCGCGGTTAACAGGTCGATAGACTCCAGGGGATGGACGCCCGCGCTCGATAAAGCACTCAAGGAAATAGGGCATTTCGGCACCGCGCTCGGGATACTCGAGTACGAGCCTGACGAATATCTGCAAGGGCTCAAGCTAGAGAAAAAATCTGCCGGGATCACCGAGCAGGAGATCGAAGAGCTTATAAAGGAAAGGAATTCAGCGAGGTCGGAAAAGAACTGGAAGCGCGCAGACGAGATCAGGGAGCAGCTGAGCTCGCAGGGCATACTCCTCGAAGACAAGTCCGAAGGCACAATCTGGCGTGTGAAGGGCTAACTAAAGCACCCCCCTCGATTCAATCTACAAACTGTCGATTTTAATTAGAGTATGAAAAGCGTCTCCTGATTTCTCGGAGCTCGAAGATATTGCGTCCGGTCTCAAACCCATACGCCCATGTATTCGAGCGCGCGCCTGATACTGGCCGGGGTCTGGGTCTCCCCGCGGCATGCGTACCAGCACGCCGTACATTTGGTCTCTTCGTAGAGCTTCGGCGTATATTCGGAGTAATGAGTGGTGATGGGCATTTCGGAGCACCGTTTTAAATGTCCCGACGGCGTAACCTGTATGTGGCTTATCCCTGCGGTGCATCCCGGTATCCCGCCCGTTTCGAAATACCTCGGTATCTCCTTCAGGTAATACTCTGTCGATAGTATCGTTCCCTTCCACGTCTTCCTGAGCCTTATAAGCTCGTCTACAAGTTTCTTCACCCTTTCGAGCTCTTTCGGATGTACGAAATGGGTCTCGTTGTTCGTCTTCATAACAGAATACGAGCTGAACGAGATACCTATCCCCCACTCCCTCGCCTTCGCCGCGAGCTCGGGTATGGAGTCGATGTTGTCCTCCATGATTATAGTGTTGAGCGTCACCTTCCCCTTGGGGAATCTCTTTCCGAGCACGGGAAGAAGCTCCGAGAGGTGGTCCCAGAGCCCGGGCACCCCCCTGTAGGTGTCGTGCATCTTCCCCGGGAAATCGAGGGATATCGCTATCTGGTTTATCCCCGCGTCGTAAAGCTCCTTCGCCTTGTCCACGGTCAGGAGGTCTCCCTTCGTGACCATCGACGTGAAGATAAAATAGGACGACTCCTTCACCTGCCTGACTATATCGGGGAGGTCTTTTCTCAGCATAGGCTCGCCGCCGGTAATAACGACGACGAGAGGGTTTATCAGCTTTATGACCGGCCTGTAATCGTAGATACGCTCCTCGTGCCTCGTCTGCCAGTAGTCGCAGAAATCGCACTTCGCGTTACAGAGCTTCGTGATCTCGAGGTTTACGAGCTTGGGGCGTCCCGTGAACCGTGTCTGGAAATATTTAATGGCCCCGAACAGGCTTTCCTGTGGTGTAATCATTATAGGATTTATACATTACCCGCCCCGGGTTTTCAAGCGAAGCTTTCAGAATTCAATATTGAAGAAGACAACCGCCTGGCTTCGAATGGGAATAATACGACGGAAGCGACCCTCCCCTGAGCCTTTTGCAAACACAATACTCACAACAAAACGTATTGACTTATCCCTGCCGATTTACTTTAATAATTGGAATATGGCTCTGTTACGATTTTGATCTTGTATATACAAGGTGAAACGGATGTCGATGAAAACGTTAACGAGAGAGCTCTTTCAGTGCGACCATACGGACGAGAGCGGGGAGAGGTGCGAAAGGGAGGGCAACAGGGACGCGATAAAGACGTGCGGAGTTTGCGGGAAGGACCTCTGTATCACGCACTCCGAGCTCGCGACCGTGACGCTCCAGGGGACGAGAGACTACTTCACGTACTATTTCTGCGTGCACCACACGGACGAGTTCCTGGATACGCTCGCCCGAAAGTACGGAGACACGAGGCCCATACCCCAGACGGGGTACGGCGTTACCCTGCCCCGGACGCGGCATTGAATTCGAGGACTCGCCCTATAAAACCATATTGACATAATCCGCAGGATTTAGTTTAATGAGAGTTGGGGCTCGCGGCGTGTGGCAATAAACGGTATTATTTAAAGGAGATTATATATGTCGAGCAAAACCATCACAGTCGAAATATTCCAGTGCGACCATGTAAACGACGACGGCGAGCGCTGCGCGAGCGAAGGTGAGAGGATAACAATCAAAACCTGCGCCCTCTGCCATAAAGACCTATGCAGCAGGCACTACGAGCAGATAACGGTATCCAGCCGCGGCGGAAGGGAATCGCTCACATATCATTTCTGCGACGAGCACACGCAGGAATTTATGGATACGCTCATAAATACGTTCGGCGATACGAGACCCGTCGCCTACGCCGGCATGGCGAAGTGACCGGCTCACGATGCATGGCGGAGCATCTCCGCCGATACAGGATTACTCCTTAATTCCTTGTATCAAGACAAAGAAGAGAACCATCGTTGCCTTGACTTTTCATTCCGAAATCTAATCTTTTCATCCATCCCTTCCATACGCCCTTCGCCACCCCCGCCTATACAATCCCGCTAATTTACGTTATTTTTTATGCACGCACATGAAAATAGCCACACGCGAGATTGTAAGGGACATTGACGCCAAATCGATAGAGAAGCACGGCATGCCGGGCCTCGTCCTCATGGAAAACGCCGGGCGTGCGGCTGCCGACGTCCTCATCGAGGAATTCCCCTTTGCGGATAGAGTGGCCGTCTTCGCGGGCGGCGGGAATAACGGCGGCGACGGGTTCGTCATCGCGCGCCACTTGATGGGCCAGGGCATCGCAGTAACAACCTATCTCGCCGGAAGCTCCGGCAAATACAGGGGCGACGCCCTGACTAACCTGAAAGCGCTGAAAAAATCGGGAGGCGAAGTGGTCGAGCTTGACGGAAGCCTGAGAAAATATAAACAGGCGGACCTCATAGTGGACGCCCTCTTCGGCACGGGTCTCGACAGGGACGTGGACGGGTTTAACAGAAAGATCATAGATTTCATGAATAGCCAGCCCGTCCCGAGACTGGCCGTGGACATACCTTCCGGACTCGACGCTGATACGGGCTTCCCCTTAGGCGCGGCGGTGAAAGCCGACGTAACCGTAACATTCGTCCTCCCCAAGTTAGGCATCTCCATATACCCCGGACTCGACTACGCGGGCAGGATTTACGTGGCCGACATCACGACGCCTAAATTCCTCGAATCAGGCATACCTTACGAATTGCTCACACACGCCTCGGTCAGAGGGATATTGAAACCGAGGCACCCCGACTCGCACAAAGGCACATACGGCCACCTGTTCATTCTCGCTGGCTCGCCGGGGAAGACCGGCGCTGCGACTCTCGCCTCCTTGGGCGCGCTCAGGGTGGGCACAGGGCTCGTCACGGTAGGTATACCCGCAAGCCTGAACGATATAATGGAAGTAAAAACCACAGAGGCGATGACTGAGCCTCTCCCCGAGACGGACCTCCGCACGCTCGGAAAGGCGTCGATAAAGCGGGCGAAGGAGATCATAGCAAACAGGAAAACCGCCCTCGCCATAGGACCCGGCATCTCCACGACGGAGGAGACGCGCGGATTCCTCTATGAAATAATAAGGACGTGCGAGGTCCCGGCCGTCGTTGACGCGGACGCACTCACGCTCATTGCGGAAGAGCCGGGAATACTCTTAAAGGCAAAGGCGCCTCTCGTGCTCACTCCCCATCCGGGGGAGATGTCCCGCCTCACGGGCATTACGATTGAAGAAATAGAGCACGACAGAATAGGCGTATCGCTCGATTTTTCAAAGAGGTATAACGTCCACCTCGTGCTGAAAGGCGCAAGGTCTGTCGTCTCGACTCCCGGAGGGAATGCGTATATAAACACCTCCGGCAACGCCGGAATGGCCTCGGGCGGCATGGGGGACGTGCTCACGGGCATAATAGGCGGCTTCCTCGCCCAGCGTTTGAGCCCCGAAGATGCGGCGAGGCTGGGCGTATTCGTCCACGGCCTCGCGGGCGACGCGGCTGTGCGCACCCACCACGGGCAGGCGGGCATAATAGCGGGCGACCTCGCAAGCGAGCTGCCCAAAGTGCTGGGCGAGCTTCCCGATTCGGACGAGGAGCCCTTCTTCCGAATCCGCTGATCACACTTATACTTAAATTCACAAAAAACCGATATGACGAAGAGAGAAAGTATGGACATTCGGGTAACGGATACGGACGAAACAATAAAACTGGGTGAGATTATTGGAAAATCGCTCGAACCCGGTAGTATTATTGCCCTCAGGGGGGACCTGGGCGCGGGTAAGACGGTCCTCGTCAAGGGTATAGCCAGGGGACTCGGCATAGAAGACGAGCCCGTGAGCCCGACCTTCGTGATAATGAATGCGTATGAAGGCAGGATTCCTCTTTACCACTTCGATCTGTACAGGATTTCCGGTGCGGACGAGCTTATCGGAATAGGCTCGGAGGAGTTTTTATTCGGCGGAGGTGTGTCGGCGGTCGAGTGGGCGGACAGGGTTGAAGAAATATTTCCTGAATATACTATATATATCGACATAAAAATACCCGAGACCGGAAACGGCTCGGAGAACATACGCGAGATAAAAATAGAAGGGAAAAAAGAATGGGTCTCATCGTTCAGAAATACGGCGGAACAAGCGTTTCCAACCTCGACAAAGTAAAGTGGGTCGCGGGTCACGTAATAAAAACGAAAAAAAAGGGGAACGACGTCCTCGTGGTGGTCTCGGCAATGGCGGGCGAAACGGACAAGCTCGTTAAACTGTCCCTGGAAATCATGGACCCTCCCGACGAGAGGGAGCTCGACGTCGTGACATCGAGCGGCGAGCAGGTTTCCTCGGGACTCCTCGCCATGTCCATAAAGTCCCTCGGGCAGGACGCTGTATCTTTCCAGGGGCATCAGGTGAGGATTGTGACCGACAACGCGCACTCCAAGGCCAAGATAGTGAGGATAGACGCCGAGAAGATAAGGAGCGCTCTCGACGAAGGCAAGATCGCCGTCGTTGCGGGCTTTCAGGGAGTGGACGAGGAAGGAAACGTCACTACTCTGGGCAGGGGCGGCTCCGACCTTACGGCAGTAGCGCTCGCTGCGGCGTTAGGCGCGGACTCGTGCGAGCTCTATAAGGACGACGTGGACGGCATATATACGTCTGACCCCGGTATGGTGCCCACCGCAAGGAAGCTCGAAAAAATATCGTACGAGGAGATGCTCGAGCTCGCGAGCCTGGGATCTAAGGTGCTCCAGGCGAGGGCGGTAGAGTTCGCGATGAAGTTCGGCGTAACGATCCACGTCCGCCCCACAGCCAAACCGGATATGGAAGGAACATGGGTAGTAGAGGAGGAAGAAATGACTCACTTGGAAAACATTCTCATATCGGGAGTATCCGCGGATAAAAACCAGGCGAAGATTACGATCACGCAGGTGCCTGACAGCCCCGGAATAGCTGCCAAAATATTCACACCGCTGAGCGAGAGCGGAATCATAGTGGACATGATAGTCCAGAACGTGAGCATAGAGGGGTACACCGATATGACGTTCACCGTGCCGAGGACAGATTTCAAAAAATCGATTATACTAACTGAGAAGGTAGCAAAGGAGCTCGGGGCCAAGAAAATCATATCCGACGACAAGATAGCCAAGGTTTCGCTCGTCGGCGTCGGTATGAAAACCCACTCGGGAGTAGCGGCCAGGATGTTTTCGACCCTTGCGAAAGAAGGTATAAATATTCTGATGATAAGCACTTCGGAAATAAAGATTTCCTGCGTTGTAGAGGAGAAATACACGGAGCTCGCCGTGAGGGCGCTTCACGACGCCTTCGAGCTGGGGGAAGTAAAATGAGCCGGGATTCGGTAAAGATTTACGACGTAACGCTCAGGGACGGGACTCAGGGGGAAAGTATATCCTTCTCGATACACGACAAGCTGAGGATCGCCCAGAAGCTGGACGAGCTGGGCGTTCATTATATAGAAGGCGGATGGCCGGGGTCAAACGAAAGGGACGAAGGGTTTTTTGAGGAGGCGAAGAGGCTCAGGCTCAGGAAGTCGAAGGTCGCCGCGTTCGGCAGCACGAGACGCGCGGGAAAGACATGCGACGAGGACGGGAGCGTACAGGCGCTCCTCAAAGCAGAGACCCCCGCCGTTACGATAGTCGGCAAGAGCTGGGACTTCCACGTAAAGGAAGCGCTCAGGATACCGCTCAAGGAAAACATCGAAATAATCCACGACTCCATAACGTATCTGAAAAAACACGTCGACGAGGTATTCTTCGACGCCGAGCATTTCTTCGACGGATACAAGCACAACCCCAAGTACACGCTGGAGGCGATAAAAGCGGCAAAGGACGCGGGCGCCGACGTCCTCGTACTATGCGACACGAACGGCGGCACGCTCCCCTGGGAGATAGAGGAAATAGTGAGGGCAGTGAACCTCAACCTCGATAACCCTCACCTGGGCATACACACGCACAACGACGGCGAGATGGGCGTCGCAAACACGCTCTACGCCGTGAGGGAAGGCGTGAGGCAGGTGCAGGGCACGATGAACGGGTACGGGGAGAGGTGCGGTAACGCGAACCTCTGCTCGATCGTGCCTAATCTCAAGCTCAAGCTCGGCATAGACTGCATCGACGAGAACGACCTCAAGAGGCTCTACGACGTGTCCCACTTCATACACGAGCTTACTAATTTACCGCCGCTCAAGCACAGACCGTTTGTCGGAGAGAGCGCGTTCGCCCATAAGGGCGGACTCCACGTAAGCGCCGTGATGAAAAAATCGGAGACCTACGAGCACATAAGCCCCGAGGTCGTCGGGAACCGCAGGCGCATCCTGATCTCCGACCTCTCCGGGCGGAGCAACATTATCTACAAGGCGAAAGAGCTCGGCATAGAGCTCGACCCTCAGGACAAACGCATCAATAGTATCCTGAACGAGCTCAAGAAGCTCGAGAACGAGGGATACGAGTTCGAAGGGGCGGACGCTTCTTTCGAGCTCCTTGTGAGAAAGGCGCTCGGGGAATACAGAAAGCCGTTCTACCTTAAGGGCGTGCGCACGATAACCGAGAAAAGGAACGACGACGAGGAGCCCATCACGGAGGCGACGCTCATAGTACAGGTGGACGGGGTAACCGAGCACACGGCTGCGATAGGGAACGGCCCCGTGCACGCGCTCGACCAGGGCTTGAGGAAGGCGCTCGAAAAGTTCTATCCGAACCTGAAAGAAGTCACCCTCAAAGACTACAGGGTGAGGGTCCTTGCGAGACAGCACGGGACTGACGCCGTGGTAAGGGTGCTGATAGAATCAGGCGACGGCGAGAGCGACTGGAGCACCGTCGGGGTTTCCCAGAACATAGTCGAGGCGAGCTGGAAAGCGCTCGTCGACAGCATCGACTACAAGATTCTCAAAGACGAAGCCAAACGCATGGCCAAAGCGCGAGGGTGAGCGGGACAGGAAATCCAACTCCATGTTTTAAGTCACCCTGAACTTGATTCAGGGTCTAATCATTTTCTTTTGTCATTCCCGAATGCCTTCATCGGGAATCCAGTGTTTATTCTTTTTATATAAAATTAAATCCACCCTACCCCTCCTTTACGAAAGGAAGGAAAACAAAACCCGTAGGAGCGGCATCTTGCCGCGACTCTCCCTTGCTCCATAATCCTCGATCTAACCGGCCTTGTCATGTCGAGCTGTAGCCGAGGAATCTCATTCTTTGTCATCCTGAGCCTAGTCGGAGGATGTCATTTCGACCATAGGTAGAAATCCGTATTTAAAGAAGTGAGAAACAAAAGATAGATTTCTCACATACGTTCGAAATGACGGGGTAGGTCTGGCCGAGGAGTGAAGCACAACCCATATATGAATCCACATTGCGTACGTCCTTCCCGGCTACGGCCCGAGACTTCGCCGGGACGAGTCGCCGAGACGAGCGACAAGCTCAGGACGAACGGGTTCGGTTGCGGTCTTGGATGGAGCAGAGAAGGAGTGACGCAATCGTATATGCGCGGAGATTCTCCGCCACACATTGTGTGCCTCACGACCATACGGGCTTCGGCAGTCCGTATGCGAAAAGGAATATTATATATACGAGCCAGTACGTGATGAGTCCCACGACGCACACCCAGATGGCGTTCCACGTGTTCTTGAAATCGAGAGCCTGCCTCACGCCGATTATCATCGCAACGAGCGTCCACAGCCATACGAAGAGCAGCACGTAGGGTGTCAGCCAGTGGACGACCGCGAAGACGCGGAATATACCCGGCGCGCTCGCGAAGCCCAGCACCCGCATCACTTCCCCCTGGTCGGTCCTGGTCTCCGATTCGGGAAATAGCTTCGTGCCGATTATATATATGAGAAACGCAAGCAGTATCCAGAGCACGAAGCTCGTGATAGTACCCAATATGAAGCCCCTGTAGTCGCCCGTCTTATACGTATATATCCCCCTCGCGAGGCTCACGAGGAATACGACGACGACAGCCTGCCAGATCGCGCTCTTGTCATGCTCGACCTCTTCGTACAGCTCCGGGTCGAGCAGGAGCGCCCTTATGACTCTTTTAATAAACACGGATACGGTTCACCTCTAGTAATAGAAAATATAGGAATTACAACTTAAAGCTAAGAATCCGACAAGTCAAAATAAGATAATAATTACTCCACCAAACAAAATTTTTCTAGTTGATTGTATGAATTAGTCCAATGAAACTCCAATTCGGATACACGCACCGCTCAGGGGGCATACCTTTGCCCAAAATACTCCACTATTTCTTTTCAGCACAATGATCTACTATCTTTCGAGTATCCTCTGCAATCCGGAAAATTACTATTAGGATCTCCAGCCAAACACGTGCGATAAGAACATATAACAGGAACGAAAATAGGAGATAGAATCACTCGTAACTATTCCAGTAGCTCGCCGAATCACTAAAACCTCTAATAATAAACCAACCGCGAGAAATCGCAGTCCAAAACTATTGCTACCACGTACAAAATTTTTATAATCCGAGTCGTTATAAACTAGACAGCACGACTACGGAAACCGCCTGTCCATCGAACCTTTATCCGCCTCGACTTCCTCTAAAGACTCGCATCCAGCTTGGAAGCCCTGATCATACGATCAACTAAACTGGCCATCTTTGTTCCTCCTTTATGAATTTATAAATATGCACATAATAAAACTTCCGCAGGGATTCGTCAAAGCGGCAGGAAAAGTTTTATGCCCTGTGTCTGGACTTCATTTCTTGAGAGAGCAAATCGATGAGGGGCGCAATACGGCTCTCCGTGCAGTCCCCCATGAGCGCTATTTGAACGCAGTTCCTCTCGAGGAGATACCGGCTCCTCCAGTTGAGATTGTAACCCGATTTTTCGAGCTTCATTCCGAGCGCGCGCGAGCTGAGCCTCTCGGGAAGAGGTATAGTGATGATCGCGGGGGACTCATGCCCCTTCTCGGCGAGTAGGCCGAACCCCGCGTCGGAAAGCCTCTCCCTCAGCCAATCAGAGAGCTTACGCAGCTCAGCGTATCTCTCTTCCGCGCGGAAATTATCGAGGGAAGCCTTGAGTGCATACAGCAGGTTCGATGAGAGCGTAAACGGCGTGCCCGGGGAGTACGCATAGAGCCCGAGATCCAGGTAGCGCGGCAGCTTCTCCGGGTGAGGCATGATTTCATGATTATAGAAAACGAATGAGAGCCCCGGATAAGACCTGAGCCCCTTCCCGCTTGCGCCCGTCGCCAGGTAAACGCGGGAGAGGTCGAGCGGCACAGTGCCGAGAGAGCTTATACAGTCGAGGCAGAGGGAGACGCCGCTGCGCCCGCATAGCTCCCCAAGCGCTCCGATGTCGTTCAATACCCCGGTCGAAGTCTCAGAATGCACAGCCCAGAGCCATGACGTTTCTCCGTATCGTGAAAGCGCGTCTTCAATCTCTTCGCGCCCGAATATATCTCCCCACTCCTTCTCTACCGTATTGAACGAAAATCCCCATCTCCGCGCATGGTCTTTCAGACGCTCGCCGAACTCGCCGTTTGAGAGCACGAGACCGTTCCCTTCCATGAGAGATAACTGCGCGGCGACGGCGTCGTTCGCGAGCGTGCCCGACCCCATCAATATCGCAGTATGCCTCGCGCTTGAGAGACCGGAGAGGAGACTCTTTACATGATCGAGGTCGTCCGTAAACTCTTCCGTCCTGTGTGACACAGGGATAGCAGCCATCGCGCTTCTGGATGACTCGCAAACGTCCACGGGCCCCGGGAGAAGATTGAGGGGCTTTTCCGTGACCTGTCCGCTCTCCCCCATTCTCGAAAGGAGCCTCGTCCGCTCCTTCATCCCGTAATAGGACGCCGGCGTGAGGTACATCGGCTGGTATTTTGCGCTTGCCGTTCCGACTTCGGGGCCGAACGGGATAAACCCGAGGTTCCTGTAGAGCTTTTCCTGAGAAACGTTCGCCGAGATAAGGGCGAGGTCGTATTTTTTTTCCTCGCAGTAGGCGGCGAGATGCATGAAGAGTCCCATTATGACTTTACGGTAACGGCGATCCTTCCTCACCGACAGGAGCCTGAGCTCGCATAACGAGCGCGAGGGCGGCAGGTATGAATCGAGTCCCGTGAGCTTCTCATCGAGCGAGAAAGGCCGCCTGTCCCTCACGGCCAGCATCCCTACCAGCTCTTCGCCGTCGAGGCAGATGATATAAGTGTTCTCTCCGTGGAATTTATCGACGAGCCTTTTTTCCGCGTTCTCCCCGTGCTGGGGTATCTCTTCTACAAACGTCTCGTAGTTGAGCCTGTGTATCTGCTCGTACTCGCAATCGAGGGTAGCGATCTTGAAGACCATCCGGTCATTCATGACAATCTGATTCATCTTACTAGGTGTGCTTACGGGAATAAAATTATATATGATAGTTCGCGCTCATTCGAGGAACCTGCTCCTTATTCCGGGGTCGGGTATCATGCACTCCTCCTTCTTCCCGAACCATCTGTACCTGTTCCGGGCTATGAAGTCATAGACCGCGTCCCTGAGAGGCGCGGGGACGACGATGAATGCGTAGAGGAGACTGTGGATTCCGCCCAGGAGCTTCTGCACCCTGAGCCCCGCTTCGGATTTGGTATAGAGCTTCCCCTCTTCGATCAATACGATCGAATCGAGGCTTGCCGCAGGGTAATTAAATTTCCCGAGGATTCTTTCCGCGGCTTCGGATTGAAAGGGCGCGAACCTGAACAAGCCCCGAGGGTCCCTTTTGATTATGAAATTGACCACACCGCAGCAGTAATTGCATACCCCGTCAAAGATTATAAGAGGGTGTTCGATATCTTACTTCACTCACGTATATCTTCTCTCAAGAGGCGTTGACAATAATGCGCGGCGGAAGAGAAATCTACTGCGTCTTCTCGGCCGGTTTCTCGTCGGTCTTTTTCACGGGCAGCACTATATACCAGCTCCCGTTATATTGAGTGATCGTGTTCACCATCACGCCGACCTTGGCCTTCGTTTTCGTCTCCACTCCCTTCTCGTCTTTCTTGGGTATCTCCGCTTCCGTTACAAGGACGAGCAAATCAGACGGCGCCACGGGGAAATAGAGCGTGTTATCCCTGAATTTAAGGGTCTGTGTGGGTTTATCGTACTCCGACACCTGGTCCATCGGCTCGACCACGAATTCCGAGTCCTTCGGAATCTGCAGGCTTAGGAGATTATTGATAACCATGTCGAGCTCCCCCGGATTGCCGTCCTTCATAAAAGCAATAACCTGGGGGTGAATAAGCGATTTAAGCGCGTCCTTATTCTTGGCCTTGATGCCTTCGAGTATTTTGTTTCCGAGAATCTGCGGAGTGTTAGCCCCGCTCTGGGCCCTTGCCGAAGAAACGGGCGCCGCAAGTATGGCGGCCGTTAAAATCCATAGAGCCGCCGCATAAATAAATTTGGTCTTCAAATTCTTCCTCCGTAATAAATTATTTTCGCATCATTAGAAAGCCGGTCGGGAAACGGCAGCCTCACTGTCTCAGCTTCGTGAGGAGCCTCAAGAATTCGATGTAAAGCCAGATGAGAGTTACCATGAGTCCGAACGCGCCGTACCATTCCATGTACTTCGGCGCGCCCTGGCTTGCGCCCTGCTCTATGAAATCGAAATCCAGGACGAGGTTGAGGGCCGCGATGACCACTACGAAAAGGCTGAACAGGATGCCGAACGTGCCTCCCGAGTATATGAACGGGACTTTTACACCGAAAAACCCGATCACCATGGATACAAGATAAACGACGAATATCGCGCCCGTGGCAGCGACTACTCCGAGCCTGAATTTCTCCGTTACCTTGATAAGACCCGACCTGTACGCGATGAGCAGGGAAAAGAGGGTGCCGAACGTGAGCGCCACGGCCTGAAATACTATCCCCTTCAACTGAGATTCCGCGTACGCCGAGATGCCGCCTATAACGAGCCCTTCGAGCACCGCGTATACGGGGGCAGTGTAAGGCGCCCATGTCTTCTTGAATATCGTAATCATGGCGAAAACGAGCCCGCCTATGAGCCCCCCGTACATCCAGACCGCTACAGCCTGCATCCCTGATTTCGTGAACATATCCCATAGCCAGAGGGCGGGAACCAGGACGAGGACGAGGAGAATTAGCGTCTTGTTTATCGTGCCGTTAACCGTCATTTGCCCGGCGGCCGTAATGTCGGGTGCGAGCCTGTCGAAAGTCTTCTCGCTTAATGCAGGGTTCGAGCTTTTCATCATTTACCTCTTACCTCCCGTATGAGCTATCAATATTAACCTAACTTAGGAAAAAGTATATCACCTGAACGGCAGCTTGATAGCGGTTCGTACGGTGTCCGGGCGCGGACACTTTTAATCCGCCGCGTCAGGTATAAATGTACCCGCACTGGTCTTATCCTGCTGCTTATCTCCGTTTACATTGATTCATCAGCTATTGCTTCCATTTGCAACAATAATTGTCATACCTGACGTTATTTGCCTCTGCAATTCGAACCAAACCGATTGCGCGGTAATAATATCCAATGATTGAAGCTGGTTATGACGATAGTTAATGGCACATTTCTTGCACACTCATCAGATTGGCTTCTATTAAATCCCGGAGTGGGATATCAGGTTGCGGAGATAGTAATATGAGCAGCGCAAGGATTATGGTTGTTGAGGACAGCGGGAATTTCTCCGATCTTATCGGGGAGATCTGCTCACTTCATCGGGATACACGGTTCTGCCGGTTATATCCTCCGGCGAGGATGCGGTCAGGACGGCTGAGAGCAGCAGACCCGACATAGTGCTGATCGATGTCGAAGGGACGGCAAACTCGACGGTATAGAATCCGGCGGGACGGATAACGGAAAATCTCGGCATACCCGGTGATTTTTCTCTCCGGATATACGGACGAGGACACCCTCAACAGGGCAAAGACCAAAAGAGCTGTCGGGATATCTGGTCAAGCCCTTCAATCAGACTGAGCTTAAGGCAGCGATAGAGATCGCTCTATATAAATACCGGGCGCAAGCCGGAGCGGGGAACGGCGCGGAGATACCGGGACAGAACGGCTGTGAGGAAAATCCCGCTTCAGAACTTAGAGACCCCTGGAAAGAAATTAAAGAGTATAGAGCCGAGATATGCAGACTCAACATGGAAATTGCCGAATTCAAGGAAATAATCGAGTCGCTCAACATAAGTCTCAACCAAATGCACGAGCATGAAGACACCATACTCCTTACGGAGGAAGAATCCGCTCCGCCCGAAAAGAAATTCGCCTCGATGATCGAGTTCGAGAGCGAATGATTCAATGCATATTGAATTAATCGAATGACGGCTTCTGCCTTATTTAATGAGAAGCCCTGAATCAGGAAGCGGACGAGCGAAGCTCCGGCGAAGCGTCCTCCGCATAGAGCCTGCCCTGATACGTATCCCTTCTTTCGAGCTCCGCCTCAATCCCTCTTATCACCTCGATATGCGATTTATTCCATCCGGGGGCGATAAGCAGGCTCCTCGGCGTGTCGGTGAAAAAGCGCTCGACGACTATCCGGGGCGAGAGCCTCTCAAGAAAACGCACGATAAAATCCAGGTATTCCTCGTACCCGAAAAGCTCAAACGGGCTTTCTTTATACATCCTGGCGAGCGGCGTGTTTTTCACGATGTGCAGGTTGTGAATCTTCAGGCAGTCTATACCGAGAGCGGACACCTCGCGAGCCATCGCGAGCATCTCCTCCCTCGTCTCGGTCGGCATGCCGAGTATGATATGCGCCCCGAGCTCGAACCCCCTGCCCCTGGACATATCTATTGCGTCGAGGACAGACATGTAATCATGCCCCCTGTTCATGAATTCGAGCGACTTGTCGTACACGGACTCTATGCCGTATTCGAGAGAGACGTAGCACTCGCGGGCGAGCCTCTCGAATATATCTATCTTCTCCTCGTCCATGCAGTCGGACCTCGTACCCACTGCGATCCCCACGACGCCGTCATACTTAAGCGCCTCTCTGTACATCCCTTCCAATTTCCCGGCCTCATCGTAAGTGTTCGTATATGCCTGGAAATAGACGATGAACTTTTCCGCCTTGAACCTTCTTCTCAGGTAATCCATGCCGCTCGTGATCTGGTCGTGCATGGAATAGCGGGCGCGGGCGTAAGGAGGGACGAAGCTGTCGTTATTGCAGTAAACGCAGCCGCCGCGCGTGATGCTCCCGTCCCTGTTCGGGCAAGTGAACCCCATATCGACCGAGACCTTGTTCACACGGCACCCGAACCTCTCTTTGAGATAATCGTGGTATGAGTTGTAGCGTTTGTTCATGCCTTACTGAAACAATGTAATTATATTGAGTTTCCTGCTGATATTATACAGGTTATGGAGGGTAGTATCATATCGTCAAAAACACTCGAACAGGTTCAGTCGCTTAACCGAACTGTCATTGCGAGCGCAGCGCGGCAATCTCACATTTAGCCCTCAATTCCCTCCTCAGAAAAAGAATCCGCCATCCGCCAACCTTCCCGAACATATACCCCGCGGAGCTTGGCGGATTGGCGGAAACTTCCATGAAAAAAAGATGAGATTCCGGGTCAAGCCCGGAATGACAAGGTAAGTTAGGCTGAGGGGTGAAACAGAAATCGTACATGAGCACACATTGTGTGCCCCCTCACACCATCCCCGCCGACGGGCAGAGGTGGCTTATCGCGCATTCCCCGCATCTCGGCTTCCTGGCGAAGCAGACCGTCCTCCCGTGGTCGCCGAGCGCGTTCGAGAAGAATGTCCATTTCTTTTCCGGTATAAGCGCCCTCAAGTCATACTCTATTTTCTCGGGATCCGTGTGTGATGTGAGCTTGAGCCTTTTTGAGAGCCTCATGATATGCGTATCGACGATTATCCCGGGTATGCCGAAGTAATTCCCGAGCACGACGTTCGCCGTCTTCCTCCCCACACCGGCGAGCTTCGTCAGCTTCTCCATCGACGCCGGAACCTCGCCCCCGTACTGCTCAACAAGCGCTTTGGCGCAGTTTAGTATGGATTTAGCTTTGGCCCTGAAAAACCCGCAGGAATGTATCTCTTCCTCGAGCTCCGCCCTGTCCGCGGCGGCGAAACGGGAGGCGGTCGGGTACTTCCTGAAGAGGTCCTTCGTCACCTCGTTCACCCTCTTGTCCGTGCACTGGGCCGACAATATGCACCCGATCAGGAGCTCGAGAGCATTTGAGTAGTCGAGGTGGCATTTTGCTTCCGGGTACTCCTCACCGAGAATCCGGAGTATCGAGAGCGCCCTCTTTTTCTTTTCCGCGGGACTTTCTCTCCCGCTTATCTTTTTAATCCCTTTTTCAGCCATCTCAAGGATAAAAAAAAGGGGACATGCCGCGGGCACATCCCCTTTCGCTTTTATTTTCGAATTCAGTCCCCGCGCCGGGAAAGCTCAATCCTTGCGGGCGGGCTCGAGACCTTCCTTGCCTTCGAAGAAATCCGCATTCTTGGCAGTATATTCGTTCCATTTTTCGGGGAGCTCGTCCTCATGAAAGATTGCATCGACCGGACACGGGTCCACGCAGGCTCCGCAGTCTATACACTCTTCGGGATGAATGAATAACTGGTCTTCGCCCTCGTATATGCAGTCAACGGGGCACGCTTCAACACAGGCTTTATCCTTAACTCCTATGCATGGCTCCGCAATAATGTACGCCATTCTGAATACCTCCGAATAATTGTAATGTTTAATATACTTAATGCGCCTTTGAGGCGCAAGGAAACAATAGGTTATTACCTTGCAGAGGTCCCGTCAGCACATTGTAAATTTAAAGACGTTCTTACTTTTTATTTTGTCCCGCGTCCTGAGCGCCGTTAGTGCTGTCTCCCTGCTTCTTGCCCTGTCCCTCTGTCGGTTTTTCCCCGCTTATGGTCCCGGTCGCTTTTCCGTCTCCGGGCTTCGTACCGGTTTCGTTCGCTGCCGGTGTCTCAGGCGAAGTCGCCTTCCCTCCCGGAGCGGTAACGCCGGCAGGGGCTTCTCCCTGCGGCGCTTTCTCTTCTACGGCCGGCTGCCCTTCATCGGTAATTACGGACTTGCTCACCGAGCTTGCAGCGAAATATCCGAGCGAAAGGGATGTCAGCATGAACAGTATCGCGAGTCCCCTCGTCACCTTGACTAGGAACGGCACCGCGCCGCTCGAGCCGAAAATGGATTCGCTCGTCCCGCCGCCGAATATCGATCCCAGGTCCCCGCTCTTTCCGGGCTGCAGCAATACTACTATGATGAGCAGTATGCTCACGATTATATGAATTATCTTTACGGAAAATAATATTAATTCCACTTTTACTCTCCTGCTGTCTCGATTATGCCCGCCATAGACTCCGCCCTCAGGCTTGCGCCTCCGACGAGCGCGCCGTCTATATTCGGCTCTGCAAGAAACTCCCTGATATTTTCTTCATTAACGCTCCCCCCGTAAACGATCCTTATGCGGGAGGCTGTATCCCCCAATATATTACCCGCAATTTCGCGGATTGTACCCTGCACGAATTCCGCTTCCGCAGGGGTCGCGTGATGGCCGGTCCCTATAGCCCATACGGGCTCGTAAGCGATCACAAAACCTGCCGGGTCGTCGATGCCGATTCCGGCAAGAGCCTTTTCCACCTGCCCGTCCACGGTCTTTATGGTCTTCCCGTGCTCCTTCTCCTCGAGCGTCTCGCCGACGCATACGATCACGTTTAGCCCGCGCCCGAGGGATGCGCCTATCTTTTTCCTCACCATATCGTCCGTCTCGCGGAGTATATGCCTCCTTTCCGAATGGCCGATGATTACCCACGAGCAGCCGGCATCGGCTAGCATACCGGGTGAAATCTCACCTGTAAACGCCCCTTTCTCCTCCCAGAATACGTCCTGGGCCCCGAGCATTATGCCGGTCCCCCTGAGCTCCTGCCCGACGACGTCGAGCGCCGTAAACGGGGGAGCCAGTATTATATCAATTTTTTCGGCATACCCTTTCGTACTTTCCACGACCCCGCGCGCAAGCTCCCTCGCCTCCCCCCTCAGCATATTCATCTTCCAATTGCCTGCAATAAGCGTTTTTCTCATCTGATCCGGTTCTCGAGTGCCGTAATCGCGGGCAGAGTCTTATGCTTTATAAACTCGAGAGCCGCCTCCCCTCCGCTGGACAGATAACTCTTCCCGGCTTCGAGTCCCATATCCGTGAGAGCGTTAAGCGTGCTCTCCCCCACTATCCCGCTCCACGCATCCGACTCCTGGAGCGCCCTTGCAAACGCGGCTGTGCCCTCTCCGAACCCGGCCCGCTCGTACATGCCCAGGGGCCCGTTCCAGAGAACCGTTCGCGCTCTTGAGATATGCTTTGCGAACTGCAGGCGTGTTTCGGGTCCGATATCTACTACCATGGAGTCATTCGGGATACGGCCGCCGGAAATTATATAGGATGCGGGTTCATTGTTCAAATCCCCCCTTACGGCGATGAAGTCCTCGGGGATTACAAATCTAATGTCCCTCGACAAGGCGGAGGATATGAGCTTCTTCGCGCTGTAAATCGTGCCCTCGTCTATATCCGAACGGCCGATCTCTTTACCGAGCGCTTTAAGGAAAGTGTTGGCGAGGGCGCCCCCGACTAAAAATGTGTCGGCCCTGTCCATGAGACTCTCCATGAGCTCGATTTTCCCGGGCGAGCAGCTCCCTCCGATCACGGCAGCGAAAGGACGCTCGGGATTTTCGAAGCGGCCGAGGTTCTGCATTTCGTCCTTGAACCTGAGCCCGACGCATACGGTATCGAAGCAATCGGCAATGGCGAGCGTGGAAGCCCTCTTCTGATGTGATACCGAGAAAGCCTCGTTGACGTATATGTCCCCCACCTCGGAGAGCTTCCTCGCGAACTCGGGGTTATTGGCGAGCTCGCCCTTATGGAACTCAAGGTTCTCCAGCAGCATGACGCAGCTTGACAGCATGTCTCCGGATATTTTCCTGACGGCGTCCCCGATCGAGTTTTCAGGGAAGTATATCTCGCAGTCGAGGAGCTCGGAGAGCTTGCTGCCCAGGGGTTCGAGCGAGTATTTCCGGCTCATCCTGCCTCCGGCCCCGCTCAGGTGAGACGCTATAATCACCCTCGCCTTCTGACCTATGGCGTATCTTATCGTGGGGAGCGCGAGGTGGAGCTTCCGGGCGTCCTCGATTTCCCCCGAGCGGGAGATGGGCACGTCGAAATCGACCCTTATAAGCAGCTTTTTATCCCTGATATCAATTTCTGCGATCGACGGTATTGTCATTGTGTCTTCTTTTTCGTTTTGCCGAGATACTCTCCGAGCCTCCTCATCCCCTCCTCTATGTCGGATACGGAAGCGGCGTAGGAGAACCTGAGATAGCCCTCTCCGCCCTCCCCGAAGTCTATACCGGGAGTGACGGCGACATGCGCGTTCTCGAGTATATCGAACGCGAGCCTGTGGGAGTCGGGGTCTATGCCGGAAGCATTTACGAACACGTAAAAAGCCCCCTGCGGCTCTGTTTTAAGGGTGAACCCGAGCTCCGTGAGCCCTTCTATCATTGCCCGCCTCCTGAGGTCGAATTCCCCGACCATCCGGAGCGCATCGGTCTTCCCGCGCCTTATTGCCGCGGCGCCCGCCCTCTGCACGAAAGGGTTCGGTGAAATGAAGAGGTTCTGCTGGAGCTTCTGCACGGGGCGGACGAACTCATCGGGCACTATAAAATACCCGAGCCTCCATCCGGTCATCGAATAGAGCTTCGAAAAACCGTTCACGGCTATGGCCTCCTCCGTGAACTCGAATATCGTCCTCGCCTCGCCGCCGTATTGAATGCCGTGGTATATCTCGTCCGAGATAACGAATATGCCGAGCGAGGCAACGTCCCCGATTACGCCGGGCATTAGCACCGCTCCGGTGGGGTTTGCGGGCGAGTTTATCAAAATTGCCTTAGTCTTCGGGGTGACCGCTTTTTTTAATCCGGCTATATCGATCTGATAACCCTCTTCCTCGTACACCCTCACCGTCCTGGGCACGCCTCCCGCTATCATTATCAGCTGCGGGTAGCATGCGTAATGCGGGTCCGTGATTATCACCTCGTCCCCCGGATCGAGCAGTGCGAGCATAGCGAGGAATAACGCGGGCGAGCTGCCCATCGTGATAATAACCCTTCCGGGAGAGATACTGACTCCGTATGTTTTTTCATAATCCTCGGAGATAGCCTCCCTCAGCTCAGGTATCCCGAGGCTGTGCGTATATTTCGTGTCCCCTTCCTTTATCGCTTTAACCGCTTCGTCGCAAATCACGGCGGGCGTGGGGAAATCAGGCTCTCCGACTTCGAAGTGTATGACACTCCCGCCCCGGGACTCAATCTCCTTCGCCCTCTCCAGCACTTCCATCACGTAAAATGGGGAAATATTTTCCGAAAGCTTGGACGGCATGGGGTTTTATTCTATTTGCAAAGCCGGGGGTTGTCTAGGTGAACGGGCTCCCATAGCTTAAGAGGTGCGCCGTTCCGAGGCGAGGCGCGGTAATCTGGTTTTTATTTTTTCTTTCCCCGACATTACAGAATTTGCGTTAAGAAAATCACGTGTTTAAGCGTGAAAATCTTTCAGCTTCCCATTTGAAAGATTTTAGATTAAACACAAGATTTTTAGCATAATTCTGTAGTCGGATGATTTTTGCTTCTTTCCAGGCTAGGCAGACTCCGCCCTGACGATTCATCAAGGAAAAGAAGGATAAAAAAATAGCATTCCTCCTTGTCTTTATAAGCGTGGTGAAACGCAGCACGGCGGTCACATACAAAGAAAAGACCGCTCCTCGTCAGGAGGTCATCATCAATACGGCCTCCTGATCTACTCTTTTCTATTTATCATCGCATACAATACATACCGTCAGCGTCATTCCTCAGTCGCCGCGGGCTCCAACGTGGGCTGCGGCGTGGGCTGGGGATTGCCGCTGCTGCTGCAGAGCGTGACTACGTAATTTATATCGTCGCCCTGACAGGTAAAGAGCGCGTTCGCGAGACCTATCACCTGGTTCCCGTCGTCGAACGACCACGCGTATGCGCCCGCCTGATTCCCTCCCGTATTATCCCCGCACGCAGTGTGGACGTTATCGATGTACGCCGTCGTCTTTTTTGTCCCGCCGTCGTACGTCGGCCACGCGGCGGTCCTGTTCAGGTTCGTATCGCACTGTCCGTACGGGTCGCACATATTCAGGGGAGAGTCGCAGCAGGGCGGGGTCGAGTTGCCCGTAGGCTGCACGTTCGTATTTACAGCGCATGTGGTAGGCGAGCTCATGGCACAGCTATTGGCATTATCCCCGAAGCTGGTCATGCACACGCCCCACGCGTCATTGTTAGTCCACGGCGT
Source organism: uncultured bacterium (assembly GCA_963705505.1). Classification (GTDB taxonomy): domain Bacteria; phylum Desulfobacterota_D; class UBA1144; order Nemesobacterales; family UBA2774; genus 2-12-FULL-53-21. Next base: position 60,861 of record CAVPJU010000008.1, read on the forward strand.
TATGTCATAGTCGGAGGAAACGCAGCCAAGCCTGTTCGCGTCGGCCGTGCTCAGTGAATCGAGCGGCGGAAGCCCTATCGAGGCCATATTGAACGGCGAGAGGCATGTGCCGATCTCACCCCCCGTGCTCTGCACAAAGCCCCCTATATTGCCCGGCGCGTCAGGCTCGAAAACGTATGTGTCCCACGGGCATGTCGGCATCTCCGTACACCCGGCCCCGGCGCTCCCGCAGCCGCTCTGACAGGGCGCGGTTTCGATCAGCACGTTGAAGCCGGCGACGAATGAAACGTCATAATTATCCATACCGTTGCAGTTTTTGGGAATCCCTCCGTCGAACGTGAACTCGGCCAGAGAAGCGGGCTTGGGACCGTTTATCCCTCCGCAATTCTCGACGCCCGTAGTGCCGCCGCAATTGCCCGTTTCGCAGGTGAGGTTTCCATTGGAGGCAGTACAGCCTGTCCGGGCAACAAGAATTCCCGAATCCCAGCAGTCGGGGATCGTCAATTCTCTTACGCCGCCAAGCCCGGTCGTATCGCCGGCCTTGGTCGGTATTTCCCACGTCGCGGTTCCGTCGGCGGCCCATGGGGGCGGCCCCACCCATGCGGAGTTGTTCGGGATTGTATTGCTCCCTTGCCCACCTTGCGGCCCGCAGTCGCCTATAGCGGGGGACCCGCTAGTGTTCGCCGCGCAGAGGAGAGGAGTGAAGCTTATGCTCTCCGCTCCAATCCATACCGATTCCGTACATTCGTTCACTATGCGTATCGTGTGTGTCCCGGCCGGTCCGGGCGAGGGGCACGGTACAGGCGCGGGAGTTGGTTCGGGCGTAGGTGCGGGTGTAGGCTCAGGGGTCGGAACCGGAGTGGGCACTGGAGTAGGTTCAGGAGTCGGTTCGGGTGTAGGCTCGGGTGTGGGCACGGGAGTCGGAACCGGCGTAGGCTGCGTTCCTATAACACAGGCAGCCGGGAGGTCGGACTCGCAGGTCGTGTCTTCGGTTACCTGTTGGACAGAGCCGCATGCGGCGGGATTGGTCAGGGTGCAGCAGGCAGCCAGGCCGCCTTCCGCGCAAACCTCGCAGCCCGAGTCCGAGCCAGTGAGGTCGCATGTCCGCAATTCCGTATCGTCGTCATCGCCTGAACTCTCCCCGGGCGTCTCGCATCCGCCGATGTTCCCTAGACCGATGATAACAAAGAGAGAATAGACCAGTAGAACGTGAATCCAGTTGGATTTATTCATTTTATCCCCTTCTACACACGATGAGTTTCTAAAACTATTGCATCTATGATTCCAATGTATCTATAATTCCAATGCATTTATAATTCCAACACTCTATTACGGCTAAAAATACAGCCGGAAGGCATTTAGCACAATATATAAAATATTAAATATTGTCAGACTATATGATTAGTAAAAAAGCTTGTAAAACACTGCTCCCGTCACGGACGCCGACGTATGCCGATCCCGGCAAAAGAAGGAGACACACACAATCCTTGAAAAGATATTCAAACATGAGATAATCTGAATTACGGTAGAACTTTTCAGGAGGCTGATGATATGAAATTAACGAGCCCCGATTTTGAAAACGAAGGCATGATACCGTCGGACCTGACGTGCGACGGCAGGGACGTATCACCCGAGCTTCTGATAACGGGAGTCCCGGAAGGGACGAAATCCCTCGCGCTCATAATGGACGACCCCGACGCCCCGAGAGGGACTTTCGTTCACTGGGTCGTATGGAACATACCGGATGATACGAAAAGGATAGAGCGCGGGAAGGAGCCGAAAGGCAATCAGGGCACGACAGGCTTCGGAGGGAGAGGATACGGAGGGCCCTGCCCCCCGTCGGGCACGCACAGGTATTTTTTCAAGCTCTACGCGCTCGATGACGAGCTTCACCTGAAAGAAGGAGCAAGAAAAGAAGCGCTCGAGGAAGCAATGGACGCGCATATAATCGAAAAAACCGAGCTAATGGGGAAGTACCGGAGGAAGTAAGGCAATAAACACTTCAAATTATCGCACAAGAAATCTCATTAATCGTCGTTACGAGGAACGGTTCTCGCGATGACAGAAAAGTACCTGTCATTCCCGAGAAATCGGGAATCCATTTCTTTTATTCGTCATTTCCTTTGATGTTTTTAATGAGGAGCTAAAACTTGCGGGTAAAGCAAAAAGCATGGAGGATGAAAACTACATCACGGCGTATCTCTTCTCTTCTTTCCCGAGCGCCTTCTCTATCTTGCGCTTGAGGAGCTCGCGTTTAAGTCGCGAGAGCCTGTCGATGAATAGAATTCCGTCCATGTGGTCTATCTCGTGCTGGAATACCCGCGCAAGGAGGTCCTGGGCTTCTATCTCCATTAATCTGCCTTCCCTGTTGTAAGCCTCGATCGTTACCTTCTGCTTCCTCTTTACCTCGCTCACGAACCCCGGGATGCTCAGGCAGGCTTCCTCGCCGGTAACCTCGCCTTCCGAGGAGACTATCTCCGGGTTTATCAGCTCGATGAGCCCAGGCCCATCGTATTCTATTTTCTCTCCCTCGTCCTCGTCTTCATCATCCCCGTCCGTTTTCCTCGGGCTTACATCGATGACGACTATCCTTTTATCCACGCCGATTTGAGAAGCCGCGAGTCCCACCCCGCGTGCGTCGTACATGGTCTCCACCATATCGTCGAGCAGCTTCAGCACTTCTCCGTCGATCTCCTCGACAGGAGCGCATTTTTTTCTTAAATACGGGTCTGGATATAAAAGTATTTTCCGTAACGCCATAAAAAAAAGGCTATCGGATACGACTGGATTGTCAATGTATTCCGGATAGGTAAGCACGGCTCACGGGCGAAAATCCGCGCCCGGCTGTAAGAAACGTTAAGCCCGCCTAATACGGCTCGAACGGATTAAAGCTATTCGCTTCCGCCGTTCAGTTTGGTGATAAGTTCCCTGCTCGGCCTGAAATGAGGCAGCTTCTTCTGAGATACCGTGACCTTCGAGCCGGTCCTCGGGTTTCTGCCTTCATAGGACCCGTAGCTCTTGGTAAAGAAGCTTCCGAAGCCTCTGATCTCGATCCTGCCGCCGCCCTCGAGCACCTGAGTCATATGCTCAATTATGGTATCGAGTATCTGCTCCGATTGCGAAGGTTGAAGATTAAATCTGTCTGCCAACTCCTTTTCTATATCTGAACGCTTCATAGCTCGACTCCCAACCATTTTAGTCCACCGTAACGCCCGCCCCGCACCTACACTTCCAATTTAGATAATTCTCAAGTGTTTGTCAAGTGTTAGATTGATTCGGAATTAAATATTTTTCCGCGCCTTAAATGCGGCATTACACTCAGGCCGGCCTTGTTTTCTCTTGAATTAAGCCTTTATCTTCTTTTTTGCGCCGCCCGCAGCCCTCGCTTCCCTGCCGCCGGCTTTTTGCCCCGCGCGCCCGCGCGCCTCCTGGTGGTGGCTCAGGAACTTATTCAGGTGCATGTCCGAGTACGAGCCCTTGGGATAGTACTTGTCGTAGAACTCGACGTCTATGTTCATCGCCTGGAATACGAGCCTCATATACATCGGATCGACGAATGCGGGGAACCTTCCGTACGTGTCGTATATATAATTCGCGACGTCTTTCACGATCTGTATCGTGTTCTCGGTAGGCTTCGGCGCCCTCATAAGGTGCTTGTCGGGTTCTGTATAAGGGAAGGGTTTTTCGGGCTTCCACGCTTCGCTCTTGTGATGGTGAAACGCATCGATCGCCTCGTCCATGTTTTTATAATAAGGCGGGCAGTAGGATTCGAATACACCGTCCTTTCCGACGGGGACGGTAGGCGGGGGGTCTATAACCCCTTTCTTCGGCTGTATGAACCTGAAACCGAGCCCCTTAAAGAGATGGGGCGCCGCGCCCATCGCGAACCTTGGTATGAACCCGCTGAACGTCCAGCCGGCAAGGCCCAGCGCCTGGAGCGCAAGGCTCATGTTCTGGCATATAAACGCCTGCTCCACGTTGAGCCCCGTGAGTATCCTCACCTCGAGGTCAAAGAGCGACATCTTCACGCTGTCCTTGAGCCTCCCCTTCGCTATCCACTTCTCGACGCCCGCGGGCTTCCCCGTGAGGTCGTCTATGATCGTGAACCCGTAGGTGTAGCTGCAGTAGAGGTGAAGGAGGTTGAGGTACTCCTCCGTTACGTCCGTAACGGGGATGAAGACGGACGTCCCCGGCTTGTTAGTATTCCACTCGTTGAATTCGAAGAGGCCCGGCATGCGGTCGGGGAGGTCGGCCCTCCCGTCCTCGAGCTTTACGAGGCTCTCGCGGTATAGCTCGAGAATCCTCTCGATCCTCTCGTTGCGGCTCATGCGGAAGAACATGTCGAGCTCGTGGTTCTTGGGCAGCATGTGCTTTACGTTCACATGGTAAAGCCCCTTGTCGTTTGTGAAAAAAAGCTCAGTCCCGTGGTTGTTGCACGCCGAAGGCCACGTGCGTCCCGTCCACTGGCAGAGGAGGTCTATCCCCGTTTCGGGAGGCAGGTCGGCGAGGCAGAGACCGGTGAGACCCGTCCCCGCCCATACTAAAAGCGCCTCTTCCATCTCCTCGAGCGGTATCGGTTCGTGGCGGGATTCGAACCCGAGAGTCGTGTCCACGAGCTTCATACCGAGGCCGAATCTACGGGAGCGCCTGTTGAATATAGAGTCGAATAGCGGGTAGTTAAGCGCCTGCTCGTACCTTTTGCTTAGAACGAATTTCCCGTTCCCCTTCCCGTTTTCGCCCTTATTTCTGCCGACCTTAGCCATAGTATTCCTCCGGATTAATAACAAAAAATTATAAGCGGTAAATCATCCCCCCAATTAGAAACTTTAAAATAACTTGACAGAAAATGCAAGGTAGTAAGGAGCCCCGTGAGGCGACGTCCGTTTTAGACCGGGTCATGCGGGCATCCCTTTGTCAATCAGGCTGATTGCCCGATACGGACAAGAAGCGGAAGCTACGGCAAATTATATGGATCTCCCCGTCAACAGCCGTTTCTCCGAAGGCGATTTCGACCCGCCGTCGGATTCTATCGTGACGATGAATTTTTCTATCTTTTCCGTCTTCCCGTATTTTTTTAACGAATCGACCTTCACGACACTGTTCCCTTCCTCGTCCACCTTGAAAACTCCGATGCTCTTGGGCACCCCTTCCACGACAACCCACCACTCGTAGGTCTTTCCGGGCGGCGCATCGGGAAGATGAAGACAGTAAAGGAGCGCGTCGTTCTCTTCTCTGTCCCAGAGCACCCTGCCCGCGGCGTGTACTTCGGGCTTTGTAGTTTGGAGTTTTATAAGTACTATCTCCGGGTCCTTCATGAACTCCGTTACCTCTTTCAAGCTCGCGAGCTTGGCCTGGAGCCCTCCGACCATACCCTCCCTCTCCGCCAGCAGGTTCTTGAGCGACTTTATCTCCTCCTCCTGGCCCGAGACCTTCCCCTCGAGATTCCCCACAATGGCTTTCTCTTCCTTAAGCGTCCCCCTGAGCGATAAGTTGTTCATAAAAAGAAAGACGATCACCGCTGCCGCAATAGCACCGCTAAGACCGAACCATATCGAGCCGAGCCCTTTGAACAGTCCGCCGCTCCCCGCGGGCTCGCGCCTGACCGCGGTCTTCCTCGCGTACTCCAGAATCTCGCGCCTGACTTCAGGCCCGGGCATGACCGCCCCCGCCGAATAAGGGAGCAGAGATGCCACCCTTTCGTATTCCCTCAAAAGCTCCCTCGCACGGGGCGTGTCCTCGCCTATCAGACGCTCCGCTTCCCTGAGCTCCTCCCCTTCCAGCACACCGAGCACATAGAGGGGAATCAATTCTTCCAGTCTCGAGTTATCAGTCATATATCTATCAATTTTTAACGATTATCCAAGGCTTTACAAATAATATAAAACAAGCCGGCGTCCAATTAAATATACGGATGTGAAAGAGTTTCGGTTTAACCGGGCGTACGTATATTATAACCGCTTAGAACCGCACGGGAGAACGTTGCCCGGCCCCGGCGACCCGTGAAAGCGAAGATAAAAACCGCACGGGAAAATATGCCAAATATGTTATAGTCGTGTAACACAATTTTTTCAGATCGGGTTTATCCTTTATTAAGTCGTTTAATAATCAGGGACGCGGTGGACGGATGACAATGCCTTCGGCTGATACGACAGGCTTACCCGAAATCGAGCGGGAGCTGAGAGAGCTCCTGAGAAAAATCGCGCGCGGCTGCGAGTCGGCGTTCGGCAAGCTCTACGACAGGACAATAGCCCAGGTCTACGGCCTCGCCCTTAAGATTCTGAGAAGCAAAACCGAAGCGGACGAAGTATCGGTCGATGTATTCAAGCAGATATGGGACAAGGCTTTCGATTACACGCCCGACCGCGGTACCCCTACAGCTTGGCTCATCATGCTCACGAGGAGCCGGGCGATCGACAGGCTGAGGTCGGATACGAAGAGGAGAAGCCTCCAGGACCCTCTGCACGACGACATCCCCTCCCCCGCCGACCCTCCGGATGAAAGCACCGAGACGAGAGAGAAACGCGCACTCATCGAAAGAGCCCTTTCCGAGCTCACCCCCAAGCAGCGGGAATCCATAGAGCTCGCATATTTTTACGGGCTTACGCAGACGGAGATATCGGACCGCATGAAAGAGCCCCTCGGCACTGTAAAGAGCTGGATGAGGGCGGGGATGGCGAGGCTCCGCGATATAATCGGCTCGGGATACTAACGAGTCGTCCCGGCCTCAAAGAGGCAGACCGAGCTTCCTCCCGAGAGCGGCATAGGCGAGATAAAAAACCACCATCACCACTGCAGACACGGCCATAGACAGCCAGAAATTGAAATTATGCCTAAGGAGCCAGGGGAGTATCAAAAAGAAAAGCAGAGTCGGCAGCACGAGCCAGAATATTGCGACGGAGAGGTCGGCGATGCGTCCCGCATCCTTCGTATCCGTATAGAGCCAGACCATCGCAAGGAGAGAGGTCAGGGGGAGAGCCGCGAGCATAGCGGCGAAAGCCGTGTGCCTTTTGCCCAGCTCAGATACCCCGACGATTATTACCGCGGTTAAAATGGTCTTGATGACGATATATAACATCGCTGCACCTTCCCACCTTATATAATTGGTATTAAAATACTCCCAGTCCGCTATGCTTACAATGACCGGGACTACGGGATTAAAAGAGCCGGAAACAGCCGGGCTCGATAACGCTTAACGCATCGGAGGTAGAGGCTTGAGAGTAATTTCTTACATTATTGGTGACAATCTGCTTCTTGAGGAAGAGACATCGGCGTTGGCTCTCTCCGATAGATTAAAAGACGGCAAGCCGAGATGGGTCGATATAGTAAGCCCGAACGACGACGAGCTCAGGAATCTCATCAAGCCTCTGGTCCTGGACGATACGATAATCGAGGAATTTATCCTGAAGGAGCGCAGCCTGCCCGTTGCGCATTCGGAAAACGAGCTCTACTTCGAATTCCCGATTATAAGGGACATGGTTACGTTCGATCACGAATACATAGCATTCCTCTGCATGCCGTCTCTGCTCATTACGATCCACGACAATGAAATCGAGGTGCTGAACAAGCTGTCCCAGGACCTCTGCAAACACCTACACCTGCAAAGGGCTACGATAGCTTCACTCCTCTTCAACCTCACGGCCGAGCTCGTGGAAAAAAACTACTTCCTCTATATGGACCAGCGGGAAAAGATCACAAAGCTGAGCAACAAGGTTATGAAGGGACAGAACTCGATCGACGTCAGGACGATCCTTCATTTAAAGAAGAATATAGGGCGCATAAACATCATGATCGAAGACCAGCTCTACTGTATAAACACCATACAGATATACGAAGGAGTGGCTTTCGATATCGGCAAGCAGCGGAGAAACTTCGACAACCTCGAGGACGAGGTGCGTAACGGGTTCAGGTTCCTGAGCAGGTATGAGAACAGGCTCGAGGACATACACAAGCACTATGAGCTCATGCTCCAGGAGAAGACCAACAACAGGCTCAAGGTGCTGACCATAGTGGCGGCGATATTCCTGCCCCTTAACCTCGTAGCCGGAATCTACGGAATGAACTTTCAGTATATACCCACCCTCGATTGGGCTTTCGGATATCACGCCGCGCTTGGCTTAATGGTTTTAGTCGCCTTCTCAATGGTTTACTACTTCTACCGCACCGGCTGGTTTAAGTGACGTGCTCAAACAGGGTAGAAATCTATCTCTTGCTTTTTCCTTCCCCGACATTACAGAATTTGCGTTAAAAAAATAGATTGTTAACGCGTATAAAAATGTTTTACGGGACGATTCCGAGCAAGCAAGGAATCGGACGCCATTCGCTAAGTGCAATAATGTCATGAGTCTTGTTTCGCTAAGCCTTAATACTAATTGGGGTGGAATTAAAACATTTTAGCGTTAACATGAGATTTTTAGCAAATTCTGTATAGTCTTGATTTTTGCTTCTTTGTATCAAGACAAAGAAGAAAGAAAATTTGCCTTTGCTTTTCCTTTTGCCTTAGTATTCCCATGTCGCTTCTCACGAAGAGTTATCTGCAAATATAATTTAGGTGCCCCCTCACCCTTCACCCTCTCCCCACTATGTGGGAGAGGGAAATTGATGTGCGGGCTCTTGCCTGACGTTGGTTCTGTGCATGACGGGAAGAAAAAGAAAAATCCACCCTAACCCTCCTTTACAAAGGAGGGAATTAAAAGATTAAAGACGAGATGCTGAAATAAATTCAGCATGACGGTGAAAGATCCCTGCGAAGGTGCAAAGTCCGTCATTTCAATATGCCCTTCCAAACAATCAAACCCCAATTCCCCAGAACCTGATGTAAAATATAAGTCAGCCTCAATAAAAATTCCTTAAAGAGAGCGTGAAGGAAGCGAATGAATTTCGAGCGAATGTTCCTGTCAACAACCGTCCTGATCCCCCTCGCTCTCGTCATAGTCGTCACCATAGTCCTCACTTTCTTCCCGCTGGCAGGTGCGCTCGGCTTCGAGTTCTCAGCCGTTACGGGGTTCGTACTCTCGTTCATATCGGTATTCATATCGGCTGAGCTTATAGGAAGCGACAATAAACTCCACTCGGCAGGCAAAAGGATTTCCGACAGGGTATCGTCCATACTCCTCATTAACTTCGTGTTCCTGGGCGTCGTCTATCTTATCGGGCTCTTAAGCTCGCTCTTCAAAGGGGACTGCTTCATAAAGGAGGGAACGATTTTCTTCCTGCTCATTCCCGTCGTGAGCGTGTTCTTCTCCGCCTCCCTGGGACTCCTCGCCGGGTTCATCACGAAGAGACGGGGCTTCTTCGCGGGAGCGCTCATACTTATCGGGATATTCGTATATTCGCTGCTCAAGCTCTACAGAGACCCCTCGCTCTTTGTTTACAACCCGCTCTTCGGGTTCTTCCCCGGCCCTATATACGACGAGGCAATCCCGGTCACGCTCACGCTCGTGACGTACAGGGGGATAACCGCCCTCTGGGGATTCCTTTTTCTGATACTCCTGACCCTGGCAAACGGTTTTAGCTACAGGCGGGTCGGAGCCTGGGATTTCGTAAAGCTCCTCACCGTGGGAATTTCCCTCTTCGTCGCGTATTCCCACGAGCACGAGATCGGAATAAGCTACAGCCGCGAGTACATAACCGGGGAAATACTCCCCGCGTCGGTGGAAACGGACCATTTCATCATTTACTACGACCCCGCGTCGCCCGAGGCAAAGCATATCGCGCTCATAGCCGGAGACCACGAATGGAGGTACGCCGAGCTCAGCAAATTCCTTAAGACCGACTCTCACGAAAAGATACGCTCCTACATCTATCCCGATGAGGAGACGCGGAAAAGAGTGGTCGGGGCGGGCGAGACGACGATCGCAAACCCGATTCACAAGGAGATACACCTCGTCTACGAAACCTTCCCCCAGCCGGTGCTCAAGCACGAGCTCACCCACGTAATGGCCGGGGACTTCGGGACGGAGATTCTCAGGATGAGCCCCAAGGTCGGCCTCCTCGAAGGGCTCGCAGTGGCCGCTGACTGGAGCGGGGACAGCTACAACCCTCACCAGTGGTCAAAGGCCATAATCAGGAACGGCATGGCGCCCGACATGGAAGAGATAACGGGTTTCGGGTTCTGGTACGCGCCCCCGGGTCTGAGCTATACGCTCATGGGCTCCTTCTCCAGATACCTTATAGACACGTACGGGATCGAGAAATTCAAGACCGTTTACAGGACGGGCGATTTTTCCGTATACGGAAAGAGCCTCCCGGAGCTCGTCGCCGACTGGAAAAAGTTCCTCGAAGGCGTGGACACGCCCGAAGAGGCATTTGCGATAGCGAAAGCCAGGTTCGGCGCGCCCAGCATTTTTACAGCCGCGTGCCCGAGGAGGGTAGCCGCGCTCAAGGCCGAAGGTTTTAAATACTACGCCGGCGACGATTACTGGAGGGCGCGCGAGTCGTTCAGCAAGGCGCTCCTCTATGACGGGAGCGACCCAGTGCTACTTAACGGGCTTGCGTACTCGAATTATTACCAAGGGGACTACGATAAGGCCGCCCGCGTAGCGGACTCCGGAGCACAGCTCTCCCAGGTTGACAGGGCGGCTCTCGAAAACCTGAAGGGGAACGCGCTCTGGCAGTCGGGCAATAAGGAGCAGGCGGAGAATATCTTCCGGTCCGTTCGAATGAATCCCCTGCCCCAGGACCTCAAGAGGGAGATCGACATAAAGGTCTCCGCGATCGGGGAAGGGGACGGAGCGGGCGAGAGCATACGCGAGTTCTTCTCCACGAGGGACAGGGCCATCCAGGCGGCCTCTCTCTCGGAGTCGATATTGAATTCCCCTGAGTACCCGCCGCCTTATTATCTGCTGGGCAGGCTGTTCTTCAACTCAGGCGAGTACGAAAGGGCGATACCTTATCTTTCCATGGCGGAATACCTCGGGCTTCCCTCGGACGAGATCACGGACGAGAACCTCCGTATCCTCGGCATATCCCTCTTCGCCTCGGGAAGGTATGACGAAGCGGCGGGGATATTCACGCGTATCGCCTCCGGCGGCGACAGTGAAAAAAAGGAGTACGCCCTCGACTTCCTCGAAAGGATAGGGTGGGCCCGGACGAACCGTTTGAAGTAATCGTTTAATCCTATATAATCTTAGCTTCCGAAAATGAAGAGATACAGAACCGCTGTCATCATTACCGCCCTGGTAGTCATAATCGACCAGATCTCCAAATGGCTCGTGGTCAGGTACGTGCCGCTTTACGGGAAGGTAAGCCTGCTGCCCTTCCTCGACGTCACCCATATCAGGAACCCCGGGGCAGCGTTCGGTATCTTCCGCGAGATGCCCGAATCCCTGAGGCTCCCGTTATTCATTGCCGTCCTCATTACGGCGGTCATAGTCATAATCTACTTCCTCTCCAAGACAGGGACGGGCGACAGGCTCCTCGTCTTCTCGCTCTCTTTAATACTGGGCGGCGCGATAGGGAACTCGATAGACAGGTTCACGCTCCGGTACGTAACGGATTTCATCGACTTCCACTGGTTCGGGAACCCGGCTCTCCACTGGCCCCCTTTCAACCTCTCGGATTCCGCTATCACGATCGGTGTTATACTCATATTGCTCGACACTTTCATACTTAAACGGGGCAGGTAGCAATGTTTACGGGGATTGTAGAGGACATAGGGACGGTCACGGAGATAAAGCGCCGCTCGAAAGAATCCACACTCTCGATCGCGGCAAACAGGATCGATTTAAAAGAAGTCAGGCCGGGCGACAGCATATCCGTGAACGGCGCGTGCCTCACCGTAACTTCACTCGGCGGCAATACGTTCACCATGGACGCGTCCCGCGAGACCCTTTCGAGAACCAACCTCGGGAGGCTCAGGGCAGGCAGCAGAGTGAACCTCGAGCGCTCCTTGAGGGCCGGGGACAGGATGGGCGGGCACATAGTGAACGGGCACGTCGACGGTGTCGGAAGAGTCAAAGCGAAAAAGAAGAGAGGGAAGTCTATAGAATTCCGGTTCACAGTCCCTGAGGACCTTTCGAGATATATCGTACAAAAAGGCTCTGTCGCCATAGACGGCGTTAGCCTGACAGTAAACTCGGCCGGCGGAGACGAATTCGCGGTGAATATAATCCCCTATACGCTTTCGGAAACTACCTTCGGCGGCCTTAAAACCGGAAGCCGCGTAAATATAGAATGCGATATAATCGGCAAGTATGTGGAAAAGTTCATGACGGGCGCCCGAGAAAAGGAGACCGTCTACCAATCTCCCGATGAGTCCTGAACGGAGGAATTTGAGGAACATTTTTCTTGTCGGCTTCATGGGGGCGGGCAAGACCACGGTCGGCAGGATATTGGCCGGGAGACTCGGGTACAGGTACTGCGACTCCGACAAGGTCATAGAGACGAAAGCCGGAAAAACGATCCCCGAGATATTCTCGGGGCTCGGGGAAGACCGTTTCAGGGAGCTCGAGTCGGAGACGCTCGAATCCCTGTCCGGGAAAATAAAGCAGGTGATCGCAACGGGGGGCGGGGCCGTGATGAGGGACAGGAACTGGGATGCGATGAAAAAGGGCGGAGTCACCGTTTATCTCAAAGCCCCTGCCGAAGTGATATGGAACCGCATAAAACACAGCAAGACCAGGCCCCTTCTCAATGTCGATAACCCTCTCGAGGCCGCAAAGGATCTGCTGGAAAAACGCATTCCCTTCTACGAAAAGGCCGACCTTACGGTGGACACGGAGAGCCTCTCCGTCGATGAAATCGCTTCCGAAATCATAAAAAAGCTCCGTATTTAAAGCGGTAATGTTAAGCCGTTTGTTCTTCACGGAAAAATTGATTAAGATTACGGAGCTATGCAGATGCGTTCCCCGAAACCCGAGGGCAGCAAGAAGAAAAGCCACGAGCTCGGCTCCGAGGACTGGATAGATATATCGGTGCCGCTCTCGGACGGCATGGTGCGCTGGCCCGGCGACCCTCCCGTGAGGATATTCCGCCTTCAGGACATGGAGAAGGGGGACGATTGCAACCTTACCGCCCTCTCGATGACCGTACATACGGCGACGCATATGGACGCCCCCTCTCACTTCACGAAATTGAGGACAGGCATAGATAAAATGCCCCTTTCGGCAGTCGTCGGAAACGTGCGTGTAATAGAAATAGACGACAGGGAAACTATCGGCGTCGGAGAAGTACGCCCCCACCGCATAAGAAAGGGAGAGCGCATACTGTTCAAGACCCGGAACTCGAAAAGGAAGTGGGACAAAAAGCCATTCGATGAAAAATTCGTCCACCTCTCGACCGAAGCCGCGATGTACCTGGTCGACCGTCAGGTCCAGACCATAGGGGTCGATTACCTGTCGATAGGGGGATATGAGGGGAACGTCGCCGAGGTCCATCACATAATCCTGAACGCCAGGATATGGGTCATAGAGGGACTCGACCTCTCGCGGGTCGAGCCGGGGGATTACGAGCTCATCTGCCTCCCTATAAAGATAGAGAACTGCGAAGGCGCCCCCGCCCGCGCGCTCCTGCGCCCGGTTTAGATATAACACGCTCTTCTCACCATATTGTCATTTCGAACCAGAGTGTGAGAAATCTATCTTTTGTGTTTCAATTTCTTAAAGACAGATTTCTCGTTTGCACTCGAAATGACAGCGTATGTTAGATTGATAAAACGGCAAGGCGAGAACGAAGCTCCCCTTCCTCCTCTGCACCAGCCAACACACGAATCCAACCCGTTCGTCCCGAGCAGGAGCCTGTCCTGAGTTTATCGAAGGATCGAAGGACGCACGCCGGCTCAATTTCAGGACGGGAGCGCGGACATCAGCACCAACCCTCCGATACCACATAACACCCCGATTATGTATCATTTACGAAAGAACAATAAAAAAGGGAGGCCCCACATGTACGACGGCTCACCGCTTGAATTCTATATAAAGAAATTCTCCGACTACGACCCCATAATCTCCGCGCACGTGATAGAGACAATGGACGTCGAGGAGAGCGCGGAGGTGTTCAAGAGCCTGCCCGTGAGCGTATCGAAGACAATTTTCGAGAACCTCCAGAACGAGTACGCGGCGAAGCTCCTGGGCCTGCTCCCCGACGAAATAGCCGGGGAGATCATCCGCAGCATAGAGCCGATTAAGGTCTCGCTCATTGTGAGCGTATGCCCCATGGCGCTTAAGGACAAGATCGCCCACAACCTCACGGAGAAGCAAAAGCGCGAGATAGGAGAGCTCCTCGAATACCCCAGGGACAGCGTGGGTTATATGATGAGCCCCATTTTCCTGGCGCTCCGGGAGGACCTCAGGATATCCGACGCCGTGAACAAGATTAAGCTCCTGGCGGGGCAGGATAATACACCCCTCTCCTATGTTTACGTTGTGGACGCGGATTTCAAGCTCGCGGGAGTGCTCAGCATGAGGGACCTGCTCATCGGCGAGCCTCATAAGAAACTCTCGGAGGTGATGATTAAAAACGTCTTTTACTTAAACGCGTTCATGGGCCTGGAAGACGCGGCGAGCATAGTATCGAAGCAGAAGTTCTTCGCCGTGCCCGTCGTCGACAGTAACCAGAAGCTCGTCGGCATAGTGAACACGAGCCAGCTGCTGAGCGACATGCAGGAGGAATATTCGACCGACATACAGACGATATTCGGCGTCTCGAGCGACGAAAGGCCTTTTTCAAGCACGCTTTTTTCGCTCAAAAAGAGGCTCCCGTGGCTGAACATAAACCTCGCGACCGCCTTCCTCGCGGGAGGCGTGGTGGCGATATTCGAGAGCACCATAGCGAAATTGACGGTGCTTGCGGTCTTCCTGCCCATAGTCGCAAGCCAGGGAGGGAACGGGGGCGCCCAGTCCCTCGCCGTCGTGATGAGGGGGCTCGTGATGCGGGAGATATCGAAGAGCGACTTCCCGAAGCTCCTCTGGAAGGAGGTAAAGCTCGGGCTCATCAACGGGATAATCACCGGTCTCATTACTGCGCTCATAGCATACCTATGGCAGGGGGACGTTATGCTCGGAGTGGTAGTTGGGCTTGCAATGATTATAAGCCTTCTGATCGCGGGCCTCTCGGGGGCCATGATACCGATAGGGCTCAAATCCCTGGGCTACGACCCGGCGCAGTCGTCCATGATCATTCTTACGACCGTGACGGATATAATCGGGTTTGCGGCATTTCTGGGATTAGCTACAATTCTATTCAGTTTGAGTAGATGAGTGGGACCATCCGGGATGGCGAAGAAAAAAATAAAACTGCTCATAGGAAGAAAGGAAAAGGTCGATTTCCCGAAGTTGAAGCTCTTCGGGATAGACGCAAAGGTGGACACGGGGGCTTATACCTCGGCGATCCATTGCGACAGCATAAGGGCGGTGAGAAAAGGCGGCGAGAGGTTCGTGAGATTCAGGCTGCTCGACCCCTCCCACCCCGCTTATGACGGGAAGGAGATCAGGAAGCCCCTCCTCGGAAGAAGGAAGATAAAGAACTCCTTCGGTCAGACCGAATTCAGGTACATCATAAAAACGCTGATCGAGATTTTCGACAGGAAGTTCGACATAGAGCTCTCGCTCTCGGACAGGTCCAAAATGGAGCACCCGATACTGCTAGGGAGGAAATTCATACAGGATAAATTTGTCGTGGACGTATCCAGGTTCGACCTTTCGAAGAGAAAAAAAGCTATCGCTATCAATGAAAACGGGAGACCGGCCGGCGGGAAATCCGGAAAGCGCACTGACGCAGGAAAACCGGAAGCCGAATCCTGAAGATTCGATCCGGCGAAGCTCTACCAACCTAGCCCGTCACCTCGACCGCCTCATTCATGAGCGCTTCGGGGAACCTTGCGACCCTGCCGTCCACGAACTGCACCCTGTAGGACTTCCCGTGGGCGAGATCGAACTCCTCCACTATCGTTCCCTTGAGCCCCTCCTCGAACCGCTCTTTCTTGCCCTCGATCGACCGCTTCAGTACTACCTTCAACCCTTTTTTATACATCCCGCACCTCTGGTCCACGGAATAAAACGAATGAGAATATATACAAATCCGGGGCTCTTTTGCAAATTGGACGAAAAAAATCTAAACCGCGGCGCAAACGGTAGTAAGCCCTTCGACTATGCTCAGGATAAACTCCGCGCGGCAAACAAGCCTTTTCTTTAACTTTCCTCTCCCCACTGTGGGAGAGAACTATTTCGACGAAGAGGAGAAATAGGATGCCATTACCATAACAGCACTTAAGCTAATTGAGCTCTGCCTCATTGTTCCCTAATCCAAATTAAGGTGAGGGGGGTACCTCAACCTTTTTGTCATTCCCGCGAAAGCGGGAATCCACTTCTTTATTGTTTCCCCATTTTATAAAAACCTAAATCCCCCTTTAAAAAGGGGGAAAACAATTTTTTAAGCCTGTAATTCCCTCCTTTTATAAAGGAGGGTTAGGGTGGATTTTTTCTTACTATTCGTGTGTAGCTTTCGACCCTTCGACAAGCTCAGGGTGAACGGGTTAAGATTCGTGTGTTGGCTGGTGCAGAGGAGGAAGGGGGAAATCGAATATGAGCACACATTGTGTGCCCCTGCCGTGCCCGCTTCTACTACTCCCTTACATTGAATCCCTAAAAGTTATATAATGTGATGACGGAGGTGACGCCGATGGCAGAGTTCCTCGATAAGCTGAAAGTCAGGATTGACAAGGGCATCACGACAGTCAATGTCAAGTCTAAGGAAATAATAGAGAGGCAGAAGATCAGGCTCCATCTGTCGGAGCTCGAGGCCGAGAAAAAGCTCGTATTTCAGGAGCTGGGAAATCTGACGTACGGCTACTATCAGTCCTGCGGAGGAGAACCGGATTTCACGGGCGGGAAAAAGGTTTCACCCGCCGATGTGCCCCCGACGCTCGACAAGTGGGACGAGTCCGTTCTCGAAGTGCTGGGGGATATCTCGAAAGGCGCGCTCAAAAACATCCTGTTCGAGGATACGGCCAAGCAGTTCAAGGTCACCGCGAAGACCCTCTACGAGGAAGTTGAAAAGCTCATTCCGGAATCTGAGAAAAAAGGCCAGAACCTCCAGTGGCTCGGCCGAGTGCTCGGGAAATTCGGGCTTGCGGCGAAGAAGGTTTCAAAGAGGATAGACGGCGAGCGCGAGACCGTATACGTGTTCGACAAAGAGAAAACACGCTCGATCCTCGAAAGCGCGGCTCTACGGGCGGGAAAAAGCGAGACTCCCGAAAAACCCGGGAAGGACGTTACCGGCGCTCCCGACATGAACGCTATACTCGCCGGGTGTAAAAAGCTGGCCGAGATAGATTCCAAGATTGACAAGCTTGAAAAACAGCTGAGGAAGATAGGTGAAAAGGATTAAGAAGTAAGCCTTTACATCGATGAAGCCGGATCAGAGCGCTTTTCCGACGACCCTCTCGATCTCACCCTTGGGCACCGCGCCTATAATCTGCTCGACGGCCATCCCCCCCTTGAAAATTATGATCGTGGGAATGCTTCTTATTCCGAACTTCATTGTCGTCTGCTGGTTTTCGTCAACGTTGAGCTTTCCAACCTTCAGCCTCCCCTGATAAGAAGAAGAAATCTCCTCGACTATGGGTGCGATCGCCCGGCAGGGTCCGCACCAGGGGGCCCAGAAATCAACCAGCACGGGTGTCTCGCTCTTGATCACTTCCGTGTCGAAGTTAGAGTCGCTTAATTCGATAATTCCGTTGGCGGCCATAAAAATCTCCTTTCGTATAAACTGAAAAGTATTATATCAGAAATCTTAACCGTGTCACATATTCACACGTTTCGCAGCCGGCGTTACCGGGATTCCACTTTGTACTCGTGGGTATTGTTTTTGGGCCCGAAGTCCTCGATCTGAACGCTGTTTTTCTCGAGGATAGTCCCCTTGGCGTACTCGAGCTCGGCAAGCGAGATGTTATAGCTCGTAATTGCCGTGATCTCCCTCACGCCCGCGTCTATGAGGTCCCTCTGTGCCTCGAGCACCTCGCGCGTCGTGCCGATGCCGACGTTTAACCTCTCCTGCTCGTTATTAACGACTTCCTTCGCAAGGTCTGTCGACACCTTAGCGGCATCGATTGCCCGGAGGCTGTTCTGTATCTGTCTTATAGCGCTCCTGACGTCGAGGGCCACGTCCTCCTTCGTCTGGCTCAATACTATGACGCTCCTGTCGAGGTCCGCCGAAGCCTTTATATAATTACCCTTCGCCGTCCTGTTGAAGATCGGGTAGCTGAAGATGCCGAGCACCTGCCACGTAGTGAAATCGCCTCCCCAGATCTGCCTGAAAGCGTCGCTCGGGCTGTTGAACTCGGGCGGTATAGGTTCGGGTTGATCACCAAAGCTCAGGCGGTCGGGGTTCTCGTCACCTCCGAGGCCCTGTAGCTGTATGCTCCCCTCGACGGCGAGACTCGGGAGCCTCTGGTTGGAATAGTATTTCTTCAGCGTCTTCTTGTTTTCTATATCGAGCTCGACCTGGTCTATTTCCGGGCGTTCCTCGTAAGCCACCTTAAGCGACTCGTCCTCGCTGAAATGGTAGACCTCCGTCGTAGGCTCATCGACTGCCGCGATCTTCTGGGCAAGGTCCATCGCCAGAAGGTTTTTCAGGTTATCCTGCGCGGCCTGAAGGACGTTCTCAGCCGTTATAACGTCGACTTCCCTCGCCGCTACCTCCGACTCCGCCTGCGTAACGGAGACAGGGGGTAGGACTCCGACATCGACCTGTATCTGGTTACGGTTCTTGAGGTCGATCGCGAGATCGAGCGCCGTCCTTTCGAGCTCCAGGTTCTTCTTCGCAGCCACAACGAGCCAGTAGCGCCTTTCCACCTCGAGGAGGACTTTGGAAACCTCTTTCTCAAGCTCCTTCTCCGAAATCTGGCTTGTCCTCTTGGCCGTGATAATGAAAGCCCTGTTCACGTCGAGCCCGAAGTTCTTCAAGAGCTCCTGCCCTATGCTGAAATTAACGTTGTTGAACCAGTTGGGGCTCAGGTCTTCGAGCGGGTTGTTTGTTTTCGTCCAGGTCGTAGAGAAATTAAGGAGGTTGTAAAATGTTCCGGTGGGGAGAGAACCCTGGACATTGGCTTCAGCGTTGAACTCCTTCTGTATGACCGTTCCGCTCGGGATGAATGTGCTCAGCTCCGGGGTTTGCCCGTCGTTAAAGAACGACACGAGGTTGATCAACGGGTCGAACACGCCTTCCTGCGTTTTGATCTCTCCCACAGAGACTTCGACATTCTTCTCCTGTATCTGAATGTCCCTGTTATTCTCGAGCGCGATCTTCACCGCGTCCCTGAGAGTGAGGTCGAGCACACCGCCCGT
Organism: uncultured bacterium; assembly: GCA_963705505.1. Taxonomy (GTDB): domain Bacteria; phylum Desulfobacterota_D; class UBA1144; order Nemesobacterales; family UBA2774; genus 2-12-FULL-53-21. The sequence goes on from CAVPJU010000008.1 coordinate 80,141, forward strand.
TCCTGTCATCGAGATCAAAATCAATAAAAGCGTCTTGGTCATCTTTACCTCCTGTACAGGTAACTCTACCGGGGGTATTCATTTATCAATCCGGGCAACTATATATAATTGATCAAATAGGGTTTTTCAATCGGTCACTTTGCTCGTTTCGCCGGGTATTCTTGACACCCCGAACCATGACTGGTAATTTGTAAGTAATTACTTACTTACAGCCTACAGGGATAAATCAAAATGTCAACAGATAAGGCGCTTGAGAAAACCGGATTAGCGGCCAGAGAGAAAGTAAACACCAGGGATAAAATACTCGAGGCTGCGATAAAACTTTTCTCGGAAAAAGGGTTCAACGGCACGACCACGAAAGAAGTCGCGGAGCTGGCCGAGGTGAACGAAGCCCTTATTTTCAGACACTTTTCCACGAAAAGGGAGCTCTACGGCGCTATAATCGAACGCAAGATACACGAGGAGCCGGGAATAGAGTTTTCGCTCGAAACCCACAGGGACTCCAAGGACGACCGCCTGGTATTTACGGCGATCGCTTCACGCATGTTCGAAAAATGCGGCAACGACCCTTCGTTCATGAGGCTGCTGCACTTCAGCGCGCTCGAGGGACACGACCTCTCCGACATGTTTTTCGATACCTACGTCGAGTACATCAACATGCTCCTCTCCGATTATATCGAGAGCAGGATATCGGACGGGGCTTTCAAGAACCTGAGCCCCTTTTATGCCTCAAAAGCATTTATCGGGATGGTAGTCAACCAGATAATCGTGCAGGAGCTGTTCGGGGAAAAGAAGAAAAATAAAGTTGACCTCGATCAAATGATCGGCACTTTCGTCGAAATTTTTCTCGAAGGCATAAAATCTAAGTAAAACTTAAAGCGCCCGTTTAATAAAGCAAAAACGGGCGTACACCTGAATTCTCCAAGATAAGAATACAAATCCGATTCCGGCAAACATCCGTAAGTAATAGGCGATATGAAAGCTACCGTCACTGACTGGATTCCTGTGCTATTCCTTCCTGCGCTGGCGATATTAATCGCGCGGCCCGCTTTGCCGAGCTGGGGTTTTCTTTTCGCGATCGCTTTCTCGATTTTCTACGGCTTCAAGTGGCTCACATACAGGAGGGCTCTGGCTAAAGGGGTAAGACCCGGATTTAAAAGGTCGCTCGGATATATATTCTGCTGGGTCGGTATGGACGCGGGAGCGTTCTTCGACAGGACGGTTAAAGTCCCGCGACCGTCGAGTGCCGAATGGATATTAGCTCTCTTCAAGACCGCTCTCGGCCTCTCCCTCTTCTTTCTTATCGCGCGCCTTTTTTATCCGTCACACACTCTCCTTGCGGGCTATATAGGACTAACGGGCTTCCTTCTGTTCACATTCTTCGGCTCCTTCCACGTCCTCTCACTCATCTGGAGGCGGCGCGGAGTGAACGCAGTGCCCATAATGAAATCACCCCTCGTCCCCTCGTCGCTTTCCGATTTCTGGAGCAGCAGGTGGAACCTTGCGTTCCGCGATATCGACCGCACGTTCGTATTCAGGCCCGTCCTCAGGAGTAAAGGCATCGTCTGCGCTGTAATTGCGGCTTTCGTATTTTCGGGGATCCTCCACGACCTCCTCATCTCCCTACCCGCAGACGCCTGGTACGGCCTCCCCACCCTCTTTTTCCTGATTCAGGCCGGGGGAGTGTTCATCGAAAAATCGGAATTCGGAGTAAGCGCGGGTCTCAACCGGGGATTCAAAGGATGGCTCTACGCGGCTTTCTTTATTCTCGTACCGCTCGTCCTCCTCTTCCACCCGCCATCGATAGAGAATTCGATGGTCCCGTTCATGAAGACGCTCCGCGCGCTGTAAAGACCGAATGGACTTCACCCTCCGCCGTCGTTAAACTGAACTCGGTTATACGGTTTACGAATCATGCTCTTCTCCGCAAAGAATAAACTCGCGCTGTCCCTCATACTGACGCTTGTATTCGCATCCGTTTCACTCTTTCTTAAACATTTATTCGGCCTCGAATGGAATTTATATATCGGTGAAGGGACCCTCATGCAATTCATTCTCGGTCTCGGCTCCATACTCGCCTCGGATCTCGTTATCAGCTTCGCGCTCGTCCTCTTGTTCCGTACAGCCTATGTCCGTCTCTGGATGGAAATGGCCGGATATTTCAGCCCTCAGCGGTGGTACGTCATATTAGCAGGAGGCATGCTCGCCGGCAGCGAGGAGATTTTTTTCCGCGGGGTCTTAATTCAGTACATGATTCATGTGCTGGACTTCGAGACCGTCTACGCGGTCATATTATCAGCGGCAGTATTCGGCTTATTCCATATCATAAGGAAAAAACGCCTCGCGCTTTTTTCGCTCTGGGCGTTCTGGGAAGGTATAGTCCTCGGGGCGATCTATATTTATACGGACTCGCTTCCGGTCGTCGCGGCCGTACACGCGGCTCACGACGTGCTGGGTTTCACACTCTTCTCCCTCCAGCGGAGGCGGGGGTTCCTGCCCCTGAAAAAGAAACCGGGGTTTTGAGAAGCCGTGTACATGGTAAAATGTATCGCCTTGGAATAACGAATCGAAGCCGTGGAGTATTAAATGAACTATGAATCGGAATTAAAAGCGGCAGTCGAGGCCGTACACAAGGCTTCAAAGCTGTGCATAAGAGTGCAGTCCTCACTCGTATCCGAAGAGACTGTAAGAAAGAAGGACGATTCCCCCGTCACCGTCGCCGACTTCGGCGCGCAGGCAGTGATATGTCACGAGCTCATGAAAGCCTTCCCCGATATTCCGATCGTAGCTGAAGAGGACTCATCGGAATTGAGGGCGGAAGGGGGAAACGCACTCGCCGCCCGCGTGCTCGAATACGCGTCCGAGGTATTCCCCGGGATGGACGAAGCGAGCCTCATCGCGGCTATAGACTCAGGGGACTACGGCGGAGGGGAGAGCGGCAGGTTCTGGACACTCGACCCCATAGACGGGACTAAGGGTTTTTTAAGGGGGGAGCAGTATGCCGTAGCTCTTGCGCTCATCGAAGACGGGCAGGTCGTGATAGGCGTCCTCGGGTGCCCCAACCTGCCCCTTGATCTCAAAAACCCTGAATCGCAAACGGGCTGCATCCTGACGGCTGTGAGAGGGGAAGGCTCATCCATGCGCCCGCTCGAGCACAATACGCCCAAACACATAGCGGTCTCCGATATCGATGATCCGAAACACGCGCCATTCTGCGAGTCGGTCGAATCGTCCCACTCCTCGCACGGCGATTCGGCGCGCATAGCGGAGCTTCTGGGCGTAAAGGCGCCGCCGATAAGGATAGACAGCCAGTGCAAATACGCGGTGCTCGCAAGGGGCGACGCTTCGATATACCTGAGGCTCCCGACGAAAAAAGATTACGTCGAGAAGATATGGGACCATGCGGCAGGCTCGATAATAGTCGAGGAAGCGGGCGGCATTGTTACGGATGTGAACGGTAAAACTCTCGATTTCTCCCTGGGCAGGACTCTTTCCGGCAATAAAGGGATAGTCGGGACGAACGGCCTCATTCATGAGAAGGTGCTCGCCGCGGTCGCGGAAGTCCTCGACTCCGATCAGGCAAGCTGACGGAATAAAATTTAATCCCTGTATTTAAAATTAGCCGAAACCTCGTCGAGGTAAGCGAGGTCTTCGTCGGAAAGCCTGAAATTCATGGACGCGGCGTTATCCCGCGCCTGCCCCACGCTCGTAGCTCCGGGTATGACGACGATTGTATCTCCGTGAAAATTCATGAGCCAGTTAAGGGCGGCCTGAGAGGGGGTCGCGTTATATTTAGCTGCTACGGTCTTCAGGGCCTCCGCGACAGGTCTTGACCTCTCCAAACGCTCCCTGTTGAGAGAGCCGTAGAACCTCCTGAAAAAGTTCTTCTCCCTCAGGAGCTCCGGGCGGTCGTGGAACTTCCCGGTCAGCATCCCGCGCGCAAGCGGCGAGTACGCAATGATCGTAACGCCCAGGTCTTTAGCCGCATCGAGCACCCCGTTCGTCTCGATCTCCCGTCTTATCATACTGTAGTTCACCTGGTTAGAGACGAGAGTGAGACCGAGGCGCGAAAGCTCGAGATGAGCCTTCCTCATCCCGTCTGCAGAGAAGTTGCTCACCCCAGCGTATCTCACCTTGCCGTTCCCGGCGAGCTTCGCCATTTCCCTCATCTGAGACCCGATCGAGGAAAACGAAAACGGGTTATGTATCTGGTGCAGGTCTATGTAGTCAGTGTTAAGGAAGCGGAGCCTGTCGTCTATGGATTTACCTATCGATCCCGCAGTCCTGAGTGCGGGCCACCATTTGGTCGCGACGACTACGCTGTCCCTCTTGATATTCAGCTCCCCGAGCGAGCGCGAAAGGGCTTTCTCCGATTCCCCCCACCCGTAGAGCTCGGCCGTGTCGAACCAGTTAATCCCGCCTTCGACCGATACGCGGACGATCTCCCTTATGTCCTGAGCGGTCAGGGGCGGCCACAGGAGGCCCGACAGTCCCTTCCCCCTGCTGAACTGGACGCATCCGAGACCCGACCGGGGAAACGAACATGCCCGATGTACCTAACCTCCTTTGCTCACGCGTGTGCTCACCTTTCATGAACTGCGGCCTCGCTTTCAATAAACGGGGAATTTAAATATAATAGCCACATGACCCCCAAAAGACGAATAATCGATCTCGGTATCACCGTAGAGCCCGCTCCCGGCCCGGAGCACCAGAGGCTCGAGATAAAATATGAAAAGCACGAAGATACAGCCGAATACATGATGATGCGGTTCGAATGCGAAAGAGGCGACCTCCCCGGCGGGCTCGGCTGGGCAAACGAATACGTCACGCTCGGCACTCACGTCGGCACTCACATGGACGCCCCCTGGCACTATCACCCCGTTTCCGAAGGAAAGAGGGCGAAGACAATAGACGAGCTGCCCGTAGAATGGTTTTACGGGGACGGCGTCGTTATAGACATGAGGCATAAAAAACCGGGCGATCTAATTTCGACTGACGATCTCAAACGATCCCTCCGTGAGATGAATTATCTACTGAAACCATTCGATATAGTCCTCGTCATGACCGGTGCTGACAAGCTCTGGGGCAGGGAGGAATACTGGTCTCAGTTCCCGGGGCTGGGAAAGGAGTCCACTCTCTGGCTCGCGTCTCAGGGGGTGAAGGTTATGGGGACTGATTCCGCGGGGTGGGACAGGCCCTTCCGGACAATGGTGGATGAGTTCAAGAGGACGGGTGATTCGAGCGTCATATGGGGGGCCCATTTCGCGGGCATAGACAGGGAATACTGCCAGATAGAGAAGCTCACTAACCTCGACCTGCTCCCTCCGCACGGGTTTAAGGTCGTATGCCCTCCGATAAAAATACTTAACGCGAGCGCCGGATGGGTGAGGCCGATAGCTATCGTTGAAGCTTAGCCCTCTTTAACCCTCCCTCTTTCGGGGAGGCGAAAACGACTGTCCAGTAAGTCTTATTCTTCGTGTCCTTGTTGTGAAAGCACGCGCCGCCTATCTCCGTGTAGCTCGCCGTCATTATATTCTCGCAGTGCTCGGGGCTCCTTAACCATGCCGCCACCACTTCTTCCGAGCTCTCCCGTCCGGCGGATATGTTCTCGCCGACGCTCATCCACTCGTAGTCAAGCTTCTCCACCCTCTCATCCACATGGCTCCCGTCGGAGCCCGCATGGCTTACGAAGTCCCCGGTCGCCATATCGACGGAATGGTCCAGAGCGACCCTTGCCAGGGTGGGATTCCACGTGACCTGTCCTGCGGGGGTGAATATTTTATAGCCGCAGTTCCGGCTCTGCGCCCTCGCCCTGTTTATGAGGAAGAGCATCTTTTCCTTGGTGACTTCGAAATCCTCGCAACGGTAGGAGTCGTTCGCGAGGACGTAAACGATTTCGTTATTTTTCCCGCAGCCGCTGAGAAACATAACGACTGCCGTTATGGTTAGCAGTCTCGTCAACGGCTATATTATACTCGGTGCGCCTGAAAATAGCACCGGTTTTTCTTCAGTGACTGGCGGCTGCAGCCGCCCCCCAGTACTCCTTAATGAACCGGTCCCTGCCGGAGCCTGCCCTGTAAGTCTTATAAGTAACCGGGTCCTTGAGATAGAACTTCTGGTGATAGTCCTCAGCGGGGTAGAACTCAGTCGCCTCAACTATTTCAACTACGATAGGCTTATCGAACCTGCCCGACTTATCGAGCTTTTCCTTCGAGGCTTCCGCGGCCTTCTTCTGGGCCTCGTTGTGGTAGAAGATCGCGGGCCTGTACTGCTTCCCCCTGTCGACGAACTGGCCGCCCGAGTCGGTAGGGTCTATATTCATCCAGTAAACGTCGAGAAGCTCATCGTACGTGACCTTCCCCGGATCGTAAACTATCTCAATCGATTCCGCGTGCCCCGTCTTGCCGTAAGACACCTGCTTGTATGTCGGGTCCTTTTCCGTCCCTCCCGTAAAGCCCACTGTCGTTCTTACGACTCCGTTCAACTTGTCGAACGGGGGCTGGATACACCAGAAACACCCTCCCGCGAAGGTGGCAGTCTCAAAATTGGCACCCTGAGGCTGAGCCTTGCCGACGTTTTCATCCGCACGCAGGATACCGCCCAGCCCTAAAAGCAAGAGCGATACCAGAATTACCGAAAGTTTTCTCATCACTGTCTCCTGTTCCGTTTTAGAATCCCTTCAACAACCGGGCCTCTTTAATACATGCAGGATATATATACGCTTTTTAAAGGGAAAAGGTTTCAGGGAGCTTCGATTTCGGAGTCGAATTTCTTCCGGTCCCGGAAAAATCGGAATGCCGGAGGCACGATACTAACCGCCGTCCCCTTTCCGTTCAGCTGAGGAGTCCCCACTTCTTCATCCGGTAGCGGAGCACCTCGCGTGTGATTCCGAGCATTTCGGCGGTCCTGGTCTGGTTCCAGTTGTTGAGGTCGAGCGCTTTTGTTATGACCTTCTTTTCAATTTTGTACAGTGAAGCTTCTTCTCTAGGGACGTCTATAACCATCTTTTCGTCAGAATTCTGCACCCTGAGGCTATCCCCCTCCTCGAGCATTATATACTTCGGATTAAGGACTCCGTCCTCGCTAAGGAGTACAGCCCTCTCGATCGTGCTCCGAAGCTCCCTCACGTTCCCCGGCCAGTTGTAATTCATGAACGTCTTCCTGACCTCATCCGGGATTACAGTGATATTCTTACTGAGGTCCGAGTTGAAGTATGCTACGAAATGATCCGTAATCGCAGGGATATCCTCCTTTCTGTCCCTGAGCGGGGGCATCTCGAAGCTTATCACCCTGAGCCGGTGATAAAGGTCCTCCCTGAACTCGCTGTGCTTTACCAGAGATTTGAGGTCATGGTTCGTGGCCGCTATGACGCAGAGGTCAACCGATATATCCCTGTTGCCGCCCAATCTCCTGAATGAGCGTTCCTCGACCGCTTTAACGAGCTTTGCCTGGAGGGCGAGGCTCATATCCCCTATCTCGTCGAGGAAGACCGTCCCCCTGTCCGCCTGCTCGAGTATCCCCTTCTTCATCTTTTTCGCGTCGGTAAATGCGCCGGCTTCATGGCCGAAGAGCTCGCTCTCGAGGAGGGTCTCCGGTATAGCGGCGCAGTTGATCTCGATGAACGGGCCCTGTTTCCTTATTCCGTTGTAATGGAGTATCTTCGCCGCAAGCCCCTTCCCCGTACCGCTTTCGCCGGTAATCAGGATAGTCCGCGGGTCCGTCTCAGTGAGCTTCTTGAAGAGCTTGGCCAGTTCCCGTATGGACTCGCTCGTTCCGATAAGGGATTCGAGGCCGTACTTCTCCTGAGCCCTCATCGCGGCGGCGCTCAGGCTGTTCTTGAGCTCGCTCGTCCTGAGCGCGTTACGGACCATTACTTTCAGCTTATCGAGCGGAAACGGCTTCTCTATAAAATCGTACGCCCCCACTCTTATAGCGGTGACTGCGACTTCCACGTTCCCGTGCGCGGTCATCATGATGGTCGTCGGCGGGCGTTCCCACTTCGAAAACGCCTTCAGGACCTCGAGTCCGTCCTTATCGGGGAGCTTGAGGTCGAGGAGGACCAGGTCCGGGTCCTCCCTCTTCGCGAGGTCTATCCCTTCGCCGCCCTCAAAGGAGGTGATGACCGAATAGCCCTCCTGGGTGAGCGCCTTATGGAGCTGCTTACATAAAAGCCTTTCGTCTTCGATGATAAGTATGAGTGAACTCATATATATTTTGCCTTCTGCTCACTTTTCGTATTAATTAAGTTTACTGTGATTGGCGGCCTGCGCTCCGGAAGCCTTGTCCCGGGCTTCGAGCTCTATATTCAGATCGTTCGGTATTTCCACGACGAACGTTGACCCCTCGCCCACCCGGCTCGTGATGTGGAGCTTGCCTCTGTGAGCCTCCACTATTCTGCTCGAAATTGCAAGTCCGAGCCCCGTTCCCGTCTCCTTTGTCGAATAGAAAGGCTGGAGTATCTTTTCCATCTCCTCGTCTGGCACGCCGCACCCGGTATCGGAAACGGAGATCTCGACGGAGCCGTTACGGCTCCTGGTTGCGACCCTCACTTCACCGCTGCTCCCTGTAGCGTCTATGCCGTTTATAAGAAGATTCAGCACCACCTGCTCTATCTGCTCGTGGTCCACATAAAAATTGTTTCTGCAGGCGAGGTCTTTCTTGATGGTTACCCCTTTTTCCTTCGCCTTCATGCTTACGAGGTTGAGCGCCCTCTCGACTATGTCGTTCGGCGTGCATTCGATGAGCTGGAGGCTCTTCGGGTGTCCGAGCTGAAAGAGTCCCTTCACTATCCGCTCGAGCCTCGATATCTCATGGAGGATGTCCGTTATGGTCTGCCTGTGCTCCTCGTTCTCCGTCTCGTCCTTCATTAGCTCGAGCGCGAGCCCTATACCGGAAAGCGGGTTCCTCACCTCGTGGGCGACACCTGTCGCAAGCTCGCCTATCGCGGCCAGCTTCTCCGACTTCATCAGCTCCCAGTGCTTCTCCTCTATCTCGCGCGTCGCCTGGGCGATCTCCGACTCCAGGAGCTCGTTAAACCTCCTCGTAGTCTCGAGGAGCTTCATTATCTCCTCGTTCTTCATCTGAAGCTCCCTGTTCTTCCTGTCTATGTTGTCGATCATATTGTTGAACGCCTTCACGAGCGTATCTATCTCGCTCGATGTCTTGAGGTTTTTCAGCCGGACGGAATAATCCCCCGCGGCCACGGACTCGGCCGCGTTGAAGAGGCTCAGTATAGGTTTCGTTATCACTCTCGGAATAAAAATCGTAAGCACTATGCCGAACAGCATCGTGACGCCGACGACGGTCAGTATCATAACGTAGGAATACTTGATCTGTTTGTCCGAGATCCTTATAGCCTCGAGAAGCATCTCGTTCGCGAATATACCCTGCTTCCCCTCTTCCTTTTCACTGACGATCTTCGAGAGTGTATTGTAGCGGCCCCTGATGTTCGATGCCGTATTGTCAAGGTTGTAGATGCTGTAAATGGACAGCCCGCTGACGAGCAGCATAAAGAAAAACATGAGAGCATATCCGAGTGTTATCTGTTTACTGAGGTTCAAGGGACTCACACCGCAAATTATCCGCTTATCTTTCCTTTAGAGAATTTTACCCGTTATTGACGGCAGCTCATATCGAAATTTCGACCGCCGTCATTAGATATTAACACGCCGGGCCGGAAAACAGGCGCCGCCCCTTATTATAGGCCCGGCCCCCCTGAAAGATAAGAGTACCCGGATTATGGGAGACTCCTCGTAAAGACGGATCCCGTCCGTTGCTGAAGAACGGGGGATTTTATACCGGACTGCCTGTCTTTACACGCCTTTTTCAAGCCCCCTCACCCTTCCGAAAAATTCCGCAAACCCGTTATAGATAAATTCGGAGAATCTGGTAAAGTATATGCCCTTGGGTGCATATTCTTAACCTTTAAGATGAACATCAGGCATTTTATACCGGTTTCTATATTAGTTCCTTTCATGCTCATAGTTATTGCCGGCTGTTACCCTAAAACGGACGGGATGCAGGAACTTTACGACAGGCAGACCGCTCTCGAAGCCAAGATAGACAAGCTTTCTCATGACCTGGAAACAGGGCTTTCCCAAATTGACCAGAACATCGACAAAGTGGAGGTCAGCCAGCAGAAGCTCACGGCAGACGTGGAGACTCTTAAGGAGAAGAACGCCGCGGCGGAAAAGAAGGTTGAGAAGGTTGAGAATAAGAAAAACACGAAAAACAACAAAACCGCACAGGTAAAGCCTAAAGCGCCTGCGAATACCCCCGAATTCATATTTTCCAGGGCGGCTGCGAGTTATAACGACGGCCAGTTCGAGGACGCGATCCTGGAGTACCAGAGGCTCATCGACACCTATCCCAGGGACAAGAGGGTCCCTGAAGCATACCTCAGACAAGGGCTTTCCCTCATTAACCTCGGAAGGAAGCAGGAAGCCAAGTACTTCCTCAACACCCTCATAGACAAATACCCCAACTCCAGCGAAGCAGAGACCGCCAGAGAGAAGCTGAAAACGATTTAACGGTTCCCCGCTCCCGATACAAGGTCCCTTTTCCATTATTCCGTTATGCCGTGTGAAATAGAAGGTCCGCCCAGCGCGGCCCGGCAAGTTGTCCATCGATCAAACGAGGCTGCCGAGCCCGGACCCCGAAAATTTTTCTCCTTTCAGGCCAGACACTTGTAGATGCAAGTATAGATATCCTGCATCCCTCCCGTTTTAAGATCATCACAATCGTAAAAATCATAAGGAGGTGCTTCATGACGAAGCTCAATTTATTTGCGGCTGCTTTGTTAATGGTGTTCGGTCTCACCGCATTCGGCGGATCGGCCGTGCGCGCGGCTGACGGGACAGAGGTCGCGACCGCGGGTGATGGCGGATACGACGTTGTATCCTATTTCACGGAATCGAAGCCCGTGAGGGGGAACGGCAGGCACACGGCGGAGTATCAGGGCGTAACTTATCTTTTCTCGAGCGAGCAGAACAAGAATACGTTCGAGAAGGACCCTCAGAAATACCTTCCCGCTTTCGGCGGCTACTGCGCTTACGGGGTCGCGAGAGAGAAGAAATTCTGGGGAGACCCCGAAGTTTGGGAGATAGTGGACGGCACCCTTTACCTGAACCTGGATAAAAGCATCCAGCAGGAATGGGACAAGGACAAACCGGGATACATCACAAAAGCGAATTCGAACTGGAATACGATAAAGGATAAATCCCCCGGGGATCTTTGATCCTTATACAGCACTGTCAGCAGAAATACAGTCGGGAGGGCGTGGACAAGTACGGTCCGCGCTCTCCGTTTTAATTTTTGTTCGGAGTAATATGGGAATAGCCGATTCTTCGGGGTTATAGCCGGTTAAGATTTACGCGGACTTTTTCGAGGCGGCGATCAGTACCGCCACCGCGCAGGACGCGAGCTTGGTGCGCAGCGAATCCGCCCTGCTTGCGAGTACTATCGGGACGCGCGCCCCGAGGACTATCCCCGCACCCTCCGCCCTCGCCATGAACGTAAGCTGCTTCGCGAGCATGTTGCCGGCTTCGAGGTCGGGCACTATCATTATGTCGGCGTCCCCCGCGACCTCCGACTTGATCCCCTTTATCTCGGCCGCCTCCCTGCTAATCGCGTTGTCGAACGCGAGCGGCCCGTCGAGTATCGCACCCGTTATCTGCCCCCTCTCGGCCATCTTGCAGAGCGCCGCGGCTTCGAGCGTCGAACGAATCTTCGACGTAACCGTCTCCACGGCCGAGAGTATCGCGACCTTGGGCGTCTCGACTCCGAGTATGTGCGCGAGCTCAATCGCGTTCTTGCATATATCCACCTTGTCGTCGAGCCCCGGATATATGTTTATAGCGGTGTCTGTAATTATAAGGGTCTTATGGTAAGTAGGGACGTCCATGATATAAGCGTGGCTCAACCGGCGCTCCGTCCTGAGCCCCGTATCGTGCTTGACGACTTCCGACATCAATTCGTCCGTATGCAGGCTGCCCTTCATGAGGACCGTGCACCCGCCTTCCCGGACGAGCCTCACGGCTTCCGCGGCGGAGGCGTGGCTGTGAGGCGTGTTGACGATCTTGAGCCCGGATATATCTATGCCGTTTTCCTCCGCCACCTTTTTTATCCTCTCTTCGGGGCCTACGAGCACAGGCTCTATCAGGTCCTCCTGCCAGGCGGTTACGACTGCCCTGAGCGAAGACTCATCGCAAGGGTGAGCGACCGCGGTAAGAGGGGTTTCGAGCTCGGCGCACTTCTCTATAAAGTGCTCGTACTTGTTATAGGTCTTTACTATTATCTCGGGGCTCTCCGCGAGGGGAACGGACACCTTCTCCACGGGGGCTATTACAGTTGCGGTACCCGTCATAACGGTCTCGCCCTTCTGGTTCCTGCAGAGACAGTCGAAGCTGACGACCTTGGTCTTCGGCTCTTTCCTGTTCGCCCTGATAGTCAGGGTTATCGTATCCCCGACCTTGAGTGTCTTTAAGTAATCGAGCTTCTGCGATACAAAAACCGCACCCGGCCCGGGGAGCTCGGAACCGAGAAGGGTCGACGCCAGGAGGCCGCTCCATAGGCTCTGTGCGGCAAGTTTCCCCGAATTATATTTTTTCGCGTAACCCTCATCCAGGTGGATAGGGTCGAGGTCCCCCGTCAAAGCCGCAAATTCCTCGAGGTCCTCCTTTTTCAGGGTCTTCGAAATACTCGCCGTATCCCCGATTTTTATCTCGTCAAAAGTCCTGTTCTCAAGCTTTTCGCCTGTCATTGCCTTCCTTTCCGCGTATTAATTATAACCCCTGTTTATCCACGGATTATTATGCCCGATTTATATGAACCGGATGTTAAGACGCTGATATGAACAAGAGCGCTAACTCCTGTGCATATTCTTTTTGTACCACTCGATTGTTTCAACGAGCCCTTCCATTAAGGGCATTTCGGATTCAAAGCCGAACTCCTCCTTTGCCCTTGAGACATCGAGATTCCTCCTCTCCTGGCCGTCGGGACGCGTAGTGTCCCATTCGACTTCCCCGTCATAACCGACCAGTTCCCTTATCATATAAACAAGCTCCCCTATCCTGATTTCCTCTCCCGAGCCCAAATTCACAGGGTCGCCTTTTTCGTATCTCTCGGCGGCCATTACTATCCCGCGCGCAGCGTCCTTTACATAGAGGAACTCCCTGGAGGGATTTCCAGTGCCCCATGCCGTAACCTTTTTCAAGCCCTTTTCCTTTGCGTCGCAGAATTTAAGAATTAATGCCGGGATGACATGGGCGTCTTCCGGATCGAAGCGGTCCCCGGGACCGTACAGGTTTACGGGCACCAGATATATCGCGTTAAAACCGTACTGTTTCCTGTAGGACTGCGCCTGAACAAGGAGAGCTCTCTTGGCCACGCCGTAAGGGGCATTCGTCTCCTCGGGATACCCGTCCCATAAATTCTCTTCCTTAAAGGGCACGGGCGAGAACTTCGGATACGAACAGACCGTCCCGACGGCGACAAACTTTTCCACCCCCTTTTGTCTCGCCGCTTCCATAAGTTGTATCCCCATAACGGCGTTATCGTAAAAGAGCTCACCGGGGAACTTCAAATTAAAGCCTATCCCCCCCACCCTCGCCGCGAGATGAATAACTATGTCCGCATCGTCCACGGCTTTCAGACAATTCTCCCACTTCCTGAGATCGAGGTCCCGGCTCCGGGGGATTCTTACGTTCTCTCTATTCACCCCTCTCGCAGCAAGCTCCCCAGCGACGAAAGTGCCGAGAAACCCGCTGCCGCCGGTCAGGAGTATTTTTTTCGAACTGAAATCCTTAACCATGTCCTCAAGCCACCGTTCATGTTATATGTGAAGAGATTAACACGCATCCGCCCGGCTGCTGTTATTAATCTTTCTTCCACCATCTGTTCGGGAATTTTTCTTTCAGTATCCTGTCCCCTTCACCCACAGGCTCAAGACCCATGCTCCTCATATCCGCGTCGACCATTATCCGTACTAGGTCCCCGAACCTGATTCGCGCATCCCAGCCCAGGATATCCTTTGCCCTGGCGCAATCCGCTCTCAGACTATGGACCTCGGTAGGCCTGAAATAGTTCGGATCGGTCTTGACGTACTTCTTCCAATCAAGACCGGCGTATGAGAAAGCCTCTTCGACGAGCTCCTTAACCGAATGTGTCTCGCCTGTCCCGATCACCAAATCCCGCGGGCTCTCTTGCTGAAGCATCTTCCACATCATCCCGACATACTCCGGCGCATACCCCCAATCGCGTGTCGGCTCCATATCCCCCAGGAATATAGAGTCCTGCTTGCCTGACAGTATGTTCGATACCGCCTTCGTTATTTTTCTCGTTACGAATGTCTCTCCCCGTCTCGGGGATTCATGATTAAAAAGTATCCCGTTAACAGCGTAGAGACCGTACCCGTCCCTGTAGTTCACTACCGTCCAGTGAGCGAGCAGCTTCCCGCACGCGTAAGGGCTCCTCGGTCGGAAGTCCGTCGATTCGTTCTGCGGCGGAGGCGAAGCGCCGAACATCTCACTGCTCGACGCGAGGAAAAACCGGCACTTAATGCCGCTCCTCCTGACAGATTCGAGGATCCTTACCGCGCCGAGCCCCGTAATGTCACCGGTGTACTCGGGCATATCGAAACTCACCCTCACATGGCTCTGGGCGGCCAGGTGGTATATCTCGTCGGGCCGAATTTCGTATATCAGGTTCGTCAGGTTGCCGGAATCGCTCAAGTCCCCGTAGTGGAGATAGAGCCTGGCGTTAGGCTCGTGCGGATCGACGTATATGTGATCGATCCTCTCCGTATTGAAGCTGCTCGACCTTCTTATCAGACCGTGGGTTTCGTACCCTTTGGACAATAAGAATTCCGCAAGGTATGACCCGTCCTGTCCCGTTATTCCCGTTATAAGAGCCTTTTTCATTATTAACCCCGGCAGGTCCTGATATCGAGCATGTATTCCCGGCTTAAGACATCAGCCGAAACCGATGTCTTAATTGCCGCCGGCTGCGAAAAGTATCATATTACAATATAAGAAGGAACCAGCAGCCTCTCCTTCGAATTACGTCTCATTGCCGCACTTAAAGTGTATATCAAAATCTACGGAAGCCCGAAATTATTTGTGATCAAGCTGACCGTTCAGCCCGATGAGGACTCAGACTATAATTTCTTTCGCGTATAAGCTTGCATAGTGAGAGAACCAGGAGCCGGGAGGGAACCTCACCAGTATCTCGCTTTTCGCCAGTAAAAACATCTCGATTAAAGTGGCTGCCGCCGTTTCGACCGGCACTTCCTGATGGAGTTCTTTAGAGCCGTCGGAGCCGAAAACCTTTTCGAACACGACTACGTTATCAACCGCTCCGGTTATAAAATCCTGAACCAGGCGTGAATCCGTGGATAGGAAAACAACGTATTCCGACCCTTGGATTTTTTTCAGAGACTCTTTTATTTTATTCAAACACACGGATAAAGCCTCAGCCTGATTTTGCCAGTATTTCGTGTGATCGGATATCGGCATAGCCTTATTGTAATACCTTATATGTACCCCTATGACCTTTTTATTTTTAAAAAATTTATCCGCGAATTGATCTGCCTTTCTTTGAAATTCGGGCTTTAATTCAAGCGAATCGAAAAATGGCCTTAAATCGTCATTCGGTTTATAGCAGCCGTGCGTGATAATGATCTTCTCTTTCAGGTCCTCCGAATTATTCATGATCCGGTCCGTCGCCGCCTGCCGCATTTGAAATCTTCTTTTGAACAGGTTATCGGCGCCAATGCCGGACTTGCTTAATACCTTATAAATAATCGACAGCGGATCGGGGAATGGGTGAAAAAAGTAAGGGTGTAATATCAGCAGGGCCGATATGGTGTCGATACGGGATTCCGCGATTATGGGAACGCCTTCGATTGTCTCGGGAACATTGAAGAAGCGGCTGAAAGCGTTCTCTCCTTTATCGGCGAGATAGCGCGAAGGCTGCCAGAATATGACGAGGGCTCTATTCGTATCTTTCGCGTAGCGCCATGCGCTGGCCGCCGCCATGAGATTGTCGCCGAGGCCGCTGTTCCGGTGCGAAATAATTACTCTCGGATGTTTTTTGAGTAATTTCAGAAGGAACATGTTTGACGTTATTATGACTGATTAAATGAAGTGGTTCTAAAGAATGGAAAGTTAAGATTTGTCCGTGAGAGCCTGAAGCAATGTACGGGGCAGGGAAACTTTCTATTGCAATTTCTCAACAGTCCTCAAATTGTTCAAACGGGGTGATTAAGAGATCTCTACGAATCTCAGATCCACCCCGTCATATTGCATTCACTCATCTGTACTCAACCGAGCCTCGTCCGCGCATCCCCCCACGCGAGTCCGGTCCCCGGGGCATAAGACAATACGTATCTCATTTTTTTGCGAGATTAACTAATAATTTCAGCGGACAAAGCAGCTTTTTGCCAAGTCGAAATTTTGTGCAATAACACACAAATGCGTCATTTGGCGCTAAATTCTCGGGCGTGGTAAACCGGGTATCGTTAACACCGCCCAAACTTTTTAAGTATGATAAATTAAGTATCGTAATGAGTTCGCTTTATCGAGGGGAATAAAATATGGCTTCCAAGAAAAAGTACCAGTCCCTATCACT
Organism: uncultured bacterium; assembly: GCA_963705505.1. Lineage (GTDB taxonomy): Bacteria > Desulfobacterota_D > UBA1144 > Nemesobacterales > UBA2774 > 2-12-FULL-53-21. The sequence goes on from CAVPJU010000008.1 coordinate 96,767, forward strand.
TGGCGGTTATCTGTACAAGTTTCATGCAAAGGGCGAAGACACGGGGGGAGCTTACACATTTTTCGAAGCGTTTGTCCCGCCCAGGGACATAGGTCCGCCGCCGCACGTACACAGGAACGAGGACGTCGCATTCTATATAATTGACGGCCTATTCACATTCTCACTCGACGGAGTTGAATTTAAAGCAAAAACGGGAGACTTCGTATTTCTGCCCAGGGGACTCACGCACTGGAAAAGGAATGAATCGGACTCTGTAGGAAAGATGGTCGTTATCTCGAACCCGTCGGGCTTCGAGAAGTATTTTGACAGAGCGGGGACCCTCGTGGAGGACGATACGGAAATGCCGCCGACGCCGACAAACGAGGAGCTCATAAGACTGGTACAGGAAGCCCCGAACTTCGGTATAGAGATGTTTCTCTGAAGCCCGGGGCCCGAAATTCTAAAAGTGAATATATTTCAAGACCGATCTTTAGTGAGAGGGAGAAATGCAAATGAATCCTATAAAGAAACATAAGTCAGTAGCTGTGGTCGGCACAGTTTACAAATACCTCGCGACCGGAGAGGATACCGGAGGCGCATACGCGCTGTTTGAATCCCTTGTGCCCCCTAATGACCCAGGCCCGCCGCCCCATTTACACCGGAACGAAGACGAAGGCTTCTACATCCTCGAAGGAGACTTCACGTTCTCATTGGGAGATAAGGAATACCACCTGAGGACGGGTGATTTCATTTTCCTCCCGCGCGGCATCAGGCACTCGTACAGGAACAATTCGGACACCGTGGCAAGGCAGCTGGTACTCGTCAACCCGTCAGGCTTCGAGAAATTCTTCGACGCCGTGGGCGAGCCGGTCGAGGACGATACAAAACTTCCTCCCCCTCCATCTAGTGAGCATATCCAGAAAATTATCGAGGAAGCCCCTAAATTCGGAATCGAGCTATTCCTCTGAGAATCAAAGTCTCCCCGCTTTTACAGATGTTTCCCGGAAAAAGAAAACCTGCCGTCTTTAGCAGTAAGACGGCAGGCTTATTAAAGGAGGGATGAGAGACTAGTTGTATCCTTAACTAAAAATTAGCCTGGAGCTGTGCTCTCACTACATTCGCATCCACATCGGGAGCGTCCTGGGTAGCCTCGTTCCTCTGGAACGTATAATTCAGCTGGACCTTCCATCTGTGGTCATGCGAAATGTAGTAGTTTAATGCCGGTGTAAGCTCCCATTGCTTGCTGGGTAAGCTCGTATCCGGGGGGACGACTCCAGAGCTCGTATCGAAGTCTATCAATGCGTACCTCGCCGCCAGCTCTACCGTCTTCGGCAGCAGGAACACGCCCGCCTGTACCCTGAACCCCTGGTCGTATGCCGTGCTCTGGCCGGTATCGGGATTGAGCCACCTGCCTTCGTATTCCGCCTCGACGTTGAAGTACTTCATTTTGAAGTTTATGTCACCCGTAATCTGCGTGAAGTCCGTCGTCTGGAACCCAAGCTGGCTGATCCTCGGGCAAACTCCGCCGTTCGGTACATCCCTGTCGCAGTTAAGCCCCGGTATTGTAGCCGCTGCAAAACCGACTGCGAATGTGGGGTTTTTAGCAAAGTTGGGAACTATGTCGTATGCTTTCGCGGTGGCAAAAGCTCCGTTCGCGTTGAACTTATAATCATCGTCTCCCGCCAGGCCCAACTGAACCCTGCCGACGTAGAGCAAGTTCGAGTCAAGGTTTGTAACGCCTTTTGAGCTGTTGTTCCCCTGCGCATTAAACACACCGGCGCTATACGAAAAGTTGTTCTTCGCCCCGATGCCGCCCATCAATGCCGCGCCCCGCGTCCTCTCAAGAGAAAATTGATTGTTGACTATGGACCTTTCGATTATCTGCAGCGACGCCGTAGAAGTGAGCTCTTCCCTGTTGAAAGGGACCTTCCACTGTCCCACCCTGGGACCGATCTCCTTCTGATAGGCCGCGGTCAGATAAGCGTCCTTGAGGAGAGTACTGCTGGCCGGGTCTATCATTAACATATAATAGAACCAGGGCGCGAAAGCATACCCGTCCCACCTCAACTCGAATCTCCGAATGTTAAAATTGGTCTGCGTAAGCTTCTTGTCCGTATCATTCACAAAGAGCTGGATTTGAGCTAAGCTGCTGAATCTCGTCTTAAACTTAAAACCTTTGTCGTCAGACGTCTCGAAAACAAAACCCTTATCATACTTAGCTAAAAACTTGTTATACCAGGCGTCTTTGTCCTGCTCCTTCCCCGCCGCAATCAGCTCGGCTGTCTTCTGCTGATCGGATGCCCTATCGGCCTGAAGATTGTCGATCTGCTGCTTCAACTCTTGTATCTGCTTCTGGTTCTGGAGCTGTATAATCTCGATCTGCTTCTTCAGCTCCTCTATCTGCTGCTTCGTCGACTGAGCATGCGAGCTCAAGGGGCAAAGCAGTATCAGGAAAAAGATAACCAGAGCCTCCTTGTTGCTTATAAACTTACTTATCATCTTACTGATCCTCCTGTAATAGTTTTTTTTACCGCCGGTCGGTCATTTCAGATACGACCCGCCTGCAGACTTTAAATCCGGTCGTCTGTACCTCGAATACCTGACACTCCTTTCATTCCTTAATCGATCCGTTATGGGCACGCCGAGCGCCAATGACAGACCCCGCCTCAGGGGCTCCAGTTTCTCCCTGAATGCTCTGAGACCCTTCACATAAGCAGCCGGATTGTTTTGCCATAACTTGAAGTTGTCGAATACGCGTTTTAGCTTTTCCTTCGCTTCGGGCGAATCAAATCTCCAGTTAAAGTCCCCTTCGATCGGATAAAAGGTTTGAAAGAACAAAAGCTGCTTTATGACGCTCCGATGATCCTCGACATAATAAAGGTCAAAGAAGCCCGTCCGCGCCCAGCTGTACCCGCTGCCGAAGCTCTCGGCAAAATTGTCTTCCAGTCCTAAATTCTTCCCGGCGATTTTCGCGAGGTTCACATACACATAAGCCGCCTCCGGAGTGAAATATCCGTGCTCCGGAAATCCCTCGTCCAGCCGGTTGAGGCTGTTTACCAGATAGAGCCCGCTATAATTTTTCGCGAACCTTGTGCCGGGTATCGCCCCGAAGTCCAATTCTCCGATGTCCCCGATTTCATTAAGCGAGGTACTGATGTTCTCCCATTCCCGTTTTGCTATCCTGATAGTTTCTTCCGATTTCATTTTCTTCTCCGTGTAAATTTCCTTTTGCTTTTTTGCGCAGAACTCCCCCGTAAAGTTGTATTTATGAAAACCAACTTTTTAAGATTCGCGGAAATTCCCGCAACTCTCCCGTGCGCCCGTACACAAGCGTCAGACGACAGGATTCTCCGATTGTCTGTCAGGAATTAATTACAGTCAGGACAACAGTAGTACGTACCTCTCAGCTTAATGCGGTGATTAAGGGTTATGAGATTATTGAGAGATGGGTGCTTAAGCATTGAGGAGCCCCCATCTTTCTCTTACCCGGTTCTCGAGCTTCGTGAACACGAACCTGTCGACCGTTATGCCTATTACGATGATGATTATCATAACGGCCATCACCTGGCTTATGTCGTTGAGCTCCCTCCCCATTGTAAGGAGGTGTCCGAGCCCGATGCTTACATACAACAGCTCTCCCGCCATGAGAGCGCGCCACGCGAAAGACCAGCCCTGTTTGAGCCCGCTTATAATGGAGGGCATAGCCGCCGGAATTATCACCCTCGTATATAGGTTGAACCCTCCCGCCCCCATAGTCCTCGCGGCCCTGAGATATATGGGCGGAACATTCTTGACGCCGGAATCGACGCCGATTGTGATAGCGAAGAGCGAGCCCAGCACCACCACCATGACTATAGCGTTTTCGCTCAGCCCGAACCAGAGGAGCGCTATAGGCAGCCAGCATATGCTCGGGAGCGCCTGGAACCCGAGAACGATCGTGCCTATCGTCTCGTCGAGCAGCTTCACCCTCCCGATTGCGAGACCGATGAGGACGCCGCCCACTATGGACAGCCCGAAACCTATCAGCACCCTCTTCATGCTGACCAGGATGCCGATCGTGAAGCTGTTATCCTCGAATCCCGCAATCAGCGACTGCGCCACGCCCAGAGGAGAAGGGAACAGGTACGGGGGCCAGATGCGGAGTTCCGCAACACCCTGCCATATACCGATGAGGAGGACATAAAAAACGGTCAGTTTAATTATTTTCCCTTTCATCAGCTGGCCGCCTCTCTTATTTCTCCTGCAGCATCCTCACCGTCGTCCCTTATCTCGTCCGTGATCCACTTGGTGTTGAGGAACACTTCCGGATTGCCGGGCTTCCTCGGCCTGTCGATTTCTATATCGTGCTCCGATTTAATCTTCCCGGGGTTCTTCGTGAAGACGAGCACCCTGTCCCCGAGGATTACGGCTTCCTCGACATTGTGCGTAACGAAAATAATGGTCTTATGGGACTCTACCCATATCCTCTGAAGCTCGTCCTGAAGAGACTCTCTCGTCTGGATGTCGAGTGCGGCAAAAGGCTCGTCCATCAGCAGAATGGAAGGCTCCATGACGAGCGCCCTCGCAAGCGCGACCCGCTGTTTCATACCTCCCGAGAGTTGGTGGATATACGATTTATGGAACTTCTCGTCGAGCCCGACGAGCTTCAGATAATCGTATGCGAGCTCTCGTCTTATTTTTTGGGCAACCCTTCTCAATTTAAGCCCGAACTCCACGTTCTCGGTCACGGTCAGCCACGGAAAGAGGGCGCCCTCCTGGAAAACTACCACTCTATCGGAGCCGGGTCCCTCCACGCGCTTCCCGTCAGCGAGTATACGGCCGCTCGAAGGTTTATCGAGCCCCGCGATCAGGTTAAGCAGCGTGGACTTCCCGCACCCGGAAGACCCCACTATCGAGACGAATTCCCCGTCCCGTATCGTGAGGTTTATATCGCTCAGAGCGGAAACTTTACCTTCCTTCGTATTGAATGCTTTCGATACGTTTTCCACCCTGAGCCTCGCCTCTTTCTTCTCTACCTTCTGAATGAAAATATTCCAGAGCCCTTCCTGCTCCACGACCCGGTAGGGATACCCCCTCCTCTCGCAGAACCTGGGTGCGTTCTCGAGCGCCGTCGCCTCGTGGTCCGATATCGCGAGAAGCACCGCGTCGTCGTCGAGCGCCCTGATCGTATCCCTTATTACGTTCAGGGGATGAGGGCATATCGCATCCCTCAAATCCAACACCCTGTCGGGCTTCAGTACTTCTAATTTCTTCACCTGTTCCAAATGCATCTGGTTTCCTTTTAGTCAGACGTTTATTTTTCCGCAGACTGCCGGTCGTTGATTTTTATCTCTTTGAGGCCTTTTTCCTTCAGTATACCGTTCAAAATGGAGAGGTCATAAATATTCGAGAGGTCCGGCTCTTTCTTGCCGAGGAAACCAAGCTTGTAGGCGTCCTGTGCGGATTGGAAAAGGGAGCTCGCGATCGGGTCGTACGTAAACTGTATCCTAGGCAGGGCCGCGTCCAGAATGTTCTGGGGCAATGCTTTCCCGGTCTCCCTCTTGATCTCCTGATTAAGCACCACCTTCGCCTCATCGGGGTTTTTATTTATCCAGTCGGTTATCTGAAGATTGGTTTCAAGCCATGTCTTTACAAGGTCGGGATGCTCTTTCAGAAACTTGGTGCTGACGATAATATGAGTGGTTACATATTGACCGTTCGGCCAGAGTTCTTTCTCGTCGAGGAAAAGCTCCCCGCCGCCGTCGGATATCAACCTCGAAACCCACGGTTCGACTGTCCATGCACCGTCTATCTCCTTTTTAATAAATAGAGTCAGCTGGTCCGGGTTTTCGAGCGGTATGACCTCGACGGTCCCCCCTTTCTCCTTAAGCTGATAACCGTTCTCGCCAAGCCAGTTCCTGAGAGCAACGTCCTGTGTGTTTCCTATGCTTGGTGTAGCGATCTTCTTCCCGTTAAAGTCCTTAGCCGACGTTATACCGGCATCCTTTCTCACGACGAGCCCCGCACCCCCGCTGGCAGCGCCTGATACAATTCTCAAAGCCTCACCGTCTGATTTTATGTACCCGTTGACGGCAGGGTTTGGTCCGATGTACGTAATATCGAGCTCCCCTGCAAAAAGTGCTTCGATAGCAGAGGTTCCTGAATTGAAGAGCTTCCAGTCTATATAAGCTTTATCCCCGAGCGCCTTCTCGAAATCTCCCCTCGCCTGCCCTATAACCCCCTGGGCATGGGTTACGTTCGGGAAATGACCCGCGCGTATCCTTACTTTATTATCCTGTGCTCCAAAACTCACAGCCGAGCCTATCAAGCCCAGCGCAAGTCCCGCAGCTAAAATCAATGACTTTAATTTCATTACGTTTTCCTCCTTAATTATCTTGGTGGAAATATATTGCAAGCCCCGTGCCATAATCAAAATTCCCTTTATTTTAGAGCAATTCAGCCCGATTTAGGGTTCAAACGGTTACTTAATAATCATCCTGCGGTTACATACTGCACAGATGAATAATGCTTATGAGCCGATTATCTCAGTGATCGTGCGGGGATATCCGTGTGGCTCTGCCTTCAATCGTCCAAGTACTTCCCGACTCTCCGAGACAAGCATCCGCACAAGCTCCTCCGCCGTGCATCTCCTCGACATCGGGGAGCCCTGCCCCGCCCAGAGGGACATGAATTGAGGATCCCCCTTCGCCCTCGATGCGGTCCTGATGGGCCTCGTGAGATAATTCTGAATCGGATATGCAGGGACCTTATCCTCGAGCTTAACCATCTCATCGAAAAACCGGTTCTTTATACCCCGCGCGTACTTCCCCGTGTACACCCTCGTCAATACCGTGCTCGTATCCTCAGAATTCAGGAGCGCGTCGAGCCACGGCGCGGATACGGCAGCTTCCGTGCAGCTCAGGAACGCGGTGCCCATCTGTACGGCCGACGCGCCGAGCGCGAGAGCGGCTAAGATACCGCGTCCGTCCATTATCCCTCCCGAGCATATTACTGGCACGCCGACCTTGTCGGCTAACTGGGGAACGAGCGATATTCCGCCTATCATCGGCGCACCTCCCGTCGATGCGAACGTCCCCCTGTGCGCCCCCGCTTCGCTCCCCTGCGCAATGACTGGCGGTGCATCCTGCTTCTTCGAGCATCACTCCTTCGCCGACGCATGTGGCCGTGCCTATGACGGCAGCCTTCTTTCTCAGAAGCTCCTTTATGTGCTTACGCTTCGGGATTCCGAATGTGAAGCTGAATACAGGGACGTTGTTATCGAGAACTAGCTCCGAGCTGTTCCTCGAAGGAGAAGTCGGGCTCTTCTTCGGCTCCGGGTAAGTTGTGCTCCGACCTCCCCCGCGATCTCAGCGAGCTTCTTCATCACTCTCGCGGAGGTTTTCCTGCGCCTTATTTTCTCGGGCGCGAACAGGTTAACGGCAAAAGGTTTGTTCGTGAGCGTGCGTATCTTACGTATCGCGGAATCTATCTCGCCGGGCGAAAGGTATCCTCCTGGGAACGAGCCCAATCCGCCCGCGTTAGAGACGGCGGCGACTAATTCAGGCGTCGTCGGCCCGCCCGCCATGGGCGCCTGAATTATCGGGTGCTCTATACCCAGCATATCGCGAAGTTTTTTTGTTTGCTCCGGCCAGAAATCCGAATTCATAGTATCCCCCTAATAGAACGGCCAAAGATGATTGGCTTAGTTTACATGATAGAGATAAGGGATTGGTTTTACAATCGAAATACAGTCAGATTATTCCCAATAGCTATAATTCAAAGCCACACAAATTATCTATTCTATAAATATTAAATCTATGTTAGAGTTATTAAATGTATGCTAGATTTAAAAAAACCAGAAATGCGAATAATGATATTCACTATGAATTTATTGAGCAAATATCTTTATTTGGTTGTAACAATGGGTTCATCCCACGGCTTCTACAATTAAAAACATCCCCCGGTCAAAATGAACCATATTATTGGCATCTTAATATTGAGACAGAACTCATGAAAACTACAGAATATTCTAATTCAACATTCGTTATCGATTTAAAACCGAAACAAAATAAAACAAATCTTTCTCTTTATGAAGTCTTAGATGTTTGGGGACAATCAGATACAGGCTGGACACCTATATTATTGCATTTGTCTGGATTGTTTGTGGATGAAGACCCTAATTCTATAAACCGTAATTACTTCACCAGGAATGAAAGTCAAATTGACGGCCCAATATATGAAGTACTCTATCTTGATGGTTCAGTTGTGAACGGAAAACTAATTGGCAAATGGACAGCACCGCCAGCAAGTCCCACCAACGCTACGCTTCTTTGGCCGAGTACGTTACAATATTTCGTGAGATGTATAAAGGAATGCTCACCCGGGGTGTTGAATTTTTGAAAAGAACGAATGCCTTACCTTCACTATTTGCCGACTATTTCCTGTACGCGTCCCGCCCTCTGTGTTCGAGCGGCGGAATGATATCGAAGAGCCTTATTTCAGGAGTGTAGAACGACATTATAGCGTCGACGTCTCCTCTCCGCATCGCCTCTCTCCAATTATCGATAAGGCTCCTAATCTCCGTTTCTTGATTTGCTTTCTTTGTGCTCATAATTATTCTCCTTTATGTTTGTTTACAGATATACGACGAATGAGCGGGTGATTTCAGGACAAACACTTTGAATTTTTTTCATCCCCCGGACCTTCCCTTACTAATTATACGCGGTTCGATGTCCCGGAACTACCTAAAATTCAGGGTGGGTTCAAGATTCTAATCTGTAACACCCGTCTACTGAGCGGCGAATCGTTTCCACGCGATTGAGCCGCAATTCACGTTCGGCGAAGGTCGCGGTCAACCGGGTTTCGCGGCTGAGTTTTTCCCACATCTGCTCAGCAGCCAGGCATCCAGGCTGTACGCCATCGGGCCCGCAAGAAGTATGATGATCGAGCTCACCATCATGCTGAAGGGATATGAAGCGCCAGTTAGGAAGCCATTTGGAAGTGTGACGAGTGTCGCGACGAGCATATTGATCATTATGGCGAAAGCCGCCGGACGGGTGAGGAGACCGACGATCAGCAGAAACCCGCCTATGAACTCGGTATAGCAGCTCAGGTAAGCGAGGATCGGGTGAATGCCCATCTTCGAGACGAAGATATCTATGGTGGCTTCGATTCCCATGCCGCCGAACCATCCAAACACCTTCCCGGCGCCAGCCAGGAAGAGGATGATACCAACAGTCAACCGCAGCAAAAGAAGCGAGACATCAAGTAGTCTGGTATTCGTTGCGGTTAATAGCTTCATATGGCGATCCTCCTGATTCGAATATTTTTTTCTCCCGGTCGGGAAATAATACGTTTTTCATTGTCTAACCTCCTATAAGCAAAACTAACCCGCGGTTAGGTTGGCTCTGGCATGGGTGCGTCGAGAAACGCCTCGATCATCGAAACCAGCCAATCGGAGCAGCTTACTTACAACTTTTATATTAACTCATTTCTCTTCGAGAACGGACAAAATATTTCCCGCGGGGTCTTTGAACCAGGCAATATATGGACCGCCATCACGGAAAATACCTTTTTCGTCCGTCTTGAGCTCGTCTTCATCATATATTTCAAAACGCACTCCCCGCTTATTTAACTCTTTTACGGCTTCTTCGATATTATCTACCGGGAAGTTAAGAATTGTGTGAGTTGCCGGAGTATGGTTAGGCTTGGGGTATATCAATATCATACAGCCGCCTGCAATGTGCAGATGCAACAGGCCATGCATTTCCGAAACCTCCAGCCCGAGTGTCCGGCTGTAAAACTCTTTGGCTTTTTGTATGTCGTTTACTGAAAAGCTGCTGAATGCTTTGGTGTTTTTGAACATTGGTTCTCTCCTATACTTAAATTTTGTATCAGTGGTTTTTAGAGGGCTCTTGAATTTAAGCTGCTTACCTCATCAACACTCCGCCGTTACAGAGAACCGCCCGGAAGAGCTGCGGTTTGATCCCGCTTCATCAATACGACGAACAAGCAGGCGAATAATGGACAGTTTAATCGATTTTTTTCGCCGCCCGGGACTTTTTATGAGCCGCGAACCTGCCGGGACAGAAGAGGACTAAAAAACCCCTTACATTATTAATCCGTAAGTGTTAAAATGTATGTACATATATAGGCAGCGGAGGTGATTTACATGAGGGAGGACATAGATATAAGACTTCTGGATTACTACTACTCCTACATTTCCAACCTAAACAACCCTGTGAGCGATTCCGATAGGCAGGAGAAATCGGAATCCGACCCTACTAAAACCGAGGAAAAGCAATCGCCCGGATCGAGCGATAAACATTAAGCTCGTATTCAGCTACAAGTTTCCCACACTCGCAATGACTGTTCCAGGTTCGTTCCATTTACTCATGGAGTAATATCGTTCTCGACCCTTATAAAATCTACGGGCAAATCACGCCTCGGGACAGAAACTATATCGAACGGGAACCCCGGAGCAGGTGTAGGTATGTCGCTTATGTCGTCTCTTATGACGACAACGAGCTCAGTGTCAAACTCCAGAACCGCTTCTATAGCAGTACCGAACTCAGCGAAATCCCGAGTTGAAACAAGAACCATGTTATTAGAGAAATCCACGTTCGGAAGCTCGAAGAAACTGAAGAAACAACTGTTTCTGAACCTGTTCCAGTCCTCAGTCGTTTTAATTACCAATTGACTCTGCTCAAACGGACAATCCGTAGAATCTCGGATCGAAGATAGCAACCTCGTTTAAAATATCATCGATATTCAGGTCCCCTGCAAACCCCTCCATCCCCTCCTCTTCCGCTATAACTTCTTCTGTTGTTTGGTCGGTTACAACTGTGGTGTTCCCACCAGCATTCGCATCGAAGCATGGGTCAGAAGAAGTCAGTATATAGCAGAAATTTTGCGAGTCGTTCTCGTCATTACACCCAATCATCAAAAGGATGAACGGAATAACGATTAAATATTTTTTCATCTTCTGCCGCCCCCGCAAAGAAGCAAAAAGGATTTTTATGGCCTCTGAACACGTAGATAGTATCATTTATGAATCAATAATTCAAAATCTATTTAGTTTTAACATATAACACATCGTTCCCGCAAAAAAACTGCATAGAATATGGTATCTTATGTAAGACAGAAATCCCTAAATAAGAGAGGTTAAGATTCATTTATGGAAGAAAAAATAGACCCTTCATTCATCCTCTACGCCGCATGCAGCGTGGACGGTTTCATAGCCCGGGAGGACGGCTCTGCCGACTGGCTCTCCCAATGGGACCCCTCCGAGGCCGGATACAACGACTTTGTCGATTCCGTCGAGGGGCTGGTGATGGGTGCCAAAACATACGAGCAGGTACTGACATTCGGAGACTGGCCTTACGGAGATAAACCCTGCTTCGTCCTCTCGAATCAAGCCCGGAAGCCCGTCCGGGATTGCATCGAGTTCTTTGCCGGGAATGTCGATGAGATCGTCAACCTCCTGCGTGATAGGGATTTGAAACGCATCTGGATCGTAGGCGGGTCCAGCATCTACACCCAATTCCACAGGAAAAAACTGATCGACGATTACTTTATCGCGACAGTACCCGTCTTACTCGGCTCCGGCATACCTATCATCCAGGCATGCGATATGGAAGTATGGCTCAGGCTCATAAGCAGCCGCACTTTCGCTTCGGGTCTCGTACTCAACCATTATCAATCAATTTAGCAATCTCTGCGAAATCCCTCGGTGTAAGTTTATTAACAAACCATCCCGGCTTTGCCATATCGGTAATTGCCAAAGCACCTTCCCAATTCTATAATCCAAAGAATCTGATAAATCGGAGGTGTCATCATGTTCGTCAGTCACAGGGAGAGGCACCGTACGCAGCGCATAGGCTGGCTCCGCGCGGCTGTTCTGGGCGCTAATGACGGAATCGTTTCGACGGCTAGTCTCGTGGTAGGCGTTGCGGCATCACATGCCACGCACAGTGCCGTTTTGATTGCTGGTGTCGCGGGACTGGCAGCCGGCGCCCTGTCCATGGCCGCAGGTGAATACGTGTCCGTAAGCTCGCAGGCGGACACCGAGCGCGCCGACCTCGAGCGTGAGCGCACGGAGCTCGCTACCGATGTGGAAAGCGAGCGGGATGAGCTCACTTCGATATACATAGACCGTGGACTCGAACCCGCGCTCGCGAGAGAGGTAGCTCTTCAGCTCATGGCGAAAGACCCGCTTGCGGCGCATGCCCGGGACGAGCTCGGCATCTCCGACATTGTAAGCGCGCGTCCCATACAGGCCGCTCTGACGTCCGCAATAACTTTCGCCGCGGGCGCCGCGCTGCCGTTGCTGGCCGTTATCGTTTCACCGCTCGCTTATGCAGTCCCTATTGTTTCGGGGACGTCTCTTTTATTTCTCGCGCTCCTCGGCTCATTAGCCGCCTACACCGGCGGCGCCCCGGTTCTGACGGGCGCGGTGCGCGTAACGTTCTGGGGAGCTCTCGCAATGGGGCTCACGGCGGGAGTCGGCGCTCTTTTCGGAACGGCTGTCTAAGATTCGCTAGCCTCGATGAACCGCGTGCTCCTCAGCTTTCGGTCATCGACCAGATAAGCGCGAGCACCTCGGTTACGTTCACCACGGACCCGCCGCCGATGTCAGCCGTGTGGACTTCGATCGTCTCGCCGAAAATGTTGTATATCGGCCTCTCGGCAGTTCCCTGAAGGCTGTGCCTCAACAGGTCTATAGGACGCTCCGCGTCGCCGTAATCCTGATGCCAGGAATTAAATACGACCATGTCGTGAGTAGTTTTATGCCGGACGATCGCCCGAGCCTTGTATTTCCCCTCTGCGGGCACCCACTCTATGGTCGAAAACGGCCACAGCTCGTACTCCGTCACTTCGGGCTGGAAGTTGTAGTTCTTCTTTTCCCCGATCGCGGCAGTGAATTTCAAGACGGCGGAATCGAATTTCGCCCCGCCGATCTTTTTTATCGACATTTTCGAAATACCGCTCTTACGCGCCATTGCCTGCCTCCGTTACGGATTTATTTAAGGACAGACCGATTGGGGAGACTGGAAGCAAAGGGAGTAAATCCAGGAAGGTGCGTGTAGTAGCTCGACTTATTCAGATTCACTATAGCAATCCAGCCGCCGTAAACGAGGAGTCCTTAGGCCTGTGACTTTGCGTCCCATTCTTTCAAATGGTTTGCCCTTCTAGTTAATAATCATTCTAATACAGGTCCCTTTCCGATGTCAAACGATTTAATATACGAGAGATCTATGCACTGAGTTGGAGATTGAGCGGGTAATTTTTTGGTAGCGTGGGGAGGATTTGAACCTCCGACCTTTCCCCGTTCGTTATTTACATGCTGACGCCGCTCTTCTTCATCGTCCCACCGAGCGGCCGCGGTCAATTTCAGAAAGTATATGAGCAGCCGCCGATTCCGCCCAATTTTCGGTGAGAGGTGCTTCTGTAAGCCATTTGGTCATCATACTCGGCGCGGCGAAGTCCCCGAGCCTTCCGAGGACGTATGCGGCATAAAACGTAGCCCACTCCTCATGGCGCACACCATGTAAAATAGTCCGCTCGTATTCGTGATGCGCGGCGCCTGCCGCTTTCAGTGCTTCCGTAAGCCCTTCTTTGGTCGGTAGATTAGTCGTCGATTTGGTCACGAGGGAATAATAACCGATGTAGCCCCGAAGGTGGTAGCGGGGGGAGGCATCGGAATAGAATGAATACACGATACTTAAACATTCATAAATGGATTATCGGACAATATTATATCTCCGGTCCAGCGGGTAAAATAAATAATTCTGCATATACGGCTCACCGTAAGGAGGGAAAATCATGAAACCGTCCAACCTCGACCGCCTCGTTTTCCGCATCGCCGGGGTTTTCGTTCTTGCCAGCCTGGCGCTCGGATACTTTGTCCATCCGGCATGGTTTTTATTCACGGCCTTTGTCGGACTGAACATGTTTCAGGCCTCTTTTACCGGGTTTTGTCCGCTGGCCAAAGTATTGAAGAAAATGGGAGTCAAGACAGGAATCGCATTCCCTGAATAAATTTAAGATAATAAAAAAAACGAACGGAATTGCATACCCCGCGCTTTCTCAAAACGTACCGGAAAGGCAGCCTAGTCAAACCTTTACCCATTTTTCATACTTTGTTACTGACACATCCACCGATATTATTAATAGCTGATAGTTGAAGTACGGCTCAAGTTTCTGAAATTATTGGTAGCGGGGGGAGGATTTGAACCTCCGACCTTCGGGTTATGAGCCCGACGAGCTACCAAGCTGCTCCACCCCGCGTCAGATTAGGAAGAGTAAGGGTATGGGATATTCCCCCTACTGTCAAGTTTTCCCCCCGGCACACGCAGGATTCTCTTATTTCATTGACAATTACGCGTAATAAATATAGATTAAATTAACAGGTGGGATTATTACACTAGAGGAGAATATGAGATGAAAATGTTTAGCGCATTTTTCCTTGCCGCGGCTGTAATTCTTTCGGTTTCGGTGTTCACCGGCTGCAAAAACGAGAGCACAGTGCAGGAAACCGGTCAGAATCAGACAGAGCTCGAGCAGACACAAAAAGAGCTCCAACAGATAAAGCAGGACAGCACCGAACTCGATAAATACGTAACCAACCTGAAAACGGAAATAAACAATCTCAAGATCCAAAACCAGAGGCTCATCGCCCAAACTAAAAGGCTCGAGGCCGAGATAATCGATCTCAAGCTCGATCTCGGGCAAATACCGGCATCCGATTCCGCCAATATGCTGGACAAGGACGCGGAGCCTGCCGATGCTTCAAAGAATACCGGAACGGAACAGTCAGAACCTGCATCCCAGACGCCCCCCGACGGGGATAACGAGGCCGAGGGAAAATAGAAGAAAATCCACGGGTCGATTCACAAACAGATCAACCTTTCAGGGAAGTTACGGTCTTAAATTCGAGTATCCTGTCAAGCCTGAATGTGCATCTCTCCTTCCGCAAGTGGCAGAACGCATGGATGTATGTGCTTTCCTTGCCGACGCTTATATCGAAAGGCTCGATGACACGCGTGGTCGTCTCCTCGTTGTAGGCCGATAGATACTTTATCCGCAGCTTCCCCCTGACCCTTAAAGCCTGCTCGATCTCGGCGGGAAGCACCAGCTGGTTGCTGATCTCGAGCTCGACCGATTTCCCCTGGAGCTTGATTATGTCCTTCAACCTCTTGAGCCTGATCCCCCTCCTCCCGAGGTCGGTGAGGAAATACTGGAAGACGTCCCTCGTCGTCATTACGTCGGCCAGCGCCCTGTGCCCGCTCTCGGCGGGGAGCCCGATATACTTGGCTATCTGACCCAGGCTGTTGCTCGGGAACGTGTAGTACCTCCTCGCTATCCCGAGCGTGTCTATGACATTGCTTTCGGGGAGCGTGAGCCTCAGGTTGCCCAGCTCCACATTAAGGAACCCGATGTCGAACTTCGCATTGTGGGCGACTATGACCGCGTCCCTGATGAAGCCGAGCACGTCCCTCGCGATGTCCCTGAAAAAAGGCGCTCTCCTCACCATCAGGTCCGTAATCCCGTGCACGGACACGGCGCCCGGCGGGATCGACCTGCCGGGGTTCACGAGCGTCACGAACTCGTCGACGACACTGCCGTTTACCGTCTTTATCACCGCTATCTCGCAAATCCTGTCCCCCTGGGAGGGGTCGAGGCCGGTTGTTTCTACATCGAGGAAAGCGAAAGGCACTTCGGAAGGGTTCTGGTAAAGCACAGCGTACTCCTTTTAGATTGTAAATAGTACCATGAAAGCCCGGATATTTGAAAGGATATGAATAAAAGGATGAATGGGGTTTTTATTCGGGGATCGTATCAGCGGCCGTTAAAGAGCACTCAGTACCTTCTCGCCGCCTCTATTCAGTATGAGCTCGGCGATACGTCCCCCAAGCTCTTCTGCTTCAGTCACGTCGTCCTCGGAGCTTTCCCTGATTACGATAGTTCCGTCCGGGGAAGCGAGGATGCCGGTCACTCTCAGAGAATCCCCCTCGACTTCCGCGTGGCACCCGACGGGGACATTGCAGTCGCCCCCGATCCTTCTTAGGAAAGCCCTCTCGGAGACCCCCGCAGCCCACGTCTCCCAGTGGTTGATCTTTGAGATCAGATCGAGCGTCTCTCTTTCCCCATCCCTGCATTCAACGGCGATTATCCCCTGCCCGGGCGCGGGCACCATTACGTGAGCGGGTATTATTTCGGCTGCCTCCCCGATAAGACCCATACGACCGAGACCCGCGGCGGCGAGCACTATCGCATCGTATTCCCCGCCTTCTTTAAGCTTGCGGAGCCTCGTATCCACGTTCCCCCTTATCGGCGTTATCCGCAGCGCCGGCATCAGGCTCAGCAGCTGTGCGCCCCTCCTTAGACTCCCCGTGCCGACCCTCGCGTCCTCCGGAAGCTCCGAGAGCCTGAGCTTCCCCTTCGAGACGAGCGCGTCCCTCGGGTCATGTCTTTCGGGGACGGCTCCAATTATGAGGCCCTCGGGCAGGATTGCGGGCAGGTCTTTCATGCTGTGAACGGCGATGTCTATGGCTCCCGAGAGCAGAGCTTCCTCTATCTCCTTCACGAACACCCCCTTCCCCCCGATCTCAGCCAGCGGGGAATCCAGGTTCCTGTCGCCCGTCGTTTTTATTATATGGATTTCCGGCCGAAGCTCCGGGGAAGAGGCTAAGAGGAGGTCCTTTATGAAATTCGCCTGCCAGAGGGCAAGCATGCTCCCCCTAGTTCCAATCCTGAACGCTCGCTTCATCTTCCTCTTCATCGGTCAGGAGTATGATTTCGGTCTCGAGCTCGAAGAGCTTCTTTACCGAATCCACGTAGAGCGCCCCGAGCGACGTCGAGGCTTCTTTCTTTAGGTTGGTGAGCGGGCCGTGCAGGATCTTGCTTATGATACGGGACGCCATCAGCCTGATTACGTCCCTCTCCTTATCGGAATAATTTTCGAGCTTGGCAAGAGCCCTCTCGACTTCGCTCTTTTTTATCTGCTCGAACCTCTTTTTGAGGTCGATGATCGCGGGGACTACCTTCAGGCCGTTGAGCCAGGACTGAAACGCCTTTTCCACTTCGATTACTATCTCTTCCGCCTTCTCGGCGTTGTCCTTTCTTGACTTGATATTCTCATCGAGCACGTTTTTAAGATCGTCTATGTCGTAGAGATATACATCCGCAAGCTCCCCTATCCTCGGGTCTATATCGCGGGGGACGGCTATATCGATCATGAACATGGGCTCGTTGTTCCGCAGCTTGAGGGCTTCCTTTATATGGTGGGGCTTGATTATAAATTCCGACGCCCCGGTCGCGGTAATGACAATGTCCACGTCCTTGAGGCTGTAAAAAATCTCTTCGAACATTATGGGCCTTCCGTTGAGCCTCTCGGCCAGCATCGAAGCGTTCTCGAAGTGCCTGCTCGCTATGATAAGATCCCCGACGCCTGCCTTGATTAGGTTCCTCGCGGCAAGCTCGGCCATCTCGCCCGAGCCCACGAGCAGGACCTTCCTGCGGGTGAGCTTGTCGAATATCCTCTTCGCGAGCTCTACAGCCACATAGCTCACGGATACCGCCCTCGCGCCGATCCCGCTCTCCGTCCTCACCCTCTTCGCGACGAAAAACGCCGAATGAGAAAGCCTGTTGAGTATGAGCCCGGCGGTGCCCTTCAGAGCCGCGGTTTTATAAGCCTCTTTTATCTGTCCCAGAATCTGAGGCTCGCCTACGACCATCGAGTCTATCCCTGAGGCGACTTTATAGAAATGCCTTACGGCCATATGGCCTATGGAGACGTAAAGATAAGGAGCGAACACATCCTGAGAAATCGAATGGAACTCGGAGAGGAATTCCTTCACGCTCTCGACGCACCCGTCGGAGTTCTCCGAAAACGCGTAGACTTCGACCCTGTTGCATGTGGAAACTATCATGCATTCCTCGACATGCTGCTTGGAGGAAAGCATCATAAGCCCGGATTCGAGCTCTTCCTGGTTGAATGAAAAGCGCTCTCTTATCTCGACCGGTGCGGTCTTATGGCTGAGTCCGACGACTATGATGCGCTGCATCCGAATGGTCCCGTGTATTACAGTCTCAGGTGTTAATTATATACGACCTTCATATTATTTCTATCCCCGCCGCCATCAGCCCTGCTTCCCTATAAAACTCAGGAATTCGCCCCTCGTCCTCTCGTCCTTCTTGAAAGCCCCCCGCATCGAGCTCGTGATCATGCTGGCGTCGGCTTTCATGATCCCCCTCATCGCCATGCAGAGGTGGTGAGCCTCCGCCACTACAGCGACCCCGAGAGGGTCAAGCTCCTCCATTAGGAAGTCCGCTATCTGCGCGGTCATCCTTTCCTGCACCTGGAGCCTCCTCGAAAACACCTCCACTATCCTCGGTATCTTGCTGAGCCCGACTATCTTCCCGTTCGGTATATAGCCGACGTTGCACTTCCCGAAAAAGGGGAGCATGTGGTGCTCGCAGAGGCTGTAGAACTCTATATCCTTCACGACGACCATTTCGTCGTACTCTATGTCGAAGAGGGCTTCTTTGATTATATCGTGGGGTGAGCTCTTATATCCCGAAGTAAGCTCCTCGAACATCCTCGCCATCCTCACGGGCGTGTCCCGGAGCCCTTCCCTTTCCGGGTCCTCACCTACCTGAATAAGTATCTCCCTTACGGCGTTCTCAACGCTCATACGGATAACCCTCCTCTTCGAAGAATTCGAAATAACTGCTCGACGTCTCGCTCAGCCTGAGGTGGACGAGTCTTTCCGGGAGACGCGACCTGAGCCGCTCCCATAAGTATTGCGCTATATTCTCCCCCGTGGGCTGCCGCTCCGTGAAATATGGCACTTCGATGTCGAGCCGCTTGTAGTCGAGCTCTTCGAGCGCCTGCCCGACGGCGCGGTCGAGCTCAACGGGGCTTATGACCATGCCGGTCCCGGGGTCTATATTCCCGGCGACCTTCACATCGAGATAATAATCGTGCCCGTGCCCGTTCGGGTTGGAGCAGGTATCGAATATTCTGAGATTCTCCTCGTCCGATAGCCCCTTTATATAGAGCCTGTGCCCCGCGGAAAAGCGGTACGTTTTCGTTACGGAAGCTATTTCCTTTATGTTTATTCCCTCCAGTAATCGACGTACAGGTCCGGCGTCTCGTAGAGTCTTATCCTGTATAGGCCGCATTTCGGGTTCCCCCCGAGCTTCTCCTCGAAGATTTCCCAGAGCACACGAGCGATATTTTCCGTGGTGGGGATTAAATCTTTGAAGTGCGGGTTATCGTCGTTTAAGTGCTTGTGATCGAACCCCGTGAGCACGTCCTTCATCAGGGTCTTGAGGTCGTAGAGGTTGATTATCATCCCGGTTTCGGGATCGACCTCCCCCTCAACCGTCACCTCGAGGCCGTAGTTATGGCCGTGCCCGTAAGGCCCCGCCGACTTCCCGAACACCTCGCGGTTCTTCTCTTCGCTCCATTCGGGGTTCCAGTAGCGGTGAGAGGCGGAAAATTCCATTTTCTTTGTAAGGAGTTTCTTATAACCCATCCCAAATTCCCTTATATCCGGCGACCGATTAGGATAGCATAGTTAATTGACGCTACCAACTTCCTTTAGGGGATTGTGTGAGGTAACCTTTTTTATACATGAGGAGCGCCGATTCAAGGGAAAATCTCGAGAGGCTCATAGGCGGACTCGAAAAAAAGAGGAAAAGGTTCCTCCTTCTCAGGGGGCTTGCAGGCGCGGCTCTCGTATCCCTCACAGCCCTGACCGCCGTTTCGCTCCTCTCGCTTCCATTTAGCGGCCATCTTTATTACTCCCTGTTAAAAACCGCGCTCGTATTAAGCCTGGCATTAGGCATATACAGGTTTATTTACATACCTCTTTTCAGAAACAAATCCGGCGGGGATATGCTGGGCGAGCTCGAGAGAAGCTCCCGCGGACTGGGTGAGGACACCCTCAACGCGGCCGAGCTTAACCGGGCGTCAGGGGATAATGCGTCAGGAACCTCTCAGGACCTCGCCTCGGCACACATCGGCTACGTCGCGGGAAGGCTCGAATCCCTCGACTTCAGATCGATTTTCCCTCTGCGTAAGCTTAAAAAATTCGCTCTTCCGTTAGCAGGCGCGGCCCTTGTGACCGCGACAGTGATTTATTTCACTCCGCGGGAGTTCCTCTCGTACGTATTCAGCCCCGAACTCACCCCCTCGTCGGGCGGTCCCTCTCTCGAGCTTGCGGATATAGAGATAAGCCTCGACTATCCCGGCTATACGAAAGTGCCCCCCAAAACACTCAAGAACGGTACAGGGGACATCGAAGCGCTTAAGGGAACGAGGGTCAGGTTCGAAGCAAAGCCGCTCAGCGCATTCAACACCGGCAAGCTCATAACCGAGAGCGGAGCCTCTTACCCCGTAACAACTAAGGACGGAAAGATTACCGCCGAATTCACGGTACTCGGAAACGGGAGCTACCAGATAACGGAAGGGACCGGAGGCCTTAAGACCAGGCAATTCAAGATAACGTCATATCAGGACAAGAAACCGGAGATAAAGATAGAGAGCCCTCAGGGAGACGAGATAGAATCGGGCCCCGACGGGAGGGTGGATATAGTCTACGAAGCCAAGGATGATTACGGGCTCACCGAGTTCAGGCTCACATCGGAAGGAGAGGCCGGGAAGTCCGGCAAGCTCATAGGAAAGGCGAAGGATTCCCCGGGGACATACAAAGAGAGCTACACCCTTGACGCAGGGGGGCTTGATTTCGGGGGCGGGGATACGCTGAAACTCCGTGTCGAGGCCCTGGATAACGATTCCGTGTCCGGGCCCAATGTCGGGGTCTCGAACGCGATAACGGTCAAGCTCAAGGACGCGGCCAAGAGACACACCGACGTCATGAACTATGCCGGGCAGCTCATGGAGGAGATGATAGACACACTCGGGGACGAGATCGAAATCTCCGGCGGTGCGAAGACACGCGCACCGGCTGAAAATCCGGAAACAATAACAGCGCGCAATGATACTACTCCCACAAGCTCCGTCAACATCGACGAGATGCTCGGCACCCAGCAGAAGCTCACGGGGAAAATAGAAAGCGCATCCGTCACTCTTAAAAAAGCGCTCGAAAGCATGAAGGAAGACGACCGCTCCGATTACACATACTTCGCCGGTCTCTCGAATATGGACGTGAGGATAGACGAGCTGCTCGACGAGCGCAGGGGTATTCTCGATAACTTCGCGAACGTCGATGTGCCCAGAGTGGGAAGGCTCATGAAAAGGGAGATTACTGAGTTCGAGGAAGACATACTGTTCCTCGACTCGATGATAAAGGGCGAGAAACTCCGGGACTCGCTCCTTGCGGGGAAAGATCTCATGAAGGAATACTCGGAGCTGTCCGACCTCCTATCGAAACTTAAAGAGACGGGCGACGAAGCGCTCAAATCGGAAATACAGAAGAAGCTCGATGAGCTGAAAAAACTGATGGCGCAGCTCACCGAGAAAATGACCGCCATGAGCGGGGACATACAGGAGGCGTTTCTCAACCGCGACGCATTCAAATCGATGGACATGCAGAAGAAGCTCGATGAGATCGCCAAGCTCATGGAGGAGGGCAATATTGAGAAGGCCATGCAGATGCTGGCACAGCTCCAGAATAGCCTCCAGGGCATGATCGCTTCGCTCGAAAGCGGCTACCAGTCGTTCAGCATGTCGTCCCTGTCGCAGGACATGTCCAAGCTGAACGAGCTCATAGCGAGGATCGATGGGCTCGAGAGAGAGGAATCGGGGTTGAAGGACAGGACCCAGGGGCTTAAGGAATCTCTCCTGAAGAACCCGGGCTCCGAGAGCGATAACCTGCGCAAGTTCATAGATAAGGAAAAGGAAAGGGTCGAAGAGATAAAAAAGAACCTTTCACAGGCCAAATCCAAGGTCACGAAAGACGGGGAGAGCGAAAGCTCTCCCGAAGGCACATACCTCCTCGACAGCCTCATGCAGAAGGCGGAGGAGCTCAAAAACTGGCTCGACTCCATGGAATTGAAAGAGGCTTACAAGAACGCAAGTAATGTCGAGGAAACATCGAAGGGGCTCCTCGACCTTGGCGACGCAGGCGTCGGCAACCTGAAGGACGCCAGGGCGGAGATAGGGAATTCGCAGCAGATCGCGGGCCAGGTCGCCCGTGACCTCGAGAAGTTCCTCGGCTCCGGGGAAGAAGCGCCCGCGTCCTCGGGGATGGCGAAGAGGCAGGACGAAATAAAAGATGAGACGGGGGGTCTATCGGAGGATCTCGAGAAACTCAGCAAGGAAATGCTCTTTAGCCCCGGAATAGGCGAAGACCTGGGCGACGCGGAAAACCACATGGGCAGGGCTTCCGATAACCTCAACGGCAATGAGCTCTCAAAAGCCATCTCGAGTCAGGACGAAGCCGTCAAGTCGCTTAAGGAAGCGAAGGAGAAAGCGGAGGACATGCTTCAGAAGATGCAGGCGAGCGCGCAGGGAAACGGCTCCTCAGTTCCCATGGTGCTCGGGCAGCAGCAGAACCAACAGGGGCCGCAGGGAGTGGATACGGGGTATGTCGAGATTCCCGAAGCAGCCGAGACGGAGATCGGGAAAGAATTTAAGGAGAAGATATTACAGGCCATGAAAGGGGGCTCGCCCGAAGGTTACAGCGAGCTCAACAAGAAATACTACGACAGGATTATAAAATGAGCTCCCGCGTTATATCTGTAAATACATTACTTACACTCCTGATGCTCCTGTCATCCGTGGCGTGGGCGGAACGGGCGTTTGCCGAAACGGAGGGCTTCATACCGTTACTCCAGGAAGCTGAAGCCGACATAAAGGAGTGGAAGATAAGGGAAGCGTCCGAGAAGGCGGACAGGGCGCTCGAGCTCGCTGGCGAAGGCGAGGAAAAGCACGACGCGTATTATCTCAAGGCTGTTGTCGAATTCTATAAGGGCAATTACGGAGAAGCCCAGAAGTACGCCGAAAAGACACTAAACGCAGTCCGGTCGGGAGAAAAGAAGGAAGAAGACGGGTTCATGGATTTCATAAAGCACGTCGCGCAAAAGAAGCCCGATTTCAAGGAAGTGAAATCCGAGCACTTCACTATAAGGTACGCGCACCCGAAGGACTACATAATAGCCGAGTACGGAAAAGAAGTGCTCGAGAAATCCCGCTATGAGATCGGCCTCGACCTCGAGGAATACCCGGATGACCCGGTGATAGTCGAGATATACCCCGACCTCGAAAGCTTCACGATAGCCTCCACGCTGCCTCCGGAAAACGTAGAGAAGACGGGCGTCGTCGGCATATGCAAGTTCAACAGGGTAATGATACTGTCCCCCCGCGTCCTTCCGCGGGGCTACACCTGGTCCGATACCCTCGCTCACGAATACACCCACTACCTCATATTCCTCAAGAGCGAGAACACGGTCCCCGTGTGGCTCCACGAGGGCATAGCGAAGTTCGAGGAGACGAGGTGGAGGGAGAAGAAGCGGAACGTGTTCAGCCCGTTCTACGAGACCATACTCGCGGACGCGCTTGCAAAGAACGACCTCGTGCCGATCGAAAAGATGCATCCGTCGCTCGCGCTACTTGACAGCGCACGCGAAGCGCAGCTTGCGTTCGCGCAGGCGGCAACCAGCATCAGCTATATCGTCGACAAGTGGGGAAACGGCGGGCTCGTAGATCTGCTCGAGGCTATGAAAGCTGAAGACGACTACAAAGCGGCGCTCACGGACGTGACGGGCCTCGACTTCGATACATATTACAGATCATGGAAAAATTATCTGAAAGGAAAACACCTGACCGAAAAGATACCGGGCATGAAGGTAAAGGGAATCAGGATAAGCAATAAAGACGGGGAAACCGGAGACGGGAGCGAAGACTTGGTCGATATAGATAACGGGAAGGCGCGGGGCCACACCAGGCTGGGTGACCTTCTCAAGACGAGGGGGAGGCTCCGCTCCGCATCTTACGAATATGAAAAGGCGCTCGGCTTCGACCCGGGCTCGCCCCTCATATCCACACGCCTCGCCTCCGTGCTTAACGGTTCGGGCGAAACCGACAAGGCGCTTGGCATACTCGACCCGCTTATAGAAATTTATCCCGAAAATATGGACATATACCTCGTTCTCGGAAGAATATATCTCGAAAAAGAGAACATGCAGAAGGCGGAGGAATCGTATAAGACCGCGATTTCCATAAACCCGTTCGACCCAGAGATACACACCGCCCTCGTTTCGATCTACGAGAAATCCGGCAGGAAGGACGAAGCGGAAAGGGAGAAGAAAATTCTCAACATACTATCGCAAAAGGAAGAAGATCATGAATAACGAACTCGAATCGAGAGAAGACAGAGAGAGGGTGGAAGAGCTCGCTAAAGTCAGGAGCGAAATAGTGCGCGAGATAGGGAAGGTCATAGTGGGACAGGAGAAGGTGATAGACCATCTCCTCATATCCCTCATGTCTTCGGGGCATTCGCTATTCGTCGGAGTCCCGGGGCTCGCGAAGACGCTGCTTGTGAGCACGCTGTCGGATGTGCTCAATCTCAGGTTCAACAGGGTCCAGTTCACGCCCGACCTCATGCCTTCAGACATCACGGGCTCCGAGGTGCTTGAGAAGGACCCGGTCTCGGACCAGAGGTTCTTCAGATTCATACACGGCCCCATTTTCTGCAACATACTGCTCGCGGACGAGATAAACAGGGCCTCGCCCAAGACCCAGGCGGCGCTCCTTCAGGCGATGCAGGAGAAAAAGGTCACCGTGGGCGGGGAGACCTACCCGATAGCAGCCCCTTTCCTCGTGTTCGCCACACAGAACCCGATAGAGCAGGAGGGGACATACCCTCTCCCCGAGGCGGAGCTAGACAGGTTCATGTTCCAGATAGACGTCACCTACCCGTCCTACGAAGAAGAGGTCGAGATAGTGAAGACGACCACGGGCACTTATAAACCGGAGCCGACCAAGATCCTCGACTCGAAAAAAATTATCGAATACCAGGAGCTCGTACACCGCGTCCCCGTCTCGGACCACGTGGCGGCTTACGCCGTGAGGGTCGCGAGGGCGACGAGGCCCGACGACCCGGGTACTCCCGAGTCCGTGAGGCAAGGGGTTTCGTGGGGTGTGGGGCCGAGGGCTTCTCAGTACTTGATACTCGGCAGCAAGGCGCGCGCGGTCCTCTCAGGGAGATACACACCCACGACAGAGGACGTGAAGGCTATAGCCCCTGCCGTGCTCAAGCACAGGGTGGTGCTGAATTTCAGGGCGGAAGCCGAAGGCATAAGGCCCGACGATATTATTCGGGAGATCCTGGATAAGATTGACCCTCTCGGGGACGCTCATCTCCGAGCTTCCTGACGACGGCCGTATTGGGGAATTTATTTTGCAGAAGCGCCTCGACTGAGGGCTCCATTCTCGAGAGGAACGGTTTCGGGAATATTCCCATCACGAACATCATGATCGCGATAGGCAGAAGGACCAGTATCTCTCTCAGGTTTATATCCTTGAGTATCTTATTCTCGGGCTTGTCGAGAGGGCCGAACATCACGTTCTGATACGCCATAAGCATGTAAACGGCGCCCAATATTATGCCCGTCGCTCCGAGCGCGGCGTAGATATAATTAAACTCGAAAGTGCCCAAAAGTATCAGGAACTCGCCCACGAACCCGTTGAGCAGCGGGAGCCCTATAGAAGAGAGTGTCGCGAGCATGAAGAACGCGGCGAACACGGGCATCGCCTTCGCTATCCCGCCGAACTCGGCGATCTTTTTCGTATGACGCCTCTCGTATATCATCCCCACGATGAGGAAGAGCGCCCCCGTAGAAAGCCCGTGGTTTAACATCTGGTATATACCGCCCTCGACGCCCTGCAAGTTAAGCACGAACAGGCCGAGCATGACCATTCCCATGTGGCTCACGCTCGAATACGCGACGAGCTTTTTCAAGTCCTTCTGAGCGAAGGCGACAAACGCGCCGTATATTATGCCGATTATCGCAATTGCTATCAGAACGGGGAGGTATTTCTCGACCGCCTGCGGGAAAAACGGCAGGAGGAACCTCAGAAATCCGTATGTCCCCATCTTTAGCAGCACGCCCGCAAGTATGACGCTTCCCGCGGTAGGGGCTTCCACGTGCGCGTCGGGGAGCCACGTGTGGAACGGGAACATCGGCACCTTGATAGCGAAGGCAAGGAAGAACGCCAGGAAGGTAAGCCCCTGAGGGCTCAGAATCCCGTAAAACGGTATGTTCAGCTTATAGAAATCGAGCACGTCCATCGAGGGCGCGCCGAATTGTTTTATGTGCTGGAAGAACAAATAAAAGATGGCTATAAGCATGAGGGCGCTTCCGAAAGCCGTGTAGAGGAAGAACTTAACGGCTGCGTATATCCTCCTCTCCGTCCCCCAAATCCCGATCATTAAGTACATCGGTATGAGTACCGCCTCCCAGAATAC
Organism: uncultured bacterium; assembly: GCA_963705505.1. Taxonomy (GTDB): domain Bacteria; phylum Desulfobacterota_D; class UBA1144; order Nemesobacterales; family UBA2774; genus 2-12-FULL-53-21. The sequence continues at coordinate 123,166 of CAVPJU010000008.1, forward strand.
GAAAAACAGGATCATATCGAGCGCGGCGAAAGTCCCTATGAGGGCGGTTTCGAGTATCAGCATGAGTACGAGGAACTCCCTCATCCCCTTATGTATCGCGTGCCAGGAGCTCAAAATCGTGATAGGCATTATGAAAGTAGTCAGCAGAACGAGGAACAGGCTTATGCCGTCGAGCCCCACGTGGTAGCTAACGCCCAGGCTGGCGATCCACGGTATTTTCGTCTCGAACTGCATCCCGGGAAATCCCCCGGCGAACGAGGTGAATAAAGGGATAGAAAGAAGGAACTCTATAATGGTAACAACCAGAGCCCCTTGCTTCATCTTTTCTTCGGAGTCTTTGTAGATATACGACAGGAGCAGGACGACCGGAATCCCCACGAGCGGGAAAAATATGACTAGAGACAGGTTTCCGCTGAATACAGATTCCATTTAAGGTTAATTCCTCAGTCCGAAGGTATAGAAGCCGATAACAGGGGTGTAAATATACTTGAGGCGAAGGATGTTTCAAGAATAAAGAATTATGTGCGAAACGGGCTTAAAGCATATATAGAAATAAATATAAATGTGCTAATATAGAGATATTAACTAACGATTACTTTCCATCCAAGCGAAAGTATCAGGGGGGAAAATCAGATGCCTAAAGTAAAAGCCAACGGTATAAGTATCAATTACGAGAAAACGGGACAGGGAGAGCCCCTTATAATGATCCCTTATCTGAGCGCCGACAACGCCTGCTACGCCTTCCAGACGCCCGAGTATGGAAAGAGCTTCGAATGCATCTCGTTAGACCCGAGAGGGGCGGGAGAGACCGACAAACCTGAGGGGCCCTACTCGATGGAGCTGTTCGCCGACGACGTAGCGGCTTTTATGGACGCGCTCGGAGTAAAGAGCGCGCACGTGATGGGCGTTTCTTTAGGTGCGGCGACGGCGATGTGGCTCGCGGCGAAATATCCGGCGAAGGTCAAATCGCTCTCCGTTACACAGCGGGTGGACGAAGTCAGACCCGTTTTTGCAGACTGTAGTGGAAGGCTGGCGCGTGACCGCCAAGGCGCTTGGCAATGTCGCGGAGGCTGTCATCCTGGGTATTTTCCCCTGGTGTTTCACGCCCGTGCTTTACGCCTCGAAGCCCGAATACATAAAGGCCCTATCCGATTTTGTGAGGAGCAGACCGGCTCAGCCCGTGGACGCGTTCCTGAGGCAGAGCGAAGCCGTTCTGGCGCACGACTGCGAGGCCCAGCTCGGCAAAATCAAAGCGCCGACCCTTATAACATTCGGCGAGTACGATATGGTATGCTCGACCCGTTTCGCCGACAGGATGAAGAAAAACATCAAAAATTCCGAGCTGTTAATTTTTAAGGACTGCGCACACGCCGGGCTATACGAGAATGTAGAAGAGTTCAACAAGAAGACAATGGATTTCCTGGTAAAGCATTCGGGGTAGATTTCAGGCTCGTGCCTGATAGCGCTCTACTTTGATTTTATTGGCGGCTTTTCTGGCCTGGGCGATATCATAGGATGTCTGCATTCTGAGCAATGTATCCATCCTGAGGCCGAAAGCCTTTTCAAAGCGTAAGGCCATTTCAGGCGACAATGATGCCCTGCCGTTTAAAAGTCTGGATAAGGCAGGCCTGGTCACACCAAGTATTTTAGACGCGGCTGTGACAGTCAGATTGAGAGGGTCTACAACCTCCTCTTTTAGAAAAACGCCCGGATGCGGCGGGTTATACATACGCATTGCACTACCTCCTAATGATACTCTTCAAAGTCCAAATCATAAATTTCGTTTTCTTCGGGATCGTAGCAGAATGTTAATCTCCAGTTTTGCGTTACGCTCATGCTCCAAGTTCCTTTCCGATTCCCTTTCAATTGATGGATCTTCCACATCGGCAGGGCTTCAAGCTCGCCAGCTTCTCCATATCCTGCAAAAAACCCAGCATATTAACGAGTTTCGTCACCGCTTGCGCCGGAACACCCTTCGGCTCGCCCTGTAAATAGAGCCTTTTCAGACCCTTGTGCACGATATTTCTGATCTTCACAATTTATTGTAACTCGTAAGTTTACACTTTACAAGATGAAAGTTTGTTCTTTATCGGAATTGTGCCGCGAACCTGGACGGCGCCCACGCCGGGCCTAGGAGGGACGGCGAAGAGTGCAACAAATAGACGAGGACTCTCGAAGGCATCGGGGAAGAACTAGAGAATTGAAACGAAATTAGGAAAGATGTTTACAACGATCATGAATTCGTGGCCTAAGTAAATAGGCTTGTAGTTAGATCGCAAGAAAATGGTAACGGAAGCACTTTCTCTTGAGCGTCTTACTTATCTAGTTGTTCTGCACTCGCAACTCCCAGCAATGATGTTAGCTTTTCATTAATATAATGATCTTATTAGCGAATTGCTATGGCGCGTCAGTACCAACTTAGTGATATGGATAATTTTTCGAAATAGAAGCGAGAGTATGTTACTGGTAAGTGGGTTTCAGATAATTCTTCGGAATCAATGCGTCAGACTCTTTCTAAAATTGTGAAGCCATTCCAGCTTTTCACTACGTCTGAACATTGACAGTTCTTGGGCGGCATTAACGTCTGATGCATAATATTCGTTGAATAGCCAGTGCATCGTAGAATTGGTAATGCTTTTCTTAGACCGAGAATTTCGCATAGTGTGAGTTTTAGGCTTCGCGCGTAATATCGGCGTTGAGAATCTCCAAGCTTGATCGCATCCTTGGATAGGCACCTTGTAAATTTCCTTCCATGGTTCTTCTCCCAATCGATACCGATGAAGTCTATCTTTTGGTTGTCTTCCGGAAATTGCAAGATTTGCAGATCCTTTTAAGGCTTCTATCATCGAACGGTATAAAACGAGATGAGACTCCCGTGCCACTCGAAACATGCTAGGTCGTGAACGCTTCATCTCAAACTTGATATGAAACAAACCGTTCTTGATAAGACTAAGATTGTCTATTGATTGGTATATTGGCATTGAACCTTCTTATCTTGGGATTTCTCGAATTACACAAAATTCCCGTATGCCACATGAAGCAGAAATGTAATCACCGGACACGCCTCAGAACGGTAAGAACAATCTGGTTACGCTGACCCTTCTCAAGCTCTTCGCTGACTCTTGCGGAAGCTTTGACTGTCGGATGTTCTGGGTCTATTGAAATATCTTGTAGCCTTCCCGTATAACCAAATCGCTCGACAAACTGAGCATAATGAAGTCCGAACTTCTGTATAAAGCGTCCAATGGCAACACTGAAAAGCACGTGAATGCCCACACCTGACGGACTTGTACCTTTCATCTGGCGTAGAGCTACATTTACATCATCGTCTACATGTGCCCCCCCGCCTTTATCAGCAATGGATCTTATTATCTCGCGAAGTGAAAGAACCGAAGGGTAGTCCGTGAGTGATTGATCCATCCAATCATCAAGCGGCAGCATCATAGCTCCCGAACCGAATTCAAGGTCTGCTACCTGGAGCCCATTTTCATACGTGGTGATGAGAAACGGCATTCGGGCAAGACGGAATTCTTGACCCGGCGGATGCTGAACATCCAACTGAGCTTGTACACCATCAAGGAGATCCGTTTTAGACGGTTCCAAATATTCTATTGGACGTAAAATACCAAATTTGAGATCAGGGAAGACTCTAGAAAGCAATGGAGGTTTGTCGCAGAGTAGAATCCGCAATTGCCCCGCGAGAGGACGATACATATGAATGGCTCCATTGTAGTAATTCGCCAAACAGGTATCGACAACAGCAAAGCATTCCTTTAGTTCTTCGTGCCGCCGTTGCTTTTTCCTAGTATCCTCTGAAATTGTTTCCATTTTGCGCCTATATTTTTCATCTCAATATTTATTTTACTAGAACATTGAGGTTTTCTCACTGCCTGTGTCAGGACTAGAAGTTAGACTTTAAAAGACTTAGAATTGAGATACTTCACCCGCACTCCCCGCACACGCCGTGGAGGTAGAGCTGCAGGGGATTCGATGCGGACGTTGCCGAGCATGGATTTTTCCGTATCCAGCTCGTATGTGAAGTCCTTGAGATATACGTCTATTACCTTCCCGCATTTCTCGCAGACGAAGTGGTGGTGCTCTTCGAGGTTGGTATCGTACCTCGTGGAAGGGCCGCCGAGGTCGAGGTGCGAGAGAAGCCCGGCTTCGACGAGCTGCTCCATGTTCCTGTAAACGGTCGCGGGCGAGAGCATCGGGTACTCGGCTTTCGCCTTCTGATATATCTCGTCGGCGGTCATGTGGAGGTTATCCCCGGCGAGGATATGGAATATAACCATCCTTTGCGGGGTGAGCTTTAACCCCTTCTCTTTAGACCTTTTTATCAATTTTTCCAGTTTAAACGCTTTCTCTCTCACAATTTTTACAGTTTACCCGCGAATTGCCGGGTTGTAAATGCATAATTTTTGCATATAAGAATAATTATTACTTGATAATTGATATCGCTCAGTTATCTTATTATCCTATATTCCAGAGACAAAAACAGGAGGCATGCAAAATCATGATAAATATAGGAATAGAAGACAAAAACAGCGCGCAGGTAGTGAAGATACTGACGAGGGTGCTTGCAGATGAATATGTGCTCTACACGAAGACCAGGGGCTACCACTGGAACGTGATAGGGATGCAGTTTAACGATTTGCACAAGTTCTTCGAGGCCCAGTACACGGCTCTCGAGCAGATAATCGACGACGTCGCCGAAAGGGCGAGGACAGTCGGCGGGCACGCGCTCGGCTCTTTACAGGAGATGCTCGATAACAAGACTCTCGAAGAGGACACGACAAAGGGCACAGACTCCGCGCACATGGTACGTTCGCTGCTCACCGACCACGAGCACGTCGTAAAGAAGCTGAGGAAGGACCTGAGGGCCTGCGACGAGAAATATAACGATATGGGGACGAGCGATTTCCTCACGGGACTGATGGAGAACCACGAGAAGATGGCGTGGATGCTGAGGGCGTATCTCGACGGGAAGTAAGGTGGAGGGGTTAAAGATGAGATTGCCGCGGCAGCTTCCTCGGCCTTATTGCTTCTCCAGACCCCTAGGCCCGTCCACGCTGAATATGAATACATCACTGACTGCTCTGCTTTTAAGGTCAGTCAGGACCCCCAGCCAAAACCCACTACTCTCCCTTGCGCTTATCCAGAATCCCAATATCTCCTTCCTCCGTCAATCCCAAGCCCTATCACCACGTATATGGCCTTGTTAATTACCTTTCCCTCTTCACGTACTTTATAGAAAATGCAGTCAAGCCAAAGTACCGCGTAGACTTCTTCACGGTCTCGATTGCCACTCCTCCAGCCGGGGAAGCATCTGTCCGTGAGTCTCGATATCAACGACGGGCTGAGCTCTACTCCGTACATATCCTCCATGATCTCCTGTATATCCCGGGTGGTCATACCCTTAGAATATAGAGCTACGATCTTGTCCTCTAAATCATCGAGCACGCTCTGGCGCTTCTTTACTATCTGTGGCTCAAACTCCGAGTTCCGGTCCCGGGGAACTTCAAGCTGGCTTCGCCAATAGGCTACGCCGGGACAAGTCGCTCCCTCGCAATGACAGTGTAGGCAGGCGGATGAGCATCGAAGGAACCGTAGAACCACGCTACGTGTGTGAGCACACATTATGTGCCGAAGGATGAAAGGGTTGATAAAATTAATGACCCCCATCCTTCACCTTCCCCCCGCCTCGGGGGAAGGAATTAAAAGAAATGAAAAATCCTCCCTGACCCTCCTTTACAAAGGAGGGAATTAAAAGATAGAAGGTGAGATTGCCGCGCTGCGCTCGCAATGACTTAACGAATGGACCACGTCGGGAATGACAGAGAGTCGCTTCCTCGCAATCACACTGCACTCATGCGGAAGAGCATTGAAGGAAACGAAAAATCCACCCTGACCTCCTTTAGCACAAAGGAGGGAATTAAAGGATAAGAGAAGGTGAGATTGCCGCGCTGCGCTCGCAATGACTAATAAAAGAATGGATTCCCGATCGGCGTCGGGAATGACAAGAATGATGAGATTGCTTCGCGTTGCTCGCAATTACACCCCCACCCACACCCTCCCCATCGAGGGGAGAGGGAAATAAGCTGAGAGGTATCCCCTCCCCGGGTGCGGGTATTTGACACGGGAAGCGCCCGGGTGTTACATTGATGCCCTGTTTAGGGGGACGGGGTATCTCCGCAAGACCGGGATTACCGTGAATCACTCTCATTCGGTATAATAAAATCTGTGGAATTAAGATTTTCACCGAATTTTTATTAACCGTATAGTTAAGGTGTGAGAATAAGGAGAGACAGACCATGGGATTCAAAAAAATCATAGGCATCAAGAAAGACGAGCCGACAGATACGGGAGACAAAAACGTCTCCCTAACCAAATTCGAGAAATCGGATAATGAAGACAAAAACCTGGTGCTCACCGACGAGGACGTGTTCGAGGCGCTTCAAAACGTATACGACCCCGAGATACCCGTGAGCATAGTCGACCTCGGACTCATATACGACGTCAAGATATCCTCGGGCAGGAACGTGAGCATCAAGATGTCCCTCACGACTCCGGGCTGCGGAATGGGCGCAATGATCGCCCAGCAGGCGGAGACGGCGGTCAGGGAGATCGGCGCCGACAACGTGCTGATCGAAGTCGTCTGGGACCCGCCCTGGAACCCCGACATGATGTCGGATCAGGCCAAAGAAAAGCTCGGCATGGCATAGTCGCATAGACCGGCAATAATTAAAAAGGAGATTACATCCCACAAATGGAGCTTAACCAGGAAGGCGTCCGGAGCGTCCTTAAAAAGGTCAGGTACCCCGGATTCACTAGAGACATAGTATCGTTCGGCATAGTAAAAGACGTACAGGTCGATGGGGGCCGTGTAACGGTTTCCCTCATGCTCCCCAAGCCCGACAAGAAAATCGAGACCGAGATAGGCGAGTCCGTGAGGAGCGCTCTGCTCGAGACCCCCGGAGTCTCGGACGTCGATATACGCATCGGCGCAAGGGAGCCCAAAGCCGCGCCCGGACAGGGACAGGCTAAGGCGGAAGCCCCGTCCAAGCTCCCGGCGATCAAGTACTACATTGCGGTCGCGAGCGGCAAGGGAGGAGTGGGCAAATCGACAGTCGCAGTCAACCTCGCCGTGGCAATGGCCATGAAGAGGCAGGGCGTGGGACTCATGGACGCCGACATCTGGGGGCCGAGCCTGCCGATAATGTTAGGCGTAAAGGACAGGCCTCACGCGACCGAGCAGAACAGGATAATCCCGCTCGAGAAGCACGGACTTAAACTCATGTCGATCGGCTTTCTCATAAGCGAGGACGAGACCGTCATATGGCGCGGGCCGATGGTGCACGGCGCTATAAAGCAGTTCATCGAGGACGTCGAGTGGACAGGGATCGACTACCTCGTCATAGACCTCCCTCCCGGGACAGGCGACGCGCAGCTTTCGCTCGTGCAGACGGCGCCCTTGAGCGGGGGACTCATCGTCACCACCCCGCAGGACGTAGCGCTTATAGACGTGAGGCGCGGGGTGCAGATGTTCAGGAAGCTGAACGTGCCCATAATCGGCATTGTCGAGAACATGAGCTATCTGGAAGCCCCCGGGGGCGAGAATATAGATATATTCGGAAGGGGCGGAGGCAGGAGGATGGCCGAGAAGTTCGAAGTGCCGTTCCTTGGAGAGATACCCATAGACCCCGAAATAAGAAAGGGCGGGGACTCGGGCGTCCCTATCGTCATATCCAAGCCCGAAAGCACGGCGGCGAAGGCGTTCATGGAGCTTGCCGATGTAGTGCTGAGATCCATAGAGAATACTCAATAATTAAGCCGCGCCCGGCTCATATAATCCCCCGGACCGCATTCTTGAATCGACCCCGCGGGTGATTATTTTAACCTTATAAGAGCTTCCCGCTCCCACGAAAATATTGACTCCGGTAAAATTAAGGCTAATTTTAAGTACTGCGCGTCCGGGATAAATATTTCGAAGAAGGAAGCGGCGATACCGGAGCGGATTGCGATTGAGGTAAAATGAGTTAATGGCTATTCTCTCCTTGACCCGGCCTTCACCGGAGGACAGGATAGCCACTCCACGAATATAAATGGCGACGACTGTTAAAGACTATTACAAGATACTGGGCGTATCCAAGAACGCGACAAAAGAAGAGATCAAAAAGGCTTACAGGAGCCTCGCGCGGAAATACCACCCCGACCTGAACCCGGACAACAAGGAATCCGAGGAGAAGTTCAAAGAGCTGCAGGAAGCCCACGAGGTGCTTTCCGACGAGGAGAAAAGAAAGACTTATGATATGTTCGGGAGCGCCGAATTCAGACCCGGAGGCAGGACGACGTGGAAGCGCGCCGGGGATACCGGAGAAGGGCAGGCGTACGAGTACAGCTACAGCGCTAACGACTTCACCGGGTTCGAGGACATTTTCAAGGACATATTCGGGTTCACGGGCGAAGGGAGACCCGGCAGGAGCAGGGGCGACGCGTTCCGCGATATATTCACCACTGTGACGAAGGAAAGGGCCGCGAGAGGAAGGGACCTCGAATACCAGATAGAGATAGACTTCGATACCGCAATCAAGGGGGGCGTGAGGGATCTATCCATTAGCAGGCAGAAGCAGGATACGGTGGAGACCGAAAAACTCTCGGTCAGGATACCCGCCGGAGTCGACAACGGCTCACGGATACGGGTCCAGGGCAAGGGCGAGGGAGGGGGCACAAAGGGAGACCTATATTTAAGGGTCAAGGTCAAGCCGCATCCTATATACAGGAGAAAGGGAGACGACATCTACCTCGAAGTGCCCGTCACGGTCTACGAAGCCGCTCTCGGCAAGAAAATAGAGATACCGACAATAGACGGGACGGCGGAGCTAACGATCCCGCCCGGAGTGCAGAGCGGGACCAAGCTCAGGCTCAAGGGCAAAGGCGTCACCAACCTGAAAACCAAGGCGAGAGGGGACCAGTACATAGAGATAAAGGTAGTAATGCCCGACAAGATCGACGAGGACGACAGGAAGAGGTTCGAAGAGCTTGAGAAATCGCACCCGTACAATCCGAGAACGAAGTTCGGAAGGTATATGAGGTAACGGCGTCCGGTCGCCGTGCCGCCCGATGGAAACGTTTAATAACATCGATGCGGAGCAAAGAGAGCAAAATACAGGAGGAAGAAGAAATGAGTGATGAAACCAAACAGAAGCCGAGATCGGGGGAGCTGACGATGGACTTCTCGGCGTTTATCCTTTCCTTAAATGCCTCCTCGCTTATACATCTCGGGGAGATACACGACCCGGAGTCGAGGGAGAGAAGCGTGAACATACCCGCCGCGAAACACACCATAGAGATACTTGAGATCATAAAGGAAAAGACCGCGGGGAACCTGGACAAGGACGAGAAGAAACTCCTCGAGGATATCCTCTATACGCTCAGGCTGAAATTCCTCCAGCACTCCAAGTCCGAATAGCCGGAATTAAAACGGATTAAAAACCGTCACGCCCTTACAGGGGATTCCCCGTTTATTATCTGATAGGTATTCGAGACGACCTCGTCCACGAGAGCGGGGCCGATATGCTTTTTGATAACGGCGAGACCGTCCGATACGATGGGGATTCTGTGCTTTCTCGAATGCGCGTCCGACGAGATGAAATGAAGAACGCCCAGCTTCGCGAACTCGAGCGAGCACTTCTTAGCCGCGTCCCCGAACCCTCCAGACAGGCTCGACGCCGTAACCTGCACTAAAGCTCCCATGCTGACTAACTCCAGTATCCTCTTGGGCGCGCTCTGGAACTCGCGGTTACGCTCCGGGTGCGCGAGCACGGCTTTCTTTCCCAGCGATTCGAGCCCGAAAATGACCTCTTCGATGCCGAGCGGGAGGCTGTAAAAAGGTATCTCGATGAGTATATAATCGCTGTCCGCGAGAGTGAGGACCTCGCCGTTCGAGACGTATCTCGGAAGGTCGGGAATAATCCCTATCTCCATCCCCGGAAAAACCTTGAAATCGAGCCCCGCTTCGCCGATCCTGCTGTTAAGCTCGGCGACGACGCTCCTTACGGTCTCGGGACTCGGCTGCCAGTTCGTGCCCTGTATCCAGTGGGGCGTCGTGACGGCTCCCTTTATCCCGTCCCCGATGGCGATCCTTATCATCTCGAGGCTCTCCTCCCAGCTCTTGGACCCATCGTCTATGTTCGGCAGCAGGTGGCAGTGTATGTCGATCATTGCGTAGTAGTATATACAACCAGAACAAACCGTAAACTATACTTAATTTACAGTAATTTCGAACTCTATTATAATAAGAGTGTTTTCCGGCAAATAAAGGGGTAAATAAAGAAAAAGGAAAAATATGCGCATCGAAGAGATACTGAAGCGGTTCGGCAGGCAGAAGATACTCGTCGTAGGGGACATAATGCTCGACTGCTACGTGAGGGGCGCGGTCGACAGGATTTCCCCCGAGGCTCCCGTCCCCGTGCTAAAGGTCATGGAGGAAGCGAGCACGCCCGGAGGCGCGGGGAACGTCGCACTCAATCTCAGGACGCTCGGCGCGTCCGTCGAGCTCATAGGCGCTCTCGGGAAAGATCCGGAAGGCGATCGGATAGTTCATTTCCTGAAAGAGAACGAAATAGGCACGGGCGGGATCGTCCGGGACATCGACAAACCCACGACGACGAAGACGAGGCTCATCGCGGGAAACCAGCAAATCGCGCGCATCGATAAAGAAGTCGATACGCTCACACACGAGAGGGTAGAGAAAGCGCTCATGGCCTCGATAGACCACGCGGTGAGTCACTTCAAGCCCAAAGGGATAATAATCTCCGACTACTCGAAGGGCACAATTACCGACAGGGTCGTCTCTCACGCGATAAAGCTCGCGAAGGAATCCGGAATATTCGTCACGGTCGACCCGAAGGGGGAATTGTACTATAAGTACCGGGGCGCAGACGCGATCACGCCCAACCTGAAAGAAGCCGAGACCGCGTCCGGGGTCAGGATAAAGGACGAGGAAACTATTAAAGAAGCGGCGAAGAAAATAATTGCGCAGACGGAAGCCGACTTCGTGCTTGTAACGCGGGGCGCAGACGGTATCAGTTATTTTTCAAAACACGGGGAGTCCGGAACGGTCCCTTCGCACTCAGTCGAGGTGTTCGACGTGACGGGCGCGGGCGATACGGCGGCGAGCGTCTTTACACTCGCGTTCCTCGCGTCCTACTTACTGGAAGAATCCGTAAAGATAGCCAACGCCGCGGCGGGGATTGTCGTAAGCCGCATCGGGACGTCCAGCGTCACTCAGGCCGACCTCAAGGCTCATTTCGCGAGGGAGGAGGAACGGGAAAGGTCAAAGATTTCAGCGCGCGGACCTCTCGCGAAAACGCTTTCGGGCCTCCGGGCGAAGGGCAGAAAGGTAGTATTCACGAACGGGTGCTTCGACCTGTTCCATACGGGGCATTTGAAGCTGCTGCGGGAGGCCCGGAAATTAGGCGACGTGCTGGTAGTAGCGATAAACAGCGATAAATCGGTAAGGAAGCTCAAAGGGGCAGGCAGGCCCTACATAACGGAAGCCGACCGCGCCATACTCCTTTCGGCGCTTGACTGCGTCGATTATCTCGTCGTATTCGAAGAGGACACCCCGCTTGAGCTGATAAAGGAGCTAAAACCCGACGTACTGGTAAAGGGCGGAGATTACAAGCCTGAAGATGTGGTCGGCGGAGAATTCGTCAGGAGCTATGGAGGAAGGGTCAAAATCATCCCCCTCGTTAAGGGCGTATCCACATCGTCACTTGCGGAGAAGATAAAGAACAGCCGGCCATAAGACCGCCGTACGTGACAACGAACGACAAGGCGGCGCCCGGGCGGCCTCATCCATTGCCCGCCGTTTCTAAATCAATTGCATATCGTGTTTAGATATCGGTTGGAATTGACTCCGAACTCGGATCCCGGTGAAATCTCTTCCACCTTCTTGAATGACTCGCACGCCTTTATGTTGTCATTCAGCTTGAGATAGGCGAGACCGAGGTTGAAGTGGGCTTCCTCATAACTGGGGAGCCCTTTTATGGCCTGCTGGAACTCTGTCACCGCCTCCCCGTACCTTCCGGCGGACATATACAATTTGCCGAGCTCGTTGTGCGCGTAGACGAAAGCGGGGTTCAGCTTGAGCGCCTGCTCGTAATTCTCCCTCGCCTTCGTCATATCCCCCTTGTTGAAGTAGGCGAGCCCTATGTTCGTGTACGCGTTGGCTCTCGCCTTGTATGTAGGGTCGGCTACGACGAGGCCGCATTCGGAAATGACCTGGTCGTAATTTTTCTCTATCAGGTATAACCCGCAGAGGTTAAAATGCGCGGGCGTGTAAGTGGAGCTCAGGCTGATCGCCTTTTTATAGTTCTGCTCGGCTGCAGGATAATCCTTGAGACCCATATATATGGCGCCCTTTATTAGATAGACTTCAGGGTCCTTGTCGTTTATCTTCTCGGCCGCCTCTATCTCCTTCAGGGCCTGCTGGAAGTTGCCCCTCCACGAGGACGCCACTGCGAGCCCCTTCTGGTTCTCGAACGTCTTCCCCTGATCGACAGCCACATCGGCCTTCTTCTTGGCGCCGCCCCCGCAGGAGACGAGCACAACCGCTATCATGAGAGAAACGAGCGCTATATTCTTCATATCAGTCGAGCCTCGTCAACTGGAGAAAAGCAGTGAACCTCTTATCGACATCGGACCTCTTCAACTGCGCTATCCTCTTCACGCTGAAATTCTCGACAGTGAAGGAGGCGATAACGCTGCCGAAGACGACTGCAGTCTTATATCCCAGGTGATCGGCGATACCCTGCCCGGCTACGAACCCCATGAAACCTCCCGCGAACGAATCTCCCGCCCCCGTCGGGTCGATTACCTCATCGAGCGGGTAGCTCGGGGCCCAGAAAATGCCCTCCTTCGAGAACATCAGCGCGCCGTACTCTCCCCTCTTCACTATCAGCACCTTGGGGCCGAGGTCCAGCACCGTCCTGGCCGCATGCGTGATCCGGGGCTCTTTCGCGAGTATCCTGGTCTCGGAATCGTTCAGCATCAGTATGTCCACCCGCCTTATCACTTCCTTGAGGGCCTCGGGCTTGTTCTCTATCCAGTAGTTCATGGTGTCGCAGGCGACGAGCTTCGGGCTTTTCACCTGATTGAGGACGCTCAGCTGAAGCTCGGGATCGATATTCGCGAGGAATACATATTCTATGTTCCTGTACTCCTCCGGCAGGACCGGCTTGAAGTTTTTGAATACGTTTAGGTGCGTCCCCAGAGTCTCCGGGTCCCCCAGGTCGTAGCCGTATTTTCCTTCCCATCTGAATGTTTGTCCGGCTTCCCTCTTTACTCCACTGAGCGATATACCCTTCGACCTGAAAAGCTCGAGGTGCTCTTCGGGGAAATCGCTGCCCACGACGGCCACGGCGCACACGTCCGTAAACATGCTCGCCGCGAGGGAGAAATATGACGCGGATCCCCCCAGTATATTCTCCTCTTTCCCGAACGGCGTCTCCACGGAATCGAGAGCGATTGATCCTACAACCAGAAGCTTCATTGCACGTACCTCTTTATCAGTATTCCGAGTCTGTCCTTGACCTCGGGCGTAATTGCGTCCCTCGAGGTGATGATGGCGTTTTCAAGTGAGTTCGGGCAGGTGCACTCCTTATTTTCATTTATGGCGGGAAGAACATTTACGATAATTTTCCTGGCGAGAGCCACGTTATTCATGAGTGTCTCGATCACGTCATCCACCGTTACGTCACCGTGTTGCTCGTGCCAGCAGTCATAGTCAGTCGACAATGCAAGTGTAGAATAGCAAATCTCCGCTTCCCGCGCAAGCTTTGCCTCGGGCATATTTGTCATCCCTATCACGTCCACTCCCCACTTCCTGTAGATGTTGCTCTCCGCGCGGGACGAGAACTGCGGCCCCTCCATGCAGATATACGTTGCGTCCTTATGTACCGTGGCGCCCGCCGCGAGCGATGCCTCATAAAGCGCACGCGAGAGGGACGGGCACACCGGGTCGGCCATGGACACGTGGGCCGCTATGCCGTCCCCGAAGAAAGTGGACGCCCTCGACTTCGTATGGTCGTAGAACTGGGAGGGTATTACGATATGGCCGGGCGCGATATCCTCCCTCATGCTCCCGACCGCGCTCACGGATATTATCCATTCGGCCCCGAGCATCTTCATCGCGAATATATTCGCGCGGTAGTTTATCTCGGACGGCATGAGCTTGTGCCCTTTCCCGTGCCTCGGCAGAAACACGAGCTTCGTATCTCCGAGCATTCCGAGCGCGGGGTCGTCCGAAGGCTTGCCCCATGGCGTATCCACGCTCACGGTCTCGACTTCGGTAACGCCCTCGAGAGCGTAGAGCCCGCTTCCGCCTATTATTCCGACTGTTTTCATTCTCCCCTCTCTGTCAGTTACTTGCCAAGTCAGTTATCTACGTAATCAAACCCTCAGGGCTCATCCGCCGGTGAACAGCGATCGGTTCAATTGGAAGGCATATCGAGCTTCGTGCCGATGCCCGCCCCCTTTGCGACCTTGTACACGTGCGCGGCGACGGCTATGTCCTCGACCGCAATGCCGAGCGACTTGAAAAGGGTTATATCCTCAGCCGTCGCTCGGCCCTTTACCTTGCCCGCGACGACGTCCCCGAGCTCCGTGAGCTGAGACCACCTGAGCGTACCCTTTTCTATGAGCGGAAGGAACTCGCCCGCCTCCATTCTCGACTGCTCTAAAGACTCCACTACAATAATATCCGCGCTCCTCACGGTCTTCTCGTCTATCTCCCTCTTGAAAAGAAAATTGCCGCCTATGGCGTTTATGTGCACCCCCTTCCTGAGCCAATCCCCCTTGAATACAGGCTCGAACGCGGTAGTCGACGTGATGACGCAGTCCGCGTCCCTCATCGCTTCCTCGGGCGTGCCCACGGGGGTCACGGTTATGCGCAGCAGCTTTTCCATCTCCTTCGAGAAGGCCTCCCTCCCGGCCGCATTCCGGCTGTAGACGCTTATCTTCTTCACGTTCCTCACCGCCGCCGCCGCAAGAAGCTGCCCCCTCGCCTGCCAGCCCGCGCCGTATATACCGACGCGGCCCATATCCTCCCTCGCCATATATTTCGTCGCCACGCCGGACACGGCGCCCGTCCGCATCATGCCCATGTAGTTCCCGTCCATGATAGACAGCAGCTCGCCCGTCTCAAGATCGTGGAGGAACACCCTGAACTTGACGCCCGTCCTCGAGGTGGTATAAGCCTTATAGCCCATTACGCCCAGGTGAGGCAGAGCCCCCGCAAGGTAATGGA
This sequence comes from uncultured bacterium, assembly GCA_963705505.1. Lineage (GTDB taxonomy): Bacteria > Desulfobacterota_D > UBA1144 > Nemesobacterales > UBA2774 > 2-12-FULL-53-21. The sequence continues at coordinate 138,479 of CAVPJU010000008.1, forward strand.
GCATGCTCACATCCGTCCTTATTCTCTGTCTGGGCTGATTTATTATGTTTCCGAGCCCTTGCTGCCTGAACGTCTCCTCAAGCACCTTTACGGCGTCGGACATGGTGAGGATCTGCCTTACATCCTCCTCTCCCAGGAATAAAACCATCGAATCCTCCTACCGTGCTCCCATCCAAGCCTAGGATTTTAACATTTAAGCGCCTGATTTTAAAGGAAGGCCGGGTAGTTATGAAGAATACACACAGTTCCTTTAATCCGTATCATGGAATTTCATAACGTATTAAATATGAAGCGTCCCGAATCTCTCATAATCCGGCTTGAAGAATCATTTTCGAGTTATTGTGTTAGATTAAATTCAATTACAGGTTATAAAGACGATTTGCTATTCCTGTTTAAAGGTAATAACATTAATCGTAGCATCGGATAAATGAGGCACATCGCTCTGAAGCCTGTGATTTACCTCTCTGGCAATTTCTTGCCCGTCTCTCACAGAAAGCGCTGATTTAACCCCGATACTGAGCTGAGTGTGGAGATTGTGACCTATCCATCTGGCCTTTACTTCGGAAACTTCCGCGACTCCTTCAACGTTAATTGCCGTTTTTTCAATCTCATCGATAATTCCGGGATCAACCCCATCGAGGATGCGAACGAATATCTGTTTTGCGGCTTGCCAAACAATAACGAGTATCGCCGCAGTTATAACCAGTCCTATAATCGGATCGGCCATGGGATAGCCCAGCCAAACGCCCAGAGCGCCGAACAGTACAGCGAGGCTGGTCCATCCGTCTACACGCGCATGGTATCCGTCGGCGACGAGTGCGGCGCTCCCGATTTCTTTGCCCACCCTGATTCGAAAAATCGCTACAACCTCATTGCCGAGAAAACCGATAATAGAAGCCGCGATGACCGCGTATAAATGTCCTACCTTTTGAGGGTGTAATAAGCGGGAAATGGATTCATAACCTGCGACCAATGCGCTGAATAAAATAATCAGAACGATAATTATTCCTGCCAGGTCTTCCACGCGGCCATAGCCGTAAGTGAACCTTTTGCTCGGCTTCGATTTAGCCAGCATGAAGGCGACTCCCAGTGGAATCGCCGTTGCCGCATCTCCAAAATTATGTATGGTGTCGGCAAGCAAAGCTATACTGCCGGACAGTACCACAACGATGACCTGCAAAAGAGCAGTAATCATTAGTCCGGCAAAAGACCATTTAACCGCCAGGATGCCTTTTTCCGAATCCAGAATGGAATAATCCGGTATATCGTGACTATGACCGCCAAAACCTTCATGATGATGGTAATGTGAGTGGTCGTGATGATGGTGATTATCGTCTCGCTCGCTCATTAGATTCCCGCACCATAGCAATCAATTTTTTTAAACAGACGCATGATAGACAGCTTATCTATTTCAAATAGGTCCTGATCAATTCTATCAACACTTCGGTCGCCTTCAGCCGCTCGGAATTCAGAGCGGTATCGGGATCAAGTACGTGGAGCTTGATATGGCCCTCGAGAACCTCCGACATGAGACCGTTTATAGCGCCGCGGCACGCCGCAATATCCTGAAGTATCAATGAACAATCCTTTTCTTCTTCGAGGGATTTCTCAATTCCTTCGATCTGCCCGCGGATTCTCCTCACACGATTGATCAGCCTTTTTTTATCCGTAATTGTATGAGACACTCGCAGCACTCCTATCGTCCGTAGTTTTTGAGAATACTATACAGGGGTATAGTATTTATGCAAATTGACGCCTCGTAACAAACGGCATTCAGACTAAATTTGAGCTATATAAAGGTATTTCGATTCACGTATGTGGTATCGTCACACAGGCTCGACCGCGAATATCACCCTCGACTGGCCTCCGAAAGGGAGAGTGAACTCGCTCCGTTCCAGCAGTCTGAACCTGCCCTCAACCTGGTCGCCCGAAAGCTCCCACTCCTCCCCTCCCCTCCTTCCGCGCATGAGTATAATCCTCCCTTTCGGGACGGAGGTAAGGGGCGCTCAGGTTGAGTATGTCGTGGACCTGGCCGACTGCTCTTGAGATTACGCAGTCAAAACTCCGCCTCTCTATTCCGTTCCCCTCGTCCTCGGCCCTCCCCCACACGGCGCTTATGCCTTCGAGCCGGAGCTCCCTTACGATCTCCCGCATGAACATCACTTTTTTGTGAGACGCATCGAGAAGCGTGACCGTAAGAGTGGGCGACACTATTTTGAGCGGTATTCCAGGGAACCCCGCGCCCGAGCCTATGTCGAGGAGCCGCGCCCCTTCGGGCACGAAACGCGCCGCCGATATCGAATCGAGGAAATGGCTTATTATAATGTCCCTGTCGTTCTTAAGGCCCGTGAGGTTCATTTTCCTGTTCCAGGTCTTAAGCTCCTCCAGATAGCGCATGAAGAGACCTGCCGCCTCGCCCGACAGATCCACTCCTAACCGGGAGGCGCCCTCGTATAATATTTCCTCGGGCTTCATCCCTTCCTCCTTATGTGCATCGGGTGGCTTAAGATAATTTCGGGAGTGCCTTTATACATTTTTATTCTTCCTGTAACCTCGACATTCCGCCCCTTGTAATAATCAGCCGGGGCTATGCCGAAAAACGCGAAATTCCCGAGGTCTTCAGGGAATATCACCGCGTCGAACTTTCCGTCAATCGAGAGCACGAGCGCCTTGTCCGATTGCCTTACGCCCGTTACCTCCCCGCGGACGACCATGCGCTTCCCTTCGTAGCGGGGCGCCTCTCCCGCGGTTATCACGAATGCGCTGTTCCCCCCGGGGGTCACGATATTATCGAGGTCCCCCCACATTCCCCTCTTCTCTCTTTTAGCCTCTTCCGTCGCCGCGTAAAAGGGCTCTTTGTATTTGCCGTTCGGCTCTATGAACAGCGGCAGCGCGAGGCCGCTCCTCAGCAATTCCTCGTTGACCGAAACGCCGTCGGCAAAAACGTACGCGAGGGTCCTCCCGTAAACGTCGTATCTTTCTCTGTCGTATTCGAGCCTCACCCTCTTCCTCCCGACGAGCTTCCTGTTTAATTCCGTCGCTTCTTCCGAGAACGGGTCGCCCGGGGAATCCTGCCGGGCTGCCTCGGGGGTGTCTATGCCTACGTATCTGACTAGGGTGCCTTTCCCGTCGTCTATGACGATCGTATCCCCGTCGATGACGTCGGCGACGCCGAAATACGCGTCTTCTCCATTCCTCTCCGGTAATTTTGTGTATAGATAAAATCCGAGCGCGAGCACGATAAAAACAATCACGATGAGTGGGTCTTTTCCCGGCTTCAAGCGTCAGTTCTCCCTTGCCCGAACGTGTGCTCATATTTGCTGTCATTTCTGCAGAGTCAAGTAATTCTGGGACAGGATTTCAGGGGTTAAGGGATCGAGACTGAAAGCTCAGATAGCCGCGCTTCGTCTGACGGAGTTTACCCTTAACGTGACGAAGGGCTTAGAATGACAGAGAGAAAACAAATATATTCTTCTTTTCCTTGATGAAAAGAAGCAAAAATCACCCGACAGCACAGAATTGGCTAAAAATAGATTATTCCGGCTAAAATCTTTCAATTCAGCCCCGGCCCTGAAAGATTTTCACGCCTTAATAATCTATTTTCCTAACGCCAATTCTGTGAATGTCGGGAAAGGAAAAGCGAAAGACGAGATTGCAGCGCAAAGTTTATCCTGAGCCTGTCGAAGGATGGTTGCCGAATCACCATTATCCAGCCTACAATTCAAAATCCCGGATCGCGCTTCTTTAAAGCCTTCCTGCCGAAGGTGAGAAAACCCGTGTGGCTCACCATCCTGTCCATAGGCCTAGTCTTCCCCGTGCTCACCCGTATGTTCCTGACCAGGACCTCGACAGTCTCTATGAAAACGAACCCCTCCTCCGCGAGGACCTCGGCGCACCTCTCCACCTGATTGTACGTGGGCGAGAGGCTCGCGATCCTCCCGCCGCCCCTGAGAGCGCGCGATGCGGATGATATACCGTCCCACGGCGAAGGCAGGTCGAGCATGACGACGTCCACCCCCTCCTCGTCGAACCCGTCGCCCGCTTCCCTCAATTTAAACTCCGCGAACTCCCCGAAGCCCGCGTTCGCGACGTTCTTTTTAGCGTTCTCGAGGAACCTCTCGCTCCTGTCGTATGCGTACACCTTGCCCGTGGGAGCGACGGCGTTTGCGAGAGCGATCGTAAGCGCTCCCGAGCCCGAGCCGCACTCGATCACCCTCATGCCCGCCCCAAGGCCCGTCTTGAGGACTATGAGGGCAGCGTCCTTCGGATAGATTATCTGGGTGAACCTCTTCACCTTCATCATCCTGTCCTCGATAGTGGGTTCGAGCAGTATGTACGTGTGGAGGAGATTGGTTTGTATCGTGCTCCCGTATTCAAGCCCTATCGCTTTCTCGAGCTCTATCTCGCCCAGATGAGTTCCCATCCGCTTCCCTTCGGCTACTGTCACGAGGTAGGTTTTTTCATCGGGGGATAAAACGAGCACGGAGTCTCCGCTCTTTATGACCATTACCACGCTAGACTAATTAAAAACGCCCGTATTTTCAAGAAACGCTCTCCCTCTCGAAGAACGTGTAGAGCAGGAACCCCGTGAAAACGAGGCATCCCGCGGTGAGGTACATGACCTCGTATCCGTAGTCCCTCGCGATTATGCCGAAGGGGAACGCGAGGAAATTTATGCCCACGCTGTAGCTCGCGTTAAACGCCCCCATCGCCTTACCCCTCTCGTCCTCCCCGGCCTTGTCTATCACGAGCGCGCTGAGAGTGGGGTAGAGAGAGCCGTACCCGAAGCTGAAGAGGAACGATATGGCGACCGCGGAAAGGGCTGAGTCCGCGAAGTACATGCACGCGAGCGAGAGCGAAACTATGAAGATCGCGGGCGACGCGACCGCCTTCCTCCCCCATCTGTCCGAGAGCCTGCCCCCGAATATCCTTATCGCCGTTACCGTGATCGTATAGGTGAGAAAAAAGTAATATGCCTGGAGGCCCTTCGATCTGAAGAACGTAGCGATGAAATTAAGCACCGCGCCTAGCCCTCCTGCCATCACGAGGTTCGAAAGCAGCACGAGAGAATACTTCCGGGACGAGATCAGGCGGAAGAACCTGAAGCCGTAAGGGTCCCTGGAAGGGATGAAATTCCCGTCCTTCATGAATACAGCGAGCGCGAACGACACGAGGCTGAAAAAGGACGAATAGAGAAAGAAGTTGTGATAGCCCGAAAGCTCGATTACGAATTCCCCGAGGGAAGGCCCTATCGCGTACGCCGCAATAGTGAATGCGCTGAAAATGCCCAGGCCCTGCGCCCTGCTGACCGAAGGGACGTAGTCGGCGACGAACGTGCCCGCGGCAGTGAATGAGAACGCGAACGATACGCCCTGGACGAGGCGGAGCACATAGATGAAGGGCGAGAGCTCCCCGACGAAGAGATATGAGAGCGACGCCACGAACATCAGCGCGTAGCCGAGCAGCATGAACCGCCGCCTGCCGTACTTATCGACGAGGAACGTAACGAAAGGGATCGCGCCCAGCGACGTTATTCCGAAAGTTCCCATGATGTATCCTATATGGGCGTCGTCCCCGCCGAGGCTCTTTATGTATAAAGGCAGGAGGAAGAATGACGAAAAATTGCAGTAGAAGAAGAAATTAGACGCCGTGGCTAAAGCGAAATTCCTGAATTCGGGCTTTGAGTATCCGGATATCATGTCGGCGTCTTGAAAACGCGGCTTAAACTGCTTAGATTTGATATGTAAATATTAAAGGATCGAGGGATGATATAATACACTCTATCTTTGACAATGTATAATGTCGTGATATAGTTTAGCGCTTCAAAAATCGAGCCGTTAGCTCAGCTTGGTAGAGCAACTGACTTTTAATCAGTGGGTCACAGGTTCGAATCCTGTACGGCTCATACCTTATTTGTCCCCGTCGTCTAGCCTGGCCCAGGACATCGGCCTTTCACGCCGGTAACAGGGGTTCGAATCCCCTCGGGGACGCGTCAATCTTCCGGAGTACAGTAACAATGTTGCAATCAGCAAAAGGCGTCCGGTTCTTGCGCACGCAAGCAATTTTCCCCCTGTGTAAAGAGAGATTCACTGGGATTTACAGAAGATAAGAGAAAATCCTCCCTAACCCTCCTTTACAAAAGGAGGGAATTAAAAAAGCAAGGGATAAATGAAATTCCCCAATTATAGTTAGATTGTTGCAATCCACGATAGGTGCAGGTTGCGCGCTCGCTAGTAGTTCTCATCTCACCAGCTTCGATACCTGCTTGAACTCCTCGGTCCCCGCGCGCTCGAGGAGCTGGAACAAAAACGTCTCCGTTGTGCCCACCGTAGCCCCCGCTTTCTCCATGAGGCTTATCCCCTTCTCCCAGTCAAGCGCCTTCCTCGACACGACAGCGTCTGCGGGAACAAAGACGTGATACCCGTCGTTCACGAGGTCGATAGCCGTCTGGAGAACACATACGTGGGTCTCGACACCGCAGAGGAGGACGGAGCTCCTGTCGAGCCCCTTCAATTCATCCATGAACTCGGGAGACCTCGCGCAGCTGAAGACCAGCTTTTCTATAGGATGGCACCCGTCGCCCGCAGACTCCTTTATCTCTCCGATAGTAGGCCCGAGCCCCTTCGGGTATTGCTCGGTCACGCTCACAGGTATCCCGAGCAGCCCTGCGGCTTCAAGCAGGATCTTTACGTTCTTTACCGCGAAACGGCTCTCCGTCTCGGGCATCGCCGACATCAGCTTCTCCTGCATATCGACGACGACGAGGGTCGTGTCTTCCTTTTTCAGAAAATCCAAGATCAATCTCCTTCAATGCACGTCTCATACTATAATATAAATCTATTGAAGATAGAAGGAAGCAATTTCCGATCAGGCCGCAAAGACATTTAAGCTTTCTTTCCGTGTAATCCGCAGATAAATTATTTAGAAGCTTTTAAAAAGAAGGGGACCCGAAAAAATGCCTATATCGTTCGGGACTCTCTCGATATGACAGTATCGATATGGATCAACAAGAAAAATCTCACTCTACCTCAGCTAAAAGCCGCTTATACTCCTTTTACTCAAACGAGTACGCGTTTTTTATTTTCACCGGAATCATTATCGGAATTCTCGCGGGGTTTGCAAACTTTGCTTTCGTAGAAACATACAGCTTTATCTATTCCAAAGTGGTTTCGCCTTTTTGGGGCTCCCCCTTCGTAATAATGCCGCTTCTCTGCGGGGGACTGTTATTATTTCTGCTTTCTTTTATTTTTCCCGCCGGCGTTCTTGGTTACGGCTTTACGAGCTTTCTGGAAAAAATAAATCTAAGGGGCGGCATACTAAAACCGAAGGAAACAATTGCAAAAACGCTTGCCTCCTGCGTAACCCTGGGATTCGGGGGATCTGCCGGACAGGAAGGGCCGATCGCTCAGTTAGGCGGGGCAATAGGCAGCTTCATAGGGCAGATATTCAAGCTATCGAGGAGCAAAATACCCGTGTTCGTCGCCTGCGGAGTCGCGGCGGGTATCGCGGCTACGTTTAACGCCCCTGTTGCGGGCGTTCTTTTCGCCGAAGAGATCGCGCTTCTCAGGGATTTCAGGATCGGGAGCTTTCTCCCCATAGTGATCTCAGCGGCGGTCGGTACCGTTGTATCTCATTCGTTACGAGGAAATGATCCTATATTCCAGGTACCGCCTTACGAATTCGTGAGCGTCAAGGAGCTTTTCTTCTATGCGGTATTCGGGATTGTTCTGGGAATTTTTTCATCCGGGTTTATCAAGCTTTTTTTCACCGTTAAGGACGTTTTTTCCAAGGTAAAGTACTCTCCCCGGCTTCACCCCGTTCTGGGAGGGATTATCGTCGGAGGCATCGGAGTATTTTTCCCCTACGTATTGGGAAACGGCTACGATCAGGTCGATAAGGTCCTGCAAAATGAGCTTCCGCTTTTAGTAGTACTCGGGCTGATTCTCCTGAAGCCCATTGCAACCTCCATAACCATCGGCTCGGGATGGCCCGGCGGTGTGTTCGCTCCCTGTATCTTTATCGGAGCCGCGATGGGAAGTGCATTTGGACATCTCGTCGGGTATATCTTGTCGAGTCCGGTACCCCTGAGCGGCGCTTATGCGACCGTCGGAATGGGCACTTTTCTAGCGGCTGTAACCCAGGCCCCGCTCACCTCGATATTTCTGATATTTGAAATGACTCACAGCTATCAGGTCGTAATCCCGATAATGATCAGCTCGGTTCTCGGGAGCCTGGCATCACGGCTTCTTGCTGGAGGCTCGCTCGAAAGCCTCGAACTGAGCAAGGCGGGGATAAACATCGAAGAAGAAGTCGGCGGGCGAATCATACATTTAATTCAGGCTAAAGATATAATGAGACGCGATATCGAGACGATTCCCGAGGGAATGACACTCCGGGAGCTGATAGAATATATTCCCCAAAGCCGCTACACGACGTTTCCGATCGTAGACGAAGAAGGGAATCTCACCGGTATAATCTCGATACAGGATTTCAGAAAGTGGATATTCGAGGAATCGATCAAGGAGCTGGTCGTGGTAAAAGAGCTGGCCACGCTTAATGTTATAACCGTGACCCCGGATGACACGCTCTATACCGTTCTGAAGAAATGGGAGAAGAAACCCGTAGAGATTCTTCCGGTAGTCGAATCGCATAATTCAAAAAAGATCGTGGGGACGCTTTCGAGAAAAGACGTGATCGCCGCGTACAACGAGGCCCTTTCCAATAAAAATCCGTAACGTGCGGGTCGTCTGTAGAGGTGAAAATCAAGGATAGGAATGGGTATATAAGCAACGGGCAGTCAGGCCCGCGGCTCCCCTCACGCCTTATGCTTCGCGAATTCCTGCTCGAACCTGCTCCTGAGCTCCTTCGCTTTGACGTCATACGCGGCGGGGTCTGCCCAGCTCTTCTTCGGCTCGAGCAGTTTCTCGTCGACTCCAGGACATGAGCACGGCACCTTGAGCCCGAATACGGGCACTTCCTTAAACGACCCCTTATCCAGCTCCCCGCTCACAGCAGCCGTGACGAGCGCCCTCGTCTGGGGAAGCGGCATCCTCTTTCCGACTCCATACGGCCCGCCCGTTATTCCCGTGTTGAGGAGCCACACCGAAGCGCCGCTCTCTTCCAATTTCTTTTTCAGCATCTCCGCATAAAATAGAGGCGGCCTCGGCAGGAACGGCGCTCCGAAACAGGAGCTGAACGTCGCCTGTGGCTCTGTCACACCCCTTTCGGTTCCCGCTACTTTCGCCGTGTAGCCCAACGTGAAGAAGTACATCGCCTGCTCCGGGGTGAGCCTCGATATCGGGGGCAGGACTCCGAACGCGTCGTAGGTGAGCATGAATATGGTCTTCGGCATCCCGCCCACGCCCGCGGGCACTATGTTCCTGAGCGCGTCTATCTGGTATGCGCTCCTCGTGTTCTCGGTGAACCTTTCGCTGTCGAAATCGACACTCCGCGTCAGGGGGTTTATCTCCACGTTCTCGAGCACCGAGCCGAATTTGAGCGACGCGTCGAATATCTCGGGCTCCGTCTCCGGGTTGAGCTTTATCACCTTGGCGTAGCATCCGCCCTCGAAATTAAATACGCCCCGGTCAAACCAGCCGTGCTCGTCGTCCCCTATGAGCGCTCGGTCGGGGTCTGCCGAGAGTGTCGTCTTGCCGGTGCCCGATAGTCCGAAGAAAAGCGCGACGTCCCCTTCCCGCCCGACGTTGGCCGAGCAGTGCATAGGGAACACCCCTTCCCGCGGCAGAAGGAAGTTAAGGACGGTGAATACGGATTTCTTCATCTCCCCCGCGTACCGTGTGCCGCCTACTATCGCGACACGCTTGTCGAAGTTAAGCACGACGAACGTCCCCGTCCTCGTGCCGTCGGTCTCGGGGTCGGCTTCCACGCCCGGGGCCGCGATCACGGTGAACTCCACGGACTGATGGGGCAGCTCGCCGGGGCCGGGCCGGATAAAGAGGTTATTGACGAAGACGTTGTGCCACGCGTATTCATTTATTACGCGGACCCGCATACGGTATTCCGGGTGCGCGCACACGTAGAGGTCCCTCACGAAGAGGTCCTTGCCTTCGAGGTAATGGAGGACCTTATTGTAGAGCAAATCGAAATGCGCCGGGGATATGGGTTTGTTGACGGGACCCCACAGTATCTCGCTCTCCGACCCCGGCTCCCTGACGAGGAACCTGTCCTGGGGGGACCGCCCCGTATGCGGTGCGGTATACGCGACGAGAGTCCCCGACTGCGCGATCTCCCCCTCCCCTCTCCTTACCACCTCTTCATAGAGCGCAGGTATGGGGGTGTTATAATAAACTTTTCCCGGGTTCCTGATCCCGTGCCGGTCAAGAAGCTCTCTTTCAGTAATCTGGCGCACCTCTAATTACCTCCTTGACCACGGGTACTCGATTTGTCGGCGGAAAAGATATGAAATCTATATCAACACGGCCGGGATTTCAAGGAGTTTGGCCGCGGGATAATCCCGCCGGACGTCATTCCCGCCGCGGTTTCTCCGGCACGCGGACGCCCCGCCCGGACGCCCCCGATTTGACCTTAGGCTTAAATTGTGATAGATTTTAAACATCTGTGCCACCCGGCACAAAGGGGAGTCAAAAAAAAAATATGTTTAAAGTAGGAAACAAAGCTGTCTACCCGGCTCACGGCGTTGTTCAGGTCAGAGCGGTGGAATCAAAGGAAATCTGCGGTACGATTAGAAATTTTTACATACTACAGGTCGTTGACAGCGATGTCACCGTCATGGTCCCCACCGACAATGCCGCTATTGTGGGCCTCCGGCCCGTAATCACGAAAAGACAAATTACCCGGATTTACGACATACTCAAGACCAAAATCAAGAACTCGAACAACCAGAACGGCGGTCAGAGCTGGAACAAGAGGTACCGCGAGTACTCCGACAAGCTCAAGAGCGGCGATATATTCGAAGTCGCGAACGTGCTCAGGGACATCAACCATCTCCAGAAAGGAAAAGACCTTTCCTTCGGGGAAAAGAGGATAATGGACTCCGCCCGCACCCTTCTGATCAAGGAAATATCGATCGCGAAGAACCTCGCGGAAGAATCGGTCATTAAAGAGATCGAACAGCTGCTGCGCTGAGTTAGTGAATCTCCTTCCCCCCTCGGTTATACTCTCATATAAATCCTTAAATCATGGCAAACGGCATACTCGACATTGAGACCGCTTCGCGCCTCAGGCGTTTTTATTTCCGCAGCCCGTCCCGCGTTAGGGGGAGGAAGGCGGGGATACACAAGAGCCTATACAAGGGCATAAGCCCCGACTTCCTCGAATATAAGGAGTACAACCGCGGGGACGAGCTAAGGCAGGTGGACTGGCGGCTCTACGGCCGCCACGACAGGCTCTACGTGAAGAAATTCGAGGACGAAGTCAACCTCGACTGGTGCATACTCGTCGACAGCTCCGCTTCGATGGGATACGGAGAGGATGGCGAAGCGAAGCTCCATTACGGGAAGCGGCTCGCTGCCACGCTCGCTTACCTGCTCCTTAAGCAGGGAGACGCAGTCGGCGCCGGCAGCTTTTCGGAGAGGGAGTTCGGCGTGATTCCGCCGAAGGCGGGGAATTCGTACATCACCCCCATACTTGAGAAGCTCGAACACATCAGCCCTTCGGGAGGGACCGCGCTCTCGGGGCCGCTGCTTAAAGCGCTCGAGGTCTTCAAAGGGGACGCCTCGTTCGTGATAATATCGGACCTCTTTGCCGATGAGAGCGAAATCGAGAAGATGCTCCAGCTCCTTAAAGCCGCTAAAAAGGACGCCGTTATCTTCCACGTGCTGCATCCGGACGAGTTCGAGTTCGGGTTCCGGGGATCTCTCGAATTCGAGGATATGGAATCGGAAGAAAAGATCATTGTCGATACCGACGCCGTCAGAAATACTTATAAGAAGAGGATAAGGGAGTTTATGGAGAAGCTCAGGCTCCTCTGCCATGAATACGAGTCGAGGTACGTTTTCTCGCCGTCATCCAGGCCGGTCGAGGAGTCCCTTATCGAGATCGCCGACAAATAGAGAGACATGTATTGAATTTCTCCTTCCTAAACCCGTTGTTCCTGATAGGTCTCGCCGCAATCGCGCTTCCCGTTATCGCGCACCTCATCTCGAGGAAGACCGGGCTCAGGAAAAGGTTCCCCGCCGTCAGGTTCCTCGTCGCCTCACAGGGAGACGCCGCGGCGAGGTCGAGGCTCAAGGACATACTGCTACTGCTGTTGAGATCACTCATTATAGTCCTGCTTGTGCTCGTATTCGCGAAGCCGGCGCTGTTTTCGTTCGCCCCTGCGGGCAGCGATAACCCGAGAGCGCTCGCAATCGTCATAGACAACTCGTTCAGCATGGGATACGGGGATAACTTTGACCGCGCGCTCGAAAAAGCGAGGGAGCTCGTAGACACGCTCCCCGACGGCAGCTTCGCACTCGTAGCGCCCCTCGTCGGCGCGGACGGCGCGAGGCTCAGCCCTTCGAGCGATATAGGCGTGATGAGAGAAAGCACGGCTCATATAAAATTGTCGGGCTCTTTCACCGACAACGAAAAGAGGCTCGAAGAAGCCTACTCCGCGCTCGACAGCGCGCCCAACGCATCAAAGGAAGTCGTGTTCATAACCGACCTTCAGAAAAACGGATGGGAGAATGAAAGATTCGACAAGGGCTGGCTCAGGATAATAGACGTGACGGACGGCGCGAAGCTGTCCAACCACGCCGTAACGGACACGGCGGTCACGTACGGGAAGGACTCCGTAACGCTCGACCTTTCAGTCTCCAACTTTTCGGATAAAGCCGAGAGCGGGCTCCTCGCTTCCGTGAGTGCCGGCGGGGAAGAGCTGAAGGCGTTTCTCGATATTCCGCCCGGCGCGAGCATCGAAAAAGATTTCGCGATACCGGGAGAACATATTTCCGCAGATAAGAAGAAAGAAGGCTCGGCCGAAATACCGCGCGACAGGCTCTCGGTCGACGACACGAGGTACTTCGTCCTCTCGGACAGGGACGAATCGGGCGTGCTTATAGTCGACGGAGACCCGAGGGAAGACGCGAGGCTCTCCGAGACTTACTACCTGGCGAGGGCCGCCGAGACCGTCTCCGAGCTTACAGGGACGCATATCGCGGTCAAGGACAACGACAGCTTCCTCAACGAAAAGTTATCTAACTACGACCTCGTCTTCCTCGCAAACGTCGGGGACATCACACAGCAAAACGTAAAAGACCTCGAAGAGTTCGTCAAGGGCGGGGGCACGGCGGTGATATTCCTCGGGGAGCGCATAAGGCCCTCCTCCTACAACTCGCTGCTCAGGGACATACTTCCGGGCGAGCTCATTAATTCGGAAGAGAGGGATTCGAAAGTCACCGTACAGGCCCGGTCGATGTTCCCCAAAGACGTCGGCGACAGGATAAGCCAGGTCGGGGTCAAGAAGTATTTCAGGCTCGTCCCGTCGCCTGACTCGGAAGTCATACTCGGCCTCGAAGGAGGTGACCCGCTTCTCGTAAAAAAAACGATCGGAAAAGGAAGCGTCTTCCTCTTTACGTCCACAGCGGACACGAGCTGGAATAATTTCCCGATTACGACGGTCTTCCTCCCGGTGGTGAAGGAATTCCTCGACATGCCCGGCTCCTCGAACGAGAGGCGGAGGAATTATACCGTGGGTGACAAGGTCTCCCTCGACACCGCCCCCGGCGCCTACCCCATCGAAGTGATAGACCCCTCGGGCAAGAGGTTCCTCCCCGAAAAATCTGCGGCAGTATTCGAGGAGACATACGTGCCCGGCATCTACACCGTTATGGAATCGGGAAAGGAATCCTACAAATTCGCGGTGAACGTCGACCCGCGTGAATCGAACCTCGAAAAGATAGACATAAAGGCAGAAAATCCGGAAGCGGAAACCGGGGACGGTCTGGTTAAGATATTCAGGGAAATATGGCGCTACTTCCTCTGGGGCGCAGTGCTGCTCTTTATATCGGAAGCCGTCGCGAGAGCCGCTTTTTCACCGTGACGAGGGGAAAGCTCCCACGCCCGCTCTCAGCTCACGTCCACGCCGTCTATGCCTTCGGTGACCGGCTTTCCGAGCAGGCTCAGTATCGTGGGATAGATGTCGACGGTCCTTATATATTCACCCTTTATTTCCGCGCTCATGACGACAGGCACTAACATATGATCCCTGAAAAGCGCGCCGTGGGACGAGCGGTGCTCGGGGTTCTCGTGCTTCGCCCTGAGGTCGTAGCCCTGGTTCGCGCTCAGCACGAGGTCCCCCGTCCGGGGCGCTTCGAGCAGCTGAATTATCTGAAGGAGGGCGTCCGGGTAAGTCGTATTGTAACTCCGCTCGAGCGCTTCAGCCGCGCTCATCCTTCCGGGCATGCCGTTATAGCCGAAGGGGTCCCCGGAAATCCTCTCGTAATTTATGAAGCCTTCCCCGTCGAGCCATGCCGCCGCCTCTCCCCTCGCGCTCTTCATCCTTGCCCTGCCCCTCTCGTCGAGTCCCGCGACTATATCGACCTCGGGCCTTTCGAGGAAGCCCTCCGCGAGGCCGTAAAGCTCCTCGAACGTCGATTTCCTCCCCCAGCCCTCCGGGCTCTTCACGTATATGTTGGCCATGGCGTTCCCCGATATGAGGCTCGCCGCGTCTGCATCCGTGAAATGCCTGAAGACGTTCGGGTAATAGAAGGTCTTGTATCCCCTGTGATTCATGAACTCGAGAGAATCGAAATGGGAGTGCGTCTGCGTAAGCCCGTGGTCGCTCCCGATGACTATTAGAGTCTCGTCGAGCCTCCCTTCGGTTTCGAGCTTCTTCGCCGCAAGCCCGACGGTATCATCGATCCTCGTATAGGAATCCAGCACCTTTCTGTGGAACGGGTGGTTTATGTGCGAATACGTGTCTATGCCCAGGAACACGACGAATATGAAATCGTGCATCTCGTCCAGCTCGCGCAGCAGTATGCGCCTGGCCACCATATCGACCTCGTCGCTCTTGTCGGTAAAATGCCCCTTCACCTTGTAGTAGAGCTTCGAGAACCGCGTCTTGTCGTACCTGATGCTCACTCCGCGCGAGAGCTCGTTCAGGATGTTCCCGCTCCGGGGGAATACCTCGAAGAGGCTCTTGTTGTCGGTCGACACGTCGCTGTTCATGAAATAGGTCTCGAGCCCGATGTAGCTCCTGAAGCGGCGGAAAGAAAAGAGCCTCCTTTTGTCAGGGTATATGTACCTGTCGAACCACCTTATTCCGGGAAAGTTGCACCTCCCCGGATACTTCCCGAATATGTAGGGCGTATATGCCGGCCCTGTAGTCGACGGGAATACGGAGGACGCTATTCTGAAGGAGCCTTTTTCAACAACGTATCTGGAAATATTCGGGAGCTCTCCCTTTTCGAGGAGCTCGGAAAAAACGTCCGCCCTTGCGCCGTCCGCCATTATGAATATACAGCTCTTGAACCTGCTCATATGTATATTAGTCCTTTATCTCAGCGATTTTACAATGCGTCCCGCTCATGAGAAATACCTGTCGTATACTTTCCTTATCTTATTCGTTACCGCAACATATTTTTTCCTGAGCTGCTTTCCGTCCGAATCCGCATCGAGCTCGGCCGAGAGTTTGTCGAAATCGCTCTCGTAGAGCTCGTTTATAGACCTGTCGTGGAGGAGTCTCAGGAGGTTCTCCATCTTTTTAAGGAAATAAAGCCCGTCCATGAGCTCGGCGTATTCCGTCTCCTTTATTATGCCCGCGTCCCTGAGCCCCGTAAGCGCGTCCCCCGTATTCTGCCCCCTCACTTCCCTGTGCTCCCCGCCGTGCCTTAGCTGGAGCATCTGTACGAGGAACTCTATATCCACTATTCCTCCCCTCCCCGTCTTGATGTTGAGCTTCTTTGCACTCTCCTTTGCCAGCTCCTTCTCCATCCTCGCGCGGAGGCGTTTTATCTGCTTGTGAAAATCAGGCGGCAGCGGCTTCCCGTAAACGAACTCTTCAATGGACTCCGCCACGCGCTTTCCCAGCTTAACGTCCCCCGCCGACGCCCTGGCCCTGAGGAGCGCCTGCCTCTCCCAGACCTGCGCGCTGTCTTCGTGATATTTCCTGAACGCATCGTAAGAAGTCACGAGCGCGCCCGAGCGGCCTGAAGGTCTCAGCCCCATGTCCATCTTGTATGCAAACCCTTCTCCGGTGGGTATGGAGAGTATGGAAATCACTTTTTGACCGAGCTTCGAGAAGAACTCGTGCTCCTCGGCCTTGCCGTCGTATATGAAAATGACATCGAGGTCGGAATTATAGCTGAGCTCCCTGCCGCCGAGCTTCCCCATACCGAGCACTATCATCCGCGGCCCTTTTTTCGTTCCCTTCTCATTCCCCGCTACGATGTCCCACGCGAGTCCGAGCCCGACCCCGAGCACTGCCTCGGCGACGAGCGAGAGGTACCAGCCGACGTAAAACGGGTCGACCTCGCGGTTCAGGTCACGGAGGCAAATCTTTAGCGTCTCCACGTGCCTGAACCTCCTTATCGCATCGAGCTTGCCCTCGTAATCGCTCTCCTCCGCGACCGCGTGCTCGAGCTCGCGGAGCATTTCCTCTTTCGATGCGAACTCGGTCCTGACGCTCCTGAGAGTGATGACGTCCAGGTACTCGGGGTGCCGTATGAGGAAATTGGACAGGTAGCCGCTCGTCGAGAAGAGCTTCGAGAGGAGCTCTATGATGTCGGGGTTCTCGAGCAGGACGGCATATATGGACGTCCTCCAGCCGATGCCTGATATGAAACGTTCCAGGTTGATGAGAGCAGCGTCCGGGTCGGGGGATTTCAATATGCTTCCGAGAAAGGCGGGGATCACCCGCCTCGTCGTGACGCGTCCCTCCCGGGTGAGCGCTCCCCTTCGCGGGTCGAGGAGCTTCGAGAAGAGGTCCATAGCGCTCCCCGGGTTTTTGAAGCCCAGCTTTTTAAGGTTTTCGACCGCTTCCTTCTCGTCGATATTCCCCTCCGTGAGGAAGTCCGCCACCCTGAGGAATTCCCTTCCGACTTCTTCGGTTTTTTCGGAACGCTCGTAAAAAAGACTCTTGAATATCTTGGATACGGCAGACGTATTATCGGTGTAGAGGGCCTCGAACTCGTCCCTGCCCTTGAGTCCCGCCCTCTTCGCGAGCTTCTCTATCTCTTCGGGAGATGCGGGTATCTTGTGCGTCTGCCTCTCGTCCGCGATCTGAATGTAATGCTCAACCTTTCTCAGAAAGAGGTAAGAAGATGAGAGCGTGTCGTGGACGTCCTTATCTATAATTTTATTCATTCTTAATTTTTCGAGAGCGCGGAGAGTGTTGCTCTCCCTTATGCCCTTGACCGCCCCGCCGTTCACGAGCTGGAGCGCCTGTATGAAGAACTCTATCTCCCTTATACCGCCCTTTCCCAATTTCACGTCCCGCTTCTTCTCGAGACGGTCGAGCTTCATCTTCATGTCCTTGAGGTCTTCTATCGACGTGTAGTCGAGAAACTTCTTATATACGAAAGGCTCGATCTCTCTTATGAATTCGTCTCCGAGACGTATATCCCCCGCGACGGGTCTGGCCTTTATCATGGCCGCCCTCTCCCACGTATCCCCCCAGTAGAAGTAGTGCTCGACGGCGCCGTCTATAGGAACCGAGACCGAGCTCTTGCTCCCGCCGGGCCTGAGTCCGAGATCGACCCTGTAAAGGAAACCGTCCTCGGTTAAGGCGCTCAGCGTCTTCGTCGCCCTTTCGCCCAGCTTGAAGAAGGGGTCGGGGTCCCCGTTGTCCCTGTAAATGTATATGAGGTCAACGTCGGAGCTCAGGTTGAGCTCCCTGCCGCCGAGCTTTCCCATCCCGAGGACGACGAACTCGCCCGCTCCGTCCATCCTGAGCTCTTTTCTGTGGAACGCAATTACGGCTTCGAGTATTGCGCCCGCCAAATCCGAAAGCTCTTCCATTGTATCGGGGAAGGGAGCCGCACCGGTTATGTCACGGTATGCGATCCTCGCGAGCTCCCTGTATTTATAGTGAGTGAGGCGCGATTGGAGGACGGCCGCGGATTCGGATGAATCCGTTATACCGCGCGCTTCGTCCGAAAAACGTGGCGGCTCTTTTTTCGTTTTCAGTATTTTTGGTGAATCGAGGTAATCGAGTATTCCGGGGTCTTTGAGTATCGCCCTTCTCAGGAACGAGCTCCAGGATGCGAGAAGCTCGAGGATTTCCTTTTTTCCGGATGGTATATCCCTGTGGAGTTCTCTGAAATGCTCTAGGGCGGTCCGGGCATTCTCGGGATCGGGTAATGCTCTATTCAACGTTTATTTTCCTGCTTCTTTTTCCGCGCGTCCCTTTGGCTCCGCTCTTCCTGCGCTCCTTGATCTCCTCCCCCGCCTTCTTGACGATCTCGAACCCCTTGCTGACAGCCTTGAACGGGAGCTCGCAGACGAACTTCCTCCCTTCCTCTTTCTGAAGCAGATCCTTCACGCCTTTAATTGCTAAACCGGTGCCCACGACCATCTCTGTCGCGCTCACGATGAAATGCTCCCCCGCCTTGCCAAGGTCGCTTAAATCGACCTTCGGCTCTTTCTCTTCCGTAACGGTTTTCTTCTGCTGTCTTCTCGCCATATTTCCGCCTCGCTTGCCGCGTCCTTTACCGGTTGTAAAGATAACGGACCCGACACCGAAATTTTACCAGAAATAAGGGGTTGTGTTTATAGGAGGCGGAGAATCAGTGCCGATGTGCGATTTCTGCTTCTCTCCTCCGTCCAACCCTACAATCTACTCCACAATTGTAGGAGCGGCTTTCAGCCGCGACCCTTCATCCTCATGCTATGACGAGAAAACCTGTCTTTGCGAGGAACGAAGTGACGAAGCAATCTCATGAAAAAAAAGCGAGATCGCCACGACCATAATACGGTCTCGCGATGACAGTGTGGCAGTATGATGTTCCACCAAGTGCTGTCCTCATCACACACTATAGATTAGACCCTCAGCTAAAATTATATGGATCGACATCCACGGAAATCCTGACGCCGCCCGTAAGGTTCGAAACAAGCTTCGTCAGCTTCTTCGTGAAGCTGCGGAGGAGTCCCGCGTTCGTCGATTTCAGGAGCATCTGGAACCTGTACCTGTTCCTTATCTTGCTCACAGGGCAGGGCGATGGCCCAAGCACTTGCAATGCGCCGGGCTTTAACTTCGTGACGAGCTTCCGCGCGGTCTCTCCCGCCCTCTCCGCTGTCTCTTCAGTCTCGCGCTCGCTCTTTCCGGTGAACCTTATATTAACAAGCCTCGAAAAAGGCGGATAGCCGAGCTCCTCTCTTAACTTGAGCTCTTCTTCGAGAAAACCCTTGCTGTCCTGCCTTACGGCATGCTCGATGCTCGGGTGTTCCGGGTTGTATGTCTGAACGATCGCTCTCCCCGGCGTATCCCCGCGTCCCGCCCTGCCCGCGACCTGAGTGACGAGCTGAAACGTCCTTTCACCTGAGCGGAAGTCCGGTATGCCGAGGGATATATCAGCCGATATCACGCCCACGAGCGTTACGCCCGGCAGGTCGTGCCCCTTCGCCACCATCTGAGTCCCTATTAGGACGTCTATCTCCCCGCGCTCGAGCCTTCCGTAGAGATTTAGCAGGCTCTTCTTCCCGGCCACCGTGTCCCTGTCCATGCGCGCGGCCTTGGCCTCGGGGATTATACGCCTTATCTCCTCCTCGACCTTCTGAGTCCCGATGCCGAGTCCCCTCACGGACTCTCCGCATTTGAGGCACGCGCCCGTGAGCTTCTCCGAGAGACCGCACATGTGGCACATGACGGAGTCCTGACGCGAATGGTACGTGAGCGACACGCTGCAGTTAGGGCACTTCATTATCTCGCCGCACACCGGGCAGACGATGAGAGTCGAATACCCGCGCCTGTTGAGAAAGAGGATCGTTTGTCTATCGTGCCAGAAGTTGTCCACTATCCCTTCCCGAAGTATCCCCGAGAACACGGCCCCGCCTTCGTACTTCATGTCGGCGATCTCGACTGAGGGGAGCGGCCTGTCCTCCACTCTTAACGGTAGAGAGAGGTACTCGAATTTATGCTTGAGGGCATTATAGTAGGATTCGACCGAAGGGGTCGCGGAGCCCAGCACCACGACCGAGCCCGTCATCTTGCCGAGCACTAGGGCGAGGTCCCTCGCGTTGTAACACGGGGTCTCCTCCTGCTTGTACGTGGTCTCGTGCTCCTCGTCGACGACTATGATGCCTATGTTCGAGAATGGCGCGAATATCGCGGAGCGCGCTCCGATCACGACCTTCACCTCGCCGCGGCTCGCCATGCGCCAGGCGTCGAACCTCTCTCCGTCCGACAGCGCGCTGTGAATTACAGCGACCTTGCTCCCGAACCTCGCCCTCACCCTTTTTACAAGGAGCGGCGTAAGGGATATCTCGGGTACGAGGAGTATTGCTTCCTTCCCCTTGCCGATGACCTCCTCTATCGCGCGGAGGTAAACTTCGGTCTTTCCGCTCCCCGTGACTCCGTGCAATAAAAAGGGCGCAAACTTACCCTTTTCGACCGCGTCCTTTATTTTCCCGCACGCGATCTCCTGGTCTATCGTGAGCGCGGGACGCCTGTCTTCCTTTATCTCAATCCCCGCGAAAGGGTCCCTCGACACCTCTTCGTGCTCCGTCACTATGAAACCGTTCTCGCCTAGCCATGCGAGGTGTGCGTTTACGTTGCCGAATACCTCTTTCAAATCGTCAAGCGGCACCCTGCCGTTTGCAAGCACGAATTCCAGTATCTGCGACTTGGTCTTCTTTCTCTTTAGAAGAGGATCGTCGAGGGCCGCGCCCGGAGCGGCCGATATAATCCTCTCCGTTTTTATTTTCGGGTCAGACTTGAGCTCGTATTCGAAATCGACGAGCCCCCTTCTCTTTAGCGAATTAAGGAGCTCGGCCGAAGTGTTCTCGACGAGGGAGAGGAGCTTCTGCGAGCTTATTTCCCCTGAATTGAGAACGGTCTTGAGCACGAGTATTTCGTGCTCGGTGAGCCTCCCGTCTTCGAGTGATTTCTTACCGCCGTCCGTAATTTTTATGAGGCGCTTGAGGCTCACTCCGAGCCCGCCCGGATGTGCGGCTTTAAGCACGATTCCCAGCGAGGTCATGTAGTAATCCGCGACCCACTTCAGAAACTCGAGCCTTTTAATATCGAACAGGGGCTCGTCGTCCACGATGTCGAGCACGTCTTTAAGCTCTATATCGGGCGGAGGCTCGCCCAGGCCGACAATGAAGCCTATCGTCCTCCTGTTCCTGAACGGGACGAGGACGCGCTTGCCTAACGCAATACCCTCTCTCAGATGGGCGGGCACGCTGTAGGAATAGAGCCCTTCCCCGGGTATAGGAACGGCGACATGGACGGTTTCAATCATTTACACGGGAGTCTAATTGTTTTCCCAACGGCGTGCAATAGTTCGCCAGGCGCCTATATTTGTAAATACAAGTCAGCCCTGAGCGGGGTTCAGGAAAGGCATACAACCGGGCGGTCCTGCCTAATAATGCAGCCGGAAAAATCAGATGGATATATGTTCTTAATGTATAGTGTCAGGCTTCCGGGTTAATACTCTTTACTCATTGGCAAATTCCCAAACCCTACCCGGGGCACTTTCGGGCCCCCAACCCCGCCCGAAATTAAATTAAATTATTTAAGTTTCGGATGTTGACATCTTCAATCACAGCAAATATGATTTAAGGGGCTGGAGGTATGACCTAGCCGGAAAATCCAATGGGAAGGTTGGACAGACTTTTAAACAAGGCAGACGACTATAAGGAAGCGGGACGCTTCGAGGATGCTCTCAAAGAGCTCACGAAAGCCGTCAAGATCGCTCCCCGGGACCCGGACGTTTACCTGTCCTTCGCGCTCACTTACGACGCGATGGAGGATTTCCACTCATCTGTGTTCTATTTCAGGAAGGCGCTCGACCTGAACCCCGAAGACCCCTATATCTGGACCCAGCTCGGGATCACGCTTTCGAGGATGGGAAGGCACGGGGAATCGCTAAGGGCGTACCACGAAGCGCTCGAGTTCGACCCCGAGTACGTAATCGCCAAATGGCATATAGCCCTCACATACAGGTCAATCGGACTCTACGAGGACGCTCTCCGCTACTTTGAGGAGTGCAGGAATTCGGAGACAGAGATCGACTACATAAAGGACGAGATACGCTATCAGACGGGACTCTGCTACTTCGATATGGGATGGACCAAAGAGGCGCTTTTCGAATTCAGGAAGCATCTGGAATCCTGCCCGAACGACGCCTGGGCACACATGTCCGTAGGCAACTGCTACTTCGACTTCGGATGGATAGACGAATCGGCAGCGAAATTCAGGGAGGTAATCTCTCTCGCCCCCGAATTCATACCGGCCTATAACGCGCTTGCGCTTTCACTCGCGGAGAAGGGCTGGTACGACGAAGCGCTCGACGTGCTGAGGACGGCGCTCCAGATTTCTCCGGACGACGAGACAGTCAAGGACAATATGGACTACATTCAGTCACTCAAGGAAGACGACGACGGCGCGAAGGGCGTCATACTTTTGGGCCTGATTCTCCAGCTTATAAAAAGAAAGGAAATTTCCGACTGAGCCAACACCGGCTCGGGCAATAAATTCTTCCACTACAGATTTACCCGCGAACTCCCCGCCTCTCCCGGTCAGCCTGAGACGTCCGTTATCAATACGTACCGGGCGGCCTCGGCTCACTGAGGAAATGAATGGAGCAATACCCGGAAAAACCGGCTAATATATATGAGCCGTACACAATGAGTCCCGTGACCGCACCGCAAATTATGATACGCAAGAATATTTCGTTGCTCCTCCTGCTGCTCTTGGCACCGGTCTTCGTATTGCTCCCGATCTCCCTTCCCTATCCGGCTCATACATGCCGAGCCCGCGCGGAAGAAGACGCAGGCGTCCCCGTTTTCGGCTACGAGGTCGTAAACACATACCCGCACGACCGGGGTGCTTTCACGCAGGGTCTCCTCATCCATGACGGCATCCTCTATGAAGGCACGGGGATTAAAGGCAGGTCGTCCTTGAGGAAAGTCGACCTCGAAACCGGAAAGGTGCTCAAGGAGCACGACATCCCCGGCGTATATTTCGGCGAGGGGATAGCGGTAGACGGGGGGAGGATAGTCCAGCTCACCTGGCAGTCGCATAAGGGTTTCGTTTACGACAGGAACACGTTCGAGCTTATTAAGACCTTCGACTACCCGACCGAGGGATGGGGGATCACCTATGACGGAAGGGACTTTATCATGAGCGACGGGAGCGCGACGCTTTATTTCCTCGACCCGGAGAGCTTCGGGGAAGTCGGCAGGCTCGAAGTCTATGACGACAAGGGCCCTGTCACGAGGCTCAACGAGCTCGAGTATGTAAAGGGAGAGGTTTTCGCGAACGTGTGGGGTTCTGACCGAATAGCGAGGATCGACCCCGAGACCGGACGGGTCACAGGGTGGATCGAGCTTGGCGGCCTCCTGAGCGCAGCCGACAGAAAAACCCCCGTCGACGTGCTCAACGGCATAGCCTATGACGACGAGACCGGAAGGTTTTTTGTAACGGGAAAGCTCTGGCCGAAGATTTTCGAAATAAAGATCGTGCCCAAAACTGAAAAGAAATTATAGAGACCGAATTCTTCTTCCTTCGCGTCTCGGTGCCCTGGCGGCCGGATAAGCCCGATCAGAGAGCACACATAATGTTTGTGCACCGTCTATTTAAAGAGGGGCTGGTCTTCCTGCTCCTGGGTCTGGAGCGGTGATACTTCCGACTCAATCTCTTCTTCTTCCTCGGGGTTATACTTGTTATCCAGGGACTGGGGCTCCGACCTGTCCTCGAGTGTATCGGTGGAGGCAGGCTCCGCGGGGCCGGCTATATCCTGATCGACCGTGGCGCAGGAATAGATGCTTACCGGAGAAACGAGCAGCAATAAGGCAAAGAACATTTTTCTCATATGCGATTGATCCTTGTTCCGTAATTTTTATATCCGGACGAATTTCTACCGATAATATACCACCATTCGGCAAGGACTTACTTTTTTATTTTTTACTTACCGTCCCTCTCCACCCCGGATATCCTTTCGAGAGCGAGTAAGAGGGCCTGCGTCCCCAGGCGTCCGTGCCCCTGCGCCTTAGCCGCCACGTAGAGCTGCCTCACGAGCGAAAGGCCCGGCAGCACGAGGTTCATCCTGTCGGCCTCCTTTAGGGCGATTCCCATGTCCTTTATGAAGTGCTCGATATAGAACCCCGGGCTGAAGTCCCTTTTCAAGATCCTGGGCGCCAGGTTGTCGAGCATCCAGCACGCGGCAGCGCCCTTGCCGACCGACATGAGCATCGTTTCAGGATCGAGCCCCGCCCTATATGCGTATAGCAGGGTCTCGCACATACCTACCATGAGTGCAGCCGCCATGATCTGGTTGCACATCTTCGTGTGCTGCCCGGACCCCGCCCCGCCCTGATACACTATGTTCCTGCCCATGAGCTCGAAGAGGGGCATCACGGCATCGAAAATCTCCCTGTCCCCGCCCGCCATTATGGAGAGCTTTCCGTCCCTCGCCCCGACGTCGCCCCCCGAAACGGGCGCGTCTATCGCCGACGCCCCCGCCTTCTTCGCCGCCGAATAAATCTCCTCCGCAAGGGACGGCTCGGTCGTAGTCATGTCGATGATAATGCTCCCCTTCCTCAGCCCCTTGAATATTCCATCGTCGCCGAAATAGACCTCCCTAACGTCGTGAGGGAACCCGACAATAGTGAATACGACGTCCGACATCCCTGCCGCATCTTTCGGCGACTCCGCCCACACCGCGCCAGCTTCGATTAATTTTTCAGCCTTTTCTTTCGTCCTGTTATATACGGTGGTCTTATAGCCTTTCTTCACGAGATGCATGCACATGGAGCTGCCCATCACTCCCGTCCCTATCCAGCCTATACTCGTCTTATCCGGGCTTATATTCGTCACTGCCATTTTCAGCACCTCCTTAAGCGTCTCATAATATCAACTCCGCCAGCCTGTGTAAAGTTTACAGGTGAAAAGTTTAACGGAGTGCCCGATTGTTTTTATGCGGCGCGTATGGGAAACTAGATTTGAATCCCTGCCGCAATTCTTCCAGAGCGCGGCGAGGCCGTGACCCATGGACAAGATGCCCGAGCCCACAGCGAAGCAGAGGGAGATACTCGACGCCCCCGGGGACGTGCTCGTCACGGCTAACCCCGGCACGGGGAAGACTTTCCTCCTCTCCCATAAATACCTGAAAGCGGTCAGGGACGGGATACCTCCCGAAGAGATACTCTGTCTCACTTTCACGGACAAGGCCAGGAGAGAGATGGAAGAGAGGATAATCAATCTCCTCACCGAGAGCGGCATAAAGCCCGACATTTCGAAGTTGAATATCTACACGTTCCACTCATACGCGCTTGAAAACCTGGAGCGCGGCAGCATCATCTCGTCGAACTTGCTGAGGTTCTCCGTTTACAGGTACATGGCGGACGAGGAGGTTTTCAATTACGCCTCCCCCTATCTCCTCGACACTATAGTGCCCAAGGTCGAGAACCTGATACGCTACCTCAAGTCATTCGGCATAACGCCCGAAAAAATAAAACTCGAAAAGACCCTGCCTCTCCTCGAAGGGGATAAAAAGACCGGAAAAGAAGAGAAGGAGATGTTCGCGGAAGAGTTCGTAAGAATCTTCGAGCGCTACGAGGAGGCGAAGAAGGGCGCGGGCATGGACTATGCCGACCTCCTCATAAATTTTCTCAGGCTGAATGACATCCCCGAATACGAGCTCGTGCTCGTGGACGAGCTCCAGGACGTCAATAGCATGGAGGCCAGGATCGCCATAGAATCCGGAAGAACGTTCTTCGCGGTCGGCGACAAGAAACAGGCAATATTCGGATTCCAGGGTGGCTCCATACTCAACTTCCGCATGTTCGAAGACTCATCGCATTTCATACTGTCCGAGAACTGGAGGAGCACGGACGAGATACTCTCCTACGCGAGGGAGTATTTCGTATCGAAGACAAAGGACGAGTCTCACGGGAAGGATCTGAAGGAGCTCAAAAGCGCGGGAGGGCTCACGGGAGAAAAGCCCGTCATATTCCCCGTGGAGAAGAGGCTAGTCCCGGCAGCGGTCGCAGAGCTCGTGAAGCGCTGCGCCGATGACGAAGGGAGCATCGCGATTATCGTAAGGACGAACGGCCAGATCATGGAGATATCGAGGGAGCTCACGATGGAGAATATCCCCTTCTCATCGACGTTCCTCACCGCGTCAAACGAAGCGAGGACGAGCATTATTAAATACCTCCAGGGAATGCTGAGTAACGACATCCAGACCATCAAAAACGCTCTCGTTACTCCATTTGCGCCTGTATCGCTGCAGGACGCTTTTGACATTCTGGATGACCGCGACGCCACCCCGGATACGTTGCGTGAAAAAGCGCCTGCTTTCATGGCGGAAAGGGAAACGCTCAATTCCATCGAGGACGTTGACCGTCTTTTCAGGGACAAAATTATCCCGGTCGCGTCCTCTTACGGGCGCGAATACTTCACTGCGGCTATAAATTTACAAGAGGCTTTTCAAGAAGCCCTTCTTTTTATCAGCGACATGAACCGCGAGAGCCTTCTCGCATATCTGCGCACAGCAGACCTTACATCGGACGAGCTCGAGACCGAGAGCAGGGTCACGCTCACTACCGTTCACAAGGCGAAGGGGAAGGAGTACGACACGGTGATATACGCTCCTTTTACGCCGCCTGACAGATCGAATTATCAGGACGAGGTTGTCGAGGCGATCCTCAAAGTCGAAGGCATAGATGCTGAGGAGGAACTGGAGGAAGAGACCCTCCGAATAAATTTTGTCGCATTCACACGCGCGAAAAGGAAGCTCATCGTCGTGACGGATAAATTTTCCGAATTCATTAACGCTTATGCCGACGAGGGAAATCTCGAAGTGAGCGCCGAGAGGGATATAGATTTCGACGAATCCCGAAAGAAAGCGTTCGCCTGTTTCGTCAGCGGCGAGTTTGATCGGGCGAAGGAGATGCTCGAAAGGAAGGAGAGCTGGCTCTCCGATTATGTAAAAAATTTCTTCGGCACGCTCACGAGTATCTCATTCTCGTCCGTTAACAATACAGCGTACGAGTTCCTGGTGAATTACATCCTGAGAATCAGGGAGGACACGAAAGGCCTCACGACGGGTCTAAGCGTCCACGCCATAGCCGACGAGCTCATAAAGAAGGGCGAATGCGAATGCGCGCCCGAGCTCGAGCAGTTCAAAGAAAACATTACGAGACTCTTAGAAACTATTAAGCGGAATTACCCCGAGAGCCACGCGACAGAGATGAGCTTCAGAGTTCCCCTGGGCGGTCTCATAGACACGGACGATCAGATTCTCTTCACCGGATTCATCGACGCGATATTCAGGAACGGTGACTCCTACCTGATAGTGGACTGGAAGACGGATAAGAATACCGGAAGAGGCTCCGATCACCGCCAGCAGCTGGAAGCCTACAGGAGGGCATTCTGTCTGGCCAACCACCTCGACCCGGAGAAGGTCAAGGTCTCGATAGGATTCGTCGGCCTGAGACCGGGGCTTAATACAGGAACAATCGAGTGCGAGCTCGACGAGAAGCAGCCGAAAAAGACGGCGTTCGAGACGTTCACGAAAAAAGTAGGCAACATACTCAGGTGGAAAAAGGACCCTGAATCGTTCTTCCATGAAATACTCGAAGCCGAAATCAACGACCCCCTCTGGCGAAGCATCGCCGAGCAGTACATGAGGGAGAGGAACAGATAATCCGGTTCGGTTCTCCGGCCTATCCCCCGCATAATCAATTCAAATTTCGTTGGCTCGTTTCTTCATTTTATGTTAGGCTTGCTGACAGCAAGTAACCGCCTGACTGTTTACGGGTTGACGCTGTTTTAATCGAGCGGCAAACTCTCATTTATGGGCGGAGAGAGGAGGAGAAGGGAGTGAGGAATACGTTCTCAAAAGTCCTCTTATGGCTTTTCGTATTAAATCTCGGGATCGCATTCGGCGCGGGTCTTTACGAGTCTTTGATCGTCGTCCCTGAGTGGTTCAGCTCCTCGCCCGGGTCCCCCGCCATGTGGAACGCCGCGGCTGCGCAGGGAGCCGATACAGGGCAACACTTCTGGTTATTCGTAACGACGGTCCCGCTTTCTTTGCTCACCCTGGCAAACCTGTGGGCAGCGTGGCGGTCCAAAGGGAAAGTACGCACCTGGTGGATGACCGCGTCCCTTTTAGCGGTGGCCGAGAGGGCATCCGCGTTCATCTACTTCATTCCGACAATGCTCCAGCTGATGCAGGATCAGGGCATGTCTCAGTCAGACGCTACGGCTATGGCTCTGCAGTGGGCGGACCTCAATTACTTCCGTCACGCACTCGTACTTCTGGCGTGGATCGCGGCGCTGAGGGCGCTGTCCATGTCTGGGGGGAGAGAGGTTTTCGTACGCCGCTTCGGTCCGTACAGATAAGGGAGTAAACAAACGTGGGCCCGAATATTATCTTGTAACAGCTATCCCTCACCCCCTCGCCTTCCTGTAAAAGATCCTCTTCGCGATTTCGGCTGTGATCACGTATAAGACCACTATCACGCCCAGCGCAATGAGGAATGACGGCGGGAGCGGATGAAAATTAAATAGGTATGCGAGGCGGGAATACGGCAGGTAAAGCGTCCCGCAAATGACGAGAAATATTACGAGCGCGAGGTATTTCCCGGGCCTGCTCCGGAGAAACGGCCTCCTTGACCTTATAACGAGGATTATCATCGTCGCCGATATGACAGACTCGATGAACCACCCGGTCCTGAACTGGTCCGTCGTCGCATGGAATATGAAGAGCAGCACGCCGAAGGTCATGTAATCGAATATCGAGCTTACGAGTCCGAAGGTCGCCATGAAGTTCCTTATAAAATGTATGTCCCACCGCCTGGGCTTCTCCACCATTTCGGGGTCGACGCTGTCCCCGGCTATAGTCATCTCGGGGAGATCCGTCATCAGGTTCGTGAGCAGTATCTGCTTAGGAAGCAGGGGCAGGAAGCTGAGGAATAAAGAAGCCCCCGCCATGCTGAACATGTTCCCGAAATTGGCGCTCGTCGCCATGAAAACGTATTTCAGCGTGTTCGCGAAGGTCACCCTCCCCTCCTTCACTCCGTTCACGAGCACGCCGAGGTCCATCTTGAGCAGCACTATGTCGGCCGCCTGCTTGGCGACGTCGACAGCGCTGTCGACAGAGATGCTCACGTCGGCGGCGTGGAGCGCGGAGGCGTCGTTTATACCGTCCCCCATGTAGCCTACGACGTTCCCCGCCTTCTTCAGCGAGTTTATTATCCGCTCCTTCTGGCTGGGCTCGACCTCGGCAAAGATGTTATAGTGGTTCACCATCTTAAGGAGCGCATCGTTACTCATCTCGAGAAGCTCCTTGCCGGTGACAGCCTGCGGGTCCGGGAGCCCTACTTCCCGGCTCACGTGCAGCGCAACCTCCCGGCTGTCCCCCGTCACCACCTTGAGCTCTATCCCCAAGCTCTCGAGCTCGTTTATCGTCTCCGTCACATCCTCTTTCGGAGGGTCGTAGAGTGAGATAAATCCGAGGAAAGTCATGTCCGTCTCAAAGTCCTTCGTTATGAGGCTCTCGCGGATACCCCTCCTCAATGAAACTCCCAGCACGCGGAACCCCTGCCCGCAGAGTCCGGCGAAGTGCTGCTCGATCTTGTCCCTCACCGTCTCGATGTCCGCGACACCACCGCCCGAGACCTCCGCTCGAGAGCACACGGACAGCACATTATGGAGCGCCCCCTTCGTCACCATTATGTTCTCCCCGTCCTTCGAGACGAGTATGCTCAGCCTCTTGCGGCTGAAATCGTAGGGCACCTCGTCCAATTTTTTATAACCCGCGAGATCGAATTTACCGGCCGTGCGGATAGCCTCGTCTATCGGGTTCCTGAAGCCAGTCTCGAAAAACGCATTGAGATATGCGTGGAACAGCACGTTTTCACTTTCGGCCCCGTCCACGTCCACGGCGGATTGCAGGTCAACCTCCCCCTTCGTGAGTGTGCCGGTCTTATCCGAGCAGAGGACGTTCATGCTCCCGAAATTCTCGATTGAGCTCAAGCGCTTCACTATCACGCTCTCAAGGGCCATCCGCTTTGCGCCCCTCGCGAGGTTGATGCTGATGATTACGGGAAGGAGCTGAGGCGTGAGGCCCACGGCTATCGCGAGCGAAAAGAGGAACGAATCGAGGACAGGGCGCTCGAAATAGACGTTGACCGCGAATATAACGATCACGAGCATTAGAGTGACCTCCATCAGGAAATAGCCGAACCTCCTCACGCCGTGCTGGAATTCGGTTTCGGGAGGTCTCAGCTTGAGCTTCTCCGAAATCTCCCCGAATAGGGTGTCCTTCCCGGTATGCACGACAGCCGCGCCCGCGGTCCCGCTCACTACAGAGGTGCCCATGAATAGAGTATTCGTCCGCTTGCTGAGGGGGGTGTCCGCGGGGAGCACGCCGGCCGATTTCTCAACCGGGTACGTCTCGCCCGTGAGAGTCGCCTCGTTTACGAAGAGGTCCTTCGAATCCAGTATCCGGCAGTCACCCGGAATGATCCCGCCCGCCGAGAGCAATACGATATCCCCCGGCACCACGTCCTCAAGCGGTATCTCGGAGGCGGTCCCGTCCCTGAGCACCGTCGCCTTTACCCTGACCATGTTGAGGAGCTTTTTAACGGCGTTTGCCGCCCCGTGCTCCTGCCAGAAGCCCAGCAGCCCGCTTATGAGGACTATCGCCACTATGATGAGCGCGTCAACGGGGCTGCTCAGAAAGAAAGAGAGCACGGCAGCGAAAAGGAGGATAATAATTATCGGGCTCTTGAACTGCGAAAGTAAAATGGGGAGCCAGGCCGTCTCGACCGAGGGCTTGAGCAGGTTCTTCCCGTTACTCTCCGCCCTCTTTCCGGCTTCTCCGCTCCCTAAACCATTGGGCGTCGTCCCCAGCCTCTCGAGGAGCCCGCTTTCAGAGACGCTCCAGAATTCATCCGTATGGCGTTGCATTTCGGAATATCCTCAATAACCGACCATTATAACAAGTATCCCGGATTCAGCAGTCTTTTCCATGCATTTCGTCCCGCGACATAGCTACCGGAGAAAGCCCTTCATTCTCTTCCCTTCGCCGTTAACCGCTTTCGCCAGACCATGTATGCCGCGCTCAGACCCATAAAGACGATCAGGTACGGAATAAGAAAGGGGAGCGGCCTTATCGGGAGGGAAGTTAATCTGGGCAATAACCAGGGCGAATCCGGGGTTGCGTCCTGCCGCCTCGAGCGCAAGCGCGGTCCGTTCCCCCGACTGCTCGGGAACAGAGAAATGGCCAATCGAAAGCGCTGAGACAAGGAACGCGATGATCGCGATATATGAGCTTATCTTCATTTCGAATATAAACCGTATTGTTAATGGTAATATGAGAAGTATCATAAGCGCCAGGAGTATCCAGCCGAATCTCGAAAGCGGAAGCACCATTCTGTCAGCAGCAACGGGGAAGCGCGCTCTCAGAACGAGGCCGAGACCTACCGGAAGGATAACGATTTTCAAAACGATCTTCGCGATCTCGGCGGGATCCACGCTCGCGGAAAACCCGAGAGCCCTCGACATCAGAGCGAGCGTTATCGGGGTAGTGATTATCGAGAGCAGCGCCAGAGAGAAGTGAAGGCTCGCTATGTAGTCGAGCTTCCCCGAGGCCTTCGATACCCTGAGCAGCATCAACGGAGCCGCCGGCGAGGATACGAGGATAGCCAGGCCGACGGCAGCTTTATCGGGAGGATGCAAAAGAAATACTATCAGCAGCGCGGCGAGAGGCACAAGGACGATCACAGCGAGGAGCGACCTCAGAAAAAGGACAGATTTATCCCTGAAAAACATGAGATGGGAGGGAGCCATGAGGAGCCCCGTCGAAAACATGAGGCAGAGCACCGCGACGAACGTGCCCGCTTTGATTATTTCCGGATACAGCTCGGGTGATATCATGACTGTTGTCCGCCTGAAGACAGAATATTAAATCGAAACCCTTGCCGGGTAAATTCAGTCCTGATAATACACTTTTTTATCCGGTAGGGGTACAATTGAAACGAGTCACAAGAAAGGGGTGAAACCAGGATGGCATCCGAAGAAAAAGATGCAGGTCTCTGCGAGCACCGGAAAGAGCATGCAGACAATCAGTCTTAACGCGGGCGGATCCGGGAGGGACAGCGGTCATGAGCTCAAAGAAGGCGAATAGAATGCCCGAAGCGATACTCGTTATAAATTCAGGCTCGTCGAGCCTTAAATTCTCCGTCTTCATTGCGGATAACGACCTGAAACCCTGCCTCCGCGGTCAGATCGAAAGTTTGTTCACTGACCCTCATTTCATTGCGCACGGCAGCGACGGAAATGTAATCGGAGAGAAGAGCTGGCCTCCCGGAACGAAGCTCGGCCACGAGGGAGCGATCGAATTCGTATTCGAATTCGGAAAGTCGGGCGTTATGGCCGGGCACACGATCGAAAGCGCCGGGCACAGGGTCGTCCACGGCGGGACTGAATTTACGGAGCCTGTCCTCGTAGATGAAAACGTAATCGAGAGTCTTCAAAAGCTCATCCCGCTCGCTCCCCTCCATCAGCCCTACAACCTCGAAGCGATCAGGGCTATTATGAAAAGGACGCCGGACTTCCCGCAGGTAGCGTGCTTCGACACGTCGTTCCACAGCACTCAAACACATTTGGAGCGGACCTATGCGATCCCGAGGAATTATACCGCGGCGGGCGTAAAACGTTACGGGTTCCACGGCCTGTCATACGAATATATAACCTCCGTCCTGCCGCAGTATGACGGGAAGCTCGCCTCGGGCCGCGTCGTTATAGCACACCTCGGAAACGGTGCGAGCATGTGTGCCGTGAGGAATGGCAAAAGCGTCTCCAGCACGATGGGTTTCACGGCGGTGTGCGGGCTCCCGATGGGGACGCGCTCAGGAACTTTGGACCCGGGCGTCCTCATCTACATGATGGACCGCTACGGGATGGACGCGCGCGGCATCGAGAACCTCATATACAACGAATCGGGACTCCTGGGAGTATCGGGCATCTCGAGCGATATGCGCACGCTGCTCGCAAGCGAGGACCCTCGCGCAAAAGAAGCGGTCGACCTCTTTATTTACAGGATAGGCCGCGAGCTCGGCTCGCTCGCCGCTGCTTTGGACGGCATAGACGGGATAGTGTTTACGGGAGGCATAGGCGAGAACGCAGCCGTCATAAGAGAAAGGGTATGCCTGGACGCAGGGTGGCTCGGCATAGAGCTCGACAAACACTCAAACGAAGCCGGGGGGCCCAGGATAAGCAGAGAGGGGAGCAAGGTTTCAGCATGGGTTATACCGACGAATGAGGAATTGATCATAGCCGCCCACACCAAAGGTCTCCTAGAATCGCGGAGAGGCCGGCAGTAATATCCGATAATTAATTTGAAAAAACCGCTGCAGGTCGGCTCTCTTTATATCCCCGTCAGCATCTTCCCCAGCAGTCGTCCGGAGCTCAGCGCCGCACACGCTGTCCCCGGGCCGAGCGCGGCTCCGATGACAGGTTTAAACCCGGAACCGGGAAGCAATTAATTTCCCGCGCCCGTTCATAAAACTACGCCTCTTTAATAAAGCGGGTTTAAACTCGTAACAAGTCAACATATCAGTATTCGACATATATTTCGTCTTCATAACACCATGCCCATCTTTCGCCGCGTTCAGCCGATATGACTATCGGGTGGCCCGTCTCCCTGAAGTGTTTTGTAGCGTGTTTATTCTTCGAGGTATCACAGCAGTACACTCCTCCGCACGTCTGGCAAGCCCTTAGATGGAACCACGTATCCCCCATCTCGACGCATTTCTCGCAGACGTGTGTTTTGGGAGGAATGAGCTGCCACTCGCTGAAGTGCTCGCAAAGGTCTTTACCGGATGACATATTATTCTCCTCTCTATAAGTGACGGATCACGATCTGTTTATATATTCGTGTATGAATTTGATTGCCATAGACCCTTCACCGACGGCTGAAGCGACCCGGTTCATTGCGCCCGACCTGACGTCTCCGGCCGCGAATATACCGGGGATACTCGACTCCAAAAGATAAGGGCTGCGGTCCAGTTTCCAGATCGAATTAAAATTCTCATAGTTAAATAGGTCTCTGCCCGTCTCGATATAACCTCTTTCGTTCTTTATGAGATTCAGTTTTATCCAGTCCGTGAACGGGCGTGTCCCTATGAATATGAATAGTGACTGAGTTTCAACCGTACTTCTCTCTCCGGTATCCAGTTTCTCGAGCACGAGGCTTTCCAGCCTACCGTCCCCTTTGACTTCGACGACTTGCGTTTTATTCAGAACGGAAATATTCTGCGTATGCGAAATCTGTTCTATTAAATATGTCGACATTGAAAAGCTTAGTGAATCGCCTCTGATCAGAATGAACACCCTCTTCGCAAATTTCGATAAATACATTGCAGACTGACCGGCGGAATTCCCGCCTCCGACTACGTATACGTCTTTACCTTTACAGGCGTGCGCTTCGGTTCTGCAAGACCCGTAGTAGATGCCCGCGCCGGTAAAGTCATTAATGCTTTCAGCATCAAGTCGCCTGTAATCGACACCTGACGCGATTATCACACTTTTCGCATTTATATCTTTCCCGTCCGAAAGCTTAATGATCTTGTACATATCTTTCAGCTGTATATCCATAACTTCCTGAGGTGTAAGGAATTCAGCGCCCAGTCTCGTAGCCTGCGTAATAGCGCGGCGTGTCAGCTCCGTGCCGCTCAGACCGTTCGGAAATCCGAGATAATTTTCTATCCTTGAGCTCGTACCCGCCTGGCCGCCCGGGGCTTTCTTTTCGATGAGAAGAGTTTTCAAACCTTCAGACGCCCCGTATACAGCGGCTGCCAGTCCCGCAGGACCGGCTCCGATTATTACAACGTCATATACCTCCTGAGAAGCCTCAGATTTCAAACCAATCTTACGCGCCAGAGACGTGACGGCGGGGTCCGTCATATACGATCCGTCTTCAAAAAAAACCGCGGGCAAGTCTTTGTTGTCAATCCCTGAGACAGTTATCAGTTCTTTTGCTTTCTCATTTGATTCTATGTCGAGCCACAGATAGGGGATCAGATTGCCGGCCAGAAATTCTTTAATCGCATGCGAGCGGGGCGACCATTGATAACCGACTACTTTGATCCCTTCAAAGTCCGGTTTATATGCGGCCTGCCAGTCTTCCAGCAGATCGTTCAGAATCGGATAGAGCTTCTCATCCGGCGGGTCCCAGGGCTTCATCAAATAGTAATCCAACTGGACGTCGTTAATAGCCCTTATAGCGGAGTCGGTGTCCGAATAGGCCGTGAGCAGCACCCTTTTAGCGTCGGGATAAACGTCTTTTGCGAGTGTGAGAAAATCTACCCCCGACATCTCTGGCATTCTCTGGTCGGAAACGAAAAGGGCGGTTATCTCATTTTTAAGCTTTAATTTCTTTAAGCTTTCAAAGGCCTCTTTCCCGGACTGAGCAGTTATTATCCTGTAATCTTTTCTATAATACTTTCTAAGGTCCCTTTCGATGGCTCTCAATACCTGAGTGTCGTCATCTATCGCGAAAATCATGGGTTTTTTCATCATGCGGCGTTTCCTCTATATCGGCAGAAGGAGATGGGCCTATAAATCGACAGGCAGACAAATGGAAAATTTTGTAAAACCCGGCTTGGATTCGAAGCCTATGCTCCCTTTATGCTGATTAACTATAATACGGTAAGTTATCTCGAGACCCAGCCCCGACCCTTCGCCCGGGGCTTTTGTCGTAAAAAACGGGTCAAAGATCTTATCCTGCACTTCCGGCGGGATGCCTTCGCCGTTGTCAATTATTTCCACATTTACGGTATCGGAA
The DNA here is from genome assembly GCA_963705505.1 of uncultured bacterium. Taxonomy (GTDB): domain Bacteria; phylum Desulfobacterota_D; class UBA1144; order Nemesobacterales; family UBA2774; genus 2-12-FULL-53-21. The sequence goes on from CAVPJU010000008.1 coordinate 174,403, forward strand.
TTGTTATTGTTCAATCCGGTCCTGATGGTAATTATTCCATTGTCGGGTACGGCATCAATCGAATTGTCGATCAGATTAGTCCAGACCTGATTGAGCTCAACGCCGTATGCGGATATCTTAGGAATATTGTCATCAAATTCCTTTTTCACGGTTATGTTCTTTTTTTTCAGTTTGTGGTTGAGGATGATAAGAGTATTTTCTATGCCTTCGCGTAAATCAATCTTCCTCTTTTCATGTGTCTTGTCCATGTAAGAATAAGATTTCATCGCCGAAACCAGCTCCGAGATTCTGGACGTGCTTTCGACGAGCTCCCCCGCAAGCTTCCGCATTTCAACGTCTCTCGGGAGCCAGTTTAAAAAATTGACTATCTGATCCGGTTTTAATTTCTCTGAAAAATCTCCGAGTATCTCTTTCGTATAACCGACCGATACGAGGATTGAAGCGAGCTCCCACGGGTCATCGATGCCCCGCTCTTCCATCCAGTCCGCCAATTCGTCCTCTAATTCATTCCGCTCCAATGCGTCAAGCTCCACACCGTTTATGTCTATGACTTCTTCGATCGGCTGAAACGGAAAACCTTCTTTATCGACGTCGTCTTTGAACATGTAGTATTTAAGGATTTCCGTGGAGAAGATATCGAATTCATGAATTGTGCTCGCCAGATTCTCCGCTGTCCTTTTCGCCGCTGAAGCCGGATTATTCAGTTCATGAGCGAGACCGGCGGCCATCGTTCCGAGCGACGCGAGCTTTTCTCTTTGAAAAGACAGGTGTGTTAATTCGAACATCCTGCTCGACATGTTGGACAATATTTTCTTTCTCACTGTCGAGCAATTGCCCAACATATACCAGAAATCGCTCTCATCGATACTGAATATTTTCATATCCGTTACAGCCATCCCGTTTGCCATATGCTGACTTCCCGAGAGTAACGGCACCTCACCGCCGGACATCCCCTTTGTAAAGTGTCCGATCTGAAGTTTTTCTCCTTTGATAACCCTGTAAATTTCGAGCGTACCCTCCAGAAAAATAAAAAAGCTCCCGGCATTATCACCCTCGGTAAAAAGATGATCCCCTTTTTTTAATTCTACCAATACACCTCTTACATCTTCGTCCAATTCTTCATCTGTAATATCGGAAAACAGGTCGACGTCCTTCAGTTCTTTTATAATCATAGGCGTGAACTCACTTAAGCGTGATATGAGCTGAATATCTTAAGCATTTACCCCTTATAATAGCATATAGCAAACGGGGCTCTTAACTAATAAGTCTAAGAAATTATATAAAAAAGCAAGCCCTTTTATTTTTCACAGACGAGACTGTCGAGTGATGAGAGTGTTCATCGGGAAGAAGCCCTGCGCGCCTTAATGCTATCTATCAATGCCAAATATGATTTCAGATGAGGTTCCGCGCTCCACATACGGAGATAGCATTCATAACCCATCACGCCAAGCTCCTCCCTCAATGAGGGCTCGCTTAGCAGCCTGTCCATCACGCTTACAAGCTCCCGCTCCGAGTCATACACAAACCCCCCTCCGCTCTCTTCCATAAGCTCGGGGAGTCCGCCGATATTATTTACTATGACCGGAGTTTTCTCCCTGAAAGCTTCGAATACCACGAGAGGTGAAATTTCGTAGTTTATAGACGGCACTATAAGAGCAGTTGCCGTTTTATACAGCTTCCTCAACTCATGAGGAGATAGGTGCCCGATTAAATCTATGTTCTCTATTCCCCGAGAGAGTTCACGCATTTCGTTCTCGTATCCCCCTTTGCCGGCAATCACGAGCCTGGCTTTCTTATACCTGCTGAATACAGGTATGAGATTTTGGACGCCCTTTAATTTCTCGATCCTTCCGGCATACAAAAAGAAAGGCTCTTTCGGAAAAGATATGTCGTATCCGCCGCCCCGCTCGGTCGAATAGTAATCTTCAGGGATAAAATTCGGGATGTGGTATATGGGCACACCCAAACCCTTTTTTTCGTGCAGCTTTTTGCTGAACATGCTCGGGCTTATTATGGCGTCCAATTTGCTCAACGAGTTTTCCATGAGGCCGCTGTATCTCCAGAGCTGAGGCGGGCGTTTCTGGACGAGCTGGCAGACAAAGCAGTGAGGCTTTTCGCACGTTGCCCTGTTGAACCTCATGAGCACGTGAGTCGGGCAGAGGAGCCAGTATTCATGCATCGTGTAGAGCTTGATCCCCTCCCCGTACTCTATTACCTTCGGCCCCCCCACGAGCGAAATATTGTGAAAGTGTATTACATCGAAGCCCTTATTCAGTATCTCTTTAATCCGTCCCGATTTAAAAAAAGGATAGCCCGTCTGCTGTGTGGCGAGTGGAGAGAGAAATCCGTATTTACTCTTGAGACCGTAAAGCTCGACATTCGGATGGTTCTCGTATACGGCGCCCGGTTCTTTCCCGGCCATTATGCCGTAAGAATCGATACAGTGAATGACCGTTACGTGATGACCCCTCCGGGCGAGCTCGTTTGAAAGCTGCCAGACATAGACCGCGTCCCCTCCGAAGCTCCGGGGAGGGTAGAAAGTCGTGATCATGCAGAACCTGAGCTGCTTGAGGGTAGAACTCATCTTACGCCTAACCTGCGCCTGATTGTACGCGGAATATTACGCAACAGAATATATAAGGGGAATGTTTTCGTCAGCATAAGATCGAAGAGCTTCTCCCCCCTTAAGTAGTAAGCGTCCACACGCTCGAGAGCGTAGAGACGGCTTTCCTCCGTCAATAAGCCTAGTTTATCAGAACAGGCGCATTTAAAATTCTGTCCCGCGATTTCAAGACTCTTCTCGTCATACCTGCCATAGGGATAGGCGAAGGACAAAACAGGGACACCCAGATTGTCCTCGATGATATCCTTAGATCCCTTTATCTCGTATCCGACGGCGGCCGTATCGAGTGCGGTAAGGTCCGGGTGCGAAATAGTGTGAGCGCCGAAATCGATCCCTGCGTCTCTCATTACTTTTATCTCTCCCCAGCTTAACATCTCGCTCCCGCTGAGCGGCGGCAGACGGTCATCCGGGCCCGATTTATGTGAGTCGCCCACGGTGAGAAATACAGTAGCCGTCATGCCGTGCTTCTCCAGGACAGGAAATGCCTCTTCGCATACGCTCCTGTAACCGTCGTCGAAGGTTACGACGAAAGATTTGTCCGGGAAGGGTTTACGCTCACGGATCAGCTCCGCTGCGTCGGTCAATTTAACCGTCCTGTAACCGTTACGGCGGAGCTTCTCCATTGAACGCCTGAACAATTCCGGGCTGAAAGATATAACCGAGCGGCTGTCGTCTATTTTATGAAAAGTCAAAACCGGAAGATATGCGGCCATCTGTTTTTCACATCCTTACAATTGCTCGATCAGACAGTAGTATCTAACAGAGCGCGAATAAAGGCAATATTGATTCAATTTGAAACCATTGCAAGGAATCCGAAACTGGAATTTCCAAACCATTCATGCGGGAATTCGTCCCCAGTGTTCCATTAAGTTATTGTGAGGATGAAGGCATTCCGGGAATGACTATTTAAACAAAGGGAAACGGTTGATCCTTATGAATCACTTCATTCTAATTGCGGGTTCCCTTGAGGATATGAAGGGGTAAGATTTTCGCGGAAGCTGTAGTATAAGGCTCCCTGCGGACTACGCGCAGGGTATTGCCCTGTAGCCATGCGTCCGACATTATGTCTCCTCCCGGATAGGGCTGCAAGGCTTGAAACACAGCAGTTACGACAGTGTTTTCATCAACGTCACCCACCCTGGGACTCACAACGATATTCACCTTTGGCAGACCTCCCTCTTCTTCCTCGACCAGCTGGTAGTCGGTGGGGCTGCCCCCGAAGCGGCCGGGGAGGACCTCCTCGAGGAGCCGAAGCAGCTCGGTACCGAGAAAGCTCACGCCCTCGCTCGTAAGCTTGTCGTAGCTCCTTATGCCCGAGAGGTGTGTGGAATAACCGAGTCCCCCGATGCCGCATCCGCAGTCCCTCTCTTCCAAAATCCCGTAGTCGTCGCTCTCGACGTTGAGCATCAGCTTGGGACAGAGCGGGAGCACCGTGGTATATAACAGGGCCCCTATCGTCAGCCCGTCCGCTCCTATCTGTCTCGGCAGCTGTATCACGGCTATTTTATCGGTAAGAAGGTGGACCTCGTCGAGCTGCCGGGCGTCAGCGCAGGCAAGTCCAAGCGTGCCGACCTCGGTCATGGAGTAATGACAACAAGCCCGGCAGCCGGCGTCATCCACTATCTTTGCCTTGGCCTCGGTGTAAGGCTCTCCTCCGAAGCGAAAGAAAGTGTCCGAGATGTCGAGTCCCCTTTCCCCGGCTGCAAGGCATAACCTCACACCGGAGCTTACATTCGTATCCATGAGAGCAGGCTTTCCCTCCCTCTTTTTTCCCGCGAGCCAGTCCGCTATCCTCGGAGCATCCGCGAGCGAGACGTATTCGGGCACTGGCAGAGGATTTCCGAAAATCCCGCTTGCGAGGAGAGTATATTTCGTGAAGGTGTAGAACTTCATGTTTTTAAGGCTGAACGAGAGCCTGCTCTGGGAGAACCACTTCTCGACCGGCAGCCCCAGCTTTGCGTAGCGGAGCACGAGCTTCATCCCCGCCGCGACCGGCGGAATCTCACGCCAAGCTACGCGCGGTCTGCCGGAGAGGCCGAAGGCGTCGAGAAATTCGTAGAAGTAAGCAGCCTCATGTGTGAGCAGATCGAGGTCGATGATAATTCTCGTGCCGGCGCTCCTCGACCCGCTGCTCCTCGCTTCATAGAACCTGGCAAGGAAGGGGTTGTCGAAATCAGACGGCTCGGTTGAAAACTCGAGGCCGGGACGCGTCACCGGCTTACGTCCTTTAAATTCATCGAGCGTTACGTAAACACCTTCTTTATGCAGATTAGAGAGCGCCCCCTCGACGCCGTGACGCTTCACCTGCTCCGCGACGTCCCCGAACTCGGCCCCTGCGTGCCGGAGCAGCTTCGCGTATGGGCTTCTGGGGTTACCGTAAATGCCGGATTTCAGAATCTGCAGAAAGGACTCCTCCCTCCTCGCAAGCTGCGCAGTGAGCATGGTCCGGCAATCGGCAGGCGTTAAGGTATTGCGGAAAAAGTCCCTCAATCCCCACGCATACCTCCCGAATATTTTGAGATCATCGAGCATAGCGGCTCTCCATAATCGGTCGTGTGTGTTCAGTGCGAAATACAATACCGGACGGCAGCATATTACTTCCCCGCCTTTCCGGGGAGCCTCCCTAAAAACCTCCTGGCATTCAGACGATAGCGTATTGCCGCCCACCTCATAAGCAAAACGTCCGGGAGCCACAGCGTCTTTCTTTTTCTTCCCAGCTGTTTACTGATAAAAGAGAAGAAATTATGAACCCGCCACATGATTTTTTCGGGGGCAGTAATCGGACGGGCAAGCCCTTCAGTCTCGTATCCGAGTTCCCGAAGAAGGTCACCGGCCACGGACTCGAAAATAACCCGGTCGCCTGCGGGCATCTCTTTTTTCCACCTCCCCTCATCCGAGCTGCCCATTCCCTTCATGGAATTGGTTATCTCCGATAGATTACCGTACATGAGCGACGCGGCCTCCGGCTGGATCTGATTAACATTTAATACCTTCTCCGAGTAAGGTTCATCAAGGAACCCGCATACGACACCCATCGTTTCGCGGGTGTGATCGATAAGGGACTCAAAACTCACTTCAATATACCTGCCCGGTCCGGCCTCCCTGCCCGCACGACGGCCTGCGCTCACAAGCCGCTTCCAGGAAGTGGCGGCAACGAAAACATTTCCCGGTCCGTACCACCTCCCCATCGAGATGAGCGCAACGTCCCTCCCGTCGCGATAGATGTGAATTATCTTGCAGGACGGGAATAACTCGATCAGAGTCGGTATCTCCGCCAAATACTGCGGAGTCTTGTCCCCCCAGCGGGGCTTGTTTTCTTTGCGCGCCCATTCCTCGAAAATCCGGGATACTATCTCCGCATAGCTGCGGCAGCCGGCAAACGAAGAGGGGTCGAGCGAAAGCCCGTAAGCCTTTACCCAATGGAGGTTCAGTATGATCTCGGCCAGTCTCACGGCTTCCCTGTCATTCTTCGGATTGCCGTAAGCTTTATAAAGCCAGGGGATGAACTGGGACTCCTGAGGGAACGTTATGTTCGGATGGGAACGCAGCAGGTCTCTTATCAGCTTCTCGCCGCTCTTGGGATACCCTACGATAAATATAGGGGATTTGGTCATGGTCGAAGTACCGTTTCCGGCTTATCCGGTCTCAACTCCGCACACGCTACCCGATGCCTTACGCTTTCGTTACTCAATGAACTCCTTTTCGAGGAGCATCTTCCTCAAGCGTGAGTCGCCCGGCTTGACCGGGTACCTGACTTGTTTTAAAACGACATCGCCGAAGTCAGTCCTGCATGTGGACATATAGGCGAACATCATGAGATAACGCGGCTTGACCGCATTCCTGCTCCCGTAATGAAAGCATGCGCTGTTGTCCAGGAAAAGCACCGTCCCCGCAGGGTAGCAAAGCTTAATCAATTCGCTTTCGGGAACTATAGAATAGACCTTATCATCGGATACACGGTGACCCCCCATCCTGGTGTGATAATTACCGAGCCCTCTGCATACTTTCTCCGATACGGACTTGGGCAGAAAACAGAAAGGCCCCATCTCAATCGTTACATCCCTTAGCAGGACAATCGCATACGCCATGGGCTTGTCGTGATAATCGAGATGAAAGAGCTGGCTCGCCCTCAGGGGCGCATCGGATGAGTTATCGAATTTGTTCCAGGACTCTATCAGCCTGACGCCATAGGGCATGGAGTAGGAAAGCATGGGAATGAAGCCCAGGTAACTGCATATAGTCGAAAGAACATCGGAAGAAGTCGCGAAGTTCAGAATCGACGGGTATTTCTCGAAATGCTCTTCCTTGATCAGCTCCTGAAAAAAGGGCCTTCCGAAATCCTGACGCTTCACTCCGCCGCGTTCCTCTATGATCTTGTCAGACTCCGCAAGCAGCTCCCGAAGATAAGGCAGCTTCCCCGAAGTATCGATAGCCCATCCGTCTTTGATCTCGTTGACGGGAGCGGACGGATTTCCGTTCTCCTCGATGAGCTTTCTGAAATTCTCTTGGTATTGCCTCTTTCTATACTCATGGTATTTGCCGAACCGCAGGGTGTTATAGGCCCTTGCGATCCTCGTCGTATTATCGACTCCTACCGCCTGCATCGAATCGCGCTCAAGGAGTTTTGCAACCGGTTTAATCGCGGCGTCCATGGCTTTTCCGATCATTTCATTCTCCCTCTCTCAATACTTCATTCCGAGTACTAAACACCGATTGAGACAACCTTGGTCTCGAGGAATTCCTCAAGACCCAGCCTGCCTCCTTCTTTCCCGAAGCCGCTGTGCTTGACCCCTCCGAAGGGTATATGCACCGCTCCGAGGCGGGCATTGTTTACCCCGACGAGCCCGTACTCGAGCCCTTCCGACATCGCTATCGCCCTCGAATTATCGCGCGTATAGAAAAATGCGGCGAGCCCATAGGGGGAATCGTTGGCGCGGGAGAGGACCTCCTCGTCCGATTTGAACGTCGCGACAGGCGCCACGGGACCGAACGTCTCCTCATTCATTATAAGCATGTCGTGAGTTACGCGCGAGAGAATCGTCGGCTCGAAAGAAGAAACCTCTCGCAGAATTCCCCGTCCGTCAGGCGGCGCCCCCCGTTAAGGAGCCCGGCTCCTTTTGCAACGGCATCGCCGACATGTGCTTCCACCTTCTCCATCCCCTCTTCGTCGATCAGGGGGCCCACGTCTACAGTCTCATCCAGCGGGTTCCCCGTCCTGAGCCTCTTCACAAGCCCCGTGAACGTCTCGGTGAATCGCTCGGAGACGGATTCATGGACGTATATTCGGTTAAGGGCGACACACGTCTGCCCCGAATTCTGGAATTTGGAGGCGACGGCATGCGAGGCAGCAAGCTCTATGTCCGCGTCCCCGAACACTATGAAAGGGGCGTGCCCGCCCAACTCGAGTGTAATCCTCTTTAAGTCCGCGGACGCGCCGCGCATGATCTTTCTCCCGACTTCGACCGAGCCGGTGAAGCTCACCTTCCTCACTTTCGGGTTTCTGAGGATCTCCTTCCCGACCTTGTCGGGATGGACGTGTAGTCACGAGGTTAGCGACGCCCGGACGGGATTCCGGCTTCCTCGAATAATTCGAATATGGCGATCGCCGATAGGGGCGTCTGCTCGGGGGGTTTTACGACGACCGTGCAGCCGGCAGCCAGGGCGGGTATTACAGGCCTCGTGATCCCCGCCGACGGGTAGTTCCAGATCGTGATTATTCCGGCTACCCCCACGGGCTGCTTTATAGCATAAAAACGCCTGCCGGGGAGAGGTGAGGTGAATATTTCGCCCGAGACTACGTTTAGATTCTTCGGCGAAGTACTTTATAAACTCGGCGGAATACCCGATTTCGGCGCGCGATTCCCTTATCGGCTTCCCCTCTTCCATCGCTATTAATCTCGCAAGTTCCTCGCTCCGCCCGAGCATCAGGTCGCGTACCCTCAGGAGCAGGTCAGCGCGGTCCTTTGCGGGAAGCTTCGACCATGATGGGAAAGCGTCATACGCTGCCTCTATAGCTTTCTCCGTGTCACGGGCGTCCGCGTCGGGCACAGAAGCGATTACTTCGCCCGTCGCCGGGTTCCTTACGGTGAAGCTCTTCCCCGTCCCGGCTTCGACCCATTTGCCGTCGATGTACATCCTTTGCACTTTCGTTTTTTTTGCTTTTAATTTGTCTTGCACGACTTTTACCTTATTTTAATGTACACCGCCCTTCAGGACTCGAGTATTTCTTTTAATATCTCGAGCTCCCGCTCTACATTCGATACGAGCTTTTCGAATAGTCCCGGCGGAGCGTTATCGGGCTCGGACTGAGTAAAATAATATGCTACCTCTCCGTTTTGACGAAGCTCGACGAGACGCGAGGACGATTTTTGATAATGTCCGCCCTTTCCGAAGTAGAAATCGATGTTCCCATCTTCTTTCGCAGCCCCGACAAATAGGTCGATCACTCCCCGGGGCGTCTTTACGCGGTATATGTCGCCATCTTTCTCGGGCGCCTCGAGGGCAAAATCCACGGTCCAAAGGTGCAGGTTCTCAGGATCGGAGATGAAATTCCACGCTTTATCGAATGTTGTATTAATAGTTACGCTCAAAGTTTTCGATCTCCTCAATCTTTCTCCCTCTCTTCAGACAAATTACCATGAAGGATGCGTCTGGCAGAGCTAACTGTATTAATTCTGTACGTGATGCCGCGAGCATCATACATGGCCGAATGTATGCGTTTCGAGAATTGCAAACGCATTTTGCCGCAGGTGCTCGACATTCGTAGTCCCCGTCAGCACTGTGGATACCGCAGGGTGCGACATGGCGAACCTGTATGCCTCAGCGGGACGCGAAAACTCCCGCTCCGTTATGACCGAATTTTCACTGCCGCTTCTGAGGCCGGATCTCATCGAACCCCACCCATTCTGCGGGTTCAACCCCAGGATATTGCTTCGAACATCCTTTTGAGATAAGGCAATATCTCTTGCTGCGGCCATGCATATTACTCCCACGTTCTTCTTCGCAGCCAGATGCAAAATACCGTCTCCTGCTGTAGGATTCGCCGGACTATAAGCGACCATAACGGAATCGAACAAGTTGTCGGATAGAGCCATTTGGAGCATCTCATGATTCCTGTCTACGATCGTTGACTCCGAGATGCCTAAAAAGCGGAACTTTCCGTCATCCCTCAACTTCTCCAGAGTCGGCATAAGGGAATCCGTAACCGAGCGGTAGATACCAGGCGTCACCGCATGGAATTGGATAAGATCGACCGTATCCACACGGAGCTTCTTTAAACTCCGCTCTACCGATTTAACAACGTCTTCGGGTCTTGAAATCCGACCGTGCGTAACAGGAAGAAACTTTGTAGCTATTATGAATCTATCCCGCGGAACGTTCCTCAACACCCCTCCCAGTATTGCTTCACTCTCCCCATATGATGGGGAGGTATCAAAGAGATTAATTCCAATATCAAGAGCGCTCCGGACCAGATCCATGATTTGCACTTTGAGCGCGAAACTCCTCTGGCCGAAGCGGTTTACCCCTCCCGAGCCGAGCGACAGAGACGACACCATGAGCCCGGTCCGTCCTAATTCCTTGTTCCGCATGGGTAGTTCTTCTCTCCGCATGACCGTCATAAATTTCCTTTCTGTTATCACAGCTCTCTTAATTTTTTCCGAACTCTAAAACCTGGCATTACCTCTCTTGCAAAGAGTTCAGTAGACCTTAGGCAGAGCGCCTGGCTCTGGGTAATGAAGTTAAGCGAGCACAGGAGATAAGTAATCTCCAATCTCCCGGCGAGCTCTTTAATGCCGCTGGCTACAGTCTCGGGAGAGCCCAACAGGAGAAAATCGTCCAGAAACCGGTCGAAGCTGAAGTTCTCCTCGCCGCCGTACTTCGCGATGAGAGCCGCTTTCAGGTCCGGCGCGCGGTACTTAATGAATTCCATGAAAGGCCCTTCCATTTCCCGCCTCGCTTTCTCGTCCGTATCCGATACGTAAATGAACCGGTTGACGATGAACTCGGGCGCACTGCCGTTGCGATTTTTCCGGACAAGATTTCCGAAGTAGGTTTGAGCGGTTTTCTCAAGCTCAGAAGACGTCCTGGTGGCCCCCGTTATCGCGGAGTAACCCTTCTCCGCAGCAAAAAGAAGCGTCTCCTCCGATACCGCGACGAGCGAGACCGGCGGATGGGGTTTCTGCAAGGGCTTGGGGTACACAGAGACTTCGGGGATCCGGTGGAATTCCCCCTCGTATGAAAACCGCTCCTCGGTCCAGGCTTTAATTATTATCTCGATCGCTTCCCTGAATCTCTCCCTCGTCTCGAAAAGCGGCGAGTGAAACGCCAGATGGCACTCTTCATCGAGGCTCGCCCGCGCGGCGCCGAAGTCGAGACGCCCCCCGCTCAATATATCGAGGGTCGCGGTGTCCTCGGCGAGATGTATAGGGTGGTCGAGGGACAATATGCGCGCCGCCGTGCCGATGCGTATCCTTTTTGTCCTCGCAGCCAGCGCCGCAGCCAGGCTCAGGGGGGAGGAATAGAGGAGGTCCCCGTGTCTGAAATGCCTTTCCCCGAGAACCACGGAATCAAAGCCGAGCTCCTCCGCATAAACCATCTGGTCAAGGATTTCGTGATAGCTCCCGTCCCGCGTGCCCATTATGAATAAGCCGAATTTCATTTATCCCTCTATGTACCGCCCCTTTTTATCCGGGTGACGGCCGCACCGGGTTTTAAATGTCTTTTAAGTGAGGCAGCATGTGTTCGGTAAACAACCTCATGGAGTTAAGGCATTTCTCGTGCTCAACCGTATAGTAATTGAATGTTAAAATCAGACTCCTGAGATCGATTTCGTCCTTTAAACGCATGATCTTCTTCATGCAGGAATCGGGAGTGCCGAATATGCAGACATCGTTGAATAGCAGGTCGTACGTAATCTCATCGTCCGGAAGAAATAAAAAATCCCTGATCACGGTGTTCTTCCTGTGGATGAAACCCATGATCGTATCCCTCGTGTCCTCCACGGCCTTCCCGTCGGTCTCCGCAACATAGATAAAACGATTGACCGGGTGCACAATGTTCCTGCCGCTGTTTCCGTTGAGGAGCGCATTATACCTCTCCTGAGTATTCCTGAGCACGGGGACGGTTTGAGCGCCGGCCAGGAGCAGGGGTAATCCCATTTCCGCGCCGAATTTCAAGGTTTCCTGACTGATCCCCACCAGATAAATCGGGGGATGGGGTCTCTGGACGGGCTTGGGCTCTACAGAAATATCCGAAATGTTGTAGTAGCCGTTATAAGAGAAGCTTTCCTCCGTCCATGCCTTAATGATGACATCGATCGACTGCTCGAAGCGGCCTCTCGTCTCTTCCGTTCTTACGCCGAACGCGTTCTGGTAGAGCTCATTCTCCCCGATCCGCGCAACACCGAGGTCGAGCCTCCCGCCCGATATAATATCCACTGTCGCCGCTCCTTCCGCGACGTGTATGGGGTGGTCGAGCGGAAGAAGCCTCGCTCCCATCCCGATACGAATCCGCTCCGTGACCGAGGCTATGTATGACGCGGCTACGAAGGGAGACGAAAAGAAGTTCCTCCCTTCATGGTCGGGATGAAAATGCCTCTCCCTCAGCCATACGGAATCGAACCCCGCCTCGTCCGCGTAGCGGACCTGGTCTATCAGATCAGCATGATCGGACGTTGCTGATCCTGTCGCGTAAAAACCTATCTTCAAATAAATCCTCCGAATTCATTACTCACCCGGGCTCCGCTCGGTCAGCCGAAATACGTTTAAGTCTCCTTTCCAATGCGTCCGGTTCGAACTTTCAGAAGTAATCCGGCTTCAGCGAACCCGCTCGGGGTAGCTCCGCGATGACGCTTCTATCCTGAGCCCCTTCACCTCATTGACGAATGCGGTCAGGTGGGACGACAGGGCGTCCAATAGTCTCCTCCCTTTCTCGCGCGTGGCTTCCGAGTCCCGCTTTTTCTCGTGCGCTGCAGGGCTTACGTACTCAAAATCGTCCAGACCTAAAGTAATATTCTCAGCGCCGTTAAACCCCACTGTTATACCCGTCCCGGCTCTCTTGTAAAATGATTCTCCGAGCCATTCAGGCGCATGCACCCTGTAGCCGTGAGACAGGAAATTATCGGTTTTAAACCTTTCCTCCATGAGAGACATCGCCACCGAACACTCTATATCGCTTGAAAGACGATCGGGAGCCGAACCCATGATCTCCATTGCCTGCTTGTTTTCCCTCCCGCCGTAAAACGCCACGAACGCCCCGGTCTTCGTGCGGAGCGACAGCAGGACCTCCTCCGCAACGGCGACGTTCGAGCTGTGGAGCGACACGAATATGAGCTTATTGAACCCGTGATAGATAAGGGACCGGCTGATCTCTTCGAGTATGAGTCTGTAGGTTTCCGCCCTGAACGATATCGTGCCGCACCCTTCCCCTTCCCTGCCGAAGTGCTCGGGCGCGTACCCGAACGGCATTAGCGGTGTATGGAGGACGTCCGTTTCGCGGGCTGTGCGCTCGACGACCGCTCCGCTGACGAGCCCATCGAGACCGAGAGGCGTAAAAGGGTTGCCGTGCCTCTCGCAGCTCCCCATCGGAATCAATATCATGTCCTGCCCTTCCCTCACCCTCTTCTGAATATCCCCCGTCCCAAGCTCCTGTATATTAAGGATTTTCTTTCCATTTTTCATCTTTCAATTCTCCTCATAACGTATGATAACCGGCAGCATAATCATTGATGATAATTAAGTACTAATAGTCCTCACGCCGACTCAATATTTATACCATTTATGATCATACTATAACAAGAAATTCCGCATCATCCCCCGTCTAATACATCTTGAAGTGCTTTTTCCGTCTCGTCAACCATCTTTTCAATGCCGAAATTTCTTACAATTATGTTCCGTATTTTCAGCGGGTCCATGTCAGAGAGCCCGTCGAGCATAGTCCTCATACCATTCGCAAGAAGTCGAGGGTCACCCGGCGGGACCGCTATTCCCGATTCTCCCACAATCCTTGCGGAGTCCCCTACGTCCGTGACCACACACGGTTTGCCGCACGCCATCGCCTCTCCTATGACGTTCGGGAAACCCTCGCTATAAGACGAGGAACAGAGAACATCGATAGAGTTGAGAACAGTCGGCATATCTTTTTTTGCCCCCGCCCAAATCAGATGATCACGTAATCCCAAATCCCGGCTCATGAGCTCCAGTTTTTTCCTATATGCCTTATCTCCGTCCCCTATGCAAACAAAACGAACATCTCTCCGTTCCGTCAATAGCCGGGAGCATGCTTCCAGGAACGTGATATGCCCCTTAACCAAATCCAGACGGGCAATTACGCCTATGAGCGCCTCGTTTCCGCAAACATCCCATTCCCTCCGCAGCCGCTCCCGTGCTTCGGGATCCGGCTTGAAGTCATCCGTATCGATACCGTTATCGATGACCAGCCCTTTAGCGCACCTGTAACCTGTTTTTACACGGCTCGCCAGTCCTGCTTCCGAATTAGCGATTATAAGGGGAACGAAGGACGAAATCCACTTGTTTATATAGAGTGCCGTTGAATCATTGCGAGAGTAGCTTCTCGGTCCAGTTGCCGGTAAAGAGCCTCGGACACCCCATACGAGTTTAGTGCCGGACGTCGTGCTGACGGCCAGCCATGATATGAACCTCGCGGCATGACCGCTAAAACTGTAGAGGATTTGAACCTCTTCTTTCTCCAGAATCCTTCTTAATTCGAGTGTTGCTTCGATCAAACCCATAACCCCAGTGAAAATATTTCCGGGTTTCTGTGCAAGAAGAGTCTTTATTCGTATCGGTTCCCCGCCCCAGATGTGCTCCCAATGCGTATCGCTTTCATAAAGTGCGAGCACGGATACGTCGTGCCCCCTCTTTTTCAATCGAGGAGCAAGGTATGAAAGCTGGCGTATGACGCCTCCCATTCCCAAATTTTGAATGAAGATAAGGATTCTCATCGAAATCCCTCGCAGGACATTAGTCCAGGTTAATTTACGCACAAGATGGCCGGGAAGACGCGTAATACCCCCGTCCCTCATCACAACCAAATTCACTGAGAAAAACTCATCACTACCGGATATAATTAATATACAATACTCAACAAACCGGCGTCTATTGATGGACAGGCGAAAGTCTGTTATAGATATTAGCGTTTACAACTTCCTTTAGGCCAATCACGTCCCCGTAGCTCAGAAGGATAGAGCACAGGATTCCTAATCCTGAGGCCGGAGGTTCGAATCCTCTCGGGGACGCAGCACTTCCCGAAGTACAGTAGCAACGTTGCATTTAGCCATCGGCGTCCGGTTGCTCTATTCATCGCAACCGTTCTCTCGGGGACGCAACTTCTTCCGAAGCACATTGACGCTGTTGCAATTAACCAATGGTGTCCGATTCCTCCTATTCGTCGAAATCGTTCTCTCGGGGACGCACACACATAGTGTGATTTTCGATTTCCGCCATCTCCTCTGCCGTACCGTTATGCATGACCGTGACCGTTCATCCTGAGACTGCTGAAGGAGGCACACATTCCCCGAAGTACGGTGACCATTTGGTTTGAAATTTTAAAAATATAATTAAGCGGTCGGTAGAAAACCTTTAACTAATCGTTATAGGGCTTGTTCATCATGTTGTTCCAGCCACTCCAGCATTTTGCTAACACTTCCGGTGGCCAGGGCAATGCTCGTATCCGCCGCGCCATAATACATGCGGATGATATCACCGCCGGGTTCAAGGGTATAACCGCAAGGAAAGACTACGTTGCCTACATCCCCGGACTGCTCGTACTGTTGTTCCGGGGCAAAGAACCATTCGTTGCTGCGTTTCAGGCAGAGCTCCGGTGTATGTAAATCAAACAGAGCCAGTCCGAGCCGGTAAATGCTGCCGCTCGCTGTCTGACGTACACCGTGGTAAATCACCAGCCAGCCCTGCGGGGTTTGTATCGGCGGGGGGGAGAGGCCTATTTTATTCGCATCCCACCACGCACCACGGCGGGCTACAAGCATCAGCTTGTGGTTGCCCCAATGTCGAAGATCCGGCGAGTAGGATATCCACATGTGCGCGCGGGGAGCACTGACAGGACGATGGATCAAGGCCCAAAGGCCGTCAATACGATGAGGCAGCAAGGCCGCATCTTTATTTTCCGGCGTCATGATCACTCCGTAACGCTCGAAGCTGGCGAAATCTTCTGTAAACGCCAGGGCCACGCCCGGACCGTCGCGTGTGAAGGCGGTATAGGCAATGGCATACTTCCTTAATTCGGGAACGAAGGTAATGCGCGGGTCTTCAATACCCCAAAGTTCTTCCGGGTAGCGCTCGGGATCAGCCAATAGTGAAGGCTGGGGATCAATCTGCCATTTATCCACGCCATTGGCGGAACGGGCCACACAAAAGTGAGAATGCCCCCGCCGATCCTCCACACGACATAAGAGCAGTGTGGTCCCGTCCGGCAGCAATGTGGCACCGGGGTTAAAAACGCTATGGACCGGATACGGCCAATCGGCGGCGGTCAAGATCGGATTAAGTTCGTGACGGTGAAAGAGTTCAGAATATTTATTGCTCATTTAGATAGTGCCTCCACTGTTAGAATAGTACCCTCAGCCAGGCGCAGCTCCAGCAGGGCCTGGAGAAAGGCAAGCGTGGACTCCGCGCCCTGATTCTCGTTCGGACGGTCCGGATGCAATCCGTCCCGGCAACCGCCCGTCGTCGGGTCGTATATGGAAAGGTTTAAATCGTTGCGCCCCAGGAACCACTCGAAAGCACGCCGGGCTTCCCTGCGCCAGCGCTTGTCTCCAGTGCTCCGGTAAGCTTCGAGGCAGGCTGAGACCATGGTTTGCGCCTCTACCGGCTGCTGATCGAAGCGGGCGCGCTCGGAGCCCCGCTTATAAAAACCGTTGGAGCCGATAGGGATGAAATGACCTCCCGGCCCGGCAGCACGCTGCAAGTCGGCCAGCCAACCGAGCGACTCCAGCCCGGCTTCGGTCATGGCGTTATTCGGGATCCACTGACCGCACATGAGCATGGCCTGCGGCAAAACGGCGTTGCAATATGACATCTCATCTTCATACCAGCGCCATTCGTCCGAGCGGCTGTTTTGATATAAGGCCAGCAATCGCCCGGCCAATTCATCCCGGACCTGGCCAGCCCTGCTGTCACCGGAATACCGCCGTAGATACTCGTGGATGCCGATCAGCGTGAATGCCCATGCACGCGGGCTGGTCGTGTCGAGAATGGCCGGCAGCGCCTGCTCGAACACCATGCCTGCTATACTCCGGTAGGCCGCCATGCTGGATCTGCCTAATACGGTGGACAACGCCAATAACGCGCGGCCATGGCTGTCTTCCGAACCGATATCTTCCAGCCAATGGCGCTGATAATCCAGAAAGTTGCGAAACCGTCCGGTCTCGGCATTGAAGGCATACAAGATAAAAGCGAGATAACGGGGAGCCAGTTCCAACGCCTCTCCGTTGCCCAGTTCATCCAGGAGCGTACTCACTATCAGAGCGCGGGCGTTGTCGTCGGTGGTGTAGCCCTCGCGATAGTTGGGCACCGTGAAAAGGGCGTGTTGCAGCATGCCGGTCTCGTCCGTCATGTGGCGCAGGTGATCGAGTTTGAGAGGGGGCAGTTCACTCCGACGCTCGTCGTTCGATTTACCGGCAAATCCAGGAGGAATGAAATGCCGGCGTTCGGATCGGGCGCGTTCAAAACTCTCCATGTAGAGTCGCGCCACCTGCGGCCAAATCATCTCCCGGCCAAACAGATAAGCCCGCTTGCGCATGGCGTGGCGCTCGGACTCGTTGTCGAGCAGGTAGATCACCTCCCCGGCCAGAGCCGCCGGATCTTTGAACGGCACCAGCGTGCCGCGACCTTCGGCCAGCATCTCTTCCGCATACCAATATGGTGTCGAAATCACTGCCTTGCCCGCCCCCAGCGTGTAGGCCAGGGTGCCGGAAACGATCTGCGCTTCGTTGAGATAGGGTGTGATGTAAATGTCCGCCGCGCCAATAAACTCTATAAGCTCCTCCAAACTGACAAAGCGGTTGTAGAAGATCACGTGATCTTCCACACCTTTTTCCTGAGCCTGCCATTGCAGGGACAACCTGTACGTTTCGCCCTCGTGCTGAATCACGTGGGGATGTGTCGCGCCAACTATCATGTACACCACGTTCGGGTAGCGTTCCACGATGGCAGGCAAGGCGGCAATGACGTTTTCTATTCCCTTGTTGGACGAGAGCAAGCCGAAACTGAGCAAAACGATCTTGCCCTCCACGCCAAAAAGGTCTTTGTGGTAACTCGGATCCACAAACGGCAAATCGGGAATTCCGTGAGGGATCAGATCGATCTTCTCCGGCAGCACACCATAGACCTCCTGCAGAAATTCCGCGCCGCGCTCGCTCATGACGACCAATCGGTCGGACAGGGCGGCAACTTCTTCCAGCACCCGCCGCTGATCGGGACCGGGGTCTTGCAAAATGGTATGCAGAGTCGTGACGATGGGCATACGCAATTCGCGTAAGAGGGCCAGGATATGACTGCCTGCCTTCCCGCCGAAGATGCCGTATTCGAATTGCAGGCACACCAGGTCGACATTATTGATATTCAGGAAGTCGGCGGCGCGGCGGTAGGAGTCAATGTTCTTCTCGGTAAGTTCGAACCGGACGCGGGGCGGGTATGAGTATCCCCCATCGATGTCGTTGACCGGTAGAGCAATGCACGTCGTTCCAGTGTATTCGGCAGCGATAGCCTCACACAAGTCTGTCGTGAACGTGGCGATGCCGCACTGACGCGGCAGGTAATTCCCGATGAATGCAACGCGGTTAATGGTTAAATGGTCGTCCATGACGAGTTTCTCCTTCCTAAAATCCCCTGTTGCTATCTCCTCGGCCAATTGGTATAAACAGGCGGTCAATAACCTAACACCTCTGCCATATCCAGACAAAATTGGGATAGAGTGTTTACTTTTGGGAAACCGAAGTGCGAAGGATTATATCATTAATCTAAATAATACACCCGCTATCGGCATCAGATCGTGCCGTGTGCGGGAGAATATCCGACTTTCTTCTTTAAGAAGTCCAATCTTTGAAGTGTCGATATCGTTCGTATTAGAATACCTTCTCATTTATTGGGTTCAAAACATTATTCCAGCCGGGCTTCATCGGATCAGATTAAATTCCAGACACAACTCTTCCAGTTTCCGGATATATGCAGTCATCTGAAATAATTTACTTGAAGAGTACGATTAAGCAGAGTGTTAGGCGGCATATGCAGCGGCTATCTCTTCTTGTTCGCAAAAAGCAGGAGCGCGCCTCCAACCACTATCGCCCCCACGCCTGCCCATACCGGGACGTTGACCGTTTCCTTGTCCTTTACCGACAGCTCGATCGGGCCCAGCTTGGCCTCGTGAGTCTCCTTGGTGTAGCTGAAACTGCCATACACCAGCCCCAGGATGCCGGCCACTATCAGTACTATTGCTGCAATCTTGACTGAATTCATCTCGTGTCCTCCTCTCTATCTTTTTCTCTTGAGTAGAAATTTTCAATGCTAAGACGACAGGCAGTAACACTATTGCAATCAGTGAAGGGCGTCCGATTCCCCGCTCGCTCGGAATCGTACAAACACACTACGTGTGCTCGGGGAAGCACACATTATTCGAAGCAATTGATAGAATTGTATTATTTCAGAATAGTACGGTTCCCATATGAGTTCAGGAAGTTTACTCCGTACTATTTATGGAGGCTCATTTATAAT
>CAVPJU010000009.1:0-46658 GCA_963705505.1 uncultured bacterium
TGCCAAGGTGTCGCGCAGGTGGACTATGGCCATCGAGAGCTTGCCGTTGCCGAATACGTAAACGAGATCGTACGCGGGCTCTTCCTTCTCGACCTCGACGGTGACGCGGGCGTCGGGCTTCCCTTCTACGTCGACCTGCACGTCGCCCTCTACGAGCACGGGGGCGGAGTCGCCGCCGAGCCTGTACGTGAGTATCTCGTTCCCTTCTTTTACGAGCTCGGCGCTCTCGTGCTTCTTGACCTCGTCCTTGGTCATGCCCCACTTCACGTCCCTGAAATCGGGCTTTTTGTCGCGGGAGCAGGACACTGCGGCGAGGGATAATAGTATGGTAAGGAGCATTGCGTATGACAGGCGGGTGAAAAGACGAGATTGCCGCGCGGCTGCGCAGCTCGCAATGACAGGCTTAAAACACGCTGAGTGATTTTTCATCTGCGGTCCTCACACCGGGCGGGGGGAGTAGGGATATATTATGGATTAGCCGGGGGAAGATGCAAGGCGCACACGTGGTGTGGTTCTACGGTCTTTCCGGGACTGCTTGATAGTGTTTAAACCCGCCTCATCCACAACGCTTATGTTTGCCGGCCTGAAGCTACGTAGTTCTCTACCATTCCGTGGGAATAAGGAAGGGGCTAAATGTTATTTAATGGGTTTTCTTTTAACCAGTCGCTAACTATATAGGTGAAATCGACAAATGTAATTTCATCAGGTTTTATGTGCAGCCTTTTGCGTATCGCAGGCAGCTGCTTTTGGAATAGAGTGTACCGTTTGTAAATTTCGGCACCACCAGGGATATTCGTTCGTTTCGACTCCGTTCTTAGCCAACCCCTTATCTCGTGTATTGCTTTTTCAGAAGAATTATTATGTGCAACTATGTCTTGACCGGAGATATCCGAGATGAATTTGCGATAACGAAATTCATTCTGATCCATGATTAAACAGGTTTTTGCCTTTTGTTCCCCTGTTCCAAAATGGCTGCAGCCCAGAAAAATGCCCAGCTCCAAGGGCATGTTAAATCGGGGAAGGTGGGTCTTAGAGCTTATCCCGGTCCTAGAAATATCATGCAAGCCATATTTGCAATGGGAGATGATTTCAATGATTTTTTGGAGGCGGTTTTTTGCGGAGTTGCTCACCTCAAGGGCACACCTTGCTGTAAAGCCACAGTCGTGTATCGCAAAGATTTCTGCATTAAACAATGGCTTGTAGCGCGTATCAAAAGGACAGTTTATAAAAACACTGTTTTCATAGGTCGGGTTCATACTGTAGTTAATAAAAGATTATTATTCGGTGTCAAGGAGGATTCTTCGTCAGTCTTGATTTAGGTGTTTATTATCCGGATTTGGCTTTAGATACCACGGCCTTTACTGCTTCCTTTATTTTTTCTCTGGGAATGGAGGTGTGACCGGGATGGTATTTTACTGTTCGGGTTGTTTCACCTACTACTGGGAATGCGTGTTCTTTGCCATGCGTTTTGCTTACATAACGTCCCGTCACCGCTGATTGTTGCATTTTTTTAGATGGTGCACTTCTTTTACGTTTTCCATTCTTAGTTGATTTTGAACTTGTCAATATCATCTCCCGCTCAATGCCTGTATTACAATATACATTATAGCATTGAGTCGAATCTATAACAATTGCCGAGTTCACCTTTCTTAAATTATTCCCCCAAAAAGCTCACTATCGCACCGATGACCTCGTCAGGCGCGTCCTCCTGCAGAAAATGCGAGGCGTCGGGTATCTCGACTGCGCGGGCATGCGGATAGAAGCTCTTCCACAACTCAAACAGGATGGGCGGGAGTATCGGGTCGAGCATCCCCCACACGATTAGCACCGGGACGTCCTCGAACAGCGAGAGTTTTTTCTCTATCGCCGCCATATCGTCCCACGAGGGATCCCCTTCGTTCACCGTAATGTCCCGCGACCAGCACAGAAGCGCTCTACGCGACTCCGGCGTCGGAAACGGCGCGAGGTATGCCGTCATGACTTCGGGCGTTATCTTCTCCGGGTAATTCGTTGTCCCCGTGATCGCCCTGCTTACATACCCGTTTTTCTCAAGGACGAAGGCCTCCCCGCGCGGAGAGCGTATCAGCTCCACGAGCTTCGGGAACGGAGCGCCGGGCCAGCGCGCGAATGCCCACGTGTTCATGAGCGCGAGACGCTTGATGAGCTCCGGGTGTCTCGCCGCGAATCCGAGCCCCACGGGGCCGCCCCAGTCGTGGACGACGAGAGTTATATCGGTGAGGCCGAGGGATGTGACCAGCGCTTCGAGGTTCGCGATGTGGTGGCGGAGCAGGTAGGGGTAAGGCTCGGCGGGGGTATCCGACTTCCCCATGCCCATGTGGTCTGGGACTATCACCCGGTGTTGCTGCGAGAGGACGGGGATGAATTTACGCCAGAGGTATCCCCACGTCGGGTCGCCGTGGAGGAGAAGTATGGGCGCGCCTTCCCCTTCGTCGATATAATGCATCTTGAAATTCCCCGCGTCGAAGTAACGGGGGGTGAAGGGGTACGTGCCGCCGAATGTTTCGTCCTTGATGCCCGGCATGACGTTTACTACCATACTATATTTATACGCGGGGTGTCTATGGGGTGATTTAAAACTGAAAGACGGGATTGCCGCGAATGGCTTCGCTTCCGCATGACGACGAAGAAAAGGCAAATAAAGAAAAGGCATTTTTCTTCTTTTCCTTGATGAAAAGAGGCAAAAATCACACACATGGTGTGGTCCTATGAGGACATCCTTCGACAGGCTTCCGTCTTCGCTAAAGCTACGCCGGACAAGCAGGACGAACGGGTTGGGCTTCATTCTCGAGCGAAAGCAGTGGAGTGTGTGGGAAATCGTATATGAACACACATTGTGCGTGCGTTACTGCTGCTGCTCCGGCTCGCCCGAGCCCGCGAGTAGGTATTTGATTGCATCGACTGAGCGGTCGGGCGGGAGCTTGAGCGTCCCTTTATATAGATCGGCGATCGCGAGGCAGACTTTCTTTTTCTCCTCATCGGTGAGCGGGGTCTGGGCCGTGTAATCGATATCGGGGCCGTATTTGGCGACGACGTCGGAGGAGATTCTCCCTATATCCTTTTTCGCGGCCTTCACGTTGCCGAGCTTTTCGGGCTCCGTGTGTGCGGACCTGATTATAGCGGCGATTGCCTTCAGCATGTTGTTCTGCTCGTCATGAGACATGAGGGACCACATGCACTCCTCGCTGCCGTTTATCATGTCCACGCAGCACTGCGGGTCTGTGCCTGACGCCTTTTCGACGACGCTTATGAAAATATTGATGAAGCCGACAGTGGACTGTCCCGAGGCGAGCGGCAGGTCCGTCTGAAGCAATGCCGCGATGCTCTGGCCGTTGTCGGCGATGATGGCGTCCATGTTCCCGCCGTGCAGTACCGCATCCTTTGTATCTGCAAGTATCTGACTGTATAGCTCCGGATAGAATTCCTTTATCTCGGGGAAGCCGGGGACTTTCAGTATCTGGGACTCGGCGGTGTAGTAGTTGTAGAATTTCTCCGCCTGCGGGTACGCCCAGTAGCGGACGAGGGCGACGACTATGAGTATGACTATTACGCGGATAAGGATCTGAAGATATTTCATTGTACGTTCACGGGATTTGTTCCGGTGCTGATGCAATTGTAGTATACGCGGCTAACGGGGAGGTGTGAAATTTTAGGGGGATACGGCATGCGATTTGACCCTTTCTTGCCCGGAATCGTAGTTCAGCAAGACAAAAAGACAGAAGCGTCTTCCCTCCGAGCGTGGGGTAGGGGGGCTTTTTTGTTGGCGGAGTCAGGGGTCAGCTTAATTGTGTATGCAAGTTTTCACTTTACTCGAATTTTAAAATATTCTATAATCATTTAATCGGGGGGGAGTATTGCGGGGGGATTTCGGAGGACGCCGAATCCGGGTATTCCACGCCTGTTCCTACAGTCAGTATCGGTTTTTCCCATTTTTTTCTCATTCAGGCTTTTGTGGCATTCCTTTAATTGTTACACATAAAGCGTTGTAAAGAAACAATAAATATTTTAGGAGGATGTGATGGAAGCAAAAGGCGGATTTTCCGGCATCTGGCTCATGGTATTTCTATTTCTTCTTCTTCCCGCTTCGGCGCTGGGGACGACAGTCACTAACACAAACAACTCCGGAGGCGGGTCTTTGAGGGACGCGGTGGCGAATACGCCGTCTGGGGGCATTGTAGATTTCGACCCGGGACTCGCGGGGAGCACCATCGTGCTCGGCACCGAGATAGTTATAGATAAGAGCCTGACGATCGCGGGGCCGGGACCCGGTCTGCTTACGGTAAGCGGGAACAACGTAACGCGCATATTCAATATAATAGCGGGCCAGGACGTTACGATCTCGGGACTCAGGCTCTTCAACGGCAGCTCCACGATCGGCGCCGCTATTAATAATGGTGGCGCGCTCAATCTGGTTATTAATAACTGCGTCTTCGAATCGAACACCGCTTCATGCACCGGCAGCTGCTTTGCCGGAGCTGCGGTCTTTGAAGGGCTCGGAGGCACGGGCACATTAAGCGTCAGCGATTCTTCCTTCTTATTCAACAGGGCGACATGCGACGGCAACAATTGTTTTGTTCTGGGCGCAGGCCTGGGGAACGGCTCGGGGGGAGATTTTGAATTCAATATCAACAACTGCATCTTCAGGTCAAACACGGCGTCCTGCAGCGGAGACTGTTTTGTAATAGGGGCGGGTGTCGCAAACGGGGGCGGCGGGACTCAAAACTTCCACATCCTCAACAACACTTTCGATTCGAACAACTCCTCATGCGACGGAGACACCTGTTTCGTCGTAGGATCGGGTGTCGCGAACGGGGGCGGCGGGGTCCTGTTCTTTGAAATCACCAACAATACTTTCTACTCGAACATCGCCTCCTGCAGCGGCATTGATTGCTTCGTATTCGGAGCCGGGTTCGGGAACGGGGGCGGCGGTCTTACATCGGATGTTTTTTTCAACACATTCAGCCGCAATTCCGTTTTCTGCAGCGGGGATGGCTGCGACGCGGATGGAGCCAGTATAAGCAGCAGCGACACACGGATAGACAGCAATATTTTTTTCACGGACTCCCTAGCGGGGAATTGCACCGGGGGTCTTACCTCGCTCGGCTACAACATAGACAGCGACGGGACGTGCGTGGACGGGAGCTCTCCGGGCGACCAGCCTTTTACAGACCCCGGGCTGGTTTCCGGGCCGCCTCGGAATAACGGGGGGCCCACGCCGACGATCGCGCTCCTCGGTCAGAGCCCGGCGATAGATGCGGGCGACCCCGCGTGCCCTCCGCCGGATACGGACCAGAGAGGCGTCACGCGCCCGCAGCTCCAGAGGTGCGACACCGGGTCTTACGAGCTGGAGTCTTTAGGGGTGATCAGGCCTATCCCCACGCTCAGCGAGTGGGGGATGATCGCAGCGGCTGTTGGATTAGGATTGATTGGTGTGTTCTTCGCGGTGAGGAGAAAGAGGATTAGTCAGGTCTAGAATGGATATACTGGATATAGCACATTAGATCCTGATATGTATTAAGGATGGCTGATTTTATAAATCAATAGTGACACCCCCACCCGAACCCTCCCCCCTCAAGGGGGAGGGAATCTAAATAAAGCAGGGGAAGAGGATTATTGCGGCGGGGGTGCACTCTCACCCTGATCCTCACCTTTCTCTTTTGTATCCAGCTCCTGCTGAATCTGCCGCTCCGTGACTCGCGGGTTGAGCTTCACGCTGTAGTAGAGCACCGACAGGATCGTATTCACGTTCCCGCCCTCGAGGGTGAGGAATATCTGTGTTTCGGGCTTGTTCCATGAGGACTGGAGTATAAGCTTGCCGTCCGTGACCGCCTTGCCGTATTCCCCGGGCTTGTCGGTATGGGGCTCCTCGCTCCAGGTTTTCCCGTCCTGTGCGGGCTTTCCGAATTGCGCTGTCAGGACGCCTTTTAGCTTTTCATAGTCCTTGATGTACTGATTGGGGTCGGCGTATTTGTTCGTGATGGCGTAGCCGCCCAGGACAAGCTTGTCGTTCGTGAAGAGATACCCGATCTCGGCGTCGAAGCCCTCGTACTTCCCCTTGTAGCTGACCGCGAGGTCGTAGGGCGGGAGCTGCGTCTCGCTCACGGGGGCGGTGTTCTCGGTGAGCTTTACCTGCGCGGGCGACATGCCCCATCTGGTGTTGCGGAAGTCGTGGGTGCCGTCCTTCTGCGCGTGGGCCGATGTGACGAACGGGCTAATGATGATGAGCGTAAGCGCGATGAGCGCGGATGATTTCTTCAACTTTGTGTCTCCTCGGTAGAATTATACACTGAGATTGGAGGGAGGATTCGGAAAGAGGGGAGACATAAATATTCCCCCCTTAGAAAAAGGGGGATTTAAAAAGGCCGGAAATCACTATTTCCCCAGGTCATGAATTATCCTTGTAAGCAGCACTTCCGTTTTTTTCAAACCTTCGCGGAAATCCAGGTTATCCGTGTCCGCGATTTCCATTCTCAGGTCGGAGAGATAGCCCGTGAGGACATCGTTCAACATCGCTGCTTCTTCTGCGGTCAGATTGATCTGCATAATTAGTCTCCTTTGTTCGGATTTCCTGTATATATATAGGTTAGATTCGCAAAGCGCAAATTGCAAGTGCGGGGGGAACCACTCTTCCGTCATCGCGGGGACTGCTCTGATAACGGTTCCGATTACTCTTGCGGGCAAGCGCGCAGCCGGTCGGGTCAATTAACATTCTCTAATTCTTGCCGATGGCTCATTCGTTCCTGAGGAGCATCCAGCACCTCGCGCACTTTGCTTAGTAGAACCGCCGGCGTGAAAGGTTTTTGGATGAAAGATGTTCCGTTAATCAAAATGCCGTATTGTTTAATGGTATTATCGATATAACCCGACATGTAAAGGACTTTCATCTCGGGGTGCAGGGCTATCAAGCGTTGGGCCAGCTCGGGTCCGCTCATCTTGGGCATCACTACATCGATCAGCAACAGATGGATCGGGTCCGGATATTGCTCACAGATATGAATAGCTTTATCGCAATGATTCGCTTCCAATACGTTATGACCCGCTTCTTTCAATACTCTGCTAACCAGAGTCAGAACCTCATCGTGGTCTTCGGCGATAATAATAGTTTCCGGTCCTCCGTGCGCGTTCCCCGCGACTACTATTTTGTCCTCTTTTTGTTCGGGACGTTCATCGTTCACCGGAAGATAAATTTCAAATGTCGTGCCCCGGCCAATTTCGCTATCGACCGTGACGTGTCCTCCGCTCTGATTGATTATCCCATAGACGGTCGCAAGGCCCAGTCCCGTACCTTTTCCCAATTCCTTCGTCGTAAAGAAGGGCTCGAAGATTTGCGATAGCGTCTCTTCGTCCATGCCGTGTCCTGTGTCGCTCACGGCGAGCATCACATAACGGCCGGGTTTGACATCGGCGTGCCGGCTTGCGAAAGCCTCTTCCAGGTCAACGCTTGCCGTTCGTATCAGGAGTTTGCCCCCTTTAGGCATGGCGTCCCTCGCGTTAATAGCGAGATTCATAATCACCTGCTCGATTTGTCCCGGATCGGCTTTCACACGCCCGAGCTCGGGCTCAAGCGCGGTGACGAGCTCGACGTCCTCCCCGATAAGCCGCCTGACCATCTTCTCTATGCCGGTAACTACGTCATTGAGGTTCAGCACCTTCGGCTGGAGCAGCTGTTTGCGGCTGAAGGCCAGCAGCTGACCCGTCAATGCCGCGGCCCGCTCTCCGGCATTTCTAATCTCCCGGATTCTCTCCTCCTGTTTGCTATCGAGGCTCGATCGCGATAACAGGAGCTCGCTGTAGTTCAATATGATCGTCAAAAGATTATTGAAGTCGTGAGCGATCCCGCCTGCCAGTCTTCCTACCGCCTCCATCTTTTGGGCCTGCTGCAGCTCCGCCTCAAGCCGCTTCCTTTCCGTTATGTCGGTAACGAAGCCTTCCAGGTAAAGAAGATCTCCCGAGGGCGAGAATACGCCCTGGCCTTTTTCCCAAACCCACTTCTCTTCATTCGTTTTGGTCGTGATTCTGTATACAAACTCGTACATTTGATGCTTTTCGATCGCTGCATATAGTTCGTTAAGGACACGTTGACGATCATCGGTGTGTATAAGGTCTGCGTAGCTGATCGATCTGTTCGCGACGAAGTCTTCGACATCATAACCGGTGAGCGCCGATACGCCTTCGCTGACGAACTCGAACGTAAAGTCTTTATCGTTCCTGCAGCGATACGAGCATCCCGGAAGATTGCTCATCACGGTTGCGAGCAAGCGTTCATTATTCCTCAATGCATCTTCGGTCCGCTTGCGGTCGGTAATATCGAGTACGGTTCCGATCATTCGAACGGGTTGGCCGTTGTCGTCAAAAATAACCTCGGCCTGCTCGTGAACGATCCGCTCCGAGCCGCCCGGCAACACTATCCGGTGGTCGATGCTGTAATTTGACCCGTTATGAAGGGCTTCATTTACGGATTTCCTTACGAATTCTCTGTCTTCCGGATGAACGGAATTTAAAAACGATTCGTATGTCGCGCCGAATTGCTGCGGGATAAATCCGAACATCCGGTAAACCTCATCTGACCAGAGGATCTCATTTGTCCCGATATCCCAGTCCCAATTTCCCAGATGCGCGATACGCTGCGCCTCCGAGAGGCTCTCTTTGGCTTTTTGCAGAGCCTCTTCCGCAATTTTACGCTCGGTGATGTCCTCCGCGACTCCCACGCCGCCGATGACGTCCCCATTCTCGTCATATAACGGAGAAAAGTATTGCGACAGCCATACATTCGCCCCGCTCGTGGTGGCTTGATACAGACCCTCGCGGTATGAATGCTGGCCCTGAATCGTCTTCTCCGTCACGGGAACGAAGCTCTTGTCTTTCAAGTCCCTGATATTGAATCCTATGATTTTGTCATACGAGCTCTGTAATATTTCTACCATCCGTTTGTTGCATTGGGTAACCTTCAAATCTTTATCGAAGATATATACCCCGACCGGTGATTGATCGAAGAGTATGCGGTAACGCTCCTCGGATTGTCTCAGCGCCTCGGTCATGCGTATTTTTTTTATGGCCCTCTCGATCTGCTGAGCTACGGTTTCCAATAGATTTAATTCTTCCTCATCGAATGCGTCCCTCTTCAAGGAATGTATGTTTATCGTCCCTATGACCTCGCCTTCGTGGCTGAACGGCATGGATACATAGCTCATTGTCCCCAGCTTCCGCCCTGCGGGTCCGATAACCATGTCCTGGTCGACGTCAGAGCAATATAGTAAAGGCTTATTCTCCGTGATCGCCTTCCAGGTAAAGCCGCTCGGATACGCGATCTTTCCGGCCTGCCTGACATACCAGTCGGGGTAGCCCCTATACGCCTTGAGCACCGCTTCGCGGCCTTCGACGAAATAGATGGAAACGATATCGGACGGCTCCATATTTTTACTCATGGCTTCGACGATGTCTTCCAGAATTTCCTGAAGGTTGTGGGATTCGGTGACGCTCCTGTTAATCGAGCCTATGATCGACTCGTAACGGCTCTTCTTCGACAGCCGCGCGAGGCTCTCGTTTAACTCCTCGACGAGGCGCCTCTCCTCCGTAACGTCGCGGTAGCTGCAGACGGTGCCGACGATTTCGTCCCCGATCATCTGAGGGTTGCTCGAGTGCTCGAAGACCCTGCCGTCCTTGAGCTCTATAAGCTCGTGTATCGCCTTCTCGGGGCACTTCTCAAGATGCCTTACCGTTCCGTTGATGCTTTCGGGGTCCTTTACTCTTTCAAGCAGGTGCCCGATCAGCAGGCTGAAGTCTTTCGTTTCCGCGACAGGCTGGGGCAGCCTCCACATTTCGATGTACTTCCCGTTGAGGTCCGTTATCCTGTTCGACCTGTCTATCGAGATGATGCCGTCGGCGGTGGCGTCGAGAGTCGCGCGGAGGAGGGAGAGGGCATTCTTCAATTCGATGCCGGACTTTTCGTTGGCGCTGACGTCGCGCAATATCGCGGTAAACACCATCCCGTCCCCCGAGCCATATTTGGAAATCGAGGCTTCCGCCGGGAACTCCGTGCCGTCCTTGCGGTATGCATAGAATTTGGAGCGTTCGTTCATGTACTTTGACTGTACGGGAGCGCGGGCAAAATTCTCTAAGTGCGTCCGGTGAGCTTCGACGAAACGGTCCGGTATCAGGTCGTCAAGCGGCCTACCCAGTATTTCATCTGAGCCGTAGCCGAATAACTTTTCCGCCCCTTGATTAAAAAAGACGATCTTCTGGTTTTTGTCGACGGACACGACCGCCTCCTCGGCAAGGTTGAGAATGCTGTCATGGCGGGCGCTTACGCTGCGAAGGTTATCGAGCTCGTTTATGAGCTGCGCCCTGGTCTTATATTTGTCTTTCATCTGGTTTTCACGGTGCCTCACTCAATCAGACCCGCGACTATCTTTCTATTATCGTACAAACCCAAGAAATCACTTTAATTAATAATCATAGTTGGCTGACCCCGGCCCATTTCTTTAATACATTCGCCCGGATAGCAAATTGTAAACATTACTTAATTATACGTCTTGTTCATCTTATTTAGTCGAATATGTCCGAATTCAGGGAAATTCATAGAGCCGCTCTTCGATATTCTCAGTTATTCGCGGCATCGCCTGCTTACCCGCCGCCAATTCTGTGAATGTCGGGGAAGAAAAAACGGTGATTGGCGACTTGAAATTCGGACCGTGTTCCGCCGGCTTGACACTATGTATGCGCCGGACAATAATTTGTAATAATAGATAGAAGGAGGCGGGCGATGAACGACAATGATGATTTTATCGGCTGCTGGAATGAAATACTGGTCCCGAAATGGAACAGGTTTCGTCATTTGCTTTCCGGGAACGGACACGTGCACAGCGCGTCGGCTTACGCTGATTTTCAGATCAAGCCCGGCGACAAGGTGCTGGATATAGGCTGCGGCTACGGCGAGACCTGTCTCGAGATGGGCAGGATCGTCGGCCCCGGGGGCGAGGTGCTGGGGCTCGACTGCACCGAGGCGTTTCTGGAAATCGCGAACAGGGAAAGGGACGAAGCCGGTCTCGACAACGTGAAGTTCGTTTTGGGCGATGCGCAGACATACGAGCTCCCCGCGAATTACTACGACGTGGTTTATTCGCGTTTCGGCGTGATGTTTTTTCAAAATATCGTCTATGCGCTCAAGAACGCCCATAAGACCCTGAAACCGGGCGGCAAGCTCTGCATGATCGTCTGGAGGACGATAAGGGATAATCCGTGCTGGGGACTGGCGAAGGATGTCGCGCTGAAACATCTGCCCCCTCCGGGAGAAAACGCTCAGACCTGCGGCCCGGGTCCGTTCGCGCTCGCTGACGAAGAAACCGACAGGGCTATGTTGAAGGCCGCCGGATTCGAGAATGTAGTATTGTTCAAGAGAAACGACGCGGTAGTATGTATCGGGACGAGCCTGGAAGAGGCGCTCGATTTTCAGATACTGGTCGGCCCTTCGGGGGAGATAATCCGCGAAGCCGGCGAGCTCGGGCGGGAAAAGCTCCCTGAAGTCCGCGAGGACATGAAGAACTCGATGAGAAAGTATGAAAAAGCGGACGGAGTTTATCTGCCTTCGAGTACCTGGTTCATCATGGCGAGGAAGTGATTTACCACGCGGAACGCCTCTGGGCTGTGCATGTGGTGAGGGAATAAGCTAAATCCGACGCCTATCAGCCATCCGGACTAGTAGCCCGCAGTCAGACAGGAGCTAATTGTACCTCGGTGCCTTTGAACGTCATGGCGTCCGAATACGCGCTCGCTTGCATTCGCTCATATTATCTAAGAAGTGAATTAAAGACTGGACGGATATTAACTTATCCCGCTTACAATAAGGCGGATTCAGAGATATTGATAAACGAGATGATGAAACAAGTTCAGCATGACTGCTTATGGCTTCGCGCCGGTGTCGGGAATGGAAAAGTAAAGGCAAAGACTATTCTCTTCTTTGTCTTGATACAAAGAAGCAAAAATCACACACGTAGTGTGGTCTTTCGAAAAGAGAGCACGGAATTGTGCTAGAAATCCCTCGTTAAGGTATACCCCCCACCCATACCCTCCCCCACTTTGAAAGGGGGGAGGGGAATTATTTTAATCCTTCGACAGGCTCAGGATGAACGGGTTGTGTTGAGACCCTGGTTTGAGCAGAGGAATTGCGGAGGGATCGAATATGGGCGCAGATTCTGCGCCCCGCCCGCTTCGCTACTCCTGCATCATCTCGCCCGAGCCGCCCGCTTCCTTCGGAAAGTCCTTGAACTTGGGCAGGCCGTCCTTCATGTGGAGGACCGTCTCCTGATAGTTCACGTGGACCGCCGGCTTGAACTGTAAGTCCGGGATGGTTGCCGCGTACACGTCGGTGAGCCCCATCGTCGGATGATCGGTGAACAGGTGTCCGCCGCAGGTCTTACACCACTTGCGGAAGCTATGAGGGGTCTTGTTGTATGTGCCTATGTTGCCCTCGCCCTTGGTGACCTTCACCGCGTCGGGCTTCCAGAGCGTAAAGGCGTTCACAGGCCCTGCGGACCAGTGACGGCACGAATCGCAGTGGCAGTAGCCCATAAGCACAGGGTCGCCTGTTACCGTCATTTGAACCGCTCCGCAAAAACAGCTCCCTTTGTAAGTATTATTCTCACTCATATTGCGTCTCCTCTGACAATAGATTAGAAAAATTCATGTGAAATAACAATAGGGGACAGGTCGCTTAAATCCTGACGCCGAATACTGATAGAGTATTCTCGTCGATTTCCGTCTCCTCGGTCGTTCTCAAAGTTTCGTTCTCAGCGCGTGCTTTAACCGGGCTGAGGTAGAAGCTCATCGGGCTCGTCTCTACTACTCCGCCGTTCGTTTCGCTCTTTACTTCACATACCGCCGGACGATTGGTGTAAAGATCCATATAGTCCGAAGCGGACGAAAGAGACGTAAAACCTAGCGACAAACCTAAAACCGTGACTGCAATTAACTTCCTCATTTATCTTAACTCCTTTTGATGTATTTGCGAATATGTAGGTGCAACTGATGTGCCAAATAGAATAGATTCACTAAATATTAGTGATTACAGAGAGTTAAGATATAGTTTATAAATATTTTTGTCTGGCGGGATTTCGCTACTAGCGATCTCTCGCTATAATTCGATACGGGATTTCGACATCTTCGAGCCGCGCCGGCCCGGGGATGTCTGTTCGATGGAAAGGTTCGGCTGTCAATAGGGCGTTCCGTCTTTGTGGACGAACTTCCACTTACCCTCCACAAGCGAAGCCATGAGATCGTCATCGGGGTAGTATCCTTCATCTCCCGGCGTCCTGTCGCCCACTTCGAGGTACACGACGTCCTCACCGGTTTCGTTGATCAGATGGTGACCGTTGCCTGCGCCCGCTTTGAAACCCGCGCACATTCCCGGAGAGAGCACCGTATGACCTTCGTCCGTGTGTAATGTCGGACTACCCCGCAGGATGTAAATGAACTCGTCTTGTTTGGTATGATAGTGACGGATAGACGAAACCGCATTGGGCGCCAGGCGCGTGAGGTTGACGCCGAAGTTGGTAAGGCCAAACAAATCTCCCAGCGGACGTTTCTCCCTGCCCGTCATCATTGATGCGAATGGTTCAGGGTAGTTTGACGGCTTGGTCCGTGCGGGCGCCTCGGCCGCATTGACGGCGACAGGCCTTTTTTCTTGTGACATATACGCCTCCTGATCCCGGATGATTATGTATGAGATAATAATGGATCCGGCCTCCCCCCTGCTTTATACCAAGGCAGGCGAGAGTTCCCGATTCATTTTATTATACTCAATCTTCTGTTTAAAGCTCCGCTAAAATGCTTCCGGCGTCCCCGTATTCGTACAAGAGACCCGTTGACTTGCGGAACCTTCGAACATATCTTTAGCAAAAAGAGATACGGGTTAATGCGCCGCACGCTCCCTGTGCTATGAATACAGGGTAAAGAGTCTTTAAAAATGATAGTCAGGAAAATGGAGACCCGTTATCTCCGGCCGGTAAACCATCCGGTTGTAGCAGTTTTCCGACAAGGGCAAGAGTAGTTTCCACGCAGTGAAGTTATAACAAATCCAGAGAGGAGCAGACCATGATTCCAGTAGTTGAATCCAACAAGCTAGAGCGCGGCGAGGTATGGGGCCAAGAGGACCCGACCGTACGCTGGGCAGGCGCTTTCGCGGTCTATGGAGGCCACGGCACGACGCAGTCATCGACGATCGTGTACGAAATCGAGCCGGGTCACAGGCTCGGCTGGCATACCGACGCCACGGAGGAGACCCAGTACATCCTGGCCGGCAGCGGCAAGCTGTTCCTGGAGGACGGCACCACGTTCCCGGTAGGTCCGGGCAGCGTGTTCACCCTCCCGACGGGCGTAAAGCACGATCTCGCCAACGTCGGCAAGGAAACGCTGCGGGCAGTGGCGTTCTTCGCGGCCGCTATGTTCACACAGGACTTCGACAACGTGATGATGCCGCCCAAGTCCCACATTCTCGGGACGCCCAACAGAAACGAGTAGCCGCATCGCGCGTATCTTGCCGCGGAGGCGGCGGCGCGCATATTGCTGCGGAGTGACCTGAAAAGTCCGGCGGGACAGTTGTGTCCGGCGCGGGCGCAGGGCGGCGGTGTGCCTTGGCGGGAAAGTTAAAGCGTGATGGGGCTTTGTTTTGTGGGGGAGGGGACTTGAGGTCACAAAGTGTGACTTCAAGATTCAAATGGCTTCTTTATATCTGATGAAGCCGTGGGGCATTTCGTCATAAGTGCGTCCTTCGAGATTCCTGCCCGTCCTGTGTTTCTGGACACCACCCCATTGCTTGAAGAAAAATGGGACGTCGGATCTACGACACTGATCGAGTATCGAAGTCACCCACTCGGCTTTCATCGGACGCGCTTTAGGTCCGGATTCTCCGCCTACGATTACCCAATGGATACCGTCGAGGTTGAGGCTGTCAAGCGGGCCGATCAATGGCTCGCATGAAAGGAACCTCACGTAAGCAGGGACTTCTCGTAAATCATCGATCCTTTGGAGCACTCTTCCGTCCTCAACGCTCACGCCCATCCATACGTTAGGCGACCAGGGCAAATCACCCGCCATTTCCAAGAGCCTACCACTCCGCTTGGTGAGTATTTGATAGACGTGCTGAGGGGTTTCGCTCATCGTCACGAATATTTTCTCGATGAATGAATAGGGGACTTTGTCGTGGAAGAGGTCGCTCATGGAGTTAACGAATATGACCCTCGGCTGCTTCCACTTAAGGGGTAGTGTGATAAGGTCTTCGTGGAGCGTGACGGAGAAGCCATTTTGATAACGGTGGTTCCCCATAGCTTTCAAACGCTTCGCCAGCCTTTCGGCATAGCAGAACTTGCACCCCTGACTTACCTTGTCGCAGCCGGTAACAGGGTTCCACGTAGTTTCAGTCCATTCGATTTTGGAATTGGTAGCCATCGGTTATCTTTACTTGTTCAAAAATTTAACCCTTCTTCCGTCCCCTAATGTTAATTTGCCATTTCTTACTTGTCGTTCGCTGGCTGGTTTATCAACTACTATCTTTCCTTTTCTTTCCAGATCAATTAATGCATCCTTATAATTTGAAAGCGTATAATGTCTTGTAGATGCTTCTCCGATGTCATGTTCTTCATATACCTCTGATACTAATAAATTCCTACCTTTGAAATGACTTAACAGCATAATTTTCAGTTTATCCAATGGTCCATTGGTATCCGTGAATGGTAGTTCTGGTTCTGTTTTGATTTCTGGGTTGAATTCAAACGATGCAACACCTTGATTATACGAGTTGCTATTTTTTGCTAATATATCTTTCATTACTTTATAGCCCTTGATGTGTTTACTCACAAAAATTAGATAATGGCTGGTTCTTTCTTCGCCATAATGCGGAAATCGAAAATCTAGTACATAATTACCGCCAATTTCTTTAATTGCATCTATTAAATATTCTAATATTATTCTTTCTCTTTGCCTAGGAGCTAAATCTTGTACTTTCAGTTTTAATTTTTTGTATCGTGATTCACCAAATAAGATGTTCATATGAGATGCCATGTATTTATTGGATATAGCACTATTGATACGTTGGTAGTTAAAGAAAAAAATTCCGTCACTACCCCAATCTTTTAAGACGGAATGAATTAAAGTTAATGATAAACCTTTATAGCCAAATGGATCTATGAAAAACAGAGTAGGAATGAGTTCAGTTTCGGCTAACTTAAGCTCATCTATGATTTTTGAATCTTCGTCCATAAGGATAGTTTTGAAAACAGGTTTATGATGTAAGCTTTTATATCCTTTCAATTGCTCGATATTGCTCTTTAATTCCTCTATATATTCAGGATTTCCATCGTTGAAAATTGATACTAACATTTTGCGCTTATTTGGGTTATTGATGGCTTTTTCCATGACAAGTAACGGTGTACTCATTGTGCCATCCTCATACTTTCCAGGTCCAGCAAAAAAATCAATATATAGGAACCTGTTATCATGTTTTTTAATGGAGGGGAGCAATATAGTAGACCAAGTGTCAAAATAATCCGCAACTAATTTTGCTTTACATAAAGAAGACTGAGTTGGCTTTTTGAAAAAATCTGAGTCTTTACTAATATCATATCTCCCTTACAAATTAACAAGCTCTAATATAAATATGATATTAGCATTTTATCTATTAAATTCAAAAGCATTTTGGTGATTCACTATGTCGGATGTTACCTAAAAATCCCCCCCCTCACACATTCTGAAAGACCCAGCGGACGCGGCCGACGATGAGGTTGCGGTCCATTTCGTCGAGCGGCACGGAGTAGTCGGCGACCATCTGGTTGTCGCTCTTGATGATGATCTCGTGGGGCTTGATCTCGACGCGCTTCACGACGTAGCCTTCGTAGGGCAGATGCAGGCAGTAGATACCGTTGCTCACGATCTTCTTGTCGTTCGGGTCAAAGCCCACGTACGCGCCGTTCACTATGGTGGGATACATGCTGTCCCCCTCGACGCGGAATCCGTTCGTGTAGTTGCGGACTAATTTCGACGGCAGGGTGACCCTCTCTATCGGCTCAGCGTCGGGCGACGTTAGCGGATTGCCCGCGCCGGCGAGCTCCCATATCTTTATCTCGACGAGGTTGTCCCCGCCGAAGACGTTCGAGATGTCGGGGAGGAACATATCCCCCTGGCCGCGGCGGAGCCACCTCGGGCTTACGCCGTATATCTTCTCTATAACTTTCAGAAAGTGGTCCGGCGGACGCGTGCGCCCGGACTCCCAGCTGAGGACGGTGTTGAGCGATTTTCCTATCCCCTTGCCGAAATCGTCCTGAGTGAGGTCGAGCGCCTCCCTCACGAGCTTGAGCCTCTTTCCGATCTCATTATTGTGATCCATGTTGCCCCCTATTTCCCAATTCTGTGAATTTTCCTATTGACAAATTCCCAGTTCTGTGAAATTATTATACATAGTGAATATGACAATAGCAATATTAATACACAATATTGGGAATTGCAAATATTTTTTCGCGGAATGGTTGGAAGGGATGATAAGAGGGCGCGAATGAAGATGAGGGGAGATGAGATGGGAATGGAAAGGGAGAAAGCTCATGATGCAATGGTTATCAAAGGAAGCAATATCACTTTCCCCCTTAGAAAAAGGGGGATTCAGGGGGATTTAAAAATAGATAAGAAAATCCTCCCTAACCCTCCTTTTCCTAAGGAGGGAATTAAAAGAAAAGGCAAAAATGAGATCCTGAGTCAAGCTCAGGATGACAGATTAATGACGACGGAATTGACAGGGGGAGAATGGAAACTGATGGGACGGATAGAGCAACGATTTCGAGCGAGCGAGGAATCGGACGCCCTTGCTAATGAAACAGAGGAGAGAGTGGAAACTGATGGGACGGATAGAGCATATAACGACACAGCAGATAATCGGGGAGTGGGGGAGCATAGAGAATTTTGCGGCTTCGCACGGGGTGAGCCCGGCTTCGACGAAGATGGTGATTTACGTGGACGGGGCGAAGAGCAGGCCGGTAGAGGAGGCGCTCCGGAAGTACGGATACCTGAACTTGCTCCGGTTCGAGAAGGAGCTCAAAAAAAGGGGGCAGACGTTTTCGGGGTACGTTGCGACAGACGGGCTCAACCCCGTGGAGCTGATAGAGACGCTCAGGATGAAGGAGACGCACCGGGATGTGGTGACGGGGCTCAAGAGGAACGGATTCTGGGCGGTGCTGGAAAAGGGGAGTGAGCGGGAGAGGAGGGGGATAAAAATTAAATCCTCCCTGACCCTCCTTTACGAAAGGAGGGAATGAAAAGGACAAAGACGAGATGCTGATTAGATCACCGGATTCGAGTCCGGGATGACGAACAATGTGTGCGAGGAGGCGGTCATGAAGTATTCGGTGATTAAGTACATGAGTTACGCGGCGCTCGGGTTCGGGTTTCTCTACATGACGTGGCATCTGGGGAGGGCGTTCGAGAAGCATGGGGCCGAGAACGTGACGGTGACGGCGTGCAGGGATACGGGCGCGGGGTACGACTGCAGGGCGGTCGAGGTCGAGATCGGAGAGTTGAAGCGCGTGTACGAGCGGGCGATAGAGGAGCGGCAGGAGCCTGTGCCCGCAGCCGGGCGGAATAATAATTTGCTGGAGCTCACCAGGAGATGAGGGGGTAGAGGCCAGCCGCTCCGGCTTTCCTGCAATATTCATCCTTCTTAGCGAGGGAAAGCCGGTGATGCACTCCTACAGAGACGGTCCCGGGACTCTCCGGCGGCCAGTCCCCTGGCGAAGCCGGGGAGCCGGGACGTCTTTTATATATATAAGGTGTGGGTGATGGGTTTGGGAGAATGTAACCCTATATAGATCCGGGTTCCGGGAGGTAACGGGTTATGCTGCAGAACGGGAATGACAAACGTGCAGTAGGGTCGGGTTGGGTATCGAGGATATCCGAGACGGGGTTCAAGATCGAGGGCAGGGAGGGGTGGTTCTCGTTCCCCCGTGCCGAAGAAAGAGAAGCGGCGTTCGAGATACCTATCGCGGGTGATTTCATAGAGTACAGGTACACGAAGGACGCGGGCGGGACGTGGGTGTACGCGATCAACGTGCTGAGCAGGTGGGAGCCTCCGAAGACCCCGCTTCCGTTCAAGGAGCCCCGGAGGAGGAACGAGGCCTCGTGGGAGGTTGTGAGGGAGGAGAGGCTGATTCAGCTCCTCGGGATAGCCGTGCAGAACTACAGCGGGCGGGCGATGGGGGTGGACGACCTGATGAGGGACGCGATACTGCTCGAGAGGGAGCTGCTCCGCGCGCTCAAGAGGTGGAAGGAGTAGGGGGTTGGGTGGGAAAGGCTAGAGATATCATTTTCCCCCTTTGTAAAGGGGGATTCAGGGGGATTTAAAGAATGAAAAAAGATAAATCCATCCTGGCCTTCCTTTACAAAAGGAAGGAATAAAAGGAAGGAAGGATGATTAGATTTCTCACCTCGTCGAAATGACAGGGTAGATCGGATCACGACGATGAGTTGGCGCGGAGACGGAATGGGAACAGCAGGGAGACAGAGATGAGCAGGGAGAGCTGGGAGAGTTTGCTGACGGAGAAGGGGTTCATGCGGGTGCCGAGGGCGTTGAGACTGAAGCGCGCCGAGCTGGGGATCACGAATAACGAATATACCATATTGCTCGACTATATAGACTATTATACGTTCAGCGGGACGATGAACCCTTACAGACACCTCTCGGAGGTGAGCGGTATGAGCGAGAGGTCCATAAGGAGTGCCCTGACCACGCTCGAGAAGAAGGGGCTCCTCAAGCGGAAGGTGAGCAGGCACGGGAACGGCAGGACGAACGGTGTCATATTCAGCATCGATCCGCTAGTGAAGAAACTGAAATCCATCATGAAGAAATCTTCCCCTACTGTAGGGGAAGAAAACGTCCCCTACGTGGGTGAAGAATCCTTCCACCCTAATACAGGAAAAGAATTTAATAAGAGAGACGAGGATAAGAACACGTCCGCTAAGAACGCGGACGCTTGTGCGCGCGGGTATGAGTATCCAAGTGAGAAGGAAGATGAGGGAAAAGAGAGTGAGGCTTGCAATCAGATTTCCGGTTGGAGCGGGGAGACCGGGGGGCCGCAGGAGAACGCCGGGCGCAATGACCGCAATCCGGCTTGCCAGGGCGATGCCGTGACGAACGGAGGTAAGGCGAGTCAAATCCACCTTGCGCCCGAGCTCAGGAGGCTGGACGGCCCCCGGAATCCCTTTGTGCGGTAAGGGTAGGGAATGGGATTTAAATAAACTCCACCCTGACCTTCCTCTCAAAAGGAGGGAAGGGCCGAGCGGGTTAAGCACGAGATTGCCGCGGTCGCGTCGAAAGCGCTCCCTCGCAATGACGGGGTGGGAGAGATATGTGAATGGGAGAAGGGCGAGGCTGCCGGGGTTGCGCGTAAGGGGAAAAAGAAGCCCGGCGGAGGCGCTTACTCCTCGACCCGGTGGTACAACGAGGTGTTCAGGGACCTATACGAGAGGGCGGCGGGACAGCCGGCGCTCACCGGAGGGCGCGAGTACAAATCGGCCGAGACCTATTTCGGGAGGCTCCGGGAGCTGAACCCGGAGATGGAGCCCGGGGAGATTTACGCGCTCGCGGGCGAAGGCGCGGCGTTCATGCTCTGCTCGCAGCTCGAAGGCGGTATCTTCGGGTGGGTCAGCAAGCCCCCGGACATATGCCTTCTCTCGAGCCAGGCGCAGTCGGTCGACTGGCACCTCCGGAGGATGCGCGCTGCGCTTCGGCAGTCCGACCCCACCCGAACCCTCCCCCTGGAAAGGGAGGGAAATAATAGTAAGCGGAGAGGGCCCGGAACGGTTGATCGAAGCATCGGGCGCTGATTCGGACGGGTAGTCCGGGAGGATCGGATGAGCACGGATACGTGTCTTTCGATCCGTCGGCGGGTTCAGGACGGTTGATCGAAGCATCGGGCGTGATTCGGACGGGGAGGAAGGGGAGAGTCGTTTATGAGCACAGATACTGTGCGGTTGAGTTTCATAGAAAGATTGAGGGAGGGACATTATGCAAACGAACAGATCGAAAGAGTTTACGGAGAGCTCAGAGGGATCGAGAACGCGTCCCGCGGCAGGGCTTTCCCGGCTGCGGGACGAACCGCCGGGGCGAGCGACTCCGCTCAGGAGAGCGGCGGGCGCCGCGCGCTTCCCGGCGGAGACAGGATCACGGCAGAAGAGGCTGCTCAGAGAAGCGCTCAGCTTTCTCGAAAAAGAAGGAGCAGATAAAGGCCCGGCAGACCCGGAAGGGACGCTCAAGGGGCTCTTCGCGCTCTATGAAGGGATCGACCCGTTCGCCGATTACATAAAGCCCGGGGAGAGGGAGTTCTTCCCGGTGCTCAGGGCGGAGAGGACGCTCGAGAGGTTCCTCGAGGGGTTCAAGTACATCTATTACATCCTGAGGCGCGCCGAGGAGAGGGTCTATCTCGTAAACGCGTTCGATAATTTCTGGGCGAGGTGCAGGGAATACATGGCCGCGTGCGGGTACTCGGAGAAATGTATATCCGATATATGCGGTACGGATTCTATATTCTACAGGCAGAGCTTCGGCTACTGGAGGCGCGAGTTCGGGGACTCGGAGGAGGGTTTCGGGCCGATGTACGAGTACTTCCGCGCGTGCTTCGGCATAGAGGGGAACGACGACTACTGCGCGGCAGGCGGGAGGGACGGGATGACGTACGACTGGCGGCGGATGAAGGCGTGCTGGGAGAGGGAGAATGCGGAGCGGACGCGCGCGGAGACACGGTTCGAGAAGCCGGTGTGGGAGGAGTGGTCGGAGGAGAACAGGAAGCGCGTGCGGGACATGATCGGCTCGATCAGAAATGAGCGGGAGGCGGAGCGCGTGGAAGGAGACATGGGGGCGGACGCGATACTCGCCGAGATCAGGAGGCGGAACAGGGAGAGGGGGTATTTTGTTTGATGTAACGCCTGCCAGGAAGTAGATACCTGTTTGACTTTAGCCTGGGGCGTCCGGTTCCTTACTCGTTCGGAATGAAAAGATATACCCATCTCTCATTGGATAAATTTATATTCCTTCCCCCCTTGAGGGGGAAGGGCAGGATGGGGGGTAAAAAATGAACAGGGCCGTCGCCAGGGAAATGAGGAAGAACCTCACTGATGCCGAGAGGAAATTGTGGAAGCATCTTCGTCTTAGAGGTGTTGGAGGACACAAGTTCCGCAGGCAGCAGATTATCGGAAAGTACATTGTTGATTTCGCGTGTATGGAGAAGAAGTTGATAGTCGAGGTGGATGGCGGACAACACGGAGAGAATATTGCTTATGATTCTGAACGCACTGCATGGCTCGAATCTCAGGGTTTTCGGGTTCTTAGATTCTGGAACAATGAGGTGCTTGAGAATGTGGAAATTGTTTCGGATTCGATTTTACGGGTATTGGAAGAAGTTGGGGAATGTCTGTCACCCCCACCTTGATCCTCCCCCCTCAAGGGGGAGGAAATTAAAGGGAATCCGAACTTTTAGAATGGAGAAGGGATTAAACGAATCTAGGTAATAACAAGTGTGGCGGTTATGGAGTATGGAGCTGAGACAGTGAGTTTGAGTCAAATTGTGCGATATGGAAAAATGGCGGTTAAAAATGAGCTGTACGATATTAAACAGCGCGGGATTTCACGGTGGTGTATATGACACATTTGAGTAATTGCAGTAGGTTAGTACCGGGCCGGACTGTACTCCGGGTCTGCCCTCATAGGGCTCGAAAGCGGGCAAAATGGTGCGCAATTTGATGAATTTTAATAATTTATAAGGAATTTAGGGGATAATTGCACACTAATAAGGTATACTATTAACTTGGTGTAGTTTCCCCTTTTGAATCGCGGGATCAGGCTCGGAACGAATGAAGACGATAATCAAGAGAAAACTGGCTGTACACATTAGCGAGAAAAAGACATTCGTGACCGGGAAAACCGCGGAAATTCGCAACGGTGAGGGAAACGGCAGGAATATGAAAGCACATTATTTCCACGAGCGCCTGGGTATCAGCTTCAGGATCATCGGACTGCTGTTCGAGGACGAGAGGTACGAGATATACCATGCCCGTAACAAGAAATACGACAGGGACTTGATACTCCACTTCCTGAAAAAGGATGGGAACGGGAAGAGGATGTTCAGCGTCCCGGCCGTAAATTTCGAGCGGCCCGCGTCGGCCGCGCAGGTGAAACCTCCGAAGGAAG
Organism: uncultured bacterium; assembly: GCA_963705505.1. Taxonomy (GTDB): domain Bacteria; phylum Desulfobacterota_D; class UBA1144; order Nemesobacterales; family UBA2774; genus 2-12-FULL-53-21. The sequence continues at coordinate 23,234 of CAVPJU010000009.1, forward strand.
TCAACCTGCCCTGGGATAACAGATCCGATAGGGTCAAGGGACACTAACAGCCGCGGTTCAGGGGACAAGGTGCGCGCCGCGCGTACCGGACCGACGGCTGAAATTTCATCATAAACGTTTCTGTAGAGTGAGCCGGGGAATGAGGATTCCCACGGTCGGGAGAGCTGCGTCCGCTGGGGGGGATGCACGATGCACGATTCAGGATCAGCACACACTGCGCGCGTGTAAAGGGATAGTACGGGAGGAGAGTAATTACGGTACAGGAGGGGCGAAATGGAAGAGGGATTCGAACCCCTACGCTGCCCGATGTGCGGCGGGGAGCTTGTATATTCGGAGGGGCCGCACGACTTATGCTGCGGGAACAATCCGTACGAGGGGATGAGCGACGAGGAGTGGGAAGCCGCCGCGGCGCTCCGTGAGGGACGCGCGGAGTACGGGGCGGATGAGTCCGGCGGCGGACATAGGCATGTTGTAGAAATATCCGCAGGGGAAAGGGATAAGGGAAACCCCTTCGCCGCGCCGGTAAAGGGACACGTCACGAGTGAGGCCGCCGGACATCGCGGTTTGACCGGGGGCTACTCCGGTGGCGCGGGCGAGACTCCGGCTTCGAATACGCCGGTAGAATCGCACGCGTGCGTCTTTGCGGTATCGTACACGGAGAGCGGGAGGTTCGGGACGCTCTGGAGCGTGAGGGTGGTGCACGGCGGGACGAATTACTTTTCGCTCATGCGGCTCATGCAGAAGATAGAGAAGAGGCAGAGGAGCGGGGAGCCTCTCGCGGCGAACGCGCCCAACCCTCCGAAGAAGAGGGAGAGGTCTCAGGCGGCGAAGCTCGCGTTCAGGTACGGGATAGAGGAGGAGGACATATACTCGATCAGGTACAGCAGTGAGACCGTCCCGCGGCTCGCGGTGTTCTACGGCATTTCGGAGAGGGAGATCAGGCAGATAAAACAGGCGGAGGTGGAAGAGTGAGGGGGGGCCGAGTAGGATTTTTCGTTCTTGTCATTTCGAACTTATGTGAGAAATCTGTATTTAAAGAAGTAAAAAGCAAAAAATAGATTTCTCGCGTTGCTCGAAATGACGGATAAATTAATGTACCCCCTCACCCTGTTTTTGATTTAATCGGTGTAGTTGAATAATTCTTTAAAAAATCATATAATCTTATCAATTTAAGTGAAGGAGGAAGGTTATGATGTATACGATTAAGCCGAGCTTTAATTACTTCCGGAGTATCGCAGCGTTCTTCATTTTTACATTTATTTTTGCCGGTGTCCTGACTATACAGCCCGGGAGGAGTTATGCCCAGGTGGGTTGTGAAATCGGTATTAGCAAAGTGGCGACGCCTGATGACGGTACCGAATTCCACTTTGTAGTTACGGGTCCGGCGAGCTCGCCTGAATTCGACCTTGTCAGCGGCGACGGTAAGGGTCTTACATCTCCTGCGGGAAGTTCGGTGGACATAGTCGAGGATCCGCTGAGCGGATGGGTGCTCGATCATGTGGAATGTGGTACTGAAAATGCAGCAGTTGTAACGAATATCGAGAACGGCGTACGAATTCTCTGTCCTCCCAACGGCGGCGGCGCAGGATGTACTTTCTTCAATATATTCCAGCCGCAAGTGCCGACTCTCAGCGAGTGGGGGATGATCGCGGCAGCTGTCGGATTAGGCTGGTCGGCGTGTTCTTCGCGGTAAGGAGGAGAAGGGAAGCGAGGGCTTAGGAAATAGATGTCATTTCGAGCGCTTCGGTTCGAAATGACAGAAAATCAAAATCATTAGCCGCACGATCAAAAAGGAGGGATGGAATGACCAAAATATTACGTCCGATACTCAGCCTGATACTGGTTCTGACCGCGCTGCCGTTGGTTTTATTGTTTGCGCCTGAGACGAGCGCAGGCAACGGAATCTGCCATACGGAATTTACCCTTTCGGCTCCGGGGTCAGGTAGCTTCGTATTCCAATTCGATGGTCAGGATATCCCCGGGAGTCCTTTTTCGTTTGCCATCGCTGACGGCGGAACCGCCGGTCGAAATACACCCCTGGACACGACAACGGTCATAACGGAGGAGCCTCAGGACGGATACGTGTTTGCCGGGATCGAATGCGTAACGGGAACGGGAGTCCTCATTAATCAGATATCGGGAGGTTTCACCATAGAATGTCTGAACGTGGAGGACGATCAGGCATCCTGCGTGATAACGAATATACCGGTAGAGAGACCTGTCCCGACGCTGTCTGAGTGGGGGATGATCGCTGCTGCCGGCGGTTTGATGCTCGTGGGAGTTTTCTTCGCGGTTAAACGACTGCGAGCAAGTAAGCAGTCGGACGCCATTGGCTGACGGCAGAGAAGTGAATTGTACACTGAACTGAAGTGACTGAAGCCAAAAAGAGTAGGATGGCGGTTAATTCTTAAAACATAAATACAAAATCCCCCTTAATCCCCCTTTGCAAAGGGGGAAATTGAAAAGGAGAGTGGGGGATGATCGCGGCTGCTGCGGGATTGGGACTTATCGGAGTGTTCGTCACTCTGAAGCGGAAACGGTTACACGCGAGCGCGTAACCGGACACCATTGGCTGATTGCTGAGCGGGAAGGGGCTTTTTCGCTTGGGAGAAAAAGTCGTAAATATTATGTCATTTCGACCAACGGGAGAAATCTAAAGAATTTCATCATTCATAAATTTCCATTCGGGGTTGAGTTTTTCTATCAGCCTGTTCTTTTTTTCTCTTCTCCATTTCTTGATTTCTTTCTCACGACTAATTGCGTCTATGACACTTTCGTACACTTCACAGTAAACGAGATTATAACAATAGTATTTTCCTGCGAAGCTGCTTTGATCGTCTCTATTTTCGTAATGTTCTTGAAGTCTTCTTGCGAGATTATTAGTGACACCAATGTAGAGTGTTGTTTTATTAGAGTTGGTAGTGATATAAACGTAGTAGTTGTATTTAGCCATCACAAAAATATACAACAAGATTAGAATTCTCACATGCGTTCGAAATGACAGGGTGGGGGGTGTTCGTAATGATATTGAAATGACATATCCTTAAAGACGAGTCCCTGAACAGCCCCCAAAAAAAGTTTTTGTGAATCTCCGGTTAAGGAGTAAAATTTTTCATTCCAAATCCGGGATTCCTCTTGTAAACTTTTTCTTATGAGAAGCGAATCAAAAGTTACACTCGAAAAAGCAGCGAGGATTCTCGGCACCGATCTCACCACTCTGCTCGACGAGATTTACGAAGTCGGCATCACGGTACAGCACGACAGGGGCTCGGGCTTCGATTTCATAAGCGAAGCGGATTTCGAGGACCTGAAGCAGAGCATGAGCGTCGACAGGAATTGAACCGGGCGGACTACATTTGAGCGCTCGGGGGAGTCTTACGCGGCGCGGGCAAGGGCGCGTTTGAAATTGGCGCGCGGCACGGACGAGAGAGGTGTGCGCGTTCAGTGCTCTTCGCCCTTTCCCTTGTTCACGGGCTTGCCGGGCTCGCAGAAGAATTGGTCCGAGTGGGTTTCCTTCATCGTCGCGAGGTCGAGCGTCATTTTCTCCGCGTAGAGGACTATCGACCCTTCCTTCTCCCATTTCTCGGCGTCGGGGCACGGGGCTTCCTCCTTCGCTTTCCTTCCCGCCCTGAGCACGCGGCTATAACGGAGCGTCCCGCCCTCTATCACGGGGTCCGCGTACCAGTCGAAATAAACGAGGCTCTTCTTTCCCGCGTCGATAATCAGGAGGCGCTTGTTGTCCTCTCCCGGCCACTCGTCCACGAACATGTAGTCGCCGTGCATTCCTCTGAACGTGTGGGAGCCGCCGAACTCGCCCGCATTTATGGTGTAATAGGCTGCCCTCGCCGCGAGGGAGCACGGGTCGCTCACCGGCGCGCGCGGCTTGAAGACGTATATGTCCTGCCCCTCGAAGTAGGGAGACTTGCTCGTATATACAACATATGCGGGATAAACGTAGGCCGTGCCCTCTCCGCACTGCTTCACCTCAGCGGGGTCCGCTCCGGGGATCCCGTGCTGCCCGCCGGGTCCGGCGGCGAGAGAAAGCGCCGAGGACGCGAGAGTGATGAGCAGGGCGGCTGCGAGAGCCGTGAAATTGTGTCCGTGCATGGTAAATAGGATACCGGCGAAGTGCGGCTGGGCAAGCGCTTTATGGGGAGGCGGAGGGAGAGCGCGGCGAATCCTCCGACCTGAGATAATGCGCATTCGGACGATGATTGAATATGTCCGATTAATTTAGTAAAATATGTGCTGCTTAGCTCTAAAGGAGGAGTGAATTGAGAAGACTGATCGGACCTGCTGTATGTGTGTGTGCTTTATTGATAATGGTATTAGCGGTATTCCCCCGACAGGCGTCGGCGCAAAAAGGTTGTTCGATCGCGGTTCAAAAAGATGCATTCCCGCCTGTCGATATGAATTTCGATTTTGCCGTGGATTCTAATGTCGATCCGGCATTTGAATTTTCGATACCCGCCGGAACACATAGTAATGTGTTTTTCATTCCGGGCGAGATCGACACAATATCCGAGATAGTGCCTGAAGGATGGGAGCTGGTCGACGTCACATGTGATACGTCAGATCCCGGTTTTATTGTGACTGTGGATGAGAAAAAGAACGTGATAGCTAACTGTTTGTCCGATGGCTTTTCCTTATGTACTTTTACCGACAGGGGGCCGGCGAATGTGCCTGCTCTGTCCGAGTGGGGGATGATCGCGGCGGCGGCGGGATTGGGAATGATCGGCGTGTTCTTCGCGGTGAGACGACTGCGAGCGAGCAAGCAGTCGGACGCCATTGGCTGATTATGGTCCAAGGTGACGAAAATGCGGCGCCTCGCCCGAACGGCGTATCCGGGCTCAAATTCCTGTGAAATAGGGATTGCTACACGGCGCCGGATATAGTAAAATTTGCTTTTAGCAAAGGAGACGGAGGGTAGTATGAAAAAGGACTTCAATTATCTTATAGGTATCATTATATTTGCAGCCGTCGTATCAGGCGGTTTTTTTGTATCCGGGGCGCGTGCTACGACATGCGGGATTACCGATATCAAATCTGCGCCCGGCGCCGGCGACATGGAGTTCGTGTTCAATTGTGAGAGGAATACCGGGAACTGTGACTTTACACTCAAGGACGGCCAGGTCGGCGGGGACGATATCGAGCAGGGCGATTTTGTTGTCATACATGAAGAGCCCCAGGACGGGTGGGTATTCGGAGGCATCGAATGTGTGGGCGATCCGGGTATTGTGGTTACACAGCTGGCGGACGGATGGACGACTCAATGTGTGGTGCCGGAGAGCATAACGGTTTGCACTATAACGAATATATTTACAACGAGGTCGGTCCCGACGCTGTCTGAGTGGGGGATGATCGCGGCCGCTGCGGGATTGGGACTGATCGGGGTGTTCTTCGCGGTAAGGAGGAGAAGGGAAGCGAGGGCTTAGGTAATAGCTGTCATTTCGAGCGCACGCGAGAAATCTGTTTTTTAAAACGACAAAAGAATAAAGATGGATTTCTCACGCTTCGGTTCGAAATGACAAAAGATAAAAGATGAGATCCTGAGTCTTGCTCAGGATGACAAAAGAATGAAGCCTCTTCCCTCGACGAGGGGGAAGGGGCTTTTTTTGTTTTTTGGGGGGAAGACGGATCGAAGCGATTACCGTTCCGGGGACTATTACATTACTTTCTCAATAAAACGTAGTATAATGGTGATTAATATTTTTTCTTAGGTTTTAATCTCTACAGGATTTAGGTAGTGACAAGATTATCCTATAGGAGGATGGCCATGCGTAAATCCACTCGCTTTTCCCGTTTTACAACCTTATTCTTTGCCGCGATTTCCTTTATTCTTATTACCGGAGTGCGTGCGAACGCGCAGGCGACGTTCACGAATGACCCGGCGGCGTTCTTTAACAGACATCCCAATTTTCAGCTCCAGCTTTTCGCCCAGGGGAACGTCGCACCCGGAGGAGTGGTCACGTGTGTCCCGCCTGTGGACGAAAACAGTAACGACTCCTGCTTTTCGCCCGGAGATATACTCCCGGGAATCCAGTTCACCGATCCCCCCGCGCCGAGTGCACTGGATTCTGGTAGGCGAAAATTTTATGGGCACTAGCGGAAATCCCGATAATGCGCTAGTAACCGCATCAGGGACCGATACGTTCGATATAATTTTCACGGGCGGGAACGTGTTCGCGGCGGGTATAGGGCCCGGCTGCTTTCTCGATGGAGGGGGGTTATGCGAGGCGACCCTTACGATCCGGGTGTTCGGTGCGGGAGATGTCCTGTTAGGCTCGACCGTGGTCGACGCCTCGAGTCACTTCGACGATTTTCTCGGGATCGAATCGAACGAGTTCATTACCAGAATAAATGTTTCCGGACCTGCCGATGTCTTGCAGGGGATAGACGGTATAGCTTTTGTAGAGAGGGTGGCATCCAATGTGCCGACGCTCAGCGAGTGGGGGATGATTTCAGCCGCCGCCGGATTGGGATTGATCGGCGTGTTCTTTGCCTTGCGCAGAAGGATGGCGAAGGCTTAATAACGAAAATAATAAATCCAGGAGGATGATATGCAGAGGAAATTCAATCTCTTTACAACCCTTGTATTGTTTGTAATCGTCGTGACCGGGGCGTTCTTCATTACGGCCGGGGAGAGCCGCGCCCAGGGCGGCACCTGCAAAATAGCGCTTACGAAGGTCGCGGAAGGCGGGGAAGGCTTGATTTTTGATTTTCAGGTCGAGGTAAGCGGAGACACCGGTCTTGCTGAATTAATAGGAGGCGCTACGATAGTCGGTAATTTCGGGCAGGGGGAACCCGTGACCCTGACGGAGCTTCCCAAACCCGGCTGGGTATTAGTGGACAAATCGTGTGAAACGGGGCCCGGAGTTATCGTAACGGAGGTGGACGGCGGATTCACTTTTCAGTGTCTCGAGCCGCAGGAGGATGTTCAGGGGGAATGCACCTTCGTGAACGAGCAGTCGAATTCTGTGCCGACGCTCTCCGAATGGGGGATGATTTCAGCAGCGGCGGGCTTGGGATTGATCGGAGTGTTCTTCGCGGTGAGGCGGAGAAGGGAAGCGAGGGCTTAGGTAATAGCTGTCATTTCGAGCGCACGCGAGAAATCTGTTTTTTAAAACGACAAAAGAATAAAGATAGATTTCTCACGCTTCGGTTCGAAATGACAAAAGTTGAATGGAGCCTCTTCCCTCCGAGCGGGGGAAGGGGCTTTTTTGTTTTAGCTTTATTTTCCTGTTCCCGGAAAAGACGAATAAACAGAAAGGCAAATATATTTCTCTTCTTTTCCTTGATGAAAAGAAGCAAAAATCACTCGACAGCACAGAATTTGCTAAAAATATCTTATTAAGGCTAAAATCTTTCAATTCCGCCCCAGCCCTGAAACATTTTCACGCCTTAACAATCTATTTTCTTAACGCAAATTCTGTGAATGTCGGGGAAAAGAAAAGACGAGATTGCCCCGCCGCTTTGCTGCTCGCAATGACAAAGATGAGAAGAAAAATCATTTCCCCCCTTTAGCAAAGGGGGGGCGGGGGGATTTAATAAGATGTACACCCCCATCCTCTCCTTCCCCTTTCAAGGGGGAAGGAATTAAAAGGGAGCAGATGAGTGATGGTGAGATCGTAAATACACACTACGTGCGCGTGTTGCGGATGGGGGCGTATTGCCTTAATATTTACTCGTGACGAATCACGGGGAATTCGTGTGTCCCAACTGCGCGTCGGACGAGGTTATTCCGATAATCTACGGCCTGCCTTCACCGGAGACGGAGGAGAACGCAAAGAAGGGGGAGTTCATTCTCGGCGGATGCGTCGTTATGGAGGGCTCGCCCAATTTGCACTGCAAGTCGTGCGGGCACGAGTGGTTCGGCAAGTCGATACGCCGGTGGTAGCGGCGGAGGGGTATTAATAATAATTCAGGAGGATGGTGACATGCGTACAATTTCGATATTCGTATTAGCTCTGATTGCCGTCGCGGCGCTGGGCATGGCGGCGGGGGCGGCTGAAGGGACGGTCACCGGCAGCGTGATGTATGAGGGGAAGACGGTCACTTTCAAGCACGTTTACATGATCACGGGGCCCGACGCATTCGACCCGAAGTTTACGGACAGGACGCTCCTGTTCACGGCCGACGACATAGGCGCCAAGCTGATGGCTTGCGAGTCGGTATTCTGCGCCGAAGGGCTCGTCATCAACGGGATGACGCTCGAGTGGGGACCGAACCCGAGGCTCAACTACTGGGTGGGCGTGAATAACCAGCTCATCCAGATCGGAGGGACCGCCATACCGGGGGAGGTGTTCAAGGCGAAGGCGGATACGCCGGACCATCTGGCCGGGATGCTGCTGATCGACGACACGAAGGTCCAGGGGCCGGCGGCCACGGCTGAGTTCGACGTGACGCTCACCAAGGCGTTCAAAACGCACCATTGATGGGGGGACTTTTCCGGTTAATCGTGTAGAATTATTTCCACTATGACAAGAGAAGCCAGAATCACACTTGAAAAAGCCGCACAGATACTGGGAAGCGACCTGGAATCGCTGAATTTACAGCTATACGAGCTCGGGATCAGCATACACCATGACAAGGAGACCGGGACGGACTACATCTCCGCAGCCGACCTGGAGGATCTGAAGGAGAGAATCGGAGTGTTGGAGTAGTTTGCTGTAGAAATATTATTGACGAAATCTCAGGATTAGTGAAAAGCCTCTTCCTCCGAGCGGGGAAGGGGCTTTTTTTTGGCGGGGATAGTGACAATTGGTGGATGAATGTACCGCTCTCCTTATCGTCAGGCAGAGACTAGCTGAAGGTTTTCCGGAAAATAACCAAATATTCCGCGTTTACAAGGGCTTATACCAACCATATTTACCCTCCATAAATAATGGATGTAATTGGATTTTGCTAAGCTATGCTTTTAATGTGCTCCATCAGAGCATAAATCAATTAACAAGGAGGTATTAAGCAATGAGTATAGGTAGAATTTTGGGGATTTGTTCCCTTCTTGTGGTTGTATCCTTTTTTGTCCTGTCCGGGACGTTGCCCGCGGCTGCTCAAGGGGGCGCTCTCGACGGGAAAACCTTCGCAGGTAAGTTGGGTGAAAAAGGTAAGAAGGGCGATAAGGATGAATTTATTTTTAAAGAAGGAACGTTTGAATCCAAGGCTTGTGAGAAGTTCGGTTTCGGAAGCGCCCCTTATACAACGACCGCCGCTGGACCTACTACGACTTTCAAAGCGGAGACTACCAATGATAAGGGGGATAAGATGAGTTGGGAAGGTACAGTCACAGGTATCTTAATCTCGGGAACCTCAACCCTGAATCAGGAGGGTAAAGCTCCGGTTCCGTATTGGTTCAAGGGCAAGATGAGTGTGGAGGTGCCTAAGGCAAGTATGCCGGAGACTCCTAAAGTAGATACACCGGAGATGCCTAAAGCGGACACGCCGGGATCCTCTAATTATTGATACCGGGCTGAGCTAGAAATACTAAAGGGGATTAATTAAGGATAGCGAAAAGCCTCTTCCTCCGAGCGGGGAAGGGGCTTTTTTTGTTTTGGGGTGGGGCTTGGCGCTATAATCATCGCGCTTCTTCCGTTCCTGTTTTTGAACTTTTACTTCGGAGATTGGTTGTGTAGCTTTTTTAAGCAAGTCAAAGAAACTGCTTTGTTGGTGCTTTTAATTCTTTAGAACTTGGTTTTTTCTTCATATGCTAAGTTTAACATTTCAGAGATTTATTTAGACCAATCTTGACGTTGAATATTTAAACAGGCCGTATCAATTTTAGTTTGACCTTCCTTTGCTTTGATAGTGACTAAACAATTAATTATATATTCATCGCCACGTTCATTTTTAATATAGAGCGCATATGGTATAGTTTTAAATCCATATTTTGCGACTAGCGTTTCTTCCTTTGTATCAAAAGTAGCACCATTACCCGATCCCGGCGTTATTAGAGTTGAATATTGATATATTTCAGGATTTCCATAGTCTATTCTATAGCCCCAAAGATAAATATTTGTTTTTCCGTTATTAAATATTTGAAATTGATGGCTATCGTAACCTAAATCAACCGATGGTGCATAATTAAGCTCAACTAAATCTTTCTGATATTGAGTATTGCTTTGTTGGAGATAGTACGTTCGATATCCTTGTATTGCAGTGAGACATAAGGCAAGAATAAATATGAGGACATATTTAATCCTATATGCTCTGTTTTTATTCTTGATGAACTCAGTCATTGCACCCAAGACCAGAATGCAGGCTAGAATTAAGAAAGGTAGAGCAATGTCGATCTTGGACATAAACCAAGTAAAAATTTGTGATAACATGGAAATGAGTATAGGGCTTCATAGCATTACTTTTCAAGAGGGGATATTTACGTAATAGAATGACATTCATCCACCCTTCGACAAGCTTCCGGCTTCGTCAAGACTTCGCCGGACGGACAGGGCGAACGGGTTAAAGAATATTCGAGTATATAAGATTAATGTGTCCCCCCCATCCTTCACCTTCCCCCTCGTAGGGGGGAAGGAATTAAGTGCCGGGAGGGGAATTATTAGAGAAGCATGTATATAAATGTAAATTAATATGGATTAACTCTCGCATATATTGGGATTAGATGATAAAATTGGTATAAGACAAGTTGCTGAGCTTGCATCTGACTAACAAAGTCCGGCATACGCTATATATATAGGAGGAGAAATATGATTCCACTGTTTTCTGTACCGACATTGAGCGAATGGGGATTGATCGCGATGGTAGCCGTTATGGCGATCGTTGGAGCGATTGCGCTGAGAAAGCGCCTGGCTTCAGCATAGTCTTCCGGGTAGTAAATAACTGCCGAATTCCATCTCAGAAATTATGTAGTCAGCCTCCGGCCACGGTTCCCGGCATGGGATTTGTGCGGCCGTTCCGTTAGAGAGCCGCGCTTCTTCACAATGACAAATAAAAAGCGAAGATAATTTCTTCTTTGTCTTGATACAAAGAAGCAAAAATCAAGACCCAATAATCTAACTTATACTATGGCCCTATTATAGGGGTCGGGTCAATGATAGAATCTTGTTAACATTATCAATTAATGCAAATATTTATGTCTATTAATTTACGGCAACTGAATACCTATTTATAGTTATTCTTAGTCAGAGCTATAATAATGAGGTTTTTATTTAAACAGGGAAAATATAAAAATATAACATGTACAATACGTTGAATGTGATTCGAACACCAAATTCCACGAAGTCTCCGTCATTCTATAACACACGTGTTTGACTAAATGTCTAGACCGAAATTATATTCACTGGCAATATCAATCGGCTTAATATTCATTATCTTTTTATTGATCGTCATTAAAATGCTTACAACATTCTATATCCCAAACGAAGTAGATATCCTTCCGTTTGCCAGACAGTTTTCAGACTCTAACTGGTTACAGAATGACTGGTATTTAAATCTCGAATTTACTTACCGTAATCTTTTCAACATAATTTTGGGTCCCCTCGTTTCATGGCTAGGTTTTGACATTGGGAAATTCGTGGGGCGGTTTCTGGTTTATCTATTTTTAGCTATAGCAATATATAACTTTTTTAAGACTATCCGCTTAAATTTTGTAATCGGACTTCTCGTCGTATTCTTTTTTCTAGACCATCAGTCAATTGTTGCTGCAGAATGGATTGTTCAAGGGGTCGATACTAAAACAGTCGCATATTCATTTGTAATCTTTTCATGGGCGGCATTAATTCGGAAGAGATATTTGCTTGCATTTGCATGTATAGGTGCTTCAATTTCTTTCCACCCATTAGTAGGAGTTTATGCTATTTATTGTTCCGTCCTTGCAATTCTGGCAAATAAAGAATGGAGAGATGATTGGCATATTCTAATTAAACAATCGTGGCCATTTTTCATAACAGGGATTTTCGGTATTTGGACGATCATAGAATCACAACTTCAAAGCAGCGATGTAGATTCAAATCGAACATGGTGGATTTATACCGTATATCGTCACCCGCACCATCTACTTCCTAGTTCTTGGCATGACGAATATTGGATAATCAAATTGTCTCTCGCCATATTTTTATTCGGAGCCGTTTTCACTATCGGCAAGTCACGTGCGCTACGTTTCCTCGCTGCTTACGCGTTGGCCAGTGTGTCTTTATTTCTTATTGGATTGGGGATATATGCTCTTGGAGAAATAAATCTTCTCAGATTCTATTGGTTCAGGTTCCCTGACGTGATTGTACCGTTTATGAGCTTGATTCTCTTCGGAATAATTTGCAAGGATTTTTTAAAAGTCCTTGAAAACAAATTCTTTTCTCTCCCTGGAATTCGAACATATTCTGGAAAAGATCTCGAAAAACGGATAAGAAGCATTGCGACATTCGTAGCAATACTCGTAATTTTCGCAACAGCTTCCGAATCAACGTTCTATAGGATAAAATCCGAAATAAATGATCGGAGCTCAACTCGGGATATGGAGTTATGGATAGCTAAATATACTCCAAAAGACTCTGTCTTTCTTATCAACCCGAAGATCGACACTTTCTATGTATTTGCCCAAAGATCTGTATTTGTTACGTTCAAACACGTACCACAATCCGCTCCAGATATAATAGAATGGTATGAGCGGATCAAATTATGTAATGGAGGCCGTCCTCCTGTGAAGACAGGTGTTGACTCTCTTGATGAAATTCAATCTAACTTTTATAATCTTGATGAAGGATCAATCAGAAAAATAGCTAAATCATATGGGGTCGATTATTACTTGGGATTGCTAAATCAAAATCTCACATTCGACCTGGTACATTTCGATGGGGATTATGCCCTCTATAAAATTGACCTTCCCCCCGGAAACTAGCCCATTGTAAATGAGAGTTCTCCTCGGTAATGATCCTCACCCAAAAGTTGTACCGGGTAAAGTAGAGATTTCTGACGTTTTTAAATGCTTTTTCAAATACTCCTCGGGCGTCATGTTATCCAGCGCTAAATGGGGCATGAACTGTCGTATTCCATTTCTACCTACACCATCTAAACTTGCTACATTTTTTCGATGTAGATAGTGTAGGAAATGTAGCTATATATTGAATAGAAAAGACCTTATTTGTACTGCTCCCCTTTTGTCAAGCTCGGTTTAAGTTGGATATATGAATAGTATAAAAATACCCTGCTCCGGTTTTGTGGCTGAACAAAAAAGGGAGCCGAAGCTCCCTTGATTTAATAATACATATTAGCAGATTGGGATCAAGAAGCTGCTTTTCTTCTTCTGTACACCAGAATGCTTACTATCCCCAAAATCATTACTAGGGCAATCATCCCCCATTGGTTAAGGGCGGGAATGTTGGTGTAGGCAGGTGGTGGTCCGCATGGACATATTGAACGCCTTGATTCAGGCCCACAAGGAAGGCCTAGATCATCCATATCAGTGCGGTGGTCGGCTGGGCATCCATCAAAACTTGAGCAAAGCAATGGGCCATTTAACCCTCCATGCACAGAATGAAAACCAAAGGTATCCTCAAGACAACCGTGCGTATAGCTATTAAAGTCCACACTGTTCCCAAGCCCTAGTGCCTGACTAATCGCCTGGCATTTTTCTTCGGTATTCTGTGCTTCAAACCATACCGTGTCATCCTCGATCGGTTGTGAACCAATTGTTCCGCAAACCTCGTCACAGGCCTGGCCGCACGCTTGGTCGTTGTAACACCACGTCAGACCGTTTGCCTCCACGCAATTCAACCCCCCCCGTGCCCATAGCCTGGGAGCAAATACCAATAGCATTATCACTACTAGAAATAAGTAACTTTTTTTCATTTCCCCCTCCTCTCCTCGAAAATTATTTCTAATTATGGAATAATATTGATCTGTATTGATCATAATGGCACAATCTTAGCAAATATTCAATAATATAAAAAAATAAGATTATTATCCAACTCCCAATTCTCACTATCCACTTAGTCAAGCAGCTCGATAATCTGTTTTCTTAACGCCAATTCTGTGATGTCGGGAAAAAAGAAGACTAGATTGCCGCGGTCTTGAAATTGATTCTATGGACTTTCCACCCTTGATCTATCTTTGTGCTAGACTAAGCGAGGGCGTCCGGTTCTTGCTAATTTGGCTTCGACGACATCAGCGCGGAGTGATATTCACGTACATCGATTCGACTCATGAGTGACCAATTCTTCAGCTTGTTCAGAATTGTCGTTCAGAACACGTTGCTTCGCAACGATGGATTTATATCACCCCCATCCTTCACCTTCCCCCTCATAGGGGGGAAGGAATTAAGTGTCAGGGGGAGGGGAAATGTAATAGGAAATCGCGGAACAAAAAAGTTGTTGATTCCGAGCGAAAAATATTGGTAGAATAGTGGCCATGACCCAAGGTGTCAGAATTGCCCTGGAGGACGCGGCCAGTATGCTGGGTACCGACCTGGAGAAGCTGCTGATCAAGACGTTCGAGCTCGGGATCAGGATTTATAATGACAGGACCTCTGCGACGGATTACATTACCGCAGCCGATCTCGAGGGTCTGAAAGCGAGCATGCGGAAATAGCGGCAGTCGGGGAAACGCCCGACGATCGCTCGTCTGTGTCTGTGAGGGAATCCGAAGCCGGCGATGAGGCCGTGAGGGTGGAAGTGTGCGCTTGCGGTGAAATTCGTGCAGTTAACCATTCCATTTTGTTCCTGAAAATTGTATAATACCGGTTAATCTGTTTTCGTATGATTCAATCTGCAATATCGACCGATAGTTATTTCAACAGGAGGATTTTGGATGACCTTAATTAACCGGTATTACAAGATTTATCTATATTTTTGCGCGGTTTGCCTGGTCTGGTCAATTGCGGGGCCGAGGGCTTCGGCGCAGGTTACGTTTACAAATAACGAAGCGCAGTTCTTCGCCGACAACCCGGGGCTCCTGGTTCAGACTTTCGATTCCGCCATCACCTCCGGCTGTGAGGCGCCCTTCGATTCGACCAGCAGTGCCGGCTGTTTCCCGCCGGGCGCAATATTCCCGGGAGTGGTGTACGATGTCGCTCCCTCCCACGAGTTCCTCGATATATTCCCCGTCAATTTCAGCGGAACGAGCGGTAACCCCTCGAAAGCGATCGGACCGGACAACCATACCGATACTTTGGACTTTATTTTCGAAAAAGGCGGCGTGTCCGCCGCGGGTGTCAGACCCGGATGCTTCATATTCGCCGACGTGTGCCGTAGAACGGTAACGGTCAGCGTCTATGGGGCGGGAGACACGTTATTAGGCTCTACGCAGGTGGATGTGTCGAGCCACTTCGACAATTTCGTCGGGATCGAGTCCGACATTCCCATAGCGAAGATCAGCGTCGCGGGGCCGGATTTGGGGCCTCAGAGCGGCTTCCACGCCGTATCGGAATTGGTTTTTCCGCAGGGGCAGCTCACAAATGTTCCCACGCTCTCGGAATGGGGGATGATTGCCGCGGCTGGCGGAGTTCGGCTGGGCGGGGTGTTCTTCGCGGTGAGAATGCGTAACGAAAGCGCAGGCGGTCTGAACGCGGCCGGATTGTTTATAAGTTAAGGTAAACCCCCACCCGGGCCCTCCCCCTTAGAAGGGAGAGGGAAATGAAAGAGAGTGGGGGATGATCGCGGCGGCTGCGGGGCTTATGATCGTGGGCGTGTTCTTCGCGGTGAGACGGAAACGGTTACAAGCGAGCGCGTAACCGGACGCCATTGGCTGACGGCAGAGAAGTGAATTGTACACTGAACTGAAGTGACTGAAGCCGAAGAGCGGCGGGCGGGGTTGAAAATTCGTGCAATTACCCATTCCATTTCGTTCCTAAAAATTGTATAATAGGGGTTAATTTATTTTCGTTTAATTTAATCTGTAAGTTTTACCGATAGTTAGTTCTTCAGGAGGATCCCAGATGGCTTTAATTAATCGATATTACACGATTATTCTATTCCTGTGCGCTGTTTCCGTATTCGGCTTCATGACCGGCACGCGGGCTTCTGCGCAGGTCACTTTTTTATTCAATAAAGGCGAATACATAGCGAACCATCCGCACCAGACGATACAGACGTTCGCCGCAGGGAATGTATCGCCGGGGAGTTTCACATTTTGTCTTTCGCCTGTAGATCAATTCAGCAACGACAAGTGCTTCGTACCGGGCGACATACTGCCGGGGCTCGTATTCACAGACGACCCCGTTGGTTCGGAGCTCTTCCTTGCCGGGGTACATCTCAATGGGGCGCCAAATCCGAGGAAAGCTCTTTCTGTCGGGGGGGACCTGACCGACCTGGATATAACGTTCCCGGACGGGGGAGTCCACTCGGCGGGGATAGTTCTGGGCTGCTTCGTCGAGGGTCCCGGATGCAGCACTACGCTGGCAATCCGCCTCTTCGGTGCGGGGGACGCGCCGCTCGGCAATACGCAAGTGCTTGTGTCCGACCGGTTCGACTCCTTCATAGGGTTCGATTCGCCTGTAACCGTGACGAGGATCGAGATCGCGGGCCCGGACTCGGGTAATACGGTAGAGGCAATTGACGAAGTGAGGTTCGAAGGGGTTTCGAGGGATATTCCCACGCTCAGCGAGTGGGGGATGATTTCCGCCGCCGCCGGATTAGGGCTGATCGGAGTGTTCTTCGCGGTGAAGAGGCGCAGGCTGCAGGCAGGCGCTTAAAAGGGATGGAAGCAAACGGAGTTATAAGACGTGATTGTAAGGGGATCCAGATTTTGAGAAGAGTTGAAAAATAAATTCTGGAGGAGGTGCTTTATGAGTATATACGGGAAGTATTTAGTCGGAGTTTTAATTGCTTTTGTCTTTTCGGGTGTTTTATTATTTCATGCGGATAGTTCCCGCGCGCAGCAGCAGTGTACTCTGAATATAACCAAAGTTACGGAACCGGCGTCGGGGACTGTATTCTCGTTTGATTATATAGATACGAACGACACTCAGTTCGTTTTCGATCTATCAAACGGCGATACGCAAAAAATACTGATTCCGCCGCCGACTACCATTGCCGATATAACGGAGGAGCCGGTGGAAGGGTATGTGATCACGGATATAACGTGCGATACCGAAGAAGGTATAACCGTTACGCAGATCGAGGGCGGCATCGAAGTGAGCTGCGAAAGCGCAAACGGCGTTACCGCGAATTGTACGATTACCAACACACTCAGAACGAACGTACCGACGCTCAGCGAATGGGGGATGATTTCAGCCGCCGCCGGATTAGGCTTGATCGGAGTGTTCTTCGCGGTGAGGCGGAAGAGGGCTAGCGCGGTGTAGAATGGATATGCGGAATATATAGGTTGTAACACAAACTTCTGAAATAAAAGAAGTACTGCTAGTTTATAAATGAAAGGTGACACCCCCACCCTATCCCTCCCCCCTCCAGGGGGAGGGAATACAAATAAAAGTGGGGGATGATAACGGCGGGGGCGGGATTGGTATTGGTTGGCGTGTTCTTCGCGCTCCGCAGGAGAAGGGCGTTTAATTCTTAAAAGAAGGAAATACAAATCCTCCCTAACCCTCCTTTTTCTAAGGAGGGAATTGAAAGGATAAAGATGAGATTCCCGATTACTCGGGAATGACAAAAGTTATGAAGCCTCTTCCCTCCGAGCGGGGGAAGGGGCTTTTTTTTTGAGGGGGTGACGGCCTCTTACGGCGGAGCGGCCCGGGACAAAAACCCGGAATATTAATGAGCTGTGAAGGGCGGAAAATAAAGATTGCATATACTTCTATTTTATAGTAAAATCGAACAATAATTCTTAAAGGATGGTAATAATGGAGGGAGCTTACAAGCCGTATAGAAGCAGTTCCCCGATTATTCCGAATATAAAACAATATTAAATCTCAGGGGAGGACAAATATGAAGTACATAATTAAAACCTGTACATTATTATTTATCATCACGGCGGGAGTTATGCTCATCCCGTCGCTCACCAAAAGCGCGAACGCGCAGTTCCCGTGTGCGCTGACTATTTGTAAGTCCGCTCCGGGGGCGGGGGACCAGGGCTTTAATATCGACTTCACCGATTCCGGGGTGACGGAGACTGTAGAGCTCTTCGACGGAGGGGACTGTATTACAACTCAATTAAATTTTGACGCCGACGTCGATATAACCGAGCAGCCGACGCCGGGATGGAGACTCGTCGATGTCTTGTGCGATTTCAGCCCGGGATTTGAGTTCACCAGTATTCAGGACGGTATAACAGCGCTCTGCACGAGTGAGAGTCTGTCCGAGACTACATGCACGTTCGTGAACTCGGCATCGGCGAACGTCCCGACTCTCAGTGAGTGGGGGATGATCGCGGCGGCGGCGGGATTAGGCTTGGTCGGCGTGTTCTTCGCGGTGAGGCGGAAACGGTTACAAGCAAGCGCGTAATGTAGGTAATAAATATAGTGAATGGATTCCCGGCTCGTCAGGGCGTCGCCGTGGCAAGCCCGATCGTAGTCGGGAATGACAGGAATATTAATGTACACCCCCACCCGAACCCTCCCCCTTTACATATGGGGAGGGAATTAAAATTGAGGACGAACGGGCTAAAGAAAGTACGAGAAAGATTTCTCGCGCCGCTCGAAATGACATGTTGGGATTGTGTCTATTCGATGAAGCGTTTGCAGTCGGGGACCTTGAAGGTTTTTCCTACGACGTCCGACTCCGAGCGGAGCATCTCCGTGAAAATGCCGTGGTAGTCGTTATCCACCTTCGCGTCCGTGACCTTGAGCACGCAGGTCGCGGAGTTGAGCGTCCCGCGCGAGCTTATGTAAACGGTGTGGTCGAACACCACGTACTCGAACGGGTTATTCATAACCTCCCTGTTCCTGAGCGCGGCTATGCCGAAGACGGAGTAGCGGTCTTTCCCGGCGGGGTCGACGGTCAGGGTCTTAAGCGTCCCCTCTCTCTCGTTCCCGATGCAGTTGAGAGCGCAGAACGCCCTTATCTCCTCGTCGAGTATCGTTTCCCTTATGACCTGGTTCTTGATGTCCTTCGCACGGAGCGCGCCCGGGTGTGAGATGAAGACCGCGCACAGGACGAGCGCGGCTGTGAAATATCTGCCGGTGTTGCGCATCGTTATAAGTGTAACCTGTACGCGCGCGGTTGAAAGGGGGAATTTTGGGAGGGGAGAGTGGATTTCCGATTTCTCGGGAATGATGCACATCATGTGTCATCGCGAGGGAGAGAATCGACCGTGGCGATCTCGCTTATGTACTTAGATTGCCGCGCTTCGTTTCACTACGCTCGCAAGGACACAGAAAAGACAAAGAAAGGCAAATATATTTCTCTTCTTTGTCTTGATACAAAGAAGCAAAAATCACACACATAGTGTGGTCTTTCGAAAAGAGAGCACGGAATTGTGCTAAAAATATATTACTAATGCGAAAATCTTTTAATTCTGCCCTAATTAGTATCAAGGTTTAGTGAAACAAGACTCATGACATAATTGCATTTAGCGAGTGGCGTCCGATTTGTTTTGGCTTAAGTAGATTATCCGAAGAACATCAGCAAAGTGCATTCAGCTAAAGTCGTCCGATTGTGCGCTCGCTTACAATCGTTACTTGCTCGGAATCGTCCCGTAAAAGATTTTTGACGCATTACTAATATATTTTCTTAACGCAAATTCTGTGAATGTCGGAAGGGAAAGACTTTCTTGATCGAGCAATAAAGTAAACCCCCCACCCAAACCCTCCCCCCTTATAATGGGGGAGGGAATTTTATGCGCGGGCGCTTGCCCGCCGCAAATTCTGTGAATGTCGGAAAGGAAAAAGGCATTCGGGAACGACAGGAATGATAATGTACCCCCTCACCCTAATTTGGATTTAGAGAACAATGAGACTGGGGTTAATTAGCAGTGGTGACCTTACTGTAATGGCGTCCTATTTCTCCTGTTCATCGAAATAGTCCTCTCCCTCGCTGGGGAGAGGGGAAATATAGTATAAGGATGAGATTGCCGCGGCGGAAAGTTCGGGGGAAGTTTTTTCGCCTATTGTAATTTTAATCTAACGGCATTAATTTTAGGGTCAAGATTCTATTATTTAGAATCAAGATTACATTATAAGATTTAAAAATATTTTGTGCCTATCTCTGATTCGAGGGATTGTGAAATCTTGAGATATACCATTAAAATTGTTCTATCTATACTCGTCGCGATTCTCTCGATCGGCGGCTGCGACGAAAGCAGCACGACGAACGAAGGCCCTCTGCCTAAAGACCCCAGCCGGTGGGTGTGTAAGAGCTCGCTTGTACCCCCTACTCAGGAGCAAATTGATGAATTTTGCAGTATGCATTCCGGCGCGGGGCGGGAAGCTCCGATAAACCTCCAGGACCCTCCTCCGTTGTCTGACCTCGACGCGAAGAATGAATACGACCTGGCATTCCAGGATTTTCTCATAGCCAGGGACTATGTGAACGAGCTTGAGTGGTCAGGCGATATGAACTGGAGATTGACGGGTCCTTATGTCGGAGAAATAGGAAAGGGTCAGAACTACGGCGTGCATCCCGCTGTCAGAATCTACTACTCTCCCGAGGTGCTGGAGTGGCTCTGTAACGGCAGAGAGGGCAGCATCCCCGACGGAGCTATGATTATAAAGGAGATGCACTCGATTAACGATAAGCTCGGAATCACCCTCAATAGCGAGGGCTGTATGGTAATTAACAACGATGTCGAGCCACAGTCCTGGACTGTAATGGTCAAGCAAAGCGGCGCATCATACGACGGCTGGTACTGGGCTTCCTATGCCGTCGTCCCCGATCCTCCCGATTCCGCATGGGAAATAGGAAACCCTCCGGTATTCGACGCCTCGGGCGTTACGGGAATGGGTTTCTTCGAGGATGGTTTAATACCGACAAAACCGAACCCGCTCTGGTATCCGACGGGCTATGTTTACTCGAGCACTAATAAAATTCCGGACGTGGTATATCCCTACAGCGAATACGGGAATAACTGCATAAACTGCCACGCTTCGGCAGCGACCGAATCGACATTTTCATCGCTCGACAATTTATTGACTCCGGGTATCGAGTATAAACAGTTTCCTTCTAAAGGGACTACCAGGTCTTTCCCCGCTGAGTTTCTCGCCGGCCCGCAGCCGGGGTTGATATCCCTGATTGCGCGAGACTCCGAATCTATAGGCGCTACGGACGTTGCCAGCGGAGCACGGGACGAGGTCAACGGCTACGTATCGCCCTTTACGACCGCGCTCGAGGAGCCGGAAGCGGAGTTCCTGAATTTCTATAATCAGCTCGACGAGGTTTCCTTTACCGACGCGTGGTTTCTGCGTCTCCCCGCCGAGACCTACGATCACATAGTGTCGGCTTCGACAAGCCCGGGGCAGTTTATCACGTCGGACCAGTGTATCGGATGCCATGACGCCACTTACCTGAACGCTGCACAACCCAATATGATACTCGAGCAGGATGTGAGCGGCGGGACGCAGCTTGTTAATCTTTCCCAGTACAGCGAATGGAGGGCGTCGCCCATGGGGCTTGCGGGCCGCGACCCTATCTTTTTCTCGCAGCTCCAGAGTGAAACGAACAACCTGCCTCAATACACGACGTGCGTGGAGAGCACGTGCCTTCATTGCCACGGCGTCATGGGACAGCGCCAGTTAGCCATAGATACTCCCGGCCAGGACACGGAGGACTGCAACAGCTTGTTCGCCGTAGCCCCGCCGGCCGGAGTGCCGTCCGGAAAGCCGTTCAGTCTCGATATGGTGACGCAGTGGCCCGATTCCGAGCAGAACGAGTTTCAGGAATACGGGGCGCTTGCCAGGGACGGTATCTCCTGTACGGTCTGCCATCATATGTCTGACGTCGATCTGGGTAATGAAGAAACTTTCACCGGGAATTTTGTTACGGGTCCTCCCGACGAAGTCTACGGACCATATATGGACGACACGATAGTTCCGAAACCGATGCAGCACGCTCTGGGTATAACGCCCGTGTTCAAGGATTATTTTGTAAGCGGCGACGCGTCCAGCTCGGATACTTGCGGAAGCTGTCACAACATACTGCTCCCGGTTGTCACAAATCAGGGCGAGATAATCGGCGCGAGTTACGAGCAGACCACTAATCTCGAATGGGTAAACAGCGACTTCGCTCCCGGCAAGCCGGGGTTCCTCTCATGCGCGGACTGCCATATGCCTACGACGTTCGACGGACAGCATCTGTCGTTTAAAATAGCCAATATCGAATCAAACGGGCTCCCGCCGACTACCGGGCGTCTGCCCGATCAGGATATAACGCTTACCGAGCGTGACGTATTCCCCAGACACTCGCTCCACGGTCTTAACCTTTTTATAAACCAGATGTTCCAGCAGTTCCCGATCATCCTGGGCGCGCGTCAGATCGACTACATGACCGGAACGTCGACCGTTCCAGCTCTGATTACCGGAGCGAATTCCATGATCGATATGGCGCAGAATCAAACGGCCGCTGTCGACGTTCAAACGCTCGAAGTCACCCCCGAGGGACAACTGAGAGCGGTGGTGAAGGTAACCAATAAAGCCGGTCATTTCCTGCCCTCGGGCGTAAGCTTCAGACGGGTGTTTATCGAGTTCCTGGTACGCGACGCGGAAGGGAACGTGCTCTGGGCCTCGGGACGGACGAACGAGCTGGGCGCCATAGTTAAAGGTACTACGGAAGAAGTCCTTCCGAGCGAAGAGCCGGTCGAGAACCCGGACGCCCCGTTCCAGCCTCACTACCAGACTATCACCCGGGACGACGAGGTGCAGATATACCAGGAGCTTATCGAAGATTCGGAAGGCCATCTCACCACGAGCTTCCTGAGGCGCTTCGATACGGTCAAGGATAACCGCATCAGACCCAGGGGTTATAATCCGGCTTTCTTTCTGACATTCGACTCTCCTTACATTCAGGCCCTCGCCGAGACACACGGAGAGGCCGCGCAGGACCCTTATTACACCGACCCCGCACTTACGGGAGCGGACGTGATCGAATATTTGATACCGCTCGATGAGGCGACGCTCGGCAAGGTCCACGATATAAAGGTCACTCTTTATAACCAGTCCATACCGCCGTTTTATCTCCAGGAGCGTTTCAGTGATGCTAACCGCGGCGCGGGAGAGAAAGATGAGATAGAGCGTCTTCAATACCTGACGAGCCACCTGAATGTCGGCCAGGTAGCGGACAGCGATGGGAATAAGGTCTTGAAGGACTGGAAGCTGTTTATAACCAGCGCTACCGCCGCGCTTAAGTAGAGTTTTTCTACTTTTCCTGATACAAAGAAGCACACACACATAGTGTGGTTTATGGAAAGACGAATAAAAAGAAAGGCAAATATATTTCTCTTCTTTTCCTTGATGAAAAGAAGCAAAAATCATCCGACAGCACAGAATTCGCTAAAAATATCTTATTAAGGCTAAAATATTTCAATTCCACCCCAGCCCTGAAATATTTTCACGCCTTAATAATCTATTTTCTTCACGCAAATTCTGTGAATGTCG
>CAVPJU010000010.1:0-866016 GCA_963705505.1 uncultured bacterium
ATATTGCAAACGGAGTGCCGGAAATTATTTTCAATGATTAAAAGCAAATCCGGTTACCATGGATTATTGAGGGTGTCCGAAATCAGTACATCTGACAGGGGAGGGCTCGCCGCATCTCTCCGGACGATCAGGCAGCGGCTTCGTTGAACTTCGAGCGAATTCCTTCTTTTCATCTATGCCCACCCCCATGGTACCCACCACCCTTATAATGAGACCCTGGGGTACTATGATAGCCGGGTCTATTATAATAGCCGGGTTTATTGTGATAGCCGGATCCATGTCCATAATGATAATAACCGTGCTGATACTTGTTTCCGTGCCAGTAGTTATTCCAGCCATGATAATTATTGTAATAGAAGTTAAACCCCGGTAACGGAAATCCATAAGACCCAAACCCATATCCCGGATATGTCGGATACACCGGAGGATATGCGTACTGATAGTAGATTCCACCGGATACATACGGGCCGTTATAATACGGATCATACGCACCATTATAATACGGTCCATACGGGCCGTTATAATACGGGTCATACGGACCCGCGTAATAACCCGGGCCTGCATAGCATCCGAATAACCCTTGCCCTGTTAACGCCATTAGAACCGCAGCTAGTAATATCCACTTTGTTCTCATTTATTTTCTCCAAATCCCCTCATCAAAGTACCTCCCCAAATATCTCTCTAGACGTATTCAGATGCATCTTTCTTGCCATGGAAGAACCATTCTATCCTGCCTGATTGCTTACATATAAATATCTGAGCTGTGCTTTTCTTAATAATTTTGTCGTATTTCCCGACATATTTTCGAATGGCCTGGTCTTATCATAAACTGAGTATCCGCTCCGTCCGTCCGGGTAGTACGCTCGGTTAATCGTGCCCGAGCCTCTTCTCGCAATACTCCAAAAAGGATTGACGTTCACTCCTCTTTCGTCATATACTCCTAACCACGGAAAAAACACGCTTTACAAAGGAGATAAATTATGACGAAAGTACTTCGCTGCAGGGATGTCGGAGTGGACTGTGATTTCGAGGCAAAGGGAGAGACGGCAGAGGAAATAATGAAGCAGGCGGCAAAGCATGCCAAAGAGGAACACGGCATGGATGTGATTCCGGCTGAGGTTGTTGAGAAATGTCAGAAAGCCATACGCGACTTATAGAGCTCGCGCTTTATTAAGTGATAAAAACTCCGCCCGGCAAAATACCCCCTTGCGGAAGTTATATACTTAATATAGTTTATATTTCATAGGCGGTTCTGCGTCTGCTGGGCCGCGAAAATGTAAAGGAGAAAATACGAGGCAAGGGATTTACGCCCCGCCCCGTACTTTCTCCTTTTTTTTTGCGCAGAATCTGCGCTCATAAACGGTTTCTACGCTACTCCCTGAGCCTACTTTACATTTCCCTCTCCCCAGCGTGGGAGAGGGTTTGGGTGAGGGGGTACCACAAGAAAAGCAAGAATTATAAGAAACACACACCGGAGGGGATGGAATGGATGATGGGATTTTACCGCATCATAGAGAGTACGAGGAGGGGATAATCGGGGCGATAATAATCGAGCCCCGTCTCTATGACGAGGTCAGTAAAAAATTGGAGTATATGGATTTTTACGTCGAGCGTCACCAATGGATCTACAACATGATCGGGGATATGCAGGCAGCCGACATACCTGTCGATCTCGTCACACTCAGGCAGTGTCTCGAGGACGCGGGCGAGCTCGATAACGCGGGCGGGACGAGTTACCTGACTTATGTAGCGGGTAACGCGGTCCTGGAAGAGAACCTCGGCTACTACGTCGGGATTGTGAAAAACGATTCCAGGATGAGGAAACTTTGGGAAAGGTTAACGGAAGGCGTGCGGGCGGTCGAGGGGGAAAGGATGCGGATGAGATAGATAAGATCATCGACAAGCTCTATCACACGGACCGAGCGGGCGGCGTCAGGCGTCTCAAGCCTGTACCTGCGCCCGACATGAAGCACATCCAGCCGCCACCGTCCGTATGGGCGGACGTGATCTACCCGAAGTGCATAACCCAGCTCAACTCCGAGCCGGGCGCGGGCAAGAGCACGCTTGCCTACAACTTATGCGCCCTCGGGGCTATGGGTCAGCCGTTCCTCGACATCCCGTTCTCGAAGAAGCTCAAGTCGCTCTACGTCGATCTCGAGACCCCGGATTTCCTGATAAGGCACAAGATAGAGCTCATCTCCGGCGAGCTTCCCGGGGACCTGCACGTCCTCGACCGGTTCGACCTGAAGGACGATTTCAGGGAGTTCCTCTCTCTGTGCAAGGAGGAGAGGTACGACCTCGTCGTGCTCGATACGCAGTCAAGGGCGCTCGCCATGGAGAAGGAGAACGACAACGCGGAGGCTAACTACATGGCGGGCCTGCTCAAGCGCGTGGCGAAAGAAGCTGGGTGCGCGATACTGCTCATACACCACTCCACGAAGAGCGACGAGGGGAAGGCGGTTTACAGGGGGAGAGGGGCGTCGGCGATGGCCGGGGCGGTGGACGTCGTCGTCAACCTGGACGTGCTCACGGGCGATATGCTCCGAATGTCCGTTGAGAAAAACAGGATACAGCAGTCGGGCACCAGGCTCTACATAAGGAAGGCGGGCGAGGACAGGTTCGAGCCGTGTGATGATCCGGGGAACGGCGAGGAGTCGGGGTTCGATATCTACAAAATCCAGGACTTCATTCTCGAGTTACTACCCGCGGACGGCGAGGCTATGAGGACGAGAGAAATCTTCGAGCACGCCGAGAAAGAAGGGTTCAGGAAGCGGAGCGTCGAAAGGGCGTTGAGCAGGCTCAGGCAGGCGGGCAGGGTGAAGCAGGTTCAAAAGGGCTTCAACGTTAAGACCCTGTCATCATAGTAAAAAACGAATCATCCGCCATCCGCCAGCCTTCCCGTACCTATACCCCGGGGAGGTTGGCGGATTGGCGGATTGTGGGGCAGCACAAGCAAAATCATGGGTATTGATAAGATTATTGGAAGTTGAGATAGTCTAGAGAAACGTCCGATTGCGTATAAATTAATATTTGTTTATAGTTCTAAGTTGTTAGGACTTGATAAAAATTGAAGGGGTGTTACGTGTCTCAAAAGAAAATATTTCCCAAAGAAATAGAATATCGATTCGATAAATTAGATGGATATAAAGTTATATCGATAGATGGAGTCTGGGGTGGGATAACTAACCAAGGGCTATTAAGAGTGGAATTGTTTTCGGAATCACAACAATTGCCTGAATCGATTAAACATTCGGTAATTGACGGAAATGTAAGTAAAGATGAAGTCGAACGAATACCCAGTCCTGATTCGGATAAAATAATCATCATAAGAGAGATTCAAATAGGAACTGTAATGACGTTAGATACAGCTAAATTTATTGGGGATTGGTTGTTAAAACAATGCGAAGCAGCGGGGGGTAGTTAAGTTATGCACATTATAGATTTCTCTGACAGTCAAACGAATCGGGATTTTAATTTCATACGTCAATCTGGGTCTTTCAATGATCTTTCGGGATTGAATAACGGCAAAGCCATAATTCTGTCTACTGCTTCTACTTCTTCTCTCTCACCTTTTAACAAATCCATTGAATCAATTGAAACTATACAGGAAAGAAAGGAAAACATGAGATGTTACAATGAGATAAAAGATGATCTTTATCGGAACCATCTTGGGAAGTATGTGGTGATTGCTAAAGGTCAACTTCAACGAATCGGAGAATCTTTTGAGGATGTAAAAGAAGTAGCCATTGATGGGCACCATAGATTCATCTTTAAAGTTGAGAGAAAAGAACAAATCAAGAGAAAAACAAGATGGCCAATGAAACGGAAGAAATAAGTTGGGCTTATAAAGATAAACATCCTCACATGGGCATACGTTTGGTGTCTCCTGGGGATATTGAATATCCTATTGGAACCAAGGAGTTGGTATTACTGGATACGGGTTGGTCTGGTGGGATAGTATTACCTATACGTATCTATGAGCAATTAGAACTTCAACGTTGGGAGAAGCCAGACATTGTTCCTTATGAATTGGCGGATGGAAGTGATATTAATATGTACGAAGCTGAGGGTTTTTTGTTTGTACCTAAATTGAATAACCGATACGAAGTGGCTTTTTATAGATCAGTAGATAAAGGACAAGATAGTGATGAAATCTTATTAGGGATCGACTTCATAAATAATTTTAAATTGCTTTTGGATGGTCCAGCTCAAAAGTTATCAGTTATCAAGTAAATAAATACGCCTGTAGATTTATCTGTACAAACAATTTATACCATAACAGAAGACTTTCCGCCATCCGCCAACCTCCGCGGGGGTATAGGCCGGGAAGGTCGGCGGATTGGCGGATTCCTAAATCTTTCCGCTGATTAGGTGGACCATCCGGGTGCGATACAGTGTCCGGCTGGAATCCGCTCACTACGGTCACTTGTCACATACGCTTCGGGAGGGATATTCGAGGGCTAAGGTACGAACCGGGTCAAAACAACGCTTCCCGCTTGAGAATCGGGAAGGACAACAGGTAGGTTGTATTGCCGCACTACCTCTGTTTATTGACCCTTTTCTTAATTTTCGGATAATTACATATATTCATGAGACCAACCTGGGCTGAGATCGATCTCGACTCTTTAATACACAATTTCAACGTCGTAAGAGGGCTCGTCGATGACCACGTAGGAGTGCTCTCCGTCGTGAAGGCGGACGCCTACGGGCACGGCGCGGTAGAGGTCGGCAGGACGCTCGAGGAAGCCGGTACGGAAATGCTCGGCGTGGCGACGGTCGAGGAGGCGGTCGAGCTCCGGGACTACGGGGTCGAGATTCCGATAATCCTCCTGGGCGGCATGAGACCCGACGAAGCCGCCGTCGTAGTCGAGCATTCGCTTACGCCGTGCCTTTTCTCCCTCGACGCGGCGAAGTCTCTCGACGCCGAATCCGCGAAGGCCGGCAGGTTGTCCCCGTATCATTTAAAGATAGACACGGGTATGTCGAGGCTCGGAGTAAGGCCCGAGGATGTGGATGCATTTCTGACGGGGCTCGCCGGATACAGGAACATAGTCATGGAGGGGGCTCTCACTCACCTGGCTTCCGCTTTTTCGGAATCCCCCGAAGCTACCCGCGCTCAGCTGGGCAGATTTACGAAGCGCGTTAACGACATACGGGAGAAGGGGTTCAGGCCCCGCTACCTCCACGCAGCCAACAGCCCGGCCATTCAGCGCTTCCCGGAATCGCACATGGACCTCGTACGGCCGGGCATAATTCTCTACGGCTCGGACGGCGCGGCAGGGCTCGGTCTCAAACCCGTGATGAAGCTGAAGACCGTCGTAATACAGGTCAGCAGGGTCCCGGCGGGCACCCCCGTGAGCTACGGCGGTACGTTCGTTACGAAGCGCCCTTCGGTGATAGCGACGCTCCCGATCGGTTATGCCGACGGGTATATGAGGAGGCTCTCCAACCGCGCCATGGTTTCCATAAGGGGAGCGCGCGCGCCAGTGGCCGGGACGGTATGCATGGACCTGATAACGGTTGACGTGACGGATGTAGCGGGCGCCTCCGTCGGGGACGAGGTCGTTTTATTCGGGGACTCGCTCGTTTCCGTCGACGACGTCGCGGGGTGGGCGGACACTATTTCCTACGAGATACTGTCGATCACGGGGAAGAGGGTCCCGCGCAGGTACGTGTGACCGTTGTATTTGCAATACTTATAAATATTTCATAGATATTGGGGTTAGATGAGTTACATTTAATCGAATGTCATTCCCGGGCGCAAGAAACCTTCGAAGCATCCTCACTATCCTCCTCTGCCTTATCCCGCCTCTTGCGGCATCGGCTGATGAAGTGCTTAACCTGGGACCCCTTCTCTACATCGACAGGGACCGGGAGACTGGCGCTAAATCGATAGACGCGCTCGGCCCTTTTTTCTCCTACAAGAAAACGCCGGATACCATGGAGTACGGCTTCCGCCCGATCTTCTACAACTACCGCAATTACGCGAAGGACAGGACCGGGTTCGATTTCCTCTACCCGTTGGTCACACACCGCTCTTTCGAAGGGGACACCAAGTTCCAGTTCCTCGAATATCTATTCTATTACAGCTCCGACCTGAGACCGAGCGGGTTCAGGGAATACAGCTACATGCTCTTCCCTCTTATCTTCGGGAGGAAGGACGAGGACCCTCAAGAGAGCTACTTCGCCTTCTTTCCGTTGTACGGGAATATGCGGCACAAGTTCGGGAAGGACGAGATCAACTTTGCGCTCTTCCCTCTTTATCTGCGGACCAAGAAAGAAGGCGTGACGAATACGAACGTCCTCTGGCCGTTCTTCGGAGCGTATTCGGGCGGCGGGGCCGGGGGAGGCAGGTTCTGGCCGCTCTTCGGTTACAGGGAAAAGGAGGACGACTTCGAGGACGAGTTCGCGCTCTGGCCCGTATATATGCACAGGGAAAGGGATTTCTACGGAGAGAAGCTGAGCTCGACGGCGCTCATGCCGTTTTACTACGGCACGGATTCGCCGGGGAGGAAGCAGAGGACGTACCTCTGGCCGTTCATAACCACGATTGACGATGAGAATATCGACGTGAGGAGGTGGGACATCCCCTGGCCGCTGATCACGTTCTCGAGGGGCTCCGTACATACGAACAGGGTTTTCCCGTTCTACTCGATGAGAAAGGAAAAGGATTACGAAACCGGGTTCCTGATGTGGCCCCTCTGGGGACACAAGAAGTACATATTCAAGGACTACGTGAGGACCAAGAATACGTTCGCCCTTTTCATATACAAGGAGATAACCGACACGCCGACGAACGAAAGGGGGAAGAGCGGCAAGGCCGTACACCTATGGCCACTTTTCAGCTATACGACGACGCCCGAGGGGGATTCCTATTTCCACCTCCTGTCGTTCATCGAGACATTCCTCGCCGACAACCCGCCCAGGGAGAGGAACTGGTCCCCGTTCTGGCATTTCGTCGAGTGGAGGATGGACGCGGAGGGGAACCAGAAATCGTCGATATTCTGGAACACGATAAGGACGGAGCGCACGAAGGACAGCGTCAAGTTCGAGTTGAGGCCTATTATCCCGGTGCTGTCATTCGAGAAGTCAGAGGAAGTATCGAAATGTTATCTCCTGGGCGGTCTTTTCGGCTACAAGATCACGCCCGGCAAGAAGACCCTGCGGATTCTCTTTATTCCTGTTAATATTTCATCGAGCAAGACAGTGGAAAACGGCGTCAAAGGCAGCGGAGGAGGATAGAAGTGAACGGTGTAATGTCATTCTTCAAGGTTACCGGCGGTCTCGTGAGCCTCCTGCTGGAGACGCTCTACTGGTGCAAGGCCGCGCTCAAGAATACGGACAAGATACTCGACCAGCTCCTCATAATCGGCTACCAGACCCTCCCCGTGGGCGCGCTCATCGCGCTCTTCTCGGGCGGTGTGCTCGCCCTCCAGGCCGGTCCCACGCTCGTCAAGTACGGCGTCGAGGAGAACGTGGGCGGCCTCGTCGGTCTTTCTCTCGTAAAGGAGCTCGGGCCGGTCATGGCCTCCATACTCATTGCCGGCAGGGTAGGCTCGGCGATGGCGGCCGAGCTCGCATCGATGAGCGTGTACGAGGAGATAGACGCGCTCAAGACCATGGACATCAATCCGGTGAGGTACCTCGTGATGCCGAGGTTCGTGGCGATGGTGCTCGCGCTTCCCGTTCTCGTCATATACATGGACGTAATAGGCTGGTTCGGGGGCGCCCTGGTCTCCTACATCAACCCCGAGGTCCACCTCTCGTTCAGCGTATTTTACAGGAACATGTCGGAGCTCATGGACTTCACATCGGTCGTCAACGGGCTCATCAAGGCGATGACATTCGGCGTTATTATATCTATAGTCTGCTGCTACGTCGGGCTCAAGACGAAGGGGGGACCGAGGGAGATAGGGACTTCCGTCACGAAAGCGGTCGTTCTTTCATTCGTGCTCGTCCTCGTGTTCGACTATTACGCAACGAGGATTTTAATATTCCTCGATTTGGATTAGAATAAATGGATATGCGGGAACTTACGGAGAAGGACGATAGGGGCGGTGTTTCGGGCTCAAACGGCGCGGGGAAGGCGCTCCTGAGCTACCTGAAATCCGACCGCGTGGGCGTCTCGATCACGGGGCTCAAGAAGTCCTACGGGGACAACCACGTGCTCAGGGGAGTAAATCTGGAAGTCCGGCCGGGGGAGACGGTCGTCATTCTCGGCAAAAGCGGCACGGGCAAGAGCGTGCTGCTCCGCCACGTCATAGGGCTCGAAAAGCCGGACGCAGGCAGGATACTCATAGGCGGCGAGGACATCAACGACCCCGATTTCAAAAAGAATCACGTCGTCGCTATGGTCTTCCAGAGCTCGGCCCTTTTCAATTCCCTCACGGTCGAGGAGAACGTGGCCTTATATCTGAGGGAGCACGGGGTCTTCGATGACGACAGGAAGACGAAGGAACTGGTGTCGAGCGCGCTCGAGATAGTGGGACTCGAGGAGAAGGAGGATACCATGCCCTCCATTCTGTCGGGCGGGATGAAGCGGAGGGTCGCCACGGCCCGCGCTCTCGTCATGAACCCGGACCTGATACTGTTCGACGAGCCCACTTCGGGACTCGACCCCATGATGACGCGCACGATCGCCGACCTGATATGCGACCTCAAGCGCAAGATCGAGATAACTCAGATAGTCGTCACGCACGACATAGACCTCGCATTCTACGTCGCCGACAGATTAGCCATACTCAGCGAGGGCAGGATCATAGAGTTCGGCACGCCCGAGGAGATCAGGTGCTGCGAAAACTTTGCCGTCAAGGAATTCATAGCGCCCCAGTTCGAACAACAAAGGAGGTAACGGGATATGAACAAGCACGTAAAAGTCGGAATATTCTTCGTGGTCGGTCTGTTGATACTGCTGGCGGTTTTCGACTTCGTGGGGGAGCTCCCGTTCCTGGGCTCGAATTTAAAATTGAAGACCTATTTTGCGTCGATCGGAGAGCTCCGCGAGGGGAACCCCGTGAAGCTGGAGGGTTTCGAGGTGGGCAAGATCTCGAAGATCACGCTCGCCGACAGGAAGATAGAGGTCGAGATGACCGTCAAGAAGAATAGCGGCATCAAAACCGACTCCGTCGCTACAATAAAACTGACGAGCCTCCTCGGCACGCATTATATAAACCTGTCGTACGGCGCCCCTGACAGTCCGCTCGCCAAATCGGGCGCGGTACTTCCGAGTGAGGAGCCTGCGGATATAAACGATATACTCGTGAAAGTCGACCAGGCGGTCGGCTCCATACAGTCGGCATTAAGCGCATTCGACGTCCTCGGTGAGAACAAGCAGCAGCTGACGAGCATCGTGAACAACCTCAATTCCGTGCTGGCGGGTCTCGAGAAAGGGGAAGGAACTTTCGGGAAGCTCCTCAAGGACGACGCGCTTTATACGGAGGCGAAGGGGGTGTTCACGAACGTAAACGATATAACGGCGTCCCTTAAAGAAGGGAAGGGCACTCTCGGAAAGCTCCTTAACGACGACACTCTCTATGAAGACGCGAAGACCGCGCTCTCCGGTCTCGGCAATATGTCTGAAAAGCTCAACAACTCGAAGGGCACGATAGGGAAGCTCCTTAACGACGACACTCTCTATAACGAGGCGACCGGAGCAGCGACTAACCTCAACCAGATACTCGAGAAAGTCAACTCGGGGAAAGGCACTCTCGGGCAGCTCGTGAACGACGACAAGCTCTACAGGGACGCCCAGGATACGCTCCTCAAAGTGGACAAGAGCATAGACACGCTCGATGACCTCGCCCCCTTGGGCGTATTCGGCACTGCGCTCGGCGTGGTAACGCTCTTCTAGATGAAAATAGAGCCCGTCCCCTTATCGTCCATAGATACTGAAGACACGACGTTCCTTACGGGGTCCATGGACGGAGTATCCTTCATAGCCGATTCCATACGCGAGATAGGGCTCATAAGCCCTCCCGTTCTGAGAAAGGCCGGGGATAAATACCGTATAGTGACGGGACGGAAAAGAATATCGGCCTGCCGCGATCTCGGATATAGCGAAATAATCTCCAAAACATACGAAGAAGACGAGCTGTCGGATGAAGCTTGCATCAAAATTATTTACCACGATAACTGCGACCGCATGGACGATATGGAGCTTTCGGAGCTGGTGCTCAAATTCAGGGACCTCCTCGGGTGGGACGACCGTGAGATGATAAGGGACGCCTTGCCCTACGTCGGGATACCGCCGTCGAGGAAGCAGTACGACAGGTGCATCGGTCTTGCGTCGCTTGACCGGGAGATAAAGGACGCCTATTACGGAGAGGAGATAACCATAGAGCAGTGCCAGATGCTCTCGGAGTGCGCGCTTCCCGAAAAAGCTCTCGTTTTAAAAAGAGTCATCGACAGGTACAGGCTCAATAATAATGAATCCCGGCAGGTTATAAAGGATATTGAAGAAATAGCCATAAGGGATAAACGCGCGTTCCCCGGCCTCATGGACGAGATAGATGAGCGGATAGGCGACGGGGGGAAGGACGCGCTTCGCTCGGAGCTCAGAAAAGTGCGCTATCCTGCCCTTGCAAGTGTAGAGTCGGCCTGGGAGGAAACGCTCGGCAGCCTCAAACTCCCCGCAAATGTCAGCATCGTGACGAGCCCATTCTTCGAGGGCGGCGAAATAGAGATAAGGATCAGGCTGAAATCCCCTGAAGAGCTGCCTCAGGCCCTCTCCGGGATCGGGGAAGCGTCGGCGGGCGGCGGGATCATACGGCTCATCAAGATCGTAAGGGAAGGGGAATGACTGCGGGCTCCCCTTTTTTCTCAAGTACGGTTAAGTTGGAATTTTGTATAGTATCTGCTCTGATTTCATCGGGCGACTATACAAAAAAGGGAGCCGAAGCTCCCTTTTGTTTGCAATTATTGTTAAGCTTAAATCCTTGTTTATGCAACCGCTTTTCTTCTGCGCGCAGCAACGGTCAATCCGATTATACCCAAAATCCCCGCCATCGCTATCATGCCCCATTCGCTGAGTGTGGGTATGTTTCTCGGAAATACCAGACTGCATCCTCTTATCAGACGTAGTCTGCAAGCTTCGACTTCCTGATCTGTAAGAGACACAAGTACGGGCTTATTTACAAAGTCGGTGATTTCACATGCCGATAGAGGGCTAGTAAATACTTGATATGCTGCCCCTACACCATTACCAATATCACCACTAATTGCAACCACACTTGGATTTAGTGACCAAATGTTACCTTCGGCGATTTTACCGCCGGGGCAGAGAACACCAACGATTTGATTGCCGGAGAGTCCAATCGTCAATTGCTCGGTATCGCACGGGCATTGTTGCGCCAGGGCATAATTAGCGGCGAACAGAATAGTTAATAATGTTAGTAAACTAAAAGCTTTCATTCTCGATCCTCCTTTAATTTATTTGCAATGAGCGTATATAAATTGATACGATTATAACATTTGTTGATTTGTAGTACAAACGATACGTTACAAGTTAGTAATTGAGTGTTAAGGAGGACATAGGCTAATTAACGGCTGACAGTTGTGCGGGGTATTCACCGGGGACATCAGTCACATTGTCTGTTTGCTGACGTTTCCCTCCTCGCATCCGCGTCTAAAATGCCCCCAAAAGCATTTGCAATTGCGAATAAACCTCTTGACAAAACGGGTATTTCCTGATTAATTTATATATCTAGAATGAACTTGCCTCAATGCAGTCCTTATCGGGGATTTGAGGATAAGACAATAACCGCGGGCTCTTTGTCGGGCCAGGGCGATTCCGAAATATTATTACTTTTCTTTTATTCCTATTTTCTTCGCATTTCGAAAGATTGTAAGCTAACGCGGTAAAGAATGTTATAAAAAGGCGAAATACGCTATGCGGAAAGCGGAAGGTCACACACAAGGTTAAGGAGAAGAATCATGGGACTCAACAGGAGTTTTATAGGGAAGGAATACGAGCCTTCGGTGCACGTAGTCAGCACCGATGAAGTCATCGACTACGCATGGGCCATCGGAGCCCGTAATTTGAGTTATTTCAACTATAACGGAGCGTTTAATTTCAGCCATGAAAGCCCGGCTGGGATGGCCCCCCCGAGCTATGCGGTCACCTACGAGCTGCCGATACTCGAGCAGGTTTGGAGCGACCCCGAGCTCCACGGCGGAGTCGAGGAGGCCAAAAAGAACGTGCTTATGCTCGTACACGGCGACCAGAACATGAAATTTTACAAGCCCATAAGGCCCGGCGACAAGCTCACGTTCAGGACCAAGATAGTGGATATAGAGGACAAGGGCTCGGGCGAGCTGCTCAAGATAAACGTCCTCACGACGAATGAGAAGGGCGAGAAGGTTGTCGAGTCCGACTGGGGTCTTTTCATAAGGGGAATCGGGAGCGGGGAGAAGCCCAAGACCGCCCCGTCCAACGGAAAGCCCAAGGAAGCCCCGGAAGTGCCGCCGATCGCTTTCAGGGACATCATAAGGGTCCCGGGAGACATCACATACAAATACGCCAAGGCGTCTAACGACATGAACCCTATACATATAAACGAAGAGGTTGCGAAGGAAGCGGGTCTCAGCGGGATAATAGTCCACGGGCTCTGCACCATGTCCATGACCATGAGGGCGATAATAGAGAGCTACCTCGACAGCGACCCGTCGAAGCTGAAGTCCCTCGGAGTGCGCTTCACCGCGCCCGTATACCCGGGAGACACGATAATCGTGGACGGATGGGAAAAGGGGAGACAAAACGGGCACGTCGTGCTCGGTTTCGACGTTACTAGAAAGAGCGACAACGTTAAAGTAATAAAGGGCGGTACTGCCGAAGTAGAGATATAGTACTTCCTTAACTTGCTTTGATGAATGATGAGTGAATGAGCGGCGGCCGCCAGGAACCGCCGCTTTTTTTTATGCGGTATGTAAGCTTAGCGCTATCTGACCCCGGGCCTCGTCTTCGGGGCTCGCCCCGAATATCCTTCTCTCTATAAGCCCCAGCATTTCAGGGATAGCGTTCTTTTCACGGGCGGATATGAGAGGCGCTCCGTAAGCCCTGGAGAGCCTTCTCGCAGCGTCCAAAGGCGTCTTGTCCGCCTTGTTGAGTACTATCATCCGCGGTATGGATTCGTAGCCCGTCTGCCCCAGTATCTTGTTTACGGACTCGATCCTCTCATCGACCATCGGGTCGCTCGCGTCCGCCACGTGCAGGAGGAGCGATGAGCCGCCCAATTCCTCGAGCGTCGCCCTGAACGCGTTCACAAGCTCCTTCGGCAGGTCGCTTATGAAACCCACCGTGTCCGTGATGAGTATTTCCCTCCCTCCGGGGAGCATTATCTTCCTCGTCGTCGGCACGAGCGTGGAGAAGAGCTTATTCTCCACGACCACTCCGCTGTTGGTGAGCGCGTTGAATAGCGTCGATTTCCCGACGTTCGTATACCCTATGAAAGTCACGGTCGGTATTCCCGTCTCCTTTCTCTTTTCCCTCGTCCTCTCTCGCCTCTTGCTCAACTGCGTTATCTCGTTCTCTAGGTTCTCTACCTGCTTCCTTATGCGTCTCCTTTCCTCTTCGAGCTTCTTTTCACCCGGCCCCCTCGTTCCTATACCGCCTCCCAGCTGAGAGAGCTCCACCCCGTGCCCTACGAGTCTGGGCAGGTTGTATTTAAACTGCGCGAGCTTCACCTGCAGCTTCCCTTCCGCTGTGGTTGCGTGCCTCGCGAATATTTCCAGTATGAGCTGCGTCCTGTCCATTACGACGAGGTTCGTCTCGTCCGTGATGGACTTCACCTGTGCGGGCGTAAGCTCCACGTCGAATATGATCTTCTCGGCCCCGACCTGTTTAGCCGTAAGGATCGCTTCATGCAGCTTTCCCTTTCCGATCAGGTACCTCGGGTCTGTCCCTTTTCTTATCTGTATAATCGAGCCCAGTACGGCCTTGTTCGCGGATTTTGCGAGTGATTTTAATTCTTCTAAGGACTCTTCCGCCTCGGAGCGGTACTTCGTAGAGAAGCCTACGAGCAGCACTCCTTCCCGGTCTTTCGCTCCCCCATGCTCGTGGTACGATTTTTCGAGACTGTGCTCGACGTCCCTTATCAGCTCGTCGCAGCTTACGTCCACCTGCCCGAGGTCGCGGTACTCCTCCACCTGCCACTTCTTCCCGTCCTGGTTCGGCGGGAGCACGTGGGCGAGATAGAATGCGCCCGGATCGCCGTCCGGCCTCACTTCGAGAAGCCCCATGAGGTCGAGCCTTTCGTTGACGAGTGTGACCAGGTCGTTCTCGCTGAAGCCCGAATTTTTAAGGTGCGTGTGAACGAGCCTCGAACCCCTGAGCCTGTATTTCGCCTCCCTCGACCTTCCCAGAACCTCGTCGAACGGCAGCTCGTGCGAGTCGCCGAGGAATATGGCGGAGATCTTCCCCTTTCTGTCTATGAGTACGGAGATTCCCTTCTTAAGCTCGTGTGAGAGCCTCGTAAGCGTTCTCGCAAGTTCCAATGTTATTACTTCTTTCGGGGGGATTTTCCTTCTGTAAAGCCTTTCAAGGTTGCCTGTTTCACTTCTCGTCAGACCGGATGTCTTTCCGTATATTTTACTTATATGCACGCCTCCTGAGCGTATTTACTACTACTCTTATGATAAACATTTGTCGTAATCAGTCAAGGAGATTAATATTCCCTTAATCAATAATTTTTCCTGCTGTTTCGAGCCGAAGCGAATTATAAAAACAGATCGCCACGTCGCTTCGCTCCTCGCGATGACAGAAAAAGAGGTGTCATTGCGAGCAAAGCGAAGCAATCTCATCTTTTGAATTTAATTCCCTCCCCCTAGAGGGGGAACTGCTTCGAGCAAGCGAGAAGTAGGACGCCCTGATCCTATAGTCTCTTGGGTAGCTGTGATCAGGCAATCCGATCTATCGAGCATGTGGTGCGGGTGGCCGTTCGTCCTGCTTGTCCGGCGAAGTCTCGACGTCGCCGGAAGCCCACGAAGTACTGAACGGGTTTATCCGCGGATCCGAAACTACGGCTACACGTGTGCACTGACCCTATCGAAGTGCGATGTCATAAGTATAGGGAACAAGGCGGGATACATCTGATACTTCAACCAATTCTCTAGGGTTATCTCGGAGGCCGTTATTTGCCTGCCCGGAAAACACCCTGCACTACTATTACCCGGTCTTCCTTTAAGTTTCTGAACACATTTTTGAATTTATCTATAAACGATGGTCCCATCACCAGGTTAAGCCCGAGCGGGGGAGGGGCGTCTTTCGGGGCTGAAGATATTAACTCAAGCTGGGTCTTAAACCACTCTGAAGAAGGGTCGCTTACATCCCTCCACTCGATCTCGCTGAACCCCGTATCATTGAGCATTCCCCTGAGTTCATCCGGCGTGATTAAAAAACTTATGGAGGGGTCATTCGCCCACGGCACGGGGAAGTTTAAGGGGGAACGCGGGCCTGCGCATATTTCGTAGACGGCGAAGAGGCCGCCGGGTTTAAGAACCCGCGAGACTTCATTGAACAGCTTCGCTTTATTCTCGACGTTCATCTGCGTATGCATCGTCAACGCCCTGTCGAAAGAGCTGTCCTCGAAAGGCATGTCGGTCATATCGCCCTGCCTGAACGTTACTTTGCCGCCGAGTCCGAGCATATCGGTCAGCATTTCCGCCGTCCGGCAGTACTCCTCGACGAGGTCGATTCCCGTAACAAGGCACCCGTACTCAGCCGCAATCGCGCGGGCGGGCCCTCCGAGTCCCGAGCCGAGGTCGAGCACAGTCATGCCTCGTTCAAGCCCCGCCATCTCAGCGACCTCGATCGTCGCTTCGAGACCCCTGATGTGGAATTCGTCGAATATGGCCGTGTCCGTGTGGACCTTGATTTCTTTCCCCGCGCGCTCGAGGGCGGACAATATATCAGCGCCGAGGCCTTCATGTTCGTAATGCTCTTGTATCGCCTTTTCGTATTTCTTCATGCTGCACACGATTTCTACTTATGGATTCAATACATAGAGATAATTCTAACTGTATTGAATGGGAATAAGCGAATCAACTCATTTTTCTCGGAATCACTTTGACTGAAATGTTCGGAATATTATCGGAGTGCCTACCGGGTTCAGTGTGGATCACAGGATTCGAGAAACGTTACGGCTGTCTCGGGGGTCCGATCAGAGGCGCATCAACCGGGGCTGCAAGTCCGAAGAAGACCACCAACCCGTCCCCCCCGCATTCGGTCGAAGCCTGCTGACACCCGGTCTCGGACATCTTGAGGCACACTTCGAGGTCGTTCACGTTGTTCGCCACCCAGACGTTGCCGGCCTGGTCTATCTCGACAGCGGTCAGGTGCTGTAAAGCCCCTCCGCCGTCATATCCCGTCGAAGGCGAGATCGGGTCACCTGTCGTGAGATTCTGAGGGCAGTTTTCGGTCCTCACTCCGCAGAGATTAGTCAGGGTCTTCCCGTTGAAATTGGCGACCCAGATGTTATCAGCGCCGTCAACGGCTACTCCCCAGGGGCCCTGTATGCCCCCGCCCGTGTAAGGCGAGCCGGGAGCGTTCGCGCCGAAGGGGTCGAGCAGAGTGACGCTCCCTCCGCCGGGCTCTCCCTGCCCGGTAAGGTTAGCTATCCACACGTTCCCGATGCTGTCTATCGCAAGACCCTTGGGCTCGCTTATCCCGCCGTAGCCCGCGTCTGACTGAAATACGGGGTTTCCGAGCGCGTCTATCTCTGTCACCGTATTCCCCGCGCCGTTCGTTATCCAGAGGTCACCGCTGAGATCGAGCGCGATGTCGAAAGGCTTGTCGAGCGTGTCCGTCCCCGGGTAGGCGAAATTTACCGGATTATCGGGGTCGCCTCCGGGGAATATAATCAGCGAGTTCCCGCATCCGGGGCATCCGGTTGAGGGCTTGTTGTTGACGAGCCACACGTTCCCGTCGTAATCGACGATAGTCCCCTGCACCTTGCTCGTATTCCCGTTCGCCTTATAGCCTGTCACGTCGGGAGAAAGCGGAGTCCCGTCCGGGGTGAGGAGCGATACGCTGTCCCCCTGATAGTTCCCTATCCATATGTTCCCCGTCTGATCGACCGCGAGGCCGAACCCCGCGCCGTCTATCCCACCTCCCGTGAAGCCGAAAGCTGGAGATAGCGGGAAGCCGTCGGGCGAGAGCTTTGTCGCGCCGATCCCGCCAATCGAGCAGTCCGTGAGGTCCGACTGGGAGCCGAATAAAAAGTTGTTCGTGGCCCATACGTTCCCGTCCTCGTCTATCGCTATCGCTCCCGGCGCGTCGAGTCCCCCGCCCGTGTATTTAAGAGCGATAGTCCAGGCGGCGGGCGGTGAGTTGAGCACCGGGAAATAAGGCTCGTCCCCGGAGAGGAGCGCGAAGATGCCAACGACGTTCCACCAGGGGTTAAGGGCTATGTTATGTAATGCGGTGAGTGTGTCCGAAGGCGGGTTCCATCCCGGCGGAGTTGAGGCCGTAAAGAGTCTGCCGCACGCGTCTGACGGCGAGAGCGCCGCGCATGAATGGATAATGTTGCCGAGCGTGTTGACCTCCGCAAGCGCGATCGTCTGCGAGCCGTTAACGGCGTTCTGTATCACCGCGCCGGGTCCGCCTGTTCCAATGTTCACTATGTTCCGGACATTTCCCGCGGCGTTATATATCCCGGTCCCATTCCCTATAATCGTGTTTCCGCTCAGGAACTGCGCGTTCGTCCAAACCGAAGCAATGGTAGTAAGCTCGTTCAGGGTCACGGAATCGGGCTTGTCGCCGACCTCGCCTATCACTGTCAGCAGGGCTATTGCGTTATTGGGAGAAGCGTTTCCCTCGGGCGTCCCTCCGCGCGCGATCGCGTATAAGATCCCGCTCTCCGAGGGGCGGCTGAATTTTATGCTGAAATTCCCCTCGCTGTCGGTCGTGTCGAATCCTAACGTTTCGGAGATAATCGTGCCCGCGCCGTAGAGCGTTACACTCGACCCCGATACCGGCGATTCTCCGGCGAGGACCCGGCCTTTGAGCGTGAGGTCCGACCCTCCGGAGTCGCAGCCTGAAATAGCTGCCGCGAATAAAATAATCCCGGCGGCCTTTAATAACAAAGGCTTGTTATTCACTCTGGATGTCCCCCCCGAGAACACATGGATAGGGCTATACAGTAACAGATTTCAACCCATAATCAATCGAAAATTGTTTTGTGTTGTCTTTTATAAATTCCTCTCCCCGCCGTGGAACGATTCCGAGCAAGCAAGGAATCGGACGCCCTTACATGAAAGGTGACAAAGCTCATTAAGTTCCGAAACCAAAATAGGCAGGATTTGATTTGTTGTCATTCCCGAGAAATCGGGAATCTAATTATTCCCTTCCCTCTTGAAGGGATAAGGACAGGACGGGGGTGAAAAAATCTTCCCCGTTAAAACAAATTCCCTTCCTCACCCGTGTATAGCTCTTTTCGGATACACCTTTCCCGTTCTGATTCCCTTCGTGTTTGCGGGTTAATTAAGAAATTCCAATGCCCTCAGTCTGTCGCGAAGTCGCCGTCTTCCGCAGCATCGGCTTCTATCATGAACAGGCTGACGTGCCTGTCGTGGATGTCTATGTAGTGGTCTATCGCCTCGTTTATGACCGTGCCCAGATTCTTGCCGTAGGCTCCGGCAATCTTGTCGAGCGAATCGCGCTTGTCCGAGTCTATCATTAATGAAATTCTCGTAGATTCTTTAGCCATAATCTCTGCTCCTCTATTTTATATCGTAACACACCAGGCCCCCGGAGTATAGAAAAAAATTATTCCCGGCACCCGCACTCTGATTCCGGAGTCTTCACATCGCCTGCGGTTATTAAATTAAATTCGCTTTACCTATCTTTTCAGCCGATTATAATTTGTTCCCGTGATAGAGACCGACTACCTCATACTCGGCGCAGGCCCCGCAGGGACGTGGGCGGTGCGCGGCATAAGGCACGAAGATAAGGAGGGGCGCATCGTAATTGCCGGAAGCGACCCGCGAAGGGCCTATTCCCTGCCGATGCTGTCGAAGGGTTACATTCAGGGGCGCTATCCCGAGGAAAAGCTCTACCTCGTGAAAGAGGAATTTTACGAGAGCAACGGAGCGGTGTTCATAAATGGGAACGGCGCCGCTGGCGTGGATACGGAAAGAATGGTGGCGGAGCTCGAGGACGGGCGTGAAATTTCCTACAGGAAGCTCCTCATATCGACGGGCGGCTCCCCGCTCGAACTCCCTGTCCCAGGAGCCGGGCTCAGGAGGATCTATTACCTCCGCACGCTCGACGACGCCCGTATGATAAGGTCCGCGTGCGAGAGCGCGAAATCCGCAGTCGTCATCGGAGGCGGTTTCATAGGGGTCGAGCTCGCCGCGGCTCTGCGTGAGAGGGGTCTATCCGTTAAGCTCATCATGCCCGAGGACTACGTCTGGCAGCCGCTCATTCCGGAGGCTCTCGGAAAATATATCACGGGTATTTTAGAGGAGCACGGGATAGAGATATTCCCCCGGCAGGCTGTGGTCGCTTTCGGAGGGAGTGACGAGCTTGCGGAATCTGTTATAACAGCGGACGGAGGTGTTTTCGAGGCGGACGTGTTCGGCATCGGTGCCGGTATAAAATTAAATACCGGCTTCCTCGAAGGCTCACGCATCGAGACGGGGAGGGGTGTCCTCGTGGACAAATACCTCGAGACGAACATAGAGGGTGTATTCGCCGCAGGGGATGTCGCGGAATTCGAGGACGTAATACTCGG
This sequence comes from uncultured bacterium, assembly GCA_963705505.1. Classification (GTDB taxonomy): domain Bacteria; phylum Desulfobacterota_D; class UBA1144; order Nemesobacterales; family UBA2774; genus 2-12-FULL-53-21. The sequence goes on from CAVPJU010000010.1 coordinate 19,728, forward strand.
AGGGAGGCATGTGACGGGGCATATAGAGAACGCGCAGCACCAGGGCAGGACGGCAGGCAGGAACATGGCCGGGGCGGGGGAGGAATACGCCCGGGTGACGGGTTACGATACGGAGGTCTTCGGGACCTCCCTCGTGTTCATGGGCGCGCCCGGATACGGGCACGAGCATGTGATAAGGGGAGGCTCAGGTAAACCGCTCGGCTCATTCTCGTTCAGGGACGGTAAACTCGTGGGAGCCGTGCTTGTAAACCCCGGAGGGAAAGAGGTGCGCGCTTTGAGGGAGATAATCGGAATGCGTGACGCGAGGGTATTCAAAAAGAGGGATTCACTATGCGACCCCGCGGCTGACATAGCGGCGCTCGCCGAGGAAATGAAGGGAGAAAACGGATGGGAGGGATAAATGGCTGACGATTTCGAGGACGAGATTAAGAATATAGCCCTGAGCGGGCAGAAAGGTAAGGGCGGCGGAGCCCCGGAGCTCTCGGATACGGATAAGGGATTCCTGGAGGCGATAGAGGAGTTTTATGTGCTTTCACGCCGCGCCGTAACTTTTTATAACGGAGCGTCAGAGGGCATAAGGCTCTCTTTACAAAGGCTCACCCCCGATTCCCTCGACCTCTTTCTCGACATTCAGGGGAGACGTGGAGGGTTCTCCGTAGCTTCGCCTGCGAGGATCGTCGTCTTCTTCGACGAAGACCCGAACGTCCTGACCGTAATAGGAAAAAAGAGGAAAACCCAAAGGGATGGAGAGGGCAAGCTGTCGTCCGCGATTCAGCTCATCAAGATTAATTTCAGGAAGGAAAATAACGTTCTCGTCTATAAGGATAACTCGGGCGGAGCCATCGACCCGCACGACATAGTAACGCTCCTGATAAGGTGGGTGTCTTCTGCTTAAACGCTCAGGGATGGAGCACTACATGGGTAAGGGATACGAGGAATACGATCGAACCTATCAGTATGGCTATGCCGAGTATATAAAGCGCGCCCGATTTCTCGCGCTCGGTAAGCTCGAACATTTTCTTGGGACCGCCGTTGTTTTCTTTCTCTTGTTCGCTCATGACCGCATCATTATAACGGCTTATCCGTCTTTGTAAAGAACATCCCGCTTAAAGAAGGCGTATTGAGTCCGGATGCTGTCAAATAGTAGAGACGAAATCGTATCGTCGGGGTTCTTTGTGAGATTTTATCTTGGATATTAGTTCTTTTTGATTATTTAGACTTTTTAGTGCGGACAATACTCCAAACCAAAAAAAGTAATCCAAAGATAGGCTATAAAACCTGTGCATTCGGTTAGGAGTATATTTTTCCAGCAGTTTAATGATATGAACAACCAGACTCGGGAATTTTGGAAATAGAAAACTGAGCCAGATTAGCTCAACTCTAAATAGACGCCACTTTAAAGTGCCTTGATTATATTCGCATATCTGGCTGAAGCAAAATGTATTCGGATAATTAAGTGTAAATATAACTTCGTCCCTTGCTTGTTCGGCAGTGTACCTTACTAATCCATCAAAGTCTTTTTCGAAGTATTGTCTTGAGACTGCATTAGGTTCGGCTATTATCTCAATACCGGCATATACCATCCGTAACCCTAACTCCATATCTTCATTGGCACTGTATTCATGATAGAATGAACCGATTTCCTCAATGACTTCTTTGCGTATTGAAAAGTTTTCGCTATCAAAGTCTAACCCTTGAAATTTATAGTCCGGAGAGACTAATCGCTTCATGAAAGGAGTATAAATGGTTTCCGCAATATAAATTTCTAATGGTGATGAATGATCGCTTATGATTAGTGGGGAATACCCCAATACGCAGATTCTTTTATTATTTATATGATGTTTGTAGTGCTGTTCGATCAGATCAGGAGATGCTTCCAGGTCATCATCTAGAAATATGAGAACGTCACCTTTTGCTTCCGATATCCCTCTGTTACGCGCGGCCGCTCTCCCTGCGTTTGGCTTCCATATCATGTACGAAGCTTATATGGCGCTTCAAAGCTGGTTAACATTTCCTTCGTGGAATCGGTCGATCCGTCGATTATTCGATACAATTACTTCGTAATTCTCTTTTGGAAAAGTCTGGGAGCAAAGAGCAATTAAAGCACGCTGTAGTGAATTGCAGCGTTGGTATGTTGGTATTATGACGCTGACATACATATACATCACTCGTATGGTATAAATTTTTGAAGGATTCTACTTAACGCACATTCCGACGGGGTGTGTCACCCCAATTTTGAAGCGTAAACATGATAAATATACTTTTTTATCCATCAAGTAAATATATTAGGATTAAAATCAGAGATTTCTAACCTCTTTGAATGTTTTTTCCTGTAATCTTAGGCCTGAATTCATGGATTAGTGTGAATGCACGTTTTATAATATTATACTATCTAATATAATTGTCATTGACATACAATTCTTAATATGTTCTTATAATCATGAATACAGTTCTTCGAGACCTAGTTATTGTGGTTTGGCTTTTTAACTCAGTCGAGGATGATGGACTGAGGGTAAGAGATGGGGGTAGTCGATTACTTTTGTATTTATTTGCGTTTAATTTTTAGTGTTACATTCTACAAGTTTGCAGACTATTCTGATGAATATAAGTCTGTACTATACGATTGTACCAACGTAGTAATCAAAACATCCAAAAAAAGTCTGGCTGATAGATTCTTAACCCATTCCAGCGATAATTGCATACCAAGAATAAGAAGAGATGTAAACACCGATATATCTAATAATGGAATAAAACGGATTAACGTTTATAGTCCATTAATCTCTTCCCAACGAAAAATTCACAAACGTAAAATACTCTCCAATTTATTCGATGGAAGTAACTCGGGAGGTGGTGCCTATTATTTCAAAGTCCTATAAGAACGCATTTTGTGGAAGTAAGAAAAAAATTGGAGATTGGGGAAGATTAATTGAAAAGCCTTTAAAGGCTTCATGAAAATACCATGGGTATTACATCGGTGACTCGTAGCCCTTATAGGGTAGGAAATCTAGCTAGACCAAATTAAAAATATCAAGGGGGAATTATGAAAATGTTTAAGATAGAAACCATTTATAACAGAATATTAAGCAAATTGGTCATTATGACTTTTATCATTTCCGGGATAGCACTCGGTGCTAGCTGGAGTGAGGTGGCTGAGGCATGTACTCCGATACCGGAGACTTCTCTGAATATAGGGGGTTTTACCAACTTGACTGCGGCATTAGTAAATCCGGGTGCAGTAGATGCACAGGATGTTGATGCCACCGGCTGTAACTTGGGTATTTACTTTTCACCCGGGGAATCCGGTTCGGTGTCCAACTCGACAGTCCACGGCGCAAATATAGTCGGGATTGTTAACAACGGGGCTAACGTCCCTATCACCTCCAATGATGTCTACCAAATAGGGGAGGTGCCATTTAATGGGTCACAGCACGGGCTTGGGATTTATGCCAGTGGACTGGATAACCCAGTCAATGGAGACATCAAATTCAATACCGTATGGGCATACCAGAAGGGTGGTATTGTAGTAAAGGCGGCAAATGGTCTCGATGTCCTAAATAATACTGTTATAGGGCTTGGACCAGTTCCCTTCATAGGGCAAAACGGTATTCAGGTTTCCTATGGGAAGAATTCTTTTATCTCCGGGAACCATGTGTTTGGTAACTCTTACAGTGGGGCAAATTTTGCTAGTTCTGGTGGAATCCTACTGTTTGGTGGTTGTGGAATAGGCGACCCACAGACTTTTACCACGGTGACTGGTAATGACTTGGAAGGTAATGATGTGGGTGTATTCTCGGTTAACGTACAGGATGACTGCGTTACTCCAGTGGATACTCAGACTAGAAACACCATCCAGTCAAACACTATTCGTAACAACGGTATATTTAACACCACAGGTGGTGGAGATGGAGCTTATCAGGCTGGTGTAAGCATCGAAGGCACCAAGGATAAGATAGTCAACAACTCCATCTGCGGAATTGGCTACACTCCGGTAGACCCAACACCGCCTTATATTTATGATGTGGATGTTGACTATGCCAATTCACCCACTGTGTCCAATAACAACTGTAACGATGGTAATCATCATGGTAATCATCATGGACGGAAACATAGGAAGTTCCATGGACCGTGGGGAGATTAAGAGTTTCCGTATTATAAGCTAAGATGGCAGAGCCCTAGGTATATCTATTGAAGTAGAAGCCTAGGGCTTTTTTTGATTCATCCAACGCCTACCACACACCTCAGGTGAAATTTTATCAACCCAACAGAAGAGCAGGACATAGGGTCAGTCATGGTTAGGGAGATTCTATCAACGGCGGCTTTTCTTTTCGCTGAGAAGCGTCTTTTTAGCATCGGCGAGTTCTTGAAGCTTCTTATCGTCTACCTTCGGGTACTTCAGATTGAGAGAAGCCAGGGCATCGATGATCGCAGCTGCGACCGCCAGACGGGTGAACCACTTGTTATCAGCAGGGACTACATACCAGGGCGCTTCCTTCGTGGCCGTGTTTCGGATCATGTCTTCATAAGCTTTCATGTAATCGTCCCAGAACGCGCGTTCCTTTAAGTCGTTCGATGAGAACTTCCAGTTCTTCTCGGGATCATCGATACGCTCCATGAAACGCCGTTCCTGTTCCTCCTTTGAGACGTGCAGGAAGAACTTGCGTACTACCACCCCGTTGCGCGTAAGGTAACGCTCGAAGTTGCGGATATCCTGAAACCGCTCCTCCCAAATTTTCCGGGTAACCAGCTCAGACGGGATCTTCTGACTTGCGAGGTATTCCTGATGGACCCGTACGACCAGCGTTTCCTCGTAATAAGAGCGGTTGAAGATACCCATATCGCCGCGGTTAGGCAGACACTTCATACAGCGCCATAGGTAGTCGTGGTCGAGGTCTTCCGCCGAAGGCGCCTTGAAGGAATGAACCTGACAGCCCTGTGGATTCACCCCGGACATGATGTGCTTAATGGTGCCGTCCTTTCCTGCGGCGTCCATGGCCTGGAGGATAATCAGAACCGCCCAGCGATCCTGGGCATATAACTTATCCTGCAGCTCGGCGAGCAGCTGGACTCCGAGGGCAAGCACCTCCTTGGCGCGTGGCTTGTCCTCTGACTCCAGGTGAAGGGTGTCGCCGGGATCGATGTCTTTGAGGCGGAACTTGTCGCCTTTCGTGATGCGGAAAGGCGCCGCGAATTTGCGGGCTCTTTTAATGAGATCTTTGGTCTTAATCTTTTCCATTATATTAGATTAATTTCGGAAAAGTAGTGTATTGCGCGGTTCTTGTATTGCATTAAAACATTCTATTACAGCAGTGAATGAAATACAACATAGATGCCTGTATGGATATCGCATCCCCATAAGACCTGCGGGGCAAACACACGGAGTTATTCTAACACGTTGACATTGCTGTTTAAAATTGTTAAGTATGTTGTAAAATCGGATTCCTTTCCTCAGACATCTTCTCCGATTCCTGCACTATCTCAATGGCTATCATTCTCGCAAAGTAATATATGCGCTGAATAAGCTCGACGAACTGACTTTCGACTCTGTAAAGGACCGCCCGGTTGGGATCGTCGCTGACCAGGCGGCGCGAGAGATGCTCAACTGTCTCGTCCGCTAACCTTTGGACGTCCGGCTTCATCTCCACAACCCCCTTGGCAAGCTCGACATCCTTCTGATCAAGGGCTTTAATCACTAGATGAAAACCCTCGAGCACCTTCGATGTAAAGGGCTTAAATCGCGTGATTGTCTCCTCGCTATGTATAAATCGCCGCTCTAACCGTTCCCGGCCGATCGAAACCATGTTTACTGCTATGGTTTCTCCAACATGCTGCAAGTTGCTAATGACTATTCCCAGGGCCTCGAGGCGTCTTTTCTCTTCAGATTTCATTTCCATGGAGTACAGCCGTCTCATGTAGTCGGTAATGGCGTCATGCAGCATACGGAGCTCCTTTTCACGCGATACGACCTTGTCCAGGTCTTCCTTGCCGCCTGACAGCACAGCGGGTCTTGCCATTTCGGTGAGCTCCTCTAAATATTCACCAAATCGCACTGCTTCGAGACGAATGCTATTGAGAGCAAGCGCAGGTGTTTCTAGAAAAGCATCGTCCAGGTATTTCGGACGCGCATACTCGGGCAGAACCTCCGGCTTTTCAGGGATGAAATGCTTAATTAGCCGGGCAAAAGATGACGTAAATCCTATAAAGATAAAAGTATTAGCAACATTGAATAAAGTATGAGCGTTGGCGATCTGGCGAGGAGTATCGGCAGCCAGTCGCTCGGTTCCAACTAGATTTGCATGGACAGGAGAGATCGCTTCTGTGATCGAAGCCAGGTATCCGATAAAAGGAAGCCAAATGATAACACCTACGATATTAAACATTATATGTGCGGCTGCAGCCTGTTTTGCTGCCGCGGGTTTGCCGATCGCAGCCAGTATCGCTGTTGCGCACGTTCCTACATTTGCGCCCAGGACAATTGCTATCCCTGCGTCAAGCGTGATAGCTCCTTGCGAAGCAAGTACAATTACGATACCTATAGTCGCTGCCGAGCTCTGCACCAAAGCGGTGAATATTAGACCGGCACTGATACCGAGCAGCGGATTACTCATTTCCTTCATCACGTCTATGAATGGCTGGTATGTGCGGAGCGGGTGCGTCGCGTCGCTCATAACGCCCATCCCGAAGAATACGAGACCTATCCCCATAACGATTCCGCCATATATGCGGATCTTTTCGGCTTTAGATACAAATTGCATTCCGAAACCCACTGCTATAGGGAGGAGCGCGTACTGCGTTATGTTAAACGCGATGATCTGGGCCGTGATGGTCGAGCCTATATTAGCGCCCAGGATGATTCCTATAACTTGTTCAAGCGTCATCAGACCAACAGATATGAACCCGATAACGATCACTGTAGTAACTGATGACGATTGAATTATCGCAGTCGTGATGGCTCCGGTGATAGTAGCCATAAATCTGTTTTTGGTGAGCTTGGCCAGCGAACGTGCTCATTCCCTCGCCCATGACCGCCTTTAGGCCGTCCGTCATTTGATCCATTCCGAACAGGAATATAGCGAGACCTCCGAAGAGGCCCATCAGAATCATTCCCCATTTGGGGGCTGTGACATCCGATTCGATTCCCAGCGCCCGGCCTGCGGCAGCGAGCGCGGCCGCCATGACCAAAAGGAGAATGGAACCGGATCCGATATATTTTCTTTGAAGAGTCATCATTTCTTTCCCTCCTGAGAGTGGATAGGGCTAATGAAGTATTCCTGACTACATTACCACTAAATCTGATTAGAGAATACAATTATTCGAATCTGTTAATAAAGCACTCTGGGCTTGGGGTAAAGACTCAGGGCAAGTGAGGTGATGAGGTTTCGAGGAAAAGATTTTTTATGTGTCGTCGGTTAATAAGTTTTATTCGCGCAATATCGGAATAAAAGGATATCGTTTCTACTTGTCAGGCTTTATCCTGGTAATTTTTGAACCCTGGAGGCCGATACCTGCCATGAGCCCCTTCTGATCGAAGATAAAGGCATATATGCCTTTCCGAAGTGTCGTCGAGGACAGATTCTTGCCGAACCCCTTGTCCAGGATTACAACGCTTGGTCCTGTGCCGATCTCCCAGCCGTCGCTCTTTTCCAGATATTCCAGCGATTTATCGTCCATGAACAATAAGACGTAGCCGAAGGATTGTACACCTGCCTGCAACCCGACCGAACCCGCAAATGACCGATAGTAAGCGACCGTCTTTCCATTTTTGCGCATGGCGCCGTCCCCGTATTGACCTCCGACTATAAGACCGGCCTTCACGATGTCCGGGAAGACGAGCACCCCCTTTGCATTGCTTGCAAGGGTCTCTGCTCCCGGCGTCGTTTCGTAGAGGGTTTTCAACGCCGCCGTTACTTTGCGGTTAATCTCGCTTTTGCTCGCCGCATGAGCGGAAAGCATCGGCGAAAAGATGAGAAACAGTAGCAGCACCCCTAGAAGTGTACGGATGATATTACGCATGATTGTCTCCTTTCCAGCCGGTTTATGCAATAACCAGGCTCATTTTAAGATACCGTTTTGCCTACAAGCACTACAAAAGGAAGCTGAATTCGCTCGACTCGTCGATATCCGTATGTAAACGACCTCTGCTGATGGCCTTCTTGAACGCCGTATAGTCGTGCTCGACCTGGTCGGCATATGACTCGGCGTACACCGCTATGGCGTCGTCAAACCGGTCGGATGATCCCAGGTATCCCGCGATCATTTGAGCATCTCCGGCCTTCGCATGTGCCCGCGCCAGTGCCCATCCGCACATCGTCGAATAGTCTATCATAGTCTCTGGAAACCATGTTTCGGGCTCCGCGGATATTTTCATATCACGGAGCTGCCGGACATAATAATCGTGACCGCCCGGGACCCGGGACCAGCCGAGGAAGATGTCGCTCATTGCCTGAAGGAGCCGCTGACCGTCCACCACCCGCTGACCCTGATTTTTAAATCGGCTCTTTGCGCCCGGAGGCTCGAGCACCGACCGGCGCGCTTCCTTGATCTGCAGAAACAGGGGGTCATTCTCGTCGGCCATTAAAAGTGAGACAACACAGCGTGTGCCGACACTGCCGATACCGACGACCTTTACCGCTATATCTTCGGGAGTGTAGCGGTTATACAGAAGCTGTCCGGTCCGCTTGAAGCGTTTTCTCGTAGTGCTTCCTGAAAGCCCTTGCGGCCTTTTCGAATTCCGGAACGTTCTCTTTGAAGTGAAAGATGTATGGAGGGTTATCCACGATCCTTCTTAAACCGTCCTTGACATCGGTAAGCTTGGGAAATAAAGCCTCGGATGTCCGGGACCGGGCTTCCTCTTTCTTCTTCTCTATCCTTTTTACCGCGTCCTCGTGGTCTTTAAACGCCTCTATCAGGTCATCCAGGGTGATTTTCGAGTACCAAAGCTCTAACATTTTCATATCGGCGTATTCCCACATACGCGTTCTGTACGACTCGACGGCTGCCCTGACCGCCTCCTCTGCTTCTTTTTTCGAGAAATCGAGATCTCTCGCACATAGCACTATGCTTACCGCAAGCCGTTTTATGTCCCACTCCCATGCCCCCGGAAATGTTTCATCGAAATCGTTGATGTCGAATGCAAGGTTCCGCTCTGGCGTAGCGAAGCCGCCGAAATTCATCAGGTGGCAATCGCCGCAGGCCTGGACGGTGATCCCCGATGCCGGAGAAAGCATGAGGTCCCGCGCCTGAATAATTGCCGATCCGCGGAAGAAAGCGAAGGGTGTCTGGGCCATTCTGCCGTAGCGGATGGCGATGAGGCCGGGAATCCTGTCGGCGTTGGATTCTTCGAGAAGATCAACAACGGCCTGAGGGCGAGGCCTCGGATTCCATTCCGCATGCGCCGAGCGCGGACACTTTTCGCGAAGGGCTTTACCCCGTTTCCGCCTCTCTGCATTGGTCAAGGTTTTAGGCTTCATCCGAATGTATGCTCCGCTCTTATTTCCCCGGCCGCTTCAAGTTTCAGACAATAGGCTGCATCAACCGGAGGCTGATTGAATACTTATCAGTATTCATTACAAAAAATTATAATTGATATACATGGATCAACGCAATGGATAACTTTCTGTTTGCCGGATAGAATGAGGTGAACTGCCGGAACCGATTCAGTCATAGATTATCACTCCCGCTGCGGCCCCCTGGGCGGTCGTGCCTGCCCATTTCCTGTTGTGAATTAAATATTTGCCGAGTGCTCTTTCCAATGTTCCTTAGGTGAGCCAAGTTCTTTAAGCTTCGTTTCGAATTCGCTCAGAATCTGTAACTGCCTTTTATCCAGAGGCCGGTCGAATTGATCGCTGTGGAGTATTCGAATGACGACGACATAGTCTTTTCTCTTTGTCTTGAGGTCGTCCGGGAGGTAGAAGACGACATTGTCATGTCTCCTTATCTCGAACCTGACATCCGGCTCGTCTCCGGAGGTGAGCCACAGGGCAAGCTCGTAGAGCTTGTCGAATACAGTCGGCTCTCCACTGGTATCTTCCCTAACTAAATTATCTGCATCCGTACCTACGAGCGCTACTGCCATGCCGACTTTGACGGGTCTGCCCTCGTCTCCCGGCAACTCTATCGGCAGGGTAGTCCAGAATACCTTGTGGTCTCTCACTAGACGTTTCATTTCACTACTTTCCTTATCCATCTACCGACCCTTACCTATTTCTTCGGCTGCAATTGCGGCACTCCACTTTACAATGTTGTAGAGTATACTTTGATTTCCCCTGTAAATCCATGATGAAATTTTAATCAACGAAGTCGTAACCCCCGTCTATCTCTATTATTTTTCCTGTAATTAGCTTTGAAATGTCCATGTCGAGGCCAGCTTCGGTTTCCGCCTTTTTTTGTAGCTGGCTTAAGTGATCTCTCGATTCGAGCAATCTCGCCAGTCAGGACGAGGCTAACAACCGGAATGATTTCGGTCATGAGTTCGTTACACCCGCCGCGGCCCCTTTTCCAGTCGGCCCCAGCCGAGCGCAATCAGGGCGGAGGCTAAAGTCTGGAATATGCCGTACACCAATACCGCGGTCACGGCCGGCGTGCCCGGGAAGCTCCCCGTGGCAATGACGAGGCTCACACTGACATTGCGCACGGATGTCGTGAGCGCCATACTCTTACGGTTCGCGCTCCCGGATTCGCTCAGCAGAAAACCCGCCGCCAGGGATAAAATAAGGAGCGCGATCATTCCGGCGTAACCTCTCATGCTGACCGCGGTGAGCACGTGGAACTGGACTACAAGGATAAACCCCAGAACCAGTAGATTGAGAGCCTTGCTTAACTGGTTGAACGGTTTCTGCAGCCTTGCTGCTAGTGCAGGACGCCACTGGCGAACGAAAAGCCCGATGCACAAAGGCATTAATTGAGTCACGAGGAGCGTGATGAGAACCCTGCCCGCATCTACGCTAAGCGTTTCGCCTCCCCCCATCAACGGCAGTAGCAAATACAACAGCACCGGGGCGACGATCGCAGACGATCCCGCTAGAATTACCATCAACCCGACCGCTGCGGACACATTGCCTTTGGCGATCGCGGTGAAGGGCGGAGCGTAGGGAGCGCCGGGGCACGCAGCGACAATGAGAAACCCCGCGGCCACCAGGGGATCGGGATGAAACAAAAGCAGTAATCCAAGCACGGCAAGGGGAACGCAAACATAGTTGGCAAGCGCGGCACGCGTCACGAGGCGGAGGTTCCGGGCAACGCCCATTATCTCCGCAAACCTCACGCTCAGACCGATGGCCACCATCATCTCAAACAGAGTGATCGTAATGAGGATGTTGATCAGCTTGTCAATCGTCATCGCGGTACCCCATATCGGCCGGGTGAGGACTATGCTATCGCTCACGAACAATAACCTTCATGGACTATAGCATACTTAGAGCTGTTCATCGTCCGTCGGCCGGGATTCGGGCAGCTCAAAAAAACTTTTAGTGGATGAGAGTTAGTTAAATAGTAGTGGTCAAGACCGTCCGGTTAAAATAGATTTAGCCAACTTCCCTAAGCAAACATTAAGAAATGTAACCCGAAATCTGTATGTTTTTCTGACAATCTCATTCATTTCATCGATTGTAAAATAACAAAACAATCAATATTTCTAGAATGATACACCGAATCCCCAAATTGGCATGAAATGTGCCCATAATTAATAAGAAGCATAAAAGGGAGGCGTAGCATGAAAAGAATCCTGTTTGCAATATTCTTGATTTGTTCTTTTTCAATCGTTGTCAATCAAACTGCATTCTGCAAGGGAAACGACGCCAGGGCCGGTCAGGCCTACGAGCATAAGGAGACTCTCGATATAGTCGCTTTGGTAGATGACGCGGCAGAGTTGGTCAGCACCAAAGGAGAAGCGGCCTTTAGCGATTTCCGTGTGTCCGGCAGCCGCTGGCGGCAGGGAGATATGTATATATTTGTGCTGGATACTCAGGGGAACATGCTTGTTCATCCCGATCCGTCAATGGAAGGCAAGAACGAGCTTGATCTGAAGGACATCAACGGGAAACCCGTCATCCGGGGACTCATCGGCGCAGCTATGGTTCCAGGCAAATCCGAAGGCTGGTACCACTACGAATGGCCTGTTCCGGGGGGCATTCTTCCCCGATGGAAGAGCACCTACGTCCGGCTCGTGACGGCTCCCGACGGCAAGAGTTATATCGTGGGCAGCGGCATCTACAACGACCGCATGGAAAGAGCCTTCGTCGTGGATATGGTGCGGGACGCAGTCGCGCAGATCGAGAAGAACGGCGAGGCGGCTTTTAGCCTCTTCCATGATAGGACAGGTCCATTTATCGCAAAGGACGCCTACATTTTTGTCATCGACCCGAGCGGAGTCGATCTCGTCAATCCGGGCTTTCCGAACCTGGAAGGCCGCAACATTCTGGACGTGAAGGACACCCAGGGAAGGATGTTGATCCGGGAGATGCTCCGGGTCGTCGAAACCAGCGGTTCCGGCTGGGTCGACTATATGTGGCCCAAACCGGGAGAAAGTGTCTCCACTCAGAAATCCGCTTATGTGAGCAAGGCGAAGATGGGCGACCAGTGGGTGCTGGTAGGTAGCGGTGTATACCTTGCCGATGCTCCCAAAGCGGTCCAGGCCGGCGAGAAGATGACCGCTTCGGAGCTGATGACGCTTGTCCGGGAAGGAGCAGCGGTCCTGGAAAAGCAAGGCGAGAAGGCTTATCCCGAGTTCCGACAGAAAGGATCAAAGTGGTTCCGTGATGATACTTATTTCTTTGTCTGGACCATGGACGGAACCAGAGTTTTTCATGCCGCGGATCCATCACTCGAGGGCCGGAATGCAAGCGGTGTCAAGGATGTCCTGGGAAGACCCTATGGCAAGATGTTCCTGGAGACGGCTGCCGGACCTGCCGGTGAGGGGTGGGTCCACTACATGTATCCCGAGCCGGGGAACATTTTCCCGACGTGGAAGTCAACTTTCGTGAAGCGGGTGACCTTTCCTTCCGGGAAAGAGTACATCATCGGTTCCGGTATCTACAACATGCAGATGGATAAGCCCTTCGTCGAGGATGTGGTGAATCGTGCCGCTGCCCTTGTCGCGGAACAGGGGAAGGATGCCTTTAGCCAATTGCGCGACAAGACGGGGCCCTTCATATTTATGGATACCTATGTGTTTGTCGATACACCCGATGGCACCGAGCTGGTGAATCCCGCCCAGCCCAGCCTGGAAGGAAAGAATCTCATTGACCTGAGGGATCTGAAGGGGAAAGCGGTAGTCCGGGAGGAAATCGCCGCCGCCATGAAAGACGGCAGCGCCTGGCTCGATCTCTACTGGTACAAGCCCGGACAAAATACTCCTGCACGAAAGCGGACCTTCGTGAGGAAGGTGCAATCCGGTGAGGAGACTTATATCGTCGGCTCGGGTTTCTACCCGGAATAGCAAATGAATATCTGCGCTAAGCTTGCAAGAAACGAATAAGGGTGAAATTCACGGAACGATAAAATGGTAAAAGCTGTGCTGGAGGCTGAATGAGCGGTCTGCCAGTCGGATAAAACGGCTGGGAGAAGGCGGGCCGGACTTGCAGAAAATCTATGAATTAGCTAATGTTATTAATATGATAGAATACGTAACGCCATAGGTCAGTTATGTATTCCAATATCACAATCAACGCATATGTCGGTTTAGTGCGTGTTCCATTTCCAGTCCCGAATCTCGGGCATGTCTTCGCCGTGTTTGTGAATATAGTGTTTGTGGTCGAGCAGTTTGTCGCGGATGAATTGTTTGGCGTAGGCGCCCCTCGAGCCCAGACTCGAAACACGATCGATCACGTCACCGACCAAATGAAATCGGTCGAGGTCATTCAGGACCGCCATGTCGAAGGGAGTTGTAGTGGTTCCCTCTTCCTTGTAACCGCGAACGTGCAAGTTCTTGTGGTTATTTCGGCGATAGGTCAGACGATGAATCAACCAGGGATAACCATGATAGGCGAAGATGATCGGTTTGTCCTTGGTGAAGAGCAGATCGAAGTCATTGTCACTCAGTCCATGGGGATGCTCGCTTGCAGGCTGGAGCTTCATCAAGTCCACCACGTTAATCACGCGGATCTTTAGGTCTGGTAAGTGGTGTCGCAGTATCTCCACAGCTGCCAGCGTTTCCAAGGTCGGGACATCTCCCGCACAAGCCATCACTACATCCGGCTCGTCCCCCTCATCGTTGCTGGCCCACTCCCAAATGCCCAGCCCAGCCGTGCAGTGTTTAACGGCGGAATCAATATCCAGCCATTGGAGCCCCGGCTGTTTGCCTGCAACAATAACATTGACGTAATGGCGGCTGCGCAGACAATGGTCGGCCACCGACAGCAAGGTGTTGGCATCAGGCGGTAGATATACGCGGATGATATTGGACTTCTTATTCACCACATGGTCGATGAAACCCGGGTCCTGGTGACTGAAACCGTTGTGGTCTTGACGCCACACATGAGAGGTGAGCAGATAATTCAGCGAGGCGATGGGGCGTCTCCACGGGATGTGACGTGTCACCTTGAGCCATTTGGCATGTTGGTTGAACATCGAGTCCACGATGTGAATGAACGCTTCATAGCAGGAGAACAACCCGTGGCGACCGGTGAGGAGATAACCTTCCAACCAACCCTGACACAAATGCTCGCTCAGCACCTCCATTACCCGGCCGTCGGGTGATACATGGTCATCCGTTTTCAGAATTTCAGCGGTGGAGACGCGGTCGGTGATGTCGAACAAGTTCGTGAGACGGTTCGACGCGGTTTCATCGGGGCCAAAAACCCGGAAGTTACGTTCTTCCCAATTCATTTTCATGACGTCCCGTACGAACGCTCCCATGATCCGAGTCGCTTCTGCAATTTCTGTGCCAGGCTGGGGAACAGCCACTGCATAATCTCGAAAATCCGGCATTTTCAGATCGCGAAGGAGAATCCCTCCATTAGCATGAGGATTGGCCCCCATTCGCCGCTCGCCCTTCGGGGCCAGTTCAGCGAGTTCTGGAATGAGTTTACCGCTCTCATCGAAAAGCTCCTCAGGCTTGTAGCTCTTCATCCATTGCTCCAGCATTTTCAGGTGCTGGGGGTTCGTCCCAATTTCTGAAAGAGGCACTTGGTGCGAGCGAAACGTGCCCTCGACCGGCAGGCCATCCACTTCCTTCGGGCCTGTCCAACCCTTGGGTGTGCGCAAAATGATCATGGGCCACTGCGGCCGCTTCTTAAATCCTCCAGCGCGAGCCGTAGTCTGGATGTGTGTGATCTCCTCGATGATCGTATCCAGTGTGCCGGCCATGACCTGGTGAATTTCTTCGGGCTCTTCCCCCTCGACGAAATATGGATGGTAGCCATACCCACGAAAGAGTTGGTCCAATTCCTCGTGACTGATACGCGCTAGGATGGTGGGGTTGGCAATCTTGTAGCCATTCAGGTGAAGAATGGGCAGGACCCCTCCATCGTGGACGGGATTGAGGAATTTGTTCGAGTGCCAACTGGCGGCCAATGGACCAGTTTCTGCTTCGCCATCGCCGACTACACATGCGACCAGCAGGCCAGGATTGTCAAACGCAGCGCCATAAGCGTGGGCTAGCGAGTAGCCAAGTTCCCCTCCTTCGTTAATCGAGCCTGGTGTTTCCGGAGCGACGTGGCTGGGAATCCCGCCGGGAAAGGAAAACTGGGTAAACAACTTTTTCATACCCGGTTCATCCTGCGAGACTTCCGGGTAGAATTCGCTGTAGGTGTCCTCCAGATAAGTGTTGGCTACCAATCCGGGTCCTCCGTGACCAGGACCGGCGACATAGATCATGTCGAGGTTATATTTTTTGATGACCCGGTTGAGATGAACATAGATAAAGTTCAAACCGGGCGTGGTGCCCCAATGACCGAGGAGTCGTGGCTTTACGTGCTCAAGCTTGAGCGGTTTCTTCAACCGCGGGTTGTCACAAAGATAAATTTGGCCGACAGATAGATAGTTGGCGGCACGCCAATAGGCATTCATCTTTCGCAGCTCATCGTCTGTGAGCGTCTTATCCGCAGGGTTCGTCTTTTTATTCATCGATCTTCTCCTCAACGCTCACTGAGACTGATTAAGATGCATATACTCATTCATATATAAAATATACTTTCGTCATTCGGAAATAACTAATATGGTTATTCGTTCACACACGCCGAAGTAATATTGTCTCCGGCTTCATGGACGTTCCCGCGTTAAAAGTCGAGTCACCGCTGCCACAGGATGTGAGGGGCTTCCAGGGGAACCACAACCCCGGGGTAGCTTGGTATCACTCGCGCCGTATAGTCAGTCGCCGGGCGTGTTGCAGGCACTCGTGCGCTATAGACGTAGACGCTAACTGCCCCCTCAGGTTGTCGGACCTGTGTCATTTCCTGCCGCACGGAACCGCCGCCGTTGAGTCCCCGGGCATAAAGCTCTACTCGTACCGCACTCGGGTCGAGGTCATTAAGATAGACCTGAATTTCAAAGACATATTCTTCCCCATCGGTCTCAACCTTCTCGTCGCTTAAGCGCAGCGTATCCCAATTTTCTTTCAGAGCCTGTTGCCAATTGACTAGCTGCACACCCACTGCGCCTTTATCATATGCGCGTTTACGGCAGGCAGTTGCAGCCGGGAGGTAGTGATCCTCGGTATATTCGCGGACTGTGCGGGCGGCGGAAAAACGCGGCGTCAATTGCGCCATGCTTTCCCGCATCCGCGCCACCCAAGCAGTGGGAATGCCCTTCGCGTCCCGGTTGTAGAACTCGGGGATCACCTCGTGTTCGAGCAAGTCGTAGAGCGCTTCCGCTTCGGCAACGTCCCAGGCCGGATCGTTGCCATGTTCCCGGCCGTCACCCAACGCCCACCCCACTTCCGGAGTGTAGGCTTCCGCCCACCAGCCATCCAACTCCGAGAGGTTGATACCACCATTGACGAGCACCTTCATGCCGCTCGTTCCGCTGGCCTCCCATGGCCGTCGCGGCGTGTTGATCCAGACATCCACACCCTGTACCAGACGCTCAGCCAATGACATGTCGTAGTCACCGAGGAACATCACATGGTTGCGCGCCTTGGGCCTCAGGATGAATTGGATCCATTCACGGATCATGGCCTGGCCCGGATGGTCCGCCGGATGGCTCTTGCCGGCAATGATGAGTTGCGCGGGGCGCTGAGGGTTCGTTAACAGGCGAAGCAACCGGTCCGGGTCGTGCAGAAGGAGATTCGGTCTTTTATAGGTTGCGAAGCGGCGCGCAAAGCCCAACGTCAGTGTGTTGGGATTGAATAGGCGATTCACCCCCTTTGCCTTGGACGCCATTCCGGAGGCGGTCATTTGCTTTGTCAATCGTTCTCGAGCGTATTCAATGAGAGACTTGCGGACAGTGGAGCGCAGTTGCCACAGCTTGGCGTCGGGGACGCGGCGTATGTCCTGGTCCAGGGTTTCCGTCGTTCTCCGCCAGGGGTGTTTCCCGCAAGCCTCGGTCCAAAGGCCGTCGGCGGCTGCCGAGTCCCAAGTTGTCATGTGGACTCCATTGGTCACGTGCCCGACCGGCACTTCATCCTCCGGCCAGCTAGGGAAAAGAGGTTGAAAAATGCGCCGGCTTACCTCCCCATGCAGGCGGCTCACCCCGTTTATCGCTCCACTTCCTCGAGCCGCAAGGTAAGCCATATTGAAAGGCTCTGACGAGTCGTTCGGGTTTTGCCGGCCAAGGGCCAGCAAATCGTAGAGTGCAATGCCGAGCTTATTTCGAGCGTAATCACCGAGGTACTGCTCGATGAGGTCAGGAGCGAAGCTGTCAAAACCGGCAGCCACCGGCGTGTGTGTGGTGAAGAGGTTACCAGCTCGTGTGACGGCAAGGGCGACCTCGAAAGATTGTCCTGTTTCCTCCATGAAACATCGTGCGCGTTCCAGCACCGCAAAAGCCGCATGCCCTTCATTCAGGTGGCAGACTTCCGGCTGGATGCCGAGCGAACGAAGTAGCCGCCAGCCGCCGATCCCTAGTACTAGTTCTTGCTTGAGGCGCAGCTCTGGCCCGCCCCCGTAAAGCTCGCTTGTAATTCCTCTATGAGCCGGGAAGTTCACCGCGTCATTGCTGTCCAGCAGGTAAAGCTTCACTCTGCCAACCTGGACCTGCCATGCACGCAGCGAGACCGAGTAACCGGGTAATTCGATCTCCACCCGCAACCACTCCCCGCTCGATTCCCGCAGGGGTAGGATCGGCAATTGACCGGCATCATTGAAGGGGAAGAGAGCCTGTTGCGCCCCGTCCTTGTCGATCACCTGGCGAAAATAGCCCTGCTGGTAGAGCAGCCCCACGGCGACCACCGGCACACCCAGGTCGCTGGCGGCTTTAAGCTGGTCGCCGGCCACATTGCCAAGCCCGCCTGAATAGATGGGGAGAGCTTCGCTCAACATGAATTCCATGCTGAAATAAGCGATATAGATCAGGGGTGCTTCTGGATGATGTTGCTGAAACCATGCAGGCGTCCGGGCTGCCGACTGCCTATCCTGCAGCACGTCACTCAGCTGTTTGCGAAAGTCGGAATCGGATAAGACCCGCTCGAGCTGTTTCCTCGAGACAGTTTGCAGGACGACCCAGGGATTATGCGTACGTTCCCATAGCGCTGGATCAAGTTGCATCCAGATTCCATCGGCGGCATGATTCCACGCCGAGCGCATGTCCAGCGCCAACTCTGCGAGCGAATCGAATCCCTCCAGATCAGTGGGTAGAAAAGAGTAGATCGGGTTGTTAATGAGTGCTTGTTTGCTCATGGTTTCTCCTTCAGATTTTTCCGTAAAGAAAATCCGGAACTACATTTACTATGTTTTTCCTTCGCTGCAATACACATCAACAGGCCTGCTTCATATGTTGCGATAACGGCTCGATCATGTATCGTTGCTGCTCCTTGCCGCCTTCAAAGCGCAGTTGACGATTGCCTGTGCCTCTTCCTGGATGCGGCGCAAATGATCCTTCCCACTAAAACTCTCCGCATAAATCTTGTAGATATCCTCCGTCCCGGAAGGACGAGCCGCGAACCATCCGGTCTCGGCAATAATCTTCAATCCCCCGATGGAACCGCCATTGCCCGGTGCTTGAGTGAGTATGGCTTGGATTTTTTCGCCCGCCAGATCTGTGGATCGAACCTGGTCGGGTGAGAGTCTTTCCAGCGCTTCCTTTTGCTCCTGGGTGGCTGGCGCCTCAATCCGTTCGTAAACGGGCTCACCTAACTCACGAGTAAGCTTCCGGTAGATCTCGCCAGGGTCGCAGCCCATACGTGCTGTGATCTCTGCCGAGAGCAGCGCTGGGATGATACCGTCTTTATCCGTGGTCCATACACTACCATCAAGGCGGAGAAAAGAAGCTCCCGCGCTTTCTTCACCGACGAAACCAAGCGAACCATCAAGGAGACCATCAACGAACCACTTAAAGCCAACCGGCACCTCATAGAGCTTCCTACCGAGCTTGGCGGTGACGCGATCTATCATCTGGCTACTTACAACTGTCTTACCTACCGCCGCTTCCTGCCGCCACTTAGGTCGGTATTGGAAAAGGTAGAAGATGGCGACTGACAGATAGTCATTGGGCGGCAACAAACCCACACTCTTGGTAACAATGCCGTGTCGGTCATGATCTGTGTCGCAGGCGAATGCGATCTCGAAACGATCCTTCAATTTGATTAATCGCTGCATCACATAGGGCGAGGAAGGATCCATGCGTACCTGGCCATCCCAATCAACGGTCATGAAACGAAAGGTCGGATCGACCATCTCGTTTACGATCTTGAGGTTCAACCCGTAGCGATCAGCAATCGGACCCCAATAGTGGACCCCGGCTCCACCGAGTGGATCCACGCCCAGGCTGATCTTCGAACCGCGGATGGCGTCCATGTCAATTACACTGCCGAGGTCGTTCACATAAGCATCAAGGTAGTCGTACCGGTGCGTCGTGTCTGCGCGAAGAGCTTTTTCAAAGGAAATTCTTTTTACGCCTTGGAGGCGATTTTTGAGAAACTCATTTGCCTTCGCCTCGATCCAGCCGGTAATGTCAGGTCCCGCCGGCCCGCCGGTGGGGGGATTGTACTTTAAGCCACCATCATCCGGCGGGTTGTGCGAGGGCGTGATCACAATGCCATCGGCAACTCCTGTTGTGCGGTTGCGGTTGTACATTAGAATCGCGTGAGAAACGGCAGGAGTCGGCGTATATTCATCACGCTCAGCGATCATGACATCCAATCCGTTTGCCGCCAGCACTTCAAGCACACTGGCAAAAGCCGGCACGGAAAGTGCATGGGTGTCCATACCCAGGAACAGCGGGCCATCGATCTTCTGCTGCTGGCGGTACAGGCAAATGGCCTGACTGATTGAGAGAATATGCCATTCATTGAAAGTCTTCTCGAATGATGAACCACGATGCCCCGAGGTACCGAACACGACCCTTTCTTCAGTAACCGAATGATCAGGCATCTCACTATAATAAGCAGTGACTAGCTTGGGTATATTAACCAGCCTTGAAGGCTTGACAGGCTTTCCTGCAAAATGATTCAAATTCATTGCATAACGACCTGATGCTGTTCTAAATCATGTATGAATAAATAAGACAATAAAGAATCCGGAAGCCGCTATATCAAAAACCAAGACCCCAACCTTATTCTAAACAATTATTATTAAGGTATTGTGAAAATCAGAGCAATAGAAACCGATGAATGAATTTTTTATCAGATTTTTACGCGAGACTATATGTTAATTCGTCTGATATTTCGCATGCTTTAGCGAACGTGATTTGTAAAAATCCTGAACATTTGTTAGTGTTATTAATATGATAGATTACGTAACTCCCTACTTCAGGCCCCCGAGCGAGGGTAATAGCTTCATTCTCCAGGCGACGATAGGCTGCTCCCACAACCAGTGCACTTACTGTGCAATGTACAGAGAGGAGGAGCAGAGGTTCCGCATACGTCCGATGGAAGAGATAAAGCAGATCATAGACGAAGCGAGCGAATCGGGACAAATAGACGACCGTGTATTCATAGCCGACGGCAATGCGCTTGTACTTTCGCAGAAGAAGCTCATCGAAATCATGGAGTATCTCAGAGAAAAATCCCCCGGCATCGGGCGTATCAGGATGTATGCGAACGTCGGCGATATACTGAGGAAAGGGGTCGGGAACCTGAAAGAGCTGAAGATGCTCGGCCTCGACATGGTTTATATAGGTTTTGAGAGCGGGGACGATATAGTCCTCGAGCGGATAAAAAAAGGGGCGAGCTTTGATCAGACGGTGAAGGCGTCCCGGATGCTGAAGGAAGCGGGGATAATGAACTCAGCCATGGTGCTTCTCGGCATGGGCGGCGTCGAGAGGAGTGCCGAGCACGCGGAAGCGACAGGCAGGCTCCTCACTGCGTGCGACCCCGAATACGTCGGCGCGCTTTCCCTCCAGCTCCGTCCGGGTGCGCCCGTGTACGACGAATGGAAGAGGGGGGAATTCGAGCTTCCGGGTAAGTTTCAGATGATCACGGAGCTTCGAATACTCGTCGAGAATACGGAGCTTACAGACGGGTACTTCTTCTCGAACCACATCTCGAATTATCTGCCTATCAAGGCGAAGTTCCCCGAGGACAAGGAAGAGGTGCTCCGGCAGATAAGAGCCGTGCTCGAGAGCGGGGACGAGTCGCTTCTCCGCCCCGATTATTACAGGGACGTCATAAACCAGTACTGAACTATCTTTAATAATAACCAAACTTAAAGGAGAAATATTATGCCCAGGATCGCCACGATTTCACCTGTCTGGGGATGCAGTATAGCCGACCTCCGCGCCCTCGCGAATGAGGCGGAAGCGGGGGGTTTCGAAGCTATATTCTCCCCCGAGGTGCCGCCGTATAACGGTTTATCGAACGCTCAGGTCTTTGCCGAAGCTACGAGCAAGATCAAGGTAGGCACGTGGATAACAAATATTTACATGCGTCTGCCCGTGATCGCGGCCGCGACCGCCCTCACTATTCAGGAGTTATCGGGCGGCAGGATGGTGCTCGGTCTCGGCGTTAGCCATAAGCCCGTAAACGACAGGTACGGCATAGAGATGGGGGACCCCATAGAGAAAATGAGGGGATACGTGAAGGCTGTGAAGTCCTTCATGGACGGTACGGCCCCGCAGCTGACCCTCAAACGCGAGCTGCCGAAAGTCCCCGTGTATATCGCGGGACTCACGAAAGGGGCGGCCAAGCTCGCTGGTGAAGTAGCGGACGGAATAATGCCTTACATGTCCACGCCGGAATATATCAAGACGCTGGCGGGATACGTTGCCGAAGGTGCTAAGGCTGCCGGACGAGACCCTTCTGAGATAGACATCACGCTCGGCATACCGTCTGTCGTATCGGACGACCTCGGGCTCGCCAGGAAGGCGGGCAAGCGCGGCCTCTCCGGATATCTTCGGTTTCCGTTCTATCAGAGGCTCATGAGGAATAACGGCTTCGGCGACGTAATTGACAAGATCAATGGCGGAGCGGATCCGGCAGAGGTATTCACGGACGAGATGCTCGACGCCGTTGCGCTCGTAGGCCCGGCGGAAAGGTGCAGGGAGAGGCTCGAGGCATACAGAAAAGCAGGGGTCGGTCTCCCGATAATCGTGCCCAACGCCGCGGGAAAACAGAGCAACATCGAGGTAATGAAAATCACCGTCGCGGCGTATAAGTAGTAGTACTTCATTTGTATGAGCGGCTTCCGCCGCGTCCGAACGAAGACCAGGCTTATCTGTCATTTCGAACACACGTGAGAAATCTATTTTTTAATCCCCTCTCCCCTCCGAGGGAGAGGGCAAGGGTGAGGGGGTACATTAGAAATAAAAACTGCGTTCGTCACTGAGCGCACACGTAGTGTGCCGTCGAAGGGTGAGTTGGGATGGGTAAAAACAGCTGCCTCACTTCTGCTCCACTTGCAATGTCCTCAGCCTGTTTATCGCCGCGGCAAGCTCGATCTTCCTGAACTCCGCATAGCCTCCCGAAATCCTCGTACCTATGACATCGAGCCCGTCCCTCGCTATGTCCATCATTACGAGGGATGCCACCTCCCTCAATGTCCTCTTCCCGTCCATGTACCTCCGCGCGTACTCTATGGCGTCCCCGATCGCCGCAGTCTGGCATATATCCACAAGCTGCTCGACGGCGTGCAGGTCTATCTTCTGTCTCCCGAAAGATATCGATTGGAGGCTCTTGGCCGAAATCTTGACGTCCTTCTTCCCCTTCCTCGGGTCGAAGCTCCCGGCAAGAGGTATCCTGTCGGTCACCCTCCCTAATGGGCCTCCCCCCTCCTTCTTCCTCTCGCTCGGGAACCTCCGCGCTATTTCGAGCGCCTCGGCAGTGACATTCGCAGGCTTATATTCGATCATACAGATCACGTGGTCTGCCACATCGAAGTAGTCCCCGGAGCCCCCCATCACGAGCACCGTTGATACCCTCTGGTCCGTGTAGAGGCTCCTGACCGTGTCTATGTAGGGCGTTATAGGCTCCCTGTCCTTCGATACGAGCTCCTGCATGCGGTGGTCCCTTATCATGAAGTTCGTCGCCGAGGTGTCCTCGTCGATCAGCAGCACGTGAGCGCCCGATTCGAGCGATTCCAGTATGTTCGCCGCCTGAGACGTGCTTCCGCTCGCATCCTCGGTTGAGAAGGACTTGGTGTCCTTCCCGTAGGGGAGGTTCGAGATGAATGGCGATATGTCCACCTTCTCGATCCGCCTCCCGTCCTCGGCCCTTATCCTGACCGCGTTCGGGTTGGTGACGACGAACTCCCTCCCGTCCCCGGGAATGTGGTTGTAGATGCCCTCGGATACGGCCTCAAGCAGAGTGGACTTGCCGTGATACCCGCCTCCGACGATGAGCGTCACCCCTTTCGGTATCCCCATCCCGGATATCTGCCCCCTGTTCGGAAGCTCTACGTCCATTTTGAGTGAAGGAGGGGACTCGAACGGGACCGCCTCGTCTTCACTCATAGGCCCCGGGTCGATTCCGCTCGCTCGGGGGAGTATGCTCCCCTCAGCGATGAAGGATACGCAGCCGAGCCCTTCTATCTCGTTCCGGAGAAAATCCGCGTCCTCAGCCGTCTCGATGTGCTCGTATAGAGCGTCCTCGTCGAGGTTCCCGAATATCATCGAAAACCTGACTATCTTCGGAAGCTCCTCGAAGAACATGGCCTCCGCGTGCTTCCCGGCCACACTGCGTCCGAAAGCCGGCAGGCCCATCCCGAACCTCGCTTCGGCATACATGTGCGTGACGACCACCGACGAGCGCTCGAGTATCTGCTGGCCCGGCCTGCTCATGGATATCAGGCCGCTCTTCCCGCTCCCCCTGTTCCCTAAGGAGAACTTCTCCGACGCTGAGTTGAATGCCCTGGCGATGAAGTCCCTGAGCGCGATCTCCCTCGTCTTCCCGGAGTAGGTGTCCTTCGGGAACCCGGCGGTGTCCTGATAGACCCTTACCCTCACGCGGGACGGCGAGGCGAAGGGGTCCCCCTGCACCCGGTCTATATAGAATACGAAATCGTCAAACCCGTACTCGCCCGCAATATCCCTGTACGCTGGGTATCCCCTGCCGTCTATAATCCTGAGCGCGTCCCTCAAATCGTGTGCGGTCTTCATCGATTCGGGAATAATATGATACTTTGAGAGTGAAGTCCACAGCGGGAATATCTAAAACCGGACAGCCCGAAAACAGACATTGAGGGCACCGGTTTTCATAGACTCAGCCGCGGCTATAAATTTGTGAACGGGTGCTGTTAAAACTTGTGGAAATGCAAAAATAAATATTGTATGTTGTTTGGTGGTTGGGGGATATAACACACCGCGGGCGGATTTCAATTTCACTGAAGGAGGTATTGGTATGAAGTCTAATTTCAGCAAGTGGTTAATCATCCTTTGCGCCGGAGTGCTTGTGGGCTCGGGCTGGGCGCATGCAAGCGGAACGAAGAGCCTGCAGAGGAAAAGGTCGAAGAGGTCGAGGTTGACGAGGTCGAGACACCGTCTGCGCAGGATACTACCGAAGATATGACGGAGGAGTCTGTTGAGATGTCAGTCCAGGAATCGACCGGTTCCGGCACTGAAGTAGAGGAAACGGTTGAAGAGACCGTGGATTCCGTTCAGGACGCGGACCAGCCAGCGCCCGACCAGACGCCCGACAAGAGCGGACAGGATTCCGGTCAAAACGCGCAGTAGGATTTAAAACGGTATCGTTAACGGAGTTCAAGGGTAGGTTTTATTTATAGAACATAATCGGGGCGGGCATATACGGTGTCCGCCCTTTTTGTTGATTCTTCCGATCCGGACCTGACTTAAGCTCTTATTTCACCCTCCTCACAGTCTCTCGATTTATTCCTCACGCGCCGGCCCCGCCTTGTGCGGAGTCCGCTTCAAAGATAAAATACCTCTCTATGAAATCCAGGAGAACGTTCGAGGACGCCCTTAAGGAGCTCAAGGAAATAATACGCAAGCTCGAGAGCGGCAACCTCCCCCTCGAAGATTCGATAAAGCTCTTCCAGGAAGGGACCGAGCTCATCTCGTTTTCGCATAAAAAGCTCAATGAAATCAGGAAGAAAGTCGAGATACTCGTCGAAAAGAACGGGGAGACGGCTTTTGAGGATTTCGAGCCCGAGAGCTGATCCGCAATGGGATTCGATATAAAAAGCTATCTTAATCATAAGCGGGAGCTTGTGGACAGCAAGCTCGACTCGCTGCTGGCGGACGGGGGCGGTCATCCGACGAGGCTCCTCGAGTCCATGCGTTACAGCGCTCTCGCCGGGGGCAAGAGGCTCCGGCCGATACTCACGATCGCGGCGGGAGAGGCTGTGGGAGGCGACCCTTTAGAGGTCCTGCCCGTAGCGTGCGCTATAGAGATGATCCATACCTATTCGCTCATACACGACGACCTCCCTTCCATGGACGACGATGCGCTCAGGAGGGGTGTGCCGACGAACCACAAAGTCTTCGGGGAGTCGACCGCGATACTCGCGGGGGACGCGCTTCTGACGGACGCATTCAGCATTATCGTGAGAGACGGGCTTAAAGCAGGCATAAGCCCCGAAGTTATCTGCGGCGTCGTGAGCGATATATCGCAGGCCGCGGGCTCACACGGTATGATAGAGGGGCAGGCTATAGACCTCGCTCTTGCGGGAATTAAGGACGTAACTATAGGCGAAGTCGAGCGAATGCACGCTCTCAAAACAGGCGCAATGATAAGGGTATCCGTCACGACGGGCGCGAGGATCGGCGGGGCGGATAAAGTACAACTCGCAAAACTCACTTCCTACGCCGAAGCAGTCGGCCTCGCGTTTCAGATAATTGACGACGTGCTCGATGTAGAGGGGGAGGGGGACCTCGGCAAGGAGAGGGGCAACGACGCGAGACAGGGGAAATCCACTTACCCGGGGCTTGCGGGGATCGAGGAGTCGAAAAGGAAAGCTTCCGACCTCACGCGGAGCGCCGTCCGTATGCTTGAGGGCTTCGACGAAAAAGCCGAGCCGCTAAGGCAAATTGCGCTCTATCTGGGCTGCAGAAATCACTGATGAACATTAAAGAAGGCAGGGAACGCGCCTCGGGGAGGAAGAGGCTCGACGCAGTCCTCGTCGAGAGGGGGCTTGTTGAGACGAGGGCCAGGGCGCGCGCCGTCATCATGGCCGGGGACGTCTACGTCGACGGCGTCAAGACGGACAAGGCGGGCGCTCTCGTAAAGGAAGGCTCGGAGGTCGCGGTCAGGGATACCTCCCTTAAATACGTTAGCCGGGGAGGGCTCAAGCTCGAAGCAGCCTTGAGGGAGTTCGGCATAGACCCGAAGGGGAAGACGGCAATAGATATAGGCGCCTCCACAGGGGGCTTCACCGACTGCCTGCTCAAATCCGGAGCCGAGAAGGTTTAC
The DNA here is from genome assembly GCA_963705505.1 of uncultured bacterium. GTDB lineage: Bacteria > Desulfobacterota_D > UBA1144 > Nemesobacterales > UBA2774 > 2-12-FULL-53-21. Next base: position 46,615 of record CAVPJU010000010.1, read on the forward strand.
GCGATCGACGTGGGCTACGGCCAGCTCGACTGGAAGCTCAGGCAGGACCCGAGGGTCACGGTAAGAGAGAAGCTGAACGCCCGATACATCAAGCCCGAAGACATAGGGGAGCCCGCGGATATAGTTGTTATAGACGTCTCATTCATTTCCCTCACGATGATAATCCCTCCCGCGATTGCGCTCCTTAAGCCGGGCGGAGTCCTCGTCGCGCTCATAAAGCCGCAGTTCGAGGTAGGGAAGGGGGAAGTGGGGAAGGGCGGCATAGTCAGGGACGAATCGAAGCACAGGGAAGTAGTGGATAAGATCACTGAATTCGTTAAGAGTCACGGTCTCGGAGTCCTCGGGGTTATTCCTTCGCCCATCGAAGGGGCTGAGGGGAATAAGGAATTTCTGATTGCCGCGGTTAAAGGGAACGAAGATTAGGAGAGTACGATCGGGCTATTTCTTTCCCCAGTCTGCGAGGAACCTTTCAAGCCCGATATCAGTGAGCGGGTGTTTCACTAACTGTTTGAATACCTTGTACGGCATTGTCGCAATGTCTGCACCCATTTTCGCCGCTTCGACTACGTGGAGCGGGTGTCTCACGCTCGCTACGAGCACTTCCGTTTTGATGTCGTAGTTCTCGAAAATTTGAACGATGTCCTTGACCATCTCCATGCCGAATTCCGATATATCGTCGAGCCTGCCGACGAACGGGCTCACGTAAGCGGCTCCTGCTTTCGCGGCGAGGAGCGCCTGAGAAGGGGAGAATATCAGCGTCACGTTCACGTTTATGCCTTCGTCTGACACAATTTTCGTCGCCTTAATCCCGTCCTCGGTGAGCGGCATCTTCACGACCACGTGCTCGTGTATTTCAGCGAGGTCCCTCGCCTCGTCTATCATGCGCTCTATGTCCGTCGAGAGCACCTCGGCGCTCACGGGCCCCTTTACGATCTCGCATATCTCCCTGACGAGTTCCTTGAACCCCTTCTGCTCGCCTTCCTTGGATACGAGGGACGGGTTAGTCGTCACGCCGTCGAGCACGCCGTAGCTCGCGGCGTCCCTTATCTCGTCGAGATTCGCGGTATCGAGAAAGAATTTCATGACTGCCTCCTCATCGAAATTGAGGTGGAATATACCATAATTCCCGCGGGCTTTGAAATTATAAGCGCTATTGAGATCGATTATCCCCGGAATTATTTGACAAATATGGTATTCCCTGCAAAATATTCACGATTATCCGCAGGAGGGATGTAATTTAATGGCTAAAAGAATTAAATCCGGAATCAAGAAACACCGTCAGAGCATAAAGAAAAGAGACAGGAACACCATAGTTAAATCCGACCTCAAGACTCAGGTAAAGAAGATCAGCACACTTATTGAGAATAAGGACGTAAAGGCTGCGGAAGAAATTCTGAGAGAGACGGAATCAAAGCTCAAGAAAGCCGCTTCGAAGGGCGTAATCAATAAAAAAACTGCATCGAGGAAGACCGGCAGGCTCGCGAAAAGGATATCTCAGCTCTCAAAAGCTCCTGAAGCCCCCGCTTCGTAAATACCCCCTCAGCTCCTGGCACACAATTCAAGCACGAGCTTCGTTAGCACGAAGCTCTTAGGCACGTAGCTCAGCTTGAGCTTCCTATCGCACTCGGCGAGCGCCTCCATTATGCGCGCTATGTCCTCGTACGTGAACTTTTTCAGATCCTCGCTCAGGTAATAGTACTGTCCGGGGGAAATCTTCAGCTCCTTGATCATCTCCGCCTGCGGCGTCTTCTTGTCCAGGAGCTCCTTCGCCCTCCATATTAGCCTGAACCTCCAGGTCAGAAGCCCCAGTATGGACAGAGGCTCCTCGCCGGCCGCTTCGAGATCACTCAAAACCATGTGGGCTGTCCGCTTGTCTCTTTTAGAGACCGCATTTATGAGCTGATAGATGTCGGCGAACTTCGTCTTGCTCGTAAGGCTCTCGACGTCGTTTGGTCCTATGGTCTTTTTGTCCCCTTTGTATATCGAAATCTTTATAAGCTCGTTGTGTATCTCCTGGAGGTCATCCCCGACGAGGCCGATCAGGGTCTCGGCTCCAGCGTTTGTAATTTCGTATCCGAGCCTCCGTGCTTCCTCCTTCACCGCGGACATAGCGTCACCCTTCCCGAGTGTGAAGTCGAATACGGATACGTTTTTCCCTCCGCCGAGCCTGGGTTTCTTCCCCTCGGAAAATATGAGGACGAGGCACGCCGCAGGCGATGGGGACGATATATAAGGTTCGAGCGCGGTAAGCTCCTTAGCCGATAATTTGTCGGCGTTTTTCACCACAATGAGCTTCTTTTTCGAGAACATCGGGTATGTGCTCGCGTTATCCGCGATCTCCTTCCCCGACGCGCTTTCCCCGTGGAAGACTATGTAATTTATATCCCCCGAAGGGCCGAGAAGCTTTTGCCTTAGCTCAGATACCGCCTTCTCAATGAGATATGACTGGTCTCCCGTGAATACGAGCACCGGCGCGGGATCGCCCGAAGCTATGTAATCCGTGAAGTCATCCGAGCCTGATTTCCCCCTGGGTTTTTGTTTCATCTTCGGTTCACGTATCGGATGGATTAATCATCGCGCCTGAAAGCGGGATGGATTACAGGTGAGTATATTCGAGCGCGGGAGGGGAGGCAAGCGGGCTGGAAAGGGGCGCGCAATCGTTTACACTCTACACTGAAATGGACTCGGACACGAAAGGCGTTATAAGCTGGGAATACCTCGGCACCGTGAGTTATTCCGACGGCTTGGCGCTCCAGAACGAGCGGCGCGAGAGAATGCGCTCGGGAGGCTCCGGTACAGGCGGCTACCTTCTCCTCCTCCAGCATCACCCCGTCATCACGGACGGCAGGTTCGGGCGCGGCGGCAACATCATACTCACGCCCGAAGCGATGGAGAAGCGCGGCGTCGAGTTATATAAAACCGAGAGGGGAGGGGACGTCACGTTCCACGGCCCCGGCCAGCTCGTCGCGTACCCGATAATCGATCTCCGGGCTTTCGGTCTCGGGGCGAAAGCCTACGTCGGCGCTCTCGAGGACACCGTCGTACGCGTGATCGGGGATTTCGGTCTGCAAGGTGTGCGCATGGAGAAGCTTCGCGGCGTCTGGGCTTACGGAGGCAAGATCGCGTCTGTCGGGGTCTCGGTCAGGGGCGGAATAACCATGCACGGCTGCGCGCTTAACGTGAATACCGACCTCAGCTATTTCTCCATGATAATCCCCTGCGGCATCGAGGGCGTTATGATAACGTCGATGAAGGATATTCTGGACGAGGAGATCGACTTCGAAGCGGTTAGCGCATCGTTCGTCCGTCATTTCGGCGAGGTCTTCAAAGCCGAGATGAGAAGTTCGTAGCACTCGTGCCCCAAAACTACCCTGATAGCAGCACGAAAGCAGACCGATTACGTCATTTCATGTTTCAATCCATCATCCTGACAGCATATACCCTTAAGCAATATGCTGATTGGCTATTATCTATTATACGGTGTCATTCCCGCAACGATTGCGCACGAGTAAGCAATCGGACGCCATGACAACAAAGGCACCGACGTAAAATAACTCCTGCCTGAATGTTGCTGAAGTCCAAATAGGGGTAGGGAGGATTTTAAGTTCGTCGTTATTATATGATTATCTAAGTAGTTTTGAACAATTGATAATTCAATGCCTAGAGTTATCCCCCGCAAAGCTCGAGCGCATTGAAGAAGTAGCCGATCTCGAACGCGGCAGATTCGGGCGAGTCCGAACCGTGTACGGTATTCTCCTCGATGCTCGTCGCGAAATCCTTCCTTATTGTCCCTTCAGCGGCCTGGGCGGGATTGGTGGCCCCCATAATCTCTCTATTTTTGGCGATGGCGTTCTCCCCTTCGAGCACCATCAGGACGACAGGGCCCCGCGACATGAAATCGGTCAGGCTCCCGTAAAAGGGCCTATCCTTGTGCACTATGTAGAAGCCCTCCGCGTCCTTTTTGGTGAGCTTTACCATTTTGAGAGCAGCGATTCTGAGCCCGTTCTTCTCGAACCTGCTTATGACTTCTCCGATTACGTTTTTTTCGACACCGTCAGGTTTTATGATCGATAAAGTGCGTTCCAATTTCATGCCTCCAGGTTATTTTTGCCCCTTAATTTTTTCGGCAAATTCAGTTTTGTCAAATGCCGGGCGCCCCGCGGCCCCATGTCCCTTATCCCCGAGCGAAGGGTTTTACAGCCCTATTTCATTCCGGGAGTCCCCATTATCTGCCGCAACTATTCGGTTTCCGGCAAAAATACTGAAAATTAACTCTTGCCCTATTTGCTTTCATGCCCGATAATTAAATATAGACCGGATTATACGCTTTATGTCCGGTAATGGATGATGGAATAAGACTCGGAGGTGTCCCGGTCTTTTCATCGGCATACGGACTATATGACTTACGGTTCATCGGCGATCCCGGCTCTCAGGGTACGGAGATTGCGACATATTTTACTGCCCCGCTCATTTTTAGGAGCTTATTTTTCTCTCCCGGTAAGGAAAAATTCTGTAAATATGATAAATTAATACCTGTTATGGTACGGGATGATGAGACCGCGCCGCCAAGAGAAGGGAAAACATGTTAATTCTGGATAAGAGGAAATACGAGAGAATCGTATCGGATCTTATTGACGCAAAGGATATAAGGGAAATCGTCGATAAGTTCTCGATAGACAGGATTTATTACTACCACGTACTTAAGGATATATCTTCGGGACAGCGCTCGCCTAATTTCAAACACCTTCAGAGTATAGCCCGGAAGAGGAAGCTCAGCGAAAATTTCATTATAGAGCAGTCAAAATCGGTCCTGAATTATTTCGTACCGTACTATCAGAGCTACCCGACCGACTCGCTCGACTACTACAAGATACTGAATGTCCCCCGCAACGCCGCTGAGGAAGAGATAAGGCGGAGCTGGATAGAGCTCATGAAATCCCACCACCCGGACAAGGCGGGGGCAGATGGGCTGGACGCCGCGAAAAAGATAAACGAAGCCTATGATGTCCTGGGCAACAGCACTAAAAGGGAGGCGTACGACAATAAGCACCTCCCCGCGATGCCCGTCATAATCCCCGACAGCGGGCTCAGGAGATACTACTATGCAGTGCCGATCGCTCTCACCATATTCGTGGTGCTTATGTACGCCCTGGGCTCGGGACTCATATTCAAATCTCAGGAAGAAAAAGAAAGGCTCGCAAGGGTGATAGAAGACCCGAGCATCCCCAATGCCGTCTATAAGGGCGATTTAATGAAAGACGAATCCGATGAAAAAGCTGCTTCCGAAATAAAACCCGTCGAGCCCGCCGGCGATACGAACAGGATGATAGCGGAGAGGGAGAAGGAATCAGTCGAAGCCGGAAATAATCAGGAACAGAGAGGGGCCGAAATACCCGCTGAGGAGACTCTTGCCGAAAGTCGTAGTGCCGCGGAAATGAAGACGGAATCAGCGGCTGCGGAGTCGCCGGATAAAAAGGTTCCGGAAGAAACGGCGGAGAAGCCCGGGGCAATAGAAGTCGCCGATGCGGATAAAGGCGAGGTACCGCCTGTAGCGGCCGAGCCTGAAAAAAAGTTGGAGATAACCGAAATAATTCCCGATAAAGAGGAAAAGGCCGCTCCTGCCGAGGAAAAATCAGCCGGGGGTGAAAAGGTTCTGGCCGAAGCCGGCAGCGCTGAAATAAAAGAGAACCCAGAGGAAAATGAGAATACGGACAAGGCTGTTCCCGAGAAAAAGACGGAGGCTCAGCCGAAGGACGAGGAGCCCGTCAAGAAGGCGGTTATAGCCGAAAAGGCCCCGGAACCCGGTTCGGGGACGGAAGAGACGGCTAAAATTGCCGTACCCGAAAAAGAAGGAACATATACCGGCGGCACGTATCATACCGTCAAGAAAGGCGAGTCGTTATGGACGATAGCCCGCAAGTTCGACACGACTACCGCCGAGCTTACCAGGCTCAATAACATTGGGAACAGCAAGATAAACATCGGCGATAGATTATTAATATCCGGCAACGGTGTCCCTCTCCGCGAGACCGATTCAGGGCCCGGCATTATGGCAAGAAAGGCGGAGGCTGCTGAACCCGCTCCCGTTACTGCGGCAAAGAAGCCGGAAATCCCCAAGACTATAATTACAAAAACGGAACTAAACGGAAAGTCCCCGGAAAAGTCGGATATCGCCGCTGATTTCAATCCCGAGCTCGCCACCTCGGCCGTGGCGATAAGGAATACCGAGGTCAGGGCTCCCGCGCCCGCTCCGCCTGTTTCCTCGCCGGACACGAACTCGCTTTACTCTTTTGTTTCCAGTTACGTATCCGCTTACAAGAACAGGGACCTGGACCGTGTGAAGGCACTTTTTGCGCCTGATGCCGTCGAGAACGGCGTCAGCATAGCGAGGGTGCTCAGCAGCTACAGCTCGAACTTCTCAAAGCTCGAGATAGTCAGCTACGACGTAAAGGTCAAAAGGGCAACCCTTCAGAATTCCCTGGGGTACGTAAGAGGGGATTTTTTCATAACGTTCAAGGACCAGCGCACGGGCGTGCTCAAGAACTCGAGAGGGAATATCAACTGGAAACTTGCCTGGGCGGGAGGCGCGTGGAAGATCCAGGAGCTTACCTATAAAATCGAATCAACCGATTCTGTCGGCGGATAATAAGATAAGCCGGCGGCGTACCCCGGAGAAAATTAAACCTTTATAACTTCACAGGATAGGGAGAACGCATCTAAACTTACCGAAGCGGCGGGGATAGGGAATTATTATCCGCGGAGGAGTTCATCATACGGCATACGAGCCGATATCGCGTGACGGCGCAAATATAACAAAAACTGTTCAAAAGGCGGTTAGTCGGGTAGTTTTTAGCTTCTTTAACAATTTAAATTGCCGTGCTGAAAGCCGTAATTGCGGTGAATTCTTGGCAAGCCAAAAAAGGGAGATGGTATTCGAAATGGCTATATCAGGCAGAAGAAAAAAGAAAGACGCGAAGAAGAACATTTTAAAAAGGATATGGGACGGATGGAAGAAGATCGCGAGAAAAATAGGCGACTTCAATGCGAGGGTGATACTTACGATTTTTTATTTCGTGCTGCTTCTGCCCTTTGCTCTGGTGGTCAAATTTTTTACCGATCCCCTTGAGATAAAAAAGGGTGCCAAAAAAGGGTGGCAGGTAAAGGAGGAGAAGGCCGACATTCCTCCCATGGAAAGGGCGGCGAGGCAGTTTTAAACGCATTTTATAGAGGAATTTGCCGGGGGTCAGCCCGCACGGAGACAATATGAATATTCTTGGAATTTCCTGTTACTTTCACGACGCGGCGGCCGCGCTCATCAAGGACGGAGTGCTTGTCGCGGCGGCCGAGGAAGAGAGGTTCAGCCGTATTAAACATGATTACGAATTCCCTGAGAACGCGATAGAGTTCTGCCTCGAGATGGGCGGCATCGAAACCGGCGACCTGGACTATGTAATGTTTTTTGAAAAGCCCTTCATCAAGTTCGAGAGGCTCCTTCTGTGCTCCATGCAGACCTACCCCCGCTCGATGAAGCTCTTCAGGGAAGCCATGGTCACATGGCTCGGCGACAAGCTCTGGGTGAAGCACCTGCTTCTTAAGAAGCTCGGAGTCCCCGCGTCCAAGGTCCTCTTCAGCGAACACCACCTCTCGCATGCCGCGAGCAGCTTCTACTGCTCCCCATTCGACGAGGCCGCGATACTGACGGTAGACGGTGTGGGTGAATGGACGACGGCTGCGCTCGGAGTGGGTAAAGGCACCGACATAAAGCTCCTTAAGGAAATAAGGTTCCCGCATTCACTGGGCCTGCTGTATAGCGCATTTACGGCTTTTCTCGGCTTCGAGGTAAACGAGGGGGAGTACAAAGTCATGGGAATGGCGCCATTCGGCCAGCCCAAATATGTAGATAAGGTCTACGAGCTTGTCCATGTGGACGACGACGGCGGGTTCGAGCTCGATATGGATTACTTCTGTTTCCACTACTCGTCCGAAAAGACCTTCAACAAGAAGTTCGAAAAGCTGTTCGGAGACCCGAGGGACCAGAAGGCGCATTTCTTCACCCCCTCGACCGGATACCCTTCATATTTCGGAGACAGGCCCCCGAATTTCGACGAGCTTGGGAAACAGAACCAGTACTACGCCGACATAGCGGCGAGCATACAGGTGGTGACCGAGCAGATAATGCTCAAAATGGCGCAGTACGCCTACAGGGAGACGGGCATCAACAAGCTCTGCATGGCAGGCGGTGTAGCGCTCAACAGTGTGGCGAACAGAAAAATACTGGCGGAGACGCCTTTTGACGATATATATATCCAGCCGGCTGCGGGCGATGGAGGCGGAGCCGTGGGCGCCGCGCTTTACGGTTATCATGCGCTTCTGGGCAAGCCCAGGAATTTCGTAATGGAGCACGCATACTGGGGCGAGGAGCACAGCGCCTCCGATACGGAGGAATTCCTCAAGGAAAACAACATACCTTACGAGAGGCTCGAAGACGACGAGAAGCTCATCGGGCGGGTGGTCGATAACCTCACTCGGGGGAAGGTCATCGGGTGGCATCAGGGGAGGTTCGAATGGGGGCCGCGCGCTCTCGGGAACAGGAGCATCCTGGCCGACCCGAGGAGGGCCGACATGAAAGATATAGTCAACGTAAAAATAAAGTTCAGGGAGCCTTTCCGTCCGTTCGCGCCTTCCGTGCTCGAGGAGAAGGCCGGGGATTATTTCGCGCTCGACGATCCGGCGAGGCATTACCCGGCGCGTTTCATGCTCTATGTGACGGACGTACACGAGGACAAGCGCGGCGTGCTGCCGGCTATAACGCACGTGGACGGGACCGGGAGGCTTCAGACCGTGAAGAGGGAGCTCAACCCCAAATACTACAGGCTCATCGAGACATTCGGCGATGCAACGGGCGTGCCGGTTGTGCTCAACACATCGTTCAACCTCAAGGGCGAGCCGATAGTGAACACGCCCGGAGAGGCGTTCAACTCATTCAGCAAGAGCGGGATGGACGTTCTCGTACTCGGAAATTATTTAATAGACAAGGAAAAACTTCCTTAACTGGCGCGAGGTTAACGAGTGCTGTAAAATTAGATATAATTTATTATCTCATCGGGGGGATATTCATATGTCGTTCCTAAAGGGCATAACTGACAGAATGGGCATAATCGGCGAGCTGCTCCAGTTCTTCATACAGAACAAGTGGTGGTGGATTACGCCGATGATTCTGATACTACTCATATTCGCATTATTGATTATATTTGCGCAGAGCTCCGCAGTGGCTCCCTTCATATACACGCTATTTTAATAGCCGATTCATGCCCGGCCGCGCGCACGGCCGGGCTTCTTCTGTAATTTCTCAATCGCTCAACTCCCTTACATTCCGTTTTCACCGGAGCATCCCGGACGTACTCTATACCGGGTTTAATCACACGTTGTACTTCTCCGGTCAGATCTTTTTTATCCGGCAACTTTGATATTTACCCTCCGGCAAATAAGGGTATAGAATTAGGGAAAGGGGATGTTATCGGTTTCCATAATTCCGACGACATGTATGCGGTTGTTCAAGTGCTCGGGAGTTTATCCGTCCTGCGAGCGGAGAGCTTGCTGAGTGATTATGCGCCGGACCGATCTTTATGCGGCGGGATATGAATCAGTCAGATGCTCGGAATTAAAAGTTGATTAAACAACGCGAGAGTGCCACCGGATGAAAAGAGCGGTCATCAGCGGTATTACAGGTCAGGACGGCTCGTACATGACGGAGTTTCTGCTGTCGGTCGGTTACGAGGTGCACGGTATCATCAGCTGGTCTAATCCGTCTAAAGACGAATATATAGACCGTTCTTATCTCGATCACGGGGAGCAGGACCCGGGGCTCTACCACCATTCCTGGGACACGTCCGATTCCGGGCAGCTCACTAAACTCATTTACGAGATTCATCCTGACGAGGTCTATCACTTCGGGGCCCAGGGCCGCACGAGTGTCAGGTACGATATGCACGAATTCAGCGGGGATATAACGGGGCTCAGCTCATCGACGATTTTAGAGGCGATAAGGCAGAGCGGCATTAAGTGCAGGTTCTGTCACGCTTCATCGAGCGAGATATTCGGCTCGACACCGGCTCCGCAGAGAGAGTCTTCCCCTTTCCGCCCGCACAGTCCCTATGCGTGCGCGAAGCTCATGTCCCACCTGTCGGCGGTAAACTACAGGGAGGCGTACGGCATATTCGCAGCGAACGGGATACTTTTCAACCACGAGTCCCCGAGGAGGGGAGAGATATTCGTATCGAGGAAGATAACCAGCGCCGTAGCGCGGATCAAGGCGTGCGAGGAGAGATACCTCATTCTCGGAGACCTCAAGCCAGAAAGGGACTGGGGTTATGCGCCCGAGTACATAGAGATGATGTGGAAAATGCTCGATAACGATTCACCCTGCGACTACGTGATAGGCACGGGCGAGTCGCATCCGGTGGGGGAGTTCGTCGAGGAAGCGTTCGCATACGCAGGGCTTGACTGGAACGAGCATGTGAGGATAGACCCGAGGTATTTCCGTACCCCGGAGGCGCCGGTCTTGAAAGCCGACCCCTCGAGGGCGAAAATGGAATTGGGATGGGAGCCGCATATCAGGTTCAGGGAGCTTGTAAGGGTCATGGTCGACGCCGATATGAGGGCGCTCGGTCTCGAGCCTCCGGGACAAGGGGACAGGCTGCTTGAAGAGACGTTCCCCGTGAGCTGGTGGAAGAAGGAATAACCGCCTCACACCGTGAAGCTGTACTCTCACGGATACCGCTTTCCCGTCCGACGCTTCGGGGTGTATCGCGATCCGGCGGGAAATAAATTTTGACCTTTCCGTATTTTCCCTTAAACTCTTGTCCGAAAAAACGATGATTAATTTATTCTTACCGGAAGGTAAAAGAGGAGGCTTTAATGCAGAGATTTGTTATCCCTCACAATCACGAGATAACTAAAGAGGACAGACGCAAGCTAAGCGGCCACGGCTCGCTTATCCTTTGGTTCACGGGCCTTCCGTGCTCGGGTAAATCGACGCTCGCAAACGAGGTCGAAAAAAGGCTGATCTCCTCGGGGGTCAGGACTTTCATTCTCGACGGCGATAACGTCAGGATGGGGCTTTGCAAGGACCTCGGGTTCTCGGAGGCGGACAGGGCGGAGAATATAAGGCGCATCGGAGAGGTGTCCAAGCTCTTCGTTCAGGCCGGATGCATAGTGCTTTCGGCATTCGTGAGCCCGTACAGGAGGGACAGGGACGCTGTCAGGGCGCTCGTCGATGAAGGCGAGTTCGTGGAGGTGTTCGTGAGCGCTCCCCTCGAGGTCTGCGAGCAGAGGGACGTAAAGGGTCTTTACAAGAAGGCGAGAGAGGGGGTTATAAAAGGGTTTACAGGAATCGACGACCCCTACGAGGCGCCGCTGAAGCCGGAAATAGTCATAGAGACGGACAAGATGACGCTCGAGAAGGGAGCCGATTACATAATCAGCTACCTCGCCGCGAAAAAGGTTTTGAATTCGAACTAACCCGGCAATGGCCGTAGAGGAGATATATAGTATGCGTAAAAGGGTCCTCGTAACCGGAGGGGCGGGATTTATAGGGTCCCACCTCTGTGAAAGGCTCCTCGGAGAGGGGAACGAGGTCATTTGCGTGGATAACTTCTTCACGGGGTCGAGGGAAAATATCAAGCACCTACTTCCCGACCCCTATTTCGAGGTCGTCAGGCACGATATATGCTTCCCTCTTTACCTCGAGGTGGACGAGATATATAACCTCGCGTGTCCCGCATCCCCGATCCATTATCAGCTCGATCCTGTCCAGACGACCAAGGTCAACGTCTCGGGGTCGATAAACATGCTGGGGCTCGCAAAGAGGCTGAAGATAAAGATATTCCAGGCATCGACGAGCGAGGTCTACGGAGACCCCGCAGTTCACCCCCAGACCGAGGATTACTGGGGGAACGTAAACCCGATAGGGCTGCGTGCCTGCTACGACGAGGGGAAGAGGTGCGCGGAAACCCTCTTTTTCGATTACCACCGCCAGCACGGCATAGAAATCAAGGTGCTCAGGATATTCAACACGTACGGCCCGAGGATGCACCCAAACGACGGCAGGGTAGTGAGCAACTTCATCATCCAGGCGCTCAGGGGGGAGGACATTACCATTTACGGGAGTGGCTCGCAAACGAGGTCCTTCTGCTACGTGGACGATACCGTGGACGCCGTTATACGCATGATGAACTCTCCCCGCGGGTTTACGGGTCCCGTAAACGCCGGGAACCCGGATGAAGTCACGATGCTCGACCTCGCAAAGAGGATTATAGACTTAACGGACTCTCCATCGAAGCTCGTATTCAGCGACCTGCCCGGGGATGACCCGCGGAGAAGGAAGCCCGACATATCGCTTGCGCAAAAGAACCTCGGGTGGAATCCGGAGATAGATCTCGGAACCGGGCTCTTAAGGACAATTGAGTATTTCAGGTCGCGCCTCGGTGAGTAGCGGGTCGAGAAAGGCCTTTCTTATGCAATCGGTCTGGGCGCTGCTATGTCCCTGGGTCCGGCATAAACTGTGCCGCGTCCGGATTCCCGCGAATAATGCGTGACATATCTGATTATAGAATTATATAAACGATTGCGGTGCGCATGCCTCTTTTGACGGTTTTTCCCCGTAGCTGACAAAAATAGTCTTGACTTTTTGTAAGCAGTTGTATTATCATTTAAATACCAGTTCTAGGACCGAAGAAATATCTAAATGTCTGATATTAAAGCAAAAAATAAACTTCAGCATACTCGATTATCCAAGCTCATGACTGAAATCGCCGAAAGGGCGAAGGGAGCTTCGCTTAAGCTCGCAAAATCCCCTTCCGGCCCCAAGAACGACGCGCTTCTCAGGATGTCAAAAGGCATCATCGAAAGGGCGGGGCATATAATCGCTGAGAATAAGAAGGACGTGGACGAGGCCCTGTCGAAGGGGCTCTCCGGAGCCATGATAGACCGTCTCACGCTGACAGAGGAGCGTATCGCGAAGATTTCGGACGGACTCAGGGAAGTCTCGGCCCTCGATGACCCCGTCGGGGAGATCGTCCGCATGTGGAAGCGTCCGAACGGGCTTCTCGTGGGGAAGATGAGGATACCGCTTGGCGTGATAGGGATAATTTACGAGTCGAGGCCCAACGTCACGGCCGACGCCGCGGGCCTATGCATTAAGTCGGGCAACGCGGTTATACTCCGCGGCGGCTCTGAATCGATAAGGACTAACCTCGCGATAGGCGAGGTGCTGAGGGGCTCCCTGAAAGAGTCCGGTCTGCCCGAGGACGCGGTGCAGATCGTCCCGGTCGCAGAGAGGGAGGCGGTTCTCGAGATGCTCAAGCTCGAGGAGTATATCGACCTCATAATACCGAGGGGAGGGGAGGGACTCATCAGGTTCGTGTCGGAGAACTCGAGAATACCCGTCCTCAAACATTATAAGGGTGTTTGCCACATATTCGTCGACGAGAGCGCCGACCCTGAGATGGCCGAGAGGATTTGCGTTAACGCCAAGGTGGAGCGCCCGGGCGTATGCAACGCCATGGAGACGATGCTCGTCCATGAAAATATTGCGGGTAAATTCCTGCCGCGTATCGCGAAGAGGTTCGCCGAAGAGGGGGTTGAGCTCAGGGGCTGCGAGCGCACGAGGGAAATAGTGCCCGGTATGAAGAAAGCCGAAGAGGCGGACTGGTACGAGGAATACCTCGACCTCATACTGAGCGTGAAGGTCGTAAAAGATATCGATGAAGCGATAAACCATATAGAGAAATACGGCTCCATGCACACGGAGTCGATAATCACGGAGAACTACACAAATTCTCAAAAGTTCCTAAACGGAGTAAATTCGTCGACCGTCATGGTCAACGCGTCCACGCGGTTCAGTGACGGGTACGAGCTCGGACTCGGCGCCGAGATCGGAATAAGCACGTCCAAGCTGCACGCTTTCGGACCGATGGGCGCACTCGAGCTTACGACGACGAAGTTCATCGTTTTCGGAGAAGGGCAGATTAGAAAGTAGTGCCATCTAAATTAGAGGAGGATGGAAATTGAGAAAAGCCAGGCTTAAGACCAAAACCCTTCCTGCGTCCGACAGAAAGAGTTCGAGGATCGGATCCATATCCAAGAAGAAGGAAAAGAAGAAAGAGAATTTCACGAATGCCGAGTACGATAATTTCCCCGAGGATATCGAGAGCGTCCCGCAGGAGGAAGAGTTCCTGATGGATATCGACGATAAGGTGCTTGTCGAGCTCTCGGAGGCGGAGATCGACCTGAAAGAGGAGAACCCGGAGGACGAATCGTCCGAGGAAAGCGGAAAGCAGTTTACGCCTGATGAGGAATTCAGGCTCTTACAGGTTTATTTCAAGGAGATGGGGATGGAGCCTCTCCTTACCCCGAAAGAGGAAATAGAGGTTTCGGCCAAGATAAAAAGGTGCGAGGCGAAAGCGGCCGAGATGAGGTCGATACTCGAAAACCTTTTTCAAAAACGGCTCGGCAAAGCGCTTGAAAGCACGATCTCCCAGGTGGAAGGCCTTAAACGCAGAGGCATGTCCGCGCGGATGAAAAACTCGAAAAAGCTGAAATCGGCCGTAAGGAAGCTCGACGGCGAAGCGGCAAAGAAAAGCATCAGGAGATCGACCCTCCTTTCAAAGGTGTACATGATGCGCGCGAGGCGCTTCAAGGAAAGGTTTATAAAAGCCAATCTCAGGCTCGTCGTGAGCATTGCGAAAAGGTATATGAGCAGGGGCCTCCCGCTGCCCGACCTGATTCAGGAAGGGAACGTGGGTCTCATGAGGGCGGTCGAGAGGTTTGACCATACGAAGGGGTATAAGTTCTCTACGTACGCGTCGTGGTGGATACATCAGGCGATATCGCGCTCCCTTCTGGACCAGACGAGAACTATCAGGGTCCCGGTTTATGTGCTCGAGCAGGCGACCAAGGTCCACAGGGTCAGCTCGGCGATGAATAAGGAGATGGGAAGAAAGCCGCTCCCCGAAGAGATTTCGAGGAAGACCGGCATTTCCGTCGAGGGCGTAAAGAGGGTGCTCGAAGCGACCAAGGAAGTAGTTCAGCTCGACTCCCCTGTTCTCGACGGTGAGAAGACGACGCTCCTCGATTTCATACAGGACGACGTTACGGGCTCTCCCGACTTTGCCGTTGCGAAAGCCACGCTTACATCGAAGATAAAGGACGCCCTCTCGACGCTCACGCCGCGCGAGGAACAGATACTCAAAATGAGGTTCGGCATAGGTTTCGAGACGACATTCACGCTGGACGAGATAGGGAAACACTTCAGGCTGACCAGGGAACGCATCAGGCAGATAGAAAAGAGGGCTCTGGAGAAGCTCGAAGATTCCGACGTAGGGGCGATACTTAAAAGTTTTATAGAGTAGAGTCGATGCTCGTCGGACTCAACCTCAAAAATTTTACCGTCATTGACGAAATCGCCGTAAGCTTCGGTCCCGGACTCAATATAATCACCGGAGAGACAGGGGCGGGCAAATCCGTCATAGTCGATGCCGTGAACGTGATACTCGGGGATAAGGTGTCCCCGGAGTACATAAAAACGGGCAGGGAGGAGGCACACCTGGAGGCGCTTTTCGACGTATCCGAAAATGCCGCTCTCAGGGAGAGGCTCGATTCCCTCGGATTCGACACCCCGGACGGCGAACTCCTCGTAAAGCGCATAATCTACCGTAAGGGCAGGAGCAGGGCCTTTATAAACGGCGGCATAGCCACTCTCTCCATACTCGAGCAGGCAAGCGAAGGAATAATAGACATATTCAGCCAGCACGAGCACCAGAGCCTCCTCAGGGCGGAGAACCATGTGAAAGTTTTGGATGAGTACGGCGGGCACGCAGGGCTCGTATCGGAGTTGAGGGAGATTTACGGCAGGTGGAGGGGCGTGAATAGAGAGCTCGACAGGCTCGTGGAGAGTCAGAAAACGCTCTTCGAGAGGGAAGACTTCCTCAAGTTCCAGTGCGCTGAGATAGACGACGCGCTCTTGAGAGAAGGGGAGGACACGGAGCTCGAGGACGAAAAGAAGAGGCTCCTTAACAGCGAGCGTCTCCTTTCGGCGGCGCGGGGTGCGTACGAGGCTCTATACGAGAGCGAGCCTTCACTCCTCGGGTCATTGAAGAGGCTCTCCTCGGATGTTCAGGACGCGAGCAGGATAGACGTCTCGCTCAGGCAGGCGGCGGAATCCATCGAAAACGCGGCTCTCCAGTTAAAGGACGCCGCTTTCACACTCAGGGACTACGCATCGGAGCTCAGCTTCGAGAGCGGCAGGCTCGAAGTGATCGAGAGCAGGCTTCAGGAGATAAAGGACCTCAAAAGGAAATTCGGCGAGACGATCATAGATATACTGAGAAAGAGAGAAGAGCTCGGAAGGGAGCTCCACGGCATAGCGAGCTACGAGGGTGAGGTCTCGAAGCTGAGAGAGGAGTCCGAGAAGATTAGGATCGAGCTCTATTCAAAGGCTGAAAAGCTCTCGAAGCTGAGGAAGGAATCGGCGGTTAAATTGAGCAGGTCCATCGAAAAGGAGCTCAAGGATGTAGGCATAAAGGGCGCAAGGTTTTCAGTAGCTTTCGGAGAGAAGGACGTCTCCGCCGACGGAATGGACGACGTCTCGTTCCTCTTCTCTGCAAACCCGGACGAAGATCCGAAACCCCTTACGAGAGTGGCTTCGGGTGGAGAGCTCTCGCGCATAATGCTCGTCTTAAAGGAGCTCATCGCGAAGATGGAGGGTGGCTCCGTGATCATATTCGACGAGGCGGATTCGGGTATAGGCGGCGCCGTCGCCGAGACTGTCGGAAAGAAGATACGGAATCTCTCGGAGCACTGTCAGGTGATATGCATCACGCACCTGCCTCAAGTGGCTAAATTCGCCGATACGCATCTACTCGTGACGAAGACGCTTGAGGACAAAAAAACGCGTGTCGGGATACGGAGCCTCGGGCGGGAAGAAAGGGTCAGGGAGCTCGCCCGCATGATTGGCGGTATAAACGTAACCGAGAAAACTATCGAAACCGCAAAGGAGATGCTCGGCAACTAGATTCGCCGCGAGGGGATTTCAAACCGGCGAATGAGTAAGGGCTTGATCGAAAATGCCTATAAGCGTTAAAGAGACGGAGCTTCCCGGAGTACTGGTGATAGAGTCCGAAATACACTCGGACGCCAGGGGTTTCTACAAAGACGTATACCACCTTGAAAAGTACAGCTCCTCCGGCCTCGGTATGACGTTCGTTCAGGACAACCACTCACATTCGGTCAAGAATGTGCTCCGCGGAATTTATTACCAGATGACTAAGCCCCAGGGCAAACTCGTTATGGCAATAACCGGAGAGATTTTCGACGTGGCGGTGGATATAAGGGCAGGCTCGCCTAATTTCGGGAAGTGGACGGGTGTTTACCTCTCGCCTCTCAATAACCGTCAGCTATATATACCCGAGGGTTTCGCACACGGGTTCTGCGTCCTCAGCGATTCCGCGGACGTAATATATAAATGCACGCAGTTTTATGCCGTCGATGAGGACTACGGCATACTCTGGTCGGACCCAACTCTCGATATAAATTGGCCTGTGAAAGAGCCGATTCTATCGGAGAAGGACAAAAACAACCCCCCTCTCCACGAAATACCGCTCACGCTTCTTCCTTCTTACAAATAGAGTTGTTCGAAATAGATTCAGCCCGGCTGCAACGGGACGGTCCCTGAGACGTTTTTCGGTTCCGCGGGCCGCGTTTCTTATTCGGGCTGCCTTATGACTGGTAGGCTGCGAAGACGACGGCGGCGATCACCGTAGTCCATAGACCGCTCTTGTCCCCGACCGCTGTCTGGGTGTTATTCATCGTCTTTACGGTGTGCCCGCTTATCTTCCATATATCCTTTTGCTCGTCATAGCTCTTATCCGGGTCGAAAGGCGCGCCCAGCGTCGTGGCAAGCATGTACGCAGCGAGGTCCTCCGCGTACTCCCCCGCTATCGTATCGTTCTGTCCGAAGCTGTGGTGCTCGGATATATAGCCGTGGTGCTCAGGGTCTTTCGGTATCGCGATGCCTGTGGTGGCCGCCACGAGCCTGTTGGGCTCATTCGTGGCGTTTTCGCTCATCACTACGTGCACTATCTGTCCCGGGCTCAGATATTTTAGCCCGTTCGTGCGCGATATGAGTTTGCAGTTGGGAGGGAAAATACTCGACACCTTTACCAGGTTATATGCGGCAATCCCCGCGTCCCTGAGGGCCATTTCGAAGCTCGTGAGTTTCTCTTTGTGTTTCCCGACGCCTTTTGTGATGAAAGCCTTTTTTGGTAAAAGCAATTTTGTTACCTCCTTGAATTAAAAGCAGAATTTTCTACTATAAGGCGGCAATTGTCAAACCCAGGGGCGTTTAAATAATGAGACAGGGCGCGCTGTGCCGGTTTTGCATTTTTTGTAATCCCGTTCTGACGTCATTTGTGACTGTTTTTCCTGCTTAATTTTCAACATTTAATATTTATTTGTTCCTAACCCCTTGAAAACATTCGATTGGTGACTAGGTTGTATATTGGCACGCAAATTGCATGTAAATAATACATGACGTTGTAAAAATTTCAACAGGAGGTAGGTAAATGGACATCAAAATAGTACCATATAGGTTCGAGCCGTCATGCGATTGTTCGCCCGAAGCCGTAGGTTTTGACAAGAGCCTCCACATAGGCAGCGTTCACGCTCCCATTACTTATTGGGGGGTTTTCCTGAACGAGAACAGGGTTTCTACGACCTCTTCGAGAGAACTCGCCGAAAAGACCAAGGAGTGGATGGAGAACTGGCTGGCAAGCCCGCAATAACGAAAAAAATATCCGATACCCCCTATCTGCCGCATTGATGCATATGCTTTATGCATCAATGCGGCTTTGTTTCGCAAATCCCTCATACACCCCATATGGATTATCCCGGCGCGGAGAGCCGCCGGACCTCTATGATTGCCCGGTCTTTGACTGCGGGCTCCGTTTGGAAGTATATTAGTCGCAGAAGGCTTATATATATCTGACGAGGAGACGGGTTGATATGAAGGCTGTCGTTACGGGCGGAACCGGGTTCATAGGCGGACGGCTCGTCGAAGAGCTCGTTGAAAAGGGATACAAAGTCAGATGTCTCGTCAGGGACACGAGCGACGTAAAGATGCTTAAGGAGCTGGGCGCCGAGCTTTACCACGGCGACCTCGGCGATAGCCGAAGCCTCGAGAGACTGCCCGAGGGCGGCGACGTGGTATTCCACCTGGCTGCTCTGGTTTCCGACTGGGGGGAGAGGTCGGAGTTCCGGAGATTCAATGTAGATGCAACCAACACCCTTCTCGAAGCTTCGCTGAAGTCGGGCGTGAAGAGGTTCGTCCATATGAGCTCCTCCACGGTCGTCTGGAAGTCCGACTTCTGGAACGTCCACAACCTGATCGACATAGACGAGACTTTCCCGTACAGGGACAGATACAACGATTATTACAACGAGTCGAAGGCGGATGCTGAAAGGCTCGTATTAAGATTTTACAGGGACCGTGGTCTCGGGACCGTGGTCATCAGGCCCTCAAACGTCTGGGGCGCCGGAGATACGGTGATTCTTCCGCGGGTGGCGATGGCAGCCCGGAAAGGAATTCTTTTCCCCATGGGCAGCGGCGTGAGGACCGTCACTCCCTGCCATGTCTCGAACCTCGCCAGGGCTCTCGTCCTCGCGGCGGAGAGCGGGAGAGCGCCGGGCAATATCTACTTCGTAAACGACGGGGTAAAAATAAGCTACATGGAGTTTCTTAAGAAACAGTTAAAAGCGGCGGGGATCGACTGGACTCCGGGTTTCTCTATACCGTATAAATTCGCGTATGCTCTGGCGTCGATCATGGAGTCCGCATACCGCGCGAGGAAATCGAAGAAGCCCCCCGTGCTCACCAGGTTTGCCGTGGCTGCGCTCGCCGGCAGCAGGAGCTACTCCATAGAAAAGGCGAGGCGGGACCTCGGTTACGAGCCTTCCGTCGATATGGACCTGGGGATGAGAGAGATGGAGAACTGGGTCAAGCTCCTGGGCGGAACCGACGCGCTTTTGAAATCATGACCGGTATAAATATTTTCCTGACATCATGAATGCACGACCGTTTGATTGAAAGAAGGCTTCATTTAATGTAGTTTTCTTCACGCCCCCGATATGCAGGACTCACACACGGATTCAGGATTCGATATCCAAGCCCAGGGACTGACGAAGTCGTTCGGTAATTTTGAAGCCCTCTGCGGGATAGACCTCGATATCAGAAAGGGGGAGTTCTTCACCCTGTTCGGCCCGAACGGAGCGGGCAAGACCACTTTTATCCGGATACTCTCCACCCTTGCAAAACCCTCCTCGGGAAAGCTGACGATATCGGGGTTCGATGCGAGGAAGGAGCCCGACAAGGTGAGACGGGTTACCGGGGTGATATCGCACGACCCGTTTTTATACGAGAACCTGAGCGCGTTCGAGAATATAAAATTCTTCGGGACCCTTTACGGGGTCGAGAACATAGATGACAGGGGCGAGGAAGTCATAAAACAGGTCGGACTCGGTCAGCGCATGCACGATCTCGTGAGGAATTTCAGCCGGGGCATGAAGCAGCGCCTGGCGGTAGCGCGGGCGATAGTACACGAGCCCGGGATACTCCTCCTGGATGAGCCTTATACGGGGCTCGACCAGCACGGGGCAAAAGTATTCGGGGAGATGCTCACACTCCTTAAATCCCGGAACCGGACGATACTAATGACAACTCACAATATGGATGAAGGCCTTGACCGGAGCGACCGTATAGGCATTCTCGCCGGGGGGCGTATAGTCTATGAATGCGGAAGGGAAGGGGTGGATAAGGACACCTTCAAGGAAATATACATTTCGAGTGTGGAAAATTCATAAAACGTAAAATTACTTGAAGTATTTGGATGGCAGGCATGCCAGTTATTACAGGATGATACAGCAAATATATAATGCAATAACTGATGTTGGTAAATTAATATTTCGGATCACGGTTTAGAGTTAAAATACTTTTATTTACGAGCATTATGCAGAATATTAAATATGTATAGTAATAACTACATATCATTGGATATTATGGCTCCACACTGCATCGATTGCCCGTATCCCGGAGTCAAAGTCTCAATCCACGAGAGCCGGAAGACGGAGGCTGACCCGGATTGAAAAAGGTTTGGGCGATAATCAGGAAGGATTTTGTGACGGAGATGAGGACAAAAGAGCTCTTCTCCTCCATGCTGACATTTTCACTCCTGGTTACGGTGATATTCAGCTTCGCTTTCGGGTTCTCGACGGAGCTTGTCAGGCTTTCGGCACCGGCGATGCTATGGATCACGTTCACGTTCGCCGGGGTCCTCGGCCTCTCCCGCTCGTTCGCGCTGGAGAAGGAAGGTAACGCCGTCCTCGGCCTCCTCCTCACGCCGACGGACAGGAGTCTCATTTACTTCGGTAAAATGATAAGCGGCACGGTCTTCGTTTTCATAGTCGGCATTATAATCGTCCCGATGTTCATTCTCTTCTTCAATCTCAGCTTCCTGGCCACTCTCGTGCCTCTCGTGCCCGTCATATTCCTGGGCGCGCTCGGATTCGTCTCCGTGGGCACGTTGTTTTCAGCTATGGCCGTCAATACGCGGCTCCGCGAGGTGCTCCTCCCGATACTCCTCTTTCCGATAATCATCCCGCTCATTGTGAGCGCGGTGAAGCTGACGGGACTCGTGCTTGAGGGGAAGCCGCTCTCGGAGGGATCTTCCGCTTTACAACTCCTCATAGCATTCGATATAATCTTTATTGCCGCGTGCGCCGTGGTCTTCGAATTCGTGATAGAGGAATCGTAGGGGGCAATTCAACATGAGCCGGATAATGAGAAAAGTGCTGGTAGTCCTCACGTTCATAGGCATGGCTGCTTCCCTCTATGCCGCCTTCGTTTACGCACCCACCGAGCCCAAGATGGGGCACATACAGAGGATATTCTATATCCACATGGGGACTGTGTGGGTTGCGACTGTGGCGTTCATAATCGTATTCGTATCGAGCATTATGTATCTCTGGAAGGAGAGCAGGAAGTGGGACATCCTCGCTTACTGCTCAGCGGAGATAGGCGTCGTTTTCCTTACCATCACGATACTCACCGGGAGCATCTGGGCAAAGCCCATATGGGGCACATGGTGGACCTGGGACCCCCAGCTCACGACGACATTTATATTGTGGATACTCTATATCGTTTACCTCGTGCTCAGGTCGTCTGCCGGCAGCGACACGAAAAAGGCCAAGTTCGCTGCGGTCTTCGGAATAATCGCGTTTATCGACCTGCCGCTCGTATACATATCCGTGAGGGTCATGAGGGGTATCTCCCCCGTGGTGTTCGGCCCCGGAGGCGGGGGCATTACGCCCGAGATGCTGTATGCCCTCCTGATTAACCTTGCGACGTGTTCCCTTTTATTCATTTTGCTCCTCCTCGAGCGGATGGACATTGAGCGGATGGGCGACCGACTCGCGGGCTTAAAGGCCGGTAGAACCTGATCCGGGGCGTGTGCGGTCTCATCGCCGGTCCGCCGCAGCGGGCGGCAATACTTAAGACGTAACATTACTAATACTGTATAATTAGCTTTCAATTAATAAGTATTAAATACGGCTCGGCTCTCTTTCAGGCAAAAGGCAATGGAAAGTCAAGGCGAAATGTATGACTACTACGTAATAGCGGCGGTAGTCATCGGACTCATCGAGTGCTTTTTCGGCTACAGGATTCTCAGGTTCCTCCTGGGCGTGCTGGGCTTCATCGCAGGCGCCGTGGTGGCCGGGAGCCTCGGGTACGAGCTCTCAAACGGAAGCGAGCTGATTTCCATTATCTCCGGTATAGCGGGCGGTGTCATAGGCGCTTTCATCATGTACACGCTCTACGTAGTGGGGGTGTTTGCCATAGGGGCGGCGCTCGGCTTCATGATAGCGTCCTACGTTTTCGGCATTATGAATACGGGCCCTGTCACTCTGATGCTCGTAGCCGCAGCCGCGGCAGGCGGTATTCTCGCGGCTGTTTTCCGGAAGCCCATGCTTATACTCGCGACCGCTTACGGCGGCTCGTATGCGGCGGTTACGGGGGTTTCGTACCTGCTCGCAAAGAATTTCAATCCTCTCGATCCGGAGTTCCTGAATTCCCTCGGTGAGGACCAGCTCTACAGGATGGCGATTATATGGTTCGGCCTCGGGGTATTCGGCTTCGTCGTCCAGCTTATGACTCTTCCCGCCGCTGGAGAAGCCGGGGATTCCGCCGCGGACGACGTCGGGGAAGCGGGTGCCGGAGAGGAGGACGGGGGAAAGGAGTCCTGAGGGCGGGCAAAAATCTGCTTTTATAACTAAAATTAGTCATTGACCGCGGTTAAAATATCCGTGAAACTGAGTATTGCCGATTATTTCCGGCTGCGGGCGTGGTTTTAATAGGGGTAGCGTATGGTTTTTTAATTTCCCGTGGGTGCAGGTATTCTTTTTAGAGCCGGTGAGGGAGATTGATTCTATCTTGAAAGCTGTATTGCTTCTCATAGCGCTTGCGGGTTTATGTTTTGCGGCATCGTGCTACGACTCTGAAGAAAAGGAGTCGAGCGTGATGAGGTTCCCGGTCTCGGACCAGGGTGAATTTAATGCGCTCGGAAACGCCGTGATCGATAAGAACGTGACGAGCGACGGGAACGGCTCTCTCTCCGTAGATACTCAGTCGCCGGTGAGCATAGAGCTTTTCACGGTGGACGGCTCCGGCCTCGACCATACACGCGCCGCTTATAAGGCCATGATCAAGACTGAAGGGCTGACTGCCGCAGGGGATACGAAGGGTATAGCGTATCTCGAAATGAAGGTGCGTTACCCCGGAGGGGAGGAGCTCGTTTCCCGCGGCCCGCGCATCCCGCCTACGGGGACGACCGATTGGATGCCGGCTGAAGCCGTGCTCTATGCGGATAAAGGCGTAAAACCTGACAGGGTCTCGCTCTCTCTTGTGGTCGACGGGAAAGGGAAGGTCTGGATAGACGACGTAATGCTGGTCACGCAGCCCCTAAGGCTCGAGTACCTCTTTTGGGGGAACACTGTTGTCTGGATAGTACTAATTATATATATTTATCAACTACTCGCGAAACAAAAAAGGCTCCGAAGGGAGCTCGGCTCGATGAGTCAGGGAACTTAAGATAGAATTTTTTGTAACCCCGGTCGTGAAGCCAAGGGTGAGCGAATGCTTAAAGGCAAATTAAAATTCATCGTAGCGATCGTCGTGATAGCGCTTGCCGTGAGCTATCTGGTTTACGGCGGCGTGAAGGACACCATGGTGTATTACCTCACCGTGAAGGAGCTCAAGAGCAGAGTCCCTTCTATCTACGGCGAGAAGATCAGGGTGTCGGGGAAGGTCGTGCCGGGGTCCATAAAGCACGGCGCGGACGGGGCGCTCGAGTTCAGCATCGCTGACGGCGGAGGGGATATCGCTGTCGCTTACAGCGGGATCGTCCCCGATATCTTCAAGGATAACGTTGAAGCCGTCGTCGAAGGCGAGTACACTCCAAAGAACGTCTTTGAGGCGGATGTGCTCCTGGCCAAGTGTCCGACGAAGTACGAATCGACCGAGGCGCTGTATAATAAACCGGCCTCGGAAAACAAAGGGGTAAAATCCTACTGATGGTAGAGACAGGAAAGATATCAATATATCTGGCTTTCGCCGTATCCATCTATGTCGTATGCGCGTCGATTTACGGCGCGAGGACGGGGAAAGGCGATTTCATAAACAGCGCCCGGAACGGAGCGCTGGCAGTGTGTTTTCTCCTCATCGTTGCCGCGGGCTCTCTCCTTCATTCTCTCGTAAACCTCGATTTCAGTCTCAAGTACGTGGCGCTTAACACGAGCACCGATCTCCCGGTGATATACAGGTTTACTTCGCTCTGGGCGGGACAGGCGGGCTCACTCCTCCTCTGGTCGCTCATCCTGTCCATATACACTGCTCTCGTCGTCCTTTCGACCAGAAACAGATCGAGGAAGCTCATGCCCTATGTCCTGGCCGTTCTCGCGGCCATATTAGTCTTCTTCACCTACATAGTAGGCTTCGTTGAAAACCCTTTCGAAAAGCTCCCCGTAGCTCCGCTTGAGGGCAGGGGGCTTAACCCCATTCTCCAGAACGCGTACATGGCTATCCATCCGGTCACGCTTTACCTCGGCTACGTCGGCGTGAGCGTCCCGTTCGCGTTCGGCATGGGCGCGCTGCTGAGCGGTCAGCTCGGCGACGAATGGATAAGATACTCCCGCAAATGGACCCTCCTCGCATGGACGTTCCTGAGCGTGGGGCTCCTGCTGGGCGCGCGCTGGGCTTACCTCGAGCTCGGGTGGGGAGGATACTGGGCGTGGGACCCGGTGGAGAACGCGGCTTTCATGCCCTGGCTTGCGGGCACGGCTTTCCTCCACTCGGTCATGATCCAGGAAAAGAAGGGCATGCTCAAGAAATGGAACATGGTTCTGTTGATCATCACTTTCTTTCTCGCTATATTCGGCACATTCATAACGCGAAGCGGCGTCATATCGTCGGTCCACTCATTCGCGCAGAGCGATATAGGCCCGCTCTTTCTGGGCTTCATAGCATTCTTACTTCTTTTTTCGTTCGCCGTGTTCCTCTACCGGATGCGGGACCTCGAATCCGAAAACAAATTCGACTCGATACTTTCGAGGGAAAGCGCTTTCATATTCAATAACCTGCTTTTCCTGGGCGCCGCGTTCGCGGTTTTCCTGGGCACGATCTTCCCGATCATGTCGGAGGCCGTGACAGGGCATAAGATCCTCGTGGGCTCGCCGTATTTCAACAGGGTGAACGTTCCGATTGCGCTCGTGCTTATTTTCCTCATGGGCGTGGGTCCGCTCATATCATGGAGGAAGGCGTCTAAGGAAAACCTCATGAAAAACTTTTTCGTCCCCGTCCTCATAGGCGTGGTCACTGCCGTCGTGCTGCTGTCGATCGGGGTGAGGGATGTTTACGCGCTCCTCTCTTACGCGTTCTGCGCGTTCGTCACGGGGACGGTATTCACGGAGTTCTTCCGCGGGGTGCGGGTCAGGAGCGGGAGGGGCGAGAATCCGGCTCTCGCTTTCGTGCGTCTCGTGTCGAGGAACAAGAGGAGATACGGCGGCTACATTGTGCATATAGGCGTCGTATTGATAGTCCTGGGCATCACGTCTTCTTCCGTTTTCGTAACGGAGAAGCAGGCGACGCTCACGAAAGGGCAGTCGGTCGAGATAGGCGGATATACTCTCACGTACCGGGGGCTCGAGCAGTATACGACCGACGCAAAGAACGCCACAGTGGCCAAGCTCGACGGCTTTAAGAACGGAAAGGACATAGGTCTGATAGCACCCGAAAAGAACGTCTATAAATACGAAGGGAACCGCGAGATAAACCAGGAGACCGAAGTCTCCCTGAGATCGACATTCACCGACGACCTCTATGTGATACTGATGAATTACAGCGGGGACGGCTCGGCGACCATCAGGGTCATAGTGAACCCTATGGTAAGCTGGATATGGGCGGGCGGACTCGTGCTGCTGATGGGGGCTATCGTAACCATGTGGCCCGGCGGACGGAAGGGGCGCGAGGAAGCTTTTGTCAGGTACACGTTAGGCGACAGTGACGGGACCGTAAAGGTGTAGAAATTCTTAGCAGCTGTATTCAGCACAATTCATAAAAGGGATTAAATTGGAAATTATACTGGCTTTAGTTATAGCTGCGCTTGCGGCTCTTTTTATTTCGATGCCCTTTTTCTTCAGGAGTAAAAAAAGATTCGGAGCGGAATATTTCCCCGACCCGCGCCAGGAGAAGCTGAAGGCGCTCCTTTCTCAAAAGGATTCCCTCCTCACGGCGATAAAGGATATCGAGTTCGATCACGGACTCGGAAAATTGTCGGGGGAGGATTTCGAGGAGCTGCACGGGAAGTACAGGAGCGAAGCCGCCCTGGTGCTGAAACAGATAGACTCTCTCGGCAAAGGAGACGCGGCGGTCGACGATTATGACGATATAGAGAAGGAAATCAGGGCGGAGCGGATGAAGTTTCTGACGTCTTACGATGACGAAGAGCTTGAGAAGGAGATACTGCGCGCACGCGAGGCAACATGGAATGCCGGCGGCGGAACGGTATTCTGTTCCAAATGCGGGAGCGCCTGCGAGGAGCAGGATCTCTACTGCTCAAAATGCGGCGCAAAGCTAAAGAATATTACGGAGAATAAAAATGCAGGGTAGGTCAGGCGCGTTCATCCTCACGTTTACTTTTCTGGCACTCTTGTTCATCCCCGGTGTATACAGGTCCTACGCCCAGAACCCGCACGATATGGACAAGATGGGGAAGGACCTTTTTATAGAGAACCGCTGCGTCAGATGCCATACGATAGGGAGGGGGAGGTTTGTGGGCCCCGATTTGAACGGCGTCGGCCAAAGGTACAACCGGGACGAGTTAATCAAATGGATCGAGAACCCGCAGGCGGTCTATCAGTCAACGGGCAAGATGCCCATGAATGAAGGCTATCCTCCCATGCCCCCGATGGACATCAACCCGATGGTGGCACAGGCCATAGCGGATTATCTCCTCGCTGTCAAAGTGAAGCCCGACACGGGGAAGGGCGGGACTATTATCGGAAAGGTGCTCAATAAGACCGAGAACACTGCAGTCCCCGACATAAAAGTCACGCTCGTGTCCTATATGGGAGATAAGGAAACGGGCAGGACGGATTCCAAAACTTCAAAGGACGGCAGCTTCTCGTTCACGGCCCTGCCCTGGGACAGGAGCTACGCGGTCACTATCGAATACGACAGCGCCGAGTACTCTACCGATAAGATGGTCTTCTATCCGGACGAGGAGACGAAGACGCTCGACTTGCCCGTGTACGCACCCACGACGAGCGGAGATAGTATAGGCGTGACCGAAGCTCACATGATAGTTCAGGTGGTCGAGGGAGGCCTTTCTATAGCCGACCTCTCGGTCTTCGACAATAAAGGGGATAAGATGTATGTGGGAAGCGGGGAGCTCGCCGACGGAAAGAAGGAGACGCTGAAATTCAGCGTCCCGC
The DNA here is from genome assembly GCA_963705505.1 of uncultured bacterium. GTDB lineage: Bacteria > Desulfobacterota_D > UBA1144 > Nemesobacterales > UBA2774 > 2-12-FULL-53-21. The sequence continues at coordinate 74,710 of CAVPJU010000010.1, forward strand.
CGGACGCGGCTAATATTAATTTCATAAGCGGCCTCGCGCCCGAAAGCATTGTGAGGACACCGTCGGGCTTCTCCGATACCGGGAGCGTTGCCCCGGGATCCAAAAGAATTGTATTTGCATATACGCTGCCGCTCGGCTCCGGCAGCGGATCAGTGGAGAAGACGATAGAATACCCCACCGAGAAGTTCCTGCTCCTCGTATCGAAATCGAATGACACAGTCACGGTCGAGGGCCTCAGCGGAGGCGATACCGTGCAGATAGAGAAGGAGGATTTCATCAGGTGGTCGGGCGAGAACCTGAAGCCGGGACAGAAGTTTACGGTCAGGTTTGTGAACCCGACCGCGTGGAAGGAGTATATCAAGTGGGGAGCAATAGGGCTTTTAATTCTCGTCGTCGGAGGAGGAATAATTTATTCCTCGTTTGCGCGGGGCGGGAGTAAAGATGCCGACGAAGAGAAAAAGAACGGACGGAGAGAATCGCTCATGGAGAGGAGGAGCCATCTGGTAAAGGAGATAGCGGCTCTTGACGACGGATACGAAGCGGGGCGTATCGACGAAACGGCTTATAAGGAACTCAGGGAATCTAAGAAGGCGGAGCTTCTTGAAGTTACACGGAGACTGCGATTTTGATCACAAGTCTCCATGATGAAACTGGATTATAGAAAGAACCGCGATGCTTGCGGTTTCCGTTCTAAGAGTCCTGGGACCCAGACCCAGGGGGGTAAAACCCATTTCACTAGCAAGGAGGACTTCCTTTTCCGAAAATCCACCTTCCGGTCCTATCAATACTATAATATTTTTAGGAAGTTGTAAAGAGTATTTTAGATGATCTTTGATGGAATGTTCATAATTAACATGGAATATCAGTGATAAGTCGCTCATATTCTTATAGTTTAATGCCTCAGAAAAATTTAAAGTATTTTCTATGATTGCCGGTCTGGTCCTTCCGCACTGCTTTGAGGCCTCAAGCGCGATCCTCTCCCATCTCTTTTTTTTATCCGCCGTCCTCACCTGCGACCTTTCGGTTATTACGGGCACGATTGTATGTACGCCTAACTCCGTCGCCTTCTCCACTATGTAGTCCATCTTGTCTCCCTTCGTGAGCCCCTGAAGAAGGGTAATATTAAGCGGGGAATCGGTCGTCACTTTCCGGGACGAAATGATATCGATGACTATCTCTTTGCTTCCGATCCCGGCTATCTTCCCGGTGTATTCCCTGGAGCACTCATCGAAGAGCGTTATGGTGTCTCCTTCCCTGAGTCTCAGCACCTTCACGATGTGTTTGTAATCGGTGCCGGAGATGAGCGCCTTATCACCTTCTATGTTTTTTTCTTTTATCGGGAATCTCGGCATCGTTTATGCTGGAATCAGGAATGTGTTTTTATGAGACGGTTATTGTGACAGGGCCCAGCTCACCACATCCGCGGCTTTTATTTTTTCTGCTTCTCATGTGTAACGAAGTACTCCGCGATCTCTTCCGCGAGCTTATCGACTGTATATTCGGGTGCGGTTATCTGAGCGACGTATCCGGCGTCCCTGAGCGTCTTCGCTGTTATCGGCCCGATGCATGCGACGGCGGGGCGTCCTGATGCGGGTCTGAATCCGGGAAATATCGAGAGGAAGTTCCTCACGGTGGATGAGCTGGTGAATGTAACTGCATCTATCATGTTCCGCTCAAGCATATTTTTTATTTTCTCCGATTTCTTCTTTCCGGGCTTCCTCGTCTCATAAGCCGTCACTACATCGACCGCGGCTCCCATCTCTCCGAGCGTGACGGGCAGGACGTCGCGCGCTTTGCTCGCCCTCGGTATCAGTATCCGCTTGCCCTTTACATTTTCCTTCCCGAACCTTTCTATGAGTCCCTCGGCCCTGTACTCGCCGGGAATGATCTCCACATCGATGCCTTTCTTCCCGATCTCTCCCGCGGTGACTTCACCGATCGCGGCTATCCTGATGCCGTAGAGCGCCCTCACGTCCTTCCCCGAGAGCCTGAGCCTCTCGAAGAACTTTCCCACGCCGTTTACACTCGTGAATACAATCCAGTCATAACTCGCGAGACTGCCGATAGCCCTGTCGAGGGCCTTAAAGCTTTTGGGAGGGGCTATCTCTATGACGGGGAACTCTATGACCTCCGCTCCCTTTTCTTCGAGCAGCCTGACGAAGGACTCCGCCTGCTCCCTCGCCCTCGTGACTATGACCCTCTTTCCGAAGAGCGGTTTCCGCTCGTACCAGTTTATTATTTCTCTTAGATTTATGACTTCCCCCGTGACGACTATCGCGGGAGAGATAATGTCCTTCCTATCTTTCACGGATCGCGCGATGTCCCCGACAGTCCCTGTAACGACTGCCTGCGCCGGGTATGTCCCCCACGTGATGACCGCAGCGGGAGTGCCGGAAGGCTTCCCGGAATCCATGAGCTTCCGCATGTTTTTTTCGATGTTCCTCACTCCCATGAGGAATACCACCGTGCCTATTTTCGCGAGCGCATCCCAGGGGATGTTCGATTCCTCCTTCCCCGGGTCTTCGTGCCCGGTGACTACCGCGAAGGATGAAGTGACGTCCCTGTGCGTAAGGGGTATGCCCGCATACGCCGGGACCGCGGAGGCGGAAGAGACTCCGGGCACTATCTCGAAAGGGACTCCTTTCTTCGCGAGCGCCTCTGCTTCCTCTCCGCCCCTCCCGAATATGAAAGGGTCCCCGCCCTTCAAGCGCGCGACAGTCTTTCCCTTTTTCGCCCGCGCGACCAGAAGCCTGTTTATCTCGCCTTGTGACATCTCCTTTGCGCCTGCTTTCTTGCCTACGTAAATCACCTCCGCGCTCGTTCGGGCGAATGAGAGCAGCCTCCGGTTGACGAGGTAGTCGTATACGATTACGTCTGATTTCTCGAGTATTTCTTTTCCTCTGAGAGTGAGGAGGCCCGGGTCTCCGGGTCCAGCGCCTATCAGATATACGGTTCCGGCTTTAGACATGACGATCAGTAAAGAAAACCGAAGGGGTGCTCCATTGTCAAGAAATTTCTCAGGCGCTTTAAATAGTGCCTGATATATGTATTATATTAGCGCTTGCCCGATAATTCTGTATGATAATATTAAGTTATTCCTGGGAATCAGAATACACGATAACTTTTTGGGCGGAGGCGAACTATGCTCGTTAAAGACTTCATGACACCCGATCCGATTACCGTTACATCCGATAAAAGGGCGGACGAAACCCTCGAGATGATGAGGAGCCTCAATTTCAGGCAGTGCCCTGTCGTCGAGGGCGGAAAGCTTGTGGGGATAGTGACACAGCGTGATATACGGGCGGCGCTCGTTCAAGGCGGCAACCTCAAGGTCGGCGATATTATGGCCAGGAACCCGATAACGATACTCGATTACGCTTCCGTCGAGGGCGCGGCCGAGATCATAAGGAGCGGCAAGTTCAACGCCCTCCCCGTCGTCTCGAACAGGGGAGACCTGGTCGGTATTCTGACCGTCACCGACCTGCTCGACGCATTACTCAGGATGCTGGGGTTCCATGAAAAACCCCAGAGGCTCGAAGTCCAGATGCCTGACGGCATAGGCCTCTTCGACGTGCTGCATGTAATCCAGAACAATTCGGAGAAGGTGCTCTCTTTCAGCGCCGCGCCCGAGAACCGGAAGCTCTACTATTTCTGGGTGGTCAACTGCAACTTCGGCGAGACCGAGAAAGCGCTCCGTAAAATGGATACCAAAATAAGCACGATCAATTCGTGAGGTGTCTATTCAGTGATATGAACGCCTGCGGAACTTCTGGTATAATACAAAAAGGCCGGTAGATAAAAGGGTCCTTTCTGTCATGGAAGCGGAACAGTACGAATTCATTCTGGATCACTATAAAAACCCGAGAAACTACGGAACGATAGAAGACGCGGACGCCTCCTTTGAAGAGGGGATACCTTCCTGCGGGGACGTCGTAAGACTAGACCTCAAGCTCAGGGACGGCAGGGTTGAGGACATAAAATTCTCGGGGAAAGGATGCGCAATAAGCCAGGCTTCCGTTTCCATACTTACTGAAAACGTGCGTGGTAAAACGGTGGAAGAAATATTATCGTTAAAAGACGAAGAGATGCTGGGCGCTCTCGGAAAGCCGATCTCGCCCGTCAGGTTCAAATGCGCTCTCCTGGGAGTGAAAGTTCTCAAAAAAGCGCTCCTCGCCAAACGGGCGCCCTGAGCTTCCATTCCGCGATAAAACCCGGATTCATGAAACCTTATGGAAAGAGCAGCAGATAAAAAGACAGTTTTCGACCCGCTCAGGCTGAGGGAGGATTTCCCCATTCTCGGGCGGAAGGTAAACGGCAAGCCGCTCGTCTATCTCGACAACGCCGCCACGACGCAGAAACCGAAGCCTGTCATCGATACCTTAAAGAATTACTACGAGACGCATAACTCCAATATCCACAGGGGCGTCCACACCCTGAGCTACGAATCCACCGTCTTGTACGAGGATGCGCACAAGAAGGTCGCCGGGTTCATAGGGGCTCCCGACTGGCGCAGCATCGTATTTACGAGGAACACTACAGAATCGATAAACCTCGTCGCGTACGCGTGGGGGCTTCGTAATTTAAAAGAGGGTGACGAGGTCCTAATAACGCTGATGGAGCACCACTCGAATATAGTCCCGTGGCAGATGCTCCGCGATAGAATAGGCGTCAAGCTGAATTTTCTTCCCATAGACGGCCGCGGCAACCTGAATCTGGACGAGCTTCCTCGGCTCCTCAATGAGAGAACCAAGCTCGTGGGCATCGTACACGCCTCTAACGTGCTGGGCACTATAAATCCGGTAAAGCGCATCGCCGAAGAGGCACGGAAGGTCCGGGCGCTCGTGTTGATAGACGCGGCTCAGTCGGTCCCTCACCTGCCCGTCGACGTAACGGACATAGGCTGTGATTTCCTCGCGGCTTCCGGGCACAAGATGATGGGACCCACGGGCACGGGGTTCCTGTACGGGAGGCCCGAGCTGCTGGAAGGGATGGAGCCTTTCCTTTACGGCGGGGACATGATAGAAAAGGTCACGATTGAAAAGTCCACATGGAACGAGCTCCCCTGGAAGTTCGAGGCAGGCACACCGGACATAGGCGGAGGCATAGCTTTAGGCGCGGCGGTCGATTACCTCGAAAGCGTAGGTCTTGATAACATTATGGCCCACGAAGAGGAACTCCTCAGATACGCGCTTGAAAAACTTTCAGAGCATGAATGGATAAAGATATACGGGCACGGGAATGGCGAAAGGGTAGGTGTCATATCCTTTAACGTCGAGGGCATCCACCCCCACGATGTGGCCGGCATACTCGACGAAGATGGTATAGCCGTCCGCTCCGGTCACCACTGCGCCCAGCCTCTCATGGCGGAATTAGGCATGGACTACACGGTCCGCATGAGCTTTTACCTCTACAACACGAAAGACGAGATAGACCTCGCCGTCCGGGCGCTCAAGAGGGCGAAAAAGATTTTCGGATAACCTCAGCTCATTCGAATTCATCTAAATTAAATTCCCATCATTTCCATTCTCCGGAACTCCCGGCGAACATTACCTCTCTTGGGTTACAGAGCCGCAGTCTGCGGCTTCTTCCGACATGTTCTTACCCTTCCCAATACCATGAGTGAGCGCACACTCATTTTTTGTACTATTTTCTGACATACGACAGGGACGGGTTTCATTAATATCAATCGTTCCCGATAGTTACGATTGGCATTTAACTTTCTTAATAGTAATCGCAAAAGGAGGCTTTGCATGTTGAAAAATAAGACTTTCTCATTCCCCGCCAGGATGCTGTTTATGATGCTGGTCGTTACTTTAAGTTTTCACATTTTTGTTCCCGTTTCCATCGGTTCGTCTGACGATGAGGTCGTGGAGAAGGGCCAAAAGGTTTTTCAGGACAAGGGATGTGTGGCGTGTCACTCGATAGGGAAGGGCAAGATCACAGGGCCCGACCTCTTCGGCGTTACTCAAAGGAGAGATCCGGCTTGGATTAAGAAATGGATCATGTCCCCCGATACCATGATCATGTCGGACCCCATCGCGAAAGAATTATTCAAACAATACATGGTTCCGATGCCTAATCAGGGGCTCACGGACGAACAGGCGGACATACTCATTGAGTATTTCAAGTATCAAGATGCTAACAACGCAAAAAAGTAAATCTATGAGAAACCTTTTTACACAAGGAGGTACGTAAACATGTCAGGATTGAAGAAGTGGATCACATTATTGCCGGTTTTTTTCTTGGCTCTGACTACGGTCTTTTTTACGAGCTGTAGGAATTCCGGTAGTGAGAAGCAGGCGAGTAAACAGGAGACCGTAACATGGGGATTGTCCGAGAGGCGGAGCAGGTAGCGGAGTCGAGGGGTCTTACGCCCAAGGACGTTGAGGCCGCTCTCAAGACTTACGTGCCTTCGGGGAAATATGACGATTACCTGATGTTTGCCTCCGGAGGACATTCCGGTCAGGTGTTCGTCATTGGCGTTCCTTCTATGAGGCTCCTCAAAGAGATAGCGGTATTCACGCCGGAGCCCTGGCAGGGATTTGCGACCGGATCGAAGGAGTCGGACGATTTACTGAAAGAAGGCTATATGCCCAACGGAAAAGACGGAAAGCTTACCTGGGCGGATACACACCACCCCGCTCTAAGCGAGACGAAAGGCGATTACGACGGACAGTTCTTATTCATAAACGATAAAGCCAATGCGAGGATCGCAGTCATCGACCTCCGCGACTTTGAAGTAAAACAGATCGTAAAGACGCCGAACATGATCTCGGATCACGGCGCTACCTTTGTTACCCCGAATACCGAATACGTAATTGAGGGTTCCCAGTATGCAACGCCCCTTCCTTTCGAACGATACGCTCCTATGGATGAGTATAAGGACAAATACAGGGGTCTCATTACGTTTCATAAGTTCGACAGGGAGAAGGGAAGGATAGACGAGTCCCAGTCATTCCAGATCGAGCTGCCTCCCTACTGGCAGGACCTCTGCGACGCCGGGAAGAAAGTCAGTGAAGGATGGGTATTCTGCAACTCCATAAATACGGAGCTCGCCACAGGCGGCATTGAGCAGGGCAACCCTCCCTATGAAGCGGGCGTATCTCAAAGAGACATGGACTATATGCACGTAATTAACCTGAACAAGGCCGTCGAGGTTTCAAAAGAGGCGGGCAAGACAGAGGTTATTAACGGAATGAAGGTAATTCCGCTCAACACGGCTATCTCGGAAGGTCTTTTGTATTTCATACCGGAGCCCAAGAGCCCCCACGGAGTCGATGTAGCCCCGGGAGGAGATTATATAGTCGCTTCCGGCAAGCTCGACACACACGCGACGGTATATTCCTTCGACAAGATAATGGATGCCATGAAAAATAGCAAAATCGAGGGTAAGGATCCCTTCGGCGTCCCTGTACTGAACTTTAAGGATGTCGTCGCAGCGCAGGTCGAGATAGGCCTCGGGCCTCTCCATACGCAGTTCGATAACGAGGGTAACGCATATACGAGCGTTTTTATCGAGAGTACGGTTGCAAAATGGAAACTGGGCCCTCCTTACAATACGGGGGCAGACGCCTGGACCCTCGTTGAGAAGATGCCGGTTGACTACAACATAGGCCACCTGGTTTGTGCGGAGGGCGATACCGTGTCCCCGGACGGCAAGTACTGTGTCGCGCTGAACAAGTGGTCCATAGACAGGTTTACTCCGGTCGGCCCGCTGCATCCTCAGAATTTCCAGCTGATAGACATTTCGGGAAAGAAGATGCAGCTGCTTTACGATATGCCTATAGGCTCAGGCGAGCCGCATTACGTTCAGATGATCAAGGCTGACAAGCTCAAACCATGGCTCGTTTATCCGGAGGTGGGATTTGATCCGGCGACGATGAGCGTCAATCCCGACGCGGCAAAAGCCGGGGGTGAGAAAGTCGTGCGGAGTAACGGAAAAGTCGAGGTATGGATGACCGCTATCAGGAGCCATTACAACCCCGAGCACATAGTCGCGAGCGAAGGGGATAAAGTAATAATACATATCACGAGCGTGGAGCGGGCGAGGGACGCTACACACGGTTTCGCCATCGACGGCTACAACGTTAACCTGAGCCTGGAGCCGGGTGAAAGCGAGACGGTGGAGTTCGTCGCGGACAAGGTTGGTGTGTATCCGTTCTACTGCACGGAGTTCTGCTCGGCGCTTCACCTGGAGATGATGGGTTATCTCCTTGTTGAGCCAAAACAGCCAAAGTCATGAACTACTGAGGGCGCCCCATCCGGACCTTTAGTCACGGGAAGTGAAGGAGGGGGCGTCCTCGGTTCTAACCCAAAACGGAATAAGGAGGTTTGTTATGAAAAAGTTAATAGCGCCGTTTTTACTTGTAACTTTGTTAGTGTTAGCGGGCGCCGTTTACGGAGCCCAAAATGCAAGAGACTGCCCAGTCGTGGCAGAAGCAGGCAAACGATACCAGGGCAGCTGTTATGAAAGTCTACGGCGAGCTCGAGAAGCTGGATGTCAAGTCAGCAGCCGATGCGAAGGATCTTATTGCCGATGCCGTCGCCCAGCTCGGCGAAGGGGATAAGTACCTTAAGCAGGGGGACGAAGCCATGAATAAACAGGATTGGGAAAAGGCTAATTACGGTTATAACATGGCATGGCAGTATTACGTAAAAGCCGCAACATCCGGATTAAATGCAAAGAGAATTTTAACCGGACAATAAAAACTCAGGAGAACGGCGGTTCTCCCATACGACTGGGGACGCTCTTGAATAGCGGATATTTTAGAGTATTCCCCGCCGGTTGTTCAGAAGGGCCGATCTGAATACGATGTTATTACGAACGGAGGTTTAAAAAATGAAAGAAAACGAATTGATATTCGGGCCGCGAATACCGAAGGAGCTGTGGGAGAAGGAGAGAAAGAGGTTTCTTGTTCCTTCGATCGTCCTCGTCGTTGCCGCGGTGCTGCTTTTCATCTCGATATTTCTCCCTTATTGGAAACTTACACTTTTCGCGCCTCAGTATCCTCAGGGTCTCAAAGCCAGTATGTACGTAAACAGGCTTGCGGGGGATATTCAGGAGATAGACGGGCTCAATCACTATATAGGAATGAAGCCCATGGACGAGGCTGCCGTGCTCGAACGCACGCTCAGCATATTCATGATCATCGGTATAGCGCTCCTCATCGCGGGGGCCGTATACGTGCACAGCCCGATTGCGCTTTTCCTGTGCATCCCGGCGGTGCTTTACCCCGCGTTCTTTCTGGGCGACCTCTATTTCTGGATGCGGACCTTCGGCACGAACCTTAATCCGCACGCCCCTTTAAGCAGTGCGATAAAGCCCTTCGTACCACCCATACTCGGCGTGGGCCAGATCGCACAATTCAAGACTATCGCGAGCTGGGAGATAGGTCTCTATATGTCTATCGCGGCTTCGGTACTGATTGTCATAGGCCTCTACTTTCATCGTAAAGCTTATAAGCCGTTAATAGTAAATGAAGGCGTCAGGTAGAGAAAGGTGTAAATCCCGGGTGACCCGTGACTAAATATTGCCTTCTACATTTTTCCACGATCGTTATTCTTGCCCTCTCCGGAGCTGTGAACGGAGCGGCTGTCGCCAGGACAATCCATGTCTCACCGGACGGCCCCGTAAGATCAATTACTGAGGCTATAGCTTCTGCTGAGAGCGGTGATACCATACGCATCCTGAAGGGAGACTATAAAGAACATATAGTAATCAACAAGACTTTAACAATTATAGGAGAGGGTTATCCCCGCATAGACGGCGGGGGGAAAGGAGTCGTCGTTTTAATAAAAGCCCCGAGTACCGTATTCAGGGGTATTCATGTGACGGGGAGCGGCGACAGCCTGAACCTTGAGGACGCTGGTATTATCCTCGATTCCGCACACGGGAGCGTCATAAAAGAAAACCGGCTCGATGATGTGCTCTTCGGTATATACCTCAAAAACTCTCCCGACAGTGTAATAGAAAAGAACGTCGTCGAGGGCAAGCGGCTTACACTTCCCGAACGCGGCGACGGAATAAAGCTCTGGTACAGCTCAGGGACGAAGATACTCTATAACCGGGTCCTCCACACTAGGGACCTTGTTATTTGGTGGTCGAGCAATACGCTTATAAAAGGGAATACCGTCGAGGAAGGAAGATACGGACTTCATTACATGTCGAGTAACCATAACAGGTTCGAGGACAACATTTTCAGGAATAACTATGTGGGCGGGTTCCTCATGTATAGCAAGGGGATTGAGTTTTACAGGAATAGGTTCGTCAGTAACCGCGGCACGGGGTCGGGCTACGGAGTCGGGTTCAAGGACCTCGACGACGTAGTAGCCAAAGACAACCTTATCGCGGACAACCGCGTTGGAATCTTTCTCGATAACTCGCCCTACCTCATCGATTCGTGGAATAATATAAGCGACAACGTTATAGCTTTCAACGACATAGGCGTCTCCCTCATGCCTTCGATAAGGAGGAACGCTTTTCACAAGAACAGCTTCGTAGATAACGACGAGCAGGTGGAGATAAGGGGAGGGGGAGAGCTTGCAGGGAACGAATGGTCCAAGGACGGCAGCGGGAATTACTGGAGCGATTACATCGGATATGACGAGGACGGGGACGGGATAGGAGAGATACCCTACAAGTCCGAGAGCCTCTTCGAGAGCCTTATAGACTCGAAGCCCGAGCTCAGGATATTCGTGTTCAGCCCTGTTGCGAAGGCAATAGAGCTCGCTTCTCAGGCGTTTCCCGTGATCAAGCCCGAGCCCAAGCTCACGGACGACTATCCGCTCGTCAGCTCGGCGATACCGCCTGACCTCAGGGCAGGCGGGAGGGAAAGGGAGTTGTCGCCGAGGCTTCTTTTCCTGTCCCTCTCTATGGTGATGCTTCCCCTGATCTTTTACGGCTACATTATGAAACGGTAAACGGGAGCTTGAATTGATTGAGATTAAGAACGTAACGAAGCGTTTCGGAAAGCTGACTGCAGTCGATTCGGTGAGCTTCAGGGCTGAAAAGGGTGAAGCGGTTTCCCTCCTCGGCGCGAACGGCGCCGGAAAGAGCACGCTTATCAAATGCATACTCGGGCTCCTCGATTATACGGGCGAGATTACGGTGAGCGGGCTCAGGGTGAAAGACCACCCGAAGGAGGCGAAGTCCCTAATCGGATACCTGCCGCAGGAGCCTCTTTTCTACGATATGCGCACACTCGATATAGTACGTTTCTTCGCGCGGCTCAGGAAAATTGACGAGAGGGGTTCATTGTCGGTCCTGGAGAAAGTGGGGCTTGGGGAGCACTCTTCCAAATACGCTTCAGAGCTTTCGGGAGGCATGAGGCAGCGCCTCTCTTTCGCTATAGCGCTTCTATCAGAGCCTATGTTCCTGATACTGGACGAGCCCACTTCCAACCTCGATGCTCACGCGCGCGCTGAATTCCTCAGGCTAATCAAGGAATACAAGGAGAACGGTAAGACGGTGATCTTTTCCTCGCACAGGCTCGACGAGGTGGACTATCTGGCTGACAGGGCGGTCCTGATGAAAGACGGCAGTGTCGTCATGGACGAGGAGCCGCACAGGCTGAGGCAGTCCCTCGGGCTCGGCACGAAGATGAATATCGCTGTCCCTGAGGAGTATGTCACACTGGCGTATTCGGCGTTCGCCGGTGCCGGCATAATAGTTCACGGCAGAAACGGAAGGGGCTTCCTCGTGGAGGTGAAGAGCGGGGACAGCCTCCATCCTCTGAGGGAGCTGATGTCGAGAGACATACCCGTCCTCGGGTTCAGCGTCGAGGAGCCTACCATGGAAAATATACTCGAAGGAGCGGGAAAAGATGGAGCTTAGAAATATTCTCATACTGGCGGGGAAGGAAACGAGGGAGTCGCTCAAGAACAGGTGGTTCGTTTTATATACCGTCTCTTTTTCCGTCCTCGCCGTGCTCATCTTTTCTATAGCGCCCGGGAGGGGCGAGATCACGGGCATATCGGGCTACGGCAGGACGGCCGCGAGCCTGGTCAACCTCGTGCTTCTCTTTGTCCCGCTAATAGCGCTTATAACCGGAGCGATAAGCATATCCGGGGAGAGAGAGAACGGAACGCTGCAGTACCTGCTCTCGCACCCCGTAACCAAATCCGAGGTGTTCGTGGGCAAGTTCTGCGGGATACTCATCCCGATCTGTTTTTCAATTTCGCTCGGTTTCGGGCTCGCCGGTATAGGAGTCGCGCTCAGAGGCGGGAGCGGGAACTCGGCGGAGTTCATACTGACTGCGCTCCTATCGGGGCTCCTGGCTGCGTCCCTGCTGAGCGTGGGGTTTGTCGTCTCGGTGTTTTCGGGCAGGGCTTCGAAGGCGATAGGCGTCGCGGTGTTCCTCTGGCTCCTTTTTATCGTTCTCGGAGACCTCGGCATCATGGGCACAGCTGCAGCGATGGACCTCGGCATAAAGCAGGTCTTCGTGCTCGCGCTGCTAAACCCGGCGGAGGTGTTCAAGATCGCTTCCGTGCTCGTGCTCAGTCCGCGGTTCGAGATACTGGGCCCAGTCGGAGTTTACGCCGTCAGGACGTTCGGCAGGGAAGGGGTGGTCTATCTGCTCCTCTCCGTCATGGCGCTATGGACCATCATACCGTTCGTATATGCATTTATAACTTTCAGCATATTCAGGAGGGAAGAAGCATGAAATACTTGCTCATACTGCTTGTGCTCCTGGGTTTCGCCGCCTGTAAGGATAAAATCGATACCGGGCCTCATATTATTCATTACGGGGAAGATGTCTGCGAGAGGTGCAAGATGATTATAAGCGACAAGCGTTTTGCCGCCCAATACATCACGGAGAGCGGCGAGGCTAAAAAATTCGACGATATAGGGTGCATGATGGAGGCGCTCAAAGAGAAAAACAAGGACGGTGGCGGCGTGCTCGCCGTCTATGTCACCGACTACGTCACCGGGGAATGGATAGACGGCGGAAAGGCTTTTTATCTCAAAAACACGGAGCTCAAGACCCCTATGGGGTACGGTATTGCAGCTTTCGGAAACGAGGAATCGATGCGGGCGAGCCCATTTTATAAGGACGGGCGGGCGCTCGGGGGAATCGATGACCTCCAGAAATAAATAATCCCGGACGGTTCCCATGGATAAAAGGATTATAGATCCTAGTGAGAAGATTCAGAGCGCCGCGCTTGCGCTCTTTATCAAAAAAGGCATAGCGGGCACGACGACAAAAGAGATCGCGAGGAAGGCGGGTGTATCCGAAGGCTCCATTTATAATTACTTCGAGAGCAAGGGAGACCTCGCGTATAAGCTCTTTGTCCGGTATATGGACAAGTTCAGGGACGAGCTCTCGGTAAAATCGGCAGGCGCGGACGGCCCCGCGGGAAAGCTATCCGCCGTCGTCGGGGCTTTCTTCGGATTTGCCGAGAGAGAGCCCGAGGCATACGCCTATATAATGATAGGACACTACACCGAGCTCCAGAAAATGAAATATGACAAAAAGAAGCCCAAGGACGTATTCGTCGAAATAATCGGGGAAGGCGTTAAAAACGGCGTATTCATGAGCATGGACGAGAACCTCGGGGCAGCCTTCGTCATAGGGATGGTTACCAGGGCGATCCTTTTTCATAAGAGCGGCATGCTCGGTATGCCCTATGCGAGGCTTATAGAGGATACCGTGGCCTCTTCCTTACGCGTCCTCGGCGCAGACACGCCGCGGCCCTTGTAAACCCGTATAAAATTTTCATAGTATTAAACTTATCCGCTGGAATTATATCCCGGAATGTGCAGGTTATATTTATACTTTATGCATGCTGGTAAAAATTACACGGAGGATATAGAATGCTCGTAAAAGAATGTATGACCGTAAACCCTGTGACCTTTTCCCCTAAAGAGGACGTCAGGGTCGCCTTTAACACACTTACCGACCGCAAGATTCGTCAGGCGCCTGTACTCGAGAATGGAAAGCTGGCCGGTATAGTCACGGACAGGGACCTCAGGCTCGCGGTGGTGGAGACCCTTACGGAGCCGGGTTTGACTGTGGGTTCCGTCATGACGCGGGACCCCGTAACGGTCAACGAGAATTCTTTACTCAAAGATGCGGCCAGGGTGATCGGTAAAAACAAGTTCAACGCGCTCCCGGTGCTTTCCGATTCCGGTGAGCTCGTGGGCGTCCTCACTACCACCGATATACTCAACGGTCTCGTTAGAGCGCTCGATGCGGAGAAAAAATGACGACCCGTTTCTTTCTATGTTTAAGGCATTAATATATTGTTGACAAAGGAGAGCCTTTATGAAGATTGAGAAAATATTGTTTCCGACGGATTTCTCCGCCAGGTCGCTCAGCGCGAGGGAGCACGCGCTTTACCTCGCCCGGGCCCTCGACTCGTCCGTTTATCTGCTTCACGCGATAGAGCCTCTGAAATACGAGGAGGTGGACGACGAGATCAGGGAATTTTATAAGACGCTCGAGACCCAGCTCGGTGAAAAAATGGAACGGGAAAAAGAGGTCTTTGAAAAAAGGGGTCTAAGGGTGGATACGGACATAGTTATCGGTCAGAGGTGGAGGGTAATAGACACATATGCCAAAGAGAAGGGAATCGACCTGATAATCATGGGGTCGCACGGCATCAGGACCGAGACGGGGGAGGTTTCCGTGGGCACGACTAGCCACAAGGTCATGTTCTCGTCCCCATGCCCCGTTCTGATAGTGAGGCACGACGAAGCCCGTTAGTAATATTCTTAATGAGATTTTTACAAAACTGATATAAAATTAGGGCATATTATTACAGGAGGAGATGCTTGATATGACGAGATTCCTGCCGGATTTGAAGCGGTTTGTCCTTTTAATCGCTGTCGTTGCGGCACCATTTCTATTATCGTCCGGGCCGGGCTTAAACGCGTACGCTCAGGACGGCGGTACTCAGGCCGCGCCTATAAAACCCGTGATAGACCCGGTCGCAGACAAGCTGCTGAAGTCTATGGGGGCTACGCTCTCTTCCGCCAAGGCTTTCACTTTCAGGGCCGATATAAACTTCGACCAGCTCCTTGTTTCCGGGCAGCAGATTCAATACGGAGGGACGGCGAACCTGACGGTCGAGAGGCCCAACAAGGTTTATGTTGAGTTCACGGGGGACCTGGACGGAAAAAGAATATGGTATACGGGTAAGGACGTTACAGTGCTCGACGTGAATAAGAATTTTTACGGCAAGCTGGCCGTACCCGCAACTATTGATGAAGCCATGGATAACCTTATGGATCAATACGGGTTCACCCTCCCGCTTTCCGACGTAATGGTGAGCGACCCGTATAAGGCGTTTATCAGAAACGTCGCCGCGGGCGTAGTCATCGGGGACAGCATGATAAACGGTCAGCAGTGCAAGCACCTGGCTTTCGTCGAGAAGTATATAGATTGGCAGATATGGATTTCAGACGGGGCGCAGGCGCTTCCCTGCAAGCTGGTCATAACGTACAAGACCATACCGGGCGGGCCTCAATATTCGGCGGTATTTTCCAACTGGGCGATCAACCCGGCTATAAACGCGTCGGTATTCACGCCTGTGCTGCCTGAAGGGGCAGAACGGATAGAGTTTATAAAAATGGGTAATCAACAATAATCCGGGGGCTGATATGAGAAACCTGAGACAAATGATAAATAGAACGACTATAGCTGCTGCCGTATTCGCGTTCGCAGCATCGGGGGTATTAATGACGGGAGACGCCTATTCCCGGGGCGGGTTCGGAGGAGGAGGGTTCGGAGGCGGTTACAGGG
Source organism: uncultured bacterium (assembly GCA_963705505.1). Classification (GTDB taxonomy): domain Bacteria; phylum Desulfobacterota_D; class UBA1144; order Nemesobacterales; family UBA2774; genus 2-12-FULL-53-21. Next base: position 90,453 of record CAVPJU010000010.1, read on the forward strand.
GCGCGGATTTCGGCTCAGGAATGGGCGACAGGGGCTTCGGAAACGTCAGGTATTCGGGGAACAGCATGGGTGACATGTCCGGCTACAAGGGCTTTCAGGGGGATAATTTCGGAAGCAAACAGTCCTTCCAGAACTCCGATTTCAGTCAGGACAAGAGCGACTTCGGCGGGGATCAGGACTCATTCTCGGGCCGCCAGTCCGAGTCCCAGGACAATACGGGCATGACCCAACGCCAGGCCACGAGCCAGAACCGCGCCATAGAATCCGATAACGGGCAGAATACCAGCAAAACGACCAACGGCACGACGACTAACGGCAAGACCAACAGCAGCACGAACAGCAACAGCACGAACAAAAATAACACCAACAACACCAATAACAGCAACAATTCCAACAACAAGAATAACAACAACAATAACAACAATAATAATAATAATAACACCTACAACACCTACAACAATTACAACAACTACAATCACTATTGGGGCGGATACTGGGGCTCATGGGGCGGTTATTACGGCGGGTGGGCTTTCGCGGGCGGCCTGGCCATGGGAGCCGCAATAGCGAGTATCCCGGCAAGCTCCTCCACTGTCTATGTATCGGGAAATCCGTTCTATTATTCGGACGGCGTGTACTACGCTCCTCAGGGCAGCCAGTACATAGTCGTTCCGCCTCCGCCGGGCGCAGTCGTCGATACGCTCCCACCGTCATGCGACACCGTATATGCAGGTGATGATTCGTATTTTGACTGCGGGGGCGCGTTCTATTCGTCTGCGGACGCGGGGTTTCAGGTCGTACAGCCCCCTGTGGGCGCGACAGTGGACTCTCTCCCCCAGGGAGCGCAGCGGAAAACAATAAACGGGACGACTTACTATCTCTTCGGCGCCGCGTATTACCAGCCGTTTTACAGCGGGAGCAGCGTGATATACCAGGTAGTCCCCGATCCGACTGCTTAAGCGACCCGACAGGGGACTCATCAGGGCTTTACGGCTTCAGAGCCTTTTCAGGGACGTGTATAACTGTCCTGCAGCCAGAGGCAGCAGGCTCATGATTGCTATGAGCGTCCAGCCGCCGCGGCCGGGATCGACGACCCCCAGCACATTCGCGACTGGTTCTATATAGACCGCGGCCAGGATTATCAGCGTGCAGAGAGCTATGGCTCCCCAAACGTATACGTTGCGTGTCACCTCGTTCTTCAACATCCCCGACCTGGCGCCGCGCATGTTGAATACGTGCAGGATCTGAGCGAAAGCCAGAGTGAGGAACGAGACCGAGACGGCCCTTTTGTCCCCGAATCCGAGTTTATACATAGCCAGGAGTAACGCACCGAGCACGGCTGCGGTGATGACCGTGCCGTAACCCGCTATACCGAGCCAGCTCCTCTGCGTTATGATGTGCTCTTTCGGGTCTCTCGGCGGGGAACGCATGACCCTTTCGTCACCTTCGCCCATCCCGAGGGCGAGCGCCGGGAATACGTCCGTCACGAGGTTAAGGAATAGTATCTGGAGGGGCATGAGCGGAAGGGGGATATGGACGAAGGAAGCGATAGTCACGACCATGATTTCGCTCACGTTGCATGAAAGGAGGTAGAATATGAACTTCCTTATGTTCCCGAATATAATCCTTCCCTGCTCCACGGCGTGGACTATGGTCGAAAAAGAGTCGTCCTTGAGAACTATATCGGCTGCCTCCTTAGCCACCTGAGTCCCCCGCTTCCCCATCGCGATGCCTATGTCCGCCTGCTTGAGCGCCGGAGCGTCGTTAACGCCGTCCCCGGTCATCGCGACTACGAACCCCTCTTCCTGATAGAATTTAACGAGCGCGAGCTTCTGCTCCGGGCTTACGCGCGCTAATATCAGCGACTCGGCTACGCTTATTTTAAATTCCTCGGGCAGCTCTTCGATCGCTTTCAGGTCTTTACCGTGAATTACGGGTTCGTCTGCCCTGTCCGTCAGTCCGACCGCGAGAGCGATATTCCTTGCTGTCGAGGGGTGGTCGCCCGTTACCATTACGACCTTTATCCCGGCCTCTAGACACTTCCCGATGGCCTCTCTTATCCCCGGTCTGGGAGGGTCGAGGAGGCATACGAGCCCCAGGAACGTGAGGTTCCTATACGGTCTCGATTCGGGGTCAGTCACGGTTTTTTCGGCGTGAGCGATTACCCTGTATCCCCGGGAGGCGAGCTCTTCGTTCTTTTCGTGCCAGTATCCTTTCATTTCTTCGGACAGGTCTGTGATCCCCGCGGGCGTGAGTACGTGGTCGGAGCAGGCAAGAACAGCGTCGGGCGCGCCCTTAACGGCCACCCTGTATTTCCCGTCCGACTTGTGGAAGGTCGCCATCATGTTCACGAGATTGTCAAACGCCTCGACTCCCGTTTCGGGATACCGCGATATGAGCTCGCCCCTCTCGATCCCGACCCGCGCCCCGGCGTGGAGCAGGGCGATCTCAAGCGGGTCGCCTATGTTTTCCCCGCCCGCCGCTCCCTTCTTTCCGAGCGCGGCCCTGTTGCACAGGACCCCTGTCTCAATGACCTTTATCGCGGCTTCATCGGTAACCGGCCGGGCCATTTCGCCGTTTATGAGGGTCCCTCCGGCATCGTCCTCAAACCCGAGTGTCCCGCCGTCCGTAACGATTAACTCGACGGTCATTCTGTTTTCCGTGAGCGTCCCCGTCTTGTCCGTGCAGATGACGTTGGTCGAGCCCAGGGTCTCGACGGCGCTCAGGCGGTTAACGAGCGCGTTCCTCGCGGCCATTCTGAGCATACCCCTCGCGAGCGCGATAGTGGCGACTACAGGCAGCCCTTCCGGGATGGCGGCAACTGCGAGCGCAATTCCTGTTTTGGCCATGAGCAGCAGCTCCCGGCCCGTGAGAGCCCCCGCAACGACGACTGCCGATGCGAGCATGAGCGTCACCCATATGAGCCTGTTCCCGAGTCTGTCGAGGCTCTTCTCGAGAGGGGTTTGTTCCTGTTTCGCGCTTTCGGTGAGAACACTAATCCGTCCCAGCTCGGTATTTAGTCCGGTCGAGGTTACGACACCTTCACCCGAGCCCTTCGTGAGCGCGGTCCCCATGAAAACCATATTGCTGCGCTCGGCGAGCGTGGTTTCCCCGTTTATCACTCCCGTATTTTTTCTGACCGGAGCCGATTCCCCCGTGAGCGTCGATTCGTTTGATTCCATTCTCGAGGCCTCTAAGAGCCTCAAGTCCGCGGGGACCATGTCGCCGGCTTCGAGTATTACAATATCCCCGGGCACTAGCTCCTCGGCGTGGACGACAGAAATAGTCCCGCCCCGCTTGACCTTCGCCTCTATGCGGACGAGATTGTAGAGCGCTTCCATCGACCTCACGGCCCTTATCTCGGTGAAAAACCCTATAGCCGAGTTTAAGAGTATGACGATTATTACCGCGACGCCTTCGGCCCAGTCGCCGAATGTAAAGGAGAGGAGCGCTGCGCCTATGAGGAGCAGCACGATGAGGCTCCTGAACTGGCTCACGAGTATGGAGAGGGCGCTCGCCGGCTTCGATTCGACGAGGCGGTTCTGCCCGTACTTTCTTAAACGAGCGAGGGCTTCTGAGCCCGTGAGTCCTTCTTCCGGAGAGACTCCGAGCCCGGTTAGCACATCTTCCTCTGAAATGTTGCAGGGATTTTTTATGACGGTCATATCGATACCGGTTTCAGATTGATCGGAACTATACGATTATACAGTTTTGCCGGGCGCTGCCCCCGCGGCGATGATCCGCGCGAGTAATGTATTAAGCACTTCTCGCCCGGGCCTGTTTGTATCAATTTCAAAATAGAAGCGGGCATTAATCTCATCGGGCTCTTCCCATTCCGATATGAATTTGTCCAGTATCGAGGCCCTGGCGTCAGACACCGATGTCCCTTCCTTCTCCCTTTTGAGGAGCCTCTCTTCGATTACGCTTACAGGGGCGGCAGTCTCAATAAAATAAACGTTCACCCCCCTCCGCTCCGCCTCACGCGAGAGGATGTCCCTCCGTTTGCGCTTGGAAAAGCTCGCGTCGAGTATGACGGTGCCGCTTACCTCGCTCTCGTTAAGTGCGCGTGATATTATCTCCCCGTAAGTCCTCTCCGTTATATCCCCCGTATATATGCCGCCTCCCCATTCCTCGTATCGCCTTTCGCCGGGCCGTGTGCCCGTGATCTCCTTTCTCACCGGGTCGGAGGATACGATCCGGCATGAAAGCTCCTCCCCCAGCATGGCCGCGAGCGTCGATTTCCCCGTACCTATGACGCCGAAAGTGACTATAACCGCCGGGGCTGAGCCGAAGAGGGCGTACCTGAGCGCGAGCCTGAAATACCTTTTAGCCCGCTCCAGGGACATTTTCTTTTCGTCATCAGGCACTTCGGGCTCAAATGCCCTTATGCTCTCGACCTTCCCCCTTACGAAAGCCCTGTAGCATTTATAAAAGTCCATTACGTCATAGATGCCCGTATCGTTCATCGCCGCCGAGATTTCATTGACTATAAAACGCGAGAGCCCGCAGTACCCGTTATAGTCGAGGTCCATGGCGAGGAACGCCACATCCGAAGCGGTGTCTATGTACCTGAACCTCTCGTTGAACTCTATGCAGTCGTAAATGCATATATCGTCCGTGCCTATGTTTATATGGTCGAGGTGGAGGTCGCCGTGGCAGTCCTTTATGAAGCCGCCTTCCATGCGCTTAAGAAATATTTCACGCTTATTCTCGAAGAAGAGTTCGTTGTAATACTTTATTGCGTCGTATGCGGTTTTGGAGATCGTCTTATCCGTGAATTTCGCTGAGAGCGCAAGGTTCTCGTCTATGTTCACCCTTACCCTCTCGGGGCGTCCGTACACGAGGACTTCCTCCTGCCGGGGCTGCCCGTTATAAAATTCCACGAGCTTCCGCGCGAGCCTTCTTAAGTCCTCTTCTCCGGCTTTACCTTTCCGCAGCAGGTTCATGAGGAATTTCTGCTCCGGGAGCTTCCTCATCTTGACGGCGTATTCGACGGCGTCTCCCGGCCCGCCGATCGAGAACAGCCCGTCTTTGAGCGTTATTTCCTCGACGCCCAGGTATACGCCCCCGCAGAGCCTCCTGTTGAGCCCGACCTCCAGTGTGCAGAAATGCCTCCTCTTTTCGAGAGTGCTGAAGTCGAGAAAACCGAAGTCAACCGGTTTTTTCACCTTGTAGACATATGGCGGGACGATGAAAACGTCAGACGCGTGTGTCTGGACGTGGCGGACCCTCGAGGGTCTGTGAGGGTACGACGAGGGTTCGAGAAGAAAATCTATTAAGTCCTGCCTTCTGTAGCTTTCACATTTAGGCATCGGTTCCCGCGGAGGACTTTATTACGGCCTTAAGGACAGGACCGAGCAGGGAGATTCGGGGATCACCCTTTCCGTGACGCTTCCCAGTATGAGCCTCTTTAAACCCGTCCTCGCGTGCGTGTTGATCACTATGAGGTCTATATTGTTTTTCGACGCATAATTAGCGATCGATATGGCGGGGCTGAGACCGTGAATGACTTTAGTCGTTATTTCGTTTTTGACCGCCGTACCGCGCGTGGTTTCGTATTTCGTCTTTATCTTCCCGACCCTCTCCCGGAGCTCCTTTACCGATTGCTTTATGACGATGTCGAGCGCTCCCGCGGGTATGTCCTGAGCGTACATATCGAGCCTCAGCGCGTATACCGCGGTCACCTGAGCGCCTGCCAGGCCCGCGATGTCGAGCGCGTAGATGAGCGCGGTCTCGTTGTCGTCCGCAAGGTCTATGGGTACGAGTATGTTCCTGAATTTGATTTCCTGTTGGGGGTCGGTTCTCTTGACGGCGAGCACGGGGATGTGTGAGCTCTTGAGCACCTTCACTGTTTCGCTCCCGACCATCACGCTCTCCATGATTCCGTGTCCCTGTTTCCCCATGACTATAAGGTCCGCCTTTTTCCGGAGTGAGAATTCCCTGATCTTGTCGCTTGGTATTCCTTTCAGAATCTCGCCGTCGAATTTTATCCCGGAATGCAGCAGCTCGCTCCGCACCTCGACGAACCTGTCGCTCACCCTCCTTTCCACCTTCGACTGCCATTCACGGAATTCCTCGTCCTCTTCCCGGAGCGATTCGAAGAGCAGCTGTACCGGAAGCGGTATGACGTGCACCCCGATGATCTCGGCCCCCGAGAGGCCGGCAATGTATTTCGCGTATCCCAGAGCAAGCTCCGCTTCATCCGATCCGTCAGTCGCCCAGAGAATCCTTTTTATCTCCATATTCGTTTACCTTTCGAGCAGTATTTTTCGTTTCTCCCTTTTATAGTCCCTAAGACAAAGGTGTTTATTCTACCACATTAAATTCGGATCCGACGGAAGCGTTTCGTCAGAGCACTTTGGATTTGCTGCTGAGGGCCATGGCGAGGTTTACGAGCTCGGTCGCCACGACGACTATAAGGTCGTCGACGGATACTATGCCTTTTAACTTATTTCCCCGTGTGACCGGGAGCCTCCTTATCGAATTCTCGGAAAGTATCCGCAGCATCTCGAATATATCCGCATCCTCGTCGATCATTATGAGCTCTTTCGTCATGACTTCTTCGACGGTCACTTCATCGGGATTTTGCCTCTCGGCCATTGCCGACACTACGAGGTCCCTGTCCGTTATTATGCCCACCGGCCTCGATTCGCTGTCTATAACGACGAGCGCGCCCACGTCCTCGTTCATCATCATATAAGCGGCCTCCGACAGCGGGGACGAAGGAGAGACCGTTACGACGTTCTTGTTGATTACCTCGTTCAGAAGCTCGGACTGGCTCTTTCTTTTTGCGTTCATTATTACCTCTCTACTTTGTGAAGTATACTCAATAAAAGACTCGGCTCTTTAGTATAATGCAACATTAATGCCATTGCGAGGACGGGCATATAACACCGGGAAACCCGTACTATTCGAATAAACACGGTGCGGATTATGTCGTTTGTCGGATTTTCAGACAGACGCACAGCAGTATATATATAATATGCCTTGTGCAGGGGCATGCGGCGGGTGGCACCGTTATTGCCACTTAATACGACTAAGACCGGAGGCTTCCATGTCCGATTACGGCACGATTTACATGATCGATACGCAGTATAACGCGGAGAGGGACGCGACCGAGGTCTCTTTCGGGTATATAGAGAAGGAGGAGCAGGTGAAGGGCAGGATCAGGACGCTCAGGATCATAGTCAATGTGCCGGGTCACAGGGATGATAAAAAGGGCGCTGTCGACGAGGGGCTCAGGATTGCGAGGGAGTTCGTTTCGAGGGCCGCTCAGGCTCCCATTTGAGTCCGATTGATGAGGGGCTGCTATTTGCCCGATATCCCTTCGAGCGCTTTTAATTTCAATTTATCTCCGAGCGCGATCAATGTGTCTCCCGGGTTTATGACCGTCCTCGAGGTCGGATTGAACTGCATCGTGCCGTCGGGCTTTTTTACGGCTACGATAATGATCCCCAGGTCACGGCCTATGCCCGATGCCTCGAGCGTTTTCCCCGAGAGCGCCGAGCCCGGGCGTATCTCAATTTCCTCGATCTGAATCTCGAGGTTCCCGCTCTTAGTCGCAAGCTCGATAAAATCGACTACGGCGGGCTTGAGTATCATGTTCGCTATCCTCAAGCCTCCAGTGTGGTAGGGCGATACGACCCTGTCCGCGCCCGCTCTCAGTATCTTCCGTTCGGAGCCTTCGTCACCCGCTCTCGTATAGATGAGCAAATGCGGGTTCAGCACACGGGCGCTCAAAACGACGAAAAGGTTTTCAGCGTCGGTGGGAAGGACGGATATGAGTCCCCGCGCCCTTTCGATGCCGGCCCTCATCAGCACTTCGTCTTTTGTAGCGTCGCCCTCGATCAAGACCAGCTCTTCATTATCCTCAATATCGACGGGGTCTTTTTCTATCGCTATGACATCCATGCCCTTCGAGGAGAGCTCCTTTACGACGGTCTTCCCCATCCTGCCGTAGCCGCATACGATGTAATGGTCTTTCAGATATTTTATTCGTCTTTCCAATCTCGACCTCCCGATTATCTGTTTCAATTCACCTTCAAGGACGATCTTAGCCAGGGCGCTCAGCAGATAAAGGATTGTGCCGACACCGAGCGTAAGAAGCACCATCGTAAAGACCTCGCCCGCGGGCGTGAGGTCGTGCACCTCTCCGTACCCGACCGTCGTGAGGGTAGTCACGGTCATAAAGAGGGAATCACGGAAATTCCACCCCTCAATGACCATATAGCCGGTCGTGCCGATCGTATTTATAAGAATTATCAGTAAAATAGGTATGAAGAGCTTTTTTCTGATTGCAGAAAACATCTTGCTCCGTCGAAACGAATTTCGTGTATAAGGCTACACGGGCTTTACGGTGATAACGGGGCAGGGGGCTTCCTGAACGACTCGTTCAGCGACGCTCCCGATGAAGTCCTCACGCCTGAATTTGTAGCCCCCGTATGTGTTCATCATTATGAGGTCTATGTTCTTCCGTTTTGCGTAATCCACGATCCCGATCCAGGCGTTCCTAGCCGTCTCCACGGCGGTCTCTACCCTGTCCTCGAGCTTCGCTTCCTCCACCTGCTCGGTGAGCTTATTGTATGCGTCCCCCCTCATGAGCTCTACGAGCTTCGGAGGGTATTTCCCCTCTCCGGTCGCGACTATATTGAGGCTGTATATATCTGCGTCCAGGTCCTTCGCCAGACCTAACGCCAGCTGCAAGTCCCTCGACAGTATATTGTAGAGGTCAGTCGGGACGAGTATCCTTTTAATACCCTTGTGCGCGGCGCCTTTTCTCACTATAAGTATCGGTATCCTCGAGCGTCTCAGCACCTTGAGAGCGGTCGCCCCGAGTATGTTTCTCTCCTCGGCCCTCCCTTTCCCGAGAACTATGAGGTCGGCGTTTTCCTCCTCCCCCGCCTCTATAATCTTGAGGTAGGGCACGCCTTGAGTTATGAGCGTCCTGAAGCGGAGCCCTTTCGATTTGAGCTCCTCCGATATATTGTTGAGCCTGTCGCTGCCCTTGGATTCCTTTTCCTTTATCCAGTCCGCAAGGAGGTCGAGCTCCCGGGGCGGGAACTCATCGAGCGCCTTCACTTCGAAGTAGTCCGGAATGACGTATAGCCCTATGATCTCCGAGTCCAGGGGCCGCGCGATGTTCTCGGCAAACGTGAGCGCGTCGACCGAATCCTTCGAGCCGTCTGAGGCCCAAACAATTTTCTTTATCAAGATGAGATCCTCCTTGTCCGCATCGGTTTGGGTTTTATTTTAATCGATATGAGCGGCGTTGAAAACGCGGAAGACGTATTTTGTGATAATTCCGCATCATTTTCCCGTTTTTTTATCCGGGAGAGGGACGGGTTTGGGGACAGCGTTTTTCACCGGGGTTATCGTCATAAGGTAGGCGAATATAGCTTTAAGGTCTTCGTCACTGAGCTTCCCGTAATCCTGCCAGGGCATCGGCGGGAGCACGTCCCTTTTGAAGTCTATATGCTTCCCGGTCCTCATCGTCTCTATGAATACCTGCTCCGTCCACTTCCCTATACCGGTCTCGGGGTCGGGCGTAATGTTTTTTGAGAATGTGAGCCCCCACGGGCCCGCCCATTCCGTCGAGTCGAGCGTGCCCAGGAACTCTATCCACTCCCCGGAGCCGACCTCGGCGTCCGGCAAACGGGGGATCTCCGCGTCCTGGGGGTGGCCAGAGAGCCGCCTCTTCATATCGGGCACGGGGCCTTCTTTGGTCTCGATTAGCGGCGTGTGGCAGTAATCGCAGTTCCCTTCGGTGACGAGCTGCTTTCCCCTCTCCGCGTATTTGTTCCCCGCGGAGTACGCATCTTTTTCACCCGCTCCCGTCCGCAGGCATGTGATTATGAAAAGGCACAACGTGGCCGAAATAACGGTCTTAATCATTGTCTTCATGCGGTTATCCATATCTCAGGGCTTAAATGCGAGAACGGGCGAGTGTGCTTCGCGTATGACCTTATCGGTTTCGCTGCCGAGTATTACCCTCTCGAGACCCTTCCTGCCGTGAGTGCTCACGGCTATCAGGTCAAAGCCGTTTTCCTGTGCGTAGTCGGTGATGGTAAGAGCCGGGCTTACGCCTGTAAGGACGACGGTCTCGACCTCGATACCCGCAGCCGCGTCATTGACCCGGGAGCATCCCGCCTTGATCTCGTCCACCCTCCGTCTTAACTCATTTGAGGAGTGCGCCGTAAGCTCGTCCACGAGCTGAGGGCTTAGCTCGTAGACGTTTGCGTCTATCCAGAAGACGTAGACGGCGGTTATGGAAGCCCCGAGCTTCGCGGCAAGGCCGATCGAGTACGATAGCGACGACTCGGCAGTGTCCGAGATATCGAACGGGACGAGTATTTTTTTTATATCGTATTCTTTTTTGTCGCTGTCCGGTTTGACCGAGAGCACCGGGACAGGGGAGTTCCTCAGCACCTTGAGCGTATTGCTGCCGAGAAGAGCGCTCCCTATGAGACCGTGGCCCTTCTTGCCCATAACGATTAGCTGGGCTCCCTCGCTGCGCGCCGTCTCTATTATCCAGTCTACAACGCTCCCCCTCACGATTCTGGAGGAGATCCTCACACCCGGGTTTTCCCCTTCTATGCGCTTGAATTCGTTCCCGAACCTCTCCTCGGTCTTCTTGAGGATGTCCATAACAACGGTTTCATAGGTCGGGTAGAGGTCTGTTACGGGGATTTGTATCTCGCTCACGTGGAGGCACATGATCTCGGCAGAGAATTTACGTGCAAGATACAGTGCCATTTTGAGGGATTCTTCCGCTTCCTTCGAGCCGTCCGTCGGCCAGAGAATTTTTTTAATGTCCATGTTTTCGCCGGTCACGGAGTCATGGTGATTACGGGGCAGTGAGACTCCTGTATAACCTTTTCCGAGACGCTGCCTATAAACTCCTTTTTGAACCTGCCTCCGCCGTAAGTCATTATAACAATTAAATCAGCTTTTTTGTCAAAAGCAAAGTCCACGATTCCGCGCCACCCGTTCACGGCTATGACGGTGTATATTTCGAGGTTGTCTTTCAGCCTGGTCGTGCCCACAGTCTCCTTTAATTCCCTGTGCGCGAATCCCCTCAACTGCTCGCCCAGCTCGGGCGGGTATTTCTGGTATCCTGTCTCGACGACGTTCACGACTTCGACGCGGGCGCCGAACGCGACCGCGAGTTGTATCGCGTAATCGAAGCTCCTTCCGAGCCCGTGGGAGAGGTCGACCGGGAGAACTATTTTTTTGATTGTCCCTTTGAATTTATCCCCCCTGGCCGTCAGAACCGGGACCCTCGAAGTCCTCAGCACTTTAAGCGCAGTCCCGCCAAGTATAGTCTTCTCAACGGAGCGCCCCCTTCCGAGCGCTATCAGGTCTGCGTCCTGTTTAGCCGCAAAATTGGTAATGGTCTTCGAAGGGATGCCCTTTACTATATCGTATTCGAAGTTTATCCCCTTCTTCGAGAGGTCACGTTTGACCTTCTCCATCGTCTCCCTCCTCCCCGTAATGAGGTTGAGGTCTATCCAGTCGCGGAACTTGGCTTTCTCAGTCGGGGGGAAAAGGTTTACGACCGTGTAGTATTCGGGGATTACCGAAATGCCGAGAATCTGGGAATTGAATTTAACCGATATCGCCTCGGCGATTTTAAGTGCATGCTCGGAGTCGCTCGTCCCGTCTGCTCCCCAGACGATCTTATTTATTTTCAAGGTGGCCTCCTCGTATTTTTCAGTCGGAGCGGGAGCCGCGCTTATGGCGACCCCGCCCCGGCGCCTGTTACTTTATATCGACCTTGATCTCTTTCGCCTTCGATTCGGCCGCCTTGGGGAGGTGGACTTCAAGTATTCCGTCCTTGAATTCAGCCGATATCTTGCTCTCCACGACCTTAGCTGGAAGGGTCAACGACCGGGAAAAGCTGCCGTACGACCTCTCGGAATAATAGTAGTCCTCTTCCTTGACCTCCTCTTCCTTCTTCACTTCCCCCTTGATCGTAAGCGTATTGTCCGATACCGAGATCTTTATGTTCTTCTTGTCTATCCCCGGCACCTCCGCCTTGACAACTATCTCGTCTGCCTTGTCGAACATATCGACAGCAGGGGAAACCGCCTCGAATTCAGTCATCCATTTAAACCTTGGGAATCTCCTTAAAAACCTCGACGGAAAATTTTCTTCGAACATATCCTCGAAGAACTTCTCCATACTCTTTGTCGGTTCCCATCTTTTTAGCGCCATGATTCTGCCCTCCTGATAGTTGGATTTATATTAAATAATTATAATCAAGTTCCATGCCGTAAAAAGAACTATAGAATGTTTAGGGCACAATTGCGCGTATAATTTGAATTACGGCTATAATAATTGATGTCCGTTGTATGATAATATGACAGAAATGGCGGCATATACATTCAGCGAGCGCTCCGGGTCATTGTCCCGGAGAGAAGCGAAAAACACCCGGGCGGGCCGCCACAATTTATAATCCGGGGAGACTCGTACGGGCCTTGCATATTACGAAAGAATTGTATATTTCCGGGTGAATAAATGAACAGAAAGTACATATTGATCCTCCTCTCCGCTGCTGTTATAGCCGTCCTCGCTTACCTCTTTCTCGTTAATAACAAGAACGGGCCTGCGGAAAACGCGAAGGTCGAGAAAAAGAGATACATCAAGTCCGTATATGCTTCGGGCTACGTGGACAGCGTCAACAAGGTGCAGATAAAGCCCGAGGTGTCGGGGTATATAGATCATATTTACGTCAAGGAAGGGGACAAGGTAAAAAAGGGCGAGGTAATCGCCACTATTAAAAACGACAAACTGAAAGAGCAGCTCAGGGAAATATCCGCGAAAAGGGAGCTCACCGAGAGCAGAATGAAAGAAGACTCACCCTTCCTCAAGGCTCTCAAGGACGAAATAGGCATATGGAAGATGAATACGGAGATCGAGAGGAGGAACTTCGAGAGGAGGGAGTCCCTTTTCAAGAAGGGGATAATTTCGAAGGAATCGTTCGACCAGGCAAAGCAGAGCCTCGAGGTGACCGAAAAGACGTACACAAAATCGCTTGAGAGCTTAAACGACCAGCTCGCGTCCCTTAAGTCCGAGCTCAACTCCCTCACTGCGTCCGAGCAGGCAGTCGTGCGCGAGATGGAAAAGCACGAGATCAAGTCCCCTGTCGACGGCGAGATTCTCAGGAAGTTCGCGGAGGAAGGGGATTACGTCAACAGCGTGCTCAAGGAAGATGTCATGTTCTCGATCGGCAACCCCGGAGAGCTTGAGACCGACCTTCTGGTCGATGAGGAATATATTCCGCTCATAAAACCCGGCCAGAAGGTGCTCATAACGACTGACGCCTACCCGGACAAGGTTTTCGAAGGAAAAATCAGGGTCATAGAGAGGGAATCCGACAGGGTCTCCCGGACCGTGAAGGTCAAAGCCGATACCGACTATCCCCCCGACATACCCGTCGGCATAACGGTCGAGGCCAATATCATAGTGACCGACAGGGACGGGCTATTCATATCCAAAGAAGCCTACAAGGACGGGTATATCGAGGTCGTAAAGGACGGGAAGACGGTCAGGGTTCCCGTTGAGACCGGCGTCGAAGAAGACAGCTACATAGAAATCAAGGACGGGGTCACTGAGCAGAAGGAGATTCCGACCCGTTGAGATCCATCCTGTTCATCGCGTTAAAGCTCCTCACCGAAAGGAAAAGGCAGGCTTTCGTCTCGATTGTCGGCGTTGCCATCGGTGTGGCTGCTTTCATAGCGATGAGCTCCGTTATGAACGGCTTCCAGATCTACTTCATAAAGCAGGCGGTCGATATAAACGCCCATATCACTCTCAAGGTCGAGGAATCGGATGATCCCGACAGGATACTAAAAGAGGCCTACGGCGATAATATCGTTGCAGAGGTGCTCGGCTCCAAACCCAAAGACCTGAAGGATAAGATCACAGGCTACAAGCATTTCATAGACAAATACGAAAAGGACGACAGGGTGCTCGGCATAGCGCCCCACCTCACGGGGCAGGCAATAATCAATTACGGCACGAAGGAAAAGAGCGCGACACTTATAGGCATCGACCCCGTTCTCGAGAGGAACGCGTCTGTCGTGGACAATTACATCGAGTTCGGGAACCTGGACAAGATAGTGACCGACAGGAACAGCATCGTTATAGGGAAGCTCCTCGCGAGGGACCTCGGTATTAAGGAAACCGGGAAGAAAGTGACCCTCGTTTCGCCGAGCGGAGGCATCTATACGCTAAAGGTCGTCGATTTCTTTAACTCGGGAATAACCAGCATCGACCAGTCGAGGGTTTATATGAACCTCCGCACCCTGCAGGCGATACTCGATAAACCGAATCAGGTGAACGAGCTCATAATCAAGGTAAAGGACGTCGATCAGGCGGAGAGCCTCGCGAGCGAGATGTCGGAGGATACGGGGTATTACGCGGAGAGCTGGCAGAGGGCTTTCAGCAACTTCCTTCAGATATTTAAAATGCAGAACTGGATAACGTACATGATGGTATTCGCAATCCTTATCGTCTCCGCGTTCGGTATCTTCAACATCATGATGATGACCGTGCTCGAGAAAAAGAGAGATATAGCGATCCTGAAGGCGATAGGATACGAGGACGGGGAGATAACGAGGATCTTCGTGTTCCAGGGACTCCTCGTGGGACTTATCGGCGCGCTCATCGGGTGTCTCCTCGGGTATCTCATTGAGGTATGGCTCGCGTCGCTAAAGTTCGATCTGGTGGGCATAATCAGGGCGAGCGGGTTCGTTCTCGACAGGAGGCCGCGTTATTTCGTGCTCGGCTTCATATTCGCGATGATATTCGCGTTCTTCGCCTCATTTTACCCCTCCTGGAGGGCATCCAAGCTCTTCCCGGTGGACATATTCCGGTCAAGCGTATGAGCGTAATCCTCGAAGGCAGGGACATAAAGAAGTCCATAGGCGAGAGCGCGATACTGAATGGAATATCGATCAGTATCGCGAAAGGGGACTTCGTCAGCATCGTAGGGGCTTCGGGCTCGGGCAAGAGCTCTCTCATGTACATACTGGGGCTCCTGGACGCGCCGACATCAGGGGATGTCATCATAGACGAAAAAAAGATCGATTTCGGCGACGCCAAGCTGCTCTCGCGAATAAGGAACAGGAAGATAGGGTTCGTGTTCCAGTTCCATTACCTCATTACCGAGCTCACCGCTTATGAAAACATACTCATACCCATGCTGAAGAACGGCGCAAACGACGGGGGCCTCGCGAAGGAGAAGTGTTATAATCTCATCGAGAGCCTCGGGCTCAAGGGCAAAGAGGACAGGAAGCCCTATCAGATGTCGGGCGGGGAGCAGCAGAGGGTGGCGATCGCGAGGGCGCTCGCGAACGACCCCGAAATAATCATGGCCGACGAGCCCACGGGCAACCTCGACTCCAAGAACTCCGCCGTCGTAATGGACGTGTTCCTGGAGCTAAACGAAAAGGGGAGGGCTATACTCATGATCACGCACGAAATGCACCTCGCCAAACTGACTAAAAAAATATTGGAAATAAAAGACGGTCTTATGGTGAGCTGAAGGGCGAAAGTGCGGAGGGAATTCGTTTGAGAGCGATGGTGCTTGAAAAAATAACATCCGTTCACGAAAACACGGAGCCGCTCCGTCTGAAAGACGTACCCGTGCCTTCCCCCGGCGAGGGCGAGGTGCTGATACACGTCTCTGCGTGCGGGGTGTGCCACACGGAGCTGGACGAGATAGAAGGCAGGACGCCTCCCCCGAAATTTCCCGTCATACCCGGGCACCAGGTGGTCGGCACCGTCGAGAAAGCCGGTAAAGGCGTTACTCGCCACAAAGAAGGGGACAGGGTAGGCGTCGCGTGGATATTCTCCTCCTGCGGGAAATGCGGCTACTGCCTCGAAGGGAACGATAACCTCTGTCCCGATTTCATGGCTACCGGAAGGGACAGGGACGGCGGCTATGCGGAGTATATGATAGCGAAAGAGGACTATGCGTTCCCGATTTCCGGTTCGTTTTCAGACGCTGAAGCTGCGCCCATGCTCTGCGCAGGGGCGATAGGCTACAGATCACTCAGGCTCACAGGCATTGAGGACGGCCGGAATCTGGGATTAACCGGGTTCGGAGCCTCGGGCCACCTCGTATTGAAAATGGCGCGTTATATGTACCCCCGGACGGGGATATATGTTTTCGCGAGGAGCGCGGCCGAAAGGGAGTTCGCGAAGGAGCTGGGCGCTGTATGGGCCGGCGATACCGGGGACCTCCCTCCCGAAAAGCTCGACGGCATCATAGATACCACGCCCGCCTGGAAGCCTGTAGTCGAGGCGCTTAAGAACCTCAACCCTGAAGGGAGACTCGTCATAAACGCGATAAGGAAAGAGGACGCAGATAAGGACTATCTGCTCAGGCTCGATTATCCCCTGCACCTCTGGATGGAGAAGGAGATAAAGTCGGTCGCAAATGTGAGCAGGAGGGACGTCAGCGAGTTCCTCACTCTCGCGGCGGAAGTACCGATAATACCGGAAGTCGAGGAGTACGCGCTCGAAGATGCGAACACTGCGCTTATCGAATTGAAAGAAGGAAAGATAAAAGGGGCCAAGGTGCTGAGAATGGTATAATAAACGTGATACGACTGTTATACGCTTTTTCATTTATGAATTCGTCAAGAGAAGAAAGCCGCAATAAGTCCGCATACTTCATTCTGAGCGGTCCTGAGTACCGTGACGATATAATTGCGAAAATCAGGAACGATATTTCTATAAGCCCCGACAGCTCCCGTGACATCAAACAGGTCTTCTTCGATACCTTCGATCACAGGCTTTATAAGAAGGGGTATCTGCTTACTATGGAAGACGGACACTATGCACTCCGGAATTCGGCAAATGAAATGGACCTTTCTTCCCCATGCTCAGGTACCGACGACCGCCCCAGATTCTGGCGGGACTTCCCCGAAGGCCGTTTCAGGGAGGAGCTCCGCCCCGTGATCGATATAAGGGCGCTCATTCCGATTATAAGCGTGAAGAGCAGTGTGAAAGAGCACCATGTGGTCAACGAAGACGAGAAGACGGTCGTACACCTGAATTTCGAGGAGATCACAGTCGATATCGAGAGCTATGAGAGTAACCCCGTTTATGTGCTGGAAGCGGCGCCCGTCAGGGGTTATGCGGATGAATTCAGCGATATGATACGTTACCTCTCGGACATGGGACTCGAGCGGGAGGAGGGGAATATACTCTCTATCGCGCTCAGAGCGGCGGGCAGAAAGACCGGGGATTATTCGTCCAAGGTCACCGTCGCGCTCGATCCCGACATGGGTGCGGCGGCCGCGCTCAAGCTAATATTGACCAGTCTGCTTGAAACGATGAAGAAGAATGAAGAGGGGATAATCCGGGACATTGATACCGAGTTCCTTCACGACTTCAGAGTAGCGGTCAGAAGGACGCGCTCGGCTCTCACGCTCATAAAAGGCATATTTCCCGACACGATCAAAGAGAGGTTCAAAACCGATTTCGCAGGTATAGGCAAAAAGTCAAACGAGCTCCGCGATCTCGACATCTATCTCCTGAGAAAAGAGCAGTACATGGAAATGCTCCCGCCCGGACTCAGGCCCGGTCTCGAGAATCTTTTCGAAATAATACGCCTCGAAAGGGAGGACGCGCACCGTGAATTCGTGAGAGAGCTCGAGGTCCGATTCATACAGGCACAGCATCGAGTCCTGGGAAAATTTTCTGAACGAGCCGGTTAACAGCGAAGGCGTCACGGAAGCGGCGGGCGCGCCTGTAATCGGTCTCGCGAAAAAACGCATTCGCAAAAGGTACAAGCAGGCCGTCAGGCTCGGGAAGGAAATAGACGAGAGCTCGCCCGACGGGGACCTCCACGCGCTCAGGATAGAATGCAAGAAGCTCAGGTATTATCTCGAATTCTTCGAGTCCCTGTTTCCCGAGAGCGAGGTAAGGGACGTCATAAGGCACCTCAAGATATTGCAGGACAACCTCGGCGATTTTAACGACCTCCGCGTTCAGCAGGACAGGCTCAGAGGCTATATATCGAAGATGGATTCCTCTGAAAGAGCAGGTTACAGCATCGCGGCTGCGGGCGGGCTCATATCACGGCTCTACGAGACGGCAGAAGGAGATCAGGTCCGAATTCTCTCAGAGGTTCGAGGAATTCTCGGGCAGTGAGATGAAAGAGCTGTTTGAAAAATTGTTTTCCGGCAATTAGAGTATTCACTCTATGATTACGATCGCTCTCTACAGCATGAAGGGCGGAGTCGGCAAGACCGCCGCCGCGGTGAACCTCGCCTACCTCGCCTCCGCATACGGCTTCCGTACACTGTTATGCGACCTCGACCCGCAGGGGGCGTCTTCTTATTATTTCCGCATCAAGGCGTCCCGGAGCTTCAATTCGAGCAAGTTCATAAAGGGCGGCAGAAACATAGACGAGAATATAAAGGGGACGGATTATCCGAAGCTCGACCTGCTCCCCTCCAAGCTCTCATTCCGGAACCTCGACCTCACTCTCGACGAGATGAAGAAATCCAAGTCGCGTCTGAAAATGGTTTTTCAGGAGATCGAGCACGAGTACGATTATCTGTTCCTCGACTGCCCGCCAGGCATATCGCTCGTCTCGGAGAACGTTTTCGTAGCTGCGGAATATATACTCGTTCCTCTCATACCTACGACTCTCTCCGTCATGACTTACGAGAAGCTGCTGGAATTTTTCAGGAAGAAGGAATACGACATAGGGAAGCTCTACGTCTTCTTCTCGATGGTGGAGTCGAAAAAGAGCCTCCATATAGAGATTATGGAGAAGATCGAGTCGGGCGGAGAGAGAATACTCAGGTCACGCATACCGTACCGCTCTGATATCGAGAGGATGGGCGTGTATCGCGAGCCGCTTCCCGCATATCTCCCAAAATCCGATTCGGCAGTGTTCTTCATGGACCTATGGGAAGAGGTCAGGAGGATAACCGGGACGAGAGAGACTCAGGAGTCCGAGTCTTGAGGGTTCGAAAAATTAAATACGAGCTGATATGCCGAACGAGATAGAAAGGAAATTCCTTGTGAAAGAGATGCCCCGGGGGCTCGGGGATTACCTCGCGAGCGAAATAAATCAGGGCTATCTCGCCGTCACCGACGACGACACTGAGATAAGGATTCGTAAAAAGGGGGATGGGTATTACGAGACGGTGAAGTCGGGGAAGGGGCTCAAGAGAAAGGAAGTAGAGATCGAGATCGGGGAAAAAGTGTTTAACGCCCTCTGGCCGCTAACGGAGGGCATGAGAGTGGAGAAGACGCGCTATGACATCCCCTACGGCGGGCACGTCGTGGAGCTCGATGTGTATTCAGGCGGTCTCGCCGGCCTCGTCGTAGCCGAGGTCGAGTTCGCCGACGGTGGAAGAGAGCGGAAAGTTCACCCCTCCCGCGTGGCTCGGCAGGGAGATAACGGACGACATCAGATACAGCAACAGACACCTCGCGCTTTACGGCAAACCTGTCGATTAATAGGTGCAGAATCTGCACACATATACGGTTTCTCCCTTTCCCCTCAGCCTAACCAATCGTGTCATTGCGAGCGCAGCAATATTAAGAAAAAAGATGAGATCCTGAATCAAGTTCAGGATGACGAAAGAGAGATCGCCACGGCTATAAGACAGCCTCGCGATGACAAAAAAAGTTGTCATTCCCGACACCGATCGGGGATCCAGTTTTTTGATCGCAACTGGTAGCCGCTCCTGCAAGGTGTTGGCGAGATATTTTCAGACGCAGGTCAAAAAACTACCCTCTTTGACTTAAACTACTTCCCTCCGAACGGGTCCTTCATCTCCGGGTGCCAGAGCTTGAAGTGGTTCTTGTGTACGTCCGTATACGCCCCTTCGGTGTAGTACTTGTCGTAGAATTCGAGGTCTAAATGGTGCGCCTGGAAGACGAGCCTCGTGAACATCGGGATCCAGGAACGCGGGGAACCTCCCGTAATTCTCATAAACGTATGTGCAGAAATCCTTCACTATCTCTATCCTGACCTCGCTCGGGTGGTACTCGTCCGCGAGCACGCCCCCGGGGTTCTTGTAAGGGTAGGGGTTGTCCTCCTCCCAGAACCTCCCCCTCATGCGGAGGAATTTGTCCACCGCCTCGCCCATGTCCTTCACATACGGCGGGCATAGCGCCTCGAACACACCGTCCCTCCCCACCGGCACAGGAGGCTTAGCGCTCCTCACGGTCTTCTCAGGGTTAGTGAACCTGAACCCGAGCCCCTTGTAATCGGGGTGAACGCCCAGAGCATAGTGCGGAAGAAGTCCAGTAAATGCCCATCCGCCCAATCCCAACCCCTGTAATGCGAGGTTCATGTTCTGGCAAATGAACGCCTGCTCCACGTTGAGCGTGGTCAGTACCCTCAGCTCAAGATCGAACAGCGACAGCTCGACGTCCTTCCTTATGTATCCCTTCTCTATCCATTTATCGAGACCGCACGACCTCCCGCCGTTTAACTCGTCGATGATGTTAAACCCGTACTTCGCGCCGAAGTAAATAAAGAGCAGCACCATGTACTCGACCGTCGTGTTCGTTACCGGGACGAAGAACGTAGTCCCCGGACGGTTGCAGTTCCACGCGTTGAAATCGAATAATCCCGGCTCGCCCTTCGGCAGATCAGCCCTCCCGTCTTCGAGCTTTATCAGACTCTTTCTGAAGAGCTCGAGCACCTTCCCGAGCTTCTCCTCGTCCGACATGCCCCGGAAGATCAGGCTCTTCCCTTCTTCGGGCATAACGTCGTGGAGCCTCACCATATACACGCCGCTGTCGTTCGTGTAGAAGAGCTCCGTAGAATGAGAATTGCAGGAGCAGGGCCAGCTCCTCCCGGTCCATTGGAATAGCCAGGAGATTCCGGTACGCGGAAGGTCGCCTAAAGAGAGCCCCGTCATGCCCGTCCCCGCCCAAATCAGGAACGCTTCTTCTAATTCGGAGAGAGGCACAGGCTCGTGTCGGGACTTGTGACTGAGAGTCCCCTCCTTTATCTCCATCCCGAGGCCGAACCTCCGCGACCGCCTCGTGAATATGGCGTCCATGAATCCGAAATTAAGCGCGGCTTCAAGTCCTTCGGGGATGCTCATAACGGTCTCCTATTCAGGGTTTTTGAATAGAATTACACGATTATGGGGCGATTGGAAATAGGGGCGTGTGAGAATAAGGAGTAGTATCGCGGCTCGAAGCCGTTCCTAGAAGGTTAAAGGCGAAGCCGCTTTTCTCGCCTTCTTTCAAGGCCTGGCGTAAAGCGTTCAATTTGACTTCCCTCTATTCGAGTAGCCCCAACCCCGCCCGTATAGCTTCGCGTGAGTTTATATCCCTATCCTCTGTCGGCACCGCCACCTTGTTGGAAGCAATCCGGAACACAGGAAATGCCGCCGCGATCTTTTCGAATTCCGCAAGAGCTGCATCCTTGTTCACCGGCACGTGGGGTCGCGCTCCCGGCGCCCGCTGCAGGTAAGCCCTCAAGATGGGTGCGCGCCGGTCGGCGGGAATCTCTTCGAGTTGTATGTCCTCGCGACCGCCGCTCCGGAGAACCGCTCTTCCACCGGCTGCCCGCACGTTCCGGACCCATTGCACGTTATCTCCGAGCATCGACACCAGGTAGCGCTGCCCATCGACGACGGCTATGACCACCGGCAACGAGAAGGTCTTCCCCGACTTTCGTCCGGTCACTTCCAATGTCTCCATGTAGTTGGAGGTGACGCCCGACGAGGCCACAGCAGCCGACGCTCGATTCAGAATCCTCGCAATCCAGTTGGGTCGCCTGCCACGGTACAACCATCGAGAGAAGTCGCTTAGAGTCATCCAGGCCTCAGTACCTCTATGTCTTTTTATCTGACTTCTGACTACTTATTATACGGAAAGCTTCCATATTATTTTATAATTTTACCTTAAGTATCAGTTTACCATACCATCTGTTATCGCACCGGGGGCGGCTTCAAGTCCTTCGGGGATGCTCATAACGGTCTCCTTTCCGGTGTTTTTGAATAGGATTACATGATTATGGGGTGATTGGGAATATTTGATTTGTGATCTTTGTATTACGCTGGAACAGAAACTAGTGGTTAATATATAGCTCCATGCTCGGTAAGACGGTATAGTTTTCAGTTAGGAGGGGATGTATTGAAAAAGAGGTATGATGAAGAACTAGCAAGGTCTGCGTTCACCAAATTCCTGAACACACGGCCAGAACAATATACAATCACATGGGAAACTGTTCCACAAGAGTTCGAGCCTCCAGATTACTACATCAACATTAGAGGCATACGCTATGCTGTAGAGGTAACCGCTATTTTTGACCAAATTGAAATTAATGGAAAGGACTACTCCTTTCGTACTAAAATCCAGTGAGAAAAGTTGGATATTGTGTTAAGGTGGTGTCTGGTTTGGAATTGAGGATACTAATCAATGAATGACCAAGAAAAAAGAGAACGCTACGAAGCTTTGGAGGCCCGTCGCGCTGAAGAGAGTGAACGGTTTTGGGATAGAAAAGCGCGCCTAAGCTACTACACCGTCTCCCTGCCAATCGCTATCTTCGGTGTTGCTATCGCTTCATATCCGTACACTAATGGTGCGGTTTATTCTGCTATGTTTGAGATCATGGCGTGGGTGCTATTACTCATATCTGGTGGGGCGGGTATTATAGCGAAGTGGGGTGAAGCGGAGCAGTCGAGACAGTCATCCATCATAGCCTCAGCTGAAATACAACGTTATATGCAACATGGCGATAAGTTCACCCCTGAGTATTCAAAGGCTGTGTTAAATAAACAAGAACGGCTGTTTGAAGCAGAGGGCTGGGAATCACATGGCACTAAGTGGCACCTGATACTTTTAAGTAAACTCATTACCTCCGAAACGTGCCATTTGTATTCTCCCTAATTTTTATATAAAAATTAATCCGCACAATAATTATCGTGCATTTATTATTATTCGAATAATTTAAACTATGAAGCATATCAAATCAATAGTCGACATAAGTTAAATTATCGGACATGCAAGATTGCTATGATCCAAGGTGGAATCTACCTTGAGGGGGCTGCCGCTTCACACCACCATGCGGGGGTAAAGGCGGGCTGCAAGTAAAACCAGAGCTGCGAAGATCACGGCCAGGATGCCGAAATCGAACGCAAGCCCGAATTCCGGCTTTACGCCCTGTATCATAAGCGATCTCAGGGCATCGACTTGATAAGTAAGCGGATTGAACGATGAAACGGTGCGCAGCCATCCGGGCATAAGCGAGATCGGATATATGGCGTTGCTCGCGAAGAAGACCGGCATTGTGATGAGCTGACCTATCCCCATGAACCGCTCGCGCGTCTTGACGAGGCAGGCGATAATCAGCGACAGGGTAGAAAAAAGTCCGCACCCGAGCGAAATCAGAACGACGACGCCGAGAATATGAAGAGTGACGAAGCTGAGGTCTGCGCCCATTAGCCCGGCTACGGCGTAAACTATAGCGCCCTGAAGGAGTCCCCGCACGCTTGCGGCAAGGGCCTTGCCGATTACGATGGCTGTACGCGGCGCGGGACTGACCAGCATCCGGTGAAGAATGCCCAGATCGCGGTCCCAGATGGCGGATATACCGAAGAAAATGGCGACGAACAGAACGCTTTGCGCGAGTATGCCTGCCGAGAGATAGTCGACGTAGCTTATGTTGCCCGGAGACAGCCCCCGGACCCGCGCCATGACCTCTCCGAAAAGCAGCAGCCAGAGGAGCGGCTGCACGGCGCGCGACACAAGCTCTATCGGGTCGTGCCTGACCTTCTGAAGCTCCGCGCTCAGGACGCCCAGGACCTGCATGCAGTAATCGGCTGCCATCCCGGGGATTTTAGCTGCGGGATGCAATAGACCTGCGGTTTCGGCGTACTTCACGATAACCTCCTTCCTGCTGTTCGTCTGTCGTTTCTATGAGCCCGGAAAAAACATCGTCGAGTGTGGCATCCGCCCCCAGCCCGGCCTTCAGCTCGGACGGGGTGCCTGTGGCGATTATCTTACCTTTGTGGAGGAGAGCCATGCGGTCGGCGAGCTCTTCGACCTCCTCCATATAATGTGTCGTCAGGATGATCGTCATCTGATGCTCTTCTCTCAGCGCCTGCACGTGCTCCCACACAGCCTTGCGGGCGACCGGGTCGAGCCCGACCGTCGGCTCGTCCATAAAGATGACGGAAGGCTGATGCAGCATGCTCTGCGCGATTTCAAGCCGCCGTATCATGCCGCCCGAATAGCTCTGTACGAGATCGTCGGCTTCTTCAGTAAGCTCCATGAATTCCAGAGCTTCTTTGATGCGCCCTGACTGCTCCGCACGCGGAATGGCGTAAAGCCGCGCCGAAAGAAGGAGGTTCTCCCGTCCCGTGAGCGCGCCGTCGGATGACAGGAGCTGCGGAATGTAGCCGATGCTCCGGCGCACATCCGTCGCCTGCCTGACGATATCGTAGCCCGCAACCCTGGCCGTACCCGAGGCGGGGGGCAGCAGTGTCGTCAGCATCTTGATGATTGTGCTCTTGCCGGCGCCGTTCGGGCCTATGAGGGCAAAAATCTCCCCCGCGTCAACAGTGAAGGACACGGAGTCAACGGCTGTGAATTCGCCGAAAGTTTTGCTCAGGTTTTCAACATATAACAGCAGACTCTTTAACGTAGCTCAACATTAATAAGATTACCCTATATACCAGTTATGAGAGAGAATTTTGTTAAATGGATGCAGGTGAATTGCTCAATCCGTAAAAGGAGCATCGTTCGCCCGTCAACTCCGGGTTGAAGGAGAATGCCAAAATAACGCGTATCGATACATATAATGTGGTGAAGCTCGATGAATTGACTGATGTGGGCCCGGAAGGTGTTTGCTCAGCTAACCCGGCAGTCTTTGCAGACGCCGTTTAGGAGTATGGAGTAGCCTTTGATGTGGTAGTCGCCGAGGGTCTTGTCCGAGACGTCGAGCGTCGAAAGCGACTCGTCGTATATGTCCTCGACCTTCTTGCATTCGATGCACACGATGTGGTTATGGGGTGAGAGGTTCGCGTCGTAGCGAGCGGCGTTATAGAGCACGTTCACAACCGAAATCAGCCTCAGCTTCTCGAATGTTTCTAAAGTCCTGTAAACGGTAGTGAGCGAGATATTGGGGTAATAGTCCTTGATCTTCTTATAAATAGTTTCAGTGCTCGGGTGCTGGTCGGTGGATGCAAGCTCCTTGTATATGGCTACCCTTTGCGGAGTAACCTTTATGCCGAGCTCCTTGCTCCGTTCAATGAACTCATGAACCCTTTCCTTTATCATCTCTTCGGTGATAAAACTCATTCTACACTCCCTGCTGAGATAATATTACACAATAAAAATAAAATATCCAGAGATATAAATCAATAACGTATGGTGATTAATGGATAAATTTTACGGATTTCATGCCGCTCGGCACGGCCACTTGCATCTAATCGCCTGTGTCTGTTAAGGTAATCCCTGTGAAGAGTCTCGAAGCCATCAGGAAGAATAAGATATTCGCCGTCATACGTGCGGAGAACACGGAATCCGCGCTCGAGTTCGCCGAGGGGTGCATACGCGGCGGACTAAGGCTCATCGAGATCACGTTTTCCTTCCCGGGTGCGGAGGAAGCGATATCGGCGCTCAGCGGAAGGCTGGGCGTGCTCGTCGGGGCGGGAACTGTGATCGACATGGGAATGGCCGAGAGGGCATTGAAAGCCGGAGCCGCGTTCCTCGTGTCTCCCCATACCGACAAAGACCTCATCGGTTTCGCGAAAGAAAACGGAGTTGCATCGATACAGGGCGCCTTCACGTCCTCCGAGATAGTGAACGCGTGGAAGCTTGGCGTGGACATGGTGAAGATATTCCCCGTGAGCTCGGTCGGGGGGCCGTCTTACGTAAGGGCGATAAAGGAGCCTCTCCCTTTCGTCGATATAATGACGACCGGAGGGGTCAGCCTCGATAACTTCATCGAGTTTATAAATTCCGGCGCCTCGGCAGTCGGAGTTTCGAGCGCGCTCCTCGGGAGCGGAAAGAAGATCGACCCCGACGTGATCGAGGAAAACGCGGAAAAATTCGTCAGCAGGCTCCGCGAAATTGAAAAAGGTGAATGAATTTTCTTTACTGGTAATATAATTAACTGAGACTCTGCAGGAAATATTTCATCGGCTCTTTAATCGAACAATGAAAATCCTCTTCGTAGCCTCCGAAATGGAGCCATTCGTCAAAATCGGCGGTCTGGCGGATGTAATAGGCACTCTGCCCAAGCGGCTCGCCGGCCTCGGCTGTGAAGTCAGGGTCGTGATCCCCTATTACAGGAGGATTAGGGCGAAGCTGTCCAGGCTCGGAATAAAACCCAAAACCCTCCCGAAGGGGATCGATATCTGCATCGACTGGCTCCCGGTGAAGGGCAGGATAAAGGAGATAGAATTCAACGATATCAAGGTTTATTTCCTCTCGAACGATGAGTATTTCGGAAGGAGATATATCTACTCGACGCCTAAGGGGGATTACGAGGACAACGACCTCAGGTTCGGCTTCCTTTCCCTGGGGGCGCTCGAGATCGCCAAGGCGCTCGACTTCAAGCCGGATATTATCCACTGCCATGACTGGCAGACGGCGCTCCTCCCCATATGCCTCAGGTGGCGGAAACATCTGAAGGACGACCCTTTCTTCAAGGACACGAGGGTCGTGTTCACCATACACAATATCTCGTACCAGGGTCAGTACGATAGGAACGTACTCGACAAGTTCGGCCTCCCCGAATTCCTCTTCACGTCCCAGGGGATCGAGCTCTACGGCAAGGCTAACCTGCTTAAGGGGGGGATAATCTATTCCGACCTCGTCACTACCGTGAGCCCTACATACGCGGCCGAGCTTAAGAAGAGGGAATTCGGCTACGGCCTCGACGCCGTGCTCAAATGGATTTCCCGGGACCGGGACAACCTGCTGGGGATATTGAACGGCATAGACTACGAGGGATGGGACCCGGAGAAAGACGAGTCCATATTCGAGAACTACGGCGCGGGGAGCATCGATAACAAGTCCGGGAACAAGGTCAGGCTCAAAGAAGAGCTGGGACTCAAGCCCGACGCGGACAAGCCGCTCTTGGGAGTTGTATCCAAGCTCACGGAGCAGAAGGGGATAGACCTCTTTCTCGAATCCATTCAGCAGATACTCGACCTGGGTTATCAGGTCGCTGTGGTCGGGGCCGGGGTCGAGAGGTACGAGCTCCTGCTCGGGAAAGCCATGCAGAGGTGGAAGGGGAACCTGTCCGTGACCGTAGCCGTGAACAACGACGAGCTCGAGAGGAGGGTATATGCGGGCTCCGACATGTTCCTGATGCCGTCCCGTTTCGAGCCGTGCGGTCTGGGACAGATAATAGCGCTCAGGTACGGCGCCATTCCCGTCGTCAGAGGGACGGGAGGGCTCCTCGATACGGTGAGGGACTATACCGAGGACAGGGAGGCCGGGAACGGCTTTATCTTCTACGAATTCTCCAAAGTCAGCATGCTCGATGCGCTGCTGCGCGCAATAGCCGTTTACGAGGATAAGGAGCAGTGGCGGGAGCTCATATCGAGGGGTATGAAGGAGGACTTTTCCTGGAAGAGCTCAGGCAAAAAGTACCTCAAGGTATACGGAGAGCTACTTGAAAGGAAGCGCCACCTAACCAACCAGAAACACTAATGATCGCAGTAACCTAGGACTTGCAACCATCCTTTTCCGTTTGCATCTAAAACATTAGGAACCTAATTTGTACATACAAGAGTGTGTGAAATGAAACAGTGTGTGTGTAATAGCAAACATTTTTTTACACAGTGAAACAATCCGTATGTATGGATTGTTTGATATGGTAGGTTAGTTCATAAGGAGTGAGTACGAAAACAATGAGAAGCAGATTAGCAGTTTTGGTATTGGCATTTGCGTTATTTGCAGGCGGGGAAATAGCGGATATAGGTGATTTTGAAGAGAAAGCGCATGCGGACAGCGCATTCAGCTTTAACCTCTTTTTCGATTCATTAGCGCCCTACGGCAGCTGGGTGCCCGTAGAGGGTTACGGGTACGGTTGGTATCCGGCCCAGGTCG
The DNA here is from genome assembly GCA_963705505.1 of uncultured bacterium. Taxonomy (GTDB): domain Bacteria; phylum Desulfobacterota_D; class UBA1144; order Nemesobacterales; family UBA2774; genus 2-12-FULL-53-21. The sequence goes on from CAVPJU010000010.1 coordinate 118,512, forward strand.
GTCCGAACTGGCAGCCGTACATGGACGGTCAGTGGGCGTGGTCCAATCAGGGCTGGACATGGATATCCTATGAGCCCTGGGGATGGGCTACCTATCATTACGGCAGGTGGGTATTCGACAGCTATTACGGGTGGACATGGATTCCGGGCGCAACGTGGGCCCCGGCCTGGGTGTCCTGGTATCAGGCGCCGGGTTATGTCGGATGGTCTCCTCTTCCGCCGGACAATAATTTCTTCCTCGAGATAGGGATAAGTTTCTCCAATTACGGATACGGATACGACAACGGTTACTACGGCGGCTATTATGGCGGTTACGACGGAGGATACAACGGGCATCACCACCACCACGATCACGGACATTATTACGACAACGATTATTACGCTCCGGGAGAGCACTGCGTTTTCGTGCCTCAGGATCAATTCACGGGGAACAACGCGAAGCTCGTTGCACTGCAGGGTCCGGACAGGCTGACCGTTATGAGGAACGTTAAAAACGTGACCAACATCAAGGTCGATAACAATAAGATTTATAACTTCGGTCCTGATAAAGCGGTGATCGAGCGCGCCGAGAGGGGGAAACTGACCTCCGTTAATCTCGTTGACAGCGACCTCAGCACGCTTAAGGGCGGCAAGAACCCGAACAGGATGAAAGGTAACGACTATTCCGTTTTCAGGCCGAATATCGAGAAGAAGGCGGACGATTCTCCTTTTATGAGGTCCGGCTTTGACAACACGGGCATCAAGAACGGATACACCTCTTCAGACTCCGACAAGTTTGGCGGGCAGGGTCTCGTTCAGGACAGGAGCACGAGGACGGGGAGAAGCAATCCTTACGGCAACAGCACTCCCGACGGGTTCGGCGTTATCAGGAAGGATAATACGAACAGCCTCAGGAGCAACATGGGTCCCGATACGGGCAAGCGGCGGGAAACAAACGGAGACACGTTCACCCCTGCGATTAACAACCCGAGAGCGAATGAAAATACCGGAGCCGCTGATACAAGCAGGCAATTCAGGTCGTATACCGGCCCTTCGGTCAACGACCAGCCTGACGAGCCTATACACATCAAGAGCAACCCGGCCGGGAACATCAGGCAGAGGAACAATTATGAGGCTCCGACGGCCGTGGAAAGGCAGGCGGTGATCAGGAACCCTTATGATCACAACGCGCCGAATAACAGGACGTTGAGCCAGCCCTCGAATCAGGCGAACAGGCGGGCTATCAACAGAGCGCCCGTCCAACAGAGAAACAATTACAATCCGAACGTGTACAACATGCAGAGGCCTTCGAACAACCATCAACCCGCGCAGAATACGGAGAGGAATTACTCGAACACCAGGAGATCGAATAGTTCGAATAATAACCGGAACACGAATACAAGGCCTCAGGAGTTCACAAGCCCGCCTATGAATAATACGGGCATGCGGAACTTCAACCCGGGAAATACGAGGTCTTATAACAACAACTCGTTTGTTCAGGATTCGGGACGCGGCAGGTAATCACGTCCCGGCCGAAAGTGAATATGATCCGAATGACGGGGCGCTGATGAAAACCGGCGTCCCGTCTGATATCATATCCCTCCTGTGAGCATAGTCCGCGATAACCTCTTTACGATCCATATCACAGGAATAGACGAATTCCTGGCGGCTCGCCTCGTCGAAGGGGAGAAACCCCTCTCTTTCACCGTGTCCGGAACGGATTCCGAAGGGAATATCACTCTTGCTGAGACTCGATACGCCGGCGGAAGACCATCCCTCCGGAGAAGGGGTCGATTTCGAGCTCTTTACGTGTGAGTGCCGTGGACTCGATGCGGCGGATATAAAGGATTATCTTGAAAGGCCCGTCTATACGAGCTCCGCTTACGAGTTCTTCGACTTCCTGCTCGGCTATCTCTCTTCTTTCGACTGTTTTATCGAATTCACCGGAAACGCGTGGAGGATCAGGGTCTTAAACCCTTTAAGCTCTTAATAAAAATGTGCAGTTCGTCCATACTCTCAATTCCTTTCCCCTGTTAAAGGAGAATGAGTCCGGGCAGGCGAGGGCGAATTTTATTGCAGTAAGGTTTCCGTCAGGTCTCAAGGAAAATCAGAAGCGGTTGAGTATCTGGTAGTAGGTATCCCTCTGGGCGGGCACGAACCCCGCCGACCTGATCATGTGTACGAGCTCGTCGACCGTGGACCTAAGTCTGTTCTCGGCGCAGCAGAGCACGTTCTCGTCAAAAAGGGTGCCGCCCAGATCGCTCGCGCCGTAGTACATGGAGAGCGAGCCTATTTTAGCCCCCTGAGTGAACCACGAGCCCTGAATGTGGACGAAGTTGTCGAGGTAAATCCTCGAGAGCGCCAGCACCCTCAAATACCTGTCCCCGCCCGTCTCGTTCGGGAGCTTCCGTTCAAGGAATGTGTTCTTAGGCTTAAACGTCCAGGGGATGAACGCGAGGAAATTCCCCGTCTCGTCCTGGAGCGCCCTTATTCTGTCCAGATGCTCGAGGATGTCCTCGTCCTCCTCGAAATGGCCGAACATCATCGTCGCAGTGGTCTTGAAGCCAATCAGGTGCGCCTCACGCGTGACCCTCATCCACTGGTCGGCGTCTATCTTGAGCGGGCTTATCTTCTTCCTCACACGGTTCGACAAAACCTCGGCCCCTCCTCCGGGAATAGTCCTGAGACCGGCTTCCCAGAACCTTCTCAGCACTTCTTCCGTCGTAAGGTCGGAATATTTTGCGATCGCGCTTATCTCGGGAGCCGAGAAGGCGTGTAGATGGAGACCGGGTATCTCTTTCCTCGTTCTCCTTATTATTTCTATGTAGTAATCGAGCGTGATCTCCGGATTGTGCCCTCCCTGGAGGAGAACGGTCGTGGCCCCGTTGTGGTAGGAGGTCCTCATCATCTCTATTACTTTGTCGACACTATGTGTGTACGCATCGCTTGCGCTCCTGCGGGGCGCCAGAATGCGCAGAAAAGGCATTCGGTGTCGCAGACGTTCGTGTAATTCGGGTTCGTATCGGCGACGAACGTAACTATCCCTTCAGGATGGTGCTTCCTTCTCACTGCATCGGCGAGAGAGCCCATCTGTATGGTGTCCGCGTTCTTAAGAAGGACCAGCCCCTCGTCCCTGCCTATCCTCTCTCCCGCAAATACCTTTCCGAATATTTCCCTTACTTCCATCGCACATTTAGTGAACCTTATACCACCTTTTATGTCAATTTAAGTATAGGGGGCTTAAGAAGGGTATATATCTTTCCCTTCTTAAGCACTTGATCCTCTCCTTTCCTGTCAATTCCTTCCCCATAAATAGGGGGAAGGTGAGGATGGGGGTGTATAAGCCCGTTCGCCCTGAGCTTGTCGAAGTGTCGAAAGATGTCATTTCGACCCCAGGGAGAAATCTATCCTTTATTTTTCTACTCTATAAATACAGATTTCTCGCGTTGCTCGAAATGACAGTGTAGGTTAGATGGAGGGTAAGAGAGTAAGGCGGAACTGAGCTCCTCCCACTCCGCCGCCAAGGCGGGGGGTATATATCTGTCGGACTGTCGGAAGGTCCGCGAACCTGAAATCTCAAAACTATTGAGACCCTCGGCAAACGTGTGTAGATTATTCCCGTAACATGCCATACCGCAAAGGCGCTTTGATCCTTTCAGCCCTCCTCTTATTTATTCTCGCATCGAATCCAAACGTCAACTCAGGCTCATTCGACGAAAACCTCCTTTCCATATATTCCCAGGGGCGAAAGGTCGGATATCAATACGATTCCGAAAAGTCTGTAGGGGACATTACCGAGGTAACCGAAAAGACAAAGCTCAAGGTCAAGCTCCTCGACAATGTTGAGGACCTCGTGACCGTTGCCCATTACAGGCTCCGCGGCTACCGTCTCCTCTCGTTTGATTTCAGCTACACGTCCACGTCGGGGAACGTGACGGCAAGCGGGGAGAGAGAAGGGCAATCTCTCCGAATAAAAATAAATTCCGTATCCGGGAAATCGGAGCTGGTTATTCCGGCGGGTGAAGACCTCATTCCGGTCTCGCTGCTCCCCGCATGGCTCACGGCGAAATCGCCCCGGGCGGGACGCGAATACAAAGTCCCTGTGCTCGACCCTCTTACTGTCATCGCGGGCTCGGGAGGAGCTATCCCCGAATCCGTTAACAGGATAGCCGCACGGGAGCGGGTCGATATCCCCTCATCGGGCAGCTACGACACATGGAGGGTGGAATCCGAAATCTCGGGCGTGCGTATCACGTCCTGGATCACCGACAGCGGCCAGTTGATAAGGCAGTCGACTCCTCCCGGCATGACGGCACTGAGGGACAAGGAAGGCAGCGCCCCTGATGAAGGGATTACGGAATACGACGTTACCGCCTCGACCTCCATACCTTCCGATACGGAGATTAAAGACGCGAGGAACCTCAAGTACCTCAGGGTGGAGATAAAGGGTATCGAGCCCGGCGACGGGTTTGAGCTCAGCGACGGCTACAGGCAGTCCTCCCGGGGGAGCGTCGTCGAGATCAGGGCGGGAGACCTCGCTCATCTGAATACGTACAAGATCCCGAATAAAGACCCGGCGCTCGCTCGGTACCTCAAGCCCGATAACCTCATTCAGAGCGGGGACCCGGAAATAATTTCCAAGTCGCGGGAGATACTCGGCGGGGAGACCGATTCACTCCAGGCGGCTGAGAAGATAAACAGATGGGTCTACGGGTATCTGGAAAAAACCGGCACGGCGAGCATCCCTAACGCAAAGGACGTGCTGAAGGCCGGCTCGGGCGACTGTAACGAGCATTCCGCCCTTTTCGCCGCGCTTGCGCGCGCTGCGGGAATCCCGACAAAAACAGTGTCGGGTACAATATATCTCGACGGGAGATTCTATTACCATGCCTGGAACGAGGTCTACGTAGGGGAATGGGTGGCGGTCGACCCCACTTTCGGGCAGATACCCGCGGACGCGACTCATATAAAACTCGTCGAAGGGGATTTGACGAAAAGCTCCCTCATAATGAATGCAGCGGGTAAAATAAATCTCAAAATTCTGGATGCCTCCTGAAATGAACGGAAAAAATAAGCTCTTATATATAGCCGTATCCGCATTATTCGCGGCACTGCCCTTACTGTCGTGCGCGCAGAAGAACGTCTACAAAACCGACCCCGCGCAGGCCGATCAGCCTATACTCTCGGCTGCGAAGCCTATGAACGACGCTTACTATCATTTCATGGTTTCGAGGATGCTCTACCTCGACAACAAGGTACCGGAATCTCTGTCCGAGCTCGAGCTCGCGGAGCAGTACGATCCGTCCTCCGCGTACCTGAAATACAACCTGGCCCTCATGTACATGTCGGTAGGCAGGATGAACGATGCGCTCGCGAAGCTCGATGAATCGATCAAGACCGATCCCAACTTCGCTCCTTCCTACACGCTGCTGGGGAAAGTGTACGCCTCGTCCCAGGACCCGAAGGAGAGGGAGAAGTCGGTAGGGTTACTGAATAAGGCAGTGGAGCTCGACCCCAATGACGCGGAATCGCTCCTGTTCCTGGGGATCATGGATACGGAGGCGGGCAACTACGACAGCGCGGAGATCAAGTTCAGGAAGATAACGGAGCTCTACCCCGACAACGAAAGGGGTTATTTCTTCCTCGGGAAGCTCTATTTCCAAAAAGGCGACTATGCTTCAGCGGAGGCGAACTACAAGAAGGCGCTCGATATAAACCCGAGCTTCGGCTCGGCGCTCATCGAGCTCGCGGTGGTCTATGAGCAGGAGGGGAGGATAAAGGAGTCGGAGCAGATATACAAGGACGTCATAGTGCTCTTCCCCCACAGTCTCGAGTCCTACGTCCGCTACGGCAACTTTCTCTTCAGAGTGAACCGTATCGAGGACGCGAGGGCTCAGTTCGAGAAGGCGGAGAGCCTCGATGTCGAAAACCCGGATCTCAAGCTCAGACTCGGTCTCCTTTACATCGAAAACGGTGAGTATGACAAGGCGATAGAGGAGTTCAGGGTCATCCTCATGGGGAACCCCAAGGACGAGAGGGCGAAATATTACCTGGCGCTCGGGTACATCGAGACGGGACGGTACGATACAGCCATCCAGATATTGGATTCCATACCGCAATATTCAGAATTTTACGACGAAAGCCTCGTCCAGAAGGCTTATATATTCGAAAAGCAGAATATGCTTCCCGAGTCCCTCGCCCTGATGGAGCAGGTATACGGGCACGAGCCTAATAATGAAGTAATCGTAAATTACCTCGGGAACGTTTACAGGAAGCTGGGCAGGAACGAGGACGCGATCAACCTTTATAAGAAATTCCTCGAGTCCAATCCCGGTAACGAGACGATATACTACTCCCTCGGCGTGACGTATTACCTCATAGATCAGGAAGACAAGTCGGTAGAGACGATGATGAAGCTGATCGAGATCAACCCGAAGCACGCGGACGCCCTCAACTTCGTCGGCTATTCCTACGCGGAGAGGGGCATTAAACTCGACGAAGCCGAGTCGCTCATAAAGAAAGCCCTCGCCATTTCCCCCAATAAGGGTTATATACTCGACAGCCTGGGCTGGGTCTATTACAAGAAGGGGAATTACAGCGAAGCGATAAAAATGCTCAAGGAAGCGGCAGCACTTCAATCTGACGACCCGGCCATACTCGAGCACATAGGCGACGTTTACAAGGATATGGGGGACAGCGGCAGCGCGCTCGAATATTACCGTAAAGGCGTTAAAATGCTGAACGGCGCGCCGTCGAATGACCCCGATGAAAAGGAGCTCAGAGACAGGCTCCAGGAAAAGATAAATCAGCTCTCACAAAATCCTAAGGTCCAAAGCAAGAATTGAAAAACGCCTCTAAGAAATTTTACTTTCTCGCCGGAATAATACTGCTCCTGGCCTCATCGTGCGCGCCCAGAGTCGCCGAGATAGACGTGACCGGAGCGGACGCCGAAAATATAATAAAAAAAATCGAGCTTTTTGAAAGCGGCGTAAGGTCCGTAAAGGGACTCGCGAGGGTCAGGATAGAGACCGCCGCGGACAAGGTCTCCTATACCCAGGTCACGATAGCCGAAGAGCCAAACCTGATCCGCCTTGAAGCTCTCAACCCCTTCGGGAGCACGGTGGGGTTCATATCGTCCGACGGACGTCATATTTACATCATGTCCTCGGGCGAAAAGGGGATTTATGACGCCGCAGAGGAATTCGACCTCTCATACGTCTACCCGGGGCTCGATATAAGGATAACGGCTGAAAGCCTTGTGAATCTGGTCATGGGACGCCTGCCACTCAGGATCTACGAGGCGGCGGAGAAACCCGCGATTGCCGCCGACGCGGGCCTGATAAAGCTCACGTGGAAGGGCGCGAAGTCGGGAGAAGAGAACATACTCTGGGTGAACCACGAGAATTACAGGGTCGAGAAAGCCGACTTTACGCTCGGGAACGGCGAGAGGGCGAGGCTCCTCTACGAATATTTCGGAGGACTTGTTGACGGGCACTATTTCCCCAGGAAAATTGACTTTGCTACCGGGGGGCTTTCGATTAATATTGTCTATGAGCCGGACCTGGAGCTTAACGGGGGTGTGGACAGGGCACTCTTCACCCCATCGGCGTCGATTGAAAAAGCCGGCGCACAAAATTATAATTAGTACGGATGACATTACATGCTCATACTCGTCCGCGATCAACAGAATCTAATTTACTAATCATTTGAGGTTGCCATCCGGTGTCGGGAACTGAAGTCGTAAAGGTATTTACGATAAAAAACAAGCTGGGTCTCCATGCACGCGCAGCGGCGGTGTTCGTCAGGCTGTCGAGCAAACTCACGTGCGAGGTAAAGATCGTAAAGAACGGCTACGAGGTAGACGGCAAGAGCATACTCGGTGTGCTGTCGCTCGCGGCCGCGAAAGGGAGCGAGATAAAGGTGATAACGAGGGGCGAGGGATCGGAGAGCGCAATGGCCGAGATCGAAGAGCTTATCGAGAGCGGGTTCGGAGAGGGCATATGAGGGTCGAGAGGAAAGGTATACCCATATCCCCGGGGATCGCGCTCGGAAAGGTCGTGCTGCTCGACCGCTCGAGGATGATAGTCGAAAGGACTCAAGTCGACGAGCACCAGATCGATAACGAGAAGCAGAGGTTCCTACAAGCCGTCAGGCGCTCGAAGGATCAGCTGCTGTCCATCAAGGACGAGCTCGAGCCTCTCGAGGGCGGAGACCATCTTCAAATCCTGAACATAAACATAATGATGCTCGAGGACGAGATCCTCACGGAAGAGGTGCTCAGGTTCATAGAGGACGAGCGGGTAAACGCCGAGTGGGCCGTGAACCACATACTTTCGAAGAAGAGCGAGGCTTTCAGGAAAGTCGAAGACCATTACATGAAGGAGAGACTCGCCGACATCTACTACATGGGCGAGCGGATACTCCGGAACCTCCACGGCGTCTCGGAGGATATCCCCGACCTCGGATACGACTCGATACTCGTAGCCCACGATATATCCGCCGTTGATGTCGTGGCGTTCGCCAAGCACCACGCGATCGGTATCGCCACCGATACCGGCGCCTCCACCTCACACAGCGCCATAGTTGCGAAGTCCCTCGGCATACCGACCGTCATGGGTCTTGAGGACATCACTCTCAGGGCATCCCCCGGAGACACTATATTCATCGACGGCTTCAAGGGGGTAGCGGTACTCGACCCCGAAGAGGATGAGCAGGAGGAGTTCAGGCAGCGGAAGACTAGCTACATAGCGCTCGAGAAGAAGCTGCTTGAATACGCGAAGCTCCCCGGCAGGACGCTCGACGGCAGGGAGATAAAAGTAAACGCAAACATAGAGATAACGGAAGAGCTCAACCACGCGGTCTGCTACGGAGCCGAAGGCATCGGCATGTACCGCACCGAGTTCCTTTTCACGAAGTCAGGATACTTTCCCGACGAGGATGAGCAGTACGAGAGCTACAAAAAGGTAATCTCGGCGCTGAGCTCCCCGCTCGTTACGATAAGGACGCTCGACATAGGCGGGGACAAATTCCCCCCCGGCATGGAACCTTCCACGAGGTTAAACCCGGCGCTCGGGCTCAGGGGCATAAGGTTTTCGCTCAAGGACGAGGGCACGTTCAGGACTCAGATAAGGGCCATATTGAGGGCGGCTGACAAGAGGAAGGTACGGATACTCATCCCGATGGTCTCGGATATGGCCGAGATAACGGAATCAAAATCCATAATCTCGGAAATCGCTGCCGAGCTGGGCAGGCAGGATTCGTGGGATATAGGCGTCATGATAGAGACACCATCCGCTGCCGTAACGGCGTCCGACATTTCAGAAGAGGTAGATTTCCTGAGCATCGGCACTAACGACCTCATCCAGTACACCCTCGCCGTGGACAGGGTGAACGAGCACGTCTCCTACCTCTATACGCCGTTCCACCCTGCTGTGCTCAGGCTCATAAAGGGCGTTATAGACTCCGCGCATTCGAAGGGCATACCGGTGAGCGTGTGCGGCGAGATGGCGAGCCAGCTGCCGTGCGTACCGCTTCTCGTGGGCATGGGGGTCGACGAGCTCAGCATGAACACTTACTCGATACCCAGGGTCAAGAAGCTCCTGAGCGCGATAACCTCGAAGGAGTCGAGGGAAATTGCCGACAAATGCCTCCGCTTAAAGACAGGGCCCGAGATAAGGGACCTCGTATCCAGGTCCATTATAGAGAAATGGGGGGAGAGCTTCCCTCCTGATTTCATCGTCGAGATCGCTGCAGGCGGCTGACCCTCTTTCCGACGGTAAACTAAAACCGGGAACTCGCACCCCAACCCGGAAAAACCCTCATCTAATCCGCTTCCGCCATAAATACATCACCCCAATGTTGGAAAAAAGACTGAGCTGATTCCGACCGGTTGATCTTTGTATAATTAGCTATTAATCGATAATAAATACTCGAAATATTAACAGAAAAAGATAATTGATAATAATTCGGAATGGGTATAAGTTTAGGATTATTAACGAAGAACTTTGATTACTCGCAATACCGGTTTGCGGATTCAATAAGTGGATCTCAAAGTCCTTTATTCTTCCGACGGGTAAATAAAAGAGGGAATGAAGACGCCGATGCATTCAGTATCCGAAGACAAACACACCGTGTTCATAGCTCCGCTTGATGTTATATCCCCGGGGAGGGTGTCATGACTACCGGCTCCAGTACGGATTTCATCGCCTCGCTCAGGCGGTCATCAAACGTAGCAGGCATTGCGGTCATCGCAATCGGCTGCCTCGTGCTTATCGGCTGGGTGTCCGATATCGGTTTCTTGAAGAGTGTCTTTTCCGGATACGCCTCGATGAAATTCAATACAGCCTTTGCTTTTATACTGGGCGGCGTATCCCTTTGGCTGATCAACAGCGGACAGGAGAAGGAATGGTCCCGCCGCTCAGCGCAGGTGTGTGCGCTCATCGTTTTCGTGATAGGCCTGCTTACCCTAGCCGAGTATATTTTCGATTTCAACATAGGGATCGACCAGCTCCTGGTCAGTGATACGGGAGGCGACGCGCAAACGTCTCAGCCGGGCCGTATGGCTCCGATCGCCGCACTCAATTTCTTCCTCCTCGGCTCAGCCCTGCTGCTGCTTTCGATTAACTCACTCCGTTACCAATATATCCACCTCGTCACTCTGATAGCGGCCTTTTTAAGCCTCGTGTCCGTCGTGGGATACCTTTACGGGGTCCGTTCGTTTTATAACTTCTACTCGTACTACTCGCCCGTCGGTCTCAACACCGCGCTCACGTTTATCCTCCTCTCGGGAGGCATCCTGTTTGCGCGCCCTGACCGCGGCTATATGGCCGTCATAACGAGCGACCGCCTGGGCGGCTTCCTGGCGCGCCGTATCCTGCCCTTCGCCTTGATAGTTCCGTTAGCGATAGGCTGGCTCAGGCTGCGGGGAGAGCAGTCCGGGTACTACAATACCGAATTCGGGATCGCGTTATTCGCGACATCGACAATGGTCATTTTTACAGCGCTCATCTTGCTGAGCGCGAGGTTTCTGAACGCGGCGGATACAGAGCGTAAGCGCGTCGTGGAAGAGATATGGGAGCTCAACGAAGGACTCGAGCAGAGGGTCAATGAACGCACAAGGGAGCTCGAAAGCGTAAACAAGGACCTCAGGAAAGAGATGTTCGAGCGCGGCCGTGTCGTGGAAGCGCTCAAGCAGTCGGAGCAAAAAATCCGTACGCTAAACGAAGAGCTCGAACAAAGGCTCTCGGAGCTCACCGACGTCAATAAAGAGCTCGAGGCGTTCAGCTATTCCGTATCTCACGACCTCCGCGCCCCGCTCCGCGCGATCGACGGGTTCTCCCGTATCCTGCTCGAGGATTATTCCGACAAGCTGGACGACGAAGGCCGGCGACTCTTCTCGGTCATCAGGAAGAACACCCAGAACATGGGGGAGCTAATTGACGACCTCCTCGCGTTTTCCCGCCTGGGCAGGCAGGAGGTTATGCCGCTTGAAATCGATATGTCCAAGCTCGCGCAGTCCATATTTGACGAGTTGAGGTCCGGGCTCCAGGGGCAGGCTCTGAAATTCAACATCGACTCGCTTCCCAATGCATGCGGCGACAGAGCGATGATCCGTCAGGTGATCGCCAATCTTTTATCAAACGCCATCAAATTCACAAGACCTAAGGGAGAGTGTGCGGTCATAGAGGTCGGGAGTTCCGCTAACGGAACCGAAAACGTTTACTTTGTCAGGGACAACGGCATAGGGTTCGATATGAACTATGTGGATAAGCTTTTCGGCGTATTTCAGAGACTCCACAGCCAGAACGAGTTCGAGGGGACGGGAGTAGGACTCGCCCTCGTAAAGCGCATTGTTAACAGGCACGGCGGGCGGGCGTGGGCCGAAGGCAAGATAGGGGAGGGAGCGACATTTTACTTCAGTCTTCCAAAAGAAGGAGGCGCGGAATGACCGATATGAACGAAGTGGAGATACTTCTTGTCGAAGATAACCCGAGCGACGAAGAGCTTACGCAGAGAGCGCTCAGGAAAAACAACATTGCGAACAGCCTTCATGTGGCGAGGGACGGGGCGGAAGCCCTCGAGTTTATATTTGCGACGGGAGCGTACACCGGGAGGAAGGTCGAGAACGGGCCGAAGCTCATACTCCTCGATTTAAAGCTTCCGAAGGTGGACGGCCTGGAAGTCCTCAAGAGGGTCAAGACCGACGAAAGGACGATGTCGATTCCCGTGGTCGTGCTGACTTCCTCGAAAGAGGAACGGGACATAGTCGACAGCTATAAGCTCGGCGTGAACAGTTACATAGTGAAGCCCGTCGATTTCGATAAGTTCGTAGAGGCTGTCGCGCAGCTCGGCCTTTATTGGCTGCTTCTAAACCAGTCGCTCAGATAATTCTTAGCTATGCGGAAGGGGACAAGGTTATGAGTACGGAAGTCAGCCTCGCCATTGTTTACGAGACGGAGATTACATATGGATAAAGAGCTTCGCATACTGATAGTGGAAGACATGCCCACGGACATAGAGCTCCTCGAGCGGGAGCTCCGCAATGCAGGGATCACATTCCAGTCAAGGAGCGTGGATACAAGGGAATCGCTACTGAGGGAGCTTGAAGGTTTCAGTCCGGATATCGTTTTATCCGATTATACCCTTCCTTCATTCGACGGTATGAGCGCGCTGAAAATAGTTCGTGAGAAGAGTCCCAATATACCATTCATATTCGTTTCAGGAACGCTCGGGGAGGAAAAGGCTATCGAGACGCTGAAAGCGGGCGCTACGGACTACGTGCTCAAGGAAAGGCTCTCGCGCCTCGTACCGGCGGTGCACCGGGCATTGCGCGAAGCCGAGGAGAGGCGGGAGCTCGAGAGGGTCGAAAACACGCTCAGGGAGAACCTGGTGCGTATCAGCGAGCAGGCTGCGCTCCTCGATATAGCCGCCGACGCGATAACGGTCAGGGACATGGATCAGAATATCGTGTTCTGGAGCAAAGGCGCCGAGAGGATCTACGGCTGGAAGGAACACGAAGTCATAGGCGGGAAAGTAACCGAGCTGCTCTATAGCGAAGAAAGCCCCGAATCCGGGGAAGTCCACGAGGTTCTCATGGAACACGGGCAGTACAAAGGGGAAATGCAGCATGTGACCAAAGACGGGCGTGAAATCATCGTGGAGTCCCGTCTGACTCTCGTTACGGACGATGAGGGGAAACCCGAATCGATACTCTCCGTCAGCACCGATATAACGGACAGGAAGCTGTTCGAAGCGCAGCTCCTCCGGGCGCAGCGCATGGAAAGCATAGGGACACTCGCCGGAGGAATAGCGCACGACCTTAATAACGTTTTCCAGCCCATGCTTATGTCGCTCGAGATTCTCAGAATGAGGTCTCCCGATAAACAATCCATGAACCTCATACATACGATCGAGACGAGCATTCAGCGCGGCAGCAATCTTGTGAAACAGGTACTGTCGTTTGCAAAAGGGCAGGAATGCGAGCGGACCGACCTCCATATAAAACACATAATCTCCGAAATTACGGATATGATAAAGGAGACATTTCCGAAAACGATAGAATTCCGCTCCGACCTCCCGGCTGACCTCCTGACCATATCGGGCGATTTCACTCAGCTCAATCAGGTGCTTATGAACCTGTGCGTTAACGCTCGCGACGCAATGCCGGACGGCGGAAGCCTGTCAATTACCGCTGAGAACTTCCATATCGACGAGAACTTCGTAAAGATGAATATCGATGCCAAAGTCGGACCGTACATTGCCATAACCATCTCCGATACCGGTTCGGGCATTCCGCCCAAGGTGCTGGACAAGATATTCGAGCCGTTCTTCACGACGAAAGAACCGGGTAAGGGTACAGGGCTCGGCCTCTCGACCTCATTCAGGATAGTCAAAAACCACGGGGGCTTCATCGACGTGTGGAGCGAGGCGGGAAAAGGGACGAAATTCACGATCTATCTGCCCGCTCTCGAATCTGCCGAAGCGGTATCCACAGGGGTAAATAGTTCAGCCGGGCTCCCCCTGGGACAGGGAGAAATGATACTCGTTGTCGACGACGAACCCTCGATCCGCGAGATTACACAATACACATTGGAGACTTACGGTTACAGGGTTATGACGGCGGATGACGGAGCTCAGGCAGTATCGAAGTATTCGCAGAAAAGGGAAGAAATAAAAGCCGTTATTATGGATATATCCATGCCTGTGATGGACGGGCATACGAGCATCAAATCAATACGGGAGATCGATCCCCAGGTCAAAGTTATAGTCATGAGCGGATTAAAGAATAATAGCGGGAACAGGGAGATCGGTCCAGGAGAAACCGACGTGTTCTTGCCCAAGCCCTATACCGCGGAGGCGCTTCTCAGGACCCTGCGCGAAGTCATAAATTCCGACCCGGGGTTCAGGCGCGACAACATATACGCTGACAATCCGGCTAAGACCGTTCATTACGAGCCGAATTAATCCACTCTCATCCTCCTTTTTTAAGCGCCTGATGTGCAGGCGCCTCATCAAGCTTTCCGCCGAAAATTCGTGTAAGATCAATCCATAAGCTTCCACCGTCAGCCGTTTCCGGGTCAGTTAATCAGGGGTGGGCAAATTCGTTTCTATTCGGGTATATTGTTACCTGAGTTTCAGGTATGGATTTAAACTTTTTTATCAAAGGGATCATAGTCGGCATAGTGATCACCGCCCCGATTGGGCCGGTGGGAGCTCTTGTCGTTCAGCGCACTATAAACGAGGGCAGGGCGTCGGGCATCGTCTCGGGGCTCGGCTCCGCGGTCGGTGACACGTTATACGCTATCGTTGTGGCGTTCAGCCTGACGTTTATCTCGGAATTTCTCATACATCACGAAGCATGGGTACACGTAATCGGAGGAATCATATTATTGGTCTTCGGGATAAGGGTGTTTCTATCTAAACCTGCTTCATATACCTCATCTAAAACCGGCAGAAGCCACTTCGGGACTTTCGGCTCGGCGATGCTGCTCACGCTATCGAACCCCATGGTCATACTGTCCATACTCGCGCTTTTCGCCATCCTCAGCATCCACGAGCCCGCCGACTACTACAGGACGGCGGCTCTCCTGGTGGCGGGCATATTCACGGGCTGCACCGCTTTATGGATCGTCCTATGTTATGTGATTTCAAACATCCGCGGAAGGTTGAGCGAAAGGGGTCTCGTGCTTATAAACAAAATCACGGGCATAGTCATACTCGCCTGCGGCGCCTACGCGTTCATAAGCCTGATCAAACTTCAAGCGGTTTAGACATCCGGCCGATACAGGCCCTGCTAAATTCCCGTTTATATTCAAATTGAAACCTATAGCGTCATTTAATTCCCTGCTTTGTAAAGAACGAATGCTCACTCGTTCGTATTAGTTACTCCCCCTCGCCCAAATCCTCGGGCTTTTCCCCTCTGAATATGACCAGGAATATCACCCCGATTATTATCCCCGCGCCCCCTATGAGCTTTATCACCGAGGGTATCTCGTGGAATATGAAGTACGAGAATAGTACAACGAATATGGATTCGAGCGGGAGTACGGCCGTTGTCCGCGACACGTCTATCAGCTTTATCGCCTGGAACTGGCACGCCTTCGCAATATACGCTCCGTTAATCCCCCCGAGAGCCATGAATATCAGGTCCCTTAATCCCGGCTTCTCGAGCGTACCCGTTGCGAGGAGGTAGATTAGCAGGCATAGCGCCACACCCAGCGCCCTGACGTTAGCGACAGTCAGCATATTGAGCTTCTGGCCGACTTTTTTGACTATGAACGACAGGCTCGAGTAGAAAAACGCAGCCCCTATCGCGGTGAACGTGCCTACGAGGAGAGAAAATTCCCTCTGGTAAGCGACTATGATCCCGCCCGTGATAGTAACCACGATACCCACGCTCTCCCATTTATTCAGCCTCTCGCCGAGGAAAATCATTCCCAGGAGCAATGAGAACAGCGTCTGAGCCTTCATGAGGAACGACGTGAGCGGTATTCCGATGGTCTTGATCGCAGAGATCCAGAGCGCGGCGCCTATAGCGGTAAGTATGGAGCTATATATGAATATTTTCGTGTATTTTCTCAGGTGCCTGATCTCGGTCCTCTGTGACGGGATCGCCAGTACGACGAGCACCGAGCATACGAAGGCGCCCGAGAACCAGTAAAAAGTGATGACGGTCGGGTGCAGGCTCCTGTCTATCGCCCTCCCGAACACGTAGGACAGGGCGGTGAATAAGGCTGTCCCCACGAGGTAGAGATAACCCGCTATGGGGAATTTTTCTTTAGTTCTCTTGACTTCGCTTAGTCCGTTCATTGCTGAAATCCGGGCCTTTTCACCGTGTGTGCCTCCTCCACCACCACGCTATAGCGGAGCCCGATAGATTGTGCCATACGCTGAATATAGCCGCGGGGAGGGTTGAAGAACGCGATTGTCGATAACAGGATTATCCAGAACGTGAAATAGTCGGTTACGACACTGTTTAAATATGAAAGATATTTCAATAGAGCTTCATTTCAGGTCGAATTTTCTAAGCTGGCAAAAGTACATAAATATCGATGGAGTGTCAATTTGATCATTCTCTCCCTTCAGTCTAATTCCTTCCCCCTAGAGGGAGGAAGGGTAGGATGGGGGTGAACAACCCGTTCATCCTGAGCCCAGTCGAAGGATGTAACTCCATCACATCCAAATATTGCATTTAACCGCCAAGTCGGTAATTTATACGGCTGATATGAGATACTCGCAATACTTCATTCCGACGCTGAAGGAAGACCCCGCAGATGCCGAAGTCGTGAGCCAGAAGCTCATGATAAGGGCGGGGATGATTAGAAAAGTCGCAGCCGGCATCTATAACTACCTGCCTCTCGGTCTCAGGTGCCTGAGCAAAGTGGAAAACATAGTCCGCGAGGAGATGAACAGGGCAGGGGCCATAGAGCTCCTCATGCCCGCCGTCGTGCCCGCCGAGTTATGGAGAGAGAGCGGCAGGTGGGATTATTACGGCAAGGAGCTTCTGCGCTTTAAAGACCGCGCCGAGAGGGAATTCTGCATCGGTCCCACTCACGAAGAGGTTGTCACGGACATAGTGAAGCGGGACGTGCGCTCCTACAAGCAGCTCCCGATAAACCTCTACCAGATACAGACGAAGTTCAGGGACGAGATACGCCCCCGCTTCGGTGTCATGCGCGCCCGCGAGTTCATAATGAAGGATGCCTACAGCTTCGATGCGGACGTCGCCGGAGCGGAGAAGTCCTATCGGCTCATGTACGATGCCTATTGCCGCATATTCGAGAGGTGCGGCCTCGAATTCAGGGCGGTGCTCGCCGATACGGGGAACATAGGCGGGAGCTTCTCCCACGAGTTCATGGTGCTCGCCCCGACTGGTGAGGACGTCGTGATGAGCTGCAGCAAGTGCGATTACGCGGCAAATCTGGAGCTTGCCGAGATAGACTGGCACGAGAAGGGGGTTAAGCCCCCGAAAGACGGGAAGGCTGTCCACGAAGTCCACACGCCTGACCTTAAAACAGTTGAAGAAGTAGCTCAATTTTTGAATGTACTTGCCCTCTAATCTCATAAAAACTATGATCGTAGAGGCCGACGGCATACCCGTAGCCGCCCTCGTCAGGGGAGACCACGAGCTAAGCCTCACGAAGCTGAAGAAAGTGCTCGGAGCCGCTATTGTCGAGCTTGCGAATGCCGCGACGATAGAGAATGTAACGGGTGGTCCGATGGGATTCAGCGGCCCGGTCGGGCTCAAGATCAGGGTCGTCGTCGACAGGTCGGTCGTGGGGATGGGAAGCTCGGTAACCGGAGCCAATAAAGGCGATTACCACATCGTAAACGTCGTCCCCGGCAGGGACTTTGAGATAAAGGAAATAGCGGATATACGCGTTGCTATAGAAGGGGACAAATGCCCCAGGTGCAAGGAAGGCTCGCTCACATCCACGAGGGGGATAGAGGTCGGGCACGTATTCATGCTCGGCACGAAGTATTCAGAAGCGATGAACGCGACTTTCGTGGACGCCGACGGAAAAGAGAAGCCATTCATAATGGGATGCTACGGTATAGGCATAGGACGCACCGTAGCCGCGGCGATAGAGCAGAACCACGACGAGAACGGGATGATATTCCCCAAATCCCTCGCCCCGTTTCAGGTCACGGTATTGCCGCTCAAGGTCAAGGACGAGGAAATAATGTCCGCGGCAGAGAAGATTTATTCGGAGCTAATGGAAAAGGGTTATGAAGTCATAATAGACGACAGGGACGTCGGACCGGGGTTCAAGTTGAAGGACGCGGAGCTCATAGGCATACCGGTACACATCGCCGTCGGACCGAGGACAATCAAGGAAGGGGAGGCGGAGCTGAAAGTCCGGAAGGGCGGCATTTCCAGGAACGTCAAATTCGAAGAAGTGGTAAAAGAAGTAGAGTCGCTCCTTTCATAGATATATAATTCTATCCAAATGGCGAGACCCGACCTCAAACCCAAGGAACGCATAATCCTCGCTCTCGATTTTGCCGAGCTGAGGATAGCCAAGTTCTGGGTCGAGAGCCTAAAGAGCAAAATAAAGACGTTCAAGGTAGGCCCCATACTCTTCCTCGACGCGGGGCCCATAGGAATAAAGGAGTTCCGCGACATGGGGGCCGACGTATTCCTCGACCTCAAGTTCCACGACATACCCTCGACTGTTGAATTGTCCGCGAGGCAGGTCGTCCGCTTCGGGGTCAGGATGTTCACGATTCACTCCCTCGGCGGTCTAGAGATGATGAAGGCGGTTGCTGACGCAGTGACCGAGGAATCGGATAAGCTCAAGAGGCATAAACCTCTCGTCCTCGCCGTCACTGTTCTCACGAGTCACGACGAGGCAAGCCTCAAGCGTATCGGTATAAATTCATCGACGAAGGATACGGTGCTGAGCCTCGCATCACTGGCGGATAAAGCGGGCGTTGACGGGCTAGTGTGCTCGGGGATGGAAGTAGAGATGCTGAGGAAGGAATTCGGGGACAGGTTCACGCTGGTCGTTCCCGGAATACGCCCCGGCAGGAGATAAGCACGATCAGAAGAGGGTAGTGACCCCAGCCGAAGCAGTCGCCAGCGGAGCCGACTACCTCGTCATCGGCCGCGCAATAACCGAGGCGGAGAATCCGGGTTTAGTTGTGGATGAGATTGTGAAATCTATTTCGTGAATGTTTAAATCCCCCTGTAATTTGGTTTTAATAACCTAGCCACTTCAGTCAAGGGCTCCGTTGTTTTTATCCAAGTTCGACCAATTCCTCTTATTCATCGGAATTGTTCCCCTTTACAAAAGGGGAAAATAACTTGTAGTATTCTTAATTCCCTCCTTAGAAAAAGGAGAGTCAGAGAGGGTTTACTTAATAATATAGGGCGATTAACTTTGGACTAGTTATGAAAGGTGAAAACTGGCGTTTCTACAAGACGAGAGGGTTTTTTCTTGCTCCATACAGTTTCCTGAATCTTTTCAACTGTTTCGGGAGAGAAAAACTTCTCGCCCGTTTCCAGACATACCCTTGCAGGCACATTCTCGATAATGATAACCTTGTTATCTAATTCGAGTACATAGGTCACTATTTTCTCAACTATTGTTTCTTTATGCATATGTGCTATTAGTTTAATTCCTCCTAAACTTGTTTTCAACCCATTGGTTTAGATCAGGCTCGTAGACTGTAATGATTTTTATTATTGGTCGCGAAGGATAACTACATTGAATGTGTATCGGTCTTCCCAATTTAGTGATGCCTAGTATCAGGCAGCTAGGTCCGCGGTTGTCGTCCGGGTAGTCTTCGATTATTTCCCCATTCGAGAAAGCCTGACGAATCTCCTCGACGGTTATATGACGAAGAATAGATTGATCGACGGCATGCTTTGAAAACTCAAAGAACCCTTCTGTGATCTTGGTTTGAATATCACTAATCATTTTAATAATGAGTAGAGTTTGATAAACGACTTGTCAAGCTTTCATGACAAAAATATTACCCCGCGGTTTCTCGATGATAGAGAAGTAGTGTCATTTCGACCGGAGGGAGAAATCTATTTTTTACTCTTTTTCTTAATTCCCTCCTTAGAAAAGGAGGGTTAGGGAGGATTTATATTAAAACCTCGGCACTCCCCCATCGCTGAGGGAGTGCCCGGTTCAATGCTTACTCATTCGCCGCTTTACTCTTCTTCTCTTCCTTTTCCTTCTTCGGAGGCTTCACTTCCCTGGTCAGGACGAGGTTCTTGTCCTTACCGACATCCACTACGACATGGTCTCCCTCTTTGAAAATCCCCTTGAGTATCTCGTTCGCTAGCGGGTCCTGTATCAGCTTCTGTATGGTCCTCTTGAGCGGCCTCGCGCCGTAAACCGGGTCGTATCCCTTCTCCGCAACGAGCGCCTTCGCCTCGTCCGTGAGGTCAAGCTCTATCTTCCTCTCGGTGAGCCTCTTCCTCAGGTGCTCTATCTGTATATCGACGATCTGCTTGATCTGCGCCATTCCGAGCGCCTTGAATATGACGATCTCGTCTATCCTGTTCAGGAACTCGGGCCTGAACGTGCTCCTCAGCACCTCCATGACCCTCTCTTCCATCGTCTCAGGCCTGTTTATGAACTCGTGTATGTACTCGCTCCCGAGGTTGGACGTCATGATGATGATCGTGTTCTTGAAATCTACAGTCCTCCCCTGACCGTCCGTCAATCTGCCGTCGTCTAATATCTGAAGGAGCACGTTGAAGACGTCCGTGTGCGCCTTTTCTATCTCGTCGAATAGAACGACGGAGTAGGGGCGTCTCCTCACCGCTTCGGACAGCTGTCCGCCCTCCTCGTACCCCACGTATCCCGGAGGCGCGCCTATGAGCCTCGACACGGTGTGCTTCTCCATGTATTCGCTCATGTCTATCCGTATCATTGCGTGCTCGTCGTCGAACATGAACTCCGCGAGCGCCCTTGCTAACTCCGTCTTTCCCACCCCCGTGGGTCCCAGGAATAAGAATGAGCCTATGGGCCTGTTCGGGTCCGATAGACCGGCGCGCGAGCGCCTGAGTGCGTTCGATACCGCCGTGATCGCCTCGTCCTGCCCTATAACCCTCACGTGGAGGTTATCCTCCATGTGTATCAGCTTCTCGACTTCCCCTTCGAGGAGCCTCGATACGGGGACTCCCGTCCACTTGGAGACGATAGACGCGATGTCCTCGGCATCGACCTCCTCTTTCAGCATCTGCTTCCCTTTTTGTACCTCGGCGAGCTCCTTGCTCAGCTTCTCCAGCTTCTGGTTGAGCTCGGGCAGCTTGCCGTAGAGAAGCTCAGACGCCCTCGAAAGGTCGCCCTTCCTCTGGGCTATCTCGGCGTCCGATTTAAGCTGGTCTATCTCCTCCTTGATCTTGCGTATCTCGGTAATATGCTCCTTCTCCCTCTTCCACTGCGCCTTGAGCGTGTTGGATTCCTCTTTCAGATTAGCGATGTTCTTTTCGATTTCCCTGAGCTTTTCCTTCGAGGCCTCGTCCTTCTCCTTCTTGAGCGCTTGCCTTTCGATCTCGAGCTGCATTATCCGCCTCTCGATATCGTCTATCTCGGTCGGCAGGGAGTCTATCTCCATCTTGAGCTTCGCCGCCGCCTCGTCTATGAGATCGACAGCCTTATCCGGCAGGAACCTCGCCGTGATGTAGCGGTTGGACAGGACGGCAGCCGCGATAATGGCTTCGTCCTTTATCTTCACGCCGTGGTGCACCTCGTACTTTTCCTTTAATCCCCTCAGAATTGAAATCGTCTCCTCTACCGAAGGCTCATCGACGAAGACCTGCTGGAAACGCCTTTCGAGCGCCGCGTCCTTCTCTATATATTTCCTGTACTCATCGAGCGTGGTCGCGCCTATGCAGTGCAATTCCCCCCTCGCGAGCGCAGGCTTCAGCATGTTGGATGCGTCCATCGCCCCTTCGGTCGCCCCCGCTCCTACGACGGTATGTATCTCGTCTATGAAAAGTATTACGTCGCCGCCGGCTTCGGTCACTTCCTTCAGCACGGCTTTTAACCTTTCCTCGAACTGCCCCCTGTATTTGGCTCCCGCGATAAGTGACCCGATGTCGAGCGCTATGAGCTTCTTGTTCTTGAGACCTTCCGGAACGTCCCCGTTCACTATCCTCTGAGCGAGCCCCTCGACGATCGCAGTCTTACCGACCCCCGGCTCGCCTATAAGCACCGGGTTGTTCTTCGTCCGGCGGGATAGCACCTGAATGACCCGCCTTATCTCCTCGTCCCTGCCGATCACAGGGTCTATCTTCCCCCGGCGCGCAAGCTCTGTGAAGTCCTTGCCGTATTGTTTCAATGCCTGTAACGTGTCTTCGGGGGACTGGCTGCTCACTGTCTGGCCTCCCCTTATGTCTTTCAGCACACGAAGTATGCTGTCCCTCGTTATCCCGAGCTTCTTGAATTCGTTCTTTAGATCCCCTGTCGCTTCCTCGGCAATCCCCAGGAGCAGGTGCTCCGTGCTTATATACTCGTCGCCGAGCGACTTCGCTTCCTTCTCCGCCGCCTTGAAAGCCTTGCTCAGCTCGCGGCTGAGATATACCTGGTCGGATTCCCCCTGCACCTTGGGGAGCTTCCCCGCTTCCCTCAGGGCGATCTCACGGACTATCCCCGTGTTGACCCCGAGCTTCCCCAGTATCTGTATGGGGATACCGCCCTCGGATAGGAGCGCCACAAGCACGTGGGGTATATCAACGACCTGGTTGCTTCCCTCCTGTGCGAGAGACTGGGCCTCCGAAAGGGCTTCCTGGGCTTTTATAGTCAGTTTGTCGAATTTCATATTTTCACTCTCTCCCTGGATGTTCTTATTACCTTAATAAATAATAGTAATCAAAGCGGGGAATTCAACCCTGAATTATTAAATAATTTGAGACTTTTGTATGTTGTAAAGGAAGGGGTATAAGCCCGTCGGGACGCGACCCCGCGGCTCCAACCGGCAGCGTTGAGCCGCGCCTGTCGGATTTGATAGAAAAAATTAGTACTCACGGTCCTTATATTGCACGAATAACTTGACTTTTTTTTGCGGAAATAATAATATGGTTGATTGTCTGGTAAGAAAAACATAATTTACATAAGGAGGCCGAAATGAGTACATTGATTTCCGATGGTCTTCCTCAGGCTAGTCAGGTAAAACCGCTCAATACTTTCGAAGCGATTGGCTTGAGAAGATCAATAAGATGGTATGAACCCAATAAGCCTGTCGAAAGATGGAAGATACAGGCTATGCTTGAAGCTTCAAGGATTGCCCCGTCCGCCGGAAACTTCAACGGACAGAGGGCTATCGTAGTTTACAGAGACGAAGACCCGGAGATTTGGGAATTCATCTCGGACTGGAGCCAGATCACGACGCAGATGGCTCCGATACTTGTTTTCTGGTGTTATGACTTGTCCTCGTACGACGTCCAGGGTCAGCAGCTCCACGACCTTATGAGGACAGGCGCCCTCGATAAGGCTCACGGATGGGAATACGACCGTGTGAACAGGCTGTTCCCGCTGCCTGCTCTTCTCCCGGATTTCGTTCTTCACAGACTCGCATGTATCGACCTGGGCAATGCAATACAAAACTCGATTCTCACGGCAACATCCCTCGGTTTGGGCTGCTGCCTAAACGGAGCAAGCGGCGGCGCGAGGAGGAACATAAAGGATAAATTCAACCTCCCGCCATCATACGTATTCTGCTGGCTCATGACCGTTGGGTATCCGTCGGAGAACCTCGACGGCGGCGGAACCAGAGGGACGCCCCCCGTTCGAGACCATGTTCTTCAAGGGCAAGGTAGGACAGCCCTTCGAAAGGGACGCCAAGACCGTTGAGCTCCTAAAAGAGCTGAAGATGATTCAGGAGCCGGGACCGAAGCCGGGAAGGCTCGAGGAGATCAACAAGCTCACCAAGAGGTTCGGACTCGGAGACGAGTGGCTTACCGATTGGAAGCTCGGACCTTCACAGCTTAACGACCCCAAAATGGCAGTTGATACGAAGCCGGAACCCCTCCCCGCAGATCAGGTTAAAGCCTCTGCCGCAGGAGCGCCGGCCAGTGACTTTCAGCTGAATCCGACTGTTAAGAGAGAGGTCCTCGATCAGTACAGGAAAGAAAAAGGTATCGGCGACGCCGACTAAATCAAAGGAGGTTCTAAATCATGGCAGAAGTAACGATTCAGATACCGGATCCGATATTGAATATAATAAAGAAAAGGGCCGAAATGACGAAGTCCACGCCCGAGCAGCTCATAGCTACGACGGCTATCCTTTGCTACGCGTCGGCACACTATGATTCGTCCAAGTGGCTCAAGTTCCAGGACCCGAACAAGGGCGAGATGACAGCCCCCTGGAAATAAGGTCATTATCAGGATCTGAAAATTAAATAGGGTTACGATAAAGAACATAAAAAAAGCGGGGACACATCAGCCGATGCGTCCCCGCTTTTTATTTTTGGATTAATATATTCCGGTTAAGGCCCGGTAAAGCCGTTTCGGATTAGATACCCAGCTCGCGCGCAATGACTATGTGCTGTATCTCCGAAGTGCCTTCGGTGATGGATGCGAGCTTGGCGTCCCTGTAATACCTCTCGACCGGGAATTCCACGCCGTACCCGTATCCCCCCAGCACCTGCACGGCCTCTGTCGCGACCCACTGCACCACCTCGGCCGCATGCAGTTTAGCCATGGACGCTTCCTTGAGCGCCTTCTTGTCGTTGCTGTAGAGCCAGGCCGCCTTATAGACGAGGAGCCTTGCGGTTTCTATCTTGACCGCCATCTCCGCGAGCTTGAAGCTTATCGCCTGGAATTTCGATATGTGCTTCCCGAATGCCTCCCTCTCCTTCGAATAATTGAGCGCAAACTCGAACGCCGCCTGCGATAGACCGACCGATTTCGCAGCGTGCGTTATACGCGCTCCGAGCAGCGTGTCCATCGCCCCGTTAAAGCCGCCTTCCCCGACCAGGAGGTTCTCTTCTGGTATTTCGCAGTTCACGAACACGAGCTCGGCCGTATCGGCCGACCTGTGCCCGAGCTTGTGTATCTTGTTCTTCTCCGTAAACCCCGGGGCGTCCGCATCCACTATAAAGAGGCTTATCCCGGTTCCCTTCTTCGTTTTGTCCGTGTACGCGGCCACTATGACGTAATCGGCCATCGTGCCGTTCGTGATCCAGGTCTTTGTTCCGTTGAGATAGTATTTCCCGTCCTTCTTTGTCGCCGTGGCGCGTATGCTCCTGGCGTCGGAACCAGCGTCGGGCTCCGTCAATCCGAGAGCGCCTATGACCTTTCCCTCTATCCCCGGTATGAGGTATTTCTCCTTTTGTTCCTTCGTTCCGAATTTGTACACCGGCACGCATGAGAGGCTGGTGTGTGCGTTGATACACATGGCGATCCCCGCGTTTATGCGTCCCATCTCCTCGGCGAATATACATTCCGTTACTTTATCGAGGCCCACCCCCCCGTACTCCTCCGGGAATGAGATACCCAGAAAACCCATTTCCCCGAGCTTCGGGAATATCTCCTTGGGGAATTTTTCGTTCTTCTCCGCTTCCTCCACAAGGGGCGCTATCTCGTTTTCGCCGAAGTCCCGGATCGTATCCCTGAACATCTGCTGTTCTTCCGTAAACTCAAAATCAATAGGCATAGGACCCTCCTGAAAATATAAAATTATGTCCTTTAAAAACGGGTGTCTTTTTTTGTGAGATTGATTATAGCATGATTATAAAATTTGTGTAATAAAGTCAACCGGTGGGGATAAATTTACCTTGACTTTTTTTCCACATTTTTATTATAGTAGTAGGGGGGGCGAGTCGGCGGTGGCGTAACAAAAATACATAAGGAGGTAATGGCTATGGCTGTTGCTAGGATCACAGAGATAATAGGTTCATCTCCCAAATCATGGGACGACGCGGTAAAGAACGCTCTCGACAGGGCGAACAAGACGCTCCGCGGCCTAACCGGCATAGAGGTCACGAAGATGAACGCCGCTGTCGGCAAAGGCGGAAAAATCACCGAGTACAGGGCGCACATCAGGATTACGTTTATATTAGAGGGCTGAGAAGGCTGAATTCCGCCTTTTCCGAGGCAATACATATTTGAGGGGAGCGGATATTAAGCCGCTTTGAGAGATATAGGAAAGAGGTGCTTGTACAGTTATAAAGAGGGACACCCGGCTGCAATTTTACGAGGGTCATTCCTTCGGGCGTACTTCCGCTCCCCGCAGTAAAGACGGGATATAACGTAACGGTGGCATGCAGCCGATACGCATGTAATATCTCCATAACCGCCCATTCAAAACAACTTATAATGCCTCTTCCTGCTTGCCAATGAGCGGGAATAAACGATAGCCGGTCTCTCAGACCCTTGACTTTTATCCGTCTGGTTTATAATAGTCTTTAAAACGTTTAAGGAGTCCGACATGGCAAAGAAAGAAGGCGGCGAAAATATGTTTGCGGAATTCCTCAAAATCCTCGAGACGCAGAAGAACGAAATCGAGAAGATTACGAAGCCCATCCTGGAGAGCCAGAAAAAGGCCCAGGAGATGACGAAGCCCATGATCGAATACCAGCAGAGGCTCTTCCTGGAATCTATAGAGCTCCAGAAAGCGCTCATGGAAAACATCATGGAAACGACGAAGAGGATGCTGAGGATTATGTCCGAGAGCCCGATGAAATACGGAAGCGGAAGCCCGATGTCCGGACTGGGTATGGCGGAGGACAAGTTCTCCGAATACATGAGGAACATGCAGAAAATCCAGGATAGCTGGATGGAGCAATTAAAGAATACAGCATCCATGTTCCAGGACTTCATGAAAAAGGGTTCTTAGCAATTATTAAGCATGTGTTGGTAGTCAGTTATAAGGCATTCTTCAAGTCTTTACATGCCTGAGAAGATTAAAGGTAATTATACCCTTTGTGTTTTTGTCCATTCTGTTCCCGCCCATATATCCCTGTTAAAATCCTTACTATGCATGAATGCTGACGCCAGGAAATATAAGCTCCCGCATAACAATATTTCCCGGTAAAATTATAATAATCAGCAATCACGGGCGGATATGAACATTAAAATCTTCGCATCTGCGTACAAAAACCCTTGACAACCCGATTCCGAGCCTTTATATTAAATTTATATCACGACTCCAGGAGGTCATTAAGATGGCAACAAGCAAAAATACTTATGATGTAAAAGATTTTACCGAGCCTGTAAAGGAATTATCCAAGCTCGTAAAGGATACATACCT
This sequence comes from uncultured bacterium, assembly GCA_963705505.1. Lineage (GTDB taxonomy): Bacteria > Desulfobacterota_D > UBA1144 > Nemesobacterales > UBA2774 > 2-12-FULL-53-21. The sequence goes on from CAVPJU010000010.1 coordinate 145,703, forward strand.
TAACACGCTTGATTTCTCTATTTCGGTAGCCGAGGAAAACAAGAAGGTATTCAACAAACAGCTCGACTACGTTATCGAAGCGGAGAAAGAATACATCGGCACGATGAAGGACTTCTACGGCTCGCTGCCGAAGGAAGAATATCCCTTCGCCAAGATCGATTCCAGAGCGTTCGAGGAAGGCCTGGAAAGGGTTTTTGAGTTTCAGAAAAACTTGGTAGACTCTTTTAAGGGTATTTCGGACAACGTAGCCGCTGAAAGCCGCGAGTTCGCAAAGAAGAATATGCTTAAAGCCTTTTCGATGTTCGATGAAGCGCTCGACTCTATAAAGGCTTAATTCAGCTTGAAACGTTAAAGGAAATTAAAGGGGAGAGCCCTTATCCCGGCTCTCCTCAATTTATCAGATACTACCGTTATTACTGTTTATCCGGTTTCAAATAAGAAATTGAATAAAACCCGGAAACAGCGGGTACCCTCATATTCGTAAGGGATATTGAAGGAGCGTATAGTTTTGACTCTATGAAGAAACACCGGTCGTATCAAGGATGAAGGGGAATATGAAAAAGCACAAAGCTCTGGAAAAGCTGACTCCGAGGCTCGTGGAAATCGAATCCGGCGCCCGGGATGAGGATTACGAAATATATTCTTACGAAAGGGATGAGGGGTTCGATCTCGGGGACGGAGAGTTCGATCCCGATTATGCATCAGGCGGACACGCACCCAGGCAGAAGAGGAACCGCAAGCCCAAGCTCGAGGAGCATCTGAGGCTTCTTCACGTTTATTTCAAAGACCTCGAGTACGAAACTTCCCTCCTCTCGCCCCAGGAAGAGCTCAGGATCGCGGCGAATATCAAGAAATGCGAGAACAAGGCCGAGGCTATAAGGGCCGTTCTTTCCGAGATTGCCAGAAACACCGAAAAGAAAAAAAGCGGCCTCAAGAGATACCCTGTCCATACAGGGACCGACATAATTGACTACATGGGCAGGTTGAATACTCTTTCAAACGCCTATGTCAAAAGATCATCCGAGCTCAAAAACAGATTCATAAAGTCGAACCTCAAGCTCGTCATAAGCATTGCGAAGAACTACATGGGAAGGGGCCTTCCGCTGGCAGACCTGATACAGGAAGGGAACCTCGGGCTGATGAGGGCGGTAGAGAAATTCGACTACACGCTCGGGTACAAGTTTTCGACCTATGCGAGCTGGTGGATTCAGCAGGCCGTATTCAGAGCGCCTTTCGAGAAAACCAAAACGATCAGAATACCGGTATATCTCTACGAATGGGCAGGCAAGGTCAGAGCGGTCACCACTATGCTGACGAAGGAGCTTGGCCGGGAGCCGACGTGCGAGGAAATAGCAAAGGAGCTCGAAATCTCCCCCGCTGTGGTGAAAAGGATAATCCAGACCGCCTCCGACGTCATGAACAACGTACAGTCCCTCGACACCCCCATCTCGAACGAAGACCAGAGAGCACACATCGAATTCGTTGAAGACAACAAGATACCGCCCCCCGACTCCGCGATACTGAAGAGGACGGTCCAGAACAGGATAGAGGACATACTTTCGCTGCTGACTCCGAAGGAGCGGGAGATAATCAGGATGCGTTTCGGTATCGGCATTGAAACCACTTACACTCTTAACGAGATAGGGGACAAGTTCGGCGTTACCCGCGAGAGGATAAGGCAGATAGAGAAATCCGCTCTCGACAAGATAGCGTCTTCATACATCGGGGATTATTTAAGGGACCTGGTTTAGGGGACGGTGCCGCTCAGGAGGTAGGGGCGCCATTTATTCACGTAGGCGTCGAGGTCAAAAGGCGGGGTCCAGTCCTGATCCACATAGACGTAAAGCTCCTGACCCGGGTATATCTTATTCGGGTTCTGGATTGTGCCCATGTTGGCCTGATATATCTTCACCCACTGCCTGCAGTCGAGGAAATAGTATCCGGCCAATAGATGAAGCTCCTCACCGCTCTTTACGGTGTGCACGATCATCTTCTTCGGCGGCTCCGGCGGGAATTCGATGGAATTTGCAACCCGCTGTCCCAATCCCAGAACAACCAAAGTTATTATCAAAGCGGTCGTAATGCGTATCATCTTTCCCAATTATAATACAATATCACTATATGGTCACCTGTTTTTTATGTTTGTAATATTCGTGATGTAAAATATCAGTCCCATAATAGAGTCAAGACAACAATTTCATGCGAGCCATAATCCAGCGGGTAAAAGAGGCGAGGGTCGAGGTCGAAGGCGAGGTCGTGGGCCGGATAGGGGAGGGTATGCTCATTCTCCTTGGGGCAGGGAAGGACGATACAGAAGAGGATGCCCGGTATCTCGCGGAGAAGATTTTGACGCTTCGCATATTCGAGGACACAGAAGGGAAGATGAACCTTTCCGTCACGGACACAGGCGGCGGTGTGCTGGTCGTCTCCCAGTTCACACTCTACGGCGACTGCAGGAAGGGGAGGCGTCCCTCGTTCGACAAAGCCGCTCCCCCCGAGCTTGCGGAGAGGCTCTACGAGCTCTTCGTGAGTGAAATCAGGGAGCGCGGAGTGAAAGTCGAGACCGGCAGATTCCGCGCCATGATGGACGTGCATCTGGTCAACTGGGGGCCCGTGACGCTTATGCTGGATAGTAAGAGGGAGTTTTAGAATTAAATCCTCCCTAAGCTGACATCAGCAAGTTTCCTGCGGTTTATGAGGCTTGGGTGCTCCTTAGGAAGTGTGACCGGTTCTTGCGCACGCTCAGAACCGTACCCTCCTTTTCCTAAGGAGGGAATTGAAAGATTAAAGATGAAATTCCCGATAAAAACATACGGGAATCACAGGCTGTTCACCCCCATCCTTCACCTTCCCCCCTCAAGGGGGAAGGAATCAAACGGTAAAGTTGATTTCCCCCGCTCAGGCATTATATTAAAAAAATGGAGAAGGTAGTCTGCACACATCCCAGAGCCAAGAGGGATTACGACATTGAGGAGAATTACGAGGCCGGCATCGAGCTCAAGGGCTCCGAGGTAAAATCACTTCGCGAAAATCAGGCGAGCATAAAGGAGAGCTTCGCCATGATAAGGGACGAGGAGGTCTTCCTCGTCAACAGCTACATAGCCCCTTACGAGGCTGCGAACATATTCAACCACGACCCGCGCAGGGAAAGGAAGCTCCTCCTGAACAAACGGGAGATCAGCCGGCTCATGGGCAAGACCCTGATAAGGGGATACACGCTCATCCCCTTGAAGATTTATTTCAAGCGGGGGAAGGCGAAGGTCGATCTGGCGCTCGGGAAGGGTAAGAAGGTCCACGATAAAAGGGACGACATTAAGAAGAGAGAGGCGGACAGGGAGATGGAGAAGGCTATGAAGAGGCGTTACTGATCCTGTTAAGTGCCCTAAAAGTAAGGTAAACTAAGTACGGATCCTGAACAAGTGAAGGGATTGACATTATCGAAATAATAATTATTGTATCAGAATGAGTTACACTGCATTATTGAAGCATCACATTCTTTGACACGGGGGCGACATGGCTTCGACGGGGAATGGGATAGCTTGTGCTGCATGCCGAGCTTCCGACTAACTCGTAAAACTGGCGGAGCACACACAAGTGCCACAAATGACTTTGCACTCGCTGCCTAAATAGAGCGGCGACGGCTCCTTAAACCCCGCCCGCGGGTTTAAATGAGGCGACATCAAAGCGGGCTGGTCTCCGGGCGACGCACTGAACGCCTGAGGACGAGAAAACATTCGGAGCTGGCGGTGAAAACCCTGTCTATCGGTAACTTCACTGCGAGAACTAATGATAGACTAAGCATGTAGAGGCCTTGTGAGTCTCTTTCTCGGACCCGGGTTCGATTCCCGGCGCCTCCACCACCCTTCGCTCTTCGAGCTTCGGGTGGCTTACGCCGCGAAGCAAACCCGGGCTTACACTGTAAAGACATTTAAGAATAGTGCTAAAGAAGGGTGGTGTCGCCCGTAGCCTTTAATTCCCAGAAGCTTTTTCGGTCGAAGTAGAACTTCAGCGTAGGGGAGACTTCAATATTATTAGAGAACGAAAAACATGTTCTATGTATATCTGATCAAGAGCGAATCTCATCCGGACCAACGATACATAGGTTCTACCAAGGATTTAAAACAACGTCTAGAAGCACATAATTCAGGCAAATCAAAGCATACTCGCAAAATTTGTCCATGGAAACTTGTAACCTACCACGCTTTCTCCGACAAACTTAAAGCACAGGAGTTCGAACGCTATCTGAAATCCGGTTCCGGACAGGCGTTTGCCAATAAGCGCTTCTGGTGATGAAACGCGTTAAACAGTTTCAATCATGGCTTCTTACAAAGTCTTTACAAAAGCGACCAGCTGATCGAGGGCTGTACCCCATCCTTCGTGAAATCCTCTTTCCTCGTGGACCTTGCGGCTTTCCTCGTTGGGGTGAAGCGCGATAGCCGTATACTTCGTCCCGTCTTCGTGCGACTCCAGTATAATTATCGCGGTGAAGAAGCTGTCTATACAGTCGTTCGGCTGATTCGGACGGCCGATAGCCTTGCTCGAGCGCGTCGGTCCAGACGAGCTTTTCGTTCTCGACGACTTCCAGGTAACAGCCGGTATTAGGATGATCCACACCTTCAGGCGAGCGCATAACCGTGCGGAATACCCCGCCCGGGCGCAGATCGATCTCACACTCTACTGTCATCCACGGTACGGGCGTAAACCATTTCATCAAGTACTCGGGCGTTGTCCAAGCCTTCCAGACGAGCTCTCTCGGCACATCGACTATTCGCTCGAGAACGAGGTCGAGCCGGGGATCGGGTTTATATTTTGTACGTGTCATCACTTTTTCTCCTTTAGTTCCTTTAGGTAATTGTCCAATTGATCCAGCCGCAGCTCCCAAAGCACGCGCCGCTTCTCTATCCAGTTCTCCGCAGCTTTAAGCGGCCCGGGCGTCAGCCGATATGTGCGTATCCGTCCCTTTTTTTGCGAGCGGACTAACCCGCACTCCTCCAGAACACCCAGATGCTGGATGAAAGAGGGTAACGCCATATCGAATGGGCGTGCCAGCTCGCTCACCGGAGCCGGGCCGTCGCTCAGCCGCGTTAAAACGGCACGGCGTGTAGGATCGGATAAAGCGTGAAAAACTCGGTCGAGCTGAACAGTATTGTTAGGCATACACCTAACTATAAATCAGAGCTGATACTTATGTCAATGCCTAAGTTATTTTTGAAGCTCCAGGGAGAGGACGACGGCTCCTTAAACCCCGCTCGCGGGTTTAAATGAGGCGACATCAAAGCGGGCTGGTCTCCGGGCGACGCACTGAACGCCTGAGGACGAGAAAACATTCGGAGCTGGCGGTGAAAACCCTGTCTATCGGTAACTTCACTGCGAGAACTAATGATAGACTAAGCATGTAGAGGCCTTGTGAGTCTCTTTCTCTTGACAACAGTCTTTTTTACTGAAGAATCATCAGGAAACCACGCGTTAACACCCATGAACGTTCTTACAAAAGCATTTAATCCGCCAGTACGGTATAACCTGCCGAAAACTTTGTCATGCAATAATCCAAACTTAAAAACAGCTAAAAGCTTGAAGAAAACCCGTCGGGATAACGGCATCTCGCCAGACGGCCTGTCCATACCGCCGGATTCGCCGCTTAATACCGTCGTTACTGTGGAATCCGGCGCAAATTCGGATACAACTATTGAAACCCTTCACAAATCGCAAAAGCGTTTGATGTCGGCGTTGATGATTTAATCAAATAAGAATATGTTCAGACTTTATTACAAAATTTTTTCGACTCCGAAGACGGTCATAGATGTTCGGTCGTTGCGGTGCGATGCGGACATTAACATCATAGGGAAAAAACTTGAAGCCATAGTACAGCGGTCATTTCGCGGCTCGCTCGCGATCCGGGCCGTCGATGCCGGATCGACCAACGCGTGCGAGCAGGAGCTTACCGCGCTTGGCAACTCCTATTACGACATCGAAAGGTTCGGCATCCGTTTTGTGGCTTCCCCAAGGCATGCGGACATGCTGATGGTTACAGGCCCCGTTACCAGAAACATGAAAGAAGCGCTCGTAAGGACATACGAAGCCGTTCCTGATCCGAAAATTGTCGTGGCACTTGGCAATGACGCGATAGACGGAGGCATTTTTAAGGGTTCTTACGGAGTCTTGGACGGAGTGCACAATGTCATTCCCGTGGATTTCCAAATTCCCGGAGACCCGCCGTCTCCGAGAATAATACTTTGCGGCTTGCTGCAAATCCTTGAAATGCTTGATTCTCGCGCCAAGGCTGCTCAATAAATATGTTTAGCACGCTCATTTCATCAAATATATTTTTTCTGTCACTCCTCTTATGGATAGCAGGGGCGGTCGGGGCTTTGGTTTTGAGCAAAAATGACCGCTTGGCAAACTGGTGGGGAAATTCTTTTGCGATTCTCGGATCCTGCGTTGGATTATCGTTTTCTCTGTCGGTGCTGATTCTCGGCTCCACATTTTCTTTTAACATCGACTCCACTCTGCCTCTTCTGTCGTTATCTTTCAGCGTGGATAAATTATCCGCTTTTTTCATTTTCGTTATTTCGCTCATCGCTTTATTTGCTTCCATTTATGCACTGGGATACGTAAAGCATTATTACAAAAAATATAATATCGGCGCGCTCGGCTTTTTTTATAATACTTTCCTGGCCGGAATGGTCATGGTCGTCAGCGCCCACAACGCCCTTTTCTTTCTCGTCGTCTGGGAAATAATGTCTCTCGCCTCGTATTTCCTTGTCATTTATGAAAACAAGGAAAAAGAAAATGTGCAAGCGGGATCGCTTTATTTCATTATGACCCACGTCGGAACGGCCTTCATAACGCTGGCTTTTTTACTCTTGTACCTTGCTACCGGGTCTTTAGACTTCGGCGTAATAAAAGAAACTATCGGAAACAGCTCGCCGCTCATAACCAATACGGTTTTCGTTCTTGCGCTTATAGGGTTTGGGACCAAAGCGGGCATTATCCCTTTTCACATCTGGCTGCCGAACGCTCATCCCGCCGCCCCGTCTCATGTTTCCGCCCTGATGTCAGGTGTGATGATCAAGACAGGCATCTATATGTTTATCCGGATGTTCATGGATATACTGCCGGACGCGCCGCTCTGGTGGGGAGTCGTTATTTTGATACTGGGCGCTATATCATCGCTGTTAGGGGTTTTGTATGCTCTCACCGAACACGATATCAAAAGACTTCTGGCTTACAGCAGCATCGAGAATATCGGGATTATTTTGTTGGGACTCGGCAGCTCCCTTGTGTTTTGGTCGCTGGATATGAAGCCGCTGGCCGTCCTTAGCCTGGTAGCGGCGCTTTTTCATACTCTCAATCATGCGATATTCAAAGCATTATTATTCCTGGGAGCCGGTTCCGTTATTTCCCAAACCCATACCAGAAATATGGAAGAATACGGCGGCTTGATAAAATATATGCCGCAAACTGCGCTTTTCTTTCTTGCCGGCTCGATGGCGATATCGGCACTGCCTCCTTTGAACGGTTTTTTCAGCGAGTGGATGACGTTTCAGTCTCTTTTTAGCGGGATCATGGCATCGAGTATCTCGGTGCGCTGGGTATTTTTGTTGGCGGCGGGATCGCTTGCGTTTACCGGAGGGCTTGCGGCAATGTGTTTCGTGAGAGCGTTCGGAATTACATTCCTGGCCAGACCGAGAAGCGAGCACGTCAGGCACGCCCGAGAGTCCGGTTTTGCGCTTCGCATAGGCATGGCTGTCCTCGCGGCTCTCACTTTAATCATAGGATTTACCGCCGGCAGCATCACAAATACGGTATCAGGTGTTGTGAGCGATTTGAGCGTCTTTAATTCTTCCGAACCGGCATTTTTTTCGAATATGTATACGGTCGGACTGCGCAGCGGCTTTGCTTCAATTTCAATGCCGCTTATCCTGGCAAGTTTTATCGTAACTATGGCATTGACGTTTTTTGCCGTGTATCTCGCCTCGCGCAACAGAAAAACGAAGATCGGCCGCACCTGGGATTGCGGAACAACTCTTGGCCCGAGGATGGAAATCACCGGTACGGGTTTCTCCCACTCTATCGTTACTATTTTCCGCGGGGCGCTCAAGCCGACTAAGCAAACGAGCATCGAGTATCGGGATGAAGATATGCGCTATTTTCAAAAATCAAGCACGGTCGAGCTTGGCATTCAGGATATTTACAACAGATATTTTTATCAGCCGGTGCATATGATAACCATCAAAGCTTCCGAGTATGTGAAAAGAATCCAGAGCGGCAATATCAATCTGTACGTACTGTACATATTGGCGATACTCATTGCCCTTCTGTTCGCTTCGGGTATGTAGAAACACTATGTCAATTATAATTTGGACAATTCAATTAGCGCTAGTGCCGGCCGTGTCGCCTCTGTGTATCGGTGTCGTCAGAAAAATAAAGGCGAGATTTCAAAACAGAGTAGGCGCGAGCATATTTCAGCCCTATAGAGACTTGTGGAAGTTATTCCATAAGGATGAGGTGATAAGCGAGGACGCTTCCTGGATTTTCAAATGCGCTCCCTATATTATTTTTTCAACCACAGTGATTATAGGAGCGAGCGTTCCGCTTTTTACCACAATTTTTTCCATCAATGCCCTCGGCGACCTGCTCGTCGTAATATATTTGATTGCTTTTGGAACTTTCTTTCTCGCACTTGCCGGCATGGATGTGGGGAGCGCTTTCGGAGGGTTCGGATCAAGCCGGGAAATGACGGTTGCCGCTTTAACTGAGGGCGGTTTGATGTTTTCCATTCTCGTTCCTGCGTTATCGGCTCATTCCACGAATCTTTTTGCAATCTCGGGTGCCGTCGCTTCGTTTTCGTTTTTTGCTTTTGCCCCGATGATTCTCGCGCTTGCCGCGTTCATAATCGCCATGCTCGCCGAAACGGGGCGCTTCCCCTTCGATAATCCTGCTACACACCTTGAACTTACGATGATCCACGAGGCAATGGTTTTGGAATATTCGGGAAAGAGACTGGCGCTTATCGAATGGGCGGCGGCAAATAAGTTCTTTATCTTCCTCGCATTGGGGGCAAATCTTTTCTTCCCCTGGGGGATGTCGTCATCGGAGCGTCTCGGGGATGTTCCGCTTGCCTTGATCTTGTTTTTTGCAAAAATTCTGGCGTTTAGCGTATTCGTTGCTGTCCTGGAGTCCACTATCGTCAAATTCCGGTTTTTCAGACTGCCGGATTTATTATTCACATCGTTTATTTTAAGCATCATTGCTATGAGTTTGACTATCTAATACCATGATTCCTATTACGCCGCAAATATTATTCTTTCTCGAGACGATGCTGTTCGCATCGGTCGTATTTATGCACATCGCCAAGAAAAATTCAGGGGTAATATTTCTTTATGCGGCACAGTCTTTGATCATAGCCATCGCCTTGTTCTATTCGTCCCTCACCGAGTACTCATTGTTGCTTGTGGTGGTGGCTGTAGCGACTTTTTTGGTCAAAGTGATAATCGTTCCGTATTTCTTTTCCGGGCTCATTAAAAAACACCGGCTGCAATTTTCCGTCAGCACTTATTTGAATACCCCTATGACGCTGATCGTCCTGGCGTTATTAACCGCGTTTTCCTACTCGCATTTTTTCGGGCCGTTAACTATTCTCGCCCCGGATAAGGAAAACGCCTTATCGCTCGCCATAGCGATGGTGCTCATATCAATATTTTTAATTATTAACCGCAAAGGGGCTCTGTCTCAGATGGTCGGTATTTTGTCATTGGAAAATGCCATCGTTTCATTCGCGTACGTTGCCGGGCTTGAGACAACTGCCGGGCTGCAAGTAGGCATCCTGTTCGATATTTTTATCTGGGTCGTGATCGCGACCGTTTTTGCGTCAATGATATACCGGCACTTCGGCTCGCTTAATGTGAGCATACTGAAACATTTAAAAGAGGAATAACTATTTGGCCTTATTTTTAATTATCATCATTCCGCTTGTAGGCTCCCTCGCATCTTTTTTTGTGAAGAAAGATGTGCGGGTGTTGAGCTTTATCGCTGTCTCCGCCTCTTTCCTGGAATTGATAGCGACAATGGTAACGGTCGCCTCGGTTATGGATAGCGGATTATATCGTTTAAACGGCTATTTTTCGGTCGACGCGCTCGGGGCCGTCATAATCACACTGGTCGCGGTCATAGGCGCCATGGCGTCGTGGTACTCGACCGGCTATCTGAAACTTGAGGTGGCGAAAAGAATCATAGGATTCAGCAGGGTACGGCAGTATTTTATTCTGTTGCACTTATTTCTCCTGGCGATGTTTTTCGCCGTTATGTCCACGAGCCCCATTTTGACCTGGATTGCGATTGAAGCGACCACGCTCTCTACAGCGTTCCTTATCAGCTTCTATAACAAACCGTCGGCGATAGAAGCAGCCTGGAAATATTTGATGATTAATTCGGTCGGACTGTTGCTGGGATTCTTCGGCACCTTTCTTTTCCTCTACCCGTCCATACATGCCGGTCTTCCGGGATTGATCAGCTGGCATGACATGTTATCCAATGCTTCTGCGCTCGATCCGTTTATAGCCAAGATGGCTTTCATTTTTATTTTAATCGGGTACGGCACAAAGGTCGGCTTGGTTCCCATGCATACATGGCTGCCGGATGCCCACAGTAAAGCTCCGGCACCGATCAGCAGCCTGCTTTCGGGCGTATTGCTTAATGTCGCTTTTCTGGCGCTTTTACGGTTCAAATCCGTCGTTGATGTTGCGATAGGTCCGCATTTTTCCCGGGAGCTGCTCGTATTTTTCGGCGTTATCTCGATCTCCGTCGCGGCTTTGATCATTTTTAGTCAAAGAAACTATAAACGGCTGCTGGCGTATTCCAGTATCGAGCATATGGGGGTTATAGCCTTAGGGTTCGGGTTCGGAGGCGCGGGGGCGTTCGCGGCTCTGCTTCATATGATCTATCACGCGCTGACAAAATCGGTTCTATTTTTATCGGCGGGCAATATATTAGTGAAATACGGTTCCACAAAAATAAGAAACGTGAAAGGCGTTCTGACGGTCCTGCCTGTGACCGGCGTCCTGTTTTTCATCGGATTTTTGGCAATCACCGGCGTTCCTCCGTTCGGGACATTTATAACCGAATTTTCGATATTGTCGGCGGGCATTAAGACGCATCCGACAACGGTGATTATTACCTTATCGGTGCTGGCCCTGGTATTTGTCGGTTTTTTGCGGCATGTCGTCTCGATCACGTTTGGAAACAGCGATATTCCCATGGCAAAGGGCGAGAGCGGATTGGATACAATTGTTCCCATTATGCTTCTGGCCGCTCTTTTAATCATTGTCAGCTTTTTCATCCCGGAGAGTATGCGGTCGTTGTTACATTCAGCGACAATAAATTACTGATACCATGAAACGAGAAATAATAGAAAATTATATTCCCGCTAAATTTGAGATAAGAATAGAGGGCAATGTCGTCGCCTATGATGTTCCCGTCGACGAAATATCCGTGATCGCTAACCAGCTCTATTTTGCTCACACGTTACAGCTCAAAACGATAACCGCGGCTGACGAACGTAACGAAGGCGGAGGTTTCAAGATCTACTACGTGTTTGGGGTACCTAAGGAGAATATTTTTCTCGTCCCCTACATAACCCTGACGGATCAGGAAAAGTTTCCTTCGATCACCAAAGCCATTCACGAGGCTTCCGGCTACGAAAGGAAGATCGAGAGCTTTTTCGGTTTAAAGCCGGCAAATCACCCCCATCCGCGACCGGTCATTCTTCACGAAAATTGGCCTGATACCGTTTTCCCGCTGAGAAAAGATTTTAACTGGCGGGACCGGCCGCCGGAGGCGCACGGATCGTATGAATTCCATAAGGTTGAAGGAAAAGGAATTTACGAAATTCCCGTAGGGCCCGTGCACGCCGGCATCATTGAGCCCGGGCACTTCCGATTCAACGTCGTCGGAGAGGAAATAGTGTCGCTCGAGCCGAAGCTGGGATATACACACAAAGGCGCCGAAAAACTCTTCGAGGTTTTAACGATGGAAGACAAGATCAGATTATCCGAGAGGGTTTCGGGAGATACTTCGTTCACTCATTCGCTGGCATTTTGTCAGGCCGTGGAAAGCCTGTCCGGCATTAAAATTCCTGAGAGGGCAAAGTATCTGAGAGTTGTTTTTTCCGAGTTGGAGAGACTGGCAAACCACTTGAACGATATCGGTCTCATTATGCTGGACGCCGGCTATAATTTCGGCGGCAGCAACGGCGCTCGTCTTCGCGAAATCATTATGCAATGCTGTGAGCGTCTTGCCGGAAACCGTTTCTTACGGGGCATAAATACGATCGGCGGGGTAACGCGGGATATCACAAGCGAGATGAGCGCGGGACTCTTAAGCGACCTAAACAAAGTACACCGGGATTTTAACGAAGTGATCGAAATCGCCGAAAGCAGCTTTTCTCTCTCGAACCGTCTTTCGGGTACCGGCAAGCTTGACCGTCAGATAGCCTTTGACCACGGGGTTATCGGCGTAGCCGGCAGGGCAACAGGTATCGCGCACGATGCACGCATTGAATACCCCTACGCGGCGTACGACAAATTAAAATTTGAGATCGTCCTGGAAGATGAAGGGGACGTTCGGGCCAGATGGTCCGTGCGTGTCAAGGAAGTGCATTCTTCCATGAATATTATAGAGCAGGCGCTCCGGACTATTCCTTTGAACGAAGAATTAAAATCCGGCGAAAAAATGGTATTGAGGAGTCATAGCTACGGCGTCGGAGTGGCGGAAGGATGGCGGGGCGATATCGTTTATTTTGTAGCGACGGATGCAGCCGGTGAGATAAGCAGGGTAGATGTGCGCGACCCCTCATTCATAAACTGGACTGTATTGGGTCACGCGGGGAAGGGGAATGTGGTGCCCGATTTCCCCCTGATTAATAAAAGCTTCAATTTGTCGTATTCCGGAAATGATTTATAAAACAGGTCAGGCGCGGACAAAATAGCCAGTCGGCCCGGCCGCTCTCCGCAATGGAGCGCTCGGACCTCTGTTGCAAGGAAATCTGATAAAACCAAAGAAGGCGAAAACAGCTAATCGATAGCAGCAGGTTTCCTGTATGTTATTATTTGAAATCCGAAATTGCGAGGTACCGGAACATGCGGCCCGACGGCAGAGACTGGGACGAGCTCCGTCCCGTAAAAATAACGAGAGGAATAATGAAATACGCTGAGGGATCGGCCCTCATTGAGACAGGAGAGACCAAAGTCCTGTGCACGGCGACGATTGAAGACAGGGTGCCGCCGTTCCTGAAAGATACGGGCAGGGGATGGGTGACGGCGGAATACTCGATGCTCCCGCGCTCGACAAAGGAGAGGATAACGAGGGACAGCGTAAGGGGGAGGATAGGCGGGAGGTCCCACGAGATACAGAGGATAATCGGCAGGGCGCTCAGGTCCGTGATTGACCTCGATAAGCTCGGCGAAAGGTCGATCACGATTGACTGCGACGTGCTCCAGGCCGACGGCGGTACGAGGACGGCGGCTATCACCGGGGCCTTCGTCGCGCTTTCGGACGCGGTACTCAATCTCATAAGGGAAGGCGCTATAGAGGAGAACCCCATCCTCGATTTCATCGCCGCCGTAAGCGTCGGCATCATAGGGGGCAAGCCCGCGCTCGACCTCAACTACGAGGAGGACTCGAAGGCTGAGGTCGACATGAACGTCGCTATGACGGGGTCCGGACTTCTGGTAGAGGTGCAGGGTACGGCGGAAGGGAAGCCGTTCTCGAAAAGGAAGCTCAATTCCCTCTTAACGATGGCGGAAAAAGGCATATCCGAGCTTATCGGCAAGCAAAAAGAAATCCTCGCCGAATGATCTTCATCCGGGCCTGACCATGATAGAAGAGATAGTGCTCGCTACGGGCAATAAGGGGAAGATAAGGGAGTTCACCGGGCTCCTCGAAGGCGCATTCGGGAAAATTGTTTCTCTTAACGATCTCGAATCGCCCCCAGAAGTAATTGAAGATGGCAAGACTTTCAAAGAGAACGCGCTAAAAAAGGCACGCGCGATAGCCGTTTATTCGGGCATACCCGCCCTCGCCGACGATTCCGGCCTCGAGGTCGAGGCTCTCGGGGGGAGGCCCGGGGTGTATTCGGCACGGTACGCGGGGGAGGGAGCGACGGACAGGGACAATATCAATAAGCTACTCCTTGAGCTTCGCGGCGTCGAGAACAGTAAGGCGAGGTTCGTATGCGTTCTCGCGCTTGTCACTCCGGAGGGAAAAGAGATCGTCGCCGAGGGAAGCTGCGAAGGAGTCATACTGACTGAGCCCCGAGGGGAAGGCGGATTCGGATACGACCCGGTTTTCTATCTTCCGGAATTCGGCAAGACCATGGCGGAAATCCCACCCACGCTCAAAAACAGGATAAGCCACAGGGCCCGCGCCGCGGAGTCCCTGATCGGACGCCTGCGGGAAATATAGGGTTAATGCTTCTTAGCCGGTATTACCTTTCACCGGGCCGCTCATTCAATGCTTTTGATACCCGTGAATACGGCTATCGGGAAAGTGAAGATCAATCTGTCATTTTCGCGACGGGCGTTAATTCCTAAATTATTAACACCTATATCGGAATTGATCATATCCAGGATTTTTTCCCTATCTGAAGAGGTGTGGGACGATGCGTCGAGCAATGATTCCACTTCCGTATGTAGTCCGTAGCCGCTCCTTTTGAGACCCGTTAGCCCCGAAAGACCGAACATTCCGGCAAATTCCGATTCCGTCAGCGCGTGCACGTGAGAGTCGTCCCGCAATTTCTCCATGCGGTCGTACTCGCCCGAGTGTTCCTCCCTCACGCAGACATCCGCAACCAGAACCCGCCCGCCGGGACTGCAGACGCGTATCATCTCCCGGAGAGCCTTCGCTGGTTCAAGGAAATGGTGGAAGCTGTAACGGGTAATGACGAGCGAGAAAGCACCGTCCTCAAAGGGAAGGGGATTCGCGTTCCCGCAAACCCACTCCACGTTCCCGAGGTTCTTCTGCTTCTGGAGACCCCGCGCCTTCTCGATCATCGCTTCCGTAATGTCTATACCAGTTACGTGAGAGGCGTGCCGGGCGAATTCGCAGGCGACGAGCCCCGGCCCGCACGCCACGTCGAGGACCGTGTCACCGTTATGCACTCCGGACATCTCCACAAGCATATCCATCGCGTCCATATGAATATCTAATTCGGCGAACGGAATCGCCTGTTTTGAGAACTGGTCTACGATCTTCGACAGATGGCGTTTCTCTATATCGCCGCTCATGTATTCCTCCCACCCGGTTTAACCTACATGCAGACACGATATTGTAAACAGCTGATTTTGAAAGATCGGGCTATCTATATTCGTTATGAAAATCGGAAATTGCCACATAAATTGCTGCCCGTTACTGTACTTATAATCGCTAAAAAAATTTGTATTCCAGGGTCTTGCAAGATTTCTCTCTTTTGAATATATTAATAAAGACCTAGACGGTCCCGCCTTAATTTTTTCGAAATCGCTCTCTGAGGTCAATATTAGTTGAAGACAAAATTCATATTTGTAACAGGTGGTGTTATGTCGTCCCTGGGGAAGGGACTCGCCGCCGCATCTCTGGGTGCGCTCCTCGAGAGCCGCGGTCTTCAGGTCTCACTCCAGAAGTTAGACCCCTACATAAACATAGACCCAGGCACCATGAACCCCTTTCAGCACGGAGAGGTGTATGTTACGGACGACGGCGCGGAAACGGACCTCGACCTGGGGCATTATCAGCGTTTCACTAACTGCAATCTATCGCAGAAGAATAATTTCACGACGGGCAAGGTTTACTATTCCGTAATAACAAAGGAGAGGGAAGGGAAATACCTCGGAAAGACCGTACAGGTCATCCCTCACATAACGGACGAGATAAAGTCGCGCATACTCGACGTGGCGGAGGACAACGACGTCGTTATAGTCGAGATAGGGGGCACAGTGGGCGATATAGAGAGCCTCCCGTTCCTCGAAGCCGTAAGGCAGCTGAGGACCGACCTCGGGAGAGAGAACACGCTCTTCGTCCACCTGACCTATGTCCCGTACCTCGCAGCGGCGGGCGAGCTTAAATCAAAGCCGACACAGCACAGCGTAAAAGACCTCCTCCAGATAGGTATCCAGCCCGACATACTTCTCTGCAGGACCGACAGGTTCCTGCCCAAGGACATTAAGGAAAAGATAGCTCTCTTTTGTAATATAAAGATAGAGGCCGTTATCACCGCAAAGGACGTGGGCTCGATATATGATGTGCCTCTTATATTCCATCAGGAAAAACTCGACCAGATCGTCATCGATTACCTCAAGATGTGGACGAGGAGACCCGATATCTCCGAGTGGGAAGACATCGCATACAGGTTCTCAAATCCCAAGCACGACGTTACCATAGGGGTCGTCGGTAAATATATCAGCCTCAAGGACTCGTATAAGAGCCTCCACGAGGCTCTCGCCCACGGGGGCATGGCAAACGATTCGCACGTAGAGATAAAGTACGTTGACTCCGAAGACATAGAATCCCAGGGGGTCGAATCGCTGCTGAGCGACGTGCACGGGGTTCTCGTCCCCGGAGGGTTCGGAAGGCGGGGCTTCGAAGGTAAGATACAGGCAGTTAAATACGCGAGGGAGAGGAAAGTTCCCTTCTTCGGTATCTGCCTCGGTATGCAGATGGCAGTCGTGGAATTCGCGAGGAATGTGTGCGGAATCGAAAGAGCAAATTCGCGCGAGTGCGGAGACGACGTCGCCGACCCGGTCATAGACCTCATGGAAGAGCAGAGGAACGTGAGCGACCTCGGCGGCACGATGAGGTTAGGCGCTTACCCCTGCATACTCAGGAAAGACACGCTCGCTTTTGCCGCGTATAAGTCAAAAGAAATATCGGAGAGACACAGGCACAGATACGAGGTCAACAACCTCTATCGCAATACGTTAAACGAACACGGCCTCGTGCTTAGCGGGCTCTCGCCCGACGGGAACCTGGTCGAGATGATAGAGCTGGGGACACATCCCTGGTTTGTAGGATGCCAGTTCCATCCCGAATTCAAATCCACCCCGCGCAATCCGCATCCCCTGTTCAGGGACTTCATAAAGGTCGCTATGGAATACAAGTCTTCTCTCTCCGCATCATGAAGCCCGCAATCATACTCCTGATCGCTTTTCTATCAGTCCTCATACCTTATGCGGAATTATCCAAAGCCGATGTGCCTCCCGCCCAGAAACCCGAAGTGGAATACCTGCTCGGACTCGTGAAAAACTCCCCCTGCAAATTCGAAAGGAACGGGAAGCTCTATGACAGCGAGAAGGCATACGAGCATATCAAAGAGAAATACGAATACTTCAGGGACGAGATCACTTCTACAGAGACCTTCATCGAATATGCTGCGACCAAAAGCATGATGAGCGGCAAATACTATCTCATCCTCTGCGGCGGCGCAGAGCCTGTAAAAACCGCGGACTGGCTTTTGAAGGAGCTCAAAAAATACAGGGAAGCCCGCTGACCGTTATCTATAGTTGTCCCGCTCGCCGGTTAATGTACCCCCGATATTGAATTTTCCCCGGATTTTTGTAATACTCACCCGCTTAATTAGAATACTAGCACCATGACCCCATCGAGATTCCCCACGCAAAACGAGGTAGTCCTGTTCAGAAAACGCAAGGAGCCTTCGCTCGGCATATTCGTCCGTGCACTCGGCGACAAGTTCACATTATTTTCGGAAGAGGGCAGGGAGATTGAGGTCGACCCCGACAAGGTCGCTTTCGTGAGCGGCACAAGGATCGAAGGCGAATTCACGGCTTCGGAAAAAAAGCTCAGGCTCAGGGACTTGAGGAGAGACCTCGACGAAGAAAAACAGAATATAGACCTCTTGACAATATGGGAGTGCTACGAAGGGGGTGAGGAAGAGGTGCCGTTCGGCGAGCTCTCGGCGCTCTATTTCGGCGAAAAAGGCGTTTCCGACCGGGAGAAGCTCGCTCTATTCTGGGCCGTGGACAAGGACGATGTCTATTTCAGAAGGGGAGAAGAGGGATACTCGCCGAGGACATCCGAGGAAGCCAAGGAGATAATCAAAAAGAAGGAAGCCGAAGAGAAGAGGAAAGAGGAGCGTGAAAATGCGCTCTATTGGGCAAAAGGGGTGCTCGCCGGAAAAGCGCCCGCAGCCGGGGAAGTTAAGGAGACCGCTCCGGTGATAGAGCTCCTGAGAGGCTATATTACATACCTCGATAAATTCAGCCGCTCTCCGGAGGCGAAATCGTTCCTGTCCGAGATAGGCATAAAGGATGTCGAAGGCGCAATCGAGTTCCTCATGAAAGCGGGAGCCTGGGGTGAGGATGAAGACCCGATACTGAAGAGGTTCTCGATACGAGACGATTTCCCCGAAGGGGTGGAGGTCGAGACCGATGCCATGATCGCGGAAAAACTGTCCTCGGAAGGTTATGAGGATTTGACACACCTGGAAATATTCTCGATCGATGATGAAAATACGGAAGATATAGACGACGCAATATCCGTAACGGAGACCCCCGAAGGCACGGAGGTGGGAATACATATCTCGAACGTCGCAGCCGTCGTGCCCAAATGGAGCGAATCGGACGACGAGGCCGGGAGGCGCGGCGAGACGATATATCTTCCTGAAAAGCGGATACACATGTTCCCCCCCCGCCTCATAAAAGAGAAGCTGAGCCTCGTCGAGGGCAAAGAGCGCGCCTCGCTCTCGCTACTCCTGCTGTTCGGCGAAGATAACAACATCAAAAGCCAGAGATTCACGAACTCGATCATAAGGGTGAGGAAAAATATGAGCTACACCCAGGGGAGCGATTTCTTCCTTAACGACCGGGGAGGGATGAGGCTGAGAGAGATAGCGCAGAGGCTCAGGAATAAAAGACTCGAAGCGGGCGCGCTCATAGTCCAGCTCCCCCAATTGAAAATCAGGGTAAACGGGGAAGGGCGGATCAAAATAGAGAAGAATTACATGAACTCCGTAGCCCATGTCGTCGTAGCCGAGATGATGATACTCATGAACAGGATGGCCGGGAGGTTCCTCAAAGAAAGGAGGTCCCCGGGAATCTACCGTTCCCAGCCCGAGCCCGTCCCTGATGACGCGAGGTCGCTCGATGAGAATGACCCGCTTTACCCGGTGCGCATAATCAGGTTTCTGAGGGCGCCCAGGGTGGGGCTCAGCCCCGAGCCGCATCAATCCCTGGGACTCGACGTCTATACGCAGGTTACGTCCCCGATAAGGAGATACCCTGACCTCATCATGCAGAGGCAGATAGTCTCAGAGCTCGTCAACGGGGAGGCCGCTTATTCCGAGGAGGAGCTCGAGAACCTATATCCCAGGATCGAGGTTGGGATACGCGACAAGAGGACCGTAGAGAAGCAGAGGGAGAGATACTGGATCTATAAGCACCTGAGGTCGCTCGAAGGGACTCGGATAGATGGGGTCATAAGCTCCCTCACCGACACGAGGGCGAATATATACCTGCCCGACTACCTCTTCGAAGCCTCCGTTAGCCTGGGCTCGGATAAGATCCGGGAAGAAGGGGGGGCAATAAAGCTCTTTATCCGGAAGGTAGACCCACTCAGAAAAATACTTACTTTAACACCGGCTTAATAAGAAAAGAATATGAAGCATTACTTTAAGTTAATTTCAGCGGTTCTCGCCGCTCTTTGCAGCCTTGTCCTTAGCCTTTAGGGCCTCGAGCATCTCTTCTACGCTCGTATATTTGACCCTCGGCCTCCCGTGCGCTTTCCCCATCTCGACCTCAAGCTCGTTAAGCCTGAGCCAGTCCCCGTATGTGACGTACCGGGGCTCGGCCCCCCTTATGAACCTCTCGACACTCTCGGCGTCAGGGCTCTCCGGGTCGTTTATGCGGCCGCTCTTCACGTCCTCGACAATGCACCCGACGGTCTCCCCGGAGTCCTGCTTATTCGTGCCTATCACCCCCGTAGGCCCCCTCTTTATCCAGCCGGTGGCATAGAGACCCGTAACATGCTCAGCCGTCGCGGGATCGATGACGCGCCCCTTCTCGTTCTGTATAACCCCCCACCTCTCGTGGAAGGGCACACCCGGAAGCGGCACACCCTGATACCCTATAGACCTGAACACGAGCCCTGCCTTGAGCTCCTCATGCTCCCCTGTCGGCCTCGAGCGTATGCTCCCGTCCTCCGCCCTGTAAAGCTCGTTCCTCGCGAGCTTTACCCCCGAGACGCAGCCGTGCTCGTCCCCCAGTATCTCAACGGGTGATACGAGGAATCTGATGTGGAGCCTCTTATTCTTCGTGTGGGTTTTCGGGTCGGAAAACGATTTCAGAATTTCGAGCTTGTTTATCGCCGTCTGGTCCTTGTTCGTCCCGATCGCTTCGAGCGTGAACTCGTCGTGCTCGACCTCGTGGGGGAGAGTGACCGCATGGGCGTCCGCGAGCTTGCCGAGCTCCCTCACCTCGGGGTTAGTGAACGCGGCCTGAAGAGGGCCCCTCCTGCCGAGGAGGTAGACGTCACGCACCCGGCTCTTGGCGAGCGCTTCGAGAGCATAATCCGCAATGTCCGTTTCACTTAACTCCTTCGGCGTCCGGCAGAGTATCCTGGCCACGTCTATAGCCACGTTGCCCACGCCTATGATAGCCACCCGCTCCTGCGTGAGGTCGAACTTTAAATGCCTGTAATCGGGGTGGCCGTTATACCACGCGACGAACTCCGTCGCCGTGTGGCTCCCCTCGAGGTCTTCCCCGGGTATGCCCAGCCTTCTGTCCGTCTGCGCGCCCGTAGCGAATACTATCACGTGATAATGCCGTTTGAGGTCCTCGAGCGTAACGTGCTTTCCGAACTCCACGAGCCCGAAGAACCTGAACCCCGGGTGAGAGGCGATCTTGTCGTACACCTTCGTGACCGATTTGATTTTCTGGTGATCCGGGGCGACACCCGACCTTACAAGTCCGTGCGGGGTGGGGAGCCTGTCGAACATATCCACTTCGAATTGGCATTCGCCCTGCTTCAGCATGTGCTCCGCCGTATAAAAGCCCGCGGGGCCCGAGCCTATAATGGCGGCCCTGATTACTCTCTTCTTGTCCTGGTTCATTTCCATTATCTATGTCCTTATGTCGTTTGTATCCGGATTCACTTGCGAGGTTTCGGCGCGGCTCTGATTTCTTATTGACCCATTCGTTATCGGAAGTATATTTTTAGTCAGAAATTATGCATCCGGGTTTTTAACGAGTATTATAAATGAGGCAATAAATATACCAAAAAATCCCGCCCGGTGTATTTATTACAAAAAAACTTGTGTCAGCAAGCCGTTTAATTGCATGAGGCGCTTCCTGTTCGATGCTGCAATCAATAATTTTCGGTTAATTATATTACCGAATGCGGCTTTTAGTTGCATAATAAATGATCGGGTGACTAATATGAATTACCGGGTCGGGGTTCTCATATGATTACCAAGAAGACAATAGACAGAGCCGATTTTCATCTGAAGATCGTCCAGGAAATAAGCGACCTGGTAAATAAATCCACGGGTCTCAACACCATTCTGAAAAAAGTGGTGAACAAGATAGCGGGCTCGCTCCATTTCGATGTGGTTTCCGTCTACATATGGGACAGGGATAAAAACGTGCTGTCGCTGCGGTCCACAAAAGGGCTTAACGTGGATCCGCTGCGGCACCCCATCACGCTGAGCCCTGATGAGGGTCTTACGGGGCTCGTATTCGAGACATCGAGACCCATAACCGTGATGCCCGCGTCCGAGCACCCCCGGTACAGGTATTTCCCGGAGATAGGCGAGGAGGAATACGAGAGCTACATAGGCGTCCCCATAATACTCCAGAATAAATGCATCGGGGTGCTGGTCGGCCAGACGAAGGACAAGAGGCTGATTAACCCCGCCGAGGAGACCCTGTTTCAGATAATCGCGTCGAGACTCGCCGGGCTCCTCGAAGTGGCCGACAGACTCGAGCGCCTGAAAACGCCGTCGATCGTCAAGCACGAGACGAGGACGTATCAGGGAAAGGGCGTATCCACGGGCGTCGCGATAGGGAACGTCTTCATATTCCGGGGGCTCTTCCAGCAGATGGGCGCCGGCAAGCTCACGCCGTCCAGTCCCAAGATAGAAAAAGAAAGGCTCAAGAAGGCGCTCGGGGAAGTCGAGGAAGACCTCCGCGACCTCATAAAAACCCTCGATTCCGAGGCGCTTTTATCTAAAGCCGAAATCGATATATTCAGGGCTCACCTGATGATACTCCAGGGCTCGACCCTCCGTAACGCGCTTTCCCAGAAGCTCAAGGATAAGAACATTCCCGCCGAGCTTGCGGTCATAGAGGGGATAGAAGCTATAGCGCAGCAGTTCGAGAGCCTGAGCGACAAGTATCTGCGGGAAAAGGCGCAGGACTTCCGTGACATAGGCGAGAGGATCCTGCAGGACCTCGTCAAGCTCAAGAAAGGGCCGAGCGTCACGACAGAGCCCCGTGAGGGCTCGGTGCTCGTCGCATACGACATAGGGCCGTCCTTCATATCGATGCTGTTTAAGAACAAGGTATCCGCGGTGGTGATAGAGAGGGGCGGAGAGACGTCCCACGCGGTCATCATAGCCAAGTCCCTCGGCATACCCGCGGTAGTGGGCATAGACAACATATGCAGCCTGCTTAAATCGGGCGAGAAGGTCATCGTCGACGGCAAGACCGGGTTCATATTTTCAAACCCCGACGAAAGCCTCATCGCAGAGTATCAGAACACCTACATCAAGCTCATGAAGGTGAGGGAGGTCATAGAGGAGGCGGGGAAAGAGAATACCGACAACAACGGACTCGGCGTAAAGATAACAGCGAACATCGGCTTCCCGATCGATGTACAGCTCGCGAAGCATTACGGCATAAAGGACGTGGGCCTCTTCCGCACGGAATTCGCCTTCAGCCAGTACTCCAAATGGCCGGGGGTAAAGGAGCAGGTGAGGATATACAACGACCTCGCGAAGGACTTCGAGGGATACGTCACGGTGAGGACGCTCGACATAGGCGGCGACAAGCTCCTCCCCTATTTCGAGTTCCCCAAGGAGGACAACCCGCTGCTGGGGCTCCGCGCTATACGGTTCTCGATGGAGTACCTCGACTTTTTCAAAGACCAGATAAAGGCGATACTCCTCGCGTTGAAGAGGGGGTACCGCTTCAGGATACTCCTGCCGATGATAACGAACCTCTGGGAGGTGGAGACGGCGAAGGAGATAATAGAGCAGATGGCAGGCGAGACGGGCTTGTCCTCATCCGACATACCGCCGTTAGGCATAATGATGGAAGTGCCCGCCATCCTCTATCAGCTGGACGACTACAAGGACATGATAGATTTCATATCCGTTGGCACGAACGACCTCATTCAGTACATCCTCGCCGTGGACAGGAACTCGAACGTGGTCGGGCACCTGTACTCCGGGTTCCACCCCGCAGTGCTCCGGGTGCTCGACGATATATATTACAAAACCAGACATTCGGGAATGGACGTGTCCGTGTGCGGGGAGCTCGCCGGTACGCCATCCGGCGCGCTCGGCCTGATAGCGCTCGGGTACAAGCAGCTCAGCATTTCCCCCTCTCACGTCCCGTATATCAGGTTTCTCTGCAAGAAGGTGGACAAGTACATGCTCGGGACGGTCAGGCGGGACATCCTGAACATAAAGAAAAAGACGGACATAGAAAGGTACCTGATCGAGGCTCTCGAGACCGTCGACCCCGCGCTCATTGAGATCGAATAGATGAGCCGGCTCAAACTGACACTTTCAATTTCCGTTTACTGAGGTATTTTTTCTCCCTGCTATGAAAATCGGAAAGATACATATAATCCTTTTCGTACTTACCGTGTTTACCACTTTCGCCACGGGCCTCTCGTTCGGGGGCACGATACTGAGCGCGCTTGCGTTCTCGGGGGCGCTTCTGTTCATACTCGGGTCTCATGAGATGGGGCACTACTTTTACGGGAGGAAGTACGGCGTCGACATCACGCCCCCTTACTTCATCCCCGCGCCCCCGTTCATATCCCCCATAGGCACTTTCGGCGCGTTCATCAAGATAAAGTCGCCCATCTCGACAAAGAAAGCCCTTTTCGATATAGGCATCGCGGGCCCGCTCGCCGGCATAGTAGCCAGCATTCCGATACTGATAATAGGGATAAAGCTCTCGACAATCGTCGATGTGGCGAGCAAGCAGGGCGGGCAGGGGCTCATGCTCGGCTCACCCCTCATATTCACGTTCTTCTCAGGGATATTTTTCGGGAAAATACCCGAAGGCAAGGACCTCTTCCTCCACCCCGTCGCTTTTGCAGGGTGGGTGGGGCTCTTCGTGACCGCCCTGAACCTCATACCCTCGGGGCAGCTGGACGGCGGTCATCTGGTCTATGCGCTCTTCTCGAAGAAGATACACAGGATAACGTCAGTCGTTATGATTGCGCTCCTCGTCGTCTTCGGCATAGGGACGGAGCCTCTATTCATGCTTTCCGAAAAGTACCTCGGGAGCGGCGCGTCGTCTTTTCTCAGCAGCCTGCCCGAATTCGAAGGGTGGCCCGGCTGGATACTCTGGGCCGTGCTGCTAACGCTCATGGGGACCAAGCACCCGCCCACTATACACGACGAAGGCGAGCTCGACAGCTCGAGGAAGCTCCTCGGCTTCATATCACTTCTCATATTCATAGGTTGTATTTCGCCCGTTCCGATCAGGCTCTCATAAGGCTGTCGACGGGGAAAATAAGCGGCTCTCGGAGGGCTTTCCGGGACCTTTTTTCAGGACGGGATAAACTTTTATCGAAATTTTTTCGGAATATTGAAAAATTCCCGAGTTAAGGTAAGTTTAGTTGTCCGCAGAGACTCGCTTTTTGGACAAATATTCCTTGAAAAATTGATGTGGCTGTAAAGTAATAATAAAGAGCGTACAGGAAAGAGAGCGTACAAGGAGGAATTACCGTGGCAAAGGACACACTTAGCATAACGGACAATAGGACTGGTAAATCTTACGAGATACCTATTGAGAACGATACCATCAGGGCAAACGACTTAAAACAGATAAAGGTTAAAGACGACGATTTCGGGATGATGAGCTATGACCCCGCTTTCGGCAATACGGCAGCCTGCATAAGCAAGGTTACGTTTATTGACGGCGACAAGGGTATTCTCCAGTACAGGGGCTATCCGATAGAGGAGCTGGCCGAGAAGAGCAATTTTCTCGAGGTCTCATACCTGCTCCTTCACGGTGAGCTGCCGACTAAAGCAGAATACGATCAGTGGGTTCACAACATTATCCATCACACGATAGTGCACGAAAATATAAAGAGGTTTATGGACGGCTTCCGCTATGACGCGCACCCGATGGGAATGCTCCTGGGTACTGTAGGGGCGCTTTCGACATTCTACCCCGAAGCGAAGGATATATTCAACAAGGAAGTCCGCGACATACAGGTGCACAGGCTTATCGCCAAGATGCCGACCATGGCGGCGTTCGCATACCGCCATCACTTGGGTATGCCTTATGTCTATCCCGACAACGACCTCTCCTATACGGGGAATTTCCTCAACATGCTTTTTAAAATGACCGAGCTCAAATATAAGCCGAACCCGGCGATAGAAAGGGCTATAGACATATTGTTCATCCTCCACGCCGACCACGAGCAGAACTGCAGCGCGAGCGCCATGCGAAACGTCGGAAGCTCGCTTCCCGACCCGTATTCGGCGACTGCGGCGGCCATTGCCGCGCTCTACGGCCCCCTCCACGGAGGCGCCAACGAGGGCGTGCTCCAGATGCTCAAGGAGATAGGCTCCGTGAACAACATCCCCGAATACGTAAAGAAGGCCAAGACCGGCGAATTCAGGCTCATGGGCTTCGGACACCGCGTCTATAAGTCATACGACCCGAGGGCCAAGATAATAAAGGAAATCGCATACGACGTCTTCGAAGTCACCGGCAAGAACCCGCTCCTCGATATAGCGCTCGAGCTTGAGAAGATTGCGCTCGAAGACGATTACTTCGTTAAGCGGAAACTCTACCCGAACGTGGACTTTTACTCCGGTCTCATATATCAGAGCATGGGGATACCGCTCGACATGTTCACAGTGCTTTTCGCTATCGGACGTACGCCGGGGTGGCTCGCTCAGTGGATCGAGCTGCTGGAAGACCCGGAGAGGAGGATCGCGCGTCCGAGGCAGATATATCTCGGCGAGATGGACCGCAAATACGTGCCCATCTCGGAAAGGGGCAAAAAGAAGAAGGCTTAATCGAGAGCGCAAAAGGGAAGGGCAACCGCGCCCCCTGTTTATCAGGTGCTCGTGAAGTGCTTGCCTATAAGAGTCGTATGGTAATAATCGATCAAATGCTCAAGGGAGGCGATATAAATGCGTATCGCCTCTTTTACCGCCCCGTCCGTATCGTTATCAAGCCCGTGTAAAACCGACCCGAAAGCCGACGTGAAGGATTCTACAAGCTCGCGGCTGTCAACCTTCAGTATCCCCTCTATGAGGGCTTCGTCCTGGAGGTCGTACTTCTTGTCCTCTATCGCGCGCCTGAGCTCCGCCCTCACGATCTCTCCGCCAAGCCCGGGGAAGCTTTCGGTCGCGGAATCGAACAGTTTCACAAGTTCTTCAACGTACGTCACTATCCAAATATAACTCAATATTAGATTCGGGCAATTTTTGCCCCGTCTGAAAAACGGAATGAATAATTTTCTTTCCTACAAGGCGGGCATACATTATCGCGGGAGCACCGCTATTCCTTCTCTCTCCTGGCTGTCTCACGCCCCGTCTCCTCCTTGATCCTGCTTATCATCAGGTACGCGTATCTCCTGTTCTCAAACCAGTCTGGATAGAACGAGGGGTTCTTGTCTTTCACAAGGTCGTAAAGTACGCCAAGCGCCTCGTCGTACTTCTTCTGCCTCTTCAAATTGAGTGCGAGGTAAAGCTCCGCTGAAGTGAGATGGGGGTCCACGGAGAGAGACCTCTTAAGATAGATCTCGGAGATGTGGAGGTCGCCGCCCAGTATAGAGGGCAGGTACAGGTAAAGGGCGCCCGTCATAGCGAGTCCGTTTGCGTGGTTCGGATTGAGATCGAGAACCGTTTCGAGCTCTCTTCTCACCTCGGGGAGCATGAACAGTGAGTTGAATAGACCCTTCGTATCACCCAGCGAGGCGAGGTTAGCGACGTAGAAAAAATGGGCATCGGGGTTATCGGGCTCTATCTCTATTGCCTTCTCCGCCGCGCTCACACCGTTCTCGAACGCCCGTATCAGGTCCTCCTTCGTGCGCGCCTTCACGTACCCGTACGTGAGCCAGACGCGGGAGAGGAATATGAGTGCGGGCACGTTACGCGGGTCGCGGCTCAGTATCTCATCCGTCAGGGCTATCGTGCCGTCAATTTTGCCCGTATTTTTATAGTAGCCGCTGAATACGTCCCACGCCTGTGCGAGCGTCGGCGTGTTATCTCTTTTTATGGAAGCGTCAACGGATGCGGTTTCGCAGTATGCATCCCTCGCGGTGAACATTTGAATGAGAAATAGAAGAGTCAGTGCGGATAGTAAAAGGGTCTTATTCGGCATTATGCGGAATAAGTGTATCAGAGGGACGGGTCCTTCCCAAAATCCCCTATATTTTCGATGACAGCGTGTATGAGCCCTATCGTGTGCCCTATGTCGGATTTATATGCGAGGCAGCTAGGGCTGTGGAGATAGCGGACGGGGACGGATACGGACGCAGCGCGTGTGCCCTTTCCCGTTACCTGCATGGCCGTCGCGTTCGTGCTTCCTGCTTTTTTTACAGTAACCTGATAGGGGATTTTTTTAAGCTCGGCGGTCTTCATGATAAAATCGCTGAAAGGCCTGTGCGCGACGAGGAACCTGTCCGATAACCTGACTTCGGGACCCTTCCCGGTGTTGGCGAGCGTCTTGTATTCGGGTATCCCCGGCACGTCCATCGCGACAGTTCCTTCTATTGCTATGGCAAAATCGGGCTCGATAGCCGGCACAATCACGTGCGCCCCCCTGAGTCCCACCTCCTCCTGCACGCTGGCCGTGAGATAGAGGTCGCAGGAAGGTTTAGGCTTTCTCCTGAGTGCTTCGATCATGACAAAAAGGCCGACCCTGTCGTCAATCGCCTTCGAGATTACGGCGTCCTCCGTCTCCTCGAACGGGTAAGAAAAAGACGCGACGTCCCCGACCCTTACAAGCTCGCTCACCCTGTCACCCGAAAGCCCCAGATCGACGACACAGTCCTCGACTTCCGGCGCTTCCTTGTTGGTTCGAGTTTTTGCTCACGTGGGGAGGTATTGCGGACACCGTCCCTACGAGCGGCCTCCTGCCCCATACGGTTATCCTCTGCGCGTAAAATACCCTCGGGTCCATACCGCCTAAGGGGATAACGTGGAGGAACCCCTTGCTGTCGATATGGCTCACCATGAACCCCACTTCGTCCGTATGCGCGTCTATGACTAGCCTCGGCCCTTTCCCGCCGACGTGCGCGATTATATTCCCGAGCGCGTCCTCGGTAATGTCCTTCGTGAATTCGGAGAAGACTCCTCTTATGATTTCCTTGACAGGTCCTTCATGTCCCGGCAGTCCCGGCGCTTCGCACAGTTTCTTAAGTAAATCCAGGTCCATGGGGGAGAATATTATAACCAACCCCGTGCATAAATCCAGCGAGGGTAGGGTGTTAAGAGAGTGAGTGGTGATGAAATGTGCTTTACAGCCCCCATCCGCCGCTCAGGTGAATGTTAGTGCCGTTTACGTAGCGCGCCTCGTCGGATAGCAGAAACAATGCCGTGTCCACGGCGTCCTTCGTGCTCCCGATGTAGCCCGCCGGTATAGTCTTGACCATGTTTTGAAGCTCCTCTATAGGCGCGCTCCCCGATTCTATGAACCCGGGCGATATCGCGTTCACAGTTATACCGTGAGGCGCCAGGAGACGCGCGAGGGAGCGTGTCAGAATCAGCACGCCCGCCTTTGCGATGTAGTGCGCAGTTATCTCGGTCTGCGCGCTTAATTTATCCGCGTTGGCCATGCCGAAGTTGATTATCCTCCCCCAGCCGCGTGTTTTCATGCCCTCGGCGACGGTGCGGGACAGATAAAATACAGGATGGAGGTTGTTGTCGAACATCTCGTGCCAGCCCTCGACGGATTCCTTGAGCAGGTTCACACGGTGATAGGGCCCGGCGCAGTTTATAAGCGCGTCTATCCTTCCCCATTCGGCTTCGACTTTCCGCACGAGGTCAACGGCGGACGCGGGATTCGATACGTCACACTTGTAGTGAATCCCCTTCGCCCCGAGCTTTTCTATATCCTTAGCCGTCTCGCCTGCTTCCTTTTTGCTCTTCCTGTAACAGACGGCGACAGACCATCCCCTCCCGGCAAGCGCAAGCGCTATCTCCCTCCCGATCCCCTTCGCCCCTCCGGTTATGAGAGCGACTCTTTCAGACATCTATGTTCTCCCTTTGATTTCTCAAATAAACAAATAATAGTGCAAAGCCTCTTATTTTGCCATCCCGAAAATTCCGGTGAAACCGGCATCAGAATAAAGTAGAGTATATCCATGCCCGCTATAAAATGGACGCCGGTTGCGAAAGAAAATACCGACCCCGGCAGGGACTACATCGCCCTCATAACATACCTCCCCCTGACTACCCACTGGATAATCCCCAAGTTCCTCTACCTCACGGGGCAGATTCAGAAACAGCTCGCCGAATCGGACGGGGCAATCGGCTACTGCGCTGATCGCATATATACTGAAAAAGGAGTTCTGGACGATGTCCGTATGGGAGGACGACGATTCCCTTTCAAAGTTCGTCAAGACAGGCGCGCATCTCAAGACTATGAGAGAGCTCTCGCGCTACCTCAGCGACAAGCGGAAATTCGTGAAGGTCAATATTAAAGGCTCCGAGATACCACTGCCCTGGGATAGGGCGAAGGGTTTTGTGCGGTAGGATATTGGTTTTCGTTCTTTCACCTTTTTGCTTTTCTTATAATTCCCTCCCCATATAGAGCACCGGAGGAAATTCGCTTCAGGCTCTACATTGCAATATCACAAATCGGTTACTGTGGATTTTCGTGTCCCTTTAACAAAACCCGCTTCAGAATGGATTTTAAAAATTTAGCTTGTCAGCTCTTACCGGACCGCGTACACGTCGTAAACCACCTCGCCGCGATCCAAAAATGCCTGGCCTATTCCAAGGCAAAAGAGGCGGTTGAGCCATCGGTAGTCGGGATGGGCTGTGTGACAGCGCGGATTGGTGCAAATGGACAAACTGCCGGAAGCACTCTCCCCCCTGAGAAACTTCTGATACCCATCCTCTCCAAGATCCATCACACCCGTGTAGGTCAGATAAATCAGGGCGCCGTCGTGCGTTTCGATTGTAGTTCGCACATCGAGTATTGCCACCCCGTCGGTGCGAATGGTTAACCAGTCCGCTCCTACCGGGCGGAGCTTTCCGCGAAGCTTCGGACCGCTCACCTCCCCGCCGCCAATATAAAAGTTGGCCCGAATTCCCTCAGGAACGGGACCAATAACTTCCGGGTGGGCCGTGCTGCCGTAGGAAAAGATGTGTTCGAGGCTATAGTCTATCATGATTTGCTCCTCTTCTCTTAAATCCCGATTCTCGAATAACACATTAAGGTCACACTAAATAGATTCTAATGTCAACAAGAATTCTCTTTCAAATATTTGTCCTTTAGGCGAGTGCGTCCTAATGCTCTCATTCATCACATCGGTTCCTCTTTTTTTAATGGGAGAAATGAACACAATACCAAGCAAAATCGACAATACGACATTCCTGCGGGGCTATATATACCTGCCGGAAATATCGGATGTCGTAACTTCTTCTCCCATACTCCAGAGGCGCATGAATCCTTTATCAGTTATATTAATCTACATAAAAGCAAGGGGCGTACAGTCATGGATATCGCAAAGAGAATAGAAGCTCACAGAAGGCTCGTTTCGGGAATATGCTGCCCGGAGCGCAAGGTCAATCCCGATACACTCAAGAAGGTCCTGAGCCTGTCAATGGAGATCGCGAGGGAAGGGAGGGAAGGGAGGAAGATCGGCACTCTGTTCGTCATTGCCGATACGGAGGAGACCCTCAAACAATCCCGTCCCATGATACTCGACCCGCTCTACGGACATCCGGACAGCAAAAAACGAATAGACGACCCCGGCATGCGCGAGACCGTGAAGGAGCTCGCACAGCTGGACGGAGCGTTCATAGTCACCGAAGACGGAATAGTTCTCTCGGCCAGCCGTTACATAGACTCGACCTCGGAGGGACTCAACCTCCCGCTCGGTCTCGGGAGCAGACACATGGCCGCTGCGTCGATTACGAGGAGGACAAACGCCGTCGCCGTCGTAGTTTCCGAGAGCTCCATGGTGAGGGTATTCGATAACGGCGAGATAGTCGGCGAGATAATCCCCGAGCTCTGGATGCTGAGGGAGTACAGCACACAATTTAACGAGGCGTTATTCGAGCAGGATCCCGCAAAAGAGGAAGCAGTTACGGCAAACTAACGACAGCCGGCAATGATAATAGTCAACATAGTCGATATACACGGCAATATTAAGCCCGTAGACAAGATCGGGGACGTAATTTCTTCCGCAGACCTCATAATCATCGCGGGAGACCTCACACAGTTCGGCGGAGAGAAGGACGCGGAAGAGGTTATCGGAGCCGTAGAGAAATATAATACGAGCATCCTCGCCGTAACGGGGAACTGCGACAAGAAAGAGGTGGACGGATATCTGGACTCCCGGAACATGAACATCCACGGACGAAGCGTAAATATAGACGGATTATCCTTCATGGGCGCAGGCGGCTCGCTACCCTGCCCGAGCCCGACGCCTAACGTCTATACGGAGGAGGATTACGTGGAAATTTTCGAGGAATCAGTCGAAGGTTCTGACGACGGCCTTCCCGCGATACTCGTCTCACACCAGCCCCCTTATGGCACACTCAACGACAGGATCTCGAACGGCACCCACGTGGGCAGCAGGACGGTGCGGGAATTCATAGAGCGGCATAAACCCCTGGTCTGCTTTACGGGGCATATACACGAGGCTCCGGGCATAGACACATTGGGCAGCACAAAAGTGGTCAACCCCGGCCCCCTCGGCACCCGCTCCTACGCGTATCTGGACGTTACGGACAGGATAAACGCGCTCGAGATAAGAAAGTTCTGAGCAGATGGCGGAGAAAATCCGGTCTATTCCATATATATTCAATGACGAAAGTCAGTAACCTGACAAAAGTAAACCATCACATGAAGCTCATATTTCTCGTTCTCACCCTCATCTTCCTCATCTTTGCGGTACCTCCCGGCTCCCGCAGTCAGGAGCAGAAATACCACCCGCTCGAGAGCTACACGGTCAAGTATAAGATCGAGGGGAACAGCACCGGCGAGAAGACCGAATACTCGGGAGACTGGGGGAGGACCCTCTGCTGGGTCGAGACCTCTCAGGCGAAAGTTCCGGAAGGCGGCACGATCAGGGTCAACGAGAAGGTGATAACGAAGATCGAGGGCGGGGACCAGTGGATTATAAAGATAAACCTCGATGACAACACCGGGACGAAAATGAAAAACCCGATGTTCCCCGAAATCTTTAAACGCATTAAGGGCAAGGACCCGAAGGAGTTCACTCAGGAGTTCATGACGAACATGGGAGCGAAGCAAATCGGTGAAAAGGTCGTTAGCGGCGAGAAGTGCGAGGAATGGGAGATCGGGGAAGGTGCGAAAACATGCATTACCGACGACGTCGTGAGAGTTGAATCGTCCCTCGTTCTCGAAGGAGTATCCATTAAAGAAACGGCTGTCGAAGTCAAAAGGAACGCTCAGGAGCCTGCGGGCATCTGCGGAACCGGAAGCGCCGTCATAACCGAAAAAGATATGAATAAAGAGACAAATGAAGAGATTAAGGTTGAGTAGTCACACACATGGTGTGTTTCTACAATTGCTGCGTAAATCCTTTGCTTTCACCAACCAATGAAGCCTGGCCAACCCGTTCACCCTGTTTGTCCGGCGTAGCTTTTTAGGCGGAGCTACGAGGAAGCGAAGACGGAAGCGTCGCTCGTCCGGCAAACGCCCGAGCAATTCGGATATTCCGACAGCTCCGCAATGCATATGCCCCGGAGAAGTGTCGGAATGTCGGAAGCTATCTTTGATTCCCCCATAAATTAAAGGGAGAGGCAAACTAACCCTTCTTCTTTATCCCTTCCACTTCGAGGGTTATCTTCACATCGTCCCCCACGACCAAACCGCCGGAGTCGAGCGTCTTATTCCACGTGATCCCGTAATCCTTCCGGTTTATGGTCGTCTCGGCTGTGAACGCCGTGCGCTCGTTCCCCATCGGGTCTACAGCCTTGCCGCCGTATTCCGCGTCGAGCTCGACCTGTTTAGTCACGCCGTTTATCGTGAGGTCTCCCACGATCGTAAAGTCGTTCCCGTGCTCTTCCTTGATATCCTTGCTCTTGAAAGTTATGGCGGGGTATTTTTCCACGTTGAGGAAGTCGGGCGACCTCAGATGGTCGTCCCTCTTCTGCTTATTCGTATTAACGCTCGATGTCGTGATGGAGACGTCCACACTCGATTTGCCGATGTCCTTCTCATCGAAGTCATATGTCCCTTCCAGGAGATCGAACCTGCCCGTAACCGTGCTTATCCCCATGTGCTTCACATTAAAAATAACCTGCGAATGGTCGGGGTCTATCATGTATTCAGCCGCCTCCGCGCGCAATCCTCTCACGTCCGAGAGAGCGAGGAAAATTAATGCAACCAGCACAGCCACAAAACCTTTTGCGATTCTCATATGCACTACCTCCTGTTCATGATCGAAATGTTCCGGTTGTACATTTAGATGGCTTTTAAGCGCGTACGATTCAAAAAAATACCACACGGTCTCCGTGTTTCCACAAATTTTTCCGACTGGACGTGTGTACAGAAAGACGCCGAGGCTCTTCCGGGTGCGGCGGGTGACAACGTTTTATTGCTTCAACGGGCAGGTCGGGCTTTAATCCCTTTTTTCCTTGTTAAGGCCGTCGCCCCGATACCGAGAAGTCCCAGCGCTCCCGCCACCGCTATCATCCCCCACTCGCTCAGCGTCGGTATCGGTCTTATGACAGGGACCTCTCGCCCCGCGAGCTGAAACGCCAGGTCGGGGAAATCAGCGCCGCAATCGGCCTGTGCGGGGGAAAATTTCACGCATCCCGTGCCGAAGCCGTCGCCGGGGTTCTCCCAGACGAACGGGTTCAGCGTCTCCACCGTATTTTCATGCCAGAACCACTGACCGTTCTGAATGAAGCCTATGTTCGCCTGGACCGAGACCCAGTATAAGCCGGGCTCGAGTTTGCACGGGAACGGGAGATCGATCACGAAGTCGGGCACCGTGATATCTTCAGGCAGTATGTCCTGATAAACGCACCGAGCGATTTCATTACCCGGCAGGCCGTCCTTATCCGCGAAAAAGTATATATTTAACGAGTCGATAAGGTCGGGCGTAGTGTCGTCGAACGCGCCGAACGCCCTTATGTTGTCTATGACCCAGAAGAAACCCTCGGGCACGCGGAAATCGTCAGCCGCACGCGTATCGAAATGGTCGAAGGATCCTCCACCGTCCCTAAAATCCTGTGATGAAATATCGGCCGAGGATATGCCGGCCGTCTGGTCCCACAAAACATCAGGCGGCACGGATACCGCCGGCGGCGTGTCGATGTCCTCCATTAAAGGACTTACAGCGAGCGACCGGGTCGGCAGAAAAACCATAGCCTGAAATAACGAGCAGATTATAAGGAGCAGTAGATACAGGTATTCTCTTATTACTTGATTTTTACGGTACATTCTCTCATCCTCCTAAGGAAACCGGCTTTTGCGGCGGGTAAGAAATAATCAATTATAAACTTAATTTTAACAGAAAGACAATCGCTTCATGTAATTCGATACTTATGAATTCATAGTATAGAAATTGCCGGTTTGAATATATATTTTATGTTCGTCTGATTATCACGAATTATCGAAACCGGAGATTCCAATGCCTGAAATCAATATCCGCGAAGCAAAGACCGGAGACGCAGTGCGTATGGCGGAGATACTGAAGGAGATAGGATGGTCCGAGCGAAGGAACGCGCTCCCGCTCGAAGAGGTAGCAGGGCCCATCGAAAAACTGATCGAGCACTGCAATCATGACCGCGAGGGCCACTCGTTGATCGTTGCGGTCGATGAAGGCGGCACAGTACTCGGCTTCTTGTGCGTCCACTGGGTGCCTTTCATAATGCTGGGGAGTCTGGAGGGATACGTCTCGGACGTATTCGTCAGCCCTTCGGCCGGAGGAATGGGCGTGGGGAAAGCGCTCGTCGAGCGCGTCATGGAAGAGGGTAAGCACAGGGGCTGCATGAGGCTCATGCTCACGAACGGAAAGGAGAAGCTCTCTTACAAGACCGGCTTCTACAAGAAGCTCGGATGGACGGAGAGACCCTCAGTCGCAAACTTCGTTTACTATTACACCGAGCCCTGGTCATAGGCACACACACATAGTGTGTTTCTATGATTCTTCCGAACATCTTCTGCCTAACCGGCAACGAAGACCAACCCGTTCGTCCTGAGCATGTCGAAGGACGGATGATCGGAACCCTCAAACAAAAAAGCCTCTTCCCCCGCTCGTGAGGAAGAGGCTTCCAAATCTTTAGTCACCCTGAACCATGGTCCCGGAGAACGATCCGGGATCTATTCGGGGTCTCGTCTTTTATATCCCAAATTATCCCTTCTATACCGCCAGCGCTTTTCTTCTCTTAACCGCGAAGAACACACCGACCAGCGCCAATCCTCCTGCCGCCGCGATCATCCCCCACTCGGAAAGGGTCGGTACATTCGTTACGTTTCCTCTCACGTTCGTAAACGTGCACGTTATCTCGGTCCCTCCGAGACAGTCGAGGCTGACACCGTTATCGATGAACGTGACGTTGACAAGCGCCGAATCGCTGCACTCGACGTTATCGAGCACCCAGCCCGGCTTAGATTCCTCGACGATTTCCAAATCAGACCCGCTGAAAGCTTTGCCGAAGCACTCGGAGTTAGGGGTCAAATTGAACAGAGTGGCTATGTCCCCTTGTGTCGCGGAGAAGTTAAAGATAACCGGATCGCCATCGGATAGAGGCTCCTGAAGCTCGGGCGCGCTCTTACATATAAGTACCGCGCACTGCGCCCGGGCACTGTCGTTAAGCGAGGGTATCAAAAGCAAGCCAGAGATAAAAAGAATAAAAACGCAAACAGGCATAGTGTTTCGTAGAACGGTATTCACGGACATTCCTCCTTGGCTTTAAGTATTAAACGCCTTCCTGCGCCTTAGCGCGAAGAACACTCCGATGAGCGCAAGTCCCGCGGCCGCCGCGATCATGCCCCACTCGGAGAGAGCCGGTACATTTACCGGCCTTCACATTAATGAATGTGCAGGTTTGGTGCCCTCGCTGACACACTCCAGGCTTACACCATTGTCAATATTGTGACATTGATGCCGGGCACTTTATCGCAACGATTTGATCGAGAGCCCAACCGGGCAATGGGTCCTCAGAAACCTCCAGGCTCGTCTGACTCGATCCCGGACCCTCGACAACCCTCCGTAAGTTGGCGGGCAGTGTCGGTTTGTTGCCGATCTATCTCCAGCTTGGAGGGTGAAGGGAAAGAAAACCGCATCAGCCTCCGATACAGGAATTGGCAGCTCCGGAGCTTCCTTGCAAATTCTTACAAAGCAGGACGGCTGTGCGGTCGCGGTATCGGAGAACGAGGGAACCAATAAAAGCCCTAACACGGATAGAACAAACAGGTAAACCGGCAGTGTTTTATTCTGATATGAATTCATATACCCATCCTCCTTTAAGACTTTAAAGAGCCATATTACAACGATTTACGTGAATATGCAATAATCTTCATATCTCATTTATAATTGCCGATTATTATCCGTCCCTTCGATCATATTCCTTGCTATCCCTCTCACGGATGTTAGCCTTTAAACATAGGTGACCCCGATGGCCAAATCAAAAACTCTCTTCATTGTACGCCACGCAAAATCAAGCTGGGACGATACAGCGCTCGATGATAAGGATAGGCCTCTTAACGAAAGGGGCAAGGAAGAAGCTCCTAAAATAGGGAAGCATCTGGCCGGCTATGCAGTCAAGCCCGATCTCATCACATCGAGCCCGGCGGTGCGCGCACTCAAAACCGCTGAGAAAATTGCCAAGGAGCTCGGGTTCAAGAAATCGGACGTGGTGGTGGACGAGGGGATCTATACCTTCAACGGGGGCAGCCTGATGGACGTGGTGAAAGGGTTCGACGACAAGTACAGGTCCGTGATGATGGTCGGCCACAACCCCGCGATCACCTCCTTCGCGAACGAGCTCTCCGGCGTGGGCATAGACAATATCCCGACCTGCGGCGTGGTGCTCCTCGAATTCGACGCCCGTAAATGGAAGGACATAGAGAAGGGCTCAGGTAAGCTCCTCGAGTTCGACTACCCGAAAAAGCTATGGGGAAAAGCTTGAAATTTTTCCCCCGAGCAGTTTAAATCCCTTACTCGATAGCTTAATAGATATGGAATACTCGACACCGGACCTCTGCGACCTTTACCCCGGGCTTATTAGAGTGGCTGAGCCCATATTCAAAAATTTCGGCGGCAGAAGCTCCTTCGGCGGAGAGGTCTTCACCGTAAAATGCTTCGAGGACAATTCGGCAGTGAAGGAATCCGCCGGAAAACCCGGGCACGGGAAAGTGATGGTCGTCGACGGCGGCGGCTCACTGCATAAGGCGCTCCTGGGAGACCTCATTGCGGAGACGGCTCATAAGAACGGCTGGGAAGGGCTCATCATATACGGCGCCGTGCGCGACGTGGACACGCTATCGGGGCTCGACCTCGGCATCAAAGCGCTCGCTTCCATACCGCTGAAGACGGAAAGAAAGGGACTCGGGGAGCTCAATGTCCCCGTAA
Organism: uncultured bacterium; assembly: GCA_963705505.1. Lineage (GTDB taxonomy): Bacteria > Desulfobacterota_D > UBA1144 > Nemesobacterales > UBA2774 > 2-12-FULL-53-21. The sequence goes on from CAVPJU010000010.1 coordinate 183,674, forward strand.
CTTTCGGCGGCGTCACTTTCAGCCCCGGAGAGTACGTGTACGCAGACAGCACGGGTATCATAGTTTCCTTCAAGCCTCTTGAAATGCCCCGATGACACACGGGTTATACTCAAAAGCACGCTAATACCGGTTGAAATCAGCCCGATTAGACCTATCCCCGGCGAAAATCTATTGATAAAGATTAGAAAATAATCTAGAATGGATTCGGACGGCCCATGCTATAATAAATTAATTACCTTAGGTGAGCAGGATTCGATCCGAGCGGAGGACTGATGAAACTTTTACTTATAAACCCGAGATTCCCCGAGAGCTTCTGGAGCTTCAAATGGGCTGTGGATAATATCATGCCCCGGGACATACGGACTATCAACCCGCCCCTCGGACTCGCTACCCTCGCCGCTCTGTGCCCGCCCGAATGGGAAATAGAAATCATAGACGAAAACATCGAGACCATACCGCTGCAGCCTGTGGCCGACATCATCGGCATCTGCGGGATGGGAGTTCAGTTCCAGAGGCAAAAGGAGCTCCTGAGGTTCTACAGGAACAGAGGCTACTACGTCGTCGCCGGGGGCAGCTACGCATCGCTCTGCCCCGAGTACTACCAAACACTCGCTGACACCGTAATTGCGGGAGAAGCCGAATACATCTGGAAAAAGTTCTGCGCCGACTTCGACAAAGGCTCGCCCGGAAAGCTCTATAAGGAATGCGAGGAAGTTTCGCTCGAGGACTCGCCGACGCCGCGATTCGATCTCCTAAAATTGGACAAATACCAGGCAGTGAGCCTGCAGTTTTCGAGGGGGTGTCCGTACCGCTGCGAGTTCTGCGATATAATCGTCATGTTCGGCCGCAAGCCGAGGGTGAAGTCTTTCGAGCAGGTGGGGAAGGAGCTCGACGAGCTGAGGAAGTTAAACATCACCAACGTATTCTTCGTGGACGACAACCTTATAGGCAACAAGCCCGTGGCGAAGAAGCTCATGGCCTATCTCAGGGATTACCAGAAAGAGCACGGCTACAAATTCCTTTTCGGCACCGAGGCGTCTTTAAACCTCGCGCAGGACGACGAGCTGCTCGATCTATTCGCTCAGGCGAACTTCGGCTGGGTATTCATAGGTATCGAGTCTCCGGACGAAGAAAGCTTAAAAGAAACTCTCAAATTCCAGAACACGAGGGCAGACATACTCGGCTCGATAAGGCACGTATATTCGTACGGCATAGAGGTCCTGGCGGGATTCATTATCGGGTTCGACAACGATACAGTCCGCACGTTCGACCTCCAGTACAACTTCATTCAGAATTCGGGTATTCAGGCCGCCATGATAGGCCTCCTCACCGCCGTGCCCAAAACGCCTCTCTACGAACGGCTGGAGAAAGACGGCCGCCTCATCAAAGACGCGAGCGGTACAGACAACACGAAGCTCGGGACCAACCTCATCCCCAAACAAATGACGTACGAGGAGATGGTGAGCGGCTACAGAGAGCTCTATTACAGGCTCCTTGACGACAGCACCATAGCGGACAGGATCATAAACAAGACGACATACATGAAGAACCCTCTTTTCAGGAGCACGTACGGCATAGGGAACCAGCTCCGGTCGTTAAAGAACTTTATAATAAACGGAATCCTCCCCGGAGGGTTTTCGAGGACTTATCACTTTTTGAGGACATTCCCGTTCACCAGGCTCGACATGGTCCCTCTGGTCATACAGGATTGGACTATAGGCATATCCATGAGGAATTACGTCGACCGTCACTTCATACGGGTAACGGACGAAGAGGGCAGTCTCGCCAAAAACCATCTCGAGACGCTGAAGAAATCATTCCAGCGGTATCTCAGTAAAGGACACCTCGAGGTTTCTCTCAAGAAGGTCCGCAACGCGGCGCATAATCTTTCTATCTCCCTAAAAGGGAATACTCGACGGAGAATTTTTCGACAATATAGGCACACACCTGGAGAACGTCCTCAAAAATACCCCCTCCTCCATAACGCTCAACATCGAGGAGCTCCACGAGACGGAGCGCCAGCACCTGCACAGGCTCATTAACCGCCTCTCCCGGTACGGGGACAGGATATACATAGCAGTCCATGAAAAGCTCCGCGACAAGGTGCATATCGATTCCTCCGTTTTCAACCTCGTGCTTGAGAGCTGACCCCGGCTCTGGTAATTTTCTTCAACAAAATTCTACTCACGAGGGTATAAAATGACTCAAGGGAAAGATCCGTCCTCCATACTGCGTACAGGATTCGGCTTCTGGGAATCCAAGGTTCTGCTGACGGCCGTGGAATTCGAGCTCTTCACCGTGTTAGGCGATAAAGCCATGACAGGGGGGGAGATCGGAGAGAAGCTTTCACTGCACCCGAGGGGCATATGGGACTTCCTCGACGCTCTCGTGTCTATGGGGTTCCTCGACAGGAAAGGCGACGGCCCCGGCGGGCTTTACGGCAACACAGAGGCTACCCGGCATTATCTGGATAAAAAGAGCCCTTCGTATATCGGCGGGATACTCGAAATGCTGAATGCGCGCCTGTACAAGCACTGGGACGACCTCGGAGAGGGGCTCAGGACGGGAAAGCCGCAGAACGAGATAAAGCACGGCAAGAAATCCATCTTCGAAGAGCTTTACTCGGACCTCCCGCGCCTGGAGCAGTTCATGGGAGCCATGACAGGATTCTCGCGGGTAAACTTCGAGGCGCTCGCCCAAAAGTTCGACTTCTCGACGTACGAAACGCTGTGCGATGTCGGAGGCGCCACCGGTCTCCTTTCCATATGCGCCGCAAAAAGACACCCGCATTTGAGGTGCACATCGTTCGACCTCCCGGTGGTGGAGCCGATAGCGAAAAGGTCTATAGAGCGCGCGGGATTGTCCGACCGCATATCTACGGCCTCGGGGGATTTCTTCAGGGACCCGCTGCCAAAGGCAGACGTGATTACGATGGGCATGATACTCCATGACTGGAACCTCGAGAAGAAGAAACACCTGATAAGGTCGGCATACGAGGCGCTGCCCGAAAAAGGGGCGCTCATCGCCGTAGAGAATCTTATCGATGACGCCAGGCGCGAAAATACGTTCGGACTCATGATGTCCCTCAACATGCTTATCGAATTCGGCGACGCGTTTGACTTCACCGGCGCCGATTTCCGGGATTGGTGCGGGGAGGCGGGTTTCAGGGACTTCGAGGTCATACACCTGGCCGGCCCCTGCAGCGCCGCGGTTGCGTATAAATAATTACGCGATAATCTCATACCCCTCCGTAGGAGCGGCAGCCTCGTAATTTTCTTTTCCGTCATTCCCGACGCCGATCGGGCCTGCCGGGGCGACCCTGGAGTCCGGTCTTTTCTCTTAATTCACTCTCCTTAAATCGCGCTGGACAAAAGGGGAGCAGTCCATCAACATATTACGTTTACATATAAATACAGTCACACCGCCGGAGGTTATTTAGATGAAGACGCGAGTCCTGGTTCTTGGAGCGGGTTTCGGAGGCCTCGAGCTCAGCACCCTGTTGTCGGAGGCGTTCGGCGATGAGGTCGATGTGACCCTCATCGACAAGAGCGACCACTTCATTTTCGGCTACTCGAAGCTCGACGTGATGTTCGGACGGACGGAGCCCGACGCGGTCCGCCTGCCGTACCGCAACTTCGTTAAAACGGGCGTGCGCTTTCTGCAGCAGACGATTACCGCGATCGACCCGGACGCGCGGCGCGTCACAACCGATGCCGGCACCTACGAGTCCGATTTCCTGGTCGTCGCGCTCGGCGCCGACTACGACCTCGACGCCACGCCGGGTCTCGCCGAGGAGGGAAGCGAGTTTTACTCCGTAGCCGGGGCCGAGCGGCTGCGCGGGGTGCTGCAGAATTTCTCGAAAGGCCCGGCCATCGTCGGCGTTTCCGCGGCGCCGTTCAAGTGCCCGCCCGCACCCAGCGAATGTGCGCTTCTGCTGCACGATTTCCTGACGGCAAAGGGCGTCCGCAGCCGGTGCGAAATTACATTGGTGCTGCCGCTGGGGAGCCCGGTGCCGCCGTCGCCCGACACTTCGAGAGCGCTGCTGAGCGCCTTTTCGGAGCGCGACATCAAGTTTGTTCCCGGGCGCCGCGTGGCATCGCTTGACCCCGGACGCCGCGCCGCGGTGCTGGACGACGGCAGCGAGCTGCCCTACGAATTGTATCTGGGCGTGCCCAGGCACTGTGCGCCGAAGGTAGTCGAGTCAAGCGGCATGGCCGAGAACGGCTGGGTGCCCGTCAATCCGAGGACTCTTGAAACACGGTTCGCCGGGGTCTACGCAGTGGGCGACATCGCCAATACCGGAACACCGAAGGCGGGCGTGTTCGCCGAGGGCGCGGCCCGCGCTGTCGCGGCTTCGCTTATCGCGCGCATACGTGGGGGCGACCGGCCCGGGGCTTACACCGGCGCGGGTTCCTGCTACATCGAGTTCGGCGCCGGGCGGATCGGCCGGGTCGACGTGGATTTCTTCTCGGGGCCTTCGCCCACGGGCACCTACCACGAGCCTTCTGTCGCCATGCGGTCCGAAAAGGAGCATTTCGGTTCGAGCAGGCGCGCCCGCTGGTTCGGCCTGTGATTCATGCAATAGCGTATGCCGGCATCGGCCCGTCCCATTGTCTCAATCCGTTCCGAAGGCGCAGCGATCTTTTCTTTTAATTCCTTCCCCCGAGGCGGGGGGAAGGGTAGGATGGGGGTCATTAATCCATTCAGAACCATAACCAAAATCCTTTCCGACAATCCGACAGACGCGCGGAGCCTATACCCCTGCGGATGTGTCGGATGTCGGATGATTCTTATGCATCTACTTTTTGCATGGCGGCGCGGAAGTGATGAAGGCCGTAGAGAAGAAAGAGGGTTGGGAGAAGATAGATGGAATCATTGAAAAGCTCTCTGGGGCGCACACCGTGGCGCGTGCCGACAACCCCGTTTGTCGGGGAGAGATATTCACTGCAACTCCGCCGCCCGACCGACCCTGTCATCGCGAGGCTACAAAGTAGCCGTTGCGATCTTTCATTTAGTTGTCATTCCCGCGGAAGCGGGAATCCATATCTTTAAATCAAAATAAGAAAAGGCTGGATTCCCGATAAAGACCTTCGGGAATGACAGAAAAGAAAAAGACGAGATTGCCGCGCTGCGCTGATCGCCTTAGACCTGCCAGAGCGTTCGAAGGCTCGCATGACAGCATTAGATCTTTTTTGTCGGTGAGAGATATTCACTGCCACTCCGCCCCCAAACGGGGCATATAGGGCTCGCGGCGGACCGGTGATAACGGACGCCGTCTCCCCCTCGCCAACAATCATATTTACACCAGCCATTCGAAAACATTCCCGCAAAAATTTGACAACTCGCTATAAATATGAATAATTTTTACTCTTTTACAGCAATGGGAGGAGTATATCATGCAGGCGGTAATTAAAACCGGCGGAAAACAGTACAGCGTGAGCAAAGGCGATGTAATAAGTGTTGAGAAGATCAGCGGAAACCCCGGTGACGAAGTCGAATTCAAGGAAGTCCTGATGGTCTCGGACGAGGGCGGGGTCAAGATCGGCTCCCCGGTCCTGGACAATGCGGTTGTGAAAGCTAAGATTATCGGCGCGAAGAAAGGCGAGAAAGTCATTATCTTCAAGTTCAGGAGAAGAAAGGATTTCAGAAAAAAGACCGGGCACCGACAGACCTATACCTCGATCCAGATAACCGATATTTCAAAGTAAGGAGGTAACTTAAAATGGCAACTAAAAAAGGCGGCGGCAGTACCAGAAACGGAAGGGACTCAATAGGCAGGAGGCTCGGGCTGAAGAAGTTCGGCGGTGAAACGGTAAAGGCAGGCAACATCCTTGCCAGGCAGAGGGGCACCACGTTCCATCCGGGGCTCAATGTGGGCATGGGGAGGGATCATACCCTGTTCGCCCTTAAGGACGGCATCGTAGAGTTCCAGAGGTTCGAAAAAAAGAAGACCAGGATCAATATCCAGCCGGTTCAGGCCTAGCTTAAGATTAATTTTGATGTGTTTTACCGTCCTTATCAGCGGCTCCCGGTGCCGGCGGGAATTTTAGCTTTGCCTTCCCGTGAAGTTCAGCAAAAGTAAAATAATTGTCCCGATCCATACGAACGTATTCCCGGATGCGGCTTGCGAAATATGCCGGGAATTTTGTTAACACTCTGTTAAAATCTATCTTTACCAGTTAAATTTTAGCCAGTATTATGAAAGTAGCTTTTCTTTAATTTTAGGTATTCACTTTAACATGAATGTATCTCACTCATGTGTATGCATTCAATTCAGCAACCGGAGAAAAGAGATAAATGGGATTCAAGTCCAGGATAGGAAATGTATATTCGGGAAACGCACTGGTTCTCGTTTTTATTTTCACCCTGGTTTCCGTACTGATTTCCCTCTTTAACTCCTATTTTTTCACATCCACCATAACCGAAGAAAGGGGGCAGGAGCTCGCCCAGCTTTTCAATACGTCGGGCAAGAGCTTCGCCGACACTTCAAAGGACATACTCAATTCGAGAAAGGATATAATCTACATTAAACTGCTGAACCCGGACGGCGTGCTGCTCGAAAGCTTCGGCGGCCAGGACGGGGATAACGTAGAGATTGTCCCGATAACCACGCCCGAGAACAACTCGATAGTCCTGGGCGTCGTCGCCAGGGATTTCAAAAGCCTCGCCATATCGTCCTTAATGTGGAGCGCGCTTATCGGTATCGCGGTATCGGTAGTCGTAATATTCATATTATCCCTGTTCTCGTCGGGCAGGAACGACTCGATGGAAAAACTTATATCGGCCATGAAGAACGTCACCCGCGGGGATCTCGCGGGCTCGAGGCTCGACCCGGAATCTTCGGACGACGTATCGACGATCAGGGCCTATGAAACCTTCAACCAGATGGTCGACCGCCTGAGGCGGAGAGAAGACATCGAGGAGGAGCTGCCGCCATTCCAGCCTACCCTGATCTCCTCCGAGGAAGACGAGGAGGACATACTCGCGAGGCCGAGGAACGTAACCGTGGTCGTCGCGAAAATAGCTGATTTCCAGGAGCTCTCGAACACGCTCAAGCCGTCTGAGTTCAACTCGTTCCTCGCGGACTACAGGAAAGCCGCGTCCGCCATAATTTCTAACTACGGCGGCGTGATCGAAGCATTACTCAAAGACGAAATAGTCGCCTTCTTCAACGCACCCGAAGAGCTGGTAAACCCGGAGTTAAAGGCCGTATGCTCCGCCGTGGAAGTGCTCCAATTGCTGGCGAGCATAACGAGGGAGAGGAAGATCGAGGGCAAAGCCGCTATAAGCGGGAAAATAGGCATCGGGATGAAATCGATCCCCGTATACGACGATTCGGGCATCCCGCACGGTATAAAAGAAGTCACGGATATCGCGAGGAGAATAAGCACGGTCGCCCCGGTCTGGCGGGTGATAGTATCATCCGACGTGTACAGTATCGTGAAGGATTTCGTTGAAGCCCGGGAGCTCAAGCTCGGAAACGAACCCTACTATTCGATAGTAGGCGTTGAAGAGGGCATAGCTTAGTTTTCACTGTCTCTCGTCTCTCAACATCTAATACCCAATCGTATTCCCCGGAAGCGGAAGGATCTTTCCTTTCTTTCCCCTGACCCGTCATTCTGAGCTTGTTTCGGAATCTCTTCTGATGAGACCCCTGCGACTCCTATTTGTCTCGGAATTGAGCTTTAGGTAATCTATGCTCCCAATATGCATAAAAAGAGGGTAGTCGTCGCAATGAGCGGCGGCGTCGACAGCACGACGGTCGCGGCTCTCCTGAAAAAGGAGGGATACGACGTAATAGGCATCACGATGCAGCTCCTGGAATACGGCGAGGCTGAAGGGGGGTGCTGTTCCCTTGACCAGGTTGTCGACGCGAGGAGGGCCGCCGAGCAATTAGGCTTCCCTCACTATGTCGTCAATTTCACCGAGGAGTTCGGTAAATACGTGCTGACGGACTATGTGGACAAGTACAGGTCGGGCAAGACCCCCATACCCTGCGTGCTCTGCAACAAGTTCGTTAAATTCGATCTCCTGCTGCGCCGCGCAATCGAGCTCGGAGCCGAATACCTGGCAACCGGGCATTACGCGAGGATAGAGAGGGACGAGGAGAGCGGGAAACTCTCTCTCAATAAGGCCCGGGACGCGTCCAAGGACCAGACATATTTCCTCCATACGCTCACTCAGAAGGAGCTGAGACGCCTTATGTTCCCCCTCGGCGGCAAGACGAAGGACGAGGTCAGGGAGATCGCGAAGGGCTTCGGTCTGAGGCAGGCGGAGAAACCCGACAGCACCGGGGTCTGCTTCGTCCCGGACGGGAATTACAGGGATTACCTCGAGGCCAGGTCCGCTTTCACCGCGGAGAAGGGCGAGATTGTGAACGCCGGCGGGGAAGTGCTCGGGACTCACAGGGGCGTATTCTCCTTCACCGTCGGACAGAGGAGGGGCCTCGGAATCGCGACAGGCAAGCCTATGTACGTGACCCGTATAGAGCCCGGATCCAACAGGGTATTCGTAGGAGGGGAGGGTGAGCTGTACAAGACAAAGCTCCTTGCCGAAGATATAACGTGGGTGGATAATTCTAATATCGCGGATATGTTAAACAACACAGTTGAAGTCAAGGCTAAAGTGAGATACAGGCATCCCGAAAGCGATGCGCTGCTCAAGATGTGGAGCGATTCGGAAGGAATAGTAGAGTTCACAGACCCGCAGCGCGCAATCACGCCCGGTCAGGCCGTCGTTTTCTACAAGGGGGACGAGGTGCTGGGAGGCGGATGGATAAAAGAGGTCCTCCCGCAATGAAGAGCATATCGGTCGTTACGCTAGGGTGCAAGGTAAACCAGTACGATACGGCGGCTATACTGAACAGGCTCCCCAAGAGCAAATACGCGAGGGTGCCGTTCCCAGAGAAAGCGGACGTCTACGTTATAGATACGTGCACCGTTACACACAAGGCCGACGCCGAGGCCAGGCATTACATACACAGGGCGAGGCGCGCGAACCCGGACGGCGTCGTCATCGTCACGGGCTGTTACGCTCAGGTATCGCCCGACGAGCTGAAAGAGATAAAAGACGTCGATTACGTCATCGGGAACTCGCACAAATTCTCCGAGCTTCTCAAGGTGATAAGGGAAGGGGAGACCCAGAGCGAGCCTAAATTATTCATTTCAGATATATTCAAAGAGAAGAAAAAGAGCTTCGAGACGCCAGGCATCGAATTTTTCCCCGGAAGGACGAGGGCGTTCTTGAAAGTGCAGGACGGCTGCAACTACGCCTGCACTTTCTGCATAATACCGCGCGCGAGGGGAAGGTCGAGGAGTCTCCCGGTAGGGGATATATTGAACCGCATGGAGAAGCTCGCCGACGCGGGTTATAAAGAGATAGTGCTCACGGGCGTGCACATAGCAAGCTACGGCAGGGACATCGGCTCGAGCTTCTTTGAGCTCCTGAAAAGCATCGAGAATGAGAAGATCGTAAATCGCGTCCGCCTCACGTCTTTAGACCCCGCCGACACGGACGAAGACCTCATCGAGTTCATCGCGTCCGCCGAAACTATATGCCCCCAGTTCCACATCGCCCTTCAGAGCGGCGACGGTGGCGTGCTCAGGAGGATGAGGAGACGCTATGCGCCCGAAAGGTTCCTCACGCTCACAAACCTCATACGCAAGATGATTCCCGACGCGGCCATAGGCTCGGATATCATGGTCGGGTTCCCGGGAGAGACAGAGGAGGAGTTTCAGAGCACTTACGACATCGCAGAGGAATCGCCGCTAACTTATTTTCACGTGTTTCCATATTCTAAGCGCAGGTCGACGCCCGCGGCCTCGATGGCCGGCCAGGTGCATCCCGATAAGATTAAAGCGAGGAGCGCACTCTTAAGAGAGCTCGGCAGCAAAAAGAAGGCGGCGTTTTACCGGAGCTTCATAGGAAGGACTTTCCCCATACTCGTCGAGAAGGGCGGGAAGGGCACTACGCCCAACTACATACCGGTGCGTCTCCCGGATGAATGCTTCAATGTCGGAGACGAGATCGAAGTCACGATCACCGGGGTCGCCCGAGAAGAGGCCCTGGCGTCCTGCATCCGCGGCCTCTCCTGACCTCGTATTATTTAACTGAGAATGAAAAGACGTTTAGTACCACTATTACTTTTCTTTTTCCTCACGCTCACAGGCTGCAATGTCGGTGCTTCATCGGGCAAGGCGCTTACGGCGGAGAACTGGTTCATACCGGACGAAACGCTCACCGTATGGACGCTCTCAGACACTCATATCAAAAATGAAGCACACATCAAGCCTTTCCAAAACGCGATCGGGGATATTAACGAGAACGTCCCGGATATAGACATGGCTATCAATGCGGGCGACGTAGTAAATTTTCCGACTGAGGAGAGCTATGACCTCTATATCAGGACGAGAGACCAGTCCTACATCAAGGAATGGCACGAGATAATCGGTAACCACGATTACAAGACGGACAAGGGGAAAATATTCCAATCGAAGCTCAAGGAAAAGCCGAACTATACCGTCGAGAAGGGGAACATACTCTTCATCTTCATGTCAAACGCCGACAGGGGCAAAGCAACGGTCATTTCGGACGAGACGTTCGAATGGTGGAAAGATCTCGTTATAAAGAATCAGGATAAAATCATAGTCGTTATTACGCACGCGCCGCTCGACGGGAGCGGAATAACGTTCTCCGGCATTAAGGAGAGGCAGATAACGGACTCGAAAAGGTTCAGGGATGTGCTCAAGAAATACAAAGTCGATCTCTGGTTCTCGGGACACCTCCATATCCCGCAGGAGATGTTCGGCACCATCGTGAAACAGAAAAAATTAAACGGCACCGTTTTTATCGAGTTATCGTCCATACGCCCTGACATTATGGGTATGAAGGAGCCCGAATCGAGGGTCGTGTACTTTGCCTGCGGGACCGACAAGGTGCTGGTGAGGTCGCGTAACCATGAGATGAGGACATTCATGCCAGCCCTCGACAAGGTCTTCACGCTCTCAAAGCCCTATAAGTGCGACTGACACACGATGTGTGCGGATAAACGTTACTTCCATAAATCATCAGCCGGTCAACAAACGTAGCCGCGACCGCGGCAATCTTCGTCTTATTATTAGTCGTCATTCACGAATAACGATTGTAAGCGAGCGCACAATCGGCAGCTCCTGGTTGATTACAAATAAATTCTGTATCTCATGGCGCTTCAGCGATACAAGTCGAAAAAATCGGGAATCCCTCTCTTTTGTCTTGTCATTTCGAAGCGGAGTGCGAGCAATTTATCTTTTACCATTCTCCATTATCATTTCAACTGTAGGAGCGCCATTCTAGCGCGATGTATAGGAGAGTAAGGGCGGATTCCCCGCTCACAGCATCTTCCGCTTCCTCTTGAGGTAATCGACGAAGAGGTATTTCCCGAGCTGATCGGGGGTGGTGAAAAAGGCGCGTCCCTTGTTGATGCGGGTCATCTCGTCCACGAAGCGCCTCAGAGAAGGACTGTCGTCGAGCATGAACGTATTTATGCGTATTCCCATGCCGGTCACCCGCTTCACTTCTTTTAAGCGTTTCAAAAGTGGCTCTGGGAGAGAGCCCCCCGAAGAACATCGGCAGCTCGACCTGGAGATAGCCGTCGAGGTAATATGCCGTGGGCTGCCCGTCTGTGATAAGTATTATCTGCTTGTTCGTGTTCCTGTACCTGGATAGCGTCTTCGCCGCGACGGAAAGTGCTTCCTGGATATTAGTGAACGGGTCGTTCGAATCCCAGGTCGTCACGGCGAGGTCTTTGGTCTTGAGCCTTCTGGCCCCCGTGGAAAACCCTATTATATGGAAATCGTCCTTCGGGTATTTCGTCCTTATCAGATGGTCGAGCGCGAGCGCGACCCTTTTAGCCGCCGGGAACCTGCCCTGAAAGCTCATCGACCAGCTGAGGTCGAGGAGCAGCGCCGTCGTCGCGTGCGTATGGTATTCGGTTTCATAGACCTCGAAGTCCTCGGGCTCTACCTTGATCCCTTTACCATCGGGCTCCCTGACGAGGGATTTTTTGAGCGTGTTCACTATATTGAGGTTAAACGGGTCCCCGAACTCGTACTCTTTGGACTCTTCGGGCTTTGCAGAGCCGGATCCCCTGAGCCCCGTCTCGTGCTCGGCGACCTTGTTGCGTTTAAGCGATGAGAATATATCCGTAAGGGCGGACTCTCCGAGCTTCCTTATGCCCCTCGGCGTAAGCTCCGTACGCTCGCCGCTAGTCCGGATAAAACCGGATTTCTCGAGTGTGGATTTAAAGCTCTTTAGGAGAATCAACGATCTATGAGCTTCCCCGCTCAAAATATCGCCCAGTGCTTCGGGGCTTATCTCGTCGAAATTCCCCGAGATGAGGCTCTTCTCGATCCTCTCCAGCCCTTCGAGCCTGTCTATCAATTCCAGGAGACGGTCGAACTCGATAGGGGATTCACCCGTAAACTTCTCACCGTAACGTTTGATGAACCTCTCGACTTTCTTTATGTCTTCTATCCTGTCGAGGAGCGCCCGGAACCTCTCTCCCGCCTCCTGGTCAAGGAATTCATAATCCTTCAGGCTCTCGACCGCCGAGCTAGGCTTTCCCTGAAGGCTGTTAAGGAAATTTTCCCTCTCCTCCAGGTCGGAAGAATCGGCAGGCAGGACACTGTTTAAATAACTCAGCTCACGGTCGATTATTTCCCCGAGCTCGTCTTTTATCTCCGCGAGTGCAGCCTTCGGGTTATACCTGTCATAGACATTCTGCCTCCAGCCCCCAAGCTCGGAGCGGAGATCGTCTATCCCCATGACCCTCATCCTGAGTCCCTTGAGCCCTTGCTTCAGTATCCATTCGTAGGCCTCATCAGGGGTCCAGCCCTCCATAAGGTAATCCGAGAACTCGCTGAAGAAGTCCTCAGCGCCGAGATCCAGCCCGGACTGTGTCCCGTCCCACTTCGTGTACTTGTACGTGACAGTCATTTGTATACTATCTTTCCTCTGACGTTTTCCTTGTTCAGCTTGTTGCTGAGATGGAGCCCTTCGAGAGTGAACTCCACGGCCGAAGCTATCTCCGCCGGGGACTCCGCTATACCCAGCGCGTCGATACACCTCTGGAGCCCCTTTATCTCCTTTACGCCCAATATATAATCCTCCGAAGGCATCACGTCGGCTACCTCTACATAGCCGTGCTCGAAGCTTGTTATGAGCTCGGACATTATATCGAGAGAAGGGAAATAGGCATCGAACACGGTTTTAATGGAGCGCTTTATGAGCTTTTCCACGACCGCCCCCTCCGAGGAGTCCTCGCCCAGGTATTCGAGCTCTATTTTTCCGCTCGTCGAGGGGACGATGGACGGGAAATCCGTTATCCTGGGCGCGACTTCCCGCTCGCCCAGCCTGATTCCCCTCTTTTCCGCAGCCGCAATGATGCTTTCGTAGTTAGCTATAGTGGTCCTCACGCTCACGCCCGAGCGCTGGTTTATATCGCCCGAGCTTCTCGCCTGAAACGATATCTCTGCGATTATCTCCTTAATGAACCTCGGTACCCTGAGCGCGAAGCCGTCGACGTCTGGAACGTACGATTCCTGCTCCATGATCATTATCTCTACCTCCCGTGTCCTCGGGTAATGTGTGCTGATCTGCGCCTGGAACCTGTCCTTGAGCGGTGTGATTATCCTTCCCCTGTTCGTGTAGTCCTCGGGGTTCGCGGTGGCCACCATGCAGATGTCGAGAGGGAGCCTGATCTTGTAGCCTTTTATCTGGATGTCCTTCTCCTCCATCACGTTAAAGAGCCCCACCTGAACCTTTTCAACGAGGTCCGGAAGCTCGTTTATCGCGAAAATTCCCCTGTTAGTCCTGGGTATAAGACCGAAGTGTATTGTGAGCTCGTCCGACAGGTATCTCCCTTCGGCGACTTTTATAGGGTCTACTTCCCCTATTAAATCGGCCACCGAAACGTCGGGCGTCGCCAGCTTCTCGCTGTACCTGGCTTCCCGGCCTATCCACTCTATCTCCGTGTCGTCCCCGTACTTCCCGACCAGCTCCCTGCAGTATCTCGTAACCGGGGCGTAGGGGCTGTCGTTGAGCTCGCCCCCCTTTATAACGGGCACCTCGTCGTCGAGGAGGTTTACGAGAGCCCTGATGAGCCGTGACTTGGCCTGCCCCCTTTCGCCGATGAATATCAGGTCGTGCCCCGCCAGCACAGCGGTCTCGATCTGCGGAATAACGGTCTCTTCGTACCCGATGATCCCCGGGAATACGGTCTCGCCGCTCCTCAGCTTCCGTATGAGGTTCTTCCTCATTTCGTCCTTCACGGAGAGCACCCTGTATTCGCTTGCCTTTAGTTCCCCGATCGTTGCGGGTTTCTGGAACATTATTTTATCCCTCCGGAATATTCGGCTTTCTTTCCTTCTCTCCTGCGTGACGTATTCATCAGGACAGCCTCAGTCATCGGCAGACTCACAATATACGGCTTCATTCAGCAGCGCCGTAAAAACAGGCTTCCGCTACTTACAAGTTTACACGGAAAATTATAATCGTATTCCGTGTCGTTTTGAAGCCGAATTATTCCCATTCACCCCGTTCGGTCTTTTAAAGAGCGGGGACCGGGGATATAATGATGATGTAATAAGGGACGGAATAAACGGCTTTCAGAGTCGAGTCCCTTAATTTTTCATCTAACAGTGGTGGAGGGAGCGGCCGGAGTACCCGTCTCAAGGTGTCGGGGACTCAAGATCCTGCTTCAAATTGTGTTCCGACAGGCATAGTTCGCCCAGAGGTACGGTATTTGGAACGGTGCGCCCTTCCGGAGAAAGCGTCATCATGTTCATGTGCAGGGATCTTGTCGAGAATATAATGGATTACATAGATAACGAGCTCGACCTTAAAACGCTCGAAGAGCTGGAAAAGCACGCGAACGAGTGTCCCGAATGCAGAGCGTTCGTGGATACCTACAAGAGGATGCTCGAGCTTACCGGAAAGCTTAAGGACAGCTCGTTCGTCACGCCGGAAATAAGAAACAGGCTTAAAATCCTCCTTAAATCGAAGATCAAGCCGAGTTAACCCCTCTCGGTTGCCAACTTTAATCAATTAGTATCCGTATCCGTATTTCTTTAAAAGCGAATCTCCAATAAAACGGGTAGATTCCATATTGAGAAATCTAATGTTTTTCATGATACCTTTGTGTCCCGGCGGCTATCTTTCACTACAATCCTTCCCCTCGTTTATAAATCCCCGGCCCCCGGCGCGACGCAAAAAATTAATTTACTATTCTCTCCGTTCCGTATATATACTATAATGATTAACTTAGATGGGTTCAGATGAAAGGGGATATTGACAAGGATCTCGCTCAGGAGAATCTGAAAAGGATTTCTGCTAATTTCGAACTGGAGCTCCTGCGTCTCATAAAGACGCTAAACCTGATTTCCCAGTCAAAGGAGCTTTATAAAGGGCAGATAACCTTCATTCAGGCGCTGACTGACAGATATAAGCTGAGGTTAAGCGATTTCACTATACGTCTTCTCGACATGGAGAGGAAGTCGCATGAGGTTTCCCTCGCCCAGGATACGGAAAACCTGTTCACTCCCCCTAAAGAGTCCTCGCTCAGCCCCGCTGCCGTCATCGAAGTCATAACCGAAATCAGGCAATACTTTAACGAGATCAGCACGGAGATCGAAAGCAACAAAAACGATTATCTGAATAAGCTCGATTCTATTTACGCCGTGTATAACCTCCAGCTGGGCGCCTCCCAGACAGACCTCGACCTCAAGCTGAGGGAGCTCCAGAGGGAGATATCCCGCGTTTCCGATTCCAACGGCTCCGGCGGCAGCGAAAAGGATAAAGCCGCGGACATCACACAAATCGATTATGTAAAACCGACTCTCCAGCAGCCTGAAACCCTGAAGCCTAAGGAGAGAAGAATAGACTACATAGGACCCGACGAGCCGAAAACTCAGGTCCCTCATAAACCTGCCGCGCAAGCAACGCCTAACGCCAAGGCAAAAACTGAAACAAAAACCGGCGCCAAGGCAGCGGGCGAGGAAGAGGAGAAGGACACAAAGATAAAAAACTCATACGTCATCGGCGCGGGTCTCCTGATCCTCGGCATCATCGTGGGCGTCCTTTTCTATGACATGCTCATGAGGATGTGGGGAGTCGAGGACGTTTCCGTCGTGGACACCAAAACTTATTCTCCCCCCGGCAGTAAAGGCGTTCAGAAAGCCCCCGCTCCGCCGGCAGCAAAAAAAGAAGCAAAAGCCCCCGCAGCTCCGGATTCCGGGACTGAAAAGGCAAAGGAAGATAACAATTTATTCCCAATGACAAAGCCGCAGCAGCAAGCGGAAGCAGAGAAACCTTCAAAGCCCGTCGAAACCGTTACCGATCAGGTACAGCCAAAGGCGGAGAAGGAGACATCTTCGGCTCCCCCCGTCGAGTCCGATCAATCCAAACAGATAGCAACGCCGGGAGCGCAGGTTAGCTACACGGTTATAGGCGTCGGCGCTAACGTCAGGAACGGTCCCGGAATGGGCAACGACATCGTCACCGTCGTAAACGAGGGCGATGTATTCAAAGGATTAGGGGAACAGAGCGGAAGGTGGGTAAAGATCCTCGCGCCCGACGGCAAAGAGGGCTGGATATCGACGAAAGTCGTCCGGGTCGTCGAATAAACCCGTAACCGGAGACCCCCGGGCCGCCATTCACTGTAAAAACTAATTCGTTTTCGATTTCTTCGATTGCGGTTGAGGTTTGAGGTTCGCAGAGGACATGCCGGGGCTCAAACCAGTATCAGTTTTGTAGAGCTCCTTATATATCGCGTCCGCTTTCTGGGGCTGCCCGAGCTTCTCATACGCCATCGCCATGTGAATTTGTGCCCGCTCTTCATAGGGGCTTCCTTGGCCGCGCGGGAATTTCGAAAGGAATTCTATCGCCTGCTGCCACTCTCCCTGTTTAAACCTCGCAAGCCCCTGAGTAAGCACCGCAGATTGGTTCAGCGTGTCTTCATCTACACCCGCGTCGAGAAATTCGTTGAGATCGTTTATGCACTCGTCGTACTTCCCGAGCTTGAAGTTGATGATACCGGCATAGTATATAGCGATATCCGTGATTTTCCGATCCGGATATTTCGTTTTGAGCGAGAGGAATTCACTCAAAGCCTCCTCATTATTTCCCGCGTTATACTTTTTTACGGCCTCGTTGAACATAGTTACGGCTTCCTCGCCCTTGTTTTCCCTGTAGCCGTTCGCAATGTACGCCGCCACGAGCACGGCGATGATTATAACTACAAACAAGACTATCTTTCTGGAGTGATCGGAGAAGTATTCGAAGCCCGCAATGACGGTACTGCTGAACTTATCGGGCCCTTTGAGCTCTTTCTGTGTGTATTTGATTTTCTTTGCCATGGGGAGAATTATAATCAGAGGCATCAGAAATACAAGATTATTAGACGCGCCCCGAATACGCCCGGGCGCTGCGCCTGATCCCTTCCTTTTCCTTGCGGTTTCACGCCCTTAGAGCTAAACTAAACTGAGGGCACGGGCATGGTCAGGATACTTTCCTTCATAGTCATATTACTTTCCTTTTGCGGCTTTCCGATGAGCTACGCAGGGACGGATAACACAAATGCTTCCATCACTCCGGAAGTAGTCGTAATAGAAATAAACGGCACGATCAACCCCGCGACTCTCGATTATATACGTAAAGGCGTCGAAGAGTCGGAGCACAAATCGGCCGAGGCCCTGATAATACTCCTCGACACGCCCGGAGGGCTCCTGACCTCGACGAAAGAGATCGTAAAGCTCATACTCAACTCCCCCGTCCCGATCGTGGTATACGTCTCGCCCAAGGGAGCATCGGCTTCCTCGGCAGGCGTATTCATCACACTCTCGGCCAATATCGCGGCCATGGCTCCCGGCACGAGCATCGGAGCGGCCCACCCGGTCTCCATCTCACCCGGAAACGGAGAGCCCGGAAAGAAGGAACCCGGCGAAGATAAGGGAAAAGGAAACAGGGAAGATAAATCCTCCCCGCCCGGCAATAACAAGTCCGATGAGGACGTAATGAGCGAAAAGCTGGAGAACTACGCTTCCTCATTCATGGAGAGCATAGCCGAGGAAAGGGGAAGGAACGTCAAGTGGGCGATCGAAGCCGTTAGAAAAAGTTCCTCCATCACATCCACGGAGGCCCTCAAATTACATGTCATAGACCTCATAGCGCCCGATCTCGAAGGACTGATAAAGGAAATAGACGGGAGAAAGGTAAAGCTGCCCGACGGCGAAAAAACTCTCAGCACGAACGGCGCCGAAATATCGAGAATCGGGATGAACGCCAAGCAGAAGCTCATCGATATTCTGAGCACCCCGGACATAGCCTTCCTCCTCATCTCGTTAGGCTCCCTCGGGCTGCTGCTCGAATTCTATAACCCGGGACTCATATTCCCCGGTGTCGCCGGGGCCGTGTGCCTGCTCATGGGATTCGTCTCCTTTCAGATTCTCCCGTTTAACTACGCGGGCATAGCGCTCCTCCTTCTCGGAATAGTGCTCTTCGTAGCGGAGGTCTACGTCACGAGCTACGGGGCGCTCACTTTAGGCGGGCTCATAAGCTTCGCGCTCGGGGCGCTCCTCCTCTTCGACACGCCGGAATCCGATCTACGGGTGGGGTTCGACGTCGTCATAGCGTCGACGCTCGCATTCGGGCTTTTTTTCGCTTACGTAATATTCTATTTGATAAAGGCTCAGAAGCTCACGCCCCGGATGGGGTTCGAAGGCTTCATAGGGAAGGAGGGCAGCGCCGTATCCGAAATACTGGCTGCGGGTAAGATATATATCGACGGGGAATACTGGGACGCCGAGAGCGACGAGCCGATAGGGAAAGGGGACAGGATAAAAGTCGTAGAAGTGTTAAAGGGGTTTAAGCTCAAAGTCAAAAAGGTCTAAGTTCATGCTACCGAGGAGGTAAATATGTTTTCACCGCTTGTAATATTCATAGGAATTATAGTAATCCTCATACTTTCCGGAGTGAAAATCCTCAATGAATACGAGAGAGGGGTTGTATTCAGGCTCGGGAGGATAGTCGCCCCCAAGGGGCCGGGGTTCAACTGGATCATTCCCGTCGTGGACAAGATGATAAAGATAAGCCTCCGGGTGATCACTATGGACGTGCCCCCTCAGGACATAATCACGAAAGACAACGTGTCGGTCAAGGTTAACGCCGTCGTTTATTTCCGCGTGGTCGACCCGGTAAACGCCGTGATACAGGTCGAGAATTACCTCTACGCCACTTCCCAGCTCGCTCAGACTACGCTAAGGAGCATCCTGGGACAGGTCGAGCTCGACCAGCTCCTCGCCGAGAGGGAGACCCTCAATATCAAGCTCCAGGAGGTCCTCGACAAGCATACCGACCCCTGGGGCATCAAGGTTACCCTGGTCGAGGTAAAATACGTCGACCTCCCGCAGGAGATGCAGCGCGCCATGGCGCGTCAGGCGGAAGCCGAAAGGGAAAGGAGGGCGAAGGTCATAGCGGCGGAAGGTGAATACCAGGCAGCTACAAAGCTCGCGGAGGCCTCCGATATACTCGGGAGGAGCCCGATGGCGCTTCAGCTGAGATACCTCCAGACGCTGGCCGAGATGGCGTCCGAAAAGAGCTCGACGATAGTTTTTCCGCTCCCGCTCGACCTGATAAGGCCGCTGCTCGGCGCAATCGACAAAATCGGAAAAGAATAAACCGCCAATCACAAGGGAGATATAGTTGAAACGACCATTCCTCTACGCGTTCCTGAGCACGGCTCTATTATTCATGTGTGTTTCATGCAAGTCCTCCGATAAAACGAATGAGAATGAGACAACAAAGAGCGCGCCGGAAGAGTCTTCGGAAAAAGCCTCCTCCGGGCCCGTCGAGGGCGACTGGCTCATATACCACCTGGGCGCCGAGCCGGGCACCCTTAACCCCATAACGGCCACAGACGCGTACGAGGGGATCGTCAACGGCGGGAACGTCTATGAAACACTCATCAAAAGAGATAACGATACTCTCGAGCTCAAACCCCTTCTGGCCGAGTCCTGGACAATATCCGAGGACAAGCTCACATACACGTTCAAGATAAAAAAGGGCGTGAAATGGCATGACGGCGTACCATTCACCGCGGCCGACATCGTGTTCTCCTATAAGACCATCATGGACCCGAAGGTCGATGCTCCCCAACTGCGGAGCTACTACCAGGAAATCAAAGACGTCAGGGCGATAGACGATTATACGGTCCGGTTCACATACGCGAGGCCTTACTTCCTTGCGCTCGAATTCTGCGGCGGCATACCGATAGTCCCCAAGCACATATTCGAAAACGGGGATTTCAATACCAACCCCGCAGGCCGAAAACCAGATCGGCACGGGTCCGTTCAAGTTCGTGAAATGGACGACCGGCAGCGAAATAGTGCTCGAGAAGAACAAGGACTACTGGGGTGAGAAGCCTCACCTGAATAAGATAATATTCAGGATAATCACGGACCCGTCTGTAGCGCTCCAGGTACTTAAACGCCAGGAGCTCGATGTAGCGAGCCTCACGCCCATACAGTGGGAGAGGCAGACTAGCTCACCCGATTTCGAGAAGCACTTCGATAAATTCAGCTACTACGCTCCCAACTACAGCTACATCGGATGGAATTCGGCAAAGCCCTATTTCTCCGATAAGCGCGTGAGGAGGGCCATGACCTATCTCGTAAACAGGGACGTCATACTGGACAAAATAATGTTTGACCTCGGGGCCGTCGTAACGAACCCCTTTTACATCAACAGCCCCGAGTACGACAAGGACATCAAGCCCATACCTTATGACCCCGAGGAAGCCAAAAAGCTTCTCGATGAAGCCGGGTGGATAGACCACGACGGGGACGGCATAAGGGACAAGGGCGGCGTAAAATTCGCGTTCGAATTCCTCATCCCCAACGAGTCCGAAACGGGCGAGAAGATAGCCACGATTCTGAAGGAAGAGCTCGACAAGGTGGGGATCGCCATGGATATACGGAAGACCGAATGGGCGGTCTTCACGATGAGGCTCAACGAGAGGAAGTTCGACGCCGTCACGCTCGCGTGGTCTATGGGGGTGGAGTCCGACCCCTATCAGATATGGAGCTCGACTCAGATAGAGAAAGGCTCGAACTTCGTCGGGTTTAAAAACGCGGAAGCCGACAAGCTCATAGAAGAGGCAAGGCAGGAATTCGACAAAAAGAAAAGGATAGAGCTATACAGGAAGTTCTCCCGGATAGTGAACGATGAGCAGCCCTATACGTTTTTATTCTGCCGCAAGGCGACTATCGCAGTGAACAAGAGGTTCGCTAACGTCATTGTCCACCCTCTCGGAATAGACCCCGTCGAATGGTACGTCCCGCTGCCGCTACAGAAATACACCGAGTAGGAAGAGGGTGACGGAACCCCCGGGCGGCAGGTGTAATTCTTTGCAGGATTTATTCCCGAATCCCCGTATAATTTAAGCTGAACAGGGAAGGTGTGAATGATTTTTTCTTTTCGCTTATACTTTTCCCGATAACCGCATATAATTCCCTTTGACCCGGACATGAGAGACTACATTATAAAGCGGCTCATACTCCTTATACCCACAATGCTGGGCATTACGATAATCACGTTCTTCATAATCCAGCTCGCCCCGGGAAACCCCGTCGAAAGGAAGCTCCAGCTGGACGAAGGCGTAAAGTCTCAAGCCATTACTCAGGAGATAGTCGAGGAGACCAAGAGGCTCTACGGCCTCGACAAGCCCATATACGTCCGCTACCTGATATGGCTCAAGCAAATAGTCACGCTCGACTTCGGCCGCTCCTACAAGGACCACCGGCCCGTCATCGACAAGATAGCCGAGAGGATTCCGATTACGCTCACTCTCAACATAATCTCGATCCTGCTCATATATATGATATCGATACCCGTCGGGGTGTATTCCGCGGTCAAGCACGGGAGCCCCCCCGAGATGGCAAGCACCTTCATCCTCTTCATCCTCTACTCGATTCCGAGCTTCTGGATGGCGATGATACTTATATACTTTCTGGGAGGGGGAGAGTACTGGAACGTCTTCCCGGTTTACGGGATACTCTCGCCGGGCGCCGAGAATTATCCATTCTACGAGAAAGCGGTCAATTTCCTCTGGCACATAGTCCTTCCCGTTTTCTGCCTCACGTACGGGAGCCTCGCTTATCTCTCAAGGTTTCAGAAGGGGAGCCTGCTCGAGGTGCTTAAAGAGGATTTCGTGAGGACCGCCACGGCGAAAGGACTGCCCAGGTCGAAAGTCATCCTAAAGCACGCGCTCAGGAACGCATTAATACCCATTATCACCATAGTAGCGGGCATCCTCCCAGCAATGATCGGCGGAAGCGTAATAATCGAGACCATATTCTCGATACCCGGCATAGGTCAGCTCGGGTTCGAGTCGGTGCTCTCACGCGATTACCCGATGATAATGGCCATTGCCACAATATCCGCGTTCCTCACGCTTATCGGGATCCTTATATCGGACCTCGTTTACGTGCTTGTCGATCCCAGAATCAGCTTCGAGGGCAGAAGGTGACCGAGAAACATAGCATCGGCTACTGGGGGAGCGTCTGGAGGAAATTTAAGAAGGACAGGCTGGCATTCGGAGCCCTCGTTCTAATCCTGCTGCTATTATTCGTCGCGGTATTCGAGAGCTTTCTCGCGGGTAATAAGCCGATTGTCCTGAAATATGAGGGCCACTACTATTTCCCCGTCGTCTTCCGTTACAGCGAGTTTTTCGGAACGGACTTCAAGGAGCTGGATACCAGGCTCAAACCCGGCGACTTCGCAATATTCCCCCCCGTCAGATACAGCCCGACGGAGAACAACCTCATGTCCATACTGGCGCCCCCTTCCCGGGAGCACTTCTTCGGGACAGACGACAGGGGCAGGGACGTGCTCGCCCGCATGATCTTCGGGGCGAGGATATCCCTATCCATAGGGTTCATAGCGGTCGGCATATCGGCCGCGATAGGGATAATACTCGGGGGCATCGCCGGTTATTACGGAGGCACTACGGACTTCATAGTCTCCAGGCTCTTCGAGGTGATGATGACATTCCCCGTATTCTTCCTCATCCTCACCATACTGGCTTTCAGGGACCCGAGCATTTACAACATAATGATAGTGATAGGCGCCACGAGCTGGACGGGTGTGGCGAGGCTTATAAGGGGCGAGTTCTTAAAGTTAAGGAAGTTCGAGTACGTGGAGGCGGCGGTAGCCCTCGGAGGGAACGATTTCAGGGTAATGATGAAGCACATGCTCCCTAACGGCCTTGCGCCGGTGCTCGTGGATTCGACTTTCGGCATAGCGGGGGCGATACTGGTCGAATCCGGCCTCAGCTTCCTCGGGTTCGGAGTCCCGCCGCCCGACCCCAGCTGGGGGGACGTGCTCTCGCAGTCCCAGAAGTACGTCGATTTCGCGTGGTGGCTTGTCCTATTTCCAGGCGCGGCTATATTTCTTACCGTGACGGCTTTTAACCTGCTCGGGGAAGGTTTCAGGAACTCGATAGACCCTAAATTCATCGGCGGCGAATGACGGTCATCCGGCAAACGGAGAGAATTGGAAGATAAAAGTGGATACTGCGCTCGAAATAAAAAACTTGACGGTGTCGTTTTCGACCGAAGGTAGGAAGGTCGAGGTCGTAAGCGGCGTTTCGTTATCGATTCCCGAAGGAAAGATAGTCGGAGTCGTCGGAGAAAGCGGCTGCGGCAAGACCGTGACAGCCCTTTCGATAATGCGCCTCATACCCGAGCCCCCCGGTAAGATAGAGGGAGGAGAGATAATTTTCGACGGCGCCAACCTTCTTGACTACAGCGACAGAGACCTGCGCTCCGTCCGCGGAAACAGGATTTCGATGATCTTCCAGGAGCCCATAAGCTCACTCAACCCCGTCTTCAACATAGGGGAGCAGATAGGCGAAGCCATCAGGACCCACCTGAAAATATCGAAGAAAGAGGAGACGGAAAGGGTCATAGGGCTTTTAAAGCTGGTCGGTATCCCTGCCCCGGAGAGGAGGATAAAGAACTATCCCCACGAGCTCTCGGGGGGGATGTCCCAGAGGGTCATGATAGCGATGGCCCTTGCGTGCAGCCCGGAGGTGCTGATAGCCGACGAGCCCACCACGGCGCTCGACGTCACGATACAGGCGGGGATACTCGAGCTCATCGACGACCTCAGGGTCAAAATGGGCATGGCTGTGCTGCTCATAACCCACGACCTCGGCATAATCGCGGAGGTGGCGGATACGGTCTATGTTATGTATGCGGGCAAGGTGGTGGAGCACGCCGCGACCGGGGACCTGTTCAAAGAGCCCAAACACCCTTATACGGTCGGGCTCCTCAACTCGATTCCCGACCTCCGCGGGAGTAAAGAGAGGCTGGACGCGATACCCGGCGTGGTGCCGAGCCCCGGCAGCTTCCCCCCCGGGTGCAGGTTCCAGGACCGCTGCCCCCTCGTTATAGAGAAATGCAGGAGGGAGGAGCCGCCGCTATCCGAGCATGCGCCAAACCACTACTCCGCGTGCTGGAGAGCGGACAAGGTGAGGATTAATAGCTGATATGCCGCTAAAAGAGCTTGTCAGAATAGAAGGCATCAAAAAATACTTTCCGGTAACATCGGGCGTCTTTTCCAGGGTATCAAATTTCGTGAAGGCCGTAGACGGCGTCGATCTGACGGTCTCGGAAGGGGAGACCGTGGGGCTTGTCGGGGAGAGCGGGTGCGGTAAGACGACTCTCGGAAAAACGATCATCAAGCTCCTCGATCCCACGGACGGCGAAATATACTTCGAGGACAAAAAGATTACCAAGCTCAGCCCCTCCAGGATGCGCCCGTACAGAAAGAAAATGCAGATAGTTTTCCAGGACCCCTACGGATCGCTCAACCCGAGGATGAAGGTCGAGGACATAGTATCGGAAGGGCTCATAATCCACGAGATCTCCTCCCCGAATGAAAGAAAGGGTATAGTCCGCGAGCTCCTCCGCACTGTCGGTCTCAGGGACGATGCGCTGCCGCGCTACCCTCACGAATTCAGCGGGGGACAGCGCCAGAGGATAGCCATTGCGCGCGCGCTCGCGCTCAACCCCGAGTTCATCGTATGCGACGAGCCCATATCCGCGCTCGACGTCTCCGTGCAGGCGCAGATCATAAACCTCTTCATAGAGCTCCAGGAAAAATTCGGGCTGACCTACCTCTTTATATCCCACGACCTCCGCGTCGTGAAGCACATAAGCGACAGGGTGGCCGTAATGTATCTCGGAAAAATAGTGGAGTCCGCCGAGAGCGGGGAGCTCTACCGGAACCCCCTCCACCCTTACACACGCACTCTGATATCGTCGGTCCCAATCGCAGACCCCGAAAAGAAAAGGAAAATGACTGTTCTCAAGGGCGACGTGCCGAGTCCGATAAATCCTCCCTCCGGCTGCAGTTTCCATCCCCGCTGCCCGATCGCCGTAGAGAAGTGCAGCACTGTAGAGCCTGAGTTAAGGGATGCGGGAGGCGGACATCTCGTATCCTGCCACCTCGCCTGAGTCTGACAACATCATACTTGCAAATAGCCCATCTTGTATTATTATTTAAAGCCGTTAATTTTATAACTGTTATTTGACAAGAACCGGGGCGATGAAAATCAGGGTATCGGATATAAGGGACGAGGGGCTCCCGATTCAAACGCATATGAGTCCCGAATGGCTCGATAACATACCTGAGCTTCGGTCGGGTAAAGAGAGTTCCAGGCTCATATCGGGTATCGATGTGGATTTGGTGCTCTCTAAATCGCTCAGGGAAGTAACAGTGATCGGGAACCTGAGCTTTTCGATAGAAGCGCCGTGCTCGAGGTGCCTCGAAAAGGTTAAGCTCGATATCAAGCCCGAGATAAGGCTGATGCTCTCACCGGCGGATAAGGTCAAGGACGTCGATGACGTCGACCACGAGACGTACAGAGGCGACGAGGTTGACTTGGACGATTACCTGAAGGGGCTCATCGCGGTTTCTTTACCCGTGAAGGTCGTCTGCAGCGAGGAGTGCAAGGGACTCTGCCCGAAGTGCGGAACGAACTTGAACAGGGAAACGTGTGAGTGCGAAAAGGAATGGGCAGACCCCAGGTTCGCGGTGCTCAAAAAACTAAAAATTTAAGGATACAAGGATACTAAGAATACCAAGGATACATAGGGAGAATAAAAAATGGGACTTCCGAAAAGAAAACATTCCAGATCCAGGTCCAGAAAGAACAGAACCCACTATACGGTAGAAAATCCCGGTCTTTCCGTCTGCAAGAACTGCGGCGAGCACAAGCCTCCGCACAGGGCATGCCCCGGCTGCGGGTTCCATAAGGGAAAGACATATATAAAAGAGAAACAGGCAGAGCTTTCATAAGGTATTCTCTCGACTTTTCAAGGGATCTCATTCAATGATTGCTTTCGTATTCCCAGGTCAGGGTTCCCAGTATGTGGGAATGTGCAAAGAGCTTTATGGAGAGTTCGGCGCGGCAAGAAAAACCTTCGAGGAGGCGAGCGGTGTACTCGGCTTCGACATAGCGGAACTTTGCTTCGGCGGCGACCCCGGCGAGCTTTCTTTGACAGCGAACGCCCAGCCTGCGATACTCACGGCGAGCACAGCGGCCCTGAGGGTGTTAAGCGCGGAAACAGGCATCAAACCCGATTTCGTTGCCGGCCACAGTCTCGGCGAATACTCGGCACTCGTGGCGAACGGCTCTATGGCTTTTAAAGACGCCGTTTTTGTGGTAAGAAAAAGGGGTGAATTCATGCAGGAAGCGGTCCCGGTCGGCGAGGGCGCGATGTCCGCTGTCCTGGGGCTCGACATCGGAGCCATTGAGGAGATATGCAGTATGGTATCGAAAGATTCCATGGTCGCAAGCCCCGCTAATATGAACGCGCCCGGTCAGATCGTGATATCCGGGAGCAAAGAGGCTGTAATGCGGGCCTCAGAGGAAGCCAGATCGAGAGGTGCTAAAAGAGTAGTCCCGCTCGACGTGAGCGCCCCCTTCCACTGCATGCTTATGAAACCTGCGGCAGAAAGGCTTGCCGAGGTATTGAACGGCATCGAATTTACTGAAATGAACGTACCTATCGTTACTAACTGCAACGCATCACTCAACAGCGATTCATCGAGGACGAGGGAGCTGCTTGTGAGGCAGGTTACCAGTCCCGTCAGATGGTATGAATCGGTCGAAGCCCTCGGGAGAGAAGGGGTCAGGACGTTCATAGAGATAGGTCCCAAAAATGTCCTCGCCGGATTGATAAAAAGGACGCTTCCGGATGTCTCGGTAAGAAATTTCGAAAATACTGCACAACTGGAGTCACTCAAAAATGGCAGAATCTGAGCAGAAGGTAGCGCTTGTCACCGGAGGTTCGAGAGGGATCGGAAAGGCGATCGCACTGAGGCTCGCGGCCGAAGGCGCTTTTGTAGTCGTCAATTATGCGAAAAACCAATCTGCGGCGGAGGATGTGGTTGCCGAGATAGAGAAATCCGGGGGGAAGGGCGCGGTCTCGGGATTCGACGTCTCCGATTACGACGCCGTGCAGAAAAAAATAGAAGAGATCATTGAAGAGCGCGGGGGGCTTCACATCCTCGTCAATAACGCGGGAGTAACCCACGACACGCTTCTTTTAAGGATGAATAAAGACGACTGGAACAAGGTCATCACCACCAACCTCAACGGGGTATTTAACTGCACTAAAGCCGTTACGCGCACCATGATGAAGCAGAGGTGGGGAAGGGTAATAAACATAACCTCGGTCGTGGGCGAGATGGGCAACTCCGGGCAGACTAATTACGCCGCCTCAAAGGCCGGCATAATAGGATTCACCAAGGCCGCCGCGAGAGAGATGGCGCCCAGGTCGATAACCGTAAACGCGATCAGCCCCGGCTTCATACAGACCGACATTACGAACCAGCTACCCGAAGATATAAAGAAACAGTACATCGAAAGGATACCGATGGGCAGGTTCGGTTCACCCGAAGACGTCGCGGGGGTCGTCGCCTTTCTGACCTCGGACGAGGCCTCTTATATCACGGGCGATGTGATAAGGGTAAACGGCGGAATATATACATAATAACAAAGGAGGTATTTAACATGGCTCAGGAAAAGGAAGTTCTCGCAAAAGTCAAAGAGATGGTAGCGAGTCAGTTGGGCAAAACGGAGGAGGAGATTTCCCCGGAGTCTTCGTTCATCGAAGACCTCGGAGCGGACTCACTCGACCTGGTCGAGCTTATCATGTCGATGGAGGACGAGTTCGGACTCGAAATCTCTGACGAAGACGCCGAATCCATCATAACCGTTCAGGACGCGGTCACCTTTATACTGGAGCGTAAGAAATAATGAGAAGAAGGGTAGCGGTTACGGGTATAGGACTCGTAACACCTCTGGGAATTGGGAATAAAGAGACCTGGGATGCCGTCTGCGCTGGGCGCTCGGGCGTCAGAAAGATATCGAAATTCGACGCCGCCGAGCACAAGACGCAGATCGCCGCTGAAATTCACGGTTTTGATCCGGAGCTCTTCATGAACCCCAAGGAGGCGAGGAAGACGGATGCGTTCATACAGTATGCGGTCGCTTCCGCGAAGCTCGCGCTCGAGGATTCGGGGCTTGAAATAACCGATGAGCTCTCGCCGCGTACCGGCACGATCATAGGATCCGGTATAGGGGGAATGGAGACCTACGTCAATACCGTCCTCATGATGGCGGAAAAGGGTCCCGGCCGTCTGTCCCCGTTTTTCATTACGAATATTATCAATAACATGGCGGCGGGGTACGTTTCCATATTTTTCAACGCGAAGGGTCCCAACTGCTGTACGACAACTGCGTGCGCGGCAAGCGCCCATGCCATAGGCTATGCGTCTATGGCGATAAGGAACGGCGAGGCCGACGTAATGTTTGCGGGCGGCACGGAAGCCCCCATAATCCCGCTCACGTTCGCCGGGTTCAACGCCATGAGGGCGCTCTCGACGCGAAACGACGAGCCCGAGCGCGCCTCCCGGCCGTTTGACCGGGAGAGGGACGGTTTTATAATCGGCGAGGGCTCCGGGATGCTTATACTCGAAGAGTTGGAATTCGCTAAGAAAAGAGGGGCGAGGATATACGCCGAGCTCGTCGGATACGGGATGAGCGGCGATGCGAGCCATATAACGGCTCCGTCCCTGGACGGTCCCGAGAGGTGCATGGAAGCGGCGCTTAAGGACGGCGGTATAAACCGGGACGAAATAGAGTACATAAACGCGCACGGGACATCGACCCCTCTCAACGACTCTAACGAAACGAACGCCATCAAGAAGGTATTCGGGGAAAAGGCGTATAAGATTCCGGTCAGCTCGACAAAGTCTATGACGGGACACCTCCTGGGAGCCGCAGGCGCGGTCGAGTCCGCATTCACGGTCCTCGCGCTTGACCGGGGCATACTGCCGCCGACAATGAACTACGAGATACCGGACCCCGAATGCGACCTCGATTACGTGCCCAACCAGGCGAGGAACGCCGCAATCAGGACGGCGCTCAGCAATTCATTCGGATTCGGCGGAACGAACGCCTCGCTAATCTTCAGAAAAATCGATTGAATATCAGGACGTACACACTGATAATCACCACGTTAACCGCTTTTTTTTAAAGTGTCCTCCGCACCCGCCGTCCCCCGGAGCCCAGTCCGAAAAACTCTTCCGTCTCGTCCCGTCCCGCCTTTCAAATTGACACAAATTCAAGGGCCGTAACCAGCTTGATTTGTACTCATTCACCTGTACAATGATAGGGTAAACCTTCCGCTTAATCAGCAAGCTAAGGAGAATAGAATGAGCGAGATCAACAATAGACTGAAAGCCCTTTCTACGCTTAAAACGAGCTCGGGCGAAGTCAAATTTTATTCTTTGAAATCCATAGAGAAAAAGCTGGGAAAGGACATCTCCCGACTCCCGGTATCTATCAAAATTCTGCTAGAGAACGTTATCAGGAATTACGACGGCAGCATAATTAACGATAACCATCTGACCGCGCTCGCGGCATGGAGCCCCGAGAACGAAAACGCGGACGAGATTCCTTACTGTCCCGCGCGCGTAATTCTCCAGGACTTCACCGGGGTGCCCTGCGTCGTCGATCTTGCAGCCATGAGGACGGTCGTCAACAGGCTCGGAGGGAACCCCGACAAGATAAACCCGATAGTCCCCGTCGACCTCGTTATAGACCATTCGGTGCAGGTCGACTATTTTGCGAACGACAAGGCTTTTCAATTAAACGTCGAGCGTGAATACGAGAGGAACGGCGAGAGGTACGCGTTTTTGAGATGGGCGCAGAAGGCATTCGACAATTTCAGGGTCGTCCCGCCCGGCACAGGTATAGTGCATCAGGTCAATCTGGAGTGCCTCGCAAGCGTCGTCTCCTCGACTAAGATAAACGGCTCGACGGTCGCTTATCCCGACACGCTCGTCGGCACGGACTCGCACACAACCATGATCAACGGCCTGAGCGTCCTCGGATGGGGCGTCGGCGGCATCGAGGCGGAGGCGTGCATGCTCGGCCAGCCCCTATACATGCTCCTCCCGGACGTGATAGGTTTCAAGCTCCACGGCCAGCTCTCGGAAGGGGTTACGGCGACAGACCTCGTACTCACGGTGACGGAGATACTCAGGAAAAAAGGCGTAGTCGGAAAATTCGTCGAGTTCTACGGGCCCGGACTCAGCCAGCTCGCGCTCTCGGACAAAGCCACTATTGCAAACATGGCGCCCGAATACGGCGCGACCATGGGGTTCTTCCCGGTCGATGAAGAGACGCTCCTTTATCTGAAAATTACGGGAAGGGACAGGAAGCTCATAGAGCTCGTGGAGACATACACGAAAGAACAAGGACTCTTCAGGACGGACGAAACGCCCGACCCCGTTTATACGGACACGCTGGAGCTCGACATTTCTACAGTCGAGCCGTCGATGGCGGGACCGAGCAGGCCCCAGGACAGGGTCTCCCTCAAAGCGTTAAAGGAATCATACGAAAAAGTACTGGCAGCGAAGTCAGGCGGGGGGGACGGAAAGAACTTAAATAAAAGAGTCGAGGTAAAATTAGACGGCAGGACTGACGAGATCGGAAACGGTTCCGTCGCGATAGCGGCTATAACGAGCTGCACCAATACTTCTAACCCGTCCGTCATGGTGGCCTCGGGGCTTGTCGCGAAGAAAGCGGTTGAAAAGGGTCTTACGGTAAGTCCCACGGTTAAGACGAGCCTCGCCCCCGGCTCGAGAGTCGTGACCGACTACCTCGATGCCGCGGATTTAACGAAATATCTCGATAAGCTGGGCTTTGATCTCGTGGGCTACGGCTGTACGACGTGCATAGGCAATAGCGGCCCTCTCCCCGCGCCCGTGGAAGAAGCAATCAAGTCAAACGATCTCACATGCGCCGCCGTGCTGAGCGGGAACAGGAATTTCGAGGGCAGGGTGCACCCTCTCGTGAAATTCGCATACCTCGCTTCCCCGCCGCTCGTAGTGGCTTTCGCTCTCGCGGGTACTGTGGACATAGACGTTTACAAAGAGCCCATAGGCAAGGGGTCCGACGGCAAGCCGGTTTTCTTAAAGGATGTCTGGCCCTCTCAGAAAGAGATAAGGGAGACGGTGAACAGAGTCCTCAACCCGGAGATGTTCAGGGCTCAGTACGAACACGTTTTCGATGGGGACGAGACATGGCAATCCCTCGCCGTACCCGAGGGGAACCTCTACAAATGGGACGAGCATTCGACATATATACAGAACCCGACTTTCTTCCAGGACTTCTCCCTTGATCTCCCCGAGACTAAAGACATCAGGGGGGCATACGCGCTCGCGCTGCTGGGCGATTCGATAACGACCGACCACATATCCCCGGCGGGCTCGATCCCCAAGGACGGCCCCGCGGGCAAGTACCTGATAGCGCACGGCGTCGAACCCAGGGATTTCAACAGCTTCGGGTCCCGGAGAGGCAACCACGAGGTGATGATCCGCGGCACCTTCGCAAATATCAGAATTAAAAACCTGATGCTCCCGGGCGTCGAGGGCGGCCTCACCAGACACGTCCCCTCGGGCGAGCAGATGTCCATATTCGACGCATCGATGAAGTACCAGTCAGAAGGGATACCGCTCATCGTGATCGGCGGCAAAGAGTACGGCACCGGCAGCTCCCGCGACTGGGCGGCCAAAGGCACCGTATTGCTCGGCGTCAAAGCCGTCATCGCCGAAAGCTACGAAAGGATACATAGGAGCAATCTGGTCGGAATGGGTGTGCTCCCGCTCCAGTTCAAGGAGGGCGAGAACGCGCATACGTACGGACTCACCGGATACGAGAGGTACGACATCGATGGCATTACGAAGGATCTTAAACACGGAAAGGATATCCCCGTCAGGGTTACACGCGAGGGAGGGGATAATTTTACGTTTAACGCAGTATGCCGTCTGGACAGTCCGATTGAGGTCGAATATTATAAAAATGGCGGAATACTTCAAACGGTGTTGAGGCAGATGATGAAGTGACAATTAATCAAATTCCGTCTGAGCGGTGCGTGACTAATTCATTTAATCATTCTCATGAAATTACGAAGTGTGCAATCCCGATAATAAAGCTTTATACGCTTTAATTATTTGAATTTTGGGTGTTTATTAATTATATTTCAGTCCAAATTTTTCAACAGGAGCCGTAACGATGTCATCCGCAAAACCTAGTGTGGGACAGAAAATTAAAATAGACAAAAAGAATGAATCTCTCATAGTCCCCGACAACCCTATTATCCCTTTCATCGAGGGAGACGGCACGGGACCCGATATATGGAAGGCGTCCCAGATCGTTTTCGACGCCGCCGTGGAGAAGGCATATAAAGGCAAGAGGAAGGTAATATGGCGCGAGGTGCTCACGGGGGAAAAGGCTTTCAACCTCAAGGGCGAATGGCTGCCGGAGGAAACTCTCCGGGATCTGAAAGAATACACCGTTTCTATTAAAGGTCCCCTCACCACGCCCATAGGCGGAGGGATAAGGAGCCTGAACGTGGCACTCAGACAGATGCTCGATCTGTACGCCTGCGTACGCCCCGTGCGGTATATAAAAGGGACGCCGTCCCCTATCAAGAAGCCCCAGGATATGGACATGATCATATTCAGGGAGAACACCGAAGACGTATATTCCGGGATAGAATGGCAGAGCGGATCGAAAGAGGCGATAGATATCAGGAATTACCTCGTTGATAAGTACGGTGTGAACATAAGGGAAGGCTCGGGAATCGGCATAAAGCCGATAAGCCCCTTCGGCACTAAGAGGCTCGTAAGAAAGGCGCTGAAACACGCGATCGAAAAGGGGAAGGAGAGCGTCACTATCGTGCACAAAGGGAATATCATGAAGTTCACGGAAGGCGCCTTCAGAGACTGGGGTTACGAGATCGCGAAGGAAGAATTCCCGAACCAGGTGATAACGGAAGACAATCTCTGGGATAAATACAACGGTAAAAGGCCCGAGGGGATAGTCGTATTAAACGACAGAATAGCCGACAACATGCTTCAGCAGATTCTGACGAGGACAAGGGAATACCACGTGATCGCGACAGCGAACCTGAACGGCGACTACCTCTCCGACGCTTGCGCAGCGCAGGTGGGCGGTCTCGGAATGGCCCCCGGCGGCAACATCGGGGATTACCTCGCGCTCTTCGAAGCGACTCACGGGACTGCTCCCAAATACGCAGGACAGGACAGGGTAAACCCCGGTTCGCTGATATTGTCGGGCGAGATGATGTTCGAATACATGGGCTGGCACGAAGCCGCCGACCTCATAGTCAAAGCCATGGAGATTACGATACTCGACAAGACGGTCACTTACGACCTCGAGCGTCAGCTTGAGGGAGCGAAGCTTCTCAAGTGCTCGGAGTTCGGCGAGGCGATAGCCGCCAATATGGACAGGGTTCTGGTTTAGCGGTACATCAATTTCGGAAATATCCGGGAAACAGATACCAACAATAATAATGAAATAATGAAGGAGCATTCGAAATGAGCAGACCAAAAATTTCAGTAATCGGCGCGGGCAACGTCGGCGCCACAACCGCATTAATGCTTGCACAGCTCGAGCTAGGGGACGTAGTACTTGTGGATATAGTCGAGGGGATGCCCCAGGGCAAGGCTCTCGATATGATGGAGATGAACCCCGTTTACGGTTATGACGTCAACATAACCGGAACCAACAGCTACGAAGATACGGCAAATTCGGACGTCGTGGTCATTACTTCAGGCATACCCCGGAAACCGGGGATGAGCAGGGACGACCTGATCGCCACAAACACGGAAATAGTCAAACAGGTTACAGAGAACGTTGCGAAGAAATCGCCCAAGGCCATATTGATTCTTGTCACTAACCCGCTCGACGCGATGGTCTATATCGCCCATAAGGTGAGCGGCTTCCCCAGGGAGCGCGTCATGGGGATGGCGGGAGTGCTCGACGCCGCAAGGTTCAGGTCTTTCATAGGCATGGAGCTTGGTGTTTCGGTCGAGAACATTCACGCGTTCGTCCTCGGAGGACACGGAGACGACATGGTGCCGCTCGCGAGGGCGACTACCGTCGCCGGTGTGCCTATAACGGAGCTCATCCCTGCGGACAGGATCGAATCCATAATACAGAGGACGAGACAGGGGGGAGGGGAGATAGTAGCGCTCCTTAAGACCGGAAGCGCTTTCTATGCGCCGGCAGTATCCGCGGTCGAGATGGTCGATGCGATACTCAATGACAAGAAGAAGATACTCCCCTGCTGTGTATTGGCGAAGGGAGAATACGGAATCGATAACACGTTTGTCGGTCTGCCCGTGATTCTCGGAAAGAACGGCGTGGAGAAGATATTCGAAATAAAGCTCACAAAGAAGGAAAGCGAAGAGCTCCGAGTGTCCGCGAGTCACGTCAAAGAGCTATGCGAGCACATAGATAAAATGGGCGGGAAATAAGAGAAATCACGGCCCGTTCGGGATATCCTGCGGCTTGACTAGCTCCGGTCATTTATATAATATTACAAGCCAATTATCCGAGTCGTTAATAAAAAGCCCGTGACAACAAAATTCATGTACTGAAAAAACCTAGGGAGGTACCGAGATGGCAAACGGAACCGCGCAGAGCGCAATGACATTGAGGCGGGACACGTGGTGGGTCGCTCCCCTCGTCACAGCGATCGTGCTTGGCTCTTTCGGCATTTATTCCACCTGGCGAGCGTTCTCCAACGCGGACTTCGTGTATGGACCTTACCTTTCCCCTTTTTATTCCCCATACATACTCGCTTCCTGGTGGCCGTTCTCACCCGCGTTACTCATACTGTGGGCGCCTCTCGGATTCAGGGCTACGTGCTATTATTACAGGAAGGCATATTACAGGTCGTTCTTCCTATCCCCGCCCGCATGCGCCGTGCGTCCCATGTCGAAGGAAGGCTCGTATTCGGGAGAAACGAAGTTCCCGTTCATAATCCAGAACATCCACCGCTATTTCTTCTATGCGGCAACTGTAGTTCTCTTCTTCCTCTGGGTGGACGCGTTTAAAGCACTCAAATTCGAAGACGGGTTCGGAGTCGGAGTGGGTACGCTCGTGCTTTTCGCGAACGCCACACTCCTCAGCTTTTATTCACTGGGATGCCACTCGTTCCGCCACCTTATCGGCGGGAATCTCGATGTTTTCTCAAAATGCCCTACGCGCTTCATGCTATGGGGTAAGGCAAGCGCCTTCAACGAGCACCACATGCTATGGGCATGGGTAAGCCTCTTCGGCGTAGCACTTGCCGACCTATACATAATGCTGCTCGCAAGGGGCGTTATCACAGACGTGAGGTTAATATAAATGGAGAAGTTTGAAACACATACGCACGACGTTATTATAATCGGCGCAGGAGGCGCGGGACTCAGGGCCGCGATCGAGGCATCCGCACAGGGAGCCTCAGTCGGGCTCGTCTGCAAGTCCCTCCTGGGCAAAGCCCACACGGTCATGGCCGAGGGGGGCGTAGCCGCCGCTCTCGCCAACGTCGACACGAACGACGACTGGAAGGTCCACTTCCACGACACGATGCACGGCGGGAAGATGCTCAATAACTGGCGCATGGCGCAGATGCACGCACAGGAGGCGCCCGACCGCGTGAGGGAGCTCGAGCACTGGGGCGCTCTATTCGACAGGACGAAGGACGGAAAGATAATGCAGAGGGCATTCGGCGGCCACACCTGGAAAAGACTCGCCCACGTGGGAGACAGGACCGGGCTCGAGATGATCCGCACGCTCCAGGACAAAGGCATACACTCCGGCATAGACGTATACATGGAATGCACTATTACCCATCTGTTAAAGGACGGTGAAAGGATATCGGGCGCGTTCGGCTACTGGAGAGAGAGCGGCAGGTTCGTCCTCTTCAAGTCAAAAGCCGTAGTACTCGCGACGGGCGGCATCGGGAAGTCTTACAAAGTGACATCGAACTCATGGGAATACACGGGGGACGGACACTCGCTCGCCTATGACGCGGGAGCCGAGCTTATCGACATGGAATTCGTACAGTTCCACCCGACCGGAATGGTATGGCCCCCGAGCGTAAAGGGCTTACTCGTCACGGAGGCCGTGAGGGGCGAGGGCGGTTTACTTACCAACAGAAACGGCGAAAGGTTCATGGAAAAATACGACCCCGAGAGGATGGAGCTCTCGACCAGGGACGTCGTCGCAAGGTCCATTTATATCGAAGTCCAGGAAGGACGCGGCACACCCCACGGCGGAGCGTACCTCGATATCTCGCACAGGGGCGCAGAATACGTTAAGAAGAAACTCCCGAGCATGTACCACCAGTTCATGGAGTTCGCGGAGATAGACATAACTAAAGAGCCCATGGAAGTGTTCCCGACCACACACTACATGATGGGCGGAGTCCGCGTCGACGCCGATACCACGGGGAGCACGGTGCCCGGATTATTCGCGGCCGGAGAGGTCGCGGGCGGCATGCACGGAGCGAACAGGCTGGGCGGGAACTCGCTCTCGGACCTCCTCGTATTCGGAAGGAGGGCGGGTCTCGGCGCAGCTCAGTACGCTAACGAGCTCCGCGACAACGCGCTCAAGATAGACGACGTCGATCTCGAAAAGGCCGCTCAAGAGATGCTGAGGCCCTTTGAGAACGCGGAAGGCGAAAACCCCTACACCGTGCATCAGGCCCTACAGGAGGCTATGAGCTCTTATGTGGGCGTATTCAGAACGAAGGAAAAACTAGCAGAAGGGCTCGAAGAGATACAGGTGCTCAAAGACAGGGCTTCACAGATGAGGATCGAAGGCTCGCGGATGTACAACCCCGGCTGGCACCTCTGCAAAGACCTGAAATCGATGCTTATCGTTTCCGAGGCCATTGCGAAATCCGCTCACCAGAGGGAAGAGAGCAGGGGCGCCCACAGCAGGGTGGATTTCCCCAAGTACGACAATGAAAAATGGGCGAACGTGAACTCGGTAATTTCCAAAGATAACGGGACAATGAAAATAGGAACATCCCCGCTTCCTCAAATGCCCGAGGAGCTGAGGAAGATCGTAGAGGGAGGTCACAAATAAATGGCTGTCGTTAAAATGCGAGTGTACCGGGGCGACTCTAACGGGGGCAGTGAGAAGGAATACGAAGTGCCGCTTGAGGAAGGGATGGTCGTCCTCGACGCCATTCATTTCATCCAGGCCAATTACGACGGAGACCTGGCCGTGAGATGGAACTGCAAGGCCGCCAAATGCGGTTCATGCAGCGCTGAGATCAACGGCATGCCCAAGCTGACCTGCAAGACCAGGCTCGATACGCTCCCCCTCGATAAACCCGTAACGGTATATCCGGTCAAGACGTTCCCGATTATTAAAGACCTCGTGACCGACGTGTCCTGGAACTATAAGGTGAGAAAAATGATACCCCCTTTCACTCCGGCAAAGGACACAAAATGGATCATGTATCAGGAAGACGTCGAAAGGGGCCAGGAGTTCCGTAAATGCATCGAGTGCTTCCTCTGCCAGAACGTATGCCATGTCCTGAGAAACCACGATAAAAAGAACGAATTCTTCGGCCCCAGAATGTTTATAAAAATGGCCGAGTTCGAAATGCACCCCCTCGACACGGCTGACCGCAAGGAGATGCTGAGGAACCAGGCGGGGATCGGATACTGCAATATTACAAAATGCTGCACGGAAGTGTGTCCCGAGCATATACATATAACCGACAACGCGATAATTCCCCTGAAAGAGAGGGTAGCCGATACCTATTTCGATCCGCTTCAGTGGCTGCTCGACAAATTCAAGGGAAGCCCGAAACAGTAACGCAGTCAGTCACAGGAGGATTTACAGTGAATATCCATGAGTACCAGGCCAAGGAGCTTCTTTCCCAATACGGAGTAGCCGTACCCACAGGAAAGGTCGCGTTCCACCATGACGAAGCTCACCAGATAGCAAAGGACCTGAACGTCGGGAAGTTCGTCATAAAGGCGCAGATTCACGCCGGGGGGAGAGGGAAGGGCGGAGGCGTCAAGCTCGCGACCACACTTGAGGACGTGAGACAGATCGCGTCCGAGATACTGGGCATGATACTCGTTACCCACCAGACCGGTCCGGAAGGGAAGCTAGTGCAGAAAGTCCTCGTTGAGGAAGCGTCGGACATCGAGAAGGAGCTGTATCTCGGCATGGTCATAGACAGGGCAAAGGAGCAGATAGTCATAATGGCGAGCCGCGAAGGCGGTATGGAAATCGAAGAGGTCGCAAGGAAGCACCCGGGAAAAATAACCAGGGAATACGTCGACCCCACAGTCGGCCTCCTGCCTTATCAATGCAGAAAAATCGCGTATTTCCTCGGACTCGAAGGCAAGACGGTCAACAAGGCCGTCAAATTCATCTCGGGCCTCTACCAGCTGTTCACGGAAAAGGACTGCTCGCTCGCCGAGATAAACCCGCTGATACTGACAAAGAGCGGGGACGTGCTGGCGCTTGACGCGAAGATGAATTTCGACGACAACGCCCTCTTCAGACACCCCGATATAGAAAAGCTCCACGACCCCTCCGAAGAAGACCCGACCGAGCTCGAGGCGAAGAAATGGGGAATAAGCTACGTAAAGCTCGAGGGCAACATAGGCTGTCTCGTGAACGGAGCCGGTCTCGCCATGTCCACCATGGACATAATCAAGCACCACGGCGGTGAGCCCGCGAACTTCCTCGACGTAGGCGGGGGAGCGAATACGGAGCAGGTTACACAGGCATTCA
Source organism: uncultured bacterium (assembly GCA_963705505.1). Taxonomy (GTDB): domain Bacteria; phylum Desulfobacterota_D; class UBA1144; order Nemesobacterales; family UBA2774; genus 2-12-FULL-53-21. The sequence goes on from CAVPJU010000010.1 coordinate 222,909, forward strand.
AGATGATACTGAGCGACCCTAACGTCAAAGCCATATTCGTTAACATATTCGGCGGGATCATGAAATGCGACACGATCGCCGAAGGCATCGTCACCGCGGCAAAAGAGGTGGGTCTGAGCGTCCCGCTCGTCGTCAGGCTCGAAGGGACGAACGTCGATCTCGGAAGAAAAATGCTTTCGAAATCGGGACTTAACATCATAACGGGCGGCGATATGAGGGAAGCTGCCGCAAAAGTGGTCGAAGCCGCCAAAGCCGGTTAATTACAATCCGCAGCGCATATGCCGTTAAAGCGTACAGGCGTCGGCTACCTCCTCCCGAAATTTAAGAAAAACTTAAACAATTAAAAGCTAAACACCCAATAATAATAGAATAATATATTTGCGCGCTCGAAGTTTGACCCCCTTGACATTTCTCCGATGATGATTAATTTTCAAAAAGGAGGATTAAACTAGATGAAAGCAGTGGCAGTCAGGGAACCAATGGGTATTTTCTTGAGGGAAATAGAAAAATACCCGGTTTTAACAAAAGACGAAGAATACAGCCTCGCGGTCAGATATTATGAGGAAAACGACCTGGAAGCGGCTAACGAGCTTGTTGTATCAAACCTCAGGTTCGTCGTAAAGATAGCTTCCGAATACATTTCGTACGGTTTTCCTCTGAGCGACCTCGTTCAGGAAGGCACGATAGGGCTGATGAAGGCTGTTAAAAAATTCAACCCTTACAAGGGTTACAGGCTGATTTCATACGCCGTATGGTGGATCAGGGCCAAGATTCAGAACCACATAATGAAATTCTGGAGCCATGTGAAAATAGGAACCACGCAGGCCCAGCGGAAACTCTTCCACAAGATAGGAAGGGCGAAGAAGGACCTCAACATCCGGCACGACGAATTGACGGAATCGGACATCAGGAAGGTAGCAGAATTATTCGGCGTAAAGGACAAGGACGTTATGGATATGGAATTCAGAATGGCGTCCCGGGACTTCTCGCTCGATACCTCGTTCGGTGACGACGATTCCATAACGTATCTAGACGCCGTTTCCGACGGTCATTCCAGCCAGGAAGAGGTGCTTCGAATCTTTAGAGCAATCGGAGCTCGCACGCGAAGGTCTCAAGGCGGGTTTAAATAAGCTGTCCCCCCGCGAGAAACGCGTCATAGAGCGGAGGTATCTCTCGAACCCGCAGGGTAAATTGAGAGAGCTCGGGGACGAGCTGGGCATTTCCAAGGAAAGAGTAAGGCAAATAGAAGTTCAGGCTCTTAAAAAGCTGAGAGGCGAGGTCGAGACTTCGGTAACTCAGGGTAACGCATACGATACGGAAAACAGAACATAAAGATCAGGAGGCAAAGCAAATGGCAAAAAGCGGAAAAATAATAGGGATCGACCTCGGAACGACAAACTCGGTTGTGGCTATAGTCGAAGGCGGAGAGCCGAAGGTAATAATCAACGAAGAGGGGGCGCGGATAACTCCATCGATTGTCGCTTTTACAAAGGACGGCGACATTCTCGTCGGAGGACCGGCTAAGAGACAGGCAGTCGTCAATCCCGAAAACACTATATTCTCGGTAAAGAGACTAATGGGAAGGCGCTACGAAGAAGTAGAGGGCGAAGCCAAGAGACTCCCATACAAAATAGTAAGAACGAAAAACGACGACGCATGGGTAGAGGCCATGGGGAAGCAGTACTCACCGCCTCAGATTTCCTCCCACGTCCTGATGAAATTGAAAAAGGCGGCCGAGGACTACGTCGGCGGCGAGATAAAGGAAGCGGTAATCACTGTACCCGCGTATTTTAACGACAGTCAGAGGCAGGCGACGAAGGACGCCGGCAAAATCGCCGGACTCGAAGTAAAGAGGATCATAAACGAGCCCACGGCAGCCGCGCTGTCATACGGTTTTGACAAAAAGAGCGAGGGTACGATAGCGGTCTATGACCTCGGCGGAGGCACATTCGACATATCGATACTCGAGGTCGGCGACAACGTCATAGAGGTCAAGTCGACGAACGGCGATACGCACCTGGGCGGAGACGACTTCGACAGGCTCATAATGGACTACATAATCAGCGAATTCAAGAAGGAATCGGGCATTGACCTCGGAAACGACAAGATGGCCCTTCAGAGGCTGAGACAGGAATCGGAAAAGGCGAAGATAGAGCTTTCAAATACGCTCGAGACCGAGATAAATCTTCCTTTCATAACCGCGGACGCCGCGGGACCCAAGCACCTTGTAATGAAAATAACACGCTCCAAGTTCGAGCAGCTCATAGAAGACAAGATAAAGGGGACCCTCGAGCCCTGCCGTCAGGCGCTCAAGGACGCCGGGGTTAAAGCCGGCGACATCGACGAAGTAATCCTCGTCGGCGGATCGACCAGGATACCTCTCGTTCAGAAAGTCGTCACGGATTTCTTCGGGAAGGAGCCCCACAAGGGCATAAACCCGGACGAAGTCGTAGCGATGGGAGCCGCTATACAGGGCGCGGTACTGGGCGGCGAGGTAAGGGACGTGCTGCTCCTTGACGTCACCCCGCTTTCGCTGGGTATCGAGACTTTGGGCGGCGTAATGACGAAGATAATCGAAAGGAATACGACTATCCCAACAAAAAAGAGCCAGGTATTCACGACCGCTGAAGACAGCCAGACGTCGGTCGAAATCCATGTGCTTCAGGGAGAGCGTCAGATGGCCGGGGACAACAGGACCCTTGCGAGGTTCATACTCGACGGCATTCCGCCTTCCGCAAGGGGGATACCTCAGGTCGAAGTGACGTTCGACATCGACGCTGACGGAATCCTCCACGTATCCGCAAAGGACCTGGCTACGCAGAAAGAACAGAAGATAAGGGTCGAGGCTTCGAGCGGACTCTCGAAGGACGAGGTCGAGAAAATGGTCAGGGACGCCGAGGAGAAATCGGAGGACGACAAGAAGCGCCACGAGCTTGTGGAGAAGAGGAATAAGCTCGACGAGCTCATTTACAGGACGGAAAAGAGCTTTAAGGAATTTGAAGGCAAGCTGTCCGCCGAAGACAAGAAGGAGCTCGAGGACGCGCTCGAGCAGGGAAGAAGAGCCGTTAAGGGCAACGAGCCCGGCGACATAGAGGCCGCCACGGAAAAAATAACCCGTGCTTCACATAAGCTTGCGGAGCTGATGTATAAGCAGCAGGCCCAGAGCGGGGCCGGGGCGCAGGAGCCCCAGACCGGGACCGACGGGCCGGGTGAGGGACCGGCTGAAGAGGGCGGCCACGAAGGCGAAGAGGGCAAGGACGGCGACGATGTCATAGACGCCGAATTCACCGAAAAATAAGATTATAAGACAGAAGATAAAATTATGAAGACAAAAGGCGGCCGCGTGCCGCTTTTTGTTTGTCCCCCGAACTCAGATACACTCTTGCTCACTTAACATTTAAATGTTAATTTAGTATTAATAATTCTGGGTTCTATCAAAATAGAAAGCGCTTTGCCCGCAAACAAGGAGGTATTCATAATGAAAGCGGAAATCCATCCGGAGTACAAAGACGTCACCATAAGCTGCTCTTGCGGCGCCCAATATAAAACCAGATCCACGCGTTTTGAAGATTTCACGGTAGAGGTCTGCTCCAACTGTCACCCTTTCTACACAGGGAAGGAAAGGGCGGCTGAGTCCAAGGGCCGGGTCGAAAGGTTCAGAAGGAAATACGCCAAGAACTAGACCTCTCACCCCGAGAATCAAGAGAAACCATCATATTCAGGGAGTTATTTCAAATAAGGAGACGACAAAGGGCTTTGACGAGAATTTTTGTCAATAACAGACTACGGAGGTAATCTTCCATGAAGGAGTATGGTAGGGAAAGCATCAGGAATATTGCGCTCGTTGCTCCCCACGGCGCAGGTAAAACTTCTCTAGCCGAAGCACTCTTATATCTCCACGGAGCCACCGAAAAACTGGGAAAAGTAGACGACGGGAGCTCCGTATTGGATTATGAATCCGAAGAAAAACACCGAAGGATGTCGATCAACTCCCACGTTGCATTCTTCGAGACTAAAAACCACCTCGTAAACCTCATAGACACACCCGGCTTTCTAAACTTCTTATTCGAGGCTGAAAATGCGCTAAAAGTGGTCGACGGCGCTGTGATAGTGGTCGGAGCCGTCGGAGGCGATGTAGCCGTTCAAATCCGCAAATACTGGGATATGAGCGGTGATATGCCGAAAATCATTTTCATAAACAAGCTGGAGAAGGAAAACGCGAGCCTGGAGGATACGCTCGCCAGCATCTCGAAGGAACTAAAGGTGAAGCTGCTCCCCCTTACTCTCCCCATAGGCCAGAACCACGATTTCAAGGGTGTTATCGAGCTTATCGAAATGAAGGCATATAAGTACGGCGGCTCGGTGAATTTTGAGGAGATCCCTATCCCCGGAGACCTCGAAGATGCGGCCAGATCGCAGAGGGAAAAAATCATCGAGTCAGTCGCGGAGCTCGACGACGAGCTGCTCGAAAAATATCTCGAAGGGGAGCCGATAGACGAGCAAAAGATCATCAAAATGCTTCACGAAGGGATACTCGACGCAAAGATATTCCCGGTCTTCATAGGCTCTGCGACGCATTTGATAGGAATAAATTTACTGAGCGACGCGATCACGAAATATCTCCCCTCGCCGGTCGAGCGAAAGACGATATCGGGCATAAGCCCCGTCGGCGAAAAGGTCGAAAGAGCGCCGAGCGAAAAAGAACCCTTCACGGCATACATATTTAAAACCATATCCGACCCCTATGCGGGGAAGATCTCCATCTTCAGGGTCTTTTCAGGCTCACTCAACGGAGACACGGGTACGTACAACTCGACAAAGAGAATAAAAGAGAAGCTCGGCCACCTTCACAGGCTGGTCGGCAAGAAGGAATTCCCCTTCAGCCCGGCGGTATGCGGCGATATTGTCGCGGTCAATAAACTGAAGGACGCATCGACGGGCGACACGCTGACCGACGAATCCCATCAGATCGTCATCCCTCCTGCGGAGCTGCCCCCGGCCGTCCTTTCATACGCTATCGAGCCCAAGACCAGGAACGACGAGGACAAGCTGAACCCCTCGCTGGCAAAGATTCAGGAAGAGGACCCGACGATCCATTACCGCCTTGACGAAGAGACAAAGGAGTTCCTGCTTTCGGGAACCGGACAGTCCCATGTAGAGGTCACGGTCAACAAACTGAGAGACACATACGGGGTTAACGTCGAGCTCAAGACGCCCAGGGTCCCCTATAAGGAGACAGTAAAAGGGAAGGCCAAGGCGGAGGGCAAATACATAAAACAGACGGGCGGCAGGGGTCAGTACGGAGACGCATGGATTGAGGTGGAGGCGCTGCCGAGAGGGAAGGGTTTCGAATTCGTCAACAACATAGTGGGCGGCGCAATACCCAAGAACTTCATACCGTCCGTCGAAAAGGGCGTGATCGAGGCCATGAAGAAGGGTGTGGCATCGGGCTATCCCGTCGTGGACGTGAAGGTCACGCTCTTTGACGGGAAGTACCATCCGGTCGACTCGTCCGACATTGCTTTTCAGATAGCGGGCTCTATGGGGTTCAGGAAGGCAATGGAGGGGGCGAAGCCCGTCATCCTCGAGCCCATCATGAAAATGGAAATAACGGTGCCTGATGAGTGTATGGGTGATGTCATAGGGGACGTAAACTCGAGGAGGGGAAAGGTTTCAGGGGTCGACTCGCTTGCCGGAACGCACCAGGTCCGGGCGCTCATTCCGATGTCGGAAGTCCTGACCTATGCGCCCGAGCTAAGGTCTATTACGAGCGGAAGGGGAACGTTCAGCATGGATTTCTCCCATTATGAAGAGGTCCCAGACCATATTGCCGGAAAAATAATAGAAGAATCAGGCGTGTCCAAGGCCGCGGCAGAACATTAATATCCGGCTACTTCGATTACCCCCGTGTTCCGCGTGAACCGCAAAGGGAATAATAACGGTACGAGATTTACCCCGTAGTTCTTTAACTTTGCCTGATTTTAACCTTTCATTCCTGACTAAATCGGGTATATAATTATGATACGTCCGGGATTTCCGCTGCTATACACGGAATTTGAATAAGACCCCGCATTACAGATAAGCTCAAATACATTAATAAGACAAGAATTTGCGAATAGCATCGATAGATATAGGAACCAATACGTTCAGACTGCTGGTTTCGGAAGCGGACAAGGGCACCGCCTTGAAAAAACTCTACGTAGGACGGGAAATCACCCGCCTCGGCGAGGGTCTTCACGGGGACGAAAAGCTGATAAACCCCAAAGCGATCGAAAGGTCTTTGAAAGCCCTCTGCGGTTTCTCAATGAAAATAAAAGAATACGATGTCGGGACACTCAGGGCGGTCGCTACGAGCGCTGTCAGGGAATCGCTCAACGGGCTCGATTTCGTAAAATTAGTTAAAGAAGAAACAGGCATACCCGTAGACGTTATATCGGGCGATGAAGAGGCCAGGCTTACAGTCAGGGGGGTCCTCAACTCGGTCAGGTTCGATACGCCCGACTGTCTGATATTCGACATCGGGGGCGGCAGCACTGAGTATGTATATGTGAAGGAGGGCGGGATCGCCGATATTTCGAGCACGGGTCTCGGAGTCGTCCGTCTTACCGAACAATACCTGAATCATGATATCGATACCGACTCCGACTTAGCTTTACTCGGCGCACACGTAGACGAGTTATTGAACGAGGGACTCGCTTCCTTCCCCCGCCCGGACCGAAAGAGCCTCACGGTCATCGGGACTGCCGGGACCCCGACGACACTAGCGTCCATAGAGATGCGTCTGACCCCTTACAACCCCTCACTTGTAAACAATTTTATTCTCGCTCGGGGGGCGATCGAGCGGATATTGAGCACACTCGTGAAAATCCCCAAGTCCGAGCGGATAAAAGTCCCGGGCCTCGAGAAGGGCAGAGAGGACCTCATCATCGCAGGCACCCTGATAGTGCTTAAAACAATGGAACGATTTTCCTCGGGCAGCATGGTGGTCAGCGACGCCGGGCTCCTGGAAGGGGTCGCATATAACCTTATTAGCTGAGCGATCCGGCATAACTATATGGGAATAAAGAATCTTTAACCCGCTCACGTTGACAAATTATTGAGGCGTTATTATATTTTGCATGAGGATTTTAAGATAACTTTCCTCTACCGCAAAAATATCTATACAACGGCATAAGCGGACACCTGAGAGAAGAGCTATAATTATATTTGGATCGTGCACGCTTACAGGTCGGTATTAACCAGGAGGTAACAATGAATCCGAACGACAACGATGAAAAGGAAGGAGATATTGAATTGAAGGAAAACGGGGGCGATTACTTAGAGGACGACGCAGAGAACACGAAAGCAGACAAAGAGAACCGCAGCAGCGAAGCAAAGGACTATCAGGAGCTCTACCAGAAATATCTGAGACTCGCGGCTGATTTTGAGAACTATAAAAAAAGGCTGGCAAAGGAAAAAGCGGACGTTATAGCATACGGGAACGAGGAGCTTATAAAGGCGCTTCTCAATGTACTGGACAACCTGGAGCGCGCGCTCGATCATGCGGACACCAAGGAAGACCCCAAACCTCTCATCGAAGGGGTGAAGCTCGTCCACAAGCAGTTCCTGAGCTGCCTCGAAAAGTTCGGCGTCCAGTACGTCGACGCTTCCCCCGGACAGAATTTCGATCCGAGGCTCCACCAGGCTATAGAGCGCGTGGAATCCCCCGACTTTACGCCCGGACTCATCATATCGGAAATGCTCCGCGGATACATGCTGAAGGACAGGCTCCTGAGACCCGCCCTTGTCGTCGTATCCAAAGGTCCGAACAATGCAGGAGATGCCGACCAAAACACCGGGAGCAATGGAGCCGGCAGAGACGCCTCAGGGGACGTATTCGATTTAACGGACGATGAATCTAAATAAGATTAACGGAAGACAAACATGGCGATAGTAGGAATTGACCTTGGAACCACAAACTCATGCGTTGCGATCATAGAGGGCGGGAGCCCGGTTGTCATACCGAACGAAGAGGGGAGCAGAGTGACTCCCTCGGTCGTGGCTTTCACGGAGGACAACAGCCGGTTCGCCGGCGCCGTGGCCAAGAGGCAGGCGGTGGTAAACCCCACTACGACGATCTTCGGTGTGAAGCGGCTCGTAGGAAGACGCTTTGACTCTCCCGAAGTCCAGAAGGCAAAGGGAATAGTCCCCTACGATATAATCCCCAACGAATCCGGCGACGCATGGATAGAGACCAACTCCAGAACATACAGTCCTCAGGAGATATCATCCATAGTCCTTTCAAAAATGAAGCAGGTGGCGGAAGAATACCTCGGATACGAGGTGACGGACGCCGTGATCACTGTGCCCGCGCATTTCAACGACCTCCAGCGGCAGGCGACAAAGGATGCGGGCAGGATAGCCGGCCTCAACGTGAGGCGTATAATAAACGAGCCCACGGCAGCCGCGCTCGCCTACGGCTTCGATAAAATCGTAAACAGAAGGATTGCAGTTTTCGACCTCGGCGGCGGCACTTTCGATATAACCATACTGGAAATAGCAAACGGTGTATTCGAGGTAAAATCCACGAGCGGCGATACGTTCCTGGGGGGAGACGATTTCGACCAGATGCTCATAGAGCTCGTGCTCGAGGACTTTAAAAAACAGCACGATATCGACCTGAGGGAAGACAAAATGGCCCTTCAGAGGATAAGGGAGACGTGTGAAAAGGCTAAGCACGAGCTTTCGTCCATACTCGAGACGACGATAAACCTCCCGTTCATAGCAGTGGACCAGACTGGCCCCAAGCACCTCAATTACAAAATCACCAGGGATGAGTTCGAGCACCTTGTCAGGGAACTCGTGGACAGAGTGGAAATCCCCTGCAGGCAGGCGATTCAGGACGCGAGGCTCGACCCTTCGGAAATCGACGAAGTCGTTCTCGTCGGGGGAATGACGAGGATGCCGAAAATTCAGGAAAAAGTCAGGGAAATATTCAAGAAAGAGCCTCAGACGCGGATAAACCCGGAAGAAGTGGTGGCCATAGGGGCCTCGATACAGGGAGGCGTGCTCGAAGGAAAGGTTGAGGAAGTACTGCTTCTGGACGTCGTGCCACTCTCTCTCGGAGTGGAGACAAGGGGCGGCCTCTTCACGAAAATCATAGAAAGGAACACCACCATACCGACAAAAAGAAGCAGGGTATTCACGACCGCTTTCGACAACCAGGAGTTTGTCGGGATACATGTGCTCCAGGGCGAAAGGGAGCTCGTCGACACCAATATCTCGCTTGCGAACTTCAACCTCATAGGCATCCCGCCCGCGCCGAGAGGCATACCCCAGATCGAAGTGTCCTTCGAAGTGGATGCGGACGGGATTCTGCACGTATCCGCAAAAGACCTCGGCACCGGCAAGAAGCAGGCGATACAGGTTGTAACCTCGGGCGGGTTATCGGATGAAGAGATACAGAAGATAATTGAAGAGAGCAAAACAAGCTCGGATGCGGACAGGAAGCGGAAAGACCTCGCACTGCTTAAAAACGAGGCCGAAGGACTCCTTTATTCAGTCAAGAGAACTCTCGACTCCTATGGGGACAAAGTGGATTCAGAGCTCAGAGAAGCTATCGAACAATCCGTCGAGAAGATGAGCGAGGCTCTCTCGGGCACGGATTATTCTAACATCAAGGACGTATTCGATCAGCTGAAGGAGGCTTCCTATAAATTCGCCGAGGTTATATACTCAAGACAGGACAAAGGTACGGAAACACACCAGCAGTGAATAATTACTTTGTACGGACGCATTATTAATGACCAGTATCGATTACTATGAGATCTTACAAATCGAGCGCAGCTCCACAGGAGAGGAAATAAAAAGGTCGTACAAGCGACTGGCATTTGAATTCCATCCCGACAGGAACCCCGGCAACCCCGAAGCCGAAGAAAGATTCAAGAAAATAAACGAAGCCTATCAGGTGCTGAGCGACCCCGACAAAAGGGCGCGCTATGACAGCTTCGGGCATATATCGGCCGAAGGGATATTCTCGGACGTCGATTTCGAGGCGGGCTTCAGCGATATTTTCGGAAACCTGTTCGAAGAGGTCTTCAGCGCCGGCGGCCGGGAGAGGGCCCAGAGAGGGAGAGACCTTAAATACGCGCTCGAGCTCAGTTTCGAGGAATCGATAGAGGGGTGCGAGAAGGAGCTCAAAATTCCGAGGCGCGAAATGTGCCCCGAGTGCAGGGGCAGCGGCGCGGCCCGCGGAGGCGAAGTCATCTGTTCCGGCTGCAGCGGCAGAGGAGAGCTCAAATACTCTCAAGGGCTCTTCGCAATTAAAAGGACGTGCCCGTCCTGCGGCGGGACGGGGAAGAGGATCACAAAGCCCTGTGTCCAGTGCCGCAGCGAGAGATACATCGTATCCGAACACGACGTAAGAGTGAAGGTGCCCGCAGGGATATCGGACGGCGTGAGGCTCCGGATGCGCGGGGAAGGGGACAGCGGTTACCTCGGGGGACCGAGCGGAGACCTCTACATCGAAATACACGTCGAGGAGCATCCGCTTTTCAGGAGGGAAGGTCAGGACCTCCACTGCAACGTGCCGATAGAATTCGTCAAGGCGGCCCTCGGCGACGAAATAGAGATACCGACCCCTAAAGGGAAGAGCACGATAAAAATCCCGGCGGGGACACAGTCGGGCCAAACGTTCAGGCTCAAAGGTAAGGGCGTCCCGAGACTCGAAGGCAAAGGGCACGGCGACCTCTACATACAGGTGCAGGTGGAAGTCCCCGTAAAGCTCAATAAAAAGCAGCAGCTTTTACTCGAAGAGTTCGCCAGGGTAAGCGCAGAGGAAAACGTCCCGATGGTCAAAAGGTTCGTATCGAAGCTTCACGAAATCCTAAACAAGTGATATGGAGAATTATTCTCCACACGGCCGTTTAAGCCTCTGATCAATACCCGCCGGCAATAGCGGGAATGATCGAAACGATATCGCCTTCCTTAAGAGCTGTTTCCTTCCCGTTTAAAAACCTTATATCTTCGTTGTTGACGTACAGGTTTATGAATCTTCTGACGTTACCCGATTCATCGCACAGCCTGGTCTTAATGCCGGGAAACTGGTTTTCCATCTCGTCTATCAGCTGGCCGACGTTAGCGGCGCTGATGTTGACCTCGTCCTTCTCGGAAGTCAGCTTTCTAAGCGGTGTTGGAATGCGAACAGAGGGCATCTTTTATACCTCCTTTTTCTTCTTGTTCCTTCAGTTTCGTATACAAATCCTCAAATGCCTCAAGACGCGCGTCAATTAAATGAGGCTGAGAAACGTCGTTTGCAATCGCCTCCTGGGTCTTGAGACCGTTGCCGGTGATAGAAACGACTATAGACTCGTTCCTGGGAATGACTCCCTGCTCTATGAGCTTCCTGGTCACGGCCATAGTCACCCCGCCGGCGGTTTCGGTGAATATCCCTTCCGTCTCCGCGAGGAGCTTGATACCGCTGATTATTTCCTCATCGGTCACGTCCTCTCCCCATCCGCCGCTCTCTCTCATGACGCACATCGCGTAGAACCCGTCTGCGGGCGTGCCGATCGCGAGCGATTTGGCTATCGTGTGGGGTTTTACCGGTTTGAATATCTCCCAGTCGTTCTTGAGCGCCGTAGTAATAGGCGAACAGCCCGTCGCCTGAGCGCCGTAGATCTTTGTACCGTTCTCTTCGACGAGGCCCATCATCTCGAACTCCTTTATCGCCTTCCATACCTTTGTGAGGAGCGAGCCGCTCGCCATCGGGACGACTACGTGCTTTGGCGCGCGCCAGCCGAGCTGCTCCATCATTTCGAATGCATAGGACTTGGAGCCCTCGGCATAATAGGGTCTCATGTTGATGTTTACGAACGCCCACCCGAATTTACCGGCCACTTCGCTGCAGAGTCTGTTAACGTCGTCGTAAGTTCCCTTGATGCCTATGAGATTTGCGCCGTAAACCGTCGTGCCTATTATCTTTGCCTGCTCCAAATCATAGGGGATGAAAATGTAGCTCTCGAGGTTCCCGGATACCGTTAAGGAGGCTACGGCGTTCGCGAGATTCCCGGTCGATGCGCAGGCCGCCGTCTTGAACCCGAATTCCTTGGCTTTTGAGAGCGCAACCGACACCACCCTGTCCTTAAACGACAGGGTCGGGTAGCATACGGCGTCATTTTTCACGTAAATCTCCTTAACCCCGAGTGCCCGCCCCAGGTTTTCCGCTTTTATGAGGGGTGTAAATCCGACCTGGAGGCCCACGGTGGGCTCTTCATCTATGGGGAGGAGCTCTTTATATCTCCAGATGTTCCTGTCCCTTTTCTCAATTACTTCCCGGGACATCACTTTCTTGATCTCGTCGTATTTGTAAACGGCTTCAAGCGGCCCGAAGCATGTTTCGCAGACGTGGAGGGGCTCCTTCGGGTATTCTTCCCCGCATTCCTTGCACCTAAGTCCCTTAACAAAACTCATAAAATCCCCCGGAGATATATTGAATAAATCAAAGAGGTTAACCTCTAATTCCCGGCTTGTCAAAGCATCAAGACAATCTTACGTCAGTTTTACCAGGTGTCCCGTTTTTCTATTTGCTCGTTTTTGTTTTTATCCTGAAGGACTATTTTTTCAAACTCGTCGGCCTCTATAACATTCCCGTTTTTCCTGTAGATTCCGCCCACTACCATATAGTCGTCATCGGCGATTTCCCACGACCCGGGCATCTCTACGTTGACGAAGTTCCCGTTTAAATCGGAGAGCTTAAAATTTGTTATTACCTCTTTCGAGCCGGCATTTTCCTCAACTACTCCGGCGACTATCCCCTCCACGGCCACAGTCGCCCCGTCAAAGGCGATGGGCGAGAACAGTATCTTGGAAATAGACGCCCTGAACCCCTGCACGCTCGAACCCGGTATATATTCGGGCTTTTTATTGCACGCGACAAGGGCCGAAAACAATACAGCCGCAATCAAAAAAACTCTCTCAGGTTTCAAAATCTGCCCCCTTTACTCGTTCGGGCACATTTATAATATTAAAATTTATTAACGCGCCGAATCTATATTTTACCTTACAAGGTAAATTAATATTAATTTTTCTGGCATAATAACAGCTTCATCCCGCGCGGCAAGGCACGCAAATACGCGCAAATAACGGGGGGAGAACTATAAATGGATACATTCTCGGGAGCCGGATACGGAATTGCCAGGATAAAAACGCCTGAGAGCGACAGCAACTACAGCTATATAATCTGGTGCACGGAGACATCGGAATGCGCCGTTATAGACCCCTTAGACCCGGTGCCCATACTTAATTTCATAAGGGATAACGGACTCCACGTCGAATACATAATTAACACGCACTGCCATCCCGACCATGTCATGGGGAACGACCCCATCCTCAAGGTCACACTTTCGAAGATACTCGTCCACCCGCTGGGCGCGGGCATGGTCTCGCCCAGGAGCGCGACAGTAAACGACGGGGACACGATCGATGTCGGAAAATTAAATATCAATGTTGTGCATACTCCCGGCCACTGCCCTGAACATATATTGCTGCTCATGGGAGAAAACGTCTTTACGGGGGATACGCTCTTTTTGTCCGGCTGCGGGAACTTGAAGCACGGGGGCAATGCCGAGGATCTATTCAGAAGCATAGACACGAAGCTGAGGCCTCTGCCCGATAACTTCCGCATATTCGCCGGGCACGACTATGCGGATGCGAACCTGAGGTTCGCCCTCGATCTCGAGCCCGGAAACAGGGAAGCCAAAAAGAAGCTCGACGAGATAAAAAAGCTGCGAACGAAAGGGAAAGAGCCCGCGCCCACAACTATCGGCGAAGAAAAGAAATATAACCCATTTCTCCGCTTCGATTCGCCGGAAGTTATCGAAACGCTAAGGAAAAGAAATAAGCGGCTCGACGCCTCTCCCGCCTCCATATTCAAGGAGATGAGGAAGCTGAGAGACGATTGGAAGTGAAGCAGCCGCCTTCACCGAACTACCCCTCAAAAATCGTTTTGGTATAATAAAGCCTTATGAATAAAAAGGATTCAGTGCAGTATTCACTTCTGAGAAAGCTTCTCGCCGAGCGGATACTCTTCATCGACGGCGCTATGGGCACCATGATACAGCGCTACAAGCCCGAAGAAAAAGAGTTCCGCGGGGAGATTTTTAAAGACCACCCGCTCGACCTCAAGGGCAATAACGACCTCCTCTGCCTCACGAGACCGGACATAGTATCCGAAATACACCGCAAGTACCTGGAGGCGGGCGCGGATATAATCGAGACCAACACGTTTAACGCGAACCGTATCTCCCAGTCGGATTATAAGCTTGAAGGGATCGTTTACGAATTAAACAAGGCCGCAGCGGGGCTCGCCAGGAAAACCGCGGACCAATTCATGTCCGAACACCCGGGGCGTAAGTGCTTCGTCGCGGGCGCGCTCGGCCCCACGACAAAATCGGCATCTATCTCGCCCGACGTCAGTAACCCTGCTGTAAGGGGCGTGACGTTCGATGAGCTCGTCGAGGCGTATTACGAACAACTGAGAGGACTCGTGGACGGCGGCATCGATATCATACTCGCCGAGACGACGTTCGACACGCTCAACCTCAAGGCCGCAATTTACGGGATATACAGGTTCCTCGACGAGCACCCCGTACGGCTCCCGCTAATGCTCTCTGTGACCGTCACGGACGCCTCGGGAAGGACGCTCTCGGGTCAGACTCTCGAGGCCTTCTGGAACTCCGTAAGGCATGCGAGGCCGATGAGCGTGGGTATAAACTGCGCCCTCGGCGCGGAGCAGATGCGTCCCTACATAGAAGAGCTCTCGAGGATAGCCGACTGCTTCATAAGCTGCTACCCGAACGCCGGCCTTCCGAACCCGCTTAGCGAGACAGGGTATGACCAGACTCCGGCCGATACTTCTTCATACCTCGAGGATTTCGCACGGAGCGGGTTCCTCAACATAGTAGGGGGGTGCTGCGGCACTACTCCCGAGCACATTAAAGCCATAGCGGAAAAGGTGGGCAAGTACCCGCCCCGCAAGATTCCCGGACATTAAGCCCGCAACGCGCCTGAGCGGTCTCGAGGCTCTTAACATAGGCGAGAACGCGCCTTTCATAATGGTCGGGGAGCGGACAAACGTAACGGGCTCGCCCCGCTTCGCGAAGCTCATCAAAGAGGACGATTTCGAAGGGGCTTTAAGTATCGCGAAGCAGCAGGTAGAGAACGGCGCGAATATAGTAGACGTCAACTTCGACGAGGCTCTCCTCGACGGCGAAGCCTGCATGACGAGATTTCTCAACCTCATTGCGTCCGAGCCCGACATAGCACGCGTCCCGGTCATGATAGACAGCTCAAAGTTCACCGTGATCGAGGCGGGCTTAAAGTGTGTTCAGGGCAAGGGCATAGTCAATTCCATAAGCCTGAAAGAAGGGGAAGCAAAATTCATAGAGCAGGCCCGGAAGATAATGCGCTACGGGGCGGCTGCCGTCGTGATGGCCTTTGACGAGGAAGGACAGGCCGCGACTAAAGACGAAAAGGTCAGGATATGCAGGCGCGTGTACAAGCTCCTTACGGAGAGAGTCGGCATGGACCCGAACGATATTATTTTCGACCCGAACGTCCTCACTGTGGCAACGGGCATCGAGGAGCACAACAACTACGCGCTCGATTTTATAGAGGCGGTAAAGGAAATCAAGGCTTCATGCCCCGGCGCGAAAACGAGCGGCGGTATAAGCAATATTTCGTTCTCATTCCGCGGAAACAACGTAGTAAGAGAGGCGATGCACAGCGCTTTCCTCTACCACGCGATAAATGCGGGGCTCGACATGGCTATAGTGAACGCCGGTATGCTCGAGGTCTATGAGGAAATAGACAAGGAGCTCCTCGAAAAGGTGGAGGACGTGCTCCTCAACAGAAGGCCCGACGCAACGGAAATACTCGTAGATTACGCGGAAAAGATAAAAGACACGGGCAAGACGAGAGAAAAGGAGACCGAGACCTGGAGGGAGGGGAGCGTAGAGGAAAGGCTCTCACATGCCCTCGTTAAGGGTATAGACGCATATATAGAGAAGGACACCGAAGAGGCGCACATTAAATACGAAAGGCCTCTCGACGTCATAGAAGGGCCGCTCATGGACGGTATGAAGGTAGTAGGCGAGCTTTTCGGCGAGGGGAAGATGTTCCTCCCTCAGGTCGTAAAGAGCGCAAGAGTCATGAAAAAGGCCGTCGCTTATCTCGAGCCCTTCATGGAGGCGGAGAAGAAAAAGGCCGGCGGCGGCAACGCCAGGGGGAAATTCGTCATTGCGACCGTCAAGGGAGACGTCCACGACATAGGTAAAAACATCGTCTCCGTCGTGCTTGGCTGCAACAATTACGAGGTAATTGATTTAGGCGTGATGGTCCCATGCGAAAATATATTGAAGAAGGCTAGGGAAGTTGACGCGAATATCATAGGCATGAGCGGTCTGATCACGCCGTCTCTTGACGAGATGGTACATAACGCTTCCGAGATGGAGAGGCAGGGGTTCAGCACGCCGCTCCTCATCGGGGGAGCCACGACGAGCAAGGCCCACACGGCGATAAAAATAGCCCCTCACTATAGCGGCGTAGTAAGCCACGTCCAGGACGCTTCCCTTGTTGTAGGAGTCTGCAACGACCTGCTCAACCCGGAGAAGTACCGGGATTTCGTCAGGGAGCAGGAAAAAAAGCACGACGAGCTGAGAAAGCTCCACGAGAAATCGAAGATGAAGACCGGATACCTACCGATAGACCGGGCAAGGGCGAAAGGGTTTACCGACGATTGGAAAAAGACCAGGATCGACGCGCCTGAAAAGCTCGGGGTTCAGGTATTCGACCACATACACCTCGAATACGTTATCCCCTACATAGACTGGTCCCCGCTCTTTTGGGTATGGGAGCTCAAGGGGCAATACCCCAAGATACTGGAGCACAAGAAATGGGGCAAGCAGGCGAAGAACCTATTCGACGACGCTCAAAAGATCCTGAAACGAATAATCTCCGAAAAAAGGTTCAGGCCTAAAGCGGTTCTCGGGTTCTGGCCCGCCGGAAGGGTAGGAGACGACGTCGAAATTTATTCGGACAAGAGCCGCAGAGAAGCGATTGCGACGTTCCACTTCCTCCGCCAGCAAACGGACAGGGGGGAGAACGAGAAATACCTCTGCCTGGCCGATTTCGTGGCGCCCGTGGAATCGGGGCGGGAGGACTATCTGGGCGGGTTCGTTGTCACGGCAGGCGAGGGCGTCGAGCAGTACGCCCATTACTTAAAAGAAAAGCACGACGATTACTCGGCAATCATGGTACAGGCTCTCGGGGACAGGATAGCCGAGGCGCTTGCCGAGATGATGCACAAAAAAGCGCGCGAGAACTGGGGCTACGGAAAGAACGAGAATCTCTCATACGAGGATTTGATCAAGGAGAAATACAGGGGCATAAGACCCGCCCCCGGCTATCCCGCTTGCCCCGACCACACGGAGAAGGCTCTAATATGGCGACTCCTCGACGCCGAGAATAACATCGGGGCAAGGCTCACCGAGAACTACGCCATTTATCCCCCGAGCTCGGTCGCGGGGCTCTATTTCGCCCATCCAAAGTCAAAGTATTTCCACCTCGGCGACATCGACAGGGACCAGGCGGAGGACTATGCGAGGCGTAAGGGCATGACACTCTCGGAAGTCGAGAAGTGGCTCCGGCCCAACCTCGGCTACTGATGCGGAAACCGTCAACCGTTCCTTGCCGCAAAGCGGGAAATTAAATCCCTCATTTCGAGTGAGAATTTTGACCTCGGAAGCACTATATCGTATCCGGCATCGATCGCCTCTTTTTTCAGTCCGGTCTCCACATGCGGAAGGTAGCCTATGAACCGGGCCCCTTTAAGATTATCGAGACCCTTAAGCTCTTTGATTAACTCTATCGGATCTACTTTTTTATGGGCGAGGTCGACGATAACGAGCGAGGGAGATGTAGAAGAAATCCTATCGATTATTCCCTCCATCCCCTTAATGAAATCTATACCTACCCCGGCTGCTTTAGCCGCTTCCCTGATCTTGGATGCGAAGAACATATCGTCAAGCACCGCGACCGCGTAGCCCGAATTTGTATTATCAACCACTCTATTACTCCCTTTAAAAATAGAGTGTATATTAAATTCCCGTTCACTCAAAACAGGGCCCATCATGAAAAGAGTCAGGATCAGAACCATATTCTTCGACGCGGCAGACACGCTTTTTTACATAAGGCGGGGGCTCGGACACACCTACGCCGAGGTCGCCGCAAAATACGGCGCGTCTCCCGACCCCGGTGAAATAAAAAAGGCGTTCTCACGGGCATTCAAATCGGCTCCCCCGCTCGCCTTCGGCAATGTCTCAAATGAGGAGAGAAAGAGAGCGGAGAAAGAATGGTGGCGGTCAGTAGTCGAGGAGGTTTATTCGGAGATCGGAATGTTCGACGAATTCGACGCCCATTTCGACGAGCTGTTCGAGGTATTCAGGGGAGGGGCCTGGACTCTCTTTCCCGAAACGACCGAAGTCCTCTCGTCTCTCAAGAATAAGGGCTACAGCCTCGGCATAATATCCAACTTCGATTCGAGGGTCTACGACGTGATGAAGGAGCTCGGTATTTACGATTTCTTCGACACGTTCGTTATATCGAGTGAGGCAGGTCACGCGAAACCCTCCCACGGCATATACTCGATCGCGCTTGAGCGCGCAGGCAGGGAGTCCCATGAGGTGATCCACATAGGGGATGACCTCTGCAACGACTTCCACGGCGCGAGGGCCCTCGGGATAAGGGCGCTGCTCCTGGACAGGGAAGGGGAATACGCGGCCGCGGGGGGAATGGACAGGATAGGCGACCTTACCGCAATCGAGAAGGTCCTCGACAAAAAGGGCCGGCTTTAGAGTATCAATTTATAATTCCGGAGGAGCATCATGACTGGAGCAGCTTGGGCATTACTCGTCGCGGCGATATGGGGAATATCCCCTATATTCGAAAAACTGAGCCTGGAAAAGACCGCGCCTTTTACGGTTATGACCATAAGGTTTATGTTTACCACGGTGCTCGTAGTAATTATATCTCTCGTGACGGGGCAGTTCAGGGACATAAAGAACGTGGACGGCGTTTCACTCCTCTGGATATGCCTCGGAGGGCTCGTCGGGGGCGTCCTGGGTCTTCTCCTCTATTTCGTAGTCTTGAAGCAGAACGCCGCAAGCCACGTAGTGCCGATCGCGGCCTCATTCCCGCTCTTCACGACAGTCTATGCATACTTCTTCCTGAGAGAGCAGATCACTCCCGTACGCGTTGCCGGAATATTTCTGGTTGTGATAGGGGTTGTGCTTTTAAACTGGAAGAGCATAGTCCCCGACTAGGAGCTGTGCTGATTTTCAGTTTTGTTCTTGTTTGAGGCAAAAACTACGAAAGCCATTGACGGCCTTCTTGAGGATTCCCTCATGGCGAAGTGTATGCCGTCGAGCACCCAGCCCTCGCCGACCCACCTGTTTATAATCTTCTCGAGCTCCTCATCCGTGACGAGTGCGACTTCCACCACTTTGTAACTCGTATATTCCATAGCTTATTTCCGCGACCCGTTCAGAATCCCGGCCGCTTCCCTCGCGTGGTATGTGATTATCAGGTCGGCCCCGGCCCTCTTGATGCTCGTCAGTATCTCCATCATGACCTGCTCCTCGTCGATCCATCCAAGGCGTCCCGCCGCCTTGACCATCGAATACTCACCGCTCACGTTGTAAGCGGCTATCGGGTGATCAAACCCCTCCCTAGCGGCCCTTATAACGTCGAGATAGGAAAGGGCGGGCTTTATCATCACTATATCAGCCCCTTCCTCTATATCGAGGGCAATCTCCCTCATCGCCTCCCTCACGTTGCGGTGGTCCATCTGGTAGCTCTTCCTGTCCCCGAACTGGGGCGGGGACTCCGCGGCGTCCCTGAAAGGCCCGTAGAAAGAAGACGCGTACTTCGCTGAATAGGACATAATCGGCAGGTTCTCGAAGCCGTTATCATCGAGCACGTCCCTTATCACGCCCACGCGGCCGTCCATCATATCCGAAGGGGCCACGATATCCGCCCCTGCCTCCGCGTGCGAGAGGGCCATTTTGGCGAGGTACTCGACTGTCTCGTCGTTATCCACATCGCCGTGCTTGATAATGCCGCAGTGCCCGTGGCTCGTATATTCGCACATACAGACGTCAGTAATAACTACGAGGCCCTTCGCTTTCTTTTTCAATTCCCTGAGCGCCTTCTGAATTATCCCGTTAGGGTCATACCCCTGTGACCCGGTCTCGTCCTTCTTCTCCGGTATACCGAAAAGGAGTATTGAATTGATGCCCTGCTTCTCGGCCTCGAGGGCTTCCTTTACGATATTGTCTATCGACTGCTTGTAGATACCGGGCATCGAGCTCACTTCCTCTCTCACACCCTTTCCCGGCATTACGAACATCGGGTAGATGAGCTCTCCGGCCGAGATATCGGTCTCGGAAATCATCTCTCTCAGGCGCTCGTTCTTTCTCAATCTTCTCGGACGGTAAGCGGGGAAGTACATACGTGTTTATTTTAATTGCTCTTTCGCGCCTAAGTCAATAAACGACCTTTTATTTATTTACATTAACTTTTGATGTTTTCGGGCTTTTGTATATTATTAATTCCTGGCAAATTCCCCGCGGACAAAGACAATGGACGAAAATAATGACAAAAAGAGCCTCGACTTCATAAGGGCCATCATCGAAGAAGACATAGAGAGCGGAAAGTACGGAGGAAGGGTCGCAACGAGGTTCCCCCCGGAGCCCAACGGCTACCTCCACATAGGACACGCAAAGTCCATATGCCTCAATTTCGGCGCAGCCGAGGAATACGGGGGCACATGCAACCTGAGATTCGACGATACGAACCCGACCAAGGAGGACACCGAGTTCGTCGAATCCATAATGAACGACGTCAGGTGGCTCGGCTTCGACTGGGAGGACAGGCTCTATTACGCCTCCGATTATTTCCGGCATTTATACGATTACGCAGTGCAGCTGATCAAGGACGGGAAGGCTTATGTCGACAGCCTTACGCCCGACCAGATAAGGGAGTACAGGGGCACGCTGAACGAGCCCGGAAGGGAAAGCCCATATAGAAACAGGCCCGTCGGGGAAAACCTCGACCTCTTCGAGCGTATGAAAAAGGGCGAATTCGAGGAGGGCGCCCATGTGCTCAGGGCGAAGATAGACATGTCCTCTGGCAACATAAACATGCGGGACCCGGTCATGTACAGGATACTCCGGGAGCCCCATTACAGGACCGGTGAGGACTGGCGCATCTATCCCATGTACGATTACGCCCACTGCATCTCGGACTCCATCGAGAGAATAACGCATTCACTATGCACGCTCGAATTCGAGGACCACAGGCCGCTCTACGACTGGTTTCTCGACGAGCTCGGCATATACCACCCGCAGCAGATAGAGTTCTCGCGTTTAAACCTCAACTACACGGTCATGAGCAAGAGGAGGCTCCTTGAGCTCGTCCAGAACGGGTACGTGTCCGGGTGGGACGACCCCAGGATGCCCACCATCTCGGGGCTCCGGAGAAGGGGGTACACCCCCGCTTCGATAAGGAACTTCTGCGCCAGGATAGGGGTGACTAAACAGGAGAGCGTAATGGACATGTCGCTCCTTGAGCACAGCGTGAGGGAAGACCTCAACAAAAAGGCGCTCCGCGTAATGGCCGTCCTCAACCCGCTCAAGGTAGTGATAACAAATTATCCCGCGGGTCTCACAGAGGAGATGGATGCCGTAAACAACCCCGAGGACTTGAGCATGGGGACGAGGAAGGTCCCTTTCTCGGGAGAGCTATACATCGAAAGGGACGATTTTATGGAAGACCCGCCTAAAAAGTTCTTCCGTCTCTCCCCCGGCGTGGAAGTGAGACTCAGGTACGCGTACTTCATTAAATGCTCGGGCGTATTAAAGAACGACCAAGGCGAAATTACAGAGCTTCACTGCACATACGACCCGGAGACGAGGGGAGGGGACGCGCCCGACGGCAGGAAGGTCAAGGCCACGATACACTGGGTTTCGGCGAAACACGCTGTAAAAGCCGAGGTCAGGCTCTACGACAGGCTTTTCACCGACCCCGAGCCCGGAAGCGGAGGCGGGGATTACAAGGATTCTCTTAACCCCGGCTCCCTCGTCGCGCTCAAGGAATGCAGGCTGGAGCCCGGCCTTGGGGATGCAGAGCCCGGCGTCAACTATCAGTTCGAGAGGCTCGGGTATTTCACGCCGGACTTGAGGGATTCAAAAAAAGGTGCCCCGGTATTCAACAGGACTGTCACGCTGAAAGACACATGGGCGAAGGAAAAGGGTAAGCAGGAATAGTCGTCCGAATTTACTTCAGCCGGGCAATCGCTTCACCCGGGATACTGATACCCGCTCTTTCCCAGTTCATTACCGTCGAGGTAAACGTTATCGTCTTTGTCTATCCCTAGCCTGCCTTTGGCTATGAGGTGGTGGACGGCGTATGGGAATACCTTCCACTCACCTTCCGAGCGTATCCGCTCGCTCACGGCTTCCGAGTCCGACTCCTTAAACCCGCCCAGTGATATAGGCTGCGACTGGACGAGCGCGGGGCCGAACCTCTCGTTCTCCCTCTCGAGATAAACTGTGCATTTGATCGTGCTCTCGCCCGCTCGTATAGCCTGAACGGAAGCATCCACACCCCTTATCAGATAGTCCTTCGTTATATCCCCCGGATAGAGGTTCACTACCCTGTTTTTATATCTCGCGAGAAACATGCCGCCCAATCTTCGTCTGTATCCCGCGAGCACTATGAGGTCGGGCTTGCAAATATCCTCTACAAGGGCGATCGTGGCAGCGTCGAAATAATCCCTTCCCACCTCATCGTCCGGGTTTTTGCCGAGCGTTGAGAAAAAGAGCTTCGAGCTCAGGCTCAGGACGGGGATGCCAAACTCCCGGGCTTTGATTGCGCCCTTGCATTCCGGGACATTCGTGAACACGGCATCTATCCTGCCGAATGACTTCTCTCCCTCTTTTTCGAGCCTCTTTTGCTCTTCGTACACAGATATGAAATTTGTGCCCGAGCCCGAGAGGAAGACCGCAACGCTCATCGGCGACCGCACGGGATTAAAAATCGGCTCTATCCGCTGGGTGTTCATAGGGGGTAAAATTTATTTGCAATATCCGTTAAGTCATGGAAAGTATATCTATTTAAATACCATGAGCAACTTCTGGCAGAGGATACTTACGGCTGTTATTGCGGTCCCGATACTGTATGTGATATTCCGGATCGGGGGTGTCATATACCTTCTTTTCATCCTCGCTCTCATACTCATAGGCCAGATCGAATACCAGAAGCTGCTGCGGTCGAGGAACCTACCGAATGAGCGGGTATCGGGAATAGCGTTTTCGCTCCTCCTCGCCGTCTCCGCCTTCATGGGCTACTTCTATTTCATGATGACGTTCACGGGAGCCGTGGTGCTCATACTCATTCTCGAGCTCTGGAAGCTCAAGGAAGGGGGCACTATACCGAGGGCGGGCGCGACCCTTTTCGGAATTATATATCTGGGCTGGCTTCTTAGCCACGCTATACTCTTAAGAGACATAGGGGC
Source organism: uncultured bacterium (assembly GCA_963705505.1). GTDB lineage: Bacteria > Desulfobacterota_D > UBA1144 > Nemesobacterales > UBA2774 > 2-12-FULL-53-21. The sequence goes on from CAVPJU010000010.1 coordinate 246,520, forward strand.
TATAGAGGGGATACGGGAGTTCTCGGGAACCTACCAGGGACTTAAAGACCCAGGGTTCTTCTACATATTCTTTACGGTCGCGTGCACGTTCTTAAACGACACCGGGGCTTATTTCACCGGGCTAAAGATAGGGAAAAGGAAGCTCGCTCCTGCAATAAGCCCGGGGAAGACGGTCGAGGGGACGATAGGCGGGATCATTGCCTGCATACTCACGGGAATAATTGTGAATTACGGATTCGGGTCGCCATTGAATTCAGACTGGACGATACTCTTTTCCGTGCTCATAGCGCTCTCCGCTATATTCGGCGACCTGGTCGAGTCCGCAATAAAAAGAGGCGCGGGCCTGAAAGACTCAGGCTATATAGTCCCCGGACACGGAGGTGTGCTCGACAGGTTCGACAGCCTGATATTCGTATTCCCGGTATCCTATTATTTCGTCCTGATATACTACATGACGCAGGGCGCAGCGTTCGGTTAATCGAGCCTGCCCCAGTCGATGTAAGACTCTTTTGATAATGCCTCAGCCTGCTCCCTCTTTATCATCACTCTGAGCCCTATGAGTATAAGCACGTTGAATAGGAGTCCGGCGAGGGCGGCGAACTGCTCCTTGTAAAATATAAACACATACGTAAGGAGTATGGATACGAGGACTGAGCGCTCGAACATCCCGTAGGCCCGGAGCCTCGATTTTCTTATGTAATAAACTCCGAGAACGACGAAAACTCCCGACAAAAGCGAGGAGAATATCTGGGCCTTATCTATAAAAGTGAGGCCGGTGAGCTTGAGGGTGATATTCTCGAGGACTCGGATATTCATCAGCTTTTCCTTCCCGAGGCCGAAAAAGAGGGTAAAAAAAGCGACGTACCCAAGTGTTGCTAATAGCTGGAGGAGGAAAAAGATCACGACGCCTCCTCTGAAATAACGTGAGCCCGCCACACTCTCGTAAAACCTCACGAACCTCCTTTTTAGCCTGATATAAATTCCCGGCGACCGCGTGGGAATCGGGGTAGTGTTGATGATGAGCCCCCTTACGGCAGCAGTGAGCGGGTCTTCGGGGTCGCTCTTTGCCAGAAACATGAGCGCTCTCCTTTTCTCGTCCTCGTCGAGGTCACGGAGCGCCGCCTCCTCAAGCCCTCTGAGGGCGTTGATGAGATATTCCCTCTTCGTGAATGTCCATCCCGATCCGATCATATGCACCGCAAGGACTATGAGTACAAATACCATGTACATGATCGCCACCGACGGCTCGAAGAAATAGTCGTTGTCTTTCGTTACGAACTTCCCCACCTCGTCGATGAAGGTCCCGAAACCGGCTCCCCCCAGAATAGCCGCCCACAGATCGGTCCGCCTGCCGATAAACGCAATGAGCATGACTATCGACACGAGCATGAGGAGCCCGCCCCAAAGCATGTGCGCTATGTGCAGAGTGCTGTTTCCGATCTGAGGATAACCCGTCATGTGGAGAAAAAGCCGTATCGTCAGGATCGCGGAGACCGCGCAGACGAGAAAAACCTCGGCGTAATTATAAGCGTCCATGTTCCTGACAAACGGGGCTCTTCCCTTCATCGGCGGTTCCTTTGTTTATTCTATGTTAATCTCACTTGTTAATCTACAGTTTTGATGTCATATTATCGGTACTCAAAAACCTGCCGATAATAATAAAAATGAACGAACATGGCTCTGCCTTGCCTCTCCCGACAGTCGAAGCATCGAAAGACTCGAACGATACCCTAAAGCTTAAAATCAAGGGACGTCTCGATGTCTATACCACCGGCAAAATCTGGAAAGATTCCTCTTCGGTAATAGAGAAATCCAACCCTGCCAAACTTATCATAGACGCAGAGGGTATCGAATACTGCGACGCCTCCGGCATAGCCCTCCTTATAGAGCTCAGGCTCAGTCAGGAGAAAACGGGCGGCAGCTTCGAGATTACGGGGCTCCGCAACGATGTGGATAAATTATACAGGCTCTTTAAACCGGAGGAGCTAGCGAAACCCGAGGCTCCGGCAGTACCGCCTTCAGGAAATATTATCGAACGGATAGGGGAGGGCTCATGGCAGGTGCTCGAAGAAATAAGAGTGCATATAGTATTCACGGGACGAGTGACGGTAGGGCTCCTGAGGGCCCTGCTCAATCCGTTCAGTGTGAGGTGGAAGGAAGTATTCGTCACATGCGAGAAGTTTGGCGCTAACTCCCTATTCATCATCGGGCTCGTAAATTTCCTGGTCGGGCTCGTGATCGCGTTCCAGTCGGCCATACCGATGCAGCAGTACGGCGCCCAGATATTCGTCGCAGACCTTATTGTGATAGCCTATTTTAAAGAGCTCGGACCTCTTATGACCGCTTTCGTCGTAAACGGAAGGAGCGGCTCCGCTTTCGCCGCCGAGCTCGGCACTATGAAGGTGAACGAAGAATTAGACGCGCTCGACACCATGGGACTCGACCCCGTGAATTTCCTGGTAGTCCCCAAGGTCATCGCCGCCCTTTTCATGCTCCCGCTCCTCACCGTATTCGGGAACCTCTTCGGACTCCTGGGAGGCCTCGTCGTAATACTATCGATGGGGTACACTTTCTCCACCTATATAAATCAGATAACCGCATCGGGGACATATGTCATGTTGCTCTCCGGACTTTTCAAAACACTATTTTTTGCGGTGCTCATCGCAGGCGTGGGGTGTCTTGCCGGAATGAGGGCCTCGAGGGGTCCTTCGGCTGTGGGTGACGCGGCCACTAACGCGGTTGTAATGGGGATCATACTTATGATAGTCGTCGACGGAATCTTCGGCGTTATATATTACATTCTGGGAATCTGAGATGAACGATAAGGGGACGGTAATAATAAAGGTAGAAGATTTTACAGCCAAATACGGGGATACGGTAATCATCGACGATATCTCATTTGACGTCTATAAGGGCGAGATATTCGTCATACTCGGAGGCTCGGGATGCGGGAAGAGCACGCTCCTGAAACATATGATCGGGCTCTACAAGCCCGCTCAGGGGAACATAATTATAAACGGGGAAGACATCACGAAAGCGGAAGGGCAGGAGAGAATCGATATTTTGAAAAAAATTGGAGTTGCGTATCAGCTTGGCGCTTTATTCGGGTCCATGACGGTTCTTGAGAACGTAATGCTGCCTCTCGAGGAGTATACGGACCTGGACAGGGATGCAAGGCATCTCATCGGAAGGATGAAGCTCGATCTCGTGGGTCTCGAGGGCTCGGAGCGGAAGATGCCGTCTGAGCTCAGCGGAGGGATGATAAAGAGGGCGGCGCTCGCAAGGGCTATGGCTCTTGACCCGGAGGTGCTGTTTCTCGACGAGCCCTCGGCCGGACTCGACCCTATAACCTCAGCCGAGCTCGACCAGCTGATAATTCAGCTCTCTAAGAGCCTCGGAGTAACATTTGTAGTTGTTACACATGAGCTTAACAGTATTTACAATATCGCCGACAGGGTTATTATGCTTGATAAGAGCACCAAGAATATTATTGCGGAGGGAAAACCGGATTATCTGAGGGACAATTCGACGATCCCGGTAGTCAGGAAATTTTTCAGGAGACAGACCGATGAGCAGCTCGGCATGTAAAACCACGGGCGGGGACACATAAAAAATGAGTCAGAAACCAAATTTCTTCAAGATAGGGTTGTTCGTAATACTTGCACTCCTTATCCTTGCCGGGGCGATAATATTCTTCGGCGGGGGAAAATTCTTCGAGAAGAAGTATACTGTCGAAACTTATTTCGACCAGCCCGTCGAGGGACTTTCCGTCGGGGCGTCTCTTGAATTCCAGGGTGTTCAGATAGGCAACGTAAGCTCGATCGAGTTCGTATTTAATGAATACAGTACAGATAAACATTACGTCCTCGTCAGGGCGGAGATCTACGGCAATAAGGTATCGGGGAAGAATAAGGGTCGGCTCTTCAAAAGCGATGAAGAAAGGGAAGAAGGTATTATGAAAATGGTACAGAAAGGGCTCAGGCTCCAGCTGGCCTCCCAGGGAATCACGGGAATAGCGTTCCTGAATGCAGTCTATCTCGACCCCGAGCGTTTCCCACCGCTCGAGCACAACTGGAAGCCGGAATACGTATACATCCCCTCGGCGCCCGGGACCATCGCCCAGATCACCGAGACCATCGAAGAGCTTTCGCAGAGCATCAAGAGTATCGACTTCAAAGAAATTTCGCAGGACATAGATAAACTGGTGGCTTCATTGAACGAAGCCGTAGAAGCGGCAAAGGTGGGAGAGATGAGCAAGGACGTGAGAGAGCTAATCAAGACGCTTAACACGACGACCACGGAGCTCGATTCGATACTCAAGAGCAAGGAAACGAAGCAGACACTTGCCAATGTCACGGCCATAACATCCGATCTGAGGAGCACACTTAACCGCACCGACCGCCTGTTGTCGAGCAGAGAGCACAGCATAAAATTGACTATGGAGAATATAGAGCGCATTTCGGAGGACGGCAGGGAACTATTGGAGCTATTGAAGAAATATCCCTCATGGGTTCTTTTCGGAAACCCGCCGCCGCATATCGAAGGGGAGGAAAAATCTAAATGAAATTAAATAACCGCATTAAAATCTCTTCAATTGCGTTCTTTATAATTTTCATCTCCGCCTGTTCGGGTCTTAGCAAAAGCTATCCCGAGAGGAATTTCTACATGTTCGAAGTCCCGCCTGCAACGCTTAAACCCGCGCAGGTAAAAGGGGCAATCGTCGAAGTTGCCAGATTTAACGTTTCACCGGGCAGCGACGGGAAGGAGTTTATATACAGAACGGGCGATCTGAGCTACGAATCGGACTTTTATAATCAATTCTTCAGACCGCCGGGCGCAATGCTTACGGAATTGACGATAAGTTGGCTTAACGATACGGGGCTTTTCCAGGATGTCCTGAGCACGGTCACACAAGCCGGGGCCAACTATTTCGTGGAGGCGAACGTCGTCCAGCTTTACGGGGACTTCAGGGCTTCCCCGAAAGCGGTAATGCAGATACAGTTTCTGCTCTTAAAATATAGTTCCGACAGCAGTTACGACGACAATACGGAGATCGTATTCGGTAAGGTCTACAGCTCGGAAATACCGATCGCATCGCAGACCGCCAAGGATCTCATGAAAGGGTGGAATATCGCCCTCGGCGATATATTGAATGCGTTCCTGGCGGACCTGCAGAAAAACGTGAAGTGATATTGCATGCCCGGTAATTATTAATAAAATGGATGGATGCCGGTCGGACGGGCATCTGATATTTCCGATACAGTATCCGGAACCGGCGGATAAAATGTAAGAATTGATGATTCTTAAGTAAATTTGCTTTTTTTATCTCAAAAGAAATATAATTATATGACTTTTCCAACGATCGGGAGATAAATATGCGCGTCCTGCTGGTTATAGTACTTATAGTTCTTCTGGCTCTGCTCGGGCTGCCTTACTGGTTCGGCATGCGGACCGAAAAGGTCTATAACGATATAGTGACCAGCTATTCCGAATCACAAAATATAACGATCGTCGAAAAAAGCTACGAGAAGGGATGGCTGAATTCCAAAGCCAAAACCGTATTCGCTGTCAAAAACGGCGGGGCCGAACTGATAAGGTTCGAGGAAACCGATACGATTTACCACGGACCGTTTCCGCTGCAGGCAGTACTGAGCGGAAGAGCGGGACTTTCGCCGGTCATGGCGGTCATAGATTCACAACTGGTCCCGATACCGGCAGAGAAATCGGAATTCTCCGAGATAATAAAGAAGCTGCCGCCGGCCAATTTATTGACGAGACTCTCGCTCGACGGCGGAGGCATAACGGATATCACCGTGCCGGGGATCGAAACTGAGGCCGGGGAGCAGGGAGAAAAGCTCAAATGGGAAGGGCTGACGGGAGACGTGGCGTTCAGTCCCGAGTTTAAAGATGTAGATACAGCGTTAAAATCTCAGGGGCTGATGCTTACGGGAAAAGATATGAATCTCACCGTGAAGGAAATCGCGGGAGACTCCAGGGTGAAGTATGTAGGTCCCGAGAACAAATACCCCGTCGGGGATATCAATCTTACGGTCGGTGAAGTGGCGCTTCAGACAAAAAATGACAACAGCGGGGAGTATGAAAAATTTGCGGTGACGGGAATAAAGCTAACGGGGACATCGAGTGAAAACCAGGGCAATCTCAACAGCACCCACAGTCTCGGCTTTCGGGAGCTCGTAGTCGGGGGCGGCAAATACGGCCCGGGAGGCTATGAGCTCGCCATCAGGAACATCGATATGGCTTCGTGGATGAAAGTCCAGGATGTCCTCAAGAAGAATCAGAATACGGCTCAAACCGAGGAGGCACGAGAGAAGTTCATGGCGGAGCTCATGAAGATAGTCCCGGACCTGATAAAGAAATCACCCGAAATAGAGCTAACGAAATTAAATCTCGAAACCTCGAACGGGAGCCTCGACGGTCACCTGAAAATCTCGGTTGACGGATCGAACCAGAACAACCCCGAGCTTGCGGCGAACCCGCTGTTTCTACTTGCCGCAATAAAGGCAAACGCGAGGGTGTCCGTTACGAAGACTCTTCTGGAAACGATATTAACGGGCTACAAAAAGGAAGAAATATTGGACGATTTTAAAAAAGCCGACGACGAGATACCCCCTGATGAGGAAATCCTCGGGATGGCGAAAGAAGAAGCCGGAGATGAAATTAAAGGGTTGAAAGACCAGAACATTATTACGGAGAGCGGCGACAATTACGAACTCAAAGCCAGCTACGAGATGGGTCAGGTAACGCTCAACGGGCAGCCGCTCGATATGGGATCACTCCTGGGTCAGTAGCATTTAAACCGTATATCTCGAGCGGGATATATTATTCATTTTCAGGTACCTTGAATTTCCTTTCCAATTCCCTGTATTTCGGCACGTCTATAATCCGCTCGAAATCTTTAAACGTGAGCATGTCCCCGAACCCGGCCGTCGTACCGTGCTCCATTAGATAGGAGTAACAGGACTCCACGGCTTTCGTTGCAGCAAAGAGCGCTGTCAGCGGAAAGACTGCAATCTTGTACCCGAGATCTTCGAGCTCCCCTGCCTGTAAAACGGGGGTCTTCCCGCCCTCGACCATATTTGCAAAGAGAGGCACTCCAGGGAATGCCGCGGCAATCTCTCTCAGTTCTTCTACCGACTCGGGCGCCTCGACGAATACAACGTCGGCCCCGGCTTCGTAATAGGCTCTCCCCCTCCTGATCGCTTCGTCGAGACCGAGCGGAGCGCGCGAATCGGTTCGCCCGATGATGACGAGCCCGCTCTCCCCGCGCGCTTCGACGGCCGCATGGATTTTCTCCGCGTGCTCCTCCATCGGAATGACCCGTTTCCCCTCGAAATGGCCGCACTTCTTGGGCCAGACCTGGTCTTCGAGTATTATTCCCGCAGCCCCCAGCGTCACTACGTCCTCCACGGTCCTCATTACGTTTAACGCGTTCCCGTACCCGGTATCTATATCCGCGACGACGGGGATGCCGACAGAAGCGGCGATACGACCGGCGCTGGAGAGCATTTCAGTCGCCGTGAGGAATCCGAAATCCGGCCTTCCGAGCACAGTACCCGATATGCCGAAACCGCTCGTGAACGCGACCTTAAAACCCGCCCGCTCAGCGAGCTTTGCGCTTATGCAGTCGTAGACGCCCGGGAGCACCAGGATCCCCGGCCCGGACATTATTTCTCTCAGTCTCTCACCCTTCGTCATCACCGATCTCCCTGACTTTTTCCCTAGAAACATAGTGATGTCCCCGATGGGTGTCAAGAAGGATTGCAGAAGCGGGGCGTTTGTGATATTTTGAATTTATATCCCCCGGCTCGAGTATATTCTAGGAAAACTCAAGGTGAAAAAGAGAGCGGAAAAAAATGCTAAAGAGAAAACGGAAACACCGGGAAGGCTGCAGGCGGGCTTAAAGAGTAAAGACGTCATACAGCTCATAGAGGCGCTCGAAGGCGTAAAGCTCGATTTCGACCATCTATATTACTACGAGCACACGGGGCTCATTGTGCCGAGCCTCAGGAGCTCGAAGGGCAGGGGGGTGCCAAAGCTTTACTCAACCGAGGATTTCATCGTGCTCCGCTGGCTCGTCTCCCTCCAGAAGAACGGAATACCCGTCAGCCGCTTCCGCGAGGTGCTTACGTTTCTTAAGGAAAAGATGCCTGAAGTCCTGAGCCAGCCCCAGAACTGGGTGCTCATAACGGACGGCAAGTCCGTGCAGTTTTTCGACAGGGTTTCGTCGAGGGCGTTCGACGTCCTCAAGGACTCCGGCCAGTACCTGTTTTTCTTCCCTATAGGCAAGGTAGCAGACGAAAGCAGAAAAGCGGTAAAGAAGCTCGGAAAGAAACACCGGGGTCAAAGGGCCGATGTATAGAATACCGATGTATAGATTTCAGTAAGGCGCTTAATCTTTACCCGGCCTGCGCAAGTTTTGCTTCCTCTTACTCCCCTCGGCGACCACGTCCGGTATGGAGGTGAATCCTATCCTCATGGGAGCGGCCTCCGAAGCGCCGTGCATGGAGCCGTAATATATGCTGTCCGTACCGTACCGCTCGTTTATCTTATCGAGAGCGCCCGCAATATCGTCCCGCTTCCTCTCACCGGCAAAAAGAGGCATGGCAAATTCATCAGACGGGGTCAGGTCGGTAAACGTGACAGACGCGCGAAGAGGCTTGTAATCGGACGGTCTTTTCTGCCAGGCTGAGGAGAACACTTCGATCATAGTCCGCGTATCGTTCTTTTTCCCTATATTCACACCCACTTTCCAGCTCTCTTCCCCTCCCAGATAATCTATCCTGACGACCATCCTGTCAGAGAGGTACTTGAGCCTCCTCAACCTGAACGCAGCCTTATGTATAAGCTTCACGAACACCGCCCGGACCCCTTCGTCCGTCCTCAATTCCGGGGGCAGGACATGAGAGTGGCCTACCGTCTTCCTCCCGGAAGGGCTCTCGATTACATCTTCGCCCCTGAGCATAACGAGAAAGCGCTTACCTACTACACTCCCCCATATATCGCGGATCTTTTCCTCCGGCAGAGCGCAAAGACCCTCGACCGTGTGCACGCCGTAACCCTTCAAGCGGGCATGCATCCTCCTGCCTATGCCGGGAAGGTCCGTCAGGGACAGCGAATACAGCCTTTGAGGGAGCTCTTCCTTCGTTATCACGGTAAACCCGTCGGGCTTCTCCATATCGCTCGCGACCTTGGCTATGAAGCGGTTTGGCGCAATGCCTACCGAGCACTTGACGTATTCCCCGACCTGCTCTTTAATCGCTCTCTTCACCTCGCGCCCTATCTCAACAGCGTTTTCCCGGACCGTCTGCCTTCCCGTGAGACGGCACGACATCTCGTCTATCGACTGGACGGAATCGACGGGCAGCACGGAGCTTACGGCTGAAACTATCTTATGATGGGTTTCGATGTATTTTTCAGGCCTCGATTCTACTATATTAAGCTTGTTGCAGGCCTTGCGGGCTTCGGCGACGTTAGTCCCGGTCTTGATACCGTACTTTCTTGCCTCGTAACTCGCGGCTATACAACAGGTGCTGTCCGCCATAACCGGGACAACGACGGTAGGCTTGCCCCTCAGCTCGGGTCTCAGCTGCTGCTCGACGGAGGCGAAGTACGAGTTCATGTCCACAAAAAGCCATCTCAGCGGGTAATCGTCCATCACGTAAAAATGATAACATAAATTCCCAGGCAAATGCCTTTTCGATTTCCGCCCGGACTTTGGAAAGAACCGTATGATAGAATATTTCCATGAGCGATTACGCATTTGATTTCCTCTTCATCGGCGCGGGAATACTCGGCTCTTCAGGAGCATACGCGCTTTCAAAAAAACTCGGGGAAAGGGGCAGGAAAGCGAGCATCGGGGTGATCGACATCGACACCGAGGGGGAGCATTCCTCCACGCTTAAAAACGCGGGAGGAGTGAGGGCGACCTGGAGGAACCGCGCGAACATAGAGCTCTGCAAGTACTCGATCGATTTCTACGAATCGATAGCTGAGATAATACAGTTCCGCGAGCTCGGATACTTCTGGATGCACGGCGGGAGGTCGTGGGAGGAGATAAAGGAAAACCACCCGCTCTACGAAGAATACGGGCTCCCCGTCGAATTGCACCCCCCGGAAGACATACCGGCAATCCTCCCGTTCGTCGACAGCCTCGAAGGAATAGAGGGGCTCTCCGTCTCGAGGAAGGCGGGACTCATAGACCATTACTCGCTCAGGGAATTTTACAGGGGCGAGGCGCGAAAGAACGGGGTCAGGTTCTTCGACAGGTGCTACGCGGAAGAGATCTCAGTCGAAGGCGGGAGAGTAAAGACGGTGACCGCATACGATCATCAAAGCGCTCGATAAGGACCGCGCGAGGCTCGAAGAAAAGGTGAGGCAAATCCTCGAGAAAGACGACGTCGGGGACGATCTGCCGAGAGTGACTTTTAAATGCGGCACGCTCATAAACACGGCGGGAGCGTGGGCGCCCCGCGTCTCGGAGCTCTACGGGTTTAAGGACGAGGGCATAAAGCCGAGAAGACGCCAGATGGTCGTGCTCGACTGCCCGGACGTCGACCTTTCGCCTTACGGGATGCTGATCGACACATCGGATATCTACTTCCATCAGGATGGAGCGCATATCCTCGCGGGGTACTCCAACATGGACGAGCCCTACGGTTACAATTTCGAATTCAGCTTCGGGGGTATGAGCGAGGAGAGCCCGTTCGTAAAGCACATCTGGCAGCCCCTATGGAAAAGAATAAGCGGGTTCGAGAAGTTGAAATTCATAAGGGGGTGGGCGGGGATGTACGCAGAGACGCCCGACCGCTCGGGCTACCTCGGGAAAGTCCCCGGACTCGATAACGTCTTTGAGTGCGAGGCGCATACGGGAAGGGGGCTCATGATATCTTACGGCGCGGGGACGGCGCTTGCCGACCTCCTCGTCGCCGGCAGATTCAGGGAAGAGCTCAAACACGCGGAAGATCTATCCAGAGAAAGGAAATCAGGGCCTCTCTTTGAAGGGCTGCATTTGTAAAGAATTAAAATTCACTCTTATATCTCGATCTTGATGACGTCGCCCACAACGTGCACTTTATAGGAGTTGAGGTTCTCCTCGGCGGGCGGCCCGAGGACCTCGCCGGTCTTGATATTGAACTCCGCTCCGTGCCAGGGGCATGTGACCGTATCGCCGTATAACTCGCCCTCGCAGAGCGGTCCCCCCACGTGCGTGCAATCGTTGTCTATAGCGTAGTATTCGCCGTCACAGTTAAAGAGAGCGATCTCCCTCCCGTCCGCCTCGACAAGCTTCCCTTCGCCGGGCGCGATCTCCCCGACTCTCGCAACCTCGATTAGATCTCCCACTCCTATTCACCTCATCTCATAGGGATAATGATATTTTATAATGCAGGGCCGGCGCGGAAGGCTTATTCGCCGAGGAATTCGATGGCTTCCTCGAACTCTTCGACCATTCCCGGATGCCCGTGACGGGTTGCCGCTTCGATCCCCCTCCAGTAGGCCTCTCTCGCCTTCTCCGGCTCGCCTAATTGGATATAGCATTCTGCGAGCATCCTGTAAACGGCCCCCTCGTCGTCTGCGATCTTCAGATACTCGTTGATCTCCGAGACCGCTTCCTCATACCTCTCGAGTTTGTAATACTCGTTCGCAAGCCCGTACCTGCCCAGAGGGTTGCCCGGGTCCTTCGCCACGAGAGCTTTAAATGTTTCGATCCTCGAATCAGTCACCTTAAACCTCCGTCAACTTATTATAAATCAGAATCCGGCATAGATTAAATACCCGATTCAAAAGGCCGGGATTAAATAATCTGTTCAGCGAAGGTTGAATGTTCCGTCCGATCCTGAATAATCATTATCCTATAAACACGGAAAGAGCGGTCAAATGCCGAGAAAAATCATAGACTTTCTATTCAACGCGCTTGCGGTCAAGGAGTTCCTCATATTTTCAGGATGCTTTTTCGCCCTTACGGCGTTCGCGATGATAACCACGGATTCCTTTATAAGACCGGCGGGATGTCCCGGGATCATACCGCTCGAGCTCGCGTTCACGAAGTCGGCGTTTGAGAATATAGTCGGTAAATGCGGGGCACAGGGCGTCCGCGCTCACACCATGCTGATCTGGATCGACTATCTTTTCATAATCGCCTATACGAGCTTTGCAGCAAATTTACTTGGCTCGCTCATCAGGGGTATGGAGCGGAGCAGGGCGCTCAACTACTTCAGCCTTCCGATACTCGCGGGCGTCCTGGACGTAATCGAGAACATATTGCTGCAGAATCAGCTTTCCAACCCCGAACACCTGAGCGGACTCCTAATACTCGCCGCCTCAACAGCCGCCACCATGAAATTCGTGCTGCTCGGCGCAACGATAGCCCTTATCATCTGCTATCTATTCCTGGCTGTTTCGAAGAGGACTCATCACTGACACGAAAAATAAAGTCTTGTAATTGTTAGCTATTTGTACTAGAATACCCTTCAAATTCAATATACCGAGTTATATAATTAAAAGTTAATGAGCTTAAATAAAGATGTCCCTAGAATTTTATCGTTTATAGCTCGCGAAACATTTGGTGAGAGTTATAGGTCATATAAATATTGCTTTGAAAGAGAGCCTATTCCTACTTTAGATTATGAAGACAAGAAAGATATAGAGTATAAGAAGAGTGGAAAAACAGATAGAAATATTAAAAAACCAAAGTCTGTTAAAAAATTATCTGAATACATTAAATGTAATGAAAAACCACTATTCAAGTATTTTTTAGATGGTACAAGGAGAACTTATAAAATTGACGATCTTGTTTACGATAAGCGAATTTATCCATTTATAGCTGGCCAGATTGGAGTTGGATGCTGTGAAAGAAGAAATCCGGATAATTTCAAACCGATTAAATATTATCGCAACTTATCGAATGTATAAATGCATTCCGGCGGAGGATGTGGTTCAGGAGAAAGGTGCTCGAGAAATTCATCAGCGAGCAGCTGTTCTTCTACAGATTAAACGAAAACGGGAGACACGAGCTCACTCTCCCGAAGTTCACCAGACGCGAGCTCGAAATCATACAGATGGCAGGGAAGGGGGTCAAGAACAGAGAAATCGGCCGCAGTCTCTTCATCAGCGAAAAAACCGTCAAACACCATATGTCTAAAATCTTCAGAAAGCTCCAGATCAAAAGGAGAGCTGAGCTGAGAAGGTACTTGTAGTCTGCTTTCCAAATACCTGCTCTTCTTCTATCAAACTATCTAAACTTTCTGCAACTCCTATAAATACTATACTTTAATCATAATCAGCGCTAAAATTAGCGTAACAACTCAAAAAGCCGCGTTTACAAGGGAGGGAGGCATGATGGGTTTCTATGACTATCTGGGTATATGCATTATATCTTTAACGGCCGGGCTTGCTTCCGGCTGTGTGAATTACCAGGCGGTTCAGGATTTCGGGACCGGGACAGGACAGTTCGCAGACTCATACGACTCCGTCTTTACGGGGAGCTACGATACATGTCTCGCGACCTCAGAGATCAAGAATATAATTATGGAGCTCGGGCAGACTCCTTCAGCCTCGCCGCTCAAACAGTACACGAGCGACAAGGAGATATGCTCTCCTTATAAATCCGAAACAGAGGCTTTCAACCAAACGTCTCTCGCGCTCCTCGACTTCAGCAACGCGCTCAACCTCGTCGTGAAAAGGGCGGAGCTCAAGGGGGCGTTCGAGAACGTCCAGTTCGTCCCGCAATTTACAGGTGTGGATGAAAATATTATTTCGACGGTTCCCGAGCTGGGCGGGCACAGGGATGACGTGATCACGGTCAACAAGTGGAAGGATTATTTCGCATCGTTCTATGTGCAGAAATCACCGCAGGAGGTCATCCTCGAAAACCAGCCGAGACTCCAAGCGACGTTCGCGCTACTGGACAAGTTCTCGGATATTTATCAGGTGCAGCTCGACAATTACGAGAGGAACATAAAACTCCTGGACACCTTACTCCAAGATAATGAAAGCAGGGACGCTCTCAAGAGGTCATTCGTCATCGACAGAAGCAAGAACCGCGACAGGCGGCAGGAGTTACTCGACAATTACAACCAGGCGCTCGACGCGGTCAAGGAATCGTATAAGAATATCTACGAGCGCTCGGAGCTTTCCGACCCGCACTACAACGACCCGATTTTTCAGGAGGATATGAAGGAATTCCTGATAAAGATTTCCAACCTCGTCCAGCAGTCAAAGCTCGTGTCTTAATTCGGAGACCGGTGCACCGGAAGCGCCTCGAAAGTACGCCGAAGTGTATCCGGAATTCCATGCGGTCAGGCGGATTCGCCTCCGAGCCTTTCCCCGATTCTCCGGAGAAGGTCGAAGTCTAAGCCTTCATCGGCATCATTGCCATGAATAGTTATTGTATTCGAGTGGGTTATGTTAAATACTTGAGAGAATGCTTTAATAATGCTTCCTTCGACCTCAGACAAATCGACCTCTTCTTTTCGGGATAGCCACCTCTGAATCGAGGTCATTTTTACGTTTTCTATCCCGCAGGGCACTATCATATCGAAATACGAGAGGTCGGTATTCACATTGAGCGCGAAACCGTGATACGTAACCCATCTCTTTACTCCAACGCCGATAGACGCGATCTTATGCCATTTTGCCCAGACGCCGGTAATGCCCTTAATCCTTCTGCCGCGGATACCGAAATCCTCAAGTGAAATAATAATCGTCTCCTCCAGATTGCGGAGGTACTTATGGATATCCCTCCCCATTTCGCTTAGAGTCCATTATCGGATATCCGACGAGCTGACCGGGGCCGTGGTACGTAATATCGCCGCCCCTGCTTATCACCTCGAAATGAATGCCGGCTTTCGCAAGGTAGTTCCTGGCGGCAAGGAGGTTCCCCATATTGCCCCGCCGTCCGATCGTGAATGTAGGAGGGTGCTCAAGGAGTAAAAGTGTATCGCCGATCTCCCCGTTTCTCCTCATTTCCAGGAGCTCAAGCTGGAGGTCGAGGGCTTTATCGGTAGGGGACAAGCCCGAGCTTATAGACATTGAAATCAGCCATGGCTTTATTATAGCCGGGAATGGTGGGGTAAGGAATTTGCGGGCGGGTGGGGTTGAGATGACGAATAGCAGAAAGGACAAAAGAAAAAACGAGATTGCCGCGCTCTGCTCGCAATGACAGAATAAGCAAAGGTACACCCCCATCCTGGCCTATTTTGGGTTGGCAGGCGACGAATCGG
Organism: uncultured bacterium; assembly: GCA_963705505.1. Classification (GTDB taxonomy): domain Bacteria; phylum Desulfobacterota_D; class UBA1144; order Nemesobacterales; family UBA2774; genus 2-12-FULL-53-21. Next base: position 261,759 of record CAVPJU010000010.1, read on the forward strand.
GATTCAATTAGCTTAAGTGTCTTTTAGGTAATGGCGTCCTAAACCTCTTAATCATCGGTTTAGTTCCCCCTTAAAGGGGGAAGGAAATTAAAGGAAAGGAGGGAATTGAAAGACAAAGATAGATTTCTCATGTTCACTCGAAATGACAGGGTGAGGATGAGATTGCCGCGCTGCTTCGCAGCTCGCAATGACAGAATAAGAAAGGTACACCCCCATCCTCACCTTCCCCCTTAATATGGGAGAAGGGAAATTAAAGAAGAAATGACAATAGGAATGTATTAGATATTCCTCGCTCTGCCGAGGGCGGCGAGGGCTGCTTCCATTACGGCCTCAGACAGGGTGGGGTGGGCGTGGGACGTAATCGCTATCTCTAGCGGAGTAGTTTCGAGCGTCCTGCCGACGGCTATCTCGGCTATGAGCTCGGTCGCCCCGTGGCCGATTATGTGGGCGCCCAGAATCTCTCCCGTGGCCTTATCCGAAATAATCTTCACGAAACCTTCGGTCTCGCCCGTGCCTACGGCTTTCCCCGCGGCCCTGAACGGGAACTTCCCGACGCTGTAGTTGAACCCCTTTTCCTTGACCTGCTTTTCAGTCAGCCCTATCATCGATATCTCGGGCTGGCAGTAAACACAACCGGGTATGTTGTCGTAGTGGACCTTGCTCTTGAGTCCCGCCATCTTCTCGACGGCGGCGACGCCTTCTTCGGACGCCTTGTGAGCGAGGAGCGGAGGCCCTATGACGTCGCCTATCGCATAGACGTTATCGCAGGTCGTCATGTAAGAATCGTCCGTCTTTATGAATCCCCTCTCGTTAAGCTCTATTCGCAGGTCACTCAGCCCTATATCGCCCGACTTCTTGTAATAGCTCAAAGAAGTAGGCGCATCGTTCGCGACAGGACGTCTCCCGACAGCGACGAGGACCATCGAGGCGGTCACCGTAACCTCGCTCTTGTCGGCGAGCTTTTCGAGAATTACGTCCGCGTTCTTTTTCTTTTTCTTCACTTCTTTGAATTTCGTGGAAGTCAGGACCTCGATGCCGTTCTTTTTGAAATTCTTCTCAAGCTCTCTCGACACCTCTTCGTCAGCGCCCGGAATAAGGTGGTCCATCATCTCGACTATGGTCACTTTGCTTCCGAAGGAGTTATACACGTAAGCGAATTCGGCCCCTATATACCCTCCTCCGATAACCACGACTGAATCGGGGACCTCTCTGTGAAAAATCGCTTCGTCGCTGGTCATTATCTGCTTACCGTCGATCTCAAGCCCCGGCAGTGTCATGGGGACAGACCCCGTGGCTATGAGAATCTTGTCGGTGTCGATCTCTATCTGACCGTTCTCCTGTATGACGGCGACCTTATTTTTAGCAATTAGTCTGCCGACCCCTTTAAAGAGTGTGGACTTATTTTTCTTGAGCAGGAATTCAACGCCCTTCGTAAGTGTATTAGATGCGTTCCGGCTCTTGTCTATCACCTTGGAGAAGTCATAAGTAAGCCCTTTATGTTCTATGCCGAACTCCCCCGAATGCTTGAAGTATTGGTAGACTTCAGCGCATTTGAGTATCGATTTCGAGGGTATGCAGCCCCAGTTGAGGCAAACGCCTCCGGCCTTATCCCTCTCTATCACCGCAACGTTCATTCCGAGCTGCGCCGCGCGTATTGCGGCAATGTATCCCCCGGGCCCCGATCCTATCACTGTTAAGTCGAATTTTTCCATGGCAGGGACTATTATATATTCAATAGAAAGTGCGTCAATTGTTTTTTGGGGGGAAAAAGAGATTGCCGCGGTTCCTTCGGAACCTCGCAATGACAGATTAAAAAACAAACACGAGACCCTGAATAGATTTCAGGGTGACGGATTATGGATTCCCGATTTGTTAAAATTTGATTTAGCGGATTGCCAAAGTTAAATAGCAGAATGCTATATAAGCAAAGGCGTCCGGTTCTTTCTAATTTGGCTTCTACAACATCAGCACGGAGTGATATTCGCGTTCATGGATTCAACTATGAATGACCAATTCTTCACTTGTTCAGAATTGTTGCTCAGAACCGTTATTCGGGAATGACAAGAATTGATTTTTAAAGGTACACCCCCACCCAGACCCTCCCCCCTCAAGGGGGAGGGAAATAGAAAAAGACTCAGGACATTATTGCATTTAGCGAATGGCGTCCGATTCCTTGCTTGCTCGGAATCGTCCCGTAAAACATTTTTATACGCATTAACAAGCGATTTTCTTAACGCCAATTCTGTGAATGTCGGGGAAAAGGAAAAGCGTTGAGGAACGATAGAATTATTAAGGTACACCCCCACCCAGACCCTCCCCCTCAAGGGGGAGGGGATTATAAACAAGAGCAATAGAAAAGAAGAGATCCTGAATATTCTGCGTTAACAAACGAACTACAGTGGAACAGCCGCATTGTTGCATTTAGCCAATGGACGCGCATTCCTCTGTGCATCGCTTCAGTTCCCCCTCAAGGGGGAGGGAAATGGAAAAGTGCCGCGGGTGGAAGCTGTTAATGATGGTTGACTTAAGCAACGCGTGTGCATTATTATTTTTATTATAGATTTTCTTCCGCCCGACAGGTCACACGAATGGATGAAGGCACGGATAAAAAGAAAGGGACAGTCAGCCCCGAAGAAGCAGAAAACAGGGAATGGATCGAATCCCTCGACTACGTCCTTAAGACGAGCGGCCCTGAACGTGTAAGCAAGCTCATCAAAATCCTTCAGATACACGCCCAGAAAAAGGGCGTCAGGCTCCATTTCACAGCCAACACGCCCTACATCAACACTATCCCCGCCGAGATGCAGCCCCCGTATCCCGGCGACCAGGCTATAGAGTGGAACATACGGAGCCTCATCCGATGGAACGCTATGGCCATGGTCGTGCGGGCGAACAGGCTCGAGGAGGGGATAGGGGGTCACATATCAACTTTTGCTTCCGCGGCGGCACTTTACGAAGTAGCTTTCAACCATTTTCTCAGGGCTAAAAACGGGAACTTTGAGGGGGATATAGTCTATTTCCAGGGTCACGGCGCCCCCGGTGTCTATTCGAGGGCGTTTCTCGAAGGGCGGCTCACAATAGAAAACCTGCAAAACTTCAGGCGGGAGCTCCAGCCGGAGGGAGGGCTTCCGTCCTACCCCCACCCGTGGCTGATGCCGGGATTCTGGCAATACCCCACCGTTTCCATGGGGCTTAGCCCCATAATGGCAATCTACCAGGCCCGTTTCAGCCGCTATCTGGAAGACCGGGGATTCAAGGAACCCACCGATTCCAAGGTCTGGGCGTTCCTCGGTGACGGCGAATGTGACGAGCCCGAAGCCCTCGGCGCGATCACGCTCGCATCGAGAGAAAAGCTCGACAACCTCATTTTCGTCGTCAACTGCAATCTCCAGCGCCTGGACGGCCCGGTGAGGGGCAACGGCAAGATAATACAGGAGCTCGAGGCTATATTCAGGGGCGCGGGCTGGAATGTCATTAAAGTCATCTGGGGCAGCAACTGGGACCCCTTGCTCGCAAAGGACAAGGACGGGATACTCGTCAAGAGGATGGGCGAGGTCGTCGACGGCGAGTTCCAGAAATACACGGTCGAATCCGGCGATTATATACGCAAGCACTTTTTCGGGACGGACCCGAGACTCCTCGAGATGGTAAAAGACCTCACGGACGAGCAATTGGAGAAACTGAGGCGGGGAGGGCACGACCCGGAGAAGATCTATCCCGCATACAAAGCGGCAGTGGAGAATAGAGGCTCTCCTACCGTAATACTCGCCAAGACGGTAAAGGGTTACGGTCTCGGCGAAGCGGGAGAGGGCAGGAACATCACTCACCAGCAGAAGAAGCTCAACGAGGACGAGCTCAAAGAATTCAGGACGAGGTTCAGCATCCCTATATCCGACGAGGAAGTCGTGCGGGCGCCCTTTTACAAACCGCCCGACGACAGCCCGGAAATAAAATATCTGCAGGAGCGGAGGCGCGAGCTGGGCGGCTATCTGCCGAAGCGGGAAGTCAACTGCGAGCCGCTCGAACCCCCTTCGGAATCGATATTCGAGGAGTTCTACAAAGGCTCGCGAGGAAGACCCGCGGCGACCACCATGGCGATCGTGCGCATGCTCTCGAAGATGCTTAAAGATGAGAACATCGGGAAATTCATCGTCCCTATAGTGCCCGACGAAGCCCGCACGTTCGGAATGGAGTCCCTGTTCAGACAGGTGGGCATATACTCCCACGCCGGTCAGCTCTACGAGCCTGTGGACGCGGAGACGCTGTTATTCTACAAAGAGGCCAAAGACGGACAGATACTCGAAGAGGGGATAACCGAGGCAGGCTCCATGTCCTCCTTCATAGCGGCCGGCACGGCGTACGCCACGCACGGGATCAACATGATCCCGTTCTTCATTTTTTACTCGATGTTCGGCTTCCAGAGGATAGGTGACCTCGTCTGGGCCGCGGGCGATTCGAGGGCAAAGGGTTTCATGGTCGGAGGCACCGCGGGGAGGACGACCCTTGCGGGCGAGGGCCTCCAGCACCAGGACGGCCACAGCCACCTCCTCGCATACCCGGTCCCCAATCTCAAGTCATACGACCCGGCATACGCATACGAGATAGCCGTCATCCTTCAGGAAGGCATAAGGCGTATGTATATAAACCAGGAGAACATTTTCTACTACCTCACGGTCATGAACGAGCCTTACGAGCAGCCGCCCATGCCCGAGGGCTCAAGAGAGGGGATACTGAGGGGGATGTATAAATTCAGGGCGTCCGGGCTCAGGGACGCCGAACTCCACGCGCAGCTCTTCGGAAGCGGCACTATTCTGAATGAAGTGCTGAAGGCTCAGGATGTGCTCGGGGAAAAATACGGAGTCGCGGCGGATGTGTGGAGCGTGACGAGCTACAAGGAGCTCTACAGGGACGGCTGTGAGGATGAGCGGTGGAACATGCTCCATCCTTCCGAGATAAGGAGAGTCCCGTATATAACACAGTGCATCAAGGACGCCCCGGGCGTTTTCGTAGCGGCGTCCGATTACGTGATGGCCCTTCCCGATTCGATCTCGCAGTGGCTCCCGCGCCCCCTCGTTTCGCTCGGCACCGACGGCTTCGGCAGGAGCGGAAGCCGGAAGGCGCTGAGAGACTTTTTCGAAGTGGACTGGAGATACATTACGCTCGCAGTGCTCGCTTCATTGACGTGGGAAAACAAGATCGGTACGGATACCGTCGAGAAAGCCATAAAGGACCTCGACATCAATCCGGGAAAAGCCAACCCTCTGATATCTTAGCCCGGACCGATACAAATGAGCTGAGAATCCGGGCCGTAATATGTTAAAACAATAGGGATAGAAATAAGAGGCGGGACGAAATGACAATCGAATTCAAGCTGCCGGACCTCGGGGAAGATATAGAAACAGGGGACGTGGTCAGAGTATATGTATCCCCGGGGGATAGGGTTGCACAAGAGCAGGCTCTGATGGAGCTCGAGACCGATAAGGCGGCGCTCGAAATACCTTCGCCCGCAGCAGGCGTGATCAAAGAAGTCCACGTAAAGGAAGGGGATACGATAAAGATAGGACAGCTCCTCGTCACCATAGACGACGGCACGGGCGCGGAGCCTGTAAAAGCAAAGGTTAAAGAAGCAGTCCGAGGAAAAAGAGGGCAGCGCTCAGAAAAAAGAAACGGAACCCGCGGCAAAACCGGAAGAAAAAAAGGCCAGGGGCACCGTCAGGGTAGAGCCCGAAGAGAGGCCGGTTGTTAAAGCGGCGAAAGAGCAAAAGAAAGAACCCGCAGCAGAAGCAGGTCTGATTCCAGAAGGTGAAAAGGGGCCAGCCCCACTAAAAATCGTACCGGCTTCGCCGACTGTGAGAAGGCGCGCTCGCGAGCTTGGGATCGATATAACGAAGGTCAAAGGCTCGGGACCCGGAGGACGTATTACGGAAGAGGACCTCAAGGCTTCCGGGAAGAAGGCAGCGCCGGAAAAAGAGAAGCCGAAGCCGGAACCTGAGCCTATCGAAGAAAAAGCTGCCCCGGCAGGAACCGCCCCTTCCGCCGACAAGTGGGGCGAGACAGAGCGCGTCGGGATGTCCAGGGTAAGGAGGCTCACCGCGGAGCGCTTGAGCGAGTCCTGGAAAGCCCCTCACGTCACTCAGCACGATAAGGCGGATATTACGGAAGTCGATAAGCTGAGGAAGCAGTACGGCAAGGAGGTGGAGAGCCTGGGGGGGAAGCTGACGATGACCTCTATAATATTAAAGGCCGTTTCATCGGCGCTCAAGTTATTCCCGCAGTTTAACGCAAGTATCGATATGGAAAACGGCGAGATCATATACAGGAAATACTACAACATCGGAATCGCAGTCGATACCGACAGGGGGCTGCTCGTACCGGTGATAAAGGACGCGGACAAGAAGAATATCGAAGAGCTGTCCGTCGACCTGAGCGTGCTGTCTGAGAAAGCGAGGACGAAGAAAATATCCGTCGAGGAGCTACAGGGGGGGACGTTCACGATAAGCAATCTCGGCGGGATCGGAGGGACATACTTCACGCCCGTGATAAATTCCCCGGAGGTCGCGATACTGGGCATATCCCGCGCGTCGGTCGAGGCCGTCTATATAGACGGACAATTCCAGCCGCGGCTAATGCTCCCGCTCTCCCTTTCATACGACCACCGTCTCATAGACGGAGCTGACGCGGTGAGGTTCCTCAGATGGGTCGTCGAGGCGCTCGAAGAGCCCTTCAAGCTTTCGCTCGAAGGGTGACGCGCGCAATCAAATAAAACGAGCCGGATATCCGGGCTCGCTTAAGAACTTAAGAACATGGCGGAAGAAAAAACAACACAGGTAGCCGTTATAGGCGCGGGTCCCGGAGGTTATCCGGCTGCGTTTCTCGCGGCTGATCTCGGACTCGAAGTTACGCTGATAGACCCGGAAAAGAACCCCGGCGGCGTGTGCCTCTACAGGGGATGCATACCGTCGAAGGCCCTTCTACACGCGGCTCAAGTTATAACCGAGGCCCGGCATTCTTCGCGAATGGGCATCGAGTTCGAGAAGCCCGGAATCGATATCGACAGGCTGAGAGAGTGGAAAAACGAAGTGGTGGAGAAACTGGTCGGTGGTCTCGGTCAGCTGACGAAACAGAGGAAAATAACACATATACAGGGAAGGGCCAGGTTCCTCGATCGGCAGAGCCTCGAAATAAAAACGAACGGCGGAACTAGAGAGGTATTAAAATTTGAAAACGCCGTGATAGCGACGGGCTCGCGTCCTGCATTAATCCCCGGCCTCGATACACCTCCCGGTATCCTCGATTCCACCTCCGCGCTCGACCTCCCCGGAATACCGAAAACTATGCTCATAGTCGGGGGAGGGTATATAGGGCTTGAGCTGGGGACGGTCTACGCAGCCCTGGGGACGGAGGTATCGGTCGTAGAGATGACTTCGGGCCTGATGCCGGGTGTGGACAGGGACCTCGTCAGGGTGCTTCAAAAAAGGTCGGAGGGAATATACAAGGCCATCATGCTCGATACCAGGGTCATCGGGTTGAAGGAAATCGGGAACGGGACGATAGTCGAGCTCGAGAGGGGAGGGGAGGAAAAGCTGGAGATGGTATTCGACAAGGTGCTCGTCTCAGTGGGCAGGAAGCCCAACAGCGAGGGCCTCGGCCTCGAGAATACGAATGTCGAAACAGACTCAAAAGGCTTTATAAAAGTGAATGAGGAAAGGCGGACCACGGAGCCGAATATATTCGCTATCGGCGACGTAGCGGGCGAGCCGATGCTCGCGCACAAGGCCACGCACGAGGGGCGGGTCGTCGCGGAAATACTCGCCGGGAAAAAGTCGGCGTTTATGCCGAACGCTATTCCCGCAGTGGTGTTTACAGACCCCGAGATAGCATGGTGCGGACTCACGGAAACGGAAGCGAAGGAAAAAAGGATACCGATAACGGTCGCAAGGTTCCCCTGGGGCGCGTCCGGAAGGGCCGCAACACTCGACAGACAGGACGGCGCGACGAAGCTCATAGCAGACCCTGAAACGGGACGCGTGCTCGGCGTAGGCATAGTCGGACCGGGCGCGGGAGAGCTTATCGCGGAAGGGGTGCTCGCGGTCGAAATGGGAGCGCTCGCCTCCGACATTGCGCTCAGCATACATCCGCATCCTACCCTGTCGGAGACCCTGATGGAGGCCGCGGAAGCATTCGACGGTCAAAGCACGCACATTTACAGACCCGGAAAAAAATAGCGGAGCCAATGGAGATGAGACGGTAATGAACGCGGAAGCCCAGGAAGATAAAAAGCCCGAGACTGAATTAGCCCGTCTCAGGGTTATCACCGAGAAATCCTATTTAAAAGCCGCGATTGATCTGGTCACCGACATCGCCGGGGCAAGCGGGATCGGCGTTAAAGACGCTCAGAACCTCGACAAGGTGCTCGCCGATATATTCGATAATATAGTGAAATACGGTTTTGAAGGCGACAGGCATAAACCAATAGACGTCATCGTATCGAGGCGTCTCCATTCCCTCGTCGTCGCTGTGGAAGACAAGGGCCTCCCCTTCGATTACGACAAGCTCGAGTGCGGCGAGGAAAAGAGGTTTCAATCCTACATCTCGAAGCACTATGCAGACGAGGTCCATTTTTCAACCCTTGGCGCCGGCGGGAACAGGACCGAAGTCGTCAAGAATCTCCCCGCATCCGACATCCGCAATGAAATGGACATATCGGAGCACCACGAACACCTAAAAGCCGCTGAGGCTTCTCCCGATGAAGAGATCGCGATAGGGATGCTCGACACCGGGAAGATCCACGAGCTCGTGCGCCTCGTTTACAAGTGCTACGGCTATACGTATGCGAACGAATTCATGTATTACCCGGAGCAGATCGAAGCCAGGCTCAGTTCCGGGACCATGCTTTCGGCCGCGGCTTATAACAGCAGGAATGAAATCATCGGGCACGTAGGGTTCATATTCAGCAAGCCGGGCGCGAGGGTCGCGGAGTCGGGTGAAGCCATAGTCGACCCGCGCTACAGAGGCAGGGGCATATTCCAGAAAATGAAAAATTATCTGATGGACTACGTGGCTTCGATGAAAGTGGTCGGCATTTACGGGGAAGCCGTCACCGTCCACCCGTACAGTCAGAAGGGGAGCATCGAGTTGGGCGGCAGGGAGACGGGGTTCCTGCTCGGATACAGCCCCGGCACGGTCTCTTTCCATAACATTTCAGAGAACGAAAGACCGAGGCGTCAGTCAGTCGCCATGATGTTCACGCCCGTCACGAAAAGCGGATCCGAGACCTCCTACGTGCCTCACGTTTACAGGGAGCTGATCGGGGGTATATACGAGAGAACGGGCTTCATGAGGAATCTGTCTCCGGAGGATGAGGGACCGGGATTCAGAGGAAGGCAGAACGGCCGGACGACCGTATCGATAAGGCACGACCACAACCAGGCGCTCATTCAGATCGACCGGGTCGGCAGGATGACGTTAAAGGAAATACGCTTTCAGTGGAAGCACCTCGCGCTCGAGCGTTTCGATTGTATATACGTCGATCTGCCTCTCAGGCAAAAGGGGGCGGGCTACGTCGCCTCCGAGCTGCGCAAGTCCGGGTTTTTCTTCGGGTGCGTTATCCCCGAATACAGGGACGGGGACATACTGAGGCTCCAGTACCTGAACAACGTCGAGATATCGAGGGACGATATAAAGACCGCGTCTGACTTCGGGGAGCGTCTCCTCGGCACTATCTTCGAGGACATGTCCGAGGTCAGCTCGTAGAATAATCCGGCAGCGGATATGCGGAGTGCTTCACGACTTCCCGTAAACGGGTATCGCCGCGCCGCTTACCGCGCGGGCGTCGTCCGAGCATAGGAACGCGATGACCTTGCCTACGTCCCGGGGATCCACCCATTTTGTAAAGTCAGCGTCCGGCATGCTCTTTCTGTTGGCCGGTGTGTCCATAGTGCCGGGGATTATCGCGTTGACGTTGATATTGTGCTCTCGGAGTTCCTCGGCCATCGACTGTGTGAGGTTCAGCACTCCGGCCTTTGAAGCGCCGTACGCCGAAAGGTTAGGTGAGCCCTTGAGCGCCGGGCGCGAGGCTATGTTTACGATACTGCCGCGGCCCTGCTTCGTCATGTGAGGAACGACACCCTTCGAGCAGAGGAAAGCGGATCTGAGGTTCATGTTCATCATCCTGTCCCACGTCTCCTCGTCCGTGTCCGCGACAGGGGACTGCGCAAACCCGCCGACTACGTTTACGAGAATATCTATACGGGAGAACTTCTCTATAGTTTTTGTCACCACGTTCGAGACATTGGACGCCTTCGTCACATCCGCCTTGCCGAATGCTATCCTGGACTTATACTCTTCACGCAGACTCACGCACCCTTTTAACTCTTCCTCATCGATGTAGGTGCTCAACACACACGCACCTTGTCCGAGGAACACATTTACCACGGCTTTTCCGAGCCCTCCGGTTCCGCCTGTTATGATCGCGACCTTGTCTTTTAACTGTTTCATTCCCGCCCCCTGGTTTTATGCCGATAATTATCCTTCCACAAGCCTTCCAAATCAATATATGCTTATGAAAGACGGTCTTGACATTCTCACCGGACTGAAAATACAATAGAGTTGCATTACCCCCCGCGCGAGAGAGGTATATGGAGTTATTCATTTCGATGAAGGCGGAAACCATCAACAAGGGCATTTATTTTCAGGAGAGCAATATCATGCAAATGCCCACCGCCCAATCCAAGGGTTATTTCATAGCCGAATTCAGGGAAGGGAGCGATGAGAAACTCAGGCTTCTGAAAAAATACGTGGATATTCTCAGGAGTAAGCTCGAAGGTGATGATGAATTTCATATAGAAGACACCCATATAGGATTCAAGCTCCTGAAAAAGGTCGAAGAGGATAAGGAATACATGGAGGTCTGGGCGGAATGGGTAATATTTTCGCGGAACCTCCTGAGGGATCTGGAGGAAATAGTCGATATGTAGGGCCCCGGCTTGCATTTCCCCGCATCTAAGCTAATATTTTTCTTCAACTCGAAGTTGAAAATTATATTCTATCCATCTCTATCGATTGAATATTATCCCGAATAGTATAGCTTTTGCCCGTTAAGGAGAAATGGCACCCGATGTCGGAGGCGAAAAAAAGAAATTATAAAGACACGCTCAACCTTCCGCGGACGGATTTCCCGATGAAGGCGAACCTCAATCAGAAAGAGCCCGAGTACCAGAAAAGGTGGAAAAAGATAAGGCTCTTCGAGAGGATGAGGGAGAAATCAAAAGGACAGGAAAAATTCATCTTCCACGACGGCCCGCCTTATGCGAACGGTCCCATACACCTGGGCCATCTGCTAAATAAGGTGCTCAAGGACATAGTGGTGAGGTCGAAAACGATGCTGGGCTACGATGTGGATTTCGTCCCCGGCTGGGACTGCCACGGGCTGCCTATCGAGCACAAGGTGTTAAAGGAGCTGGGGGAGGAAGCTAAAGAGCTCTCCAAAATAAAGATAAGATACAAGTGTCAGGCATACGCCGAAAAGTACGTGAAGCTTCAGGCGGGCCAGATGCAGAGCCTGGGCACGATAGGGGATTACGAACACCCGTACCTCACCATGACACCCGGCTACGAAGCCGGAGTGCTCGAGGTATTTTCGAAGCTCCTCGAAAGGGGGCTCGTTTACAGGGACTTAAAACCGGTCCACTGGTCGATCGAGAACCGGACCGCGCTTGCGGACGCAGAGCTCGAATATTATGACAGGAACGACAGGAGCATTTACGTCCTCTTCGAAATAGAAAACCCGGAAGGCCTTCCCGCAAACCTCAATCTCCCCACGGACGTGTCTCCATCGCTCATGATATGGACGACGACGCCCTGGACGCTTCCGGCGAACCTCGCTGTCGCCGTCTCGCCCGAAGGGAACTACAGCCTCTACCGTGTCACGAAAGACGGAAAGGAATATTATGTGGTCCTCGTGGAGAACCTTGCCGAGACCGTGTTCAAAAAATCCGGGACGGCGGAATACGAGAAACTGGGCACATGCACCGGACAGGAGCTGCACGATATGCCGGTGACATACAGGCACCCGTTCGCGGGACGCATGGGAAAGGTGGTTCTGGCGGATTACGTCACGTTCGATGAAGGCACGGGTCTTGTACATACAGCGCCCGGCCACGGCATAGAGGACTATCAGACGGGGCTCAGGGAAGGGCTCGATATCTACTGCCCGGTGCTCGAGGACGGCACATTCGACGATACCGTTCCCGAATGGTTACGCGGGCAGGACGTATGGGAGGCGAACGGGATAATAACCGACCGGCTCAGGGAATCGGGGAACCTATATTACGAAGAAGAATACCTTCACAGCTACCCGCATGACTGGAGGAGCAAATCCCCCACGATATTCAGGGCTACCGAACAGTGGTTCATAAGCGTAGATAAGCGCATAGAGGAGTTCGGAGGGACTCTCAGGGAGCTTGCTCTCGAGTACTCGCGGAGCGGCATAGAATTCTACCCCGAGTGGGGCAGAAACAGGCTCAGAGGCATGCTCGAAGCGAGGCCGGACTGGTGCATAAGCCGCCAGAGAGCATGGGGGCTTCCCATACCTGCGTTCATGAGCGAGAGGGGAGAGATATTACTGACTCCGGATTCTGTGAATGCAGTCATAGAAAAAATAAGACAAAAAGGGGCCAATTACTGGTTTCAGGCAACGGAAGAGGAAATACTCGAAGGCTACGACCCGGGGCAGGACAAGAATGCGCCCGCATGGATAAAGAAAAAAGGGGCGCTCACGAAATTAAGGAAGGGCATGGACATATTCGACGTGTGGTTCGAGTCCGGCTCTTCGTGGCACTCGGTCCTGGAGCTGAGGAACATAGGGTACCCCGCAGACCTCTACCTCGAAGGGTCTGACCAGCACAGGGGCTGGTTTCAGCTCTCGCTCCTTCCCGCGCTCGGCGTGACAGGCAGGCCGCCTTTCAAAGCTCTCCTCACGCACGGCTTCATGGTCGACGCACACGGGAGGAAGATGAGCAAGTCCGGAGGGAACGCCCTCGAAGTGGACGAGCTCTTGAAGCAGCACGGGGCCGACATATGCAGGTGGTGGGTAAGCTCCCTCAAATATACGAACGACATAAAGGTCGATTGGGAGTTCTTCAAAGCAGCGGGGGAGGAATACAGGAAAGTCAGAAATACTATAAGGTTCCTGCTCGGGAATATATACGACTTCGATGCGGAAAAGGACGGCGTCAAATTTTCGGATGAGGACAGATACACGATCGACGGCTGGGCCATGGGAGAGCTCTCAAAATTCGTCCGGGAGACGAAGGAAGCCTACGACGGATTCCAGTACAAGAGGGCAAGCGAGCTGATATACGGTTTCTGCTACGATACTCTCAGCGCCGTTTATCTCGCAGCCACGAAGGACAGGCTCTATTGCGAACGGAGCGGCAGCAGGAAGAGGAGAAGGTGTCAGACCGCCATGTACCGTATTGCGGACGCGCTTATTAAACTGCTCGCGCCCATTCTCGCTCATACCTCCGACGAGGCATACCTTCATCTGAGAGGAGAATCCGCCGACTCCGACGAGAGCGTGCATCTCATGGGCATGCCCGATGAAATAGAGACGGATACCGACCCGAACTGGGAAATGGTAATGGATATAAGGAGCAAGGTGTCAAAAGCGCTCGAAGAGGCGAAGGAGTCCCAGGGCGTATCCAACCCCCTCGATACGGGAGTGGAGGTTAGCCTCGAGTCCGAGTCTTACAGTAAGCTAAAACCATTCGAGCCCGAGCTTGCCGACCTCTCGGGTGTGAGCAGGTTTTCGCTAACGGAGGGAGAGGATTTTAAAATCACTATCAATGACCTCACGGACGAGCCCAGGTGTGAGCGTTCCTGGAAGAGGGACGGCACCGTGAGAGAGCGCTCGGACGGGGGATTCCTTTCGGATAGGGATGCGGAGGCGCTGGGGATTGATTAGGCGGTTTCAGACTAAAAAATAAATCCACCCTAGCCCTCCTTTACAAAAGGAGGGAATTATATAACAAAAGATGAGATCCTGAATCAAGTTCAGGATGACTGATTTTAATAAAAGGTGACACCCCCATCCTCACCTTCCCCCCTCAAGGGGGAAGGTAATAAATACTGCGCCCTTCGATCCTTCGACTTCGCTCAGGACAGGCTCACTGCTCGAGGATGAACGGGTAATAAAATTACAGTATTCGAGACTGACACATTATACTATCCGGGGGGCCAGTTCATCTGCCTGCCGCCGAGGATATGCAGATGGACGTGGTAAACCTCCTGGCCGCCCTCCTTGTTCGTATTGATGACGATGCGGTAGCCGGAATCGGATACACCGTGGTTTCTTGCGATTTCGGAAGCCTTGATGAGCAGATGCCCGAGGAGCGATTTATCCTTCTCAGTAACTTCCGCGAGTGAAGGTATCTCTCTTTTCGGCACGAGCAGAATATGAACGGGCGCTTTCGGGTCTATATCCTTAAAAGCGATACACTCATCGTCCTCATATACGATGGCAGCCGGTATCTTTCTATCGATTATCCTCGTGAATATGGAACTCATAATCGTCTCCTGCTCCAGTGATATAAACTGAACCCGATAGTTATTAACCAATATAACACAGTTGCCCCGGCGCTCAATCGGGAATTACGTATTTTATTTTTATGGTACCCCCTCACCCTAACCCACCTTTACGAAAGGAGGGAATTAAAAGGAAAGGACGAGATTGCCGCGCCGCGATTTGTTTTTGGTTCCTTCATCCCGCGGTAAAGGTACTTGAATGTATTCTGTGAAGGGCGTCCGGTTGCGCGCTTGCTTACAACCGTTGCGGCTCGCAATGACCGGTCTATCACCCCCATCCTTCACCTTCCCCCCTCGAGGGGGAAGGAAGTAAAAAGGCTCGGACGAACGGGCCAATAAGATTAAATCCCCAGCAGTCCTATTCAAAGCTTTATCCCGCGCCAGCTTTCGATTGGGTCGGTCGAGCGGACTACGTTCATTCCGGCATCGGAGAATCTGGCGAACGCCTTATCCGCTTCCTCCGTATAGTCGATCACGCCCGGAACCACGACGGGGGACGTGCAGTCTTCCAGCAGGTATATCTTTTCTACTAGCCCCTCATCCCCGGCCATGACCTTCTCCAGAAGGTCGGCTATGGTCCACGCGACGCAGTGGCTCTTTGCCTGACCCGCTATTATCACCGCATCGAACTCCGTGAGCTTCCCGTATATCGCCTCCGAAGCCGCGGGCTTCTGAAAGAGCGATTCGGTCCTTAGAATGAGCGGCTTTCCGTCGGGCCCCGTGGACACCTCGGGGCCGAGGACCGAGTAATGCTCGGTCAAAGGGTGGTCTCCCTTTACGTGAATATCGGGCTGGCTGAAGCGGGCGATCGAATGAAAGAAAACCGCTTCCTCCACAGAGGACGCGAGCGCGTGACCTATGCCTCCGAGCATCGCATGGTAAGGCCATATCGTGAGCTCGTATTTGCCTGACTTTTTTAATTCTCTCGTGTAATGAAGTAAGTGGCGCTCCATATAATCATCGCCGTGCATGAGGCTGTGGCTGAGCTTCTTATTGAACCTCCACCTGCCGGCCTCTATGTCCTCGACCGAGATGAGCGTATAGGGGGCAGGGTGCTCCCCGCGTTCGTTTACAAAAAATATTCCGTGAAATATCTGCATCGCCTGGTGCGTATCCATTGTAGGGGCGATCTCCGTAATACAACCCAGGTTCCTGTACATGAACTCGCAGAGCCTCCTGTTGTCGTCCACGGCTCCCCGTCCAGAGCGCCCGCCCACGAAGAGCTCGAAGCCCGGTATGCAGAACGTGTTCTGAGCGTCCACAATGATGAGCGATATCCTGAACCCGTCCACAGAAGAGGGCCGGATGCCGTGCTTACCCGCCCATTCCGCAGCGGAATGGGAGATAGACTGATACTCGACCCTGAAGACGTCTCCCGTTTTGTCGGGATCAAAATGCGGGGGCAAGGGCAGCTCTCTCTTTTTCATTGCTCAGCTCCGGATTCATTTGCATGCCGGTCACAGATTGAACCGGTCAATGATTAATCTAACAGATTGGAATAATCACTACTAATTGAAATAATCCGATTCATCGATGATAATGAATTCTTAAGGACTCAAATAAACCGTATTTCAGCCCGCCATGAAAGTCTATCTGTTCGTGACATGTCTCGTCGATACATTTTTTCCCGGGGTAGGGGAGGGGATGGTAAAAGTACTCGACAGGTTAGGCGTCGATGTCGAATTCCCCCCTGATCAGACGTGCTGCGGCCAGCCCGCATTTAACAGCGGGTACAGGGAGGAGGCGAGGGCGGTGGCCGAGAGGTTCATATCCATATTCGGGAAGGCGATAACAGAGAGCGGAGATAAGGAAGCATACATCGTATGCCCATCCGGATCGTGCACGACCATGCTTAAAGTATTCTATAAAGAACTATTCGCTAAAGACCCGTTATACTTGGATAAAATAGAATACTTATCGAATAAAACGTACGAATTCTCGGAATTTCTGGTTAAGGTGCTGAATAAGTCCGACGTAGGCGCTGTTTACAACGGCGTCGTCACGTATCACGATTCCTGCCACCTATTGAGGGAGCTCGGCGTCAAGGACGAGCCCAGAAAGTTAATAGAGGCGGTCAGCGGGGTTGAATTCAGAGAGATGGACCTCCATGACGCTTGCTGCGGATTCGGGGGCACGTTCTCCATAAAATTCCCCCGTGTTTCGGTCTCGATGCTCGACGAGAAGATAGAGTGCATCCTGGGGAGCGGGGCCGATACAGTGGTATCGTCGGATATGGGATGCCTGATGAACATAAGCGGGGCGCTCGGCAGAAGGAAGATACCCGTTAAGGTTTTGCACATAGCGGAGCTTCTGGCGCGCACGGGAAGCGACAAAGATTAAAGGCTGAAAACGATGGGATACGAGAAGGTAAATTTCGAGAAAGATTCCGCACGCGCAGTCGAGGACAAAAAGCTCCAGCGAGCGCTCATCAACGTCACGAACCGATTCAGGTCGGCGAGGAATAAGGCGAGCGCGGAGGTGCCCGGCTGGGAGGAACTCCGCAGCCGCGGCAGGGAGATCAAAAAAGAGACCATAGAAAATCTCGATAGATATCTCCTCATGCTGGAGAAGAACGTGGAGAAGGCGGGGGGACACGTACACTGGGCGCGGGACAGAGAAGAGGCCTGCAGGATCATCATCGGGATCGCGCGGAAGAACGGCGTCAAATCAGCGGTGAAAAGCAAGTCCATGGCGACAGAGGAAGTAGAGCTCAACCGGGCTCTCGAGACAGCGGGAATAAGGGCCATAGAGACCGACCTCGGAGAATATATAATTCAGCTGGCAGGGGAGCACCCTTCTCACATAATCGCCCCCGCGGTGCATAAGACAAAAGACGACATATCGAAGCTCTTCTCGGAGAAGCTCGGAATCCCGTACCTGAGCGACCCCGCCGACCTGACCAGGGTGGCAAGGGAGCTGATGAGGAGCGAATTCCTGAGCGCGGGTATGGGGATATCGGGGGCCAATTTCGCGGTCGCAGAGACAGGGACGATAGTGATAGTGGAGAACGAGGGGAACGCACGGCTCACGACTACTGTTCCGCGTATTCACGTAGCGCTCATGGGGATAGAAAAGATAATCCCCCGCTATAACGACCTTTCGCTCTTTCTCACTCTCCTCGCCAGGAGCGCGACGGGACAAAAATCATCCACGTATGTTTCGTTCATAACAGGGCCGCGGAGAAAAACGGATATCGACGGCCCCGAGGAATTCCACCTCGTGCTCTTGGATAACGGGCGCTCGGGGATAATCGCAAATGAAGAAACGAGGGAGTCCTTATACTGCATAAGGTGCGGCGCTTGTCTCAACAACTGTCCCGTGTATAGAAAGGTGGGAGGGCATTCGTACGGCTGGGTATATTCGGGACCCATCGGGGCGATAATAAACCCTCAGCTGATGGGCATAGAAAAGGCTCCCGAGCTTCCCTTCGCATCGTCGCTATGCGGGGCCTGCCGGGACGTGTGCCCGGTGAAAATAGATTTCCCGAAGGTATTGCTCGAACTGAGACACGAAGTAAGGGAATCGAAAATGGAGACGGGTAAGCGATGGGAGCTGTTCATGGAGCGGCTTACTTTCAGGATGTGGCGCGTTATCGTTACGAACAGCAAGCTATACGGCCTCGCATCCGGGATTGCGTATTATCTCCAGATTCCTTTCCGCGGAAGCGACGGGAGTCTCAAATCACTTCCGTACCCGTTTTCGAGGTGGACGCAGGAGAGGGATTTTCCCGCGCTGGCCGCGACTCCCTTCAGGGAAAGGTGGAAAAAATTGAAAAGAGAGATAGGGTAGGGGAGGCGGAATATGGGAAACAATTCACGCGAAGAGATACTGAGCAGGGTGAGAAAGGGGCTATACGGTAGCGGTGCGCATCAAGCGGGAGCGTTTTCACCCGGAGAAGAGGAGAGGGATTTTCATAAAGAAGCAGAAGAGATTAGAAGACACAATATAACCAATGAAGACAGTCTATTAAAGCAAATCCTTAAAGAACTGCTTAATGTCAATGCGGAGGTTAGAACAGCGGAATCCGAAGACGGATTGAAAGCTTCGATTGCAGAGCTTATCAGTGCGAAAGGAATCTCGTCTTTTGCGATGTGTGAATCGGACTATTTAAAAAAACTCGGGCTGAGAGATTTCCTGACCTCGGAAGGATTGGAACACCTGGAAGCAAGCGATAAGGAAGTAGTCGCAAAAGCCGGGATCGGAATAACGGAGGTCGATTATGCGATAGCGGATACGGGGACTCTCGTGATCCTCACAGACGTAATGAGACCGAGGAGTGTGTCGCTCCTTCCGCCGATACACTTGGCGATTGTGAGGAAGGGTAATTTAGTAAGCAATATAAGCGACTTATTCATCATACTTAAACAAACGCTCGATGACACTCAAGACATCACGAGCTGCATGACATTTATCACAGGGCCAAGCAGGACGGCGGATATAGAGCTCAATCTTACACTCGGGGTCCACGGCCCGAAGGAGCTGTATGTCATTTTAATTGCAGATAAATTAGCAGAACGTGAATCCTAAAGCCGGTCAATTCGGGAATTCAACATACGGTCCGGCGGGCTCTTTGCCGGGCGGCACGTAATCAGGCGTAGGCTCGCCCGCGGGACCCAATGACTTGATGAAGAGATAAACATCGGTCAAGTCCGTGTCGGTCATATCCCTCAGCACATACCAGGGCATAGGCGGTCTGGCCTTCACATAACGTACATTGTTAATCCACTCGGCTTCTGTAAGTCCCTGCACGAAAAGACGGAGGTTCAGAGCGTAAGTCGTGCCCCAGGGACCCCGCCAGCCGACCGGGCTCCCCGTGAGCCATTGATCGACGGGGATATTCCCGTCCGCCTCGGGATAACCCGGCGTGTGGCAGTCATTACAGCCCGTGATTTTCACGATATACTCGCCGTGCTTGACGGGATCCGAATTCCCGTTTCCCGCCGACCCTGTGCCGGCCATCTTGTTGCATGAGATTAACGCCGTACCCACCAAGACTGTAGCGGCCATCAAGAAGAGAACTTTTTTATATAACATTCTCCATCATCCTCCCGTAAGGAATATCGAGTACAATTTTGAGTTATCTATTATAGGGAGCTAAGAAAATAAACGCAATACTTTTATATTCAGATCTCGAGAGCCGGAGAGGATTGCTGAGTCCGTAAAATAAAAAAGGAGTAAAGTTTTGCGGCTGCCGATATAAAATCATCCATTCCCGATCCAGTCACGGGCGTTAAATTCTTTGCCGGTAACGCCGGTCGAGTCATCCGATGCCAGATAGACGAAGACGGGGGAAATTTCCTCGGGCGAGGGCAGGGACATAGGGTCCTCGTCAGGGTAGGCCCCGGCTCTCATGTCGGTACGCGTCCCCCCGGGGTTGACCGAATTCACCCTCGGCCCCGAATCTCCCAATTCGTCCGCAAGGACCTGCGTCAGGGCCTCGATCCCGAATTTGGAAGCGGCGTAAGCTCCCCATTCCTTTTTTCCCTTTCTCCCGACACTCGAGCTCACGTTTATGACGGAACCGCTTTTGGATTTCATGAGAAGCGGGAGGAGGGCTTTTGTGACGAAGAACTGGGCGTTGAGATTGATATGAATCACTTCCTCCCAGATATCTTCCGGATATTCGAGGATAGGTTTCCGTTCGCCGAGGATGCTCGCGTTGTTAACGAGTATGTCGAGCGATCCCCATTTTTCAGCGACCGACTTCGCGAGCTTCTTTACGTCATCCTTGTTCGCGATATCGGCGACGACGTAATCTATTCGCCCATACTTTCCGAGCTCGTTGCATGCCGCTCTCAAATTGATTTCATTCCTTCCGCATATAACGACGGATGCGCCTTCGTTAAGGAACGCCCTTGCTATCCCTTTGCCGATACCTTTGCCTCCGCCGGTAATGAGAGCCTTTTTACCCTGCAGTTTCATTATCTTCAATTCTACCTGTTGCAGTTATCGAAACTAAGAGATTCTGTGATATGAAACTTATACGCGTTATCGGGTAGAAGGTTACTCAGCTTTTATCAGCTCATCGGAGCCGGATAATTTCATTTCGACATCGGTAAACCAGACCCGGAAGTTATTATCAGCGCCTACGTGATTTAAAGACATTACTATCGGACCCATATGATGGTTATTTTCCCAGGTGGCGATCACAGTCGGTTTCTCGGCACCTCCGCGTCTGAATATCCACTCCGCAATCATATTGTTATCGTCTAAAAATAAATCATATCTGTCCCCGGGGGTGTACCCGCCCGTGGGGGGATAAATAACACTGACCATCCTGCCCATGCCGCCGCCCATCGGAAACTTTACCTTTTCATCAGCAAGCTCGACCTTCATCCCGCTGTCCCAGACCAAATGAAACGGGAAGAGGAGCCAGTACTGGTCGTTAATAAAATGGGCGTCTATTTCCTTGAGCGATTCAGAACCCTTGTCCGCAATGTCTTTCCTGTTATAAGTTATCGCCTTATCCGTTTTCCCGTCTCCCAGATATGTGACACGATCCTCTTTTGGCTGCCATATCCAGGATCGGCTGGCTATCTTATCTCCTTTTTTAACGTTGAAAGTGAATTTGAGCTCTTCGATTTCTCCGAAGCCGCTGACCCCGTAAGCCTGCGCGATTTTCTCGCCGATCGCGGGCTCTTGTGAAAATAGATCTCTGGTTGAAACGACCAAACACAAGAGTAGTAGAGCGCCCGCAGATAACCACAATCTATGTTCAACGTTCAGCTTCTTCATGGTTCCCATACCTCTTTAGTACATAAATAATTGAAGGAGGATTCAGTCCGACTCGAAATAGTATACTCGCGATGGTTGAAGGGACAAATAATACATCTCGGCACGAAGCTGGCATAATGTCCGATAAGATATATTATGTTAACTGATAAAATATGACTATTAATCCCGCTTAGAGGCTCCTAACCCGCCGTAGCCCGTCCGGGTCCGGATGCCCATGATCGGCTCTGTCCCATAGGCAAGAGGGATATTCGTCAATACCGCCATTCTGCAAAAATTCAATTGATACGAATCGGATAAACCGAATTCCGAACTTGAAAATTTGGCGGGAACTATTATATTAAAAACTAACCTGAAAATCTCATAGAGCTCATGAGGTAACCGAAATGCCGATTTATGAATACGAATGTAAAAAATGCGGAAGAATAACGGAAGCTCTCCAGGGCTTTAACGACCCGCCGCTAAAAAAATGCAAGTACTGTAAAACCGGGAAGCTGGAAAAGCTCATTTCCCTTTCGTCCTTTCAGCTGACGGGAACGGGATGGTATTCGACCGACTACGCGAAGGGTCCGGGCATACCCCCACATTCAGAAGACCTGGGTAAGCCCGCAAAAGACGGCGCAGAGGGTAAGGACAAGAAAGTAACTCCGGGCCTCCCGTCCGAAGCAGCAGCCGTATCGGGCGCATCGACGTACGATTCGATAAAAAAAGACACGGCAAAAGCCGCAAAATCAAAGTCTAAAGGCGAGTAAACGGGAGAAGAGTTAGTTTTACCGCCCTGCCCTATTGCATTCGGCTTAAAAATAGATAACTGCGATTTTTAGTTGCTAATAAATATAAGGTAGTCATATCATGGACTTAGGAATCAAAGATAAAGTGGCCATAGTGGCCGCTTCAAGTAAAGGCCTCGGCAAAGCCGTAGCCTTCGGGCTCGCCCGGGAAGGCGTGAAGCTCACCCTGTGCGCAAGGGGCAAAGACGAGCTCGATAGAACGGCAAAAGAGATCGCCTCCGAGACCTCTTCCGAAGTGCTCGCCCTCGATTGCGACGTATCGAAGACCGCCGATATAAAGAAAGTCGTCGGCGAGACGATAAAAAAATATTCGAGAATCGATATCATGGTCAATAACGCCGGGGGCCCTCCCACGGGAGCGTTCCTCGATTTTTCTCTCGAGGACTGGCAGAGGGCGATAGAGCTCAACCTCTTCAGCACGATCACGTTCTCAAGAGAAGTCCTCCCCCGCATGGTCGAGCAAGGTTGGGGGCGTATAGTCAACATCACGTCGGTCGCCGTAAAGCAGCCTATAGACGGGCTCATTCTCTCCAACACCGCGAGAGCGGGCGTGATCGGGCTCGCGAAGACACTCTCGAACGAATTCGGCCAATACAACATAACCGTGAATAACGTCTGTCCCGGGAGGATACTCACGGACAGGATAATCCACCTTGCCAACGAAAAGGCCAAGAGAGAAGGCAGGAGTTTGGATGAGGCGCTCAAGATCATGGAGCTGGATGTCCCTATGAGACGCATAGGGAAACCGGAAGAGCTTGCGAACCTCGTCGTGTTTTTATCCTCGGAAAGAGCGAGCTACATTACGGGAACGACCATACAGGTGGACGGAGGGGTTACGAGGGGGATATTCTAACCCCGGTAACCGGCGGCCCGAGGGAATTCCGCATGACAGCCAGAGACGCGCAAAGAGACAGGAGCATTTCGATCCTTTATCTGGCCCTCCTGTGCCTCACATATTTCCTCATCGTTTCCGGAAACCAATATTTATCCCTCAGCCGTGAAGCCCCTGCAGACACACGCGGCAAAATCTATGTCGAGATCGACGACGGATACTCATCCGTGGTAAAGGCTCTCGATAATCATCATGATCTGATAGAACTCGCAAATATATACAATATAGACAGGGCATTAAAGAGCGGAGATAAAGTCGTGCTCGAGGACGGGGAAAAGCTTGAGTTAGGCAGGATAAGCGGATTGAAGAGCCTGTCGCTGGGCATCCCGATAGGAATCAACTCCGCGGGCTCAGAAGACCTCGAGGCGCTCCCGGGCATAGGCCCCAAGCTTGCCGAAAGGATAGTGTCTTACAGGAACGAAATCGGCCGCTTTACAGACGTAGGAGAGCTTCTTGAGGTCAGGGGCATGGGTGAGAAGAAACTATCCCAGGTGAGGGCTTTTATAAACCTGGACTAATGTTTAAGCAGGTAATCTATTTCGGTTTCCGTCTCGTTCTTGGGCGTGCCGTATTCTTTGGGATAGTACATTCCCGAATTTTGTATTTCCTGTCCGTTTATCGTGACATTGTCGCGTATGGAATCGATCACGCTGTCCCTGAGGGAATCGAGGCTGTACGGGATATACCCGTAAGGAGTCGAGACCATTTTGATGCCCGCGGGCTGATTGAAAACGCCTCCCGGATACTTGGCGAGGGCGTCCTCCATATAATCCATCCATATCGGGAGCGCGGCCGTAGAGCCCGCCTCTTTTCTTCCGAGCGGCTTGTGGTCGTCCCTGCCGACCCATACTGCGGTCGTTACTTTCGGGCTGAACCCGACGAACCAGGCGTCGGTGAAGTCGTTCGATGTCCCCGTCTTCCCCGCTATCGGGGCAAGAGGCGTGAGCTTGAGCGCCTTCATTCCGGTCCCTTCTTTTACGACTGCCTGAAGCAGGTCCGTCATTATGAACGCAGTCTCGGGCTCAAGTGTCTGCTTTGAATTTCCGGCCGAAACGAAGTCGACCGACTGCTCCCTGATGAGCTCCAGGAATTCCGCGGGCGTAAGGAACGCATACTTGTCGGCGTTGGAAGATAGATCAGTTTTATCCGTAAGCGCCTCTTCCTTTATGGATTCGGGCGCGGTTACGGGGTCCATGCCCTTCTTTTCGGCAAGCTCTTTTAGTATCCTGTTGCGGGCGTCCTCCCTCTCGGCCTTGAGGGACTCCTCCTTCGACATGAATTTCCCGCCTGTGTTGTCCTCTATTATTTTTCCGTTGCGGTCATAGATGCGCATTATGAACTGGGGTTCGACGAGCTTGCCCCCCGTTGCGAAAACATTGAACGCCCTGGCCATCTCGAGCACCGTCACATCCGAGCCGCCCAGGGCCAGGGACGGGTACGGCTGGAGCTTGGAGGTGAAACCGAAATTATTTGTTGCATACTTCTCGGCGTACCCGGGATCGATGTCCATTATAAGCCTTACGCTCGCAAGGTTTCTCGACCTCGCAAGCGCCCTCCTCAGAACCATCGGTCCCTCATAGTTTGCGTCATAGTTCTGAGGCGCCCAGTCCTTAACCACTACGGGCATGTCGTAGAGTATCGACGTCTCGGTATATCCTTTATCGATCGCGGCGGAATAGATGATCGGCTTGAAAGAAGAGCCCGGCTGCCTCAAAGCCTGCGTGGTCCTGTTGAACTGCGAAAGACCGAAATCGTATCCTCCAACGAGCGCCCTGATCCTGCCGTTAGACTCCATCGATATGAGGGCCGCCTGCGACACCGGTATATAGACCAGCGAGAAAAAGTATTCGCCGTCCATGCTTTTATCCGCTTCGACTTTTACGACATCGCCGACCTTGAGCTCGTCCGGAGACAGACTCGTGCCTTCATAGCCGTCGGCGGGCGCGAGCTTTTTCGAATAGGGAGAGCTGAGACCCGGAACCGCCGTACCGTAAGGCGAGCTCACGGCGAACTTCAATATCCCCTCCACGCTGCCGACGCCTATCTTGGCGGTGTACAGGGGTTTATTCGAATCTTTAGACTTATCGTCCTTCGAGACGCTCGTTATTACCGCGTCGTAGGTATCGCCGATCTCCACACTCTTTATCCCCTGCTCCTGCCTGAACTTCTTTATCTCCTTATCGCCTGTCAGATGCCCGGAGACGAAATTATGACCGTGCCTTGAATCGAGGTTTATTATGCCCCTCTTGACCGCCCACTGCGCCTCCAGGTTCAGATCGAGGTCGAGTGTCGTAAAGACCGTGTAGCCGCCGTTCAGAAAATCCTTCAAACCGACTTTGTCCTGGAGGTACCTTCTCACGTGCTCGACGAAATAAGGCGCGAGGTCGCTATTGACCCTCCGCCTGGGGGCTATCTCTATTTTCCGGTCTATGGCGTCGAACCTCTGGTCTCTAGTTATGAATCCCGCCTCTTCCATCTTCTCGAGTACAAGCTTCTGTCTTTCGAGCGCCCTTTCGAGGTGCTTCCGGGGAGAATAGTACTCGGGCTTCTTCGGCAGCCCTGCTAAAAGCGCCGCTTCCGCCAGGTCGAGATCCCTTGCGGATTTGCCGAAATAGTCCTGGCTCGCGGCCTCGATCCCGTACGTGCCGTCCGCAAGATAGATATGGTTAAGGTAAAGATAGAGTATTTCTTCCTTGGAGAGGTTGTTCTCGATCCTGTGTGCGAGGATTGCTTCCTTTATCTTCCTCGATAACGTTCTTTCCGGCGTCAGGATTATATTCTTGATCACCTGCTGCGTGATGGTGCTCGCCCCCCTCACCCAGTCGCCCTCCTGTAAGTTTTCGAACATCGCGCCGATTATGCTCTTTATGTCCACCCCCTCGTGCTCGAAAAACCGCTTGTCCTCGATGGCGATGAATGCGTTCCTCACGCGGGGAGGGATTTCATCGTAAGGTATGAGCTTCCGCCTCTCGGCCGCGAACTCGGCTATGAGCGTCCCGTCCGAGGAATACACCTCGGTAATGAGCTTGGGCTTATATCCGGTGATCGCCCTGAAATTAGGGAGGTCGCGCGAGTAATAGAGGTATGCGCCGTATAGAGCGATTGCCCCCGACGCGGTCAGGAGTAAAAAGGTTACCAGGAGGAAGGCCAGGAGTTTGCTTTTTTTAGGTTTTGATTTAAATTTAACCTTCTTTTTTTTGGTCATTAAGCTGTTCAGGGTCCTTTGAGCGCGTATTAATGATTGACTTTTGAGGAATCAAAGTTAATTATACCTGAGTTAGAATTATTAAATAAATCAATTTCGAGTCATGGTAATTCAATGGAAGAAAGCAGTGAAACACTCGATTCCTACATCAGAAAAGTCGAAGACCAGGAGCTCAAGGGACTGCTCCTCAAACTCAAAAACGAGCTGAGAAAACCCGACGCAGCCTGGGACGCGGTCAAGTCCGTCCTGGAGTCTCTTTATAGGAAAAACAGCAAGGTATTCGGCGAGGTCGCACCGCTGATTATAAAGTAATCGAATAGAAAGGCGCGTCAGCCGAATCCGCAGAGCCGCAACCCCGATAAAATGAGCGAGAGAGTAGTCGACAACATACTGGACCTTATAGGCGGGACGCCCGTTATAAGACTGAATAAAGTCGTTCCGGAAGGCTCGGCCGCGGTCTGGGCAAAGCTCGAGAACCTGAACCCGGCGGGAAGCGTAAAGGAAAGGATCTGCCTCAGGATGATAGAGGCCGCGGAGGAGAATGGGATTATAAAGCCCGGCAGCAGTGTGATCGTAGAGCCCACGAGCGGGAATACGGGTATAGGGCTCGCCCTCGTCTGTGCCGTCAAAGGGTACAGGCTGATACTGACCATGCCCGACGATATGAGTCTCGAACGGAGGCAGCTGCTTACGGCATACGGGGCCGAGCTTATACTCACACCCGCCTCAGAGCAGATGAACGGAGCGTTAAGACGGGCCGAAGAGATACTGAGGGAGCACCCGGACTCGTTCATGCCGCAGCAGTTCAAAAACCGGGAGAACCCGGGCACGCACAGGGAAGGCACGGGACCCGAGATTCTGGAGCAGATCGAAGGGGAGATAGACGCTTTCGTCGCAGGGGTCGGAACGGGAGGGACGATAACGGGGGTCGGCGAGACGCTGAGGAAGAGCTACCCGGATATTTACATTGCCGCCGTTGAGCCCGAGGAGTCCCCAGTCCTTTCGGGGGGCAGGCCCCATGTTCACGACATACAGGGGATCGGCGCCGGTTTTATTCCGGAAATACTCAACAGGGAGATATACGACGAGGTCATAAAAGTAGCCGGCGAAGAGGCAAAAAGCTTTACACGGGAGCTTGCGGTCAAAGAGGGACTCCTGGTCGGAATATCGGCCGGAGCAGCCGGAGTCGCTGCATTAAGAGTCGCAAAAAAGCTCGGAAAAGGTAAAAACGTGGTAACGATATTTTGCGACACGGGGGAGAGATATCTGAGCACGGGACTTTTCGACAACGGTTAAAACTCGTGGCAAACTATGTAATTATCCTTCATAATTGGGGAATCTAAGTTGAAAAGCTTACGTTGGTGTGCTATCCTTTTCAAGGATTGTCTTTTATTAATTTCTAACAAAATGAGGTAAAAGTGAATAGCCAGCTATTTAAGAACTTGGTGTTGTGGTTAGTCATATTCGTGGCCATTATCGCCCTGTACCAGCTAGTACACACTCCCAGAAGCAACATCCAGGAAATAGCGTACAGCGACTTCCTGTCCAACGTCGATAAAGCGGAAGTCAAGGACCTGGAGTTCAAGGGCGAGGAGATCAAGGGTCAATACACTAAGCCCACAGGTGACCAGACCGTCGAGGGTTTCAAGACCGTGGGTCCGGCAAGCGACGATCTTATAAAAAAGCTCGAATCCAAAGGCATCTCGTTTAAGTTCGACTCCGATAAGGAAGGCTCGATCACACACATGCTCCTTAACTGGGCGCCCCTAGTGCTGCTCATCGTAATTATGGTCATTTTCATGAGGCAGCTTCAGGCGGGCGGCACGAAAGCGATGTCGTTCGGAAAAAACAGGGCAAGGATGCTCACAGAGAACCAGAACAAGATAACGTTTAAGGACGTGGCCGGGATAGACGAAGCGAAAGAAGAGGTACAGGAGATAGTCGAGTTCTTAAAGAGCCCCAAGAAGTTCACGAAGCTGGGGGGAAGGATCCCGAAAGGCATCCTGCTCGTCGGCCCTCCCGGAACGGGAAAGACCCTCCTTGCGAAAGCCATAGCCGGCGAGGCCGGAGTTCCGTTTTTTATTATCAGCGGCAGCGACTTCGTCGAAATGTTCGTCGGAGTCGGAGCTTCCAGGGTAAGGGACCTGTTCGTTCAGTCGAAGCGTCATGCCCCCTGTATCATTTTCGTTGACGAGCTCGATGCCGTCGGAAGGCACCGCGGCGCGGGACTCGGCGGAGGTCATGACGAAAGGGAGCAGACACTCAACCAGCTGCTCGTAGAGATGGACGGCTTCGAATCGAACGAAGGGATCATAGTTATGGCCGCGACCAACCGTCCCGACGTGCTCGACCCTGCTCTCCTGAGACCGGGAAGGTTCGACAGACAGGTCGTGGTGCCAAGGCCCGACGTTAGAGGTAGAGAGGAAATATTGAAGGTTCACTCCAAGAACACACCGCTAGATGAAGACGTCGCGCTCTCCGTCATCGCCCGCTCTACTCCGGGCTTTTCGGGTGCGGACCTCGAAAACCTGGTGAATGAAGCGGCTCTCCACGCAGCCAGGTTCGGCAGGGCAAAAATCACCATGGACGACTTCGAGTACGCAAAAGACAAGGTGATTATGGGAGTCGAGAGGAAAAGCCTTATCATCAGCGACGCCGAGAAGAAAATCACGGCGTATCACGAGGCGGGACACGCGCTCGTTGCCAAGCTCACCCCGAGCACGGACCCCATACACAAAGTTACGATCATTCCGAGGGGGATGGCTCTAGGCGTCACTCAGCAGCTTCCGATCGAGGACAAGTACACGCTCTCGAGGACCAGCCTAAACGCCACGATCATGGTGCTCCTCGGAGGCAGGGCGGCTGAGGAAATCGTATTCGGGGAAAGGACGAGCGGCGCCGGCAACGACCTCGAAAGGGTCACCGAGATCGCCCGCAAGATGGTATGCGAGTGGGGGATGAGCGAGAAGGTCGGACCGATTACTTTCGGGAAAGGCGAAGAGCAGATATTTCTCGGCAAGGAGCTCTCGAGACCGAAGGACTACAGCGAAGAGACCGCCGTCGAGATCGATAACGAGATCAGAAACATAGTCAACCATAATTATACGAAAGCAAAAGCGGCCCTGGAGGAGAATATCGACCTGCTCCACAAACTCGCCGAAGTTCTTCTGGATAAAGAGGTAATAGACGGCAAGGAGCTGGACGAGCTTGTAAAAGGTTTTAAATCGAAAGATTTTCCGTCCCCGTGGGAAAGACCTATCGGATCCGAAGGTTCAGGCTCAGTAGCACTCAGAAACAGCAGCACTAAAGACGCTTGATTTTACAAAGCCGGCTTCCGTCTGTTTTTGCAATTGATAAAGTATAATTAGAAAAAAACCTTTCCGCGTCAAGAGCTTTTAAAAGAAGGCCTCTTGCTATGATGAATAGAAACCGGAAAAAGGATTTCTATGCGGCAGAAAGAAATGGACACTCGCACCGGCTCTATCGAAATCCCCCACGGGAACGGACAGTTACCGAAACACCCCGTCATATTATTTAAATGCAGAGATAAAACGCTCAGCCTCCACGAGAGGACCCACATCATGGGCATCCTGAACGTCACCCCCGACTCCTTCTACGACGGAGGAAGGTACGGCGATACGGACTCCGCCCTGAGGCGCGCAGGCGAAATGATAGAGGAAGGCGCCGACATCATAGACGTCGGCGGGGAATCGACAAGGCCGGGCGCGTCGGGTGTTTCCGAGGAAGAGGAATTAAGGAGAGTTATACCGGTCATAAGGGAGATTCAAAAGAGGTTCGATACGGTCATCTCGATAGACACGACGAAGGAGAAAGTCGCACGCGAGGCTCTCCTCGAAGGCGCGTCCATCGTTAACGACATAAGCGGGCTCACGTACTCCCGCGGAATCGCGGAGGCGGCTTCGGAGCACGGAGCGGGACTCGTCCTGATGCACACCCCGTCCCGCCCTGTCGACATGCAGGATAAAACAGAATACGTGTCGCTAATCGACGACATATTGAGCTCCCTGAGAATGTCTGTCAAGAAAGCTGAAAAAGCCCTGGTGAATGAACGGAGCATAATCGTCGACCCGGGATTCGGGTTCGGCAAGACGGCGGAGCAGAACCTCATCATTCTAAAAAACCTCAGGATGTTCCGGGAGCTCGGAAAGCCGGTGATGATCGGCACGTCCAATAAATCGTTTATAGGAAAGATAACCGGCGCTGATCCCGCCGGTAGAAACGAAGGCACGGCCGCGACCGTCGCTATAGGAATCATGAACGGGGCGTCCATAGTGAGGGTGCACGACGTCGCATCCATGAAGCGCGCAGTCAGGATTGCGGACGCCGTCGCGGGTATAAATTAGAGCCGGACCCCGATCTTAGAGGACCCGGCAGGAAAATCTGGTATGTTCGACGCGATACTTAACTACAGATACATATGGGACACGGTAGACATAGTGCTCGTCGCCTTCATCATCTACTACGTCCTCAGGCTGCTCGAAGGGACGCGGGCGCTGCAAGTGCTATTGGGATTCGTACTGCTGATCGTGCTCTATTACGTCTCGCAGAGGGGTTTATTCACGCTCAACTGGATCCTGGGGCAGTTCCTCGGCTCTATAATCATCATTGTCGTCATTCTTTTCCAGAACGATATCAGGAGGGGACTCGCGGCCATAGGCAGAAGACCGTTCCTCCTCAAAATGTCCCCCGGAAAATCGAGAGAGATCTTTTCAGAAGAGATAGTAAAGGCAGCGAGCTATATGGCGAACCGTCATATAGGGGCGCTCATCGCGATAGAAAGGAACAACAGCCTCTCCGACTTTATCGAGATAGGGATGAGGATCGACGCCCTGGTATCGAGGGAGCTTATAATAAGCATATTCAACCCCACCTCCCCTCTCCACGACGGGGGGATAATCATTGTCGGGAACAGGATATTATCGGCGGGGTCGTTTTTCCCGCTCGCAACCGACCCTGACCTCGAGCGCGAGCTCGGAACGAGGCACAGAGCGGCAATAGGGCTGTCACTCGAGACGGACGCCGTGGTCATAGTGGTTTCGGAGGAGACGGGAAATATCTCGCTTGCGGTCGGGGGGGAAATAAAAAGGGGGCTCGACGCCACGTCGCTCCACAACCAGCTTCTCGATTCGCTCGGGATAAAAAGACCGAAGAAGACGAAAACCGAACCCATGGGCGGCATGATGGAAAAGGAGGAAGGTGAAAAAGCGAACACCTGATACGGCTCTATGACAGACTGGTTAAAAAGACCCATCGATCCGGGCATGTATAAGGAGAGAGAAAAAGAGCCCTTCATAAAAGACTTAGGGAAGAAGGTGCTTGCGGTCGTTATCGCGATCTCGCTCTGGTTCGTGGCGAACCTGCAGCACGATGTGGAAAAGAGCATTGCGATAGACGTAAACTACGCGAACCTAAAGCAAGGGCTGATCGTTGTCAACAACCCGCCCGAGAAGCTCAACATCAGGGTCAGAGGGCCGCGCAGCCAGCTTTCGTCCATTTCACCGAAGGATATGGTCTTTACGATCGACCTCTCGAACCTGACGACCGGGGCGTCCATGTTCGACATCAGGACGGACCAGATAATACCTCCCCGCGACGTACAGGTGATCGCCGTCAGCCCTTCCGAGATAAATGTGGACATAGACAGGGTCGCGGAGAAGGAAGTCGCTGTCGAGCCGGTTATCGGGCAGCCCGACGAGGGCTTCGAAATCGCGGGCAGTCCCGTAGTATCGCCGGAGGCGGTCAGGATCAGAGGACCCGAAAAACTGCTGAAGAGGATCAAGAGCGTGGGAACCGACCCGGTCTCGCTCGAGGGAGAAAAATCGAAGTTCTCGATAGAAGTCCCCCTCCGCCCGCCTTACACCCTCGTGGAGATTACAGGCAGCAGCACCGTAAAGGTCACGGTCGATATAAAAGAAAAGATACTGGAAAAAGAATTCAATAACCTGGACATAAACTTCGTCAACTTCGATAACCTGAAATATGAAGCGGACGGGAGCGTCGTAACCGAATTAACTTTCGAGGGGCCTTTCAGTATTATTAACAATCTCAACAGTAAGGATATAGAATTATACGTGGACGGAAGCGAAATAAAGAGCCCGGGCAATAATAAGACCCACAATCTGAAAGTCAGCGTAAACTATCCGCATAAGGATATACTCAAGCTGACAAAGCAGTCGCCGAAGACGATTGCCGTGAAATTAAATTAGGACGGAGGAATTTATTGGGGCGTATAAGAAAAAGCCTATTCGGAACGGACGGGATCAGGGGGGTCGCAAACCAGCACCCGATGACCCCCGAGATGAGCCTCAAGCTCGGAAAAGCGCTCACATATGTACTCAAGCGGGGGAAATCCTCGCACATTCCCAAAATAGTTATCGGCAAGGACACGAGGCTCTCGGGGTATATGTTCGAGCAGGCGCTCTCCTCCGGTATCGCCTCGATGGGAGCCGACGTGCTACTCGTAGGCCCGCTGCCCACGCCGGCGATCGCCTTCATCACTCAGAGCATGCGGGCGGACGCGGGCATCGTCATATCCGCCTCTCACAACCCTTATGAGGACAACGGAATAAAAATTTTCGACAGACACGGGTTCAAGCTCCCCGACGAAGAGGAGCTCAAGCTCGAGGACCTGATGCATAACGGCGGAGAAGAACGCCTGATAGCCTCACCCGGAGAGATAGGAAAGGCGCACAGGATCGAGGACGCTCCGGGAAGATACGTGGTCTTCGCTAAAAATTCATTTCCGTGTGATATGACGCTCGAAGGAATAAAGATAGTGCTCGACTGCGCGAACGGGGCCGCGTACAAGGTCTCCCCGACCATACTCGAGGAGCTGGGAGCGGACCTTATAACCATAGGGGTCCATCCCGACGGCAGGAACATAAACACCGAATGCGGCTCGCTCAAGCCTGAGCTGCTCAGGGAAAAGGTGCTGGAAACGGGCGCCGATCTCGGGATCGCGCTCGACGGGGACGCCGACAGGGTGATATTCTGCGACGAAAAGGGCGAGATCGTGGACGGAGATAAAATAATCGCGATCTGCGCCAATGAAATGATAGATAACGGCAAGCTCAAAGGGCGGGCGGTCGTCACGACTCTGATGAGCAACATGGCGCTCGAAAACTTCATACTGGGGAAGGGCATGGAATTCATACGCACCGAGGTAGGGGACAGGTACGTCGTGGAAGCCATGAGGTCAAGGAACTGCAACCTCGGAGGCGAGCAGTCGGGGCATATAATATTCCTCGATCACACGACGACCGGGGACGGGACACTGGCTTCGCTCCAGGTGCTCGCGATAATGAAAAGAGAGGGGAGAAAACTCTCAGAGCTGTCCAGGATCATCGACCTCTATCCCCAGCTCCTTCTCAACGTAAAAATACGGCAGAAGAAGGACCTCGATAAGATAAAAGGACTGCCAGAGCTATTGAGCAGGAACGAGGTCCGGTTGAGCGGAAAAGGACGGATAAATATCAGATACTCCGGTACGGAGCCCATATCGAGAGTAATGGTGGAGGGCGAGGACGTTTCACTCATAAGGGAGATCGCGGACGAGCTTGCGGACGCCATACAAAGGGACATAGGGGCAGTCGCCTGATGCCGAGATTAAACGTGAACGTGGATCACGTGGCCACGGTGAGACAGGCAAGGGGCGGGAATGTGCCCGACCCGGTTCTCGCAGCCTATCTGGCGGAGCTTGCGGGAGCGCACGGGATAGTCGTCCACCTCAGGGAAGACAGGAGGCATATACAGGACAGGGACCTGAGAATCCTGAGGCAGACCGTCAGGACGAAGCTGAATATGGAGATGGCGTCGACCGAAGAAATGGTCGCGATAGCGTCTCAGGTGAAGCCGGACATGGTCACTCTCGTGCCCGAAAAGAGGAAGGAGCTGACGACCGAGGGAGGACTCGACGTGGCAGGCAATTTTAAAAACATTTCCGGAGCCGTTAAGGAGCTTAAAAAAGCGGGTATCTTCGTAAGCCTTTTCATCGACCCCGACTCGGAGCAGATAAAGGCGTCGGGCGAGACCGGAGCACAGATGGTCGAAATCCATACGGGCTCTTACGCGGAAGCGGCGAGCGACGCGGCAAGGGAAGCGGAATTAAAAAAGATTACAAAGGCCGTCAAAAAGGCGTCCGAGCTCGGAATGAGGGTCGCAGCAGGACACGGGCTCGATTACGTAAACGTAGGGCCAATTGCCGGAATAAAAGAGATAGAAGAGCTCAACATAGGCCACAGTATAGTATCGAGGGCGATAATGGTCGGGTTTGAGCGAGCTGTAAGCGAAATGGTGAGGCTGATAAGTTAAACACCGGCTAGCATTCCGCTGCCCGGCTTCGATTACAATCCCTTCTCACGCATTCAGGAAATTAAACCTACTTAGCTTCCCTGCAGGAGGAGCAGAGGCCGTATATCTCGAGCTTGTGGTTCTCTAATTTGAACTCGTTCAGCTTTGCGATCTGGTTCAGGCAAGATTCGACCTGGTTATTGGCGAACTCGTAAATTTTTCCGCACTCTGTGCATATCATGTGATGATGGTGCTCGCGCTCGGAGCGGATAGGCTCGTAGCGGGCTTTGCCGTCGCCGAAGTTCCTTTCCGAGGCGATACCGCTCTCCCTGAAAAGCTTGAGAGTCCTGTATACCGTCGCAAACCCGATATATGGGTGCTTCCGTTTTATATCCTCGTACAGCTCTTCGACAGTCACGTGTCTGCCCATATAGTTGCCGAAGAACTCTTCGAATATTATGTCTCTCTGCTTCGTCGACTTAAGCCGTTTTCTGGCTATGAATTCGTTGAAAGTCTTTCTTCTGTCCATCTTCATCTGTGCTACAGGAGTCATATCAAAGCTCCCTGCGAAATTGATATTTATTATCAATAATAAATTAAAGTGAAAGGAATATCAAGAGGTGAATATTATTAACTGGAAATTATTACCATTCAATAGCCCTCAGACCCATTCCCAACCAGTCCCTAATTTCATGATATAATTTTCGGCTCCGGCCGGAAATTAATTATGGATAACGCTTACCTGTACCTCGATTCCCTGGGGCTTCATAAAATAAAACCGGGGCTCCGCCGCATAAAAAAGCTCCTCGAATCATTGGGAAATCCTCAAGATAAGGTGCCGGGCATTATCGTCGGAGGGACAAACGGCAAGGGGTCTGTAGTATCGGCAATCTCGTCAGTCCTCACGGCGGAGGGATATAAGACCGGCACTTACACCTCCCCTCACCTGATTAACGTTACCGAAAGGATAAAGATAAACGGGATAGAAATAGAGAGCGATGGGCTTGCTCAAATAATCCTCCGCGTAAAGAAGGCGGGAGAGAAATCACTCGCCGGAGAGCCCGAGCTACTTTGAGGTATTGACGGCCTCGGCGTTCGTCTATTTTGCCGAATCCGGGGCGGATTACAGCGTGCTCGAGGTGGGTATGGGAGGCAGGTGGGACGCTACGAACGTGATAACCCCTCTCGTCTCCGTCATAACGAATATATCGAAAGACCATACGGATTATCTCGGAAGGACTATAGCGGAAATAGCTCTCGAAAAAGCGTGCATTATAAAACCGCGGGTCACTGCCGTGACCGGCGCAAAGGGAAAGGCGCTCGGAGTGATCGCTGAGTACGCGGCGAAGAAAAGATCGCCCTTAAAAGTTTATGGCAAGGACTTCCTATCCCGTGGAGACAATACGGATTCTTTTGACTACATCGGAAGCGTGTGGGAATTCCAAAGACTGCGCTCGAACCTCGCGGGCGCTTACCAGATCGAGAACCTGTCGGCCGCTATCTCGGCTCTCGAGACGATGTCTCACGACCACGGCATAAGGATCGGAGAGAAAAATCTGCGAAAAGGACTCGCGAATATAGACTGGGGAGGGAGGCTCGAAATCCTGAGAAAAAACCCGCCGCTCTACCTCGACAGCGCTCACAACCCCGGAGGCGCAAAAGCGCTCGTCGAGTCGTTAGCCGGCCTGCACCCCTCTCTCAAATTCACATTCCTCATAGGGATGCTGAAAGATAAGGACCATGCTTCTTTCTTAAGAGAGATCTCGACACTCGCGGAGAAGCTCGTGATCACGGAAATACCGTCGGAGAGGACTATGAGCGCAGAAGCCCTTTCAGAGAAAGCCTCAAAAATATTTTCAGGGAGAGATCAGGACGGAGAGCGATTACAAAAAGGCTTTTTCCGAATTGAAGAAACTCAAAGAGCCCGCATGCATCGCAGGCTCGCTTTATCTTACGGGAGCTATAAAGGCGCTCCTCGATTCTCGATAAACGATACATTTCTTTTGTCTAAACGCTGATACTGTGCTAGCCTTTTATCCCACATTTAAAAAGGGACAGATTGAACATGCGGAAAGTCGGAATAGTTCTGGATAAGCTCTACGTCGATCACGACAACGGGTTCGGCCACCCCGAATCGCAGGAGAGGCTGCTTGCGATAATAGACATGCTCAAACATACGAAGCTCCTCGATGAAGTATCGAAGATAGAGCCGAGGGACGCGACCAAAGAAGAGATAACCCTCGTCCACACGCCTGATTATTACGATAAGATAGCCTGGACAAAGGGTAAGCCTAAGGTATTCCTCGACGCCGACACATCCACAAGCCCAGTTTCGTTCGACGCCGCTGTCAGGGCATCGGGCGGTATGCTGTCCGCAATAGACAGCGTGCTCGACGGTGAAGTGGAGAGGGCTTTTCCGCTGGTGAGACCTCCGGGCCACCATGCCGAAGCAGACAGGGCAATGGGCTTTTGCCTCTTTAACAACGTCGCGGTGGGCGGGGCATACCTGACTGAGATAAAGGGATTTAACCGCGTGCTCATCGTGGACTGGGACCTCCACCACGGAAACGGGACACAGCACATGTTCTACGAGAGTCCCAAGGTGCTATATTTTTCGACACACCAGTACCCCTATTACCCGGGAACCGGAGCTACGTCCGAATCGGGGCACGGAGAGGGGGAAGGATATACGGTGAACGTGCCTCTGCCGCCGGGGATGGGAGACAACGAATATATCAAAATTTTTAACGACATACTCGGCCCCGTAACCGAGCAGTATAAACCCGAATTCATACTCGTTTCAGCGGGCTTCGATACGTTTTACGACGACCCCCTCGGGGGAATGAAGGTCACCCCGGAGGGATTCGCGAAGATGACGAGGTTCCTGACGGACGCCGCCGAAAAGCATTGCGGCGGGAAAATTGTCTTTATACTCGAAGGGGGCTATAACCTGGACGGTCTCTGGATATCGACGAAGGAAGTCATCGAGGAGCTTCTCGACAAGAAACGCTCGGACTATGCTTCCCCGGAAGGACCCACGGAGGCCGACCTCATACTGGACAGGGTTAAAAAGGATTACTCCTCTTACTGGGACTTCTAAGCCTTCTTCTTCTCTTTCCTGTAATCCCTGCCCTCGAGGTAGATCAGCTCACACATCTCGAAAAGACGGGAAGCGATGCGGTCCCCTACCCTCACTTCCAGTATCTCGTCCGAATTGCCGGATTCTTTC
This sequence comes from uncultured bacterium, assembly GCA_963705505.1. Taxonomy (GTDB): domain Bacteria; phylum Desulfobacterota_D; class UBA1144; order Nemesobacterales; family UBA2774; genus 2-12-FULL-53-21. The sequence continues at coordinate 299,501 of CAVPJU010000010.1, forward strand.
GCGATCTCCCTTGTCACGTAGTTCGTGGTGATGAGCGTCTTCTTCGAGGCGTTATAACGCTTGGATATGAGCTGGTCGAGGATGTTCAGTTCCCATTCGTTGCTCCTCCCCTTACCGAGCTCGTCGATAACGAGCACCTCGGTCTCTATGAGCGGCATTATGACCTCGTTCTCAGGGGTGCCCTCGGAATAAGCCTGTTTGAGCTCCGAGAGGAGGTAAAAGAAGTCCTTGAACATGCATTTAACACCGTGATAAAGGGTAAGCTCCGATATGGTCCCCACCGCGAGATGGGTCTTGCCCAGTCCCGAGGGCCCCATGAGCAAGAACCCCTTTTTCGTCGGGTACTTCTTTACGAACTCCTCCTTCGCGTATTTGAGAGCCATCTGGAGGTGCCTGTTGATATGGTTCGGCACGAGACCGGCGTCCACCTGCAACACGTGAGAATATTTGGCCGGTATCGCAGCCATGTTGTAGAGCCTTACGTTCCTCCTGACAACGCCGCAGGACGGGCACGGAGAAATATAGGAATAGCCCTTCTCGTTCTTTAAAAGCACGTTCCCCGCACCCCCGCATTCCGGGCATCCGAGCACACACCCGCAAAGTGCCGCCGCCGCATAATTCCCTTTATTCTTTATTACGAACCCCGACCAGTGACAATCGTCACAGCCGGCCGATTCTTTGTTCTTCGTCCTTTTCATGGGTTGTTTATGAGATTATACACTTTATTCCGTATTTTCTTCCGAGAATCTCGTTCCTGAAAGAAATGAGGCTTTCATCGTAGGCGCTCTTTGTCATGAAACGAGCCCTCTCGTTTATCATCTTCTCGGCCTCAAGACTGATCTTCTCCCTCTCTTTTTCAGGCAGTCCGTTGAAAAACTCCTCCAGCGACTCTTCCTCAAGCAACGAGATTTGAGAAAGATAAGTCTCGCCGCCCTGTTTATCGAGTCCGAGAATTTTTTTTCTGAGTCTTATATAATAATCCCTTATAGACGAATCCTTCTCGTCATTTATAAAAGATTCGAGCCTCTCCTCTATGTCCCCTTTTACGCCTCCGGGCTTTGACTCTTTATCCCGTCCCGACCGGCCCTTTTTGATTAGGGGTCCGTATTCTTCGATGCACTTTTCCACATAGCCCGCGCAGTGCCTGAGATTCCTGGGAGAGTCTGTGCCCCTGTTCTTTCCCTCGCTCCTTTCCGCAAACGCCCTGTTTATGCCCCTGAGAACGACCTCTTTAGGAATATTCCTCTTTTTCCAGTCCTGAATGAGGCTGTAGTCGATCGAGGAGAGCATAAGCCCCTCCCCCGCCAGTGTAAGAAAATATGTTTCGATTTCCTTAACGTACTCCGGGACGTGCTCCATTGGTCTTTGTTTTATTCTAATCCATTTCCGCTTAAACGGAAAGAAGATCCATATAAGCAAGAGGGGCACAGCAATAAAACCGCGCCCCTCATATTCAACCTATTACTGCTTTTTGAACGCATCCACTTCGAGGTATTCACCGAAAAGTGTAGTCGTGCCGTTCTCCGCAATATTGAAGTCCGAGAATACTCTCTCCAAATCTTTCCTGAGTGATTTCCCTCCTGTTTCGTCGAGCGCATTTATCGCTTTATTCATTGGTCCATAGTTATCGAAAAAGAACTGAACGACCTCAGGCACATCAAAAGGATAATCCCATAAAGGATAGATCTTCTTTGTCAGTATCATGTGACTTACCGAATAACCGAAACGTTCTTTAACGACCTCTTCGTTGCCCCAGAGGAGGGGTGAAGGCACACCGGACGGGGGCGGAACGTACTTAACGAGGGTCTTGAACATTTGTCCGACGAACCCTTCGGGGGTCCAGTTAACCATCAGCATCCTGCCTCCCGGCTTGCAAACCCTGATAAATTCCTGGGCCACTTTTTCGGGCTGCGGGGCGAACATGGCGCCTACGAGTGTTGCGACGACATCGAACGACCCGTCCGGATACTGGAGACACTCGGCGTCCCCTTCATCGAACTTTGCATCCAACCCTTCCCTTCTTGCGCGTCCCCGGGCAACCGCAATCGAATTAGACGCAACGTCAACGCCTGTAACATTTATACCCGCCCTGGAAGCCAGGATGGATATCTGTCCGGTTCCGCAGGCTACATCGAGCAGGCTCCGTCCCTGCGGTATATGCCACCCCTTCAGTATCTCCAAAGCCCCGGGTTCCATATAGGTTGCAAATTTACCGTAGTCCCCTGCATTCCATGCATCCTTTATTCTTGACTTAATTGTTTCTATATTTGGTATGACGCTCATGACTTTTCTCCTTTAAATTGATTTTTTTACCCAAGGGGCGGGAGCCGTATTTGTATTTGACTCCCTCCCCTTTAGTGCACCGTTAAATCCTGACGCCGAACACGAGAAGAGTAGTCTCATCGTTCGTCCCCTCAACCTTAGTCAAAGTTTCGTCATCATGACCTTTGACAGGGCTCAGGTAGAAGCTCATCGGGCTCGTCTCCACTTCCCCGCCTTTCGTCTCACACTTCACTTCATTGACCGCAGGACCGCTGGTGTAAAGGTCCATATAGTCAGAAGCGATATGAAAGGGCTGAAAAACCGAGCGATAACCCTAATACCGTGACTGCGATTAACTTCTTCATTGCACTTACCTCCGTTTGGTTTATTTGCAGAGATATAAGTGCAACAGGTGTGCCAAAGAGTTATTATCCGGATATTGTCTGTGATTACAGTGGGTTATGAATCGAATGTCATTATACGTCCGGTAGCGGATTTTCGCTTGCTGCGATTTCTCGCTATGAAATTGCGAGATCTCACGATATTTATCAGGATTTAATTACTTGGAAGGTATGTCTATGCCGAAAGACTTTATTTTCGAATTGAGCGTTGACGTCGGTATGCCGAGAATTGCGGCGGCACCATTTTTACCGGCTACTTTCCAATCGGCTTTTTCAAGGGCGCGCACAATATTTTTTCTTTCCAGCTCTTTCAATTCCCTGTCGGAAAGCACCTGAGCTCCGTCATCCGCCGGACCCGGGTCCAAGCCGGTTACTATATTATCACGGGAGGCGGGCAGAGCCCTTTCGAGATTCAACCTGCCGTCAGTTGCGGTTATCACCGCACGCTCAATTACATTTTGAAGCTCTCTAATATTTCCGGGCCAGGAATACGATTCGAGACGTCCGATGTCTTCTTCGGTGAGCGGGTTCAGGGCGATCCCGTTTCTCTTTGTATATATGTCCATGAATGCGTATGCCAGTTTCTCTATATCCCCGGCGCGCTCCCTGAGAGGGGGAAGCTCGATCTGAAATACGTTGAGCCTGTAGTAGAGGTCTTCCCTGAACCTGCCCTCCCTGACCTCTTTTAACAGATCCCGGTTCGTCGCGGCTATAACCCGGACATTTACTTTAACGGTCCTGGAGCTGCCGACGGGCTCGAACTCGCCTTCCTGAAGCACGCGCAGGAGCTTGGACTGCAGGTCTATGGAAAGCTCGCCTATCTCGTCGAGGAAAATCGTTCCTCCGTCGGCGATGGAGAAACGTCCCTCTCTCTTGTTCGTAGCTCCGGTGAAAGCGCCGCGCTCGTGACCGAAGAATTCGCTCTCGATGAGGTTAGAGGGTATTGCCGGGCAGTTCACCTTTACGAACGGCTTGTCCGAGCGGCGGCCGGATGAGTGGATAGACCTTGCCACAAGCTCCTTTCCCGTCCCCGTTTCGCCGAGGATCAAAACAGTCGCTTCGGTGCCAGCGACTCTCTTCACGTCTTCGAGGACCCTACGCAGAGGCTCGCTGTCACCGATTATGCCCTCTGATTCCGTGAGGGATTTCAACTCCTCTTTCAAATATTCCGATTCCAGCGTCAGAGACCTGATTTTCTTCTCCGCAAGGAGCCTCTCGTTCACGTTTCGCAAAATCAGCGTGTAGAAACGTTCGTTTCCCATATCGAAACCGGACAGTGTCGCTTCGACGGGGAATTCATCTCCGTTTTCGTTTACCGCCCGGAGACCCTCGGGTATCCAGATGAATTTTTCCCCCTCGGGTTTTGCGTCCAGGAACTCAGAGAGCCGGACGAGCTTCCCGCTGCTTTCTTTGGTGAGCATAATGTTGAACAGCCTGCCCAGCACTTTGTCACTTCCGTAGCCGAACAACCTTGACGCCGCGGGATTAAGCCTCGTGACTTTAAGGTCCTTATCGAACTCGATTATCCCGTCCATAGCGCTGTCGAAAAGCCTTCTCAGCTTTTCTTCTCTCTCGAGAATTTCTTTTTCAGCGCGCAGCCGCTGCATTTCGGCAGTCCCGCGATTTGCGAAGATCCTGAATACATTGAAGACCTGCAGGTCTTCAGGAATGGGGTCCTTGTCAAGCACCGATATATGTCCTAATATCTTCCCGTCCACATCCACGAACGGATAGCCTAGATAACTGACTATTCCTTCTTTGGGAAAATCCTTCAGGTCCGGGTTACCTTTATACTTACTGAAGAGCCTCTCACGAACGTGCACAAGACGCTTTTCACGAACCACCATCTCACACGCAGTGCCTGCGACTGCGTAGTCGAACTCTTTCAGACGTTGATTCCCCATTATACAGGCTATGGATCTGAGTCGTCCTTCTTCCTCAAGATACTCGGTAACCATAGCGCCATGGGTGTTGAGCACTTTTGAAAGGTTTTCAACCAGTGAACCAAAAAAGCTCCGCCCGGTTTGAGATGAAGTACCCTCCAGAATGGCTCTGATCGCCTCGTTTTCCTGTACACCCCTGAAAGGGACTCTGTCTTTATCCACTATCTATTGATTATAGAATTTTATTGGTATTATTCAATAACGGATGCATATTCATAACCCGTTTGGGGATGGAGGCGGGATTAATTTCAGCCCGGTTAATCCGTCATAGGCCTTCTATCTCTTTCCTCATGCGCTCCATGGTCTCGGAGTAGCTCGGCGACTGGAATATGCCCGAGCCTGAGACTATGACGTCCGCCCCGGCTTCGGCGATAAGCCTGATATTATCGAGCTTTATCCCCCCGTCGACCTCTATGAGCGGCTTATGCTCGGAGCGGTCTACAATCTCCCTGAGCCTCTTCACCTTGGGCACCATGGAATGTATAAACTTCTGCCCCGGGAACCCGGGCTCTACGGTCATCACGAGGATCATGTCAGCATAATCGAATACCTCTTCGAGCACGAATAAAGGCGTTGTCGGATTTATGGCGACCCCCGCACTCACGCCCCTCGATTTGATCCTGGAGACGGTGCTGTAAAGGAGCTTGCAGGTCTCGTATTGAACCGTAATACCGAGAACGGCGTCCCCGCCCGCATCTATGAACTTCTCCGCAAACTCGTCGGGGTTGTCTATCATAAGGTGAATGTCCATCGGAGGGGGGTCCGTCTTGCCTGAGCGCTTCGACTACCGGTATCCCTATGCTTATATTGGGGACGAAGTGACCGTCCATGACATCGACGTGTATCCAGTCCGCACCCGCCTCTTTTATAGCCCTTACCTCCTCCCCAAGCCTGGTGAAATCAGCCGATAGTATCGAAGGCACAATTAATTTCTTCATTTGTCCGTTTCCTTTCCGCGGAGTAATTTAATAATAAATTCAGGGAACGCATTATACCATGCCCCGCCCCCCCATCAAAAAAGAGGGACATATGTCTCTTTTGCTCGTCGCGCCCGCACCCACGCATGTCAGGGCGGCTTTCTTGACAGAGACCTGAAAACTATTTACCATATCGGCTTTTGTTAAACAATTTCCATTCTTCAACAAGGACTTAAATATGCCTCTGAGAAACTTTATTTTTACCTCGGAATCGGTAACCGAGGGACACCCGGACAAGATGGCGGACCAGATATCGGACGCCGTGCTCGACGCCATGATCGAGGGGGACCCGCACAGCAGGGTAGCCTGCGAGACGCTACTCACGACGGGGCTCGTCGTAATCGCGGGGGAAATAACCGCAAATACCATCGTCGATATATCCAACATAGTGAGGAACACGATCACAGAGATCGGATATACGGACAGCTCGATGGGATTCGACTCGAGCACATGCGGACTGATAATCGCGGTAGACAAGCAGTCGCCCGACATAGCCATGGGGGTCAACTCAAGCGCTGAAAGGGAGCAGGGAGCAGGCGACCAGGGCCTTATGTTCGGTTACGCCACGAACGAGACCCCAGAATTCATGCCCTCCCCCATCGTATTCGCGCACAAGCTCGCCAAGAGACTCACGGACGCGAGGAAGGACGGTATCCTCCCTTTCCTGAGACCGGACGGAAAAACTCAGGTGACTGTCCGTTACGAGAACAACGTCCCCGTGGGAATAGACGCGATAGTGGTTTCATCCCAGCATTCGGCGGACGTCGATAACAAGACGATACACGAGGGCATAATCGAGGAAGTAATTAAAAACTGCATAAACGAAGAATTCCTATCCGAAAAAACCAAGATATACATAAACCCGACGGGAAGGTTCGTCACCGGGGGGCCCATGGGGGATTCGGGGCTGACGGGGCGGAAGATAATCATCGATACCTACGGAGGCTGGGCCAGGCACGGAGGGGGAGCCTTTTCCGGCAAAGACCCGTCTAAAGTAGACAGGAGCGCCGCCTACATGGCGAGATACGTAGCGAAGAACGTCGTCGCAGCCGGCCTCGCGAAGGAGTGCGAGGTACAGCTCGCCTACGCGATCGGGATAGCCGAGCCGGTATCCATTATGGTTGAGACGTTCGGCACGTCCGTCGTTCCCGAGGAGAAGATATCGGATGCCATAAGAGAGGTATTCGACCTGTGCCCGTCGGCAATCATAAGCACTCTCGATCTCCTGAGGCCCATATACAGGGAAACAGCCGCTTACGGTCATTTCGGAAGATTCGGCTCCGGATTCACCTGGGAAAAGACAGACAGGGTGAATGACCTGCTGAAAGCCGTCTGCTGATACACTCTCCCCCGCGAAGTACAATCAATCAAAACGGAGGCAACAATGAACTATGACGTGAAAGACCTGAAACTGGCCAAGGAAGGGAAGCTCAAAGTCGAGTGGGCGGCCGAGGAAATGCCCGTTCTCGCACTCATCGCGGAAAGGTTTAAAAAAGAAAAGCCCTTAAAGGGTATAACTATTGCCGCGTGCCTTCACGTGACCACGGAAACGGCGAACCTCGCGATAACGCTTAAAGAAGGCGGCGCAAACGTCGTGCTGTGCGCCTCAAACCCGCTGAGCACACAGGACGCGGCCGCGGCTTACCTCGTGAAAGACCACAATATCTCTGTCTTTGCGATCAAGGGCGAAAACACGAAAACGTACTATAATCACATCAACAGCACACTCGACCTCTCCCCTCACATCACTATGGACGACGGCGCAGACCTCGTTTCGACGCTCCACAAGAGCAGGACAGAGAAGCTCCGCGGTGTCATCGGGGGCACTGAAGAGACGACGACCGGAGTGATCCGCCTCCGGAGCATGGCTGAGAACGGCGTTCTCAAATACCCGATAATAGCCGTAAACGACGCTAATACCAAGCACTTGTTCGATAACCGCTACGGCACGGGACAGAGCACTCTCGACGGCATTATAAGGGCTACGAACAGGCTCGTTTCCGGGACAGTGTTCGTCGTCTGCGGGTACGGATGGTGCGGGAAGGGACTCGCCATGAGGGCGAGGGGCATGGGAGCAAACGTAGTCGTTACGGAGATCGACGACCTCGCGGCTTTGGAGGCGGTGATGGACGGATTCAGGGTTATGCCTATCGCGGATGCGGCCAGAATCGGCGATTTCTTCTGCACCGTTACGGGGAATATCAACGTCATAAGGAGAGAGCACTTCAAAACCATGAAGGACGGAGCGATAGTATGCAATTCCGGGCACTTTAACGTCGAGCTCGACTTGACGGGTCTCGAAGAAATCTCCTCGGGCAAACGCAAGATCAGGGAATACGTGGAGGAATTCACCCTCAAGAACGGCAAGCGCATAAACGTCCTCGGGGAAGGAAGGCTTATAAACCTGGCCGCCGCCGAAGGACACCCCTCGAGCGTCATGGACATGAGCTTCGCCAACCAGGCGCTCTGCGCCGAGTATGTTGTCAAGAACGCAAAGAAACTAGAGAAAAAGGTTTATGACGTCCCCGCTCAGGTGGACCAGTCCGTCGCGCGGACAAAACTCAAAGCCAAGGGGATAAAGATAGACAAGCTCACCCCCGAGCAGAAAAAATATCTGACCTCGTGGGAAATGGGCACCTGATGTTGTAAAATGTTTGAGCATGGACGTCCTCCTCGACTCCTTTCTTTCCTACCTCGCCGTTGAAAAAGGGCTTTCGGAAAACACACTCGAATCCTACGGAAGGGACGTGAGGAAATTCGTCCGCTACATCGAAGAAAACGGCCCCGCTTCGGCAGACGATATAAGGTACAGCCACATACTCGATTACTTGTCACATTTCAAAGACCGGGGTTTAAACGCGACGACCCTGGTAAGAAGCATCGTTTCCCTAAAACAGTTCTTCAAGTACCTCCTGATGGAGAAGATAATCCGGGAGGACCCCGCTGCGCACATACGCACGCCTAAAATGAAAAAGGGGATTCCGGGCGTCATCACTCTTGACGAAGTGGAGAGAATACTCGGCGCTCCCGACGAATCGATACCCGAGGGACTGAGGGACTCCGCGATGCTGGAGGTGCTTTACGCAACGGGCACCAGGGTGTCGGAGCTGATCGGGTTAAAGCTCAACGACGTGAACTTCGAGCTCGGCTTCGTCGTCGTCTACGGTAAGGGCTCCAAGGAAAGAATCGTCCCCATGGGGGATAAGGCGAGGAATAAACTCCTCGAGTACCTGGGGTCATCGAGACCGGCTCTCTTAAAATCGCGGGACGCGAAAGCGCTCTTCGTAACCCGGCTGGGAAAGGGAATGACGCGCCAGGGTTTCTGGAAGATAATAAAGCACCATGCGCTTAAAGCGGGCATAGCGAAGAAAATCAGCCCGCACACCTTGAGGCACTCCTTCGCGACGCACTTACTCGAAAGGGGCGCAGACCTCAGGACGATACAATTAATGCTCGGACATTCGGACATATCCACGACGCAGATATACACCCATGTCGAGAGCGAAAGGCTCAAGGTGATTCACAAAAAATATCACCCCAGATCGTAAAGTCTCCGCAATTCGAGTATATTACTAAGAAAAACGGAGATTTATAACAACCGATATGAGCTTCGATTTCCTCAAAAACATAGACTTCATTTTAATCCAGGCCCCCGTGATACTGCTTTCGCTGACGGTTCACGAATATTTCCACGGGTGGACGGCGAACAAGCTCGGGGACCCGACGGCGAAACTCCGCGGGAGACTCACGCTCAACCCGATAGCGCACCTCGATATATTCGGGACCATTCTCATGTTCCTCGTAGGCTTCGGCTGGGCAAAACCCGTCCCGATCGACGCGCGTAACTTCAAAAACCCCAAAAAGGACACGATCCTCGTAGCTATGGCGGGACCGCTCTCGAATTTAGCCATGGCCATAGTAGCAGGGGTGCTTCTGAGATACATGATCCCCCAAGTGATGGCGGGAGAAATTAAGTCCCATAATATTTATTCCATTGTCACGATCATTCTCATACTCGTCCTCGTTTACGGGATCGCGCTTGCGGTATTCAATATGATACCGATCCCCCCTCTTGACGGCTCGAGGGTGCTCTACGGAATCCTGCCGAATAAATACGCCTATGCGTACAGCAGGTTCGAGCCTTACGGTGTGCTTTTACTATTCGCACTATTCATATTCGGGAGAGGCATCTTCCACTATCTGCTCTATCCCGTCTCCTATCTGACAGTTGCGTTTTCAGGATACAATTACGGCAATCTTTGGGATATAATAGGGATGTTGCTGAGATGAACGAAAACACGCATGAAGCGGAAGCCCTTCAGCCCCATGAGCCGTGCCTCGTCAAGACACAGATGTTCGAGGGTCCGCTCGACCTCTTGCTCCACCTGATAAAAAAGAATGAAGTCGATATATACGATATACCGATCGCCGTCATAACCGAGCAGTATATCGAGTACCTCGAGCTCATGAAGGAGCTAAACCTTCAGGTCGTGGGCGAATACCTCGTTATAGCCGCAGAGCTGAGCCTCATAAAGTCGAGGATGCTCCTGCCCAAGCCTGTGATAGAGGAAGACGAGGCGGACCCGCGCGCAGAGCTCGTGAGGAGGCTCATAGAGTACCAGCGGTACAGGGACGCTGTCTCCGAACTACTCGAAAGGGAGATCCTCGGGAGGGACGTTTTCAAGAGGGAATACGATATCTCCATATACGATACCGAGGAAGAGGTCGAGCTCGTTCCCGTCGACCTGTGGTCGCTCATTGAAACGTTCCGCGATTTTTACAGGAGGAGGAGCTACCTCTGGGCGGAGCAGATAGTATACGAAGTCGAAAGCGTAACGATCGAGGAAAAAATAGTACAGGTCCTCGAAAGACTCAAAGTAAAGGCGATGATTTCATTCGAGGAGTTCCTGGAAGGGTGCTCATCGAAATTCGACCTCGTCGTGACGTTCCTGGCCCTTCTCGAGCTCGCCAGGACGGAAAACATCCGTGTGGTGCAGGAATCCCACGGCTCGCCGATTCTGATCTCATATTCGGGAGAAAGCAATATTGGAACCTACTGATATAAAAAAGGCCATAGAATGCATAATCTTCATATCCGACCTGCCCGTCTCTACCGATAAGCTGCAGCAGGTGTTCACGGAGCTTGAAAGAGCGGACATCAAAAAGTATTTAAAGGAGCTCGCCCAGGACTGGAGCGCTCTCGGGAGGGGAATAGTCCTGGAAGAGGTGGCGGGAGGATACCAGTTCAGGACAGACCCCGCTTACAGCGAGTACGTAACGAATTTCAACAAGCGGGTTAAGAAGTTCCGCCTGAGCCGCGCGGCGCTCGAAGTGATAGCGATTATCGCCTATAAGCAGCCCGTAACGAGGGTCGAGGTCGAAAGCATAAGGGGTGTGGATTCGTCGGGCGTCATAAATGCGCTCCTCGAGAGGAGGATACTCGAGATAAAGGGGAGGAAGGAAGTAATCGGGAAGCCTTTCCTTTACGGCACGACCGCCGAGTTCCTCGAGGTGTTCGGGTTAAAAACACTCTCTGACCTTCCGACGCTAAAAGAGATAGACGAGATAAGCAAGAACCTCGATCCCGGAATCTCGAGCCTGCCCGAAGAATTGTCGTAAGACTCCCCGTTAACCGTTGCAAGATAAGAGGCCGGAGCAAGATGAGCTCTCAAGAAATATTTGAAGAGGCAAGAAGTTATTTCGGAGAGGCCGGTTTCAACCTCTTCGTCAAAATTAAATCGGAGGAGTACGACAGGGTGTCGGCCGGTAAAAAGAGCTCCTCTGATTTCGTCAGAGGGGCGAAATCGATATTACTCTCCGGATTCGCCGGCAAAACTTTCTGGCCCGTCTTTAACCGTTTCCTCACCGACAACCCGGACTTTAAAGAAAAACACGAAGACCTCATAGACAGCTACACGACATTAAAATTCAGCCATGTGTCGGAAATACTGGGAGCGGAGAGAGGCATAAGCTATAAAGCCGTATTCCCGTTCGGGAGCGGCGCGCTGGATATGGACTTCGTAAATCTCGGGATGCTGGGGGGTGTCGGGGTGCCGAGCCTTTTGGGCATACTGCTCAATCCCGAATACGGCACGTGGATCTCACTCAGGGGCGCTCTTATAACCAATCTGGAATTCGAGGAGTATGACGAACCGCTCGTCACGTTTGAGCCCTGCCCTGCTTGTCCGAAGCCGTGTATAACTGCGTGCCCCGCCCATACGGTGTCCGATAGAGGCTGGGACTGGGAATCGTGCATGAGGTTCAGGATAAGCTCGGAAACCTGTTCGGGGAGATGCGCGTCGCGGCTCGCATGCCCTTACGGGAAAGAACATGCGTATACGGGAGGGCAGATCGCTTATCACCACGGCTTCGTTTTAAAAAGCGTGAAGGATTATTTCAGAAAGTGAGGAGATGATAATTTATAGCAATTTCAGGGCGGCGAATGGATAAAGAGGCAAAAGCTGTTATATTATCAAAGTTATTTTATAAGTAAGATAGATTATGCAATAGCGGAATTAGAATACCCCCGAATTAATCCAGGAATCATGAGCAGAGTCAGAAAACATACCCAACCACGGAGTAAACCGCTCGTAGCCATTATAGGCAGGCCGAACGTCGGCAAATCGACGCTCTTTAACAGGCTGATAAGGCAGAGAAAGTCCATAGTCGAAGACGTCCCCGGCGTTACCAGGGACAGAATTTATGCGGATACGGACTGGGACGGCTTTGAATTCAGCCTGGTCGATACGGGGGGATTCGATCCGGACGACGAGGAAATATACCCGTCCCTCATAAAGAACCAGATCCGTATCGCTATAGACGAAGCCGAGCTAATACTCTTCGTGCTTGACGGAAAAGAGGGAGTAATGCCACACGACAGGGACGTCGTGAGCATGCTGAGGAAGGTTAAAAAGCCGGTCATCTTCGTCGTAAACAAGATCGACGATAAAAAGCACGAGCCGAGGGCGCTCGATTTCCACTCGCTCGGCATCGACGACTATATAGACGTATCGGCGCTCCAGGGCAGGAAAATCAACGAGCTCCTCGACACGATCGTTGAACACCTGCCTGAGCAGACGGAAAAAGAAGGAGAGGAAGTAGAGGAAGGCATTATTAAAATCGCTGTCCTCGGAAAGCCGAACGTCGGCAAATCCACTCTCGTAAATAAATTCCTCGGGGAGGAAAGATTGATCACGAGCCCCGTTCCCGGGACGACGAGGGACTCCATAGACACGTATATTGCGAAGAACGGGAAAAACTATCTCCTCATAGACACGGCCGGCATCCGAAGGAAATCAAAAATCACTTTTGCCGTCGAAAGACACAGCGTGTTCAGGGCGATAAGGTCGATGGAGAGGGCCGATATCGCGCTCCTGATGATAGACGCCGAAGAGGGACCGACGCACCAGGACGCACGGCTCGCGGAGCTGATAAGCGACAAAGGCAGAGCTTGCATTATACTCCTCAATAAGTGGGACCTCGTGCCGCAAGAAGTAGCTGAAACTCCCGACATTGAAGGCGCACTGAAAGAAAAACTCCTTGCCGTCGACTACGCCCCCGTGATGATAATTTCCGCTCTTACGGGGAGAGGAGTCGATAAAATATTTGAGAAGGTAGATACGGTTTACGAAAATTTCTCCCGCAGGATCCCGACAAAAAGACTTAATTACTTCCTCCAGAGAATAATAAAAAAAACGCCGCCCCCCGTATACAAGGGAAAAGATATCAAGTTCTATTACATATCCCAGCCGCTGACCGAACAGCCCACGTTCGTTATTTTCACAAACGAGATAAAGGGCGTGCCTGAAAATTACAAGAGATTTCTCGAGAGCAGGATGAGAGAGGAGTTTCAGCTCGAAGGAACCCCTGTCAAAATACTTTTCAGATCGGAAAGAAAAAAAGACAAGACGATCGAAGGACGGTCAATGTAGGTTTGAAGCTATGCCTGCTTCCGGCAGACTTCGAGGATATTTCTTTCTATATCCCCGGCGACTGCTCCGGCTGAAAATTTTTCCTTTACCCGCTCCCTCCCCATCATCCCCATAGACCTCCTGACATCCGAGTCCCCTATGAGCCTTAAAATCGCCTTCGCCATATTTTCTATATCGCCCGGCTCGCTCAGGATTCCGGTAACCCCGTCCTCCACAGACTCGACGATGCCCCCTACCCTGAACCCGATTACGGGCAGCTCAAACGACATCGCCTCGATAACGGAGCGCGGGAAAGGGTCGGGATAATTAGAAGGTATAACGAATATATCGAAATCCTTAAGACAGGGCCTGACGTCTTTCCTAAAGCCGGTAAAAATGAAGTATTCATCGAGCCCCTCTTCAGTGACCAGTCTCTTTAGATTGCCCATGTGGTCGTCCTGAAAAAAATACGGGGTATCCCCCACGATGACGAACCTCACGCTCTTACGCTTTTCTCCGAGCTCATTAAGCGCAACGGCCGCCGCCTCTATAAACAGCTCATAGCCCTTCCTCGGCACTATCCTTCCTGTGCTCCCGACGATCACCGTGTCGCCGGCCAGACCGTAGGCCGACCTGATCTCCCCCTTTGTCGTCTCAGGGTCGTAATCCCCTACGTCGATCCCGTTATGTATGACTACCACCTTGTCTCTCCCGTGGCGGAACTGATCCGCAGTCGCGCCGGATACGCATATTATCCTTCTGACGACGGGAAGCCCGGCAAGGGTATTTATCAGAGAGCCGAGGAGCCTCGTCTGCTGAATATTCCTCACATGCCAGATGACAGGACACCGGTTAATAAGGCCCATAAGAGCCCCCACGATTTTAGCCTGGGTGCCGTTACAGTATATGACATCGATCTTCTTCCGCCTTATCAGAAACGGCGAGGTAATCACCAGCGAAAACAGGTCGAGTATGTTGAGTAATACAGATAATAAATGCAGCCACTTGTTATAATAATATGAAAATTCCCCGTCATCGCCGCCCCCGTTAACTGTCTGAAAACGCGGCCTTTTGAGGTTCTCCGGGAACCTCTTGTCGGTAATTACGTTCTCGTATATGCCTTGAGCCCTGAGCCAGTCGGAAAAAACATCGTCCTTCGGGATCAGCACGTAGGGAGTGAGCTTAGTCCTGTCGAGGAACTTGAGTATATAAAAAAGGCTTTTACCGGGTCCCCCGTCCCGTATAGAGTGGTTAATGAAAAGCACGCGCGGCAAAGAATCCATATCCATTCCCATTTTTTGAGCTATGCAATCGTACCATGATAAATATTAACAGGCTAATCACGGCAGATTAATGAAAATCCGTGAGCCGTGGGTATAATATTTAATTAAAGCGCTGGTAATCATTTGACGAGGAAAAGGGAGGATTAATGAACCGCAATCTCAGAAAGCTTCTACCCAGGGGTATTGTATCTATTCTTTTTCTATGGTTCTTCGTAATCGGGGGTTGTGACATCGAGTTCGGGAGCGGAAATAGCGGAGGAGGAGGGGGCGGCGGCGGGAATACCGATGTCGAAACAATCCAGGGTACCGTTGTCGATATAATCCCGGACCAGAACATTCAGGGAATCCTCGTTTCAATCACGATCGATAATTCGTCGCCCGTGACGGACGTAACGGACGCCTCCGGCTTCTTTGCAATAGACGGCCCTTTTGCGGGCAATCCTCAGATATCGTTCACCGATACGAATGCGAACCCGCTGGGCACTATAGTCATAAACGTATTCCCGACCGCTCTGGTCGATCTCGGCGATATAAGCCTCAATAGCGGTACTGTGACTTTGCAGGATCAGACACAAGTCACTTTCGACGGGGACGTAACCGTAAACAACTGCACGGGGAACAGCGGCTCTTTAGAAGTAGAGGCGCAGAACGACCAGGGAAAAACGACTATCATAGTCCAGATATCGGCATCGACCGACCTTATAGACCAAGGCGACACCATCACATGTGAAGACATACTGCTGGGACGTAGCGTGCAGGTCCAGGGAGATATAGCGAGCGGCAACACTGTGGACGCCTCGAGGGTAGAGATAAATTAAGCACGCGATCGTATTAAAATTCGTATAATCAAGCCCGACGGCATCCGGCAATATAATTTGAGCTTATTTACTGCTTTTCCTCATCGAGGGACTTAATTTTCTTCTCAAGCTCTTTTATCTTCTCCTTGAGATACTCGACTTCTTTAGCCGTATGAGGGGGAGACGCTTCCTGTGCAGGTTCCGGCTTAGCCCAGGGGAATTCCCCGCCTGCAGGCATTTCCGATAAGTTCATGAGGTCGAAGTTGGGAGGGAGTTTAACGCCCGGAGGGAACCATCCCATCTCCTGCCAAAGGCGTATATTCTTCTTGAAATTCTCCTGCACCGAAAAATAGGGCTGAAACATCATGAGAAAGTAATTCTCAAAGAAGTCCTTCGCGACCTTATTCCCGTACTTGATGAGCATATGGAGAAAAGAAACGGGCAGAATATCCTCTTTGTTCTTCTCGCTCTCGAGCACTACCTGGATCAATATGACTTTTGAAATATCGGCGCCGGTCTGGGAGTCTATAACCTTGACTTCGTTCCCCTCGCGTATGAGCGCACCTATGTCGTCCAGTGTGACATATCTCTTATTGGTGGAGTCGTAAAGTCTCCGGTTACTGTATTTTTTAATTGTGACCTGGCCCGGGGTTTCTTTTTCTTCTTTCGGCATAAGTACTATAATTATTCAAAGAAACTATCGCGAGTCAAGAAATATATAAATTAAGCACTTGACAATTTACAGGAAAAAAAGGAATATTTTATAGATAATACGAAAGCAGAGTTAGTCGAACAGGAGCTTAGGGGATGACCAGCAAACCTTACAAAATCTGGCTTAACGGCGGATTTGTACCGTGGGACGAGGCGTCAGTACACGTCCTGACGCACACTCTTCACTACGGGCTCGCCGTTTTTGAGGGCATAAGGGCGTATAAATGCGGCGGCAAGAAGTCGGCCGTTTTCAGGCTGCCCGAGCACATAGACAGGCTTTACGCATCTGCTCACATTGCCCAAATCAAGATACCCTACTCCAAGGAAGAGACTCACGACGCGATCATAGACCTGCTCACGGTTAACGACCTTGAGGAAGCCTATATCAGGCCGATCGCCTTCATAGGCGGCGGGAAAGTAGGACTCCATCCCGGCGACAACCCCATTACTTTGGCAATTTCCGCCTATCCCTGGGGTACGTATCTCGGTGAGGGGGCGTTATCCAAGGGTATAAGCGCGAAAATCTCTTCGTTTACCAGGATGGGCGTAAATTCGTTCATGACCAAAGCCAAGATCAGCGGTAATTACGCGAATTCGGTCCTCGCCAAGCTCGAAGCAACCTCTCTCGGGTTCGACGAAGCCGTATTGCTCGACACGGAGGGTTACGTCGCTGAAGGGACAGGAGAAAACATTTTCATTATCAGGAACGGCATTCTAAAAACCCCGCCTCTCACGTCCGTACTCGAAGGAATAACAAGGGACTCAGTTATCGAAATAGCGAAGGACGAGGGGATCGAAATAGAAACCGAGCGTTTCACGAGGGACGAGCTATACATCGCGGACGAGGCCTTTTTCACCGGGACGGCCGCCGAGATAACGCCTATCAGGGACGTGGATAAAAGGGTAATCGGGAAAGGAAAGCCGGGGCCTGTAACGAAAAGGCTGCAATCGAGGTTTTTCGATATTGTCGAAGGGCGGGATTCCAAGTTCATCGAATGGCTCGAATTCTTTCCCGCGGTATCGCCTCTCAAAGTCAAGAATGAGTCTTTATAAGGGACACCTCGCAGGCGGTGTCTTTGCGTTCATCGTATATCTGGTCATACTCGCGGTATTCTTCTCCTATAAACCCACATACGAAACCCTAATATGGTTCGGACTCTGCATACTGGGTTCCATATGGCCGGACATAGACACGAGCAGTACGGCGCAAAAGCTTTTTTACGGCTTTTTTCTAGTCCTCGACGGGATATTCCTTCTTGCCGGACAATTCACGAAAGCTGCTATCCTCGGTTTTTTTGCGCTCCTGCCCATAATCGGCAAGCACAGGGGATGGACTCATTCCCTATCGGCCGCATTTATCATCCCCTCGCCCCTGATCGTGCTTCCGGTAATCAAGCCCGAGCTGAATGCGGGCGGGCTCGAATACTACGTTCCCGTGGTAATAGGGTATTTAAGCCACCTGGTACTTGATAAGGAGTTCAAGCTCTTCTAGGCTCATTTCACATCGATTCGGAAAGGCATAATGGCGAGGCAGCCCTCGGCAGACGCTCCGCCGATATTCTCTATCAGCCGTGTCAATTCATCCAGATAAGCGGATCCCCCGAATAACGACGAGATCTTGACCCCACCGTAAGCTGAGTAGAACCTGAGCCGGGGAGTCTCGTCTCCGGGCATTCCGGATTCACGTTTTGCAATATTTACGGCATCCCAGAACCCGCCAAGCTCGTCCACGAGCCCGAGTGCCTTAGCCTGCCTGCCTGTCCATACCCTGCCCTTCGCCGCTTTCTCGGCCTCCCCCGGATCCATATCCCTCCCCTCGGAAACCGTCCTGACGAATTCCCCGTAATAGAATTTCATCAGTTCATCGAGCTTCTTCTCCTCGTCCTCCGAAAAGCCCCTGCTCGGAGAAAACATAAGGGATTTCTTTCCGACGGGAATGAGCTCCTTTTTAACCCCGAGTTTTTCATAAAAATCACCGAGAGCGAACTTGCCCGAGACTATGCCTATGGAGCCGGTGAGCGTCATCGGGTCGGCCACGATTTTATGAGCCCCGAGAGCGATAAGGTATCCGCCTGACGCGGATACATCCGACATGGACAGAACGACCGGTATCCTTTCAGAAACCTGCCGGAGACTTTCCCGTATCAGGTCGGAGGCGACCCCGGAACCGCCCGGAGTCAGTATCCTGAGAACGAGGGCCTTTATGTCCCTGTCTTTCGACAATCGCCCGAGCAGCTCGAGCAGGGAACCCGACCCCATGGTCTTCATCCCACTGCGCCCCATGCTCCGGCCGAGCGTAACGATGCCGGAGCAGGTTACGACCGCGATCCGACCGCCCCGTCCTCTGATCCTTCCGAGAAAGGAACCGAACGCGTCCTTAATTTTCAATATCCTGTTAAAACTCTCAGCAGTAAGGGCACAGACCTTGACACCCGTAAGCTCCCCTGCCCGGCCTTCGATTTCCGACTCATACGCCGTGCCGTCAATAAGTCCTTCCCCGAGAGCCGAAGCGGGTATGAAAGGCCCCCTGTCCATTATGCCCCTGACATCCCCGCACTCGATTCCCCTGCCCTCGGATACGGCTTCCTCAAGCTGCGCTTGCAGGTCGCCGGTTATGGAATCGAGCATCTCCCTATGGGGTTGGGACATGGAACCCCTCGTAAACGTTTCCGCCGCGCTCTTGTACTCGCCGTACCCCTTTAACAGGGCCGATATACCGAGCTTGCCGAGCAGGTCCTTGAAAAATGTGACCTCCGCGCCAAGACCTATAAGGTTGAGCATCGACCAGGGAGGCATATATACATACTCCCCGGCAGAAGCTATGAGGTATTCGATATTCCCCCCGCTCTCTAAATATACGAAAACCCTTTTCCCGCGGCTCCTGAGGGCGAGAAGGCGTCTCCTCAGGGAATTGGCGCGGGCGAGTCCTATCTTAAGCTCGCTTATCACGACGAGCACACCCAGTATGTCGTCCGAGTCCTCGAGGCGAGACATTATCTTTTCTATATTTCCGATCGTAAGCTTCTTTTTGCCCCCTAGAAAAGGGAGAAAACCCTTTTCTTCCTCTTCGGGAATCTCCCCCCTGAGGTCAAAGGTAACAAAATTATATTTTCGTAAGGACTTAATCAGGCTATGAGCAAAATTCATCCGGCAGACCCATAAAATACTGTTGATAAGAAAGCCGAGAACCCGCAAGCGTTCAGGCTATCTTTCCATGATATAAGAAACCAGAGTCCTGACTCCGAACCCTGTGCCGCCTTTCGGGTTCCAGTTGCTATCCTTCTCGGTATAAGCGGGGCCCGCGATGTCGATGTGCGCCCAGGGAATATTCCCGACGAAGTTCTCGAGAAACATCGCCGCTGTAATTGCGCCCCCCCACCTGCTGCCGGCGTTTTTTATATCCGCGACATCGCTTTTAATATCCGAGCGCAATTCATCGTCCATCGGCAGCTGCCATATTTTTTCCCCGGCGGAATCGGCGGCCTTTTTAATCCTGTCCAAGAGCTTCTGGTCATTGCCCATCAGACCGGCTGTATATGTACCCAACGCGACCATACACGCCCCGGTGAGCGTCGCAAGATCGATAATCTCGTCGACCTTCAGATGCACCGCGTAAGAAAGGGCATCTGAAAGCACTATCCTCCCCTCGGCGTCGGTATTTATGACCTCTATCGTTTTCCCGTTATACGCCCTTATCACATCGTCCGGTTTATACGCTCCCGGACCCGTCATATTCTCGCACGAAGAAATAAGTCCATGAACCCTTATGGAGGGCCTGAGACGCGATAAGGTCTTCATAATTCCAAGGACCGCTGCCGCGCCCGCCATATCCATTTTCATCGTACGCATGCTGTCCGCAGGCTTTATACAGAGTCCCCCGGAATCGAACGTAATGCCCTTCCCGACGACAGCCAGGGTCGTTTTAGGCTTTTTGCCGGGCGGCTCATAGGTGAGATGGATAAACCTTGGAGGCTCATCGCTCCCGCTCGATACGGCGACGATGCCCGCCATGCCCCTCCTCTTTATCTCATCGAGATCGAATATCTCGCACTTCAGATTGCCCTCGTCAGCTATCGCTGTAGCCGTCTCGGCGAGCCTCGAAGGCGTCATATAGTCGGGCGGCTCATTTACCAGATCGCGGGCGAGGCACGTGGATTCCGAGACCGCTTTTGCCAAGTCTATCTCTTCCTCGAACTTCCTGTCTTTCATATGTTTGGTGAGTACGACGACGTTTTCGATCTCGCTTTCCGCTCCGTTATTTGTCTTGTATTTGCTGAATTCGTAGGAGCCCAGAATCACGCCCTCGGCCAGAGCAGAGACGTAACCGCGCTCTCCGCAAAATTCCGGACCGAAGGCAATAGACGTACATGCATCTTTCAGCTTTTTGGCCGTCAGGTTTCCGGCTTTCCTCGACCGTATCCGGAGTGAATCCGGACCTGACCCCAAGCCCCAGGAGAAGCACCCGTTTGGCGCCTATCTTCCCGAAAGTGCTGCTTAATATAAGGCTTTTCCCCATGTCTCCCACAAATTTTTCGTCCTCGGACAGGCCTTTCAATACGTCCCCTAAAGCGTCATTCACGATCTTTGCGGACCCTGAAAATTTATCCCCTTTGAACATACCCACTACGAGGAGATCCGTCTTTACTTTCAATATATCTTCATTGCTTTGCCTGAAGTTCAATTCGCTTCGCCTCCTTTAATTCAAAATCGTGAGATTAGATTAGCATACCGTTTCGAAATTGAAACTGCGGTAAATTTCAGTTAAATACCTATCAGAATTAATTTACATTATATTCTATGGTATACTTTTCATGAGATTAAACTCAAAATCTCTAAATTAAAAACAATTTATTTAAAACATCGGTACGCGTTTTTTAGTAGATGTATTAACAAAAATTAGGTAAATTATTACTCTAAAAAAATCTTTTAATACCCGCAAGGAGGAAATTATAATGGGTTGCCCGTATAAAGCTATTGCAGACGATACCAGAAGGAAGATCCTGGAGTTCTTAAGCCAGGGTGAAAGCGCGGCCGGGGATATTGCGAGCAAGTTCGACATATCCAAGCCCGCCATCTCGAACCATCTCAAGATCCTGAAGGAGGCCGAAATTGTTAATGAGCGTAAAGTCAGACAAAACCGACTTTATTCCCTCAATAGCAACAAGATAGAGAATATGAGATATTTTCTCGCTTCTTTGACAGGAAAAGACAATCAACCAATGAGAGCCCAGTAACCGCTGCTGCACTATATCGGTAATTGATCAGATAAGCAAAACGTCGGTTACGAATTCGAGAGAAAGCCGTTTCTGGTGGCGTGATACCGGAAACGGCTTTTTATATTTATAATCATATAAGAAGCTATACTATCTCTCCGATGCAATCGAATAGGAAGAAATCCCGATTCTATGTCTCCGAATCTAAAATCGAGCTTCCGGCCGTGACAAGATGTCAAGAGTAATTTCAGTCGGCACAGCAGAAGTGGCACATGAGTTCAACCAGAGCGAGTTAAAAAAAATCGCGCAGATCCTGTTATCTTCCAAAGGACACGATCCGGGCCGGATACTCGATGTATTCGACAACTCCCTGATCGAAAAGAGAGGCTTCGTACATCCCCTCGAGTGGTTTGAAAACGAAAAGAGCTTTAAGGAGCGCTCGGAGTCGTATCTTGCATCCTCGCTCACACTGTCCCTTTCCGCCCTCAAAGACTGCCTGGGCAGATACGGCGGCGACTTCAATGATTTCGACCACATTATATACGTTTCAAGCACAGGGGTCGCAACCCCTTCCATAGACGCTATCCTGGTAAACGAGTTAAGACTGGACAACCATATGAAGCGCACCCCGATCTGGGGCCTCGGATGCGCGGGCGGGGCGGCGGGACTGAGCCGCGCGTTTGAATATACGAAGGCCTTTCCCAAGAGCGCGGCGCTTTTAATCGCTACGGAGATATGCAGCCTGGCTTTCCACGGTGACGACTACTCCAAGAGCAATATCGTTTCACTCGCTCTCTTTTCGGACGGCGCCGCCGCGGTCATAGTGGCGGGAAAGGAAAACAAACTATACGGGCGCTCGAACCTGAGCCTCCTCGAATCCCTGTCGACGACGTATTACGACTCGCTCGATGTAATGGGCTGGGAAATCCTGAACGACGGCTTCAAAGCCATATTCAGCAAGGAGATCCCGGCCATAGTGAGAAAAAAAGTGCGGACGAATATAGAAGAGCTCATATCGAGTCACGGAATATCCGTCGAGGATTTAAAACACTACGTCGTCCATCCGGGAGGACCGAAAGTCCTGAGCGAGTACGAGGGGTCCCTGGGATTCGAGGAAGGGGCATTCGCATACTCCAGAAAGGTGTTGAGAGAGCACGGGAATATGTCATCCCCCACCGTGCTTTACGTATTGAAGGAATTCATGGAAGGAGAACATCAGGGTAAAGACGAATACGGCATAATCTCCGCACTCGGACCCGGGTTCAGCTCGGAGCTCCTTTTGTTCAAGACGGAATGAAGATCTTTTGGCTCTTTCTGGCATTATTGGTGATACAGCGTATCTGTGAGCTTCTCCTCGCAAAGCGAAACGAAAGGATCGTCAGGAAAGAGGGAGCGATTGAGTACGACAGCGGCGGATACAAAGTTATCGTCGCGATGCATGCCGCATTTTTCATATCGCTCGTATCCGAATACTCGCTCCTCGGAAAAACGCTCAATGACCGCTGGCCCGCTCTTATTGCAGTCTTCCTGCTTGCGCAGGCTCTCCGGTACTGGTCAATCTGCAGCCTGGGTAAATACTGGAACACGAAGGTGCTCGTCGTACCAGGGGCCGGCGCGGTGACAAAAGGACCGTATAGGTATTTTAAGCACCCCAATTATCTGGCTGTCGTAATAGAGATCGCCGTAATCCCTCTCATCTTCTCATGCTACATAACTTCGGCTCTGTTCAGCGTCCTCAATCTCATAGTCCTGAGACGGAGGATAAAAATCGAGGAGTCGGCTTTATCCGGGAAATCGACGGTCGGGGGAATCCGGACTTAAGCTTCACTCCCTCCGGAACCAGTGTATTTACCACCGATTGTATTTTAAAAATAGATTTTATATACAGAGCCTGACAGATAATGAATATATTTTACATATATAGTATATATAGATTTATTCCATATGCTTTTATTGCTTTTATATGCGTTCTATATAATAGAACCTGAGAAATCGATTATTTCACCCATTTTTTCTTTAAGTTTTTCCTAAAAACTGACAATTTACATTAGGAGGGCGTTTTGCATTGATTTCAGCCGGTTAGTCCGGGTTCCTGGTCTTTATCTTTAGAAGTTAAATCTTTAAAAATCAACAGCTAAAGATGCCAAATAATACTTAAACAAAGTTGTGAGGTATTATTATCCTATAATTATGATAGGATACAATCAATACTTAAAGTCTCATATGATGACGAGCAGCAAATTCAAGTAACGGATTAAGCATCTTAAGCGAAGACCCGCGGGGATCTCCATGCGATAGATCGAAAAGCATCGAATTACCCCAATACGGCTCGATTGGTCCCGATGCAGCGAATTCGCTATTCTAAATATATTATATATACAGCAAATAAAAGACCCGGAGGATTCCCGTATATCCCGGGCTCAGCCGTAAAGAGTGTTACCGCAATTTTTACCCTCCGGACACGACCCGGCGATTGCCCGGGGTATCGACTTAATCGTCCCCACGTATGAAAAGCAGCTCCTTCTTGAACACCTCTCTCTCAATAGGATAGAATAAGGTCGTAGCAGGCACATTAAAAATTACGGGGGTGTTATATGGTAAGCTCAATATTCCGTACCAGTGACGATTTAGGTGCGTTTATAGCAAGAATCGCTCTCGGTATTGTGATACTTCCCCACGGCTTGCAAAAACTCCTGGGACTATTCGGGGGCCCGGGTTTCTCGGGCACCGTCGATTACTTCGTGAGCAGCGGACTCCCCGCTTTCGTCGCAATTCTCATAATCATCGGAGAATCGTTCGGCGCTCTGGGTCTCATACTCGGGTTCCTCAGCAGGCTCGCGGCGCTCGGCATAACGATAATCATGCTCGGGGCAATCATTACCGTTCATCTCCAGAACGGCTTTTTCATGAACTGGGACGGAAGCAAGGCGGGGGAAGGTTTCGAATTTCATTTGTTAGCCATCGGCCTTGCGCTGATCGTGCTTATAAAAGGCGGAGGCATCTGGTCGGTTGACGGAGCGATTGTGAAGTAATCCCGCTCATGGGACAGTTGTTTTTTTATTCGACGACATCCGGAATCTTAACCGTAATCTTGCGGACAGAGGGAACCTACATCATCTCCGTTATCTGTGTTTAGCATAAACCTTTGCGGGGATATTATCCGGACCCCAGGGAAATATTCCGTATCCCTATTCACTCTCATATTCGCTCTGCGTTCTAAACGTATAACAACCCCGAACGGGCTCAAAAAGTCTTATAGTCATGAACCCGCACGGAGCAACGCAGTCTATAAATTGCTTAATTATCCGCTCCGACCAGATATCCGAAATTCATAAATTCTAAATCATTTATTACCCCAACAGTTGATTTTACAAAACTACTCATATAAAATGAATTTTCGTAATTATCTAATTACGAACCAGACGGGGGATGAAAATGGGATGCAGTTTCAAAGCCATCAGCGATGAACGCAGAAGGATGATACTTAAAATATTGGGGAAAAGTGATGCCAGCGCGGGTGAAATAGCAAGCAAGTTCAACATATCACAACCCACTGTCTCGAACCATTTAAAAATCCTGAAAGAAGCGGGACTGATAAAAGAACAGAAAATTAAACAGAACCGAATTTACTCTCTCAACAGAGACGAGCTCAAAAGAGTTATAGACATCCTGCGGGAATTGGCCGGGGAATTGTAAATACGTCGAGCCCCGGTCCGGCAATCGATGACTCCAACAATAATTAATCATCATCGGCGCCGATTCCAGTCATACAAAAAAACGAACCATGTAGTCCATCGATTCGGCAAACACAGGGACACGGGCCCGTGAAGGTCGTTTATTTTTTGATGACACACGGATCATCGGCGCCCGCCCTTCCCTCCCCCCGGACTGATTCCTAAATTTGTCCGCATGGGTTATACTGATGTTGTCTTTTTGAGTACCTATTAATATATAATTTATAATCCGACTAAATGAACAGAAAGCCGGGAGCTTTTTATGATTAATACCGAAAGAATGACAGAGCATGTAATGGATCTCATCAGGATCGACAGCCCTTCAAAAAGGGAAAAGGATGTGGCAATCAGGCTCGAGAAAGAAATGAAAGAGCTTGGGGCGGAATGTTTCTACGACGATGCGGGGGACAAGGTAAACGGGAACGTAGGGAACCTTATCGTAAAGCTCAAGGGGAACAGGTCAGGCGTCCCGCCCTTTTTTCTTTCCGCCCACATGGACACGGTAGGACCGGGGGAAGGCATTAAACCGAGGATCGCAGAGGGCATCATCAAAAGTGACGGGACCACGATTCTCGGAAGCGACGACAAGAGCGGCGTCGCCGTGATAGTCGAGGTTCTGAGAACGCTCAAGGAAAGGGACATTCCCCATGCCGATATCGAAGTCGCATTTACGATATGTGAGGAGATCGGGCTTCTGGGCGCAAAGTTTATAGACATATCGAAATTCGATTCCAGATACGGGATCGTGCTCGACAGCAGCACGCCTTCCCGCCTCGTCCTGAGATGCCCCTCGGCCGTTAAGCTCGAATTCACGGTGCACGGTCTCGAAGCGCATGCGGGCGTGTGCCCGGAAAACGGGCTCAGCGCTATCAAGATCGCGAGCGAGGCAATATCACAGATGAAGCTAGGCAGGATAGACGAAATCACGACTGCCAATATAGGCATAATTCAGGGCGGCAGGGCGACAAACATTATTCCCAATCTGGTGAGAGTGGTCGGAGAAGCGAGGAGCCACAGCGAGGAGGCGCTTAAAGCCCAGGTGGACCACATGAGAAAGTGCTTCCATGACACCGTATCCGGATACGAGGTTACGATACACGACGACCTATCGCTCGAGGGTACGACACGCGTTGCGACGCTCGAGGAGAAAATAGAACGCAGCTACGACAGGATGGACGTATCGCCCGAATCGATACCCGCGCGCCTCGTCGAAACGGCTGTCGGGAATTTGGGGCATAACATAAAGCACCACACGAGCGGAGGGGGTTGCGACGCAAACTACTTCAACAAAATGGGGATAAAGTGCGTAAACCTTGGAACAGGGATGTACGAGCTCCACACAGTGAACGAATACCTGGTGCTCGAGGAATTTTACCGCTGCGCTGAAATAGTTCTGGAATCCCTGAAATTAAACGCAGTCAGCCCACTGAAAGCATAGTATCCGAAATCGAATAACACTTATAGGACGGCCCCTCCTGTAAAAACCGATAAGAACGAAATGAGGAAGAAAGCCTTAATTATAGTAGATCACGGCAGCACGGTAGAGGAAGCGAACGAGACGCTCGCCGAAGTCACCAAACTGTTAAAATCGGACGAGAAATGCGGCTTCGATATAATCCGCTTCTGCCACATGGAGCTTGCAGAGCCTACCGTCTCACAGGCGTTTGACGAGTGCGTCGCGGAGGGCGCGAGCCACATCGTGGTGCACCCTTTTTTCCTCGTCCCTGGAAAACACTCCAAACAGGACATACCCAGAATGGTCGCGGAGGCCGCGAGCAAGCATAAGGGCGTGAGCCACTACGTAACCGAGCCCCTGGGGGTCCATCAAAAGATAATCGAAGTCGTGCTCGAAAGAGCAAACAGCAAGAACCGGCCGTAAAATTAAACTGATTCCGGACACCCGCCTCAATTAATTTGAAGACAGACGGGCGATTTAAAGCCAAGACATGAGAAAATACACGACCGTCATATTCGACCTCTTCGATACGATCGTCAACTTCAATTTCGGTCACCTGCCGGCAATCGATGTAAACGGGGTAAGGTCGAGGACTACGAGCAGTGAGGTATATTCAGTCTTTAAGAGATACCATCCCGATATCCCGTTCGAAGAGTTCTATCCCTTTTTTATAGAGAGCTATCACCTGTTTCAGGAGATGAAACTAAGAGAATACAGAGAGTACCCCAACCGCGACAGGTTCATACTGATGCTCAGCAATATGAATATCGGGCCTGATGAGAACACGGGGCGCCTCGCCGACGAAATGGTCACGGCACACATGGAGGGTCTTGCGAGCGCAGTTGAATTCCCCGAAGAGAACGAAAAGACTCTCGAAAATCTGAGAGACAAAGGGTACCGGATGGCCGTAATCTCAAATTTCGATTACGCCCCGACCGCTCATTTCCTCATAGACAAGTTCCGTATAAGGCGGTTTTTCGAACAAATAGTAATCTCGGAAGAAGTAGGGTGGAGAAAGCCAAATCCGATAATTTTCACGAGCGCTCTGGAGCTCCTCGAAATAAGTCCCGGAGAAGCCCTCCTGGTGGGCGATAATTTTAAGGCGGATGTGGCGGGAGCCAAGGGTGTGGGAATAGACGCCGTCTGGCTGAGCAATAAAAACCATGCGCCGGAAGACCTGTGCCCCGAACCCGATTATATTATCCGGGCGCTTCCCGACATTAGGGAAATCCTCCCGGAAGTCAGAAAATCTTCCCGCTGAAGATCGCCGGGTCATAAAAAAAGGAGCCCTGAGTTCATAACTCAAAGCTCCTTGGTCTTATCGTTCAGATTCGTCTATCTTTTTAAAAGCCCGCTACAACGTGCCGCTGCTCCTTAGGCCCGCACGCTGTTCACAGACTCTTCATTCGAGAGTGACGTTCAAGTCGTACTTCAGGGCCGAAGACTTGTCCGGATAGCTCGCCGGCTCCACGAGAATGTAAACGACCTCCTGATCTTCGGTAGCCGACCATGAGAGTCTCGTTATTGCTCCCGCGTTCGCCGAGGACTTCTGCGCTACAATTACACGGTCCTGATCGAGTATGGTCAGGTTAAACCCTGTGTCCGTAGCCGGCGTCACTTTGACGCTCAGCTTCTGCTCGGCTTTCATCGGGACCGTATAGTAGTCCTTCTTGTCGTAGCCCCATGTCCCGGACAGGTATCCGGCGTATTTCCCCGGTTCCATTTCCATAGCCTTGTCGAATATATCCCCGGCGTCCGTCGTGCTGCCTATATCGAAATTGTCCTCGACCTTCACGTAGTATGCCGTGCCCACAGGGGTGGGATCGTACTCGTTCCCCGCGCTGAAATAGTAAGTGTATTCGTCTTTCTCCGAATTCGTTGACCAGCTTACGGTCTTGAGCGTGCCCTCGCTGCCTATAATATTCTCGTGAACGACGAGGTTCCCCGCTTCGTTATAAATACCGACCCCGGCGTACGGGTTCTCGCTATCCGGCGTCCGTACTCCTGCGCTAAGCGTCTGTCCCGCTTTCAGCTTGACCGAGTAATACTCCCTCGCATTTTTGGCTATCGCGTGGTCAGTCGTATAATCCCCCGGTTCTACAGGAACTGCGGTTTCCGGCCTGTCTCCGCCTTTCGGAAGAGCCTTCAATTTGGAGACGGGCGCTTCTCCGGCTCCCTCGGCTTTCGCAACGACCTCCTCCTTCACCTCGGTCAATGCCTTTTTCAGCTGATCGGCGTTGTTCGCGGTGTAATACCTCCCTCCGCCGGCTTCAGCGATACAGCTGAGCTGCTCTTTTTCCTTCTGACCCACGTCAAAACCGACGACGTGCACCTTTACGTTGATACCCTTCTCCCTTAAATCTTTTATATAAGTGCATGCGTTCCCTTCGCAGGTCTCTTCCCCGTCGCTCACCAGTATGATCGTCGTCTCTTCCTCGGTGGAGCCGAGCTTCTGTGCGGCCATCTCGAGCGATTTCGCGATCGGGGTCTTTCCCTTGGGCTGTATCGAGTTTATCTTGTCTATGAGCGCCTGCTTGTTTATCGCTCCCACGTCCACCATAGTCTCTATATCGTTGCAATCCCCTTTGCTCCTGTGCCCGTAAACCTCGAGACCCACGTTCACGTTGTCGGGCAGTCCGTCGATTAAATCGGCCATGACCGCCTTCGCGACGTCCATCTTGGATTTCCCGTCAACCTGTCCGGCCATACTGCCCGAAGCGTCCAGAATAAATAGAATATTCGCACCCGACGCACCTCCCCCGGTCGCCGCATGCGAAATACCGGCGGTGTGGATCGTGAATAATATCAATGCCGAAAAAAGAATCCGGAATGTAAATTTTGAAAGCCCTGCCCTTAAGCTACCCATCGTAACTTTTCCTCCTTTATGTCGGTGAAAATCACATATATGACGAGGTATAGGTTTATTTTGATAAAATGTCAATAGACGCAATGAGTTTTATGCAGTGATTATAGTGGCTTGGCTTTGTTAATATCCATTCCGTCATAAAAACCTGCCGCAGCCGGTCACCGGCAGATGCCGAATTCAGGACGAATTCCTTGTATCAGGCTCCCGGTTATATATATACTTTCACTCATTTTATCCGCCGGATTTCATTAACTTTGTTGTTTTTGTCGTCTATTGATAAATTACCGACTCAAGGAGATTCGACCGATGATTACCGTTGTTCTTCTTATTTTTTCCAACATCTTTATGACCTTCGCCTGGTACGGGCACCTCAAATTCAGGTACCTCCCCCTCTGGGAAGTGGTACTAATAAGCTGGCTCATAGCTTTTGCCGAATACTGTTTCCAGGTCCCCGCCAACAGGTGGGGCTACGGGCAGTTCACCGCGGTACAGCTAAAGACGATTCAGGAGATAATTTCGCTGACCGTTTTTTCCTTCTTCAGCGTCCTATACCTTAACGAGCAGATTAGATGGAACTATATACTGGGCTTCGCTTTTCTCGTGGCCGGGGCCTATTTTATATTCAAAAAATGACTCGGATATAACAGAACCGATTGAACCGATAACACGTTTCGAAGTAGAATTGACGGAAGAGGGATCAGCCCATCCGATAGAGAGTTCATGAAGAAATATACAAAGCCGTCAAAAAAAATCCCCACATTCAGAGAGAGCCTGGGAATAAATACGCTTCCCGAGCTCGTCGAATTCAGCACGGACAAGTACGGCGATAACATCGCGTACCGCACCCCGAGAGAAAACGCCATTTACCGGCTCACTTACGGCCAGGTGCTGGACCGTGTAAAGAAACTGGCCAGATACCTGAGAGAGCTCGGTGTGGAAAAAGGGGACCATGTCGCGATCCTCGGGGAGAACAGACCCGAGTGGGGCATATCCCTATTTGCCGTCTCCTGGATAGGGGCCGTGGCCATTCCGCTCGACGCGAGGGCCCCCCTCGATAACAATAAATTCATTCTGTCGTTCTCGTCCGTAAAAGCAATAATCGTATCGGGCTCATACTACACAGGCATCCAGTCGGTCGCCCATGAGCTGAAGGACTTGAGACACATAATCCCCATGGACAATATCGAAGACATTTGCGGCAGATACGCCTCAGGGGCGGGAATGGAGAACATAGACCCCGACAGCCTCCTCGAAATACTCTTTACCTCGGGCACGACCGGGGACCCGAAGGGGGTAATGCTGAGTCACCGGAATATAATGTCGAACGTCGACGATATTCACATGACTATAAATTACAACTCCCGGGACAGGGCGTTTTCCATTCTTCCGGTCCACCATTCCTATGAATGCACGGGGGGGCTTATCGCGACCTACGGCAGCGGGATGAGCGTTTTTTACGGGAGGGGATTAAAACCGAGGGAGCTCCTTCAGGATTTAAAGCTCGCTAAACCGACAATCTGGCTGAGCGCGCCGCTGATACTGGAAAAGCTTTATCTCAGGATACATAAAGAGGCGTCGGGACAAACGGGAATCAAAGGGTTTATAACGAACCTGATTCCGAAAAATTTAATCAGGAGGAAAATAAGACAGAGCCTGGGCTTTGACGATATGAGGCTCATCATATCGGGGGGCGCGGCGCTTCCCGGATGGATATCCGAGGGTCTATATGATTACGGGCTCGAGGTGATTCAGGGCTACGGTCTATCCGAGGCTTCGCCCCTCATTACGGTGAACCCGCCTTCAAGCCCGAAGACCGGGAGCATCGGGATGGTAATACCAAGCAACGATGTCGAGATCAGGGACATCGACAGCGAGGGCAACGGGGAAATAGCTGCCAGAGGGCCCAATATAATGATCGGGTATTACAAAAACAGATCGGCTACCGAAGAGACGATCACCGGCGACGGGTGGCTTCTCACGGGCGACATAGGCTACTTCGACGAAGACGGATACCTCTACATAACGGGGAGGAAGAAATTCGTTATAGTCACGAGGGGAGGCAAGAATGTTTTTCCGGAGGAGATCGAGGAAAAATTGACGAAGTCTCCGCTCATCGAAGAGGCCCTCGTGTTCAGCCCCGATGATGCGAGCATTCAGGCGCTCCTTTACCCGCAGATGGACGAAGCTGCGATAAAGCTCGGGCAAATCGGCGAGCCGGTAACGCCAGAGAATATATGGGAGCTCCTGCGGGACGAAGTCAGGAAGACAAACCGGGAGCTAGAGGCCTACAAGAAGATCAGGCACTTCGCCGTCAAGCTCGAAGAGTTCCCAAAAACCACTACGCGCAAAATTAAACGTTATCTTTTCAAAGACTTAAATCTGACACAGGACACGAAGATATATTAATGGCCCCCTGAAATTTATACTATACGGGATAGCCATAATATAAGTTTGGTATTATAATAAGTGTGCCGAATAGACTGAAAATTTGTTAACTTAGACCGAAATTTCAGCTATTATTGATGAAGCGGGGTTATGTAATATCGGCTGAGAAAAAACTCAGCTTAAATCTGATAATCCGATATGATCAGTATGACAGGCTTGAGAGGAAATAGAGCAGGAATCGTGATAATCATGCTCGCGCTATGGGGCATCGTCGTCATGGGCTGTGTTCCGCCCGGTCAGGAAAATACGGCGAATAGAATAGGCTCATCTCCGCAATCCCCGGAAACGCTTCTCGATAACGTGAGCGGAATTATCAGACAAAGGCTGAGCAGTACCCAGACTCCGAGATCCGTCTCGATCGACGGCGAGAACGTTAAGATATACAGCTCATTACCCGCACTTTATCAAACAGCGAACTATAAGCCTGTCTGGATCGGGGAGAACGGCCCGATACCCCAGACGAATGTGATGATAGGGGCTATTAAAAACAGCTACATGGAAGGCTTAAACCCGGAATCATATAACCTCAAGGAGATTGAAGACACACTCTCGAGGATTAAATCAGGGAGCGGCTCGGGCAAATCGCCGGGGCCGGTATTACTTGCCGAGCTAGACATACTTCTTTCAAACTCTTTTCTGAAATACGCGAACAATCTCCTCTACGGACAGATAACTCCTGAACAAATAAACCTCGAGCTCATATTCGGAGAAAAGCCTGTAGACCTGAATGCCCTTCTCATTACGGCTGTGAATGAAAACAAGATCGATGAAACGCTCGCCGGGTTACTGCCGAAGTACCCCGTTTACGGGAGACTGAGGACTGCGCTCGCGGAGTATAGACAATACGAGGCCGAAGGCGGGTGGAAGCAGGTACCCGGGGGACCGAAATTGAGGAAAGGCGAGCGCGGCGCGAGGGTCACGGCGCTCAAGGAAAGGCTCGTCGTGACGGGAGAGCTCGACAGCTCCGCACTGGGAAGCGACGTATTCGATGAGACTCTCGAACAGGCACTGAGGAAATACCAGGAGATAAACGGCTTATACGTGGACGGCGTCGCGGGGGATTCCACAGTTGAATCCTTAAACGTGCCGGCCGGTGAGCGCGTGAAGCAGATTGTGCTTACGATGGAGCGCTGGCGTATGCTCCCGCAGGATATGGGAAGCAAATTCGTGCTCGTGAACATCGCCGATTATCACCTCTACGCGGTGGACAACAACAGGGACGCTATCAGCATGAGGATCGTTGTCGGGAAGCCCAAGTGGAATACCCCTATTTTCAGCGAAGAGATGACTCATATAGTGATCAACCCATACTGGAACATTCCGCCAAGCATTTTCAGGGACGATATAGCGCCGCTGATAAAGTCTGACCCCGATTACATGGCCGACCGCAATATACAGGCAGTCGGACTCAATATGGAACAGCCGGAAACGACCGATGAAACGGAGGTCGCTTCGGCCAAGGAGGAATATATCACCAAAGTCCTCTCGGGTAATTACAGGCTCCGTCAGAACCCCGGCCCTTCCAATCCGCTCGGGAGGATTAAATTCCTTTTCCCGAACAAATACTCGGTTTACCTCCACGATACGCCGAACAGGGGATATTTTCAGAGGTCACAGAGGAATTTCAGCCACGGATGCATAAGAGTGGAAAAGCCGGTGGAGCTGGCCGAGTTCGTCCTCTCCTCAGACCCGGAATGGACGGGTGAGAGAATCCAATCGGCCATAAGCAAAGGGAGAACCCAGACCGTGAGTCTGCCGGTCCCGGTTCCTGTGTACATACTTTACTTCACAGCATGGGCCAACGACGACGGCTCCGTGAGCTTCCATAAGGACGTTTACGGGCTCGACCAGGTACTTCAGAACGCCCTCCTCCAGTCAGAATCGAAGAACATGGACGTGGCTGCTTCAAGTATCCGATAATCCCGTATGTACGATGAGGAAAAGAAGGCTTGGATTCGGCAGGATTCCTGTCTTGGTTGTTATACGATGGATATGAGCATCAATTCAGACTGTCTTTTATTACCTGCGTCTGGTTGTTCATAATCACTATGTGTATTTCGGCGGTCCGGCCGTCCTCGAACTTGACCCTGTAAGCCTTACCGACCATCTTGTTAACGCTCCCCACAATCTCTCCGACGAGCCCCGGTTCAAAAACCTGGTCCCCGGATTTAATCTTCAGCACGACCTTGAATTTAGTACCCGGTATATACATTCCTCACCTTCATTAAGCGGATGATATAAATGTCGTGAAACTATTACGACGATCTGCGGCCTGATTCAGAATTTTAATGTTGACTTACGATAGGCGACCCGTTTAATTCTTTACCGGCTTCGTAAGCCCCGCCTGGAGTCTCTCGCACTCGGCATAAATTTCCTTTGCGGTACCGAGCATCTCCGCCGCAAGCTCCGCCGAAGGCTCCTGCTTTAGCTTGTCTTTTAGCGCTGCGGATATATCCGTCCACTTCCGATCGGCCTCGCCCGTCCTGACGAGGAGGTTTTCGAACTCCCACATGGTCTGCTCACTGGTGAACGGGTCGACGAGCTTCGTGTAGAGCGGTACGTGCGCACTCGCAGCGCAGGAGTGGTAAGACTCCATTATGGACGTCGCATACTCGCCGTGAGTGAGGAGTGCCTCAGCCTGCTGCATACGCTTCTGAGCATCGGCAAACGTAGGTACTTTCTCTTCGACCGTGGCCCCGGCGCATTCCCCCTTCATGCCTTTCTGGAGCTCGAATTTTTCTTCCTCATGCCCCCAGTCGTCATAGAATGAAGGGTCTTCCTCGAATGACGGTATATCGGTGAACTTGTTGATCTCGTCCTTTATACGGTCCCGTCCGATCCTTTCCATCAGGAGGTCGAAGTGCTCGTCTCCCTGCCTCTCGTCGCGGTAGATCTCAAGGAGCCTCTTCACGACTTTAGGAGCGTTCCTGGTGGGGACTTTAATCACCGAGGTCGCAAGCCTCGTATCGTCGCCGTACAGGCCGCCTCCCACGAAGACCTGCTCCGCCGGGACGTTCCGTCCGTCCCTCGACAGTGAAGCCCCCTGAAAACCAATGCTCGCGACCACGTGCTGGGCGCAAGCGTTGGGGCATCCCGATATCTTTATACGGAGGTCCTTTGTCAATTCTTTGAATTCCCCGAGTCCGTTACTCATTCCGCCCGTCAGATGATCCGCTAATCCCTTGGCCGATGTTATTCCCAGGCGGCACGTATCCGCACCGGGGCACGCGGTAATGTCGCCGAACGTGTCGGCGCCGGTGTATGCGAGATCGGCTTCCTTAAGCGCCGCGTATAGAGAAGACAGGGCGTTCTTCGGAACCCACCGCAGAACGAAATTCTGGAGTATGGATATGCGTATCTCTCCCGCTGAATAGGTATCGGCGATGTCCGCGAGCACCCTCGCGCGGCCGGACTTGATATCGCCCAGATGTATCCTGACGTTGACCATCGCGTAATCCGGGAGGGCGTGCGGCAGGACGCAGGACTCCTTCCACTTCAAATACGCCGGATCCGATTCCGTCCCCTCCGGGGCAGCCGGAATCTCGACCGCTGACCGTGGAGGTGTATCGTTCTCTTTAATATCCTTTAGATAATCGTTCCACGAGGGGTCTATTTTGATACCCGCCCATTCCTCTTCCACTCTCTTTCTGAATTCATCCCAATCGAGGCTCCTGACGAGGAACTTCATACGGGCTTTCATACGAACCTTGCGCTCGCCGTAGCGGTCGAATATGCGTATCACGGCGGCTGAGAACGGTATCATGTCCTCGACGGGCATGAACTCCGTCCATAAATAACCGAGTGAGGGGGAAGCGCCAAGTCCGCCGCCAACGTGCACCTGAAAGCCGCGCCTGAGTACGCCGTCGACCTCTTTGACGCGCGCCCTGAACCCGAGGTCGTGAATTCTTACCCCCGCGTGGTCCACATCCTGGCAGCCTTCGAAGCATACCTTGAACTTCCTGCCCATATTCTGGCAGATAGGGTTCCTCAGCATGAAATTCTTAAACGCTTCGGCATATGGCGTGACATCGAATGTCTCGGTCGGGGAAACACCCGACTGGTGGCACGCGGTTACGTTCCTGACCGTATTTCCGCAGGCCTCGCGCGTAGTAATGCCCACGTCCGCGAGCTCCCGCATCATGTTCGGCACTGTCGGAAGCTTGATGTAGTAGAGCTGGACGTCCTGTCTCGTGGTAAGGTGCATGAAGCCGCTCGCATACTTATCCGAGACGTCGGCGAGTCTTCTCAGCTGGGCCGAGCTGAGTCCGCCGAAGGGTATCTTTATGCGCTGCATTTGGACGCCTTCCTGACGCTGGGCGTATGTGCCAAGCTGGAGACGTATCTTCTGGAATTTTATATCCCCCGTAAGCCCCGATATGTAGTCCTGGATCTGGCTTTCGAAAAGGTCGAGCTCCTCCCTGACTACCTGAGGCAGACCCGCCTTTATTTCCTTCATAGATTTCTGTTTAACCTTTACCTCCATAACTGCTACTCCCTCGGTGTCATGTTGTTGTAATTCGGAATACTACGGCTTTTAAGGATTATTTTATATAGTGATGGGCTTTTGCGCAAATATGACGTCGTTTGCACGCTTATTAAACTTGTCATGAGCTTGCAGCATATTTTTATCAATTATGCGCCGCATAAAATACGAACTTGCCAGGATTATTGCAATTAACATACCAAATGTCGAGCCCTGTGTATTCATCGTTGCTAACTATCCGCATTCACACAATTAGGTCTCCGGAAACTTCTTTCGGTTAGATATTATGAATTGAAGTTGACTGTTAATGGATATACAGACATCGTAAATATTGTATAAAAAGTAATCAAACATTTGTAATGAACGGGACTGCTCCGAACCTGCGCCGCTCCTTTACAAAGGAGGGAATGAAAGATGAGATTGCCGCACTGCTTCGCAGCAGATATGATGCAGAGTACAGGATTCATGATTCAAGCTGAAAGACAATTATATATAGATGTCAAGTAATTCGGGGCAGGATTTCAGGGATTAAGCGGTCGAAACTGAAAGCTCAGCAGAATTCCAGAGAGAAGACAAAGAATATTCTTCTTTTCCTTGATGAAAAGAAGCAAAAATCACCCGACAGCACAGAATTGGGCTAAAAATCGCTCGCTAACCCTAAAATGTTTTAATTCCACCCCAATTAGTATTAAGGCTTAGCGAAGCAAGACTCATGACATATTGCATTTAGCGAATGGCGTCCGATTCCTTGCTTGCTCGGAATCGTCCCCTAAAACATTTTTTTACGCGCTAACAAGCGATTTTCTTTACGCCAATTCTGTGAATGTCGGAAAATATAAATCTCCTTTTTTTATCTTTTGTCCCAAGAGAATTCCAGCCCCGAATTATTTAACATCTACAGCACTGACAGGGTTGGCAAGAACGGTGAGTAAGGAAGGGTCGCGGCTGGAAGCCGCTCCTACGGAGAAATTAGAAACGCTGAATTTATCGTTGATAATGACAAGGCGGGACCGGTTAAGCTAAAGCAGGTAATGACGCTTATATCCCGTTCTCTTCGCGGAATTTCGATATCTCTTTCCAGACGGCGTCCGTCAATTGGTCCTTGGTAACGCGGGAGAATATTTTTCTCAATATCCTCTTCTCGTCCTCGTCGATAACGTTGTCCTCAAGCGCTATCTTTTCGAGCATGCGCAGCTCTCCCTCGCTGATGGTATCGTCATTCGCGAAAACCACCAGATAGGCGTATCCCATCAACTTTTTAGCTCCTGATTCCGGGCCCATCTCTGTCTCTCCTTTGTCAAAAAGTATAAATTGGAGCAGGAGTATAAACAAGAATTGTTAAGAGAATGTTAAGCGAAAAAATGTGTAATAAAATGGGTAATAATGGTGCCGAAGGCGGGGGTCGGGCCCGCACGCCCGGAGGGCACTACCTTCAGGCAACAGTATTCACAGTAGCAAAAACGACCGGAAAAAATCTGATTAAACACTTCGCGGATGGCGCCCAGATCCATTTGCATCGCGGTCGGCAACCGTTTTAGATGTGATTTTTGTTTAACGAATGCCATGTCATGGCGAGCCATTATAAAACCCGGTATCAACGGAAGCCAGAGCGTTAAGCCCCGCAGCAAGAGCGTGCCCGTTAGCGCTGCCTCGATAGGAACACCCAGGAGTGTGAGGGTGGCAGTAGAGCCGGCCTCGAAGCTGCCTATGCCGCCGGGGAGAAAAGAGACTGTGCCGGCAATCGAAGCCATGACAAAGGCCGCAAAAGCTGTGATCGGCGGGGCTGATATACCAATTGCCCGGAGCACTGACCAGAGTGTCCCGGAATCGAGAAAAAATATCGCCATTTGGAGCAGACTACACACCGTGACCAGCGCCGGTGAGCCTATCCTGTCCGGCGATACGTGAGATACGGCATCCAGGAAGCGCGATATCCTCTCACTCCGGCCAAGCCGTCCGGGCGGATGCCATTTCCTGTGCCGCAGAAGCCACCAGATAGTCAACGGTATAATCGTTGCTATGACCGCAAAAGCAGCAAGAAGCCACCTGACTAAAGGAGTAACGTCATGGTGCAGCCATAGTATCGTGACGGTTATCACTGCTACCACGACGTAAGCTGCATATCGTGACAATATATCGATTATTAACGCCTCCATCGCCAGCCGGCCCGGCAGGCCGTAACGCCTCATCGCACGCACGACAGCAAGATTGCCCGCCATTCCCACAGTCGGTATGAGCTGATCGACCGTCAGTTTTTCAACAGCGAGGCGAACAAGCACGCCAATCCGCAAATGATGCCCGCCAGACCGAGCAACTTGCCCCCAAATAGCTCCCGCACAACAATACGTGCCCAGCTGCAAAAGAACCGCGAGTACAAGCCACCCAGGCTCAGCTCGTTCGAGGGTGAGGGCAAAGCGCTCTGTGTCACCCCGATGAGTAATCACCAGTACGATTAAGAAAACCAGCATAAGAAGACTTATAAGAAAGGCAGCCTTTGGAACTCCCAGGGAGACCGGTTTTTCTTCCGATTGCTCGGATTCATGTTGAGGTGTGTTCATCCTCTCATGCGACCCGGAATAATGGATGTGAGTGATAATTCAATGTAATAGATAATCTACCATAGAGCCCGCCCTCAATAAGGATCTATCTATACGACTATACAATTCCATATATCCGGAATTTGGCTTTCAGGTCTTCAGGGATCCGATTATGATAGGTGCTTATCGGTACTACTATAAATACACTAATGTCATTTCTTCGTGGCTTCCACCATCTTACTCTCGATAGCTGCGCGCCCCTCGAAAGTCTGAAGAGGTACGACTTTCCACTTCAGCACGCCCCATATGGGAAGAGAGCGCAACAGCCTATCGACTTCATCATTTGACGATGCTTCCACGATGAAGACAATAGCACGGTCGCCAGCGGGCACCCCGCCTGTGATTTTTCCTTCCTTCTCAAGCTTAATCAGCTGATCGAATGTCGGAAGGACGACACTCTTAAGAAAGGCATCCATTTTCTCGGGGGACGCAGAAGCAGGTCCTCCAGTTCCCGAAACCAGGTATTTCATGGACTTTGCCTGCTGCGAAAAGGAATCCTGAGCCGATAAAAAGGAGAACGAACACACTAATGCCGTAATTATTAACATATATCTAATCATGGAACCCTCCTCGTAATGCTTGGATTGTATTTGATTCCGATTATAACAGAGCGGGATGCCGAATTCTACGATTTGTAAAGGTGGTGCCGAAGGCGGGAGTCGAACCCGCACGCCCGGAGGGCACCACCCCCTCAAGATGGCGCGTCTGCCAGTTCCGCCACTTCGGCACTTGTCAGTTCAAGTCTAGCATAAAGACGAGGGAAAAATAAATTAGCACAAAGCCGCCGGATTTCAAGGGTAACCCCGAACGGGATGAGAAGATGGGATTTCCCATCCTTCGACAAGCTCAGGATGAACGGGTTAGAAGAAACTGCTTGTTTTATTTTAAAAGACCCCCATCCAAACCTTCCCCCCGCCTCGGGGGAAGGATTTAAGGGAATCGCGGCTGGAAGCCGCTCCTACGATTTGTTTGAATGCAAAATACTGGATTCCCGATTTCTCGGGAATGACAATATGTTAAGGAGGAGTATAAAAACAAAAAGGAATCAAGCCCCGTACTTCTGGAGACGTCCTGAATGGGCGAGTATAAGGGTCATTAAATCAACGGCCCTGAAAGTGCCGAGCTCTCCCCTGCTGCACTCGGTCTCCCCGAAACCCTGAGACCCCCCTGCCCTCGCGTATTTCGAGCTCATCAGGATCGGCACGGGATGCCAGCTGTGGGATTTCATTGCGGCGGGGGTCGAATGGTCGCCCGTGACGACTATCACGTCGGGTTTCAAAGCCGCGATCTCCGGAACGAAGCTGTCGAACTCCTCTATGACCTTCGCCTTAGCGTCGAAATTCCCGTCCTCGCCGTAGCTGTCGGTCTTCTTCACGTGGAGGTAAAAAAAGTCGTATTTATCGAAATCCCTTTTTAATGTTTCGATCTCGCTCTTGATCGTCATGTCCTCGACCTCGAGCACGTCCATGCCCACGAGCTTCGCGACTCCCCTGTACATCGGATATGTCGCAATACACGCGGCATGGAGCCCGTACGCGTCCGTATATGAAGTGAGGTTCGGATGGACTGCGAACCCCCTGAGCAGGAGGTAATTTGCCCTTTCCTCATCGCGTATGACCTTCGCAGCCTGATTGATGAACTTCTCTATGACCTTTGCGACCTTTGCAGCCTTGGGATTATTCCCCTTCGGAATGAGCGGGCTCTTGCCCTCAAGCTGCGGGTCCGTATCGTGAATATCGTCCCCGCCCGCGGGTATGGGCTCGGGGAAAGTGAAAATGACGGCCACCCTGTGCTCCATGCCTGAAGTTATAGAGACCTTCACCCCGTCTATTTCTTTTATCTTCTCCGCAATGCGCGCGACGATTCTAATATTCTCCTGAGTGGGTATCCTGCCCGCACGCCTGTCGGTTACGACGGGCGTATCGCCCTCGTATTTTACGGTCGCGAAGTTCCCCCTCATCGCAAGGTCGTTCGGTGAAAGCTCCAATCCCAGTCCCAAAGCCTCGAGCACGCCGCGCCCGATTTCATACTTGAGCGGGTCGTAGCCGAAGAGACCCAGATGAGCCGCGCCGCTTCCGGGTGTGATGCCTATAGCCACGGGGAAATGCTGCCCGCAGGCCCCCTTCCTCGCAAGCTCGTCGAGATTGGGCGTGGAGGCCGCCTCGAGCTCGGTCTTTCCGTTTCTCGGGAGCCCGCCCAACCCGTCGAGCACGCAAAGGACGATTTTCGTATTATTGGGCTGGAGAATTTTCCTTATAACTTCCTGCATTTTCACACCTCAGAGAGTAGATACTACATTTTCCCTTACCTGAGCGAGTAATCAAGTCAGGGACCGGCTATTTCTATTTCCATTCCGTCGTATGCCGGGACTATGGAGTCGGGGAGCTCTCTCGTAAGCGTATCGTAGTCGAGCTCGTGTCCCATGTGTGTGAGTACCGTGAGCCCGGGATTTATCTTCCGGGCTGTTTCCACGGCCTGCTCGACATTCAGATGAGCCGGGTGGGGCCTGTACCTGAGGGCGCTTATGATGAGCAGGTCGAGGTCTTTGAGCTTCTCCCACGACCAATCGGGGATACCGCTGCAGTCGGTGAGGTAGGCCATCCCGCCTATCCTGTAACCGAATATGGTCCAGTCGGCGTGATACACGTCGACGGGAATTATTGTTATACCGTCAAAATCGAACTCATCCGCAACCGTGTTCAGGGTAAGCTTCGGCTTCCCTCCGGAGGACTTTACCCCGTCGAATATGTATTTGAAATTTTTCTTAATATTTTTGATAGTTTGCATATTCCCAAAACACGGGATCGCCGTTTTATTTATGAAATTGTATATCCTCAGCTCATCTATACCGTGCGTATGGTCGGCATGGGAATGGGTATAGAGGACGGCGTCGAGCCTGGTTATACCGTGCCTAAGTGCCTGAAATCTAAGGTCTGTCGATGTATCAATGAGTATGTTCTTCCCCTTTGCCTCCACGAGCACCGAGCACCTGGTCCGGCTGTTTTTCGGATTTTTCGACGTGCACACGGGACAGACGCAGCTGACTATGGGGACCCCTGTCGATGTGGCGCAGCCCAGTATAGTTACCTTCATCATTAGAAATTTATCACCAAGTTTCAATCATTTCAAAAGATTTACCCTTTAAATTGAAAGAAAATCCGGTAAAATGTTAAAGTGATTTATAAAATACCATTTACAAATGACCACTGAAATAATATAATTAAAGTACGAAAGTGAGCACAAAACCGCGATTTTCCGCAATCGTCGTCTCTCTTGCCCTGCTCGTCCTCTTTTCACACAGCTCGTACGCCGAGGACAAGGGCGAAAAATTATATACGGAAACCTTCCAGCTCTATAAATCGCTCGCAGTCAGCCAGGAAAAGGTAAACAATAAGGAGATTTGGGATACGATCGCAAGGGCGTTTTACAGCATCTATATAAACTATCCCGAAAGCGATAAGGCTCCGAGCTCCCTTTTCATATCGGGAAAAATGTACGAGGAAATGGGGGAAAGGTTCGGCTCGGAGGACGACCTTGATAAGGCCGTGGACTATTCGAGACTCTTCGTAAAGAGATACCCGGACAGCAACCTGGCGGACGACGCTCAGCTCAGGGTCGCCAGGATCGTCGAGAAAAACAGCAAAAGTCAGGCCTACCTCGAATATGAAAAAGTCATCGAGGATTACCCGAACGGCGATATGAGAACGATCGCAAACAATAAAACCCAGGACCTCGCCCTTTTCAAACCCGTT
The DNA here is from genome assembly GCA_963705505.1 of uncultured bacterium. Classification (GTDB taxonomy): domain Bacteria; phylum Desulfobacterota_D; class UBA1144; order Nemesobacterales; family UBA2774; genus 2-12-FULL-53-21. The sequence goes on from CAVPJU010000010.1 coordinate 342,331, forward strand.
TCAAAAACAACCGACGCCCGTGAAGACAATAACGATACCGCAGAAACGGCTCCGTCCGATCCGGCCGGGAGCGGTCTCGTCAACGTGAGGGAGATACGGCACTGGTCTACAGACAATTTCACGAGGGTGGTGATCCACCTCGACAAGGAAACTCCCTTCAAGCCGATCCTCCTTAAAGAAGACCCCGCGAGCGGGAAGCCGCCTCGCCTCTTCGTGGATATATACGACACGAAGGTGGATAAGAACCTGTACGTCGAGCCTATAACGAAAGGGCTGCTCGAGGAAATAAAATTCGCGAGGAACACGAAAGACAGCGTCAGGGTGGTTCTCTATATCAAGAGCTTCGAGGATTATAAGGTCTTCGCGCTAAAAGACCCGTTCAGGATCGTTATGGACATACAGGGTAACCCGAAAGCGCACGAAGACTATAATGTCGCAAAAAAGGATACCGAGGATTACAAATACGAAACCAAGCTGCCGGACGATCAGGTATCGAGCCTTTCTGAAGCGCTCGGTCTCAAGATAAGGACGATCGTAATCGACGCGGGACACGGCGGACACGATCCGGGAGCGATAGGTCCGTCGGGATTAAAAGAAAAACAGGTAACACTTAACGTCGCTAAGGCGCTCAAAGAGAAGCTCGATAAGGAAGGAAGGAAATACGGCATCACGAACGTATACCTCACGAGGAGCGATGACCGGTTCATACCGCTCGAGGAGAGGACGGGTATCGCCAAGAAGATGGGTGCCGATTTATTCATTTCGATACACTGCAACGCCGCCCGCGACAAACAGGCATACGGAACCGAAACATACTACCTGAGCCTCACCAAGGACCAGAGGTCCCTCGCCGTCGCGGCCCGTGAAAACGCCACTACGAGCATATCGCGCGGTGAAATGTCGAAGGTCTTAAAGCAATACCTCCTAAGCGCGAAGATACAGGAATCCGAGCGCCTGGCCGGCTACGTCCAGAATTCGGTCGTAAGCACTATGTCCTCAAAATATCAGCCGGTAAGCAACAAGGGCGTGAAGAGGGCTCCCTTCATCGTCCTCATAGGCGCTGACATACCAAGCATACTGGTCGAGACGGCCTTCATCACCAACCCCAGGGATGAGAAGAGACTCGAGAGCAGTGATTACATCGATGAGCTCGCGGACGGTATATTCGCCGGAATCAAACGCTTCTCCACAGAAGTCCAGACCGCATCGCTCGAGTAAATTCCCGGGAACCGCCCACGCTATCCGAAAAGGTAACCCCTAAGCGAGTGAATGTCCTTCAGTCCTATGACCTCGGTATCGATCTCCGGGACAGGGAAGCACCTGTATCCCGAACCGAGCCTCTTTAATGCCTTCTTTTCGGCGTCCGCTTCGAGCTTATAATTTTTATAAAGTGTCAGGAGCTTCTCCCGGAGCCGAGGACTGCCGGCGAAATCCCCGTCATCGAGCTCCTTTATTCCCGGAAGGCCGTCATTGACTTTTGTCCTGTTAACGACGACGGCTTCGACATGATAGTGTTCCGAGATGAGCTCCCTCTCCCAACTGAGCGTATTCTCTATCGAAGGCTCGCTCAGGTTCGTAACGATCAGGAAAGCAGCGGAAGGAGATTTGAGCAGGTCATAAGTCTTCCCCGCGCGGATTTTGATGCCATCGCTCACGGCCTCGAAGTCGGAAAAGAATTCCCACATGTCATGGAGCACTTCGAGCCCGACTATCCTTTGAATAAACCTGAGCGAAACGGAAGTGAAAAACCTCGTGAGGCCGAAGCTCAGCCTGTCCATAACGAAAAAGGACTTGAACCCTTTGGAATCGAGAATGGAAGTGAGCCTGAGAGGGGCAGAAAGAAATCCCGAGAGGTGCTCCGAAGGGGGCGTATCGACTACTATGAGGTCGTAAGAGCCCTCCTCGTAGGATGAGAAGAGGGCCTCCATGGCCATGAATTCATGCGCGCCCGCAATGGAGTCGGCGACGCTCCTGTAATAGTTGTTAGCGAGAATCCTCGATGCTGCGTCGTCCGATTGAGATACCTTGCGGATAAGCTCATCGAAGGTCTTCTTTACATCGAGAAGCTTTACGGTGAGCTCCCCTTTCCCATCGTACCCCGCCTCCCTCAACCGTCGTTTAGGGACCTTTGCAGTCCCTGCTTCTCCCGACAAACCGAGGGATTGAGCGAGCCTCCTGGAAGGGTCAACCGTCAATGCGAGCGTCTTCTTTCCCCGTGAAGCGGCTTCGAGGGCGACAGCCGAGGAAATAGTCGTCTTACCGACGCCTCCCGAGCCTATACAAATAACCACCTTCACTTCTTCGACCAAACGGTCAAGCTTTTTCATCTTTCCCCGCGAGCTGCCTCTCAAGCCCGGAAGCGAATGTCTTTAAATCCGCGGGCATGAGGTCTTTTTTGAAAATTTTCGGGATAACCGTTACCCGGTCATTTAACCGCGCTTTCAGATTCTTGATATATTTATCGGACGTATTCGCCCTGACTAAGTGGTCTTTAGCAAGTCCGAATACGCGTCCCCCGCCGGGCGCTCCGTCCTTTTCATCATGCCGGAGGATTATCCTCTCTTCATCCCCGGTGAAGGGGTTTTCATATACTTTATTAACGACCGTGAAGAGAACGGATATCCCTATCGATTGAACGGCGTCTATCAATTCGAGCGTTTCTCCGACCACCATTTCTTCGGGCGCCGAAACCACGACGACCGCGGTCTTTCCGGGGTCTTTGAGGAAACCCTCCACCCATTCTATGTGGCTTTTGAACGCGCCGCCCCTTACCATTTGAAGGACCTTCGACGGGAGATCGAGGACGGGGATCGCATGCCCCGTCGAAGGGGCGTCGAAGATCACCTGGTCGTACACAGAGCCGGAATTCCTGCCCTGCCCGCCCCTGTTTCCGAGATGCCAGACCTTGCCTATGGTAATGAGCTCCTTCAGGCCCGGCGCAGCTTCGAAGAAGGTCTGGAGGGTTTTGGATTTGAGTATAGTCGCGTAAACCGGGTAGAGTCTGACGAAATTCTCGCGGATGTATTCCTTTAGCGCCGCATTCGGGTCTATATATACGGCTTTTATGCCATTATCCAGCTGCTTCTCACCGCTGTCTATGCTCTTGTCAAAACCGAAAAAATATGCGCCCCGCTTGACCTCTTTGAGAGTCACGAAAAGAGGGCTTCTCTTGTGTTTAGCGTTCAGATAGGAAAGCGCAAGGGAGACGGCCGTCTTTCCGACACCGCCCTTCCCTGTAACGACTATGAGCTTCTTACTCAGCAGTTCTTCAATGTCCATATCAGCCGTCAATGCGGAATATGACATCTAATTCTAACGCGCCGCATAATTACCGTCGGGAGTGCGTATTGATTTATCATTAATACTACCCGATCGGTATCGTTATCAGCCCCGATAAGGGATTCAGAACAAGCTAAAAATCCTGCGCCGCGCATGTTATTATTCATCATTCTCCCGGAAATATCAGGCAGAATTAAGATCATTGTACGGACGATTGAATCAGCGTGAGCAAGAACAGCGAAATAGCCGAAATATTCGAGCACATCTCCGATATGCTGAGCGTCCTCGATGAAAACCCTTTTAAGATAAGGGCGTACAGGAATGCTGCAACGAATATACTCGAGCTGAGTGAAGATATCGAAGATGTAGCCGCCCGCGATGAGCTGACCGAGATACCAGGGGTGGGGAAAGACCTCGCCGAGAAAATTACGGCGTATATCAAGACCGGGAAGATAAAAGAATACGACAAGCTCAAGGAAAAAGTCCCGCTAGAGCTCGTCGAACTCCTGGGTATCCAGGGCCTGGGACCGAAGACGCTGTCGCTCCTCTTCAAGGAGCTCAACGTCAGGAACCTCGCCGGTCTCGAGAAAGCGCTCGGAGGGGAGGAGATACTAAAGTTCAGGGGAATGGGGAAGAAGAAGATCGACGATATGAAAAGAGGGATCGAGATATTCAAGGAGAGCAAGGAGAGGACTCTCATCGGCGCAGCGCTCCCGCTTGCTGAAGAAATTGTGAGAGAGATTGCAAAGATCCCGGGGACAGAGGGCACGATACTGGCGGGCTCACTCAGAAGGATGAGAGAAACAGTAAGGGATATGGACATTCTCACGATCTCCGACAATACGGAGGCTGTCGTGGACGCATTCACCGGAATGAAGTTCGTAAAGGACGTGCTCGCTTCCGGCAGCACGAAGGGGAGCGTGATCCTGCGTGAAGGAATGCAGGCAGACCTCCGGGTCGTCGGGCCCGAGTCCTACGGGGCGGCCCTTATGTATTTCACGGGATCCAAGGCCCACAATGTAAAGTTGAGAACGCTCGCCACAAAGAAGGGGCTCAAGATAAACGAGTACGGCGTATATAAAGGCGAGAAAATGATAGCGGGCGAGACAGAGAAGGAAATGTATAAGACACTAGGCCTCCCTTACATACCTCCGGAACTCCGAGAGGACAGGGGCGAGATAGAGGCGGCAATCGAAGGCAAGCTGCCCGACCTCATAGAGCTCGAGGACATAAAGGGCGACCTCCACACTCATACGAAATGGAGCGACGGCAAGGCGACGATAGAGGAGATGGCCGAGAGCGCCCTCAGGCTCGGATACGAGTATATAGCGATCACGGATCACTCGCCGTCCCAAACGATAGCGAACGGCCTTTCGATCGAGAGGTTAAGGGCAAAGCAAAAGGAGCTTGAAACCGCAGCCAAAAAGTTTAAGAACATCAAAGTGCTCATGGGTACTGAAGTAGATATAAAGAGCGACGGCACTCTCGATTACCCCGATAACGTGCTGAAAGAGCTCGATGTCGTCATAGCATCCGTCCACAGCGGGTTTAAGATGGAAAGGCAGACAATGACTAACCGTATCATAAAGGCGATAAAGAACCCTTACGTTCACGCCCTTGGGCATCCCACGGGAAGGCTTATAGGCGAGCGGGACCCCTATGACGTGGATATCGACCTCGTGATCGAGGCGGCGCTCGAGTACGGGAAGGCGCTCGAAGTTAACGGCTCCTACTGGAGGCTCGATATGAATGACCTTCATGCGAGGAAGGCCGTCGATGCGGGTGTAAAGGTAATTATCTCGACAGATGCGCACAGCACTGACCAGCTTCCCTTCATGAGGTACGGGGTGGGCACCGCGAGAAGGGGCTGGGTTCAGAAAAAGGACGTGCTCAATGCCCTGCCTTATAAAGAGTTGAAAGAGCGGCTGAAGGAGATAAGGAAGTAGAGGGGCCGGGTTAATCAGCTTCCATCCTTCGACATGCTTCCGGCTTCGCCGAGGCTACGCCGGACAAGCAGGATGAACGGGTTGGGCTTCGGTTGTTGGCAAGAACAGAGGAGTATTGCAGCATTCGTATATTAACCCGGATTCTGCGTCTCAGGATGACAAAGAGATGAAACTCACGAGGAAAAAAGCCGAGGAAAGAATAGAGAAGCTTTCGAGGGAGCTCGAATACCACAACTACCTCTATTACGTAAAGAACAGCCCTGAAATCTCGGACTACGAATTCGATTCGATGTTGAACGAATTAAAGGACCTCGAAGCAGAGTTCCCCGACCTCGTAAAGCCCGACTCTCCCACTCAGCGCGTGGGGGGCTGGGTAGCGGAGGGGTTCGCATCGGTGAGCCACATCGCCCCGATGATGAGTATAGATAATATATCCGGTATAGACGGCGCGTACGAGTTCGATAAGCGCGTGAAAAGGCTCCTGGGGACGGACGGCGACATAGAGTACGTGGCCGAGCCCAAGTTCGACGGCGTCTCCGCCTCTCTGACATATGCGAAGGGACTCCTGACGAAAGGGGCGACGCGTGGCAACGGTCTTGTGGGTGAGGACGTAACCAATAACCTGAAAACCATAAATACAATTCCGCTGAGGCTCGGCGGCAAGAGCGGGATACCCGATCTGATAGAAATAAGGGGGGAGGTCCTATACCCGATCGAGGCTTTCAAGAAATTAAACAGGGAGCTCGCCGAGGCGGGGGAGCCTCTTTTCGCAAACCCCAGGAACGCGGCCTCGGGAGCGATCAGGCAGCTCGACTCGAGCATAACCGCGTCGAGGCCGCTCACATTCTACGGATGGGGCATCGGAGAGGTCAGGGGACTGGAGATAAAAACAGAATGGGACCTTGTGGAAGCGCTGCGCGAATGGGGGTTCAAGGTCGAAGACCACATATTGTTCTGCGAAAACATAGACACCGCAATATCGTATCAGAAAGAGCTCGAAGGAGCGAGGGACGGCCTCCCGTATGAAGCGGACGGTATCGTGATTAAGGTGAACAGGAGGGACTATCAGAAAGAGCTCGGATCGACCGCCAAGCACCCGAGATGGAACATCGCGTATAAATTCAAGCCGCGGCAAGGGACGACAGTAATTAAGGACATCATCGTACAAGTCGGACGAGTCGGACTCCTTACGCCCGTCGCAGAGCTCGAGCCCGTCGGTATCGGAGGGATAACAATAAAACGCGCCTCACTCCATACGGACGACATCATCAAGGCTAAAGACATACGAATAGGGGACACAGTACTCGTCGAGAGGGCGGGCGACGTCATCCCCGAAGTCGTTATGCCGATAGTCGAGAAGAGGACGGGGAAGGAAAAAGTGTTCAGGATGCCGGAAAAGTGCCCGTCTTGCGGGACGCCCGTGGAGAAGGAAGGCGCTTATTACTACTGCCCCAACCTGTCGTGCCCGGCGCAGCTAAAGGGCAGGATAATCCACCTCGCGTCGAGAAAGGCGTTCGATATAGAGGGGCTTGGCGAGAAGATCGTCGAGCAGCTCATGGCCGAAGGACTCGTCAAAGACCCGGCGGATATATTTACTTTGAAGAAAGAAGATTTGCAGCCGCTCGAACGTTTCGCGGAAAAATCGGCGACTAACCTCGAGTCCGAAATAGAAAAGAGTAAGAAGGTCCCGTTCGACAGGTTTATAAACGCGCTCAGTATCCGTCACGTCGGCGAGAGGGTAGCACAGATAATGGCAGAGAACTTCCACGACATAGATGCGCTTATGAATACGACCGTGGATGAGCTTATGGACATACACACCATAGGCACGGAGATAGCGGAGAGCATAGTGCACTTCTTCGGACTCAAGCAGAACAGGCAGCTCATAAAAAAGATGCTCGACGCAGGTGTGAAATTACAATACAAGAAGAAGAAAGCGGCGAGCGACAAGCTCAAGGGACAGACTTTCGTATTTACAGGCGCGCTCGAATCCATGACGAGGGACGAAGCGGAGAAGCTCGTCGCCGAGCACGGTGGACGCGCGACTTCATCCGTCACGAAAAAGACCAGCTACGTCGTCGCGGGAAGCGACCCGGGATCGAAGTATGAAAAGGCGGTATCACTCGGGATAGAGATTCTGAGCGAGGATGAGTTTAGGAAGATGATCGGGAATCTTTAAATCAAGATAAATTTATATCAACACTCTCCATTGTTACTTCAATATTAAGCGGATGAAAGAAAAGGGAATAAAGGGATGATAAATATGAAAATCCACCCTAACCCTCCTTTACGAAAGGAGGGAATTAAAAGCGCGGTCGGATTCTAGATGTTGTTTATTACGAATTAAGATTCCGTCTCTGCCTTATGATCTCGTAAATCAGTATACCGGCGGAGACGGAGGCGTTGAGGGAGGCTACATTTCCCGCCTGCGGGATCGAAACGAGGAAGTCGCATTGCTCTTTAACTTTCTGACCTAACCCCCTACCCTCACTACCTATTACGAGTGCAATATCCAGATTGCCGAAGTCCTCCGCGTAGATATGCCTGGACGCGGACGGGTCGGCCCCTACTATCCATACCCCCTTCTTCTTAAGCACCTCGATAACGGTCGAGAGATTGACAACTTTGGCGATAAGCACATGATTCACGGCGCCGGAGGAAGCCTTGACTACGGCAGGAGTGACGGACGCGGCCCTGTCCTTGGGGATTACGACACCGTGACCCCCGAGTACGTTCACCGTCCTGACGATCGCACCCAGGTTCTGAGGGTCCTCGATATGATCCAGTATCACGAGGAGGAGCTTCTCCCCCTTACTCCCAGCGAGGCCGAGAATGCTTTCGACGGTCGCGTATTCGAACTCCGATATCCTGGCCGCCACACCCTGATGGGAGGCGGTGCCCGAGACCCTGGTTATCGCATCCCGCGGAAGAAAGAGCACCTTTATTCCCCTTTCCTTTGCGAGCGCAAAGATGTCAGAGGCGCTTTCCTTCTTGCCGTCCTTTGAAATGAGAACCTCATCAATCCTGGAATCGGGATCGGAGAGCAGCTCCTTAACGGGATTCTTACCGTAGATAATCAACCTGAATACTCTCCGGATTAATTCTGGGTTTTTTCCTGAGTTTGTTGCGCGGGTTTTTCGGAACTCTTTGTCCCGAATTCAGTCCTGGCCTGGTCGATCTTCAGAATTACGTTGTCCTTTATCCACTTTTCGTCCCACCATTCCACCGGACGTACGGGGATACCGTTAACATAGACACCGTAATGTAAATGATCCCCGGCAGCAAGCCCGGTCTGCCCGGTCTTACCGAGTATCTGCTCTTTAGTTATCTTATCCCCGACCTTCACGTCTATCGAACTCATGTGACCGTAGAGCGTGGCGACGCCCATGCCGTGGTCTATGATCACGGTGTTACCGTAAATTCCCATCTCCCCCGCATAGACCACCACGCCGTTGTTTGCAGCCTCTATCGGATACCTCTTTGTCACGGCGAGGTCATATCCGAGATGGTACTGTTTATCTATAGGCTCGTTGTTATATATATAAGTCCTCTCGTCCGCGAAGTTCGCCTCCACCTGTGAGTTCGTAAGCTGATGAAAAGCGCCTTGCCACAAAATCTCGTCCGTGGATTTAGAGCTTACTTCCCGTATCCTGGCCTCGTTCTTCTTCCTCAGATCGCTGTTCACCTTGAGGAATATCTGTTTGTAATCCGCCTGCCCCTTCTCGCCCGATAGCGGGATAACGACATTCTCTATAAAATCGTTGCTTATATTGAGGTTGCTCTTTTTGTATTCAATATCTTTCAGTGTGTAGGGGACACCCACGCTCTTCTGGTTCCCGGCCGCGTCTTCGGCAACCAGATATATACTCTCACCGGGGGCTACGTTGTAAGGGTATGCAAAAAATACGAGATACACGTCGTCTTCGGCGAATTTCCCCTTGTACCCCGGGAAGAAATAGTCCCCTATTTTGACTCCGCTCTTCACTACGTCGGGCGAGGTTTTATATACGACCAAGGCTGAGCCGCCGAAGTTTATGTAGTTCTCCGTGCTCATTAGATCGACCGCAGGCGGGATGAGGTCGAGGTTGATATTCCTGCTCGCGACAGTCTTGTTTCCCGAAAAGAACCTGAGCCGTGAATTGTCGATAGCCGTGACACGGAGCTCTGCGGGCCCGTTTTTGATCCCCAGCTTCTTGGCATCGATATTTATATTGATCTTGTCTCCATTGACGCCGGCGTGATAATCCTTATTCACGAGCACAGTCTCCCCGTCCTGATTAATCAGGAGGACCGTGACATTCTTTAAGCCCGTACCCTTATCACTTACCTCGATGTCAAAGGGCTTCACGCCTACATCAGCGGTATCGAGCTTTATATCGATGACGGGGGAATGCCATTCAATTTTAGGGTAAATGTAAATTATCCCGCCTATGATTAATATCAGTATCAGTAGAGAAAAAAATCTGCCCATTTCGTGTGCTTAATTCTCCTTATTTATTTAAGCCCCGGTCTTTAAGTAATCCTTTATCACGCTCGGGTACTCCCGGAAATAACGTGAAATGACGTTCAAATTGAAACTTTTGAGGATCGACTCCTTTGGCTCCCTTTCCAGCAGGAACTCGAAAGATTTTTCCACGAGCACTTGGGGAGATACGAGTCCTCCCGTGAGTTTTTCGTAATCCTCTCTCCCGACGTGAACCCTGTGAGTGCTCCAGGTACCACCTTCACTGATTTCCACATCGAATTCAAGCAGGTCGTTTACGGATTTCACCTGCCTGACCGTTATCTCGGCCATAACATATTCCCGCTTTGAATCTTGGCTGGAAATATTATAACCTAGACTTAAACCGTCAAAAACAAATTTATTATAACCGGCTAAATTGAATGGAGATCAATAAATTCGATTTACAAATGCACGATATAAGAAGGGTTGCCGATATAATTGTGAGCGCCCAGGCCGGCAAAGGTGAGGATACCGACCCGCGTAAGTCGCACGGAATGGTCATGGACCTTATAAAAGCCGGGAACAACTTCCTCGGGCACGAGAACATATACGTCTCGGCCTCGGGTGAAGATATAACCGGGCTGACAATCGGCTACCGCGGGAGGGGAAAAGACGAGCTCGGGACTTTGCTCAGGCTGCTATTATCACTCCGACTGAGCGAGTTCGTGAGTTACCTCTCATTCGCGGCGGGCCTTATTCACGGAGGCTTCACGCCCGATATCGAGGACGATGAATATTACATAAGCGTGCTCGCGGTGGACGAACGATATAGAAGAAAGGGGATAGGGTCCTTCCTATTACGTCACTCCATTCAAACCGCAAAAGACATGGACTGTAAGAGCGTGGTGCTCGATGTGGACAGGAGCAACGAGCCTGCTATAAAGCTATACAGAAAATTCGGATTCATATTTTCCGGCAGGAACGCACACGGGAATGAACGCCTTCCGGTCCGCCCGATTTTGACTATGGAGCTGATACTTCCGTGAGAGGCAGCGGGAATGAGCGATTTCAAGAATGAATTCAGCTGGTCCGTGTCGAGAGACGGCCTATTTAACGAGTGCAGGCGGAAATACTACTATAACTACTACGGCTCGTGGGGCGGGTGGGACAAAAAGAGTGCGGATAAGGTAACCCGCATACTATATGTGCTGAAGAACCTCCAGAACAGGTGGCAGTGGAAAGGATCCACGGTCCATCATGAAATCGAAAGAATACTGAAGCAGCTCGTTACCACCGGCAATCTGACCCCGGTTACAAAATCGACGGAAAGGGTGACGGAGCTTATGAGGAACGATTTCAGGTCCTCAAGAGAGGGCCAATACTGGCAGAAGGACGGCAGCCTCAGGAACGAAGCCGCGCTCTTCGAACACGAGTATAAAACCGGGACGCCGGATGAAATCTGGAAAAAGAACTATGACGAAGTGATCCTATGCTTGGAGAACTTCTTTAACTCAAGCGTGCTCGAGGAAATAAAAAAGCTGCCGAAGGAGAAAGTATTATCCATAGAAAGCATGACGGCGGCCGCTTTTTCGTTTAACGAGGAAAAGGTCTTTGTTAAATTGGACCTGGCTTATGAGATCGAAGACAGAGTAGAGATCGTCGATTGGAAAACAGGCACAGGCGAATCGGACAAGCTCCAATTCCTCATATACACGATCTACGCTCATGAAGAGCTCGACGCCCCGCTCGAGCAAATTTCCCTGACCGAATACAACCTGCTCGGAGATATTTCTACAACTCATAGATTCGGCAATCAGGAATTAAATGACGCGGTAGATTACATAAACAAAAGTATTGCCGGAATGAAGAGCTATCTTGCGGAGCCTGATGAAAACATTGCCGTTATGACCGATTTCCCGCGGACCGACGACGACAGGACATGCGAGGGATGCAACTTCAAGAAAATCTGCTTTGAGCTGGATTAGGTAATATGCCCTCACTCAAACGGAGACCAGCCCCTCACCACCATACCCCTCTCTTCCACCAGGGGCGAGGGAAATAATAGTAAGTAGCGGAGTAAGGAAGAAATCCGTATATAAGCACACGTTGTCCGTCACACTATGTGTGCCGGGAATGACAAAATTGGATTATTAATGAGCCATTTATCCGCCTGAGCGTGAAAACCTTAACCAAGAATTCAAATTTCTGGTGTAAAATGATATTATAGTAAAGGTGGAAGCTTATGTCGGAACTGGTCAGAAAAATTAATTATTTCTTTTCACGGCAGCTCTGGCGCATAGACACCGACTCGCTCAATAAAAGAAACTCAATCTTCGTAAACCTCATCAGGTTAGCATATGTAACCATAAGAGAATACAGGGAAAATGAGCTCGCATTGAGGGCCATGAGCCTCGTATATACGACGCTGCTATCGCTCGTCCCGCTCCTCGCCTTCACTATCTCGATATTAAAGGCATTCGGGGTCGTCGATAACCAGCTCGAGCCCTTCCTCCTGAATTTCTTCGAGCCGCTCGGGGATAAGGGAATCGAGGTAACGCACAGGATAATGGAGTTCATCGGCAAGATAAATTTCGGCGTCCTCGGGGTCGCGGGCCTCGTCATGCTCATCTATACAGCGATATCCGTGATCACGAAGATAGAAGACTCGATGAACCTGATATGGAAAATCCAGAAAGGAAGGAGTCTCGCCCGGAGACTGAGCGATTATATTACGACTCTCATCGTGGGGCCAGTCCTCCTCTTTGCCGCTTTCGGTATCACTGCCACCCTTTCGAGTAATACCGTGGTCAGCAAGTTATTGGACATCGAGCCGCTGGGAGCCATCTTTTTCGCCTTCGGCAAAGCAGTACCGTTTATTTTTGTGCTGATAGTATTCACCATTATCTACATGATAATCCCGAACACGAAGGTGCAGATCAAGTCGGCGCTGGTGGGAGGGGTATGCGCCGGGATTGCATGGCACGCGACGAGCTGGTTCTTTCACGTAGCGGTCGCGTCTTCGACCAAATACGCAGCCATATATTCCGGCCTCGCAGTGCTCATCATTTTCATGATCTGGCTCTATCTAAACTGGCTCATAGTGCTGATAGGCGCCCAGATCACGTTCTGCTATCAGAATTTAAGGTTCCTCACGCTCAAGAAAGAGGTATTTAACCTGAGCACGAAGCTCAGGGAAAAATTGTCTCTGATCATAATGTATCTCATAGGCTATAACTTCTATTACGACCTCAACCGCTGGACGACCGATTCGCTTACGGAGCGCCTGAGGCTGCCGCATGAGCCCGTCGAGGACGCGGTCAGCGACCTGACACAAAATAAACTTATCATCGAGACGGGCGACAACCCGCCGTGTTTCGTCCCATCGAGGGCGCTCGAGAAAATAACTTTAAAAGAGATAGTCGACGCTACGAGGACAAATTACGAGACAGACCTGGTTGAAAAAAAGTATCTCTCGATGCCCGAAGTGGACGTCGTGACCGGAAGAGTGGAAAACGCAATAAACGAGGCGCTCGGTGATACTTCGCTCAAAGACATTGTTTTATCACGAGACGAGCAGAACAAATAGGCGCATATCAACCGCAAATGAGGGTGCGCGTCGACGTACTCGGTGCAACCGGGTTTACGCTCGCGGCGGGTGAAACACACTTACGAGTGGAATGGGAAAACGATGGATATACTGAAAGGGAAAATCCACCCCCACCCTCCTTTAATAAAGGAGGGAGTCAAAGAAAAGATTAAAAGATAAATTGCCTAGTTGCAGGTTCTCCTACACTAATTACATTCGAGCTGCCCCTTGTTATTCCAGATGCCTCTGCTGCAGTTCTTGTACTTGATGCTCGAATGCGAATATTTTCCGTTCCTGTTGAGACAATCCGCTTCCAATATGTTCCCCTCGACGTAGATGTTGTTGCAGGTTTCCTTATAACTCCCCTTCGGAAGATTCGAAGAACCGCCGCCGCAAGTGAGCACGCCGTTGTTATTCCAGATGTCCTTATTGCAGTCACTATATTTCATCGATGAATTGTACCAGCTCCCGTTATTCTTCTGGCATTTAGCGTAGAGCCAGTTCCCCTCCACATAAGCATCCTTACAACTCTGCTTATAACTGCCTTTAGGCAGATTTGACCCTCCGCCCCCGCAAGTGAGCACGCCGTTGTTATTCCAGATGTCCTTATTACAGTCACTGTATTTGATTGACGAATTGCTCCAGTTACCACTGGTTTTCTGACATTTAGCGTACAGCCATTTCCCCTCTACGTAAGCGTTCTGACAGCTCTGTTTGTAACTCCCCTTGGGCAACGATTTCTCAGGTTTCGGCGCATGCTTGCACTTAAGCTCGCCGTTCTGGTTTGAGATATCACCCTCACAGTCCTTATAATTGAGCTGTGTAGCTTTCCAGCTCCCGTCGGTCTTCTGACACTGGGCGGAAATGATCCCGAACAGTACCTGAATGTTGCTGCAGGTATTCTTATAGCTGCCCGGCGGAACGTTCCCCTGTGCGTTTGCAATTATATTCGAAAATAAAAACAGGGCAAAAGACATCATCGTTATGAAAGAAATGCGCTTCGCAACAGATATCGATTCCATCATTTTTCTCCTTTTGCAGCGGGTATTACCGAATTCTTTACCAATTATACACCCCCGTAACTTCTAAAAACAAGACGTCCGGAAGACGCACATTTCTCTGATAAATATCTCGGTAAATCAATTCATCTCAACTCTCCTTTTTTAACCAAGGCAACTAATGTATAATCAGGATTCTAGCAGATACATACATCGGAGATTTGAATGACCCCGCCAGGGATAAGAGCCCTATTATTAATAATTCCGTTAGCCCTGTTCGCTATAGCTATTCCTGATGCTTTCGGAACTAACATCGGAATAGTCTTCGACGGCCCATCGGATCTAAACAACAAGGTGCTTGCCGCATACGAAAAAGAGATCAACGACCTGACCGAAGGGGAATTCACCGTCCGCTTTCCCGCAGACAAGATAATCGCTGCCGACTGGACCGCCGGAGGTGTGGCGTCCGCAATCGATAGTGAGCTTGCGGACCCCGGGGTCGATATACTCATTACACTCGGCATCATAGGCTCGTCCGAGATCGCCGGAAGGACCTCTTTTCCGAAACCCGTAATCGCTCCCTGGGTGATCGATACAACCTTGCTGGGCTTAACACCGGCAAAGGGAGGGGGAAGCGGAGTCGGAAACCTTTACTATTTATCGAGACAGCAGACTCTGGGGAGGGACATCAAAAAATTCAGGGAGATCGTGGGATTCAAAAAGATGGCTCTCCTTTATATGCCCCTCATGACAGAGCTGGTCCCGGGAATCGAAAACTCCGTGAGAAAAATATCGGCGACCAATGATATCGTTATAACGCTCGTACCCGTCAGGGGTACTGTAGAGGAAACGCTTGCGGCTATACCCCCTGACGCAGAGGCAGTATTCGTAACACCGATACTCAATTACACGGACTCACAGATAGCCGAGCTTTACGACGGGCTCGCCGAAAAGAAACTCCCCGCCTTCTCGATGGCGGGGAAGAGCGAGGTCGAAACGGGAGCGCTCATCGGACTTACGCCTGATCATAATTTTACCAGAGAGGCGAGACGCGTGGCGCTCGTCGTGCAGAGCATACTCCTGGGCGATCAGGCGGGGAATTTCCCCGTTGAATTTTCCGAGGAAGAGCTTCTTTCGATCAATATGGCAACCGCGCGAGCCATTAAATTCTCTCCCTCGTGGAGCATCCTGACAGAGGCCACGCTCATAAATGAAGAACCGGCTCAGAAAGGCAGGACCCTTACTCTGGAGCAAGCCGTAAACGAATCGGTCGACGTGAACCTGGACCTCCTCGCCGCGAACCAGTTCGTCGCCGCCGGAGCACAGGACATAAAGCTCGCAATGGCGCAGCTCCTCCCGCAGTCCGACGTTTTCCTCGACAACACATACATAGACAAGGACAGAGCTGCGGCGAGCCTAGGCACGCAGCCGCAGCGCGACCTGAGCGCGGGCGGGAACGTGAGCCAGCTCATATATTCGGAAACCGCGTGGTCGAACCTGACAGTCCAGCGCCGTCTCCAGGAATCGAGGGAATTCACGCGCGATGAAGTGAGGCTCGATATAATCGCCGCGACAGCGATAGGATATCTGAACGTACTCCGAGCCAAGACCGTAGAAAATATCCAGAAGGAGAACCTTAAGCTTTCCAAATCAAACCTGGAATTGGCAAAGGTCAGGCGGGATATAGGGGTGGCCAGCCCTGCCGAAGTCTTCAGGTGGGAAAGCCAGATATCATCAGACAGGATACAAGTCGTTAATGCGGAGGCCGATAGAAAGAACACGGAAATCCTCGTGAACCGGCTGCTGCACAGGCCCCAGGGAGAGGAATTCACCACCGTGGAAACGGGACTCGAAGACCCCTCTCTCCTCGTGAGCGACCCGAGGCTCGACAGGTTCGTAAGTAATCCGGATTTGTTTAAGATATTCATGAACTTCATGGTCGATCAGGGTCTGAAACAGTCGCCCGCTATAGCTTCTATAGATTCGCAAATCGCGGCTCAGGACAGGATACTCACCTCCACCAAGAGGGCGTTCTGGTCGCCGACCATTTTTGCATTCGGGGAGCTGAGGCAATTTCTCTACGAAGGGGGAGCAGGGAGCAGCTTTAACGTTCCGGACAACTTTCCATTAGATATATCGGGAACGGACGATACGGAATGGACAGTACAGCTCCAGGCGTCGTTCCCGCTTTTCAGGGGGGGTGCAAAAATAGCCGATTACAGGAAAGCCAGGAGCGAGCTATCGAGGTTAAGGTACGAGAGGGATTCAACCACTGAGAAAGTCGAGGAACAGATAAGGACGTCGCTCAACAATTCGGGGGCGTCTTATCCGAGCATAGGGTTCGCTCTCAACGCCGCGGATGCAGCGCACAAAAACCTCGAGCTCGTCACCGATTCATATTCCCGCGGAGTCGTATCCATAATCGACCTGCTCGACGCACAGAACGCCGCCCTCTCGGCCGACCTCAACGCAGCTAACGCGGTTTACAACTTCCTGATCGACCTGATGAATGTCCAGCGCGCAGCCGGCAAGTTCGATTTTTTTACCTCACCCGAAGATCGTGAGGAGTGGTTCAGAATGCTCGACGAATTCTATAAGGAAGCTCGCGGAGAAAAGAAAAATAACAGTGTTGAGGCGAACGGCCCTGTCACAAAATAGACTTAAAGCAGAATGGTACGATTTAAAGTTTGAGGGATAAAGTATGAGACTATCGAAAACCGGCTTACCTTTAAAAATTATGGCGGCTCTCGTACTGATCGCGATACTCGGTTCATGCGGGGGCGAAGATAAAGACGAATCCCAGGTCCAGGTCGTGAGACCCGTCAAGACCATGATCCTCGGCGGCGAGCAGGGAACCGGAAGGAGCTTCCCGGGCAAGGTACAGGGGTCCCAGAGGGTGAACCTCTCGTTCAGGGTCCAGGGGCCGATAATAGAATTCCCCGTGAACGAAGGCGACGAAGTGAAGAAGGGTCAGCTCCTCGCTAGACTCGACCCGAGGGACTACCAGATCGCTTACGACGAAGCGTACGCGCAGTTTGTAGAAGCCCAGGCTGACTATAAGAGGTATAAAGACCTCTACGAGAGGAACGCGGTGCCAGTTGCGGACCTGGACGTGAGGAGGGCAAAGCGGGATACCGCAAAGGCGAGGCTAGATTACGCCAGTGCAAACCTCGACTATACATATTTAAAAGCCCCGTTCGGCGGCTACGTCGGAGCCAAATTCGTGCAGAATTATGAGGAGATCAAACCCTTCGACAACATACTCAGCCTTCAGGACCTCACCAAAGTGGAGATCGTTATCGATCTCCCGGAAAACATACTCGCCTTGACGAAGCAAGGGGATGTCATAAAACTGTACGCGACGTTCCAGTCGGCTCCGGGCGAGGAGTTCCCGTTAGTGATAAAAGAGGTGAGCGCCCAGGCCGACCCCAGGACGCAGACGTACCGCGCCACGCTGAGCATGGATCAGCCCGGAACGATCAGGGTGCTGCCGGGGATGACCGCGCAGGTCCACCTGGAGGGGAAAACGAACAATATCAAGAACGGAGACTATTTTATAATTCCGGCTATCGCGGTCGTGACCGGTGACGGACCAGACCAATACGTATGGGTAGTAGATCAAAACGACCTCACGGTTCATAAAAGGGTAGTCAAGGTGGGGTCAGTAACCGGCCAAAAGGACATCGAGATACTGAGCGGGCTCAAAGCGGGCGAGATGATCGCTGTGAGCGGCACGACACAGCTCCGCGAAGGAATGCAGGTGACGCTCCTAAATTAGCAGGAACAATACGAAAGGTTTCTCCCGAATGAACATAGCTGAATTTTCAATAAAAAAAAATGTCATTACGATAACGCTGACTATCGTTCTCATTTATGCGGGTTTTAAATCCTTTCAGAGCCTGCCGCGGCTCGAAGACCCCGAGTTCACGATAAAGGAAGCCGTAATACTCACGCCCTACCCCGGGGCGAGCGCTTCGGAGGTCGAAAATGAGGTAACGAACGTAATTGAAAAGGCGGTGCAGGAACTGGGGCAGCTAAAGAGGGTGGAATCCACTTCATCCCGCGGACTTTCGTACGTCAAAGCGACAATCAAGGACGAATACGATAAGAAGAGCCTGCCCCAGGTATGGGACGAGCTCCGCCGAAAGGTTAACGATTATCAGTCTCAGCTGCCACCCGGAGCTGGTCCATCGCTCGTAAATGACGATTACGGCGATGTTTACGGCGTATACCTGGCAATAACGGGAGAGGGGTACAGCTATGCGGAGCTAAAGAACTACGCAGACCTGCTCAAAAGGGAATTGCTGCTCGTCAAGGACGTAAAGAAAATAGTCCTCTACGGTGAGCAGCCCGAGGCGGTTTACGTCGAAATGTCGCGGCCCAAAATGGCGGCGCTGGAGATATCGCAGCAGGATATATATAACGCGCTCAAGGCAAAGAACCTCCCCACAGACGCAGGGGATATAGACGTGGGTAAGGAAAAACTTCCCATCAATCCGACAGGCGAGTTCACATCCGAGAAAGAGTTCGGGGACTTGCTCGTAAGCAGCCGGGGAAGTGAGAGCCTCGTTTACCTCAAGGACGTAGCGGACGTGAGGAGGGGGTACAAAGACCCCCCGAAAAATCTGCTCAGGTATAACGGAAAGCCCGCGATCGGACTCGCCATATCGACGGTCCTCGGCGGGAACGTCGTAACGATGGGGAAAGGAATAGAGCAAAAGATAAAAGATCTCGAGCCGCTGGCCCCTCTGGGGATGGAAATCGAAGTCATTTCTCTTCAGTCGGAAGCCGTAACCCAGGCAATAAACGGGTTCGTTGTCAACCTCCTTGAAGCCATAGTGATAGTGGTGGTCGTGCTCCTCTTCGCCATGGGATTGAGGAGCGGTCTAATCATAGGGGCTATCCTCTTCATCACGATCTGCGGCACTTTCGTCTTTATGGGGATGTGGAACGTAACGCTCGAAAGGATCTCGCTCGGGGCGTTGATAATCGCCCTCGGGATGCTCGTCGATAACGCAATCGTCGTCGTTGACGGTATGAAGATAAAGATGGAGCAGGGAGAGGACGCCATAAACGCGGCTAAGGAGATAGTGGGACAGACCGCATTTCCTCTTCTCGGAGCGACCGTGGTCGCAGTGCTGGCATTCGCCGCGATCGGCACGTCGAAAGACAGCACGGGGGAGTATTGCAGGACTTTATTCCAGGTAATTTTGATATCGCTCATGCTGAGCTGGGTCACCGCGGTCACTATAACACCCCTTCTCTGTAAACACTTTCTGGTCGGAAAAAGAAAACCCGGAAAAGAAGATTCGAAAGAAAAAGATCCCTATGCGGGCAAATTCTTCCAAGCGTATAAGAAGCTTCTAATAACCGCTATAAAATTAAGATATGTCACTGTCGGAATCATAGTCGCAATCTTTATACTCTCACTGATCGGGTTCGGATTCATAAAGACGATGTTCTTCCCGACGGCGACGAGGCCCCAGTTCTTTGTGGAGTTCTATTTCCCCGAGGGATACCGCATCGAGGATACAGCAAAGGAACTCGAAGCAGCACAAGATTATCTGAAAAACATCGAAGGAGTGACGAGCGTCATCACCGAGATCGGGGGAAGCGACCCCCGTTTTCTCCTGACGTACGTCCCCGGAAAGTCATCGCCCAGTTACGCGGTCATTCTGGCGACTGTCGAAAACTACAATGTAATCGACCCGATCCTGCAGAAGACACAGAACGACCTCGAGAAGATTCTTCCCGACGCGGTAGTAAACGTGAGGAAATTCCTCCTCGGGCCGGGGGAAGGGGGAAAGATACAGCTCCGGATAAGCGGTCCAGACAGAACGGTGCTTAGAGAACTTGCGGGGAAGGTTGAGGATATCTTAAAAGCGGACCCGCAGGCAAAAGCGGTCAGGGACGAATGGAAGGAAAAGGTAAAGGTAGTGAGGCCACAATTGGAAGAGGCGCAGGCAAGCCAGCTCGGAATATCGCGGCCCGAGGTCTCAAAGGCGTTCGAAGAGTCGTTCTCGGGCACCCAGGCCGGTATATACAGGGATAAAAGCACGTTCGAACCGCAGCTCCTGCCCATTATTGCGAGGGCTCCCGACTACGAAAGAATGAACCTCGATACGATTCAGAGCCTCCAGATATGGAGCACTGCGGCAGGGAGAATGATACCGATAGGACAGGTGGTCTCGGGATTCAACACAGAGACCGAAGACGCGAACATCGGGAGGCGGGACAGGGTGACGATGATAAAAATCCATGCGGATCCGAGGACCGAGCTTCCGAGCGAGCTCATGGCGCGTGTTAAACCCGAGATAGAGAAAGCGCTAAACGTTGACGTGGGCAAGGTCACCGGAAAGGATTTCGGCCCTCAGGACAACCCCTTTCAGGACTTCAACCACGAGGTGATCCCAATACGCGAAGCGGACCAGCTGCCGCTAAAAGGCATGCCCGGCTACTACATGGCCTGGGGAGGTGAAGCCGAGGATTCTGCCCGCGCAAACGATGGGCTCAAAAAGCAACTACCGGTATTCTTCGCAATGATGGTGCTTATAGTCGTGTTCCTCTTCAACTCCGTGAGGCAGCCGCTTATTATTTGGCTCACTGTGCCGTTATCCATTATTGGCGTTACCATCGGGCTTCTATTGTTCAAACAGCCCTTCGGGTTTATGGCGCTTCTTGGACTTTTGAGCCTCTCCGGAATGCTCATAAAAAATGCGATTGTCCTTATAGACCAGATCGATACTGAAATAAGGAGCGGCAAGGACCGTTACCGGTCTGTTGTGGATTCCGGGGTAAGCCGTTTAAACCCGGTCATGATGGCGGCAGCGACTACGATTCTGGGTATGATCCCTCTTCTGCAAGACGCGTTTTTCGTATCGATGGCCGTGACCATAATGTTCGGACTGCTGGTAGCGACTGTGCTTACGCTCGTCGTCGTCCCCGTGCTTTATACCATCTTCTTCAAGATTCCCAACCCGTCCAAATAGAAAATCCTTTCATCCCGGAAAGGGGTCATCTCTTTTTAGTCTTGAACACACCCGGGTCGGCGCATACCGCCCAAGCCCTCGCCTGTATATCGCCCGGACGTGTGTTCGTATTGGTACATTCGATATACCACGAGGCTTCACCCGGCGCGGGCGCGCTTTTCGCAAGGCTTACCCATCCCTCGGTTACCAGAAACCCGAAGCATTCCCCTCCCCCGCCTATGACTACCGTACCCGCAGGGCAGGCACTCCTGACAGTGACGGATTTCCCTGGCGCCGCAGATACGGTCTCCGACTCCGCACTTACCGTAGACACCCCGTCCGCCCCGGCAGCGGCAATCGGAAAGAGACCGGCAGGCCCCAGTAAAACGACCAGCGACAGCACCGTGAGCAACCTTCTCATTTATCGACCTCCCTGATAATTGCTTTTCAGATAATGTAACATAAGCAAGTTGAGGATTAATAAAAAGTTTTAATCACAAATGGTTATAGATATGCCGATTATATTCAACCGTTTCGGGTTATAATTAGATGAGGCTTACGGTTGAGGGAATAGTGAAATGAAATCCGCGATTTCCGTTTATTTAATCCTGTTATTATTACTTGGGGCTTATCCGGTATCCGCGCAGAACGGAGACAGCGACTCGTCGGGCAGCTCGGAGGAGTCGAAGGATACCACGCCCTCCGGTCAAACCGCGGACCCGAACAATCCCCCCGTCGATATCCGTCAGCAGCCCTATGAATACTATTACTGGCCCGAGGAAAACCTCGACAATTTCGGTCTATCTACACTCGGAAACGGGGAAGGCGGGAGCACACTGGGACGCACCCCAAAGCGGAAGAGTAACATCGAGGTGAATTCACCGAAGGAGCCTGAAGAGACCGGCCAGGATACGGACGGCGATAACGGGACGGCGCTATCCCCGCCCGAGGAAGGGGATATCGACAGCGGAACAATCGTAGAGGAGGAAGCTCCTCAGTCCGCCCCTTCTGAAAGCCCGATCTACGAATGGGTGGACGATAAGGGCAACATACATATCACCAACAACATAGGCGACGTCCCTCTTAAATATCAGCAGGAAATTTATAAACAGAAGAACACGGGCGAATAGGATTGCATGCTGCCTTTATGAATTACAGCACAGTGTAATGTTGCCCGTAGACCCATTTTGCTAAAACGATGAGCCGGGTTCCGGCCTCCCGTCCGCATTACCGGGAAGCACACAATAACTCCAAGACCCATTTTAAATTCAACCCACGATGTCAAACGAGTTGACTCCGGGAATTGTGAAGGTAGAATGAATCTCTCAGAAATACGGCGTGCACGGGGCCATGCGCCCGCACATCCCGCGGCCGCCTCAAACCGGATCATCCACAGTAAGCTTATAAACGGTGTAAGCAGCTGTAGAAAACGAGCCTGTTCCTGTGTCGGATCCGATGAAATCCTAAGATCGGCAAAGGATTGAAGAAAGCATCATGCAGCGGAAACATATCGTTTTACTCGCGGGACTTGTCTTATTAATAATAGCCGCTTACGCCGCCTGGGCTTCGGTACAAGCGCCTTCGGGAACCTCCGAGCTCCCCCGTGCCCTCGACAGCTATAACGATTCCCACCTCGGGAGCATCCCCGCTATTCTGAAAGACCGCATCCGGCAGGAGCCTTTTAATCTCGTCGCCACGCTTATCTTCATCTGCGCTATTATTCACACCTTTCTTGCAAGCAAGTTCATGAACATCTCCCATAATTGGGAGCACAGGCATGAAGAGCGGATCAAGAACGGGGAGGCTGATGGGAACTCTGTCCACTTCGGCGCCGAGGTGTTTCATTTCCTGGGCGAGGTTGAGGTGGTCTTCGGTGTTTGGGCGGTCGTGCTCATCGTCGCAATTATGCTCACTTTCGGATGGCCGACAGTCATAAGCTACTTCGATTACAATGTCAATTTCTCGGAGGCAGCGTTCGTCGTCGTGATTATGACCCTCGCTTCGACACGGCCTATATTGAAATTAGCGGAATCCAGCATGTGGAAGGTCGCCGGGCTTCTCGGCGGCTCTCTCGGGGCGCTCTGGTTCACAATCCTCACGCTAGGCCCGATACTCGGCTCGTTTATCACGGAGCCCGCCGCAATGACGATTTCCGCGCTCGTTCTTTCAGAGAAATTTTATGAACTCCGTCCCAGCTCCAGGCTCAAATACGCGACCCTGGGACTGCTCTTCGTCAACATTTCCGTAGGCGGCACGCTCACTCACTTCGCGGCGCCCCCTATCCTGATGGTGGCAGAGCCGTGGGGCTGGGGGACGGGATTTATGCTCACCCACTTCGGGTGGAAGGCGTTTGCGGGAATACTGATTTCAAACGGACTCTACTTCATAGTATTCCGCAAAGAATTGTTGAGTATGCAGAAAGAATTCGCACTGCGCTTACTTAAGGACGAAATCGAGGCGAGATATGTCACACGGGAGCGGGTAGAGAAGGAGTTCGAAAGAATTGCGACGAATGTCGGAGAAAACCAGAGTTTTATGAAGTCCGTGAGTGAGAATACTGAATTATTCTTAACCCGGATCAAGGAGAGGATGGAGGCAGAGTCCTTGCCGAAATTGAGAGCGGAAGGTATTGACGAAACACTGATCAGAGAGGCTTTCGATAAGCGCTTCGAGGAAGTCAGGCTCACAAAAATCAGGCGATATTTACCCGGCATACTGCCCGAGGAAATGCGACCGGAATACACAGATCCGGACTGGGACAAGCGGGAGGACCCGGTGCCCGTCTGGGTCACGGTCGTCCATCTGCTCTTCATGGCATGGACCATCATAAACGCGCACTATGCACCGCTCTTCGTCCTCGGGCTACTGTTTTTTCTCGGTTTTGCGCAAGTCTCGGCCCCGTATCAGAACAAGATCAATCTGCAGCCGGCCATGCTGGTCGGGTTTTTCCTGGCCGGTCTGGTAATTCACGGCGGGCTTCAGGGCTGGTGGATCGAGCCCGTGCTCGGGGGTCTCGGGAAAGCGCCTCTCCTGCTCGGCGCGACTATACTGACGTCGTTTAACGACAATGCGGCAATCACTTACCTGAGCACGCTGGTCCCGCATTTCACGGACAGCCTCAAATACGCCGTAGTGGCAGGCGCCGTGACGGGGGGCGGGCTCACGGTTATCGCCAATGCCCCGAACCCTGCCGGCCAGTCCATACTTAAGAAGCACTTCGACGATGCGGTATCTCCGATCGGATTGCTTCAAGCGGCGCTGGTACCGACTATCATATTGTTTTTTTGTTTTCTACTTCTGGGTTAAAGACCGGCGATTCCACGGCGTCATAACCGCGCTTATTATGGCGGCTCCTCATTCATACCCCGCCCTGCTATCTAAATCTTCTGCGCTCGGGCACGGCGAGCAGAGGGCAGCCGCTTCGGCGGAGAATCTGCTGTGACGTACTGCCTCTGAGAGCGTCGAGAAACCCCTGATTCCCCTTAGTCCCCATCACGATCAAATCAGCCGGGATGTCATCGGCGACATTCAGTATCGTCTCGACTACATTGCCCCTGAGCGCAGTTTTCTTCCATACCCATGAACCGTGCTCTGGCAGATTGACCGAAGGCATTCGTGAAGGATCACCTACGAATAAGAGTGTAAACACGCACTCGCCGCACTCAAAAACCTGAGCGATTTTGAGAGCGGCGTATATACCCAGAAGCGGGTCGGGCTCGGAGTCTATAGGAATCAGAATATTCTTTAAACTGATGTTCCCGTCATCAGGGGACACGAAACCGCGATCATTATCCTTGAGAAAAAGCGTCCAGCCCCCAGAATCTCTCGACACCTTTTCGGCAACGGATTTGTGCAGCAGTTTCCCCGCCCCTGACCTACGGTGAGCCGCGAGCACTGTAACATCCGAAGGGTTAGTCTTTAAATAATGGAGAATGGAGGCTACCGGGTCTTTATGAACTGCGACGACCTTCGTGTAAGCGAAGCCGAGGCCCCGCATGTCTTCTTCGGCATTTAATTCGGAAATCACCTTCCACCGCGCGAGTGTATCCCTGATCTTGGGGAATTCCGATATGACGTCTCTCTTATGCTCGGGCGACACGTGGAATAAGTTGAGCTTTGCGTTCGCAGACAGTGATAATCTCAAGGCATGCGCAAACGCCGTATCGCTCAGCTCCGTAAAGTCGGTAGCATGGAAAATGCTTCTGAAGAAATAATTTGTCTTTAACTGCCTTTCATTCTTCCCGGAAAAATCATCTTGCGCATCACTTTGCGCCGCTCTCCTGTCGAGTAATTCACCGAGAGTGCTGTAAGCCTCATTGATTAACCTTATCTTGGACTCGGCTCGGTTTCTCAGTCTCTCGTTATTGGAGTACTTGTCGGGATGCCAGACCTGTACCAGATCCCTGTAGGCAATTTTAAGTTCTTCGTCCGAGAAATTGTGCTCGAGATCAAACAGATCCAAGAATCTCCCGATTTTACGGTCGCTCATTCCTCTTGATGTGTATCAGTTGAGAACGTTGTAACCCCTTCCTATCATGCAGTTTCTGTAAATCTGCTCATAACCTTTTTCCGAATCATAAACACCTTTTGCTCCCCCGGCAAGGCCGCCTATGACGGCGCCGTAAGCAAGTCCCGAAACAGTATTGCCGGCTATCGTGCCGATCAGCGCCCCTGTGCCGGTACCCACAGCGCCCCCTACGACAGTGTCCTTGGCGGTGTTTTGCCAATTGGGCGCCCCTTGCTGCGCTATCGCCCTGCATTCGGCCTGATCCCTGTAATAACTGTCCTCATTACCCACGCTCCTCGGGTCGACGACCGGGTTGTAGGTCTGACAGCCCATAAGCGCAAACATCATTATCAGAAACGCTATTTTTTTCAATTTATTGACCTCCCAAGAATTAATATAAATTTTCAGGATGCGAGCATTATTAATATAATAACCGTTATTTTTTCAACTCCTCAGAAATTTCTACGAGATCACCGCCGACAGGATCGGACAGCGTATAACCGACGAGCGGGGTGTAAGGACCGAGCTTATAATCCCTTACGGTCAGGATACATTTGGTCAGGCCGTTCTCGGCAAAGCACGAATAAGAACTGTTCGATGCCGCTATCTTATTCGTATTGCCTTCGACGACTACAGACGGTATCAATCCGAAATTCTGGACGTCGAAACCGCCTTTACTATTTTTGGATACACGGAAGAGTCCCATGGACTCGATCTCTCTCGTATCCCGGGGAGTCGCGCCCTGGCTTTCCACGACCATCTTCCTCGTCTCCTCCGATATTATGGGCTGGTTGCCCAATTGGTTCACCCTGTCGAGAATATTGATAGTGATGGTTTCTACGGGAGCGCCGTCTTTGGATTTCGATATGACGGTTTCTATAGGCACTTCAAAGTCGTTCTCTCCCACATCGACAGCCTGGCCGAAATTCCTGACCTTCGTTATCTGCATGCCGTTCTTCTCCGTATTGGTGACAAGCGTCTTTCCCGCAAGGAGACTGTTATAAAGCTGACGGAACTCGGTAATCGTTATGTTCGTATCGGAAGCGTAGAGGTTCATGCTTCCAAGCAAAAACAAAAGAACAAAACCTGTAGACTTGATGATTCCGCTCATCTTGACCTCCTGAAGTATATCGCAACCCGCCTTTTTTAAACCATTCTAACCCTAAAAGATATTCAATTCAAGATAAAATACGCCGGCCGCCGATATAAAAACTATAATCAAATCAGATGTATAATAAGAAAAAATGGATAAAGAAGAAGCAAACGGGCCGGGTTTGGCGGCGAAAAGCGACGAGGAGCGCAGGAGGTTCATCCTGCAGGTCGTTCAGCCCGGGCTTGCGGGCCTCATGGACGGTACAGTATCGTCTCTAGCCCCTCTGTTTGCCGCAGCGCTTGCGACCAAGGACAGTAAGACCGCTTTTCTGGTGGGGCTTGCCACCGCCGTCGGAGCCGGTATAAGCATGGCGTTCTCCGAAGCGCTTTCCGACGACGGTAAACTTAGCGGACGGGGGAGCCCGTGGCTAAGGGGTATAGTCGAAGGGTTCATGACTTTCCTCGGAGCGATAGGGCACGCCCTTCCCTTCCTCATTCACAAATTCGAAACAGCCCTGATCGTCGCTTCTTTCGTGGTCGGAGCGGAGCTGATAGCCATAGCTTACATAAGGAACAGATACATGGATACCCCGTTTCTGTCCGCGACTTTCCAGGTGATAGTCGGGGGACTCATAGTCCTCGCCACGGGGATTCTCATTGGTAAGAGCTGATCCTACGTTCCCCTCGCGCTGAGCTTTTCCAGAACGTAGCCGATCATGCTATCCCTCCTGACATACCCCTCGACATGCAGATTGGACAGGTCGTCCACGACGGGGACCCATTTGATGCTGCGCTCCCGCATGGTGCCCGCGACAACGGTGCTCGAATCGTTCATTGTGACGCACACCGGCGTTTGATTCATAAATTCGTGGACACTGGCCTTGGGCCTCACTCCCGCGTCCACCGCGCGGAAGATATCGGTGCGGGTCACTATGCCCCTGAGCTTGTTCCCGTCATCGACGACGCAGCAGAAGTCCATATCGTCCGCGCACAAGTTCCTGACAGCGTCCTGGAAAGTATTGTCGGGCGATAGCGTGACCGAAAGCGGTTTGATAAAAGTGCTGAGCGGCTGTGCCTGCAGTATCGCGAATGCCGCCGGTATGCGCTGCCAGATATCGCTGCTCCTCCTCCTCACGGCGTCGGCAACGAATTCCCTGAAAGGCGCAAGCGTGCCGGATATCTGCTGGAACACCTTCTTACCCATTACGGTGAGCTCCACATTGGTCCTCGCACGGACGCTCGACTTACGGTTCCGGTTCTCGAGGAGCGCCATCTCGCCGAAGAAATCGCCCGTGCCCAGTATTGCTATTATCATCTCGGTCCCGTCTTCGGGGGATTTTCTTACTACCTCGACCTCGCCCGACTCGATTATGTAAAAATTATTGGACGGGTCTCCCTCTTTAAATACATAGTCGCCCGGCTGAAGATGGGCCTTCGATATCCTCTCCGTCTGATCCCCTTTGGGATGGGCGAGGTCGCGGGAGTAGAATATCTCCCACGCCCAGTCGAACCCGACCTTAAGCTGATGCGAAAGGGTCGGCAGCTTAAACAAATAAACGGAGCGCCACAGGAACCAGGCCATGAACCCGGATATATGGAACCCGAGGAATTCAGCGACGGCATTATGACCGCCGATAGCGCACAGCTGCCCGAGCAATTTGAAGCGGAATGGCTTCGTCTCCTGTCCTTTCAATACACTGATGATATTATTCGCCGCCTGTCTGCCCTGTCTCTCCGCAAACTGGCCTGTCGTCGGGCTCGGCATTTTGTCATAATCGTTGACGATAAAGGCGCAGTCCCCTATCGCCCACATATTCTGACACCCCTTAACCCTCATATCGGGATCGGTTATGATCCTCCCCTTATCCTTCGGAATATCAAGCTTCTCAATCATCGGAGAGGGGGCAGTGCCGACCGTGCATACGATCGTCGCGCCCTCCATGATGCTGCCGTCGTCCAGGCCGACGCCATCCGCCGTGACGAATTTCGCACGCTTGTTCAATAAGATCTTGATGCCCGCCTGCTCCATCTTTATCCTTGCGAAATCCCGGAGATCCGAGGTCACCTCCGGTAAGATCTGGTCCCGCGAATGGACGAGCGTAACCTTTATCTCCTCTTTGGGAATATTCCTGTAATACCTGTACGTATCCCGGACGAGGTCGTTTATTTCCCCCGCCACCTCAACGCCGCTGAAACCGCCGCCGACTATTACGAACGAAAGATACCACCGCCTGAGATCGACGTTATCCGCGATTTCGGCGTTCTCCATCTGCTGCAGCACATGGTACCGGAGGGCGACCGCGTCCCCGATGGTCTTGAGAGGGAAGGCATGGTCGGCCATACCGGGTATGAGACCGAGGTTAACGTCGGAGCCGCATGCGATGACGAGGTGGTCGTAGTACATCATGCCCTTGACACCGCGGTCTCCGATGAACTCTACATAATTGTTATTTACATCTATATGGCTTATATCCTCGGTCCTGCAGTAAACTCCGGGAAGCATCTGTCTCAGAGGAACGGCGACAGGCTCGGGGCTTATAGACGCTCCTACAACCTCCGCAAGCAGGGGCTGAAAAACCATGTAATTCTCGCAGTTGAAAAGCACTACGTCCGCCTCACGCCTTGCCAGTTGACCGCGAAGGGTTTTGGCGCATTTGACTCCTGCGAATCCGCCGCCGATTATGAGTATCTGTTTCCTCGCCATGTATATACGCTCCGTCCGCCTATCGTAACATATCGGTATTAATTTAATGTTAAGGATAACGCTAAAATAAACGTTAAAGAAACCGCTCCCCGGTTACAGCGCTTCACATGGTGTGCCTGAGAGAGCCGACCTCCGGACGGGATTCTATTCCGCACGCCCGAGGTTTACCGGAAGCTCGAAGCCAGACCTTTTACCGCTTTTATCCGTATAAACTATAAGCGTTTCCAGCTCAGTCCCGGAGGTCCCCTTCGACTCCAGTTTCTTTACATCGAAACTGATGGAGGTTTTACCGCCGCTCTTATCACTCTCAACGACTATATTATTAACGATGAACAAATTGCCGGTCACCGGATAGAGATCAACGCCGCTCACGCCGTCAGCGGAATCCAGAAGGATGCTGACGGAGGTTTCATTTCCATCCTTTGCGGACGATTTAACTCCAATCTTAAAAGGGGGCTTGTTTCCTGAATAGTTCACGGGCAATCTAGACCGCCACTCCGAGAACAAAGCCGCATTTACACCTTCCGAAGTATCGGAAACAGGGAGCTCGAGCTCGAGCTTGGCCCTGCCGGGGATACAGATATCCTTGCAGCTGACCCACGACACATTTCCCTCGATCTCGACAGTAGAGCCGGATTTGAGACCGGGAGGAGCCGTTACCACGACGGAGAGCAAAAGAGAATCCTCATAGCCGTAATCGGTTAAATTACCCGCCCCCTTCAATATAGAAGGCACAGGCCACCTGATGCCGCCAACCTGAAATCCCTGAGGAAGCTCGAATTCGACCGATGTGGGAAGACCCGAATCTCCCGGGTTCTTCCAGTATATATGCCAGCGGGGATCGATCTCGAGCAAGACCGCGAGCTCGAACGACGCCCCGGGGCTAATTGCCGAAACATCAGCGATAATCTTTGCCTTTACAGGTTTGTGCTCCTCTTCGGCTTTCCCGCTTATTACGAACGCCGATAACACGAACAACACCGAAAGAAGGACCATAGCGTATCTAGCCATTATATTCTCCGTTAGATATCTCCGCGACGGATAATGAAAATCCGGCGCTCTTCTCATGATTATTATTTAAACCATTTTTCAGGCGATACCCTCACCGCAAGGACCTCTCCGTGCGCACACTTATCTTCCCCTGAAAAAAGCCCGCACGTCACAAAGGATTTCTTTCCCTCCCTCTTTTCCACCCTCGCCCTGAGAGTTACCGCTCCGAAAATGGGGGTCGGCTTGTGATAATCGACCTTCATCGATGCCGTAACGTACCAGATAAAGGGCTCGCTGTTCAGCTCCCTCCCCTCCTCCCTGTACGCGTCCGCAATCGCGGTGCAGATGGAATGGCAGTCGATTATAGTTGCGATTATCCCGCCGTTCAGGTATTCATCGGGGCCCGCCTTGTGGCTGATAGACGGTAAGAAGACGGAAAGAGATTCATCCCCTTCCCAGCGGCTCTTTAGATGGAGCCCGTGCTCGTTCCCGCTCCCGCAGCCCCAGCACTTGTTTTTTTCCCAGTAATCCTGAAAGGCTTTCCCGCTCATGCCGCAATCTCCTTGTACGTATTTGGTCAGTAGTAACCTTACCGCTTAACTTGCCTCTGCTCCGCTCTTCCGCCTCTTATGTGAAACACCTTCATTTCGCCTTTGAGCCGGACCTCCCCGAGACTTGTGGATGTAATGAATATCTGTCCAGGGAAGCCGTCGAGAAGGCCGAAGAGGAAACCTTTTCTCCTCTCGTCAAGCTCGCTCGTTACGTCGTCGAGAAGCAGGATCGGGGTTTTGCCGAGCGAGGTTTTTACGAGGTCTATCTCGGACGCCTTCAATGCGAGAGCGAGGTTCTTCGCCTCCCCCTGGGACGCGAAAACGGATGCGTCTCTCCCCCCTATCGTGAACCCCACGAGGTCCCTGTGGGGGCCGAGGGTCGTATGCCCCCGCCTCATGTCCTTCTCGAACCTCGCCGACAGCTCTTTTTTGAACCCTTCCTCAAGGCTCTCCGTCACTCCGAATGAACATCTGTACTGAATGCCCACATCGGCGTCCTCACCGGACGTTAGCTTATATATCCGATTTAAATGGGGAGTAATCTTCTCTATGTATCTTATACGCCTCAATACGACGTGGCTCCCGGTCTCGGCAAGCTTTTCATCCCAGACCTCGAGCTTCCGGGGGGTGAGCGCCGAGGCTTTCGCCAGGACCGCATTCCTCTGGAGGAGCGATCTGTGGTAAAGCTTAAGGTCGCGCAGATGAGCGGGCTCAAGAGCGCAGATGAGCGCGTCCAGATACCTCCTTCTCCCCTGGGGACTCCCCTTGACCAGATCGAGGTCGGAGGGGAGGAAGGATACCACGCTATACCTGCCCAGGACCCTGGACGTCTTGTAAACTATCTTTCCGTTGAGCTTGAGCGTCTTTTTTTCACCGCTCAGGAGCACGTGCACCTCATCGAGTCCCGCATCGGACTCGACTTCGCCTTTAATCCTGCACTCTGTCGCGCCGAAGCTTATAAGCTCCCCGAGCTTCACCTGCTTGAAGGGTCTCCACATCAGGAGGAGGTGTATAGCCTCGAGCAGGTTTGTTTTTCCCTGAGCGTTATCACCGTATACAACATTGATTTTTTCGTGGAATGAAAAGCTCTCGGCCGTATAGGACCTGAAGTTTCTGAGTATTAAGGATTTTAGTATCACGAGAACATTATGATATATGAATTTGAAAAATTATAATAAAGAAGAACGGTTTATTCAATCGATATGATGGATTACCAAAATTTTCTTGACCCTAAAAAGTGTGAACGGTATTATCTCTCCTATGATAGCTCTTAAGATATGCGACTTGGCAAAGAAGGACGAGGGCAAGGGTTTCGCACGCTTAAACCCCGGAGATATGCAGGAGATCGGTGTTGATTCATGGGACCTCGTCGAGATCGGGGGGAAAAGAAAGACAGTGGTGCGCGTCATGCCGCTCGACAAATCCCTTGCCGACAAATCGATAATACAGATAGACGGAATAACCAGGGAAAACGCCCGCGTGGAACTGGACGAGCACGTATTCGTCAAAAAGATCGACAACAAATCGGCTACGAAAGTAGTGCTCGCACCGAGAAACAACGACTTATTGTATAACGGGAACGAGAACAAATACTTGCTCGACAGGCTGGACGGCTACCCCATCACCGTGGGCGATAAGATCCGTATCAAGCTCCCGAACACCGGGCTCGAGGACTTCCAGGTTATCGGCGTGATACCGTCGAATTCATCTATAATAAGGGCGTCGACTAAACTGGACATAAAAAGAAAGCCGAGGATCAAGTTTGACAGCTCCCGCGTGAGCTTTCAGGACATCGGCGGGCTTAAGGAACAGATAACCAAGGTAAGGGAAATTGTGGAGCTGCCGCTCAGGTACCCTCTGCTTTTCGATAAGCTCGGGATAGACCCCCCGAGGGGTATCCTCCTCGTAGGACCCCCGGGGAGCGGGAAAACGCTCCTGGCAAAGGCCGTCGCGCACGAGACGAACGCCAACTTCCAGGTAATAAACGGCCCCGAGATAATGCACAAATTTTACGGGGAGAGTGAAGCAAGGCTCCGCGATATATTCGAGATCGCGACCAGGAACCAGCCGTCCATAATATTCCTCGACGAGCTCGACGCCATCGCTCCGAAGAGGGATAAAGTCTCGGGGGACGTGGAAAAAAGAATAGTCTCCCAGCTGCTGTCGCTCATGGACGGCCTCAAGCACAGGGGAAATATCGTCGTCATAGGCGCAACGAACCTCCCCTCGGCAATCGACCCCGCTCTCAGAAGGCCCGGGAGGTTCGACAGGGAAGTGATGCTGGACGTACCCGACAGGAACGGCAGGGCGCAGATACTTGAGGTGCACACGCGCGGGATGCCCCTTGAAGATGACATCGACCTCGAGCGGCTTGCGGATCTGACGCATGGGTTCGTGGGCGCCGATATAGAGAACCTGTGCCGGGAAGCGGCGATGAAATCGCTCAGGAAGTCCCTCCCCGATTACGATGACGGCGAAGAAGGGCTCATGTTTAATAACGGGAATATCACGCCCATAAAGGTGGAAATGAGCGACTTCATGGACGCGCTCAAGGAAGTGGAGCCTTCGGCGATAAGGGAGATATTCGTCGAGATATCGAAGGTTACGTGGGACGACATAGGAGGGCTTAAAGAAATAAAGGATAAGCTCGTAGAGGCCGTGATATGGCCTATAGTGCACAAGGACCTCTTCGAAATTACGGATACAAAAGCGCCCAAGGGGATACTCCTCTGCGGTCCGCCGGGGACGGGAAAAACGCTCCTGGCGAAAGCGCTCGCCAACCAGAGCGGCGCAAATTTCATCTCAGTCAAGGGAGCGGAGCTCCTTTCCAAGTACGTGGGCGAGTCTGAGCAGGCGGTGAGGGAGGTGTTTAAGAAAGCGAAGCAGGTGGCCCCGTGTATCGTGTTCTTTGACGAGATAGACGCGCTCGCGCCTCCGCGGAGGGAATCGGACGGCACGCGCGTATCCGAGAGGGTCGTAAGCCAGCTGCTCACGGAAATGGACGGAGTCGAGGACCTGAGGGAGGTCTTAATACTGGCGGCGACGAACAGGATCGACATCGTCGACCCGGCCCTTCTGCGCTCGGGAAGGTTCGACCTCATCCTCAACATACCCTATCCGGACGAGAACGAGATCTATGAGATCCTCAAGATCCACACACGCGGAAAGCCGATAGCAAAGGACGCCAAATTAAAGGAAATCGCCGCTAAAACATCGGGGCTCTCCGGAGCCGATATAATGCTCCTCTGTCAGAGGGCATCCATAATCGCAATAAGGGAGCACCTCCAGAACAGGAAACGTACTCTGAGGATTACGGAGAGGCATTTCGACGAAGCGCTTAACGAAATAAAGAGCAAGATCATCGCGAATGTAAACTTCAATATCGAGCGCCCGGAAATCAAGAGTGTCCAGTAGAGAAGTCCTTCTATATTTATTTTCATTCATACTGGGATCGGTCGTAGGCAGTTTTCTTAACGTATGCATATACAGGCTGCCGAGGGAAGAATCCATCGTCTATCCTCCCTCCCGCTGCACATCGTGCGGAAGCGGGATCAGGTTTTACCACAATATACCGATACTGGGCTATCTGATATTAAAGGGCAGGTGCGCGGACTGCGGTCAGGCGATATCGCCCCGGTATCCGGTCGTCGAATTCATATCGGGCGTCGCGCTCTCAGGGACGTTCTTTAGATTCGGCTTCTCTCTCGATACTTTATTTTATACGATACTAATATACATGCTCATCGTCATAACCCTCATCGACCTCAAGCACATGATCATCCCCAATGTCATAACGGTCCCGGGCGCTGTAATCGGCTTACTGTATAACGCGCTGATGACGGACTGGGAAAGGAGCAGGGACCTCCTGGGAGCATTCAGCTTCAGTCTCGAGAATTTCTTCGGAGTATTGAACGAGGTCCCGTTCCTCGACTCGGTATTCGGGCTCATAATCGGCGGCGGACTGTTATTCCTCGTCGCTTTCCTCTACGTTATTATCCGAAAGACGGAGGGGATGGGCATGGGGGACGTGAAGCTCCTCGCGATGATAGGGGCCTTCCTCGGGTGGAAAGGCGTGGTATTCGTCATGCTCGTGAGCTCCCTTCTCGGAACCCTGACCGGTCTGGCCATAATCCTCTATAAAAAAGGGGACCTTAAATACGCCCTGCCCTTCGGCCCTTTCTTATCCATTGCCGCCGTAATTTACATCTTCACGGGCGGCTTCAGGCTCATAAATTAGTTACCACTGCGGCGCAAAAAGGAACTAAACTTAGTGCAGACGTATAGTCTTCGTAAGCACATCTACGAATGTGTCTGTATAGTTGCGCCGAAAATATGCGACAGATAGGGCTCAGAGCGGAAATACTCGTAAACATCCTTTTCATAACCGCCGTTGCAATGTTCCTCATAGGCATCATTGCATTCAAACTGACGGAGAGGTCAGCCGTCCAGGGGAAGATAGAAAGCGTCAACACGATAATAACAGCGCTCGAGGATTCGTACCTCAAGAAAAACGATATCGCGGGGGGCATCGGATTCTTAAAAGGG
This sequence comes from uncultured bacterium, assembly GCA_963705505.1. Lineage (GTDB taxonomy): Bacteria > Desulfobacterota_D > UBA1144 > Nemesobacterales > UBA2774 > 2-12-FULL-53-21. The sequence continues at coordinate 377,941 of CAVPJU010000010.1, forward strand.
GTGCTCAACCCCGGGGCGTGGGGTGTTATAGCGGCAAGCGGTGAGAGAGTCTATTTCAGGACATCCGACGGAAAGGACGAAGGGAGCGAGACAGACCCGCTCATCCTCGAGGCGATGAGGACGGGCAGCAGGGTTACCGAAATAGAAGGTGTAAACATACCCCCGCTCTCTTCATACGAAGGTATCAAGATCGCAACGCCGGTCAGGATCTCGGGAAATCCGGGAGGGGTCCTTCTCATTTACCAGCCGCTCTCGACGTTTGAAGATAACATGGCGCTGAGCCAGAGGCTCATAGCGCTCTGGATAATTGTGTTTCTGGTCATAATAGCCCTCTTCGGGTTCTACATACTTTCCAGGAGAATAGTTAAGCCGGTACACGAGCTCATAAAAACGACCGAGAAGATCGGGGGAGGCAGGTTCCCCGAGCATGCGGAGATCGGGAACGTCAAGGAGATAAACCAGCTATATTCGGCGCTCCGTGTCATGTTCGAAGAGATAGAGAGCGGGAAAAGGAAGCTGAAAGACAAGATCGGAGAGCTCGAAGAGACGAACGCCGAACTCAAATTGACCCAGAAGGAGCTGATAGCCGCGGAAAAGCTCGCCTCGCTGGGACAGCTTTCGGCAGGAGTGGCGCACGAGATCGGGAACCCCCTATCCGCTATTAAGGGTTATGCAGACGTGCTCAAGAGGGCTCCCGATATGGATAACGACAAAAGGATGGGCTTCATCGGCGATATACAGAGGGAAGTCGACAGGGTGGATAAGATCATAAGAACGCTCCTCGATTACTCCCGTCCGAGAAAAAGCTCTCCCCAGGTCGTAAACGTAAATCAGGTAATTAAAGACACCGCGGACATAGTGAGGAGTCAGGGGGTATTGAAAAACATATCGCTCAATCTCGAGCTGTCGGAGGAGACGCCGTCAATAATAGCCGACCCCGGGCAGCTCTCTCAGGTCATAATCAACCTCATCCTGAACTCCAAGGACGCAATGACCGATTCGGGAGAAATCGTCATTTCAACGGCTGGCGACGGGGAATCACGCGTAATAATCTCCGTCAGAGATAACGGCAAGGGCATACCGAGAGAAATACTCGATAAAATATTCGACCCCTTTTTTACGACGAAGGACCCCGGACACGGCACGGGACTGGGCCTCTCGGTCTCCGCCAGGATCGTGGAGGCGTTCGAAGGCAGTATCCAGGTCGAGAGCGCGGAGGGAGAAGGGTCTCTTTTCAGGATGATTTTCCCGGCTGTAAGAGGTTATAAGAATGCAGAGAATTTTGGTAATTGACGACGAGAAAGGAATCCGCGATTCGCTGTCGCTCATACTCCATATGGAGGGGTATGAAGCGGAGAGCGTCGATAACGCGAAAACGGGGCTCGGACTTATCGACCGGGGCGGCAGGTACGATTTTATCATCTGCGATATAAAGCTCCCGGGAATGAGCGGAATGGAGTTCCTCGAAGAAATGCGGGAGAGGGACCTCGCATCGATCATTATCATGATCTCGGCTTACGGGACCGTAGAAAGCTCGATCGACGCTATAAAAAAGGGAGCCGACGACTATATAAATAAACCGATAAACCCTGAGGAGCTCATACTCAGGATGCGGATGGCTCAGGAAAGACAGCTCCTCAGGGTCAAAAATATATATCTGCAGAAAGAAATCGGCACACGCGGGGATTTCACAGACATAGTTTATGCGAGCGAAAAAATGGATGCCGTCATCAAGCTTTCCGAGAAGGCGTCCCAATTTAAAACCACCGTCCTCATATCCGGAGAAAGCGGGACGGGAAAGGAGCTCATCGCAAAGGCGATACATAACAGCAGCAGGAGAAAAGAGGCCCCGTTTATCGCGGTAAACTGCGCCGCAATCCCGGAGGCGCTCCTGGAGAGCGAGCTCTTCGGATACGTAAGGGGAGCGTTCAGCGGGGCCGACGGCTCGAAAAGAGGGTTAATGGAAGAGGCCCACGGGGGAACTCTTTTTCTCGACGAGATCGGGGAATTCCCGCTCCCGCTTCAGCCGAAGCTCCTTCGCGTGCTCCAGGAGGAAGAGATAAGGAGGCTCGGCGATACAAAGCTTATCAAAATAGACGTGAGAGTGATCGCAGCCACGTCCAGGGACCTCGATCACGAGGTTAAAAACGGAGGGTTCAGGAACGACCTGTATTACAGAATTAATGTCTTCCCCATATCCATACCCCCGCTCAGGGAGAGGAAGGAGGACATACCCCTCCTAGTACGCCATTTTATAGACAAATACAACTGTGAGCTCAACCACAGGATTAAAGATGTAATGCCCGAAGTCATGTCGGAATTAATGAATTACGGCTGGCCCGGGAATGTGAGGGAGCTCGAGAACGCCGTCGAAAGGGCGATGATCCTCTGCGATTCCGATTATATAAGTCAGGTCGACGTCGGCGCCGCCGACTCGAAAGGGAGCTTCAGTCCGGGAAACTGGATCAGTACGTTTACATACGACGAAGCAAGGAAGAGGATCGAAAGGGCTTACATCGAACAAGCTCTCTCGGACACCCGGGGTAACCGCACTAAAGCGGCAAAGATCCTCGGAATAAGCCGCCGCTCGCTGCTTTATAAGCTGAAAGAGCACGAGGAAACCTGAGGCGAATCTGACACCCTGCATCGGCTAAATTGCCTCTTCGGGTAACTCGGGAAAGGATCAGGGTCGTGGGAGATTTATTCATCACGGCCGGTATGCAGGGTATGCTATATTGCAGGTGTTAATTCTATAAGCGAGGAATAAATCCATATGCAAAAAATCACACCGTTTTTGTGGTTCGATAACCAAGCCGAAGAGGCGGTTAATTTTTATACGTCCATTTTTAAAAATTCAAAGATCGTGAAAGTTGTTCGTTATGACGAAGCAGGAGCAGCAGTCTCCGGAAGACAAAAGGGAACTGTAATGACCGTGGCATTTGAGCTCGAAGGACAAGAATTCGTGGCGTTGAACGGCGGGCCGCATTTCACTTTCTCGCCAGCCATATCGTTCGTCGTCAACTGCGAGACGCAGGAAGAAGTAGACGAACTGTGGGAGAAGCTGTCAGAAGGCGGAGAAAAACAAAGGTGCGCCTGGCTTAAAGACAAGTACGGCGTGTCATGGCAAATCGTTCCCACCGTCCTGGTCGAGATGCTGCAGGACAAGGACCCCGAGAAATCGAAAAGGGTTATGAATGCGATGCTTCAGATGGATAAAATTGACATTGCAGGCCTCAAGCGGGCATACGCGCAAGAATAGCCCGAGTCGTTTGTCAAAACCCCGCATCCGTCCAATCGCACACCCTTCTTACGGCTTTCGGAACGGACGGCTCCGTATTGACTCTAACCGGCAGCCGAATCAGACCGCGAAGGCTCTTTTCATCGACGCTTAATCATGGTTAACTACTCCCATGCCTAAGCGGGTGATCGTTATAGGCGGGGGTATTACGGGCTTAAGCGCCGCTCACCGCCTTTCCGAACTTAGCAGGGATAAAAATTTAAACCTCGAAATCCTCCTTCTCGAAAAATCGGACAGGCCGGGCGGGGTTATCTCGACAATAGAGAAAGACGGTTTTATAGTCGAAGAAGGTCCCGATTCGTTCATAACCTCGAAACCCTGGGGCCTTAACCTCTGCGGCCGCCTCGGCCTAGACGGAGAGCTCATCGAAACCAGTAAAGACAATAGACGCACCTTTATAGTTCTCGACGGCAGATTGGTCCCGCTCCCTGACGGATTTATCATGCTCGCGCCTACGCAGATACTCCCCTTTCTGAGAACCCCGCTCTTCTCATGGCATGGGAAATTGAGGATGCTTATGGACCTCGTCATACCGAGAAAGAATCCGCAAGACGAGAGCCTCTCTTCGTTCGTAAGGAGGAGACTGGGCCGTGAAGCGCTCGAGCGGGCCGCTCAGCCCATGATAAGCGGAGTCTATACCGCCGATCCCGAAAAATTGAGCCTCAGGGCCACGATGCCCCAGTTCCTCGAGATGGAAGCGAAGTACGGGAGCGTGATTAAAGGTATGTACCACAGCTATAGAAATAGAAAAAAGAGCGGAATGTCCGATAGCGGCGCCAGGTACAGCTTATTCGTTTCATTCAAGAAAGGGATGGGGACGCTCGTTGACGCCTTGATAAAAGAGCTTCCCGTGGGATGCATAAGACTGGGAGTGACGGTCAGGGATATAGCAGAGACTAACGACGGCTGGGACGTAGCGACCGACGAAGGGGTAATCAACGCCTCCGGCGTCATCGTGACGACGCCCGCTCACGTTACGGCCGGGCTTATCGAGAATGCCTCAAAGCCGTGCGCGACTCTTCTAAGAGAGATCGAATACGCGCCCTCGGCTGTAATTATATTCGCATACAGGAAGGAGGACATCCGGAGCGGGCTCCAGGGCTTCGGCTTCGTTGTACCGATGATCGAGGGGAGCAGCATTATCGCGTGCTCGTTCAGCAGCGAGAAATTCGCGGGAAGGGCTCCTGAGGGGTGCGCCCTGCTCCGCGCCTTCGTCGGAGGCGCCATCAGTCCCGAGAAGTATCGGATGGACGACTCCGAAATAACCGGAGGGGTCGAGAGAGAGTTGAGCGCACTACTTGGCATAAAATCAAAACCGCTGTTCACGATTATCAGAAGGTACCCCGATGCAATGCCCCAGTATCACGTCGGGCACCTGGAGCTGGTCGAGAGGATACAGAGGGAAACGAATAAGCTGAAAGGGCTTGTGCTTGCCGGAAACGCATTCGGCGGCGTCGGAATTCCCGACTGCATAGACTCGGGCGAGAGTGCCTCTGAAAGACTCCTGCAATCTTTATACGAAGGGCATTTTTGAATCCGGACCGAAAGCAGGCTTACTCGTGCTGGGCTGGAGCTTGTTTCGTTTTGCGAGCCACGAGTATATCTTTCTAAATGCGAAGAATATAATCGCCGCTACGCCTATTACGGCCAGCACCGGAACCGTGATCGCTAGTACGGACATCAGGAGAGACCCGCCCGCTTCGACTGTGGAGACAACCGGGTTGCCGAGACCCCCTGTCGTCGCCGTAGACGCGATACGCGTTATCGTCGTGAAACCCTGAACGGTGCCCGCCACACCCCCGCCAACTATAACCGCGAGCGCCCATTTAAGGAAAGGGCTCATCTCGGATACGGCTGAGGCCATTACGATCGTGCCCGCGACAGTCGCCGCGGGTATCGCCACGGTATCGAGGAGGTTATCCACCCATGGAATGTAATAAGCGCCGATTTCGAAAATCGTGGCTATGGCGAAAGCCGCGAGAGCGGGATATGTGGCGATCCATCCGAACTCAGGGGCCAACGTCATGTGACCGGAAAGGGACGCGACGCTCATAACCAGAAGGGGAACGAACACCCTGAATCCGCACGCCGCACTCAGCCCCACGCCTACGAAAATGCTCAACAATGTATCCATACCGCTTACCTCCGAATTATAGTATATGAAGCGGGAAAGTCATTATCAAGCGATATTTATTTGCTGTGATAATCATATGTTCACAGTTAGTTACGCGGGCTACTTTTTAACTACCTTCAAAATTTTCACTTTGTAATCGAGCACCTTCCCCGCAAGCGGATGGTTGTAGCTTATTTCGATCTTTCCTCCGTCGATTTTGGTAATGTGACAATTCCCGTGGGGGGTTTTAAGAATCATTCCAACCTCCGGGGTGATCCCGGTGTCCGCAAATAGACCTGAATCCAAGGTCTGAATGAGCTCCGGCTTTTCCACACCGTAGCCGTCCTCCGGTGATACCCTGAACTCCTTCTCCTCCCCCTCGGCCATCCCTATCAGCTGATCCTCGAGACCCCTGACAAGGCTTCCCGACCCGACCTCGACGGTAAGCGGATCTTCATCAAACGTGTGGAATGTTGATCCGTCCTCGATTTTACCTTCAAAATTGAACGTAACGGCATACCCGCGCTCGATTTTAATACTCATACCAACCTCCTAATTTAGAGTACATTACGCTGCCAATCCTGAGAATATTGCAACACCAGTCCGCTCCACGGCCTATATGCGAATAAAAAGAGCCAATATTAATAAATGAGTTCAGATAATAACATAACGATTCGAATTCTTGAATAAAAAAGGTGATTCCTTTATAATCTCCCATAAAAAAACAAAGGAGAATACCCGATCATGAAACTTCAGAATAAGGTGGCACTTATAACGGGCGGAAGTCTGGGGCTCGGAAAAGCGACGGCATTTCTATTCGCAGAGGAAGGGGCGAAGGTAATTATAACGGGAAGGACCGAGAAAACGCTCAAGGCCGCAGTCGACGAAGCCAAGAAGAAAGGGCTCGAGATAGACTACCTCGTAAACGACGTGTCAAAGGAAGAGGACTGCAAGAAAGCGGTTAACCATGCAATCAAAAAATACGGCAAAATCGACATACTCTTCAACAACGCAGGCATACTTCCTATTGGTTACACGCATGAAACGGATACGGATACATGGGATATGATCTTCGATATAAACGTGAAAGGGACATTTATGATGTCGAAGTACACTATCCCTCATATGATAAAGGAGGGATACGGATGCATAGTGAATAATTCCTCGGTGCTCGGGCTGAAAGCCGTACCGGGCGTCGCTGCTTATAACGCGACGAAAGGTGCGGTAACCCAGCTTACCAGGAGCATGGCACTCGAATACGCGGACAAAGGGATACGGGTGAACGCAATATGCCCCGGTACGATAGATACGCCCATGGTGGACGGCCTTCTCGACAAGATGCCGGATAGAGCGGAGGCTGAGAAGCTTTTCAAATCTTTTCACCCGGTCGGACGCTTCGGAACGGCTGAAGAGATTGCCCACTCGGTGTTGTTCCTCTGCGACGATAAGGTGGGATTTATGACGGGAACCATGCTGTCCGTAGACGGCGGATGGATAGCCAAATAATTCCGATAATTCAACAAAAGGATTATATTTTAGTAATAACTTTATATCAGCACTGGACAATTAGTACGAATTAGTGGTATAAATTATATGTGTTGATTTAAATCATCAATTTATAGGAGGGAAGGATGAAATTTATAACATCCTTGACGCTTTCGGCAGCTTTGTTTTTCTCCGTTTTCACGATGAGCAGCCACGCTCTCAGCCAGTATTTTCCTCTTACGGCTTCACAGAACCACTTCACGCATATCATTTCTCAATTGAAAACCTTCAAAACCGTTGAATGGGAGTCCCCGGTCACGATGTGGGTCAAGGTTCCGTCAAGTCAGAAGGCAAGGGCTCAGGAGCTGGCTGATACTATACAGGAGAGAGCGAGGGATGCGCTAATGCAGCCCTTCTGTGTTCATATATTCGTAACCGAAGGACAGTCACTGGCCAGGTCCTGCGTCTTTTAATTATTGATCTCTCGGCAGTGGCGGAAATTTAAGATCGGGGATAAGGTATCCTTCCAAGGGGCTTTGCAGTTTTTCAGCCGTGCGGTCACAATCCCGTGATGTGTCGGACGCGTGCCGGCGGGTACTGGTTTCCGCTTCCATATAACGCCGAGGGTCAGGACCGAGGATTCACGAACGGTCAATGATGACTGCGGTCGACGAAAGGTATTGATATAGAAAGCTCATCCCTCTGGTTTCCTTCTTTGACGTTAATCTCAATATTGTTCACATTAAACTGAGGATATTTTTCAAAAAGATTGATCAAATCATTTTGAATCTTCTCCGTAAAATTCGGAGGCAGATCTTTTCTTTCATAAGACAAAACCATCCTGAGCCTTTCTTTCGCGACGTTCGCCGATTTTTTCCGTCTCAAAAATCCGAATAACGACATAGGTCATCCCCCTAGCAATCTGCTGAAAAATCCTTTTTTGTCCGTGAGTTCATTAAAGGGTATCTCCTCTCCCATGAGCCTCCTCGCTATATTCATGAGAGCCTCTCCCGCGCTTGAGTTGTCGGATAATACTATCGGCTCTCCCTTATTCGTAAAATCGACCATCTTCTCCTCATCGGGGATTACTCCGATCTTCCTTATCCTCAGCACGTCTTCAATATCCTCGACCGAGAGCATCTCTCCCTTTTTCACCTGGTGTGATCTAATTCTGTTCACGATCAGGTTGAGCTTGTCTTTGCCCATGGACTCCAGGAGGCCGATTACGCGGTCCGCATCCCTGACGGAGGAAACCTCGGGGTTCACAACGACAAGCGCTTCTTCGGCAGGGGCCGCAGCTGTCCTGAACCCCCCCTCTATTCCCGCAGGCGAGTCTATGAATATGTAATTGAAGTTAAATTTCACCCTCTCGACTATCGCCGAAAGCTGCTCTCCGCTTACCGATTCCTTGTTCTTTGTCTGCGCAGCGGGCAGGAGGTAAAGCGATTCGCTCCTCTTATCCTTTACGAATGCTTTTTCCGGAGGGATTACCCCTTCCACAACGTCAACGATATCGTAAACTATCCTGTTCTCCAGACCCAGAATCATATCCAGGTTCCTGAGGCCGATATCCGCGTCTATAGTCAGCACCCTGTTCCCTAAAGACGCAAGGGCAGCCGCAAGGTTGGCAGTCACGGTTGTCTTGCCTACCCCTCCCTTTCCGGACGTTACAACAATTACTCTCGTCATATCCTTACCCCTCAGCTTCGAATTTTTTCTATGAAAATCTGGTTGTTTTTAACATAGGCTTTCTCCGGATACTCGGGTGCGTCCGATTCATCGGGTGACCTGGCTATCCATCTCGCAATCCTCAATTGCTGAGGCCTGAGCTTTAATGCTATCACAATCGCACCGTCGTCACCCCCTGCCCCGGCATGGACTATGCCCCTCAGAGTGCCCATGACGACTATATTCCCCGACGCCGTAATGTAGGAGCCCGGATTAACGTCCCCAATCACGAGCACATCACCTTCGTGCTCAACGTTCTGACCGCTTCTCATATTCTTATTTATAAGCTTGAGTGTCCTGACATCCTGTTTTTGGTCCGAAAGAGGGGCTTTCGAGGGTTTATCCAGCTTAAGGGACGGCTTATACCCAAGAAACCTCGTGTTCGAACTCCTTACTGCTTCCTCTATCTTCTTCATATTATCTTCGGAAATCTTAGCGCCCTCATAGTCAATGACTGCGAGAGAGCCTTTGAAAAATTCGTCCGATAGTTTGTCTTTTATCTGCGAAATATTCTCTTCCACGGACAGATTTTCATCCAGTTTGACCAATAAGGCCGGTACCGTCATGCCTTTGACTGTTATTCCCATATGGTCTCTCTAAGGTATAGAATGAAAGGTTCCCTCTCCCCAGAAAACAAATTATCATATGTTGAAAGACAACACAAGGTTGATTCGACCGAATGAGGATATTTTGAATGTACGCTTTCACCCATAGCTAATTTTTAACACCTATCAATGACAAAATTTGCCCATTAATAATTAATTATAATTATGAGCGCTTATGTTATACTCAATCCGGAAATTAAAAACTCTTTGCGATGACCAAGGGCGTCAAGCCCGTCGCATATTGTAACCGAGTACGCCTGAAGAAGGCGTTTTATCCTCGAGTATATTCAATAAATATGTTAATCGACATACACGGACTTGTGATCAAATGTCATTCGCAATCGCCGGAGCTCCTGACAGGGCTCCTGAGACCGTTTAAGCATTTCATAAAGGATTCCGGCCCCCCTTCCGTCAACATTTTCATAAACGATACAGAACCCCCCTATGAAAGCTTCCCCCGGCTGAAGGCGTGTTTCTCAACGCCCCGCAACATAGTATTCAAGGGCCGCGGTCTGAAAATAATCGATTACTTCGGCAGCGGCGTGGTACTTGAAGAGGACGGAGGGCAAAAATTCACTGTATACGGGAAAGACCCGAATTTTCTTCAGGAAGCATTCTACCTCCTCGTAATGTCGCTCTTCGGCCAGTTCTGCGACAAGAAAGGCGTGCTGAGGATACACGCCCTCACCTTCTCCTTCCGCGATACGGCAATCATATTTTCAGCGCAGGCGGGCGGAGGCAAATCCACGATGGCGTTCGGCTTATTAGAGAACAACAACTTCAAGCTGATTTCGGATGACGAGGCCATCGTGACCGAGTCGGGCCATGTACTCCCGCTTCCCTTGCGTGTCGGGACCCTGGATGAGGACAAAATAAAATCCATACCGGACAGATACGTGTACAGGATAGACAGAATGGAATTCGGAAGCAAATACTTTGTGGATATGGAATACTGGAATGACAGACTCGAGACGAGGGAACTCGGGAAAAAGATATACTTCATAGCTCACAGGCTTATAAACGGAGGCCCTTATATCGAAAAATCTTCCCGGTATAAGGCTGTCGTTGACCTCATGGGATCCGCTGTCATCGGTTTCGGGCTCTACCAGGGAATGGAATTCGTGTTTAACAATCCGCCGCGGGAACTGATATCGAGATTGCCGGTCTTTCTCAGGAGGATGACCTCCGCCATAAATTTCATTAAGGGAACCGAGAGTTATCAAATATACTTGTCCAGAGACACGGAGAAAAATATCAGGGTTTTCGAGGAATTTATCCAAAACCTGAAATTATAAAGATGAAAGACGATAAAAAGATTGTCGAAATTTCACTGGTCATACTCACATTTAACCGCAGAGAGGGTTTAAGAAGGTGCCTCGATTCGATTTTGAAAATGGAAAAGAGGGATATACGGTTTGAGGTTATAGTTGTCGATGACGGTTCGAAAACGGACAATATTTCCATAATAAACCAATTTAACGGGTCGCTAGATGTCAGGTACTTCAAAAAAGATAACGAGGGCGTAGCCTCGACCAGAAACTTCGGGTTAAGAGCGGCGCGCGGGGATCTCGTTGCATTCATTGCGGACGACTACAGGCTTCCCGAAAACTATTTGCCGGACGTTATGGATTTCTTCGATGCGAATCCTCATGCCTATGTTATTACGCATAATATAAACCCTACGGGCCCGAGTATATTCAGGTACGTGCAGAGACTCTATTTCCAGATGACCCTCCTTCAGAGATTCGATGACCGGGACCTCGGGAACGACGTGGTTAAGAGCCTTGAGCTTCCGCCTTCCAGGGGAGCCGTCTTCAGGAAAGAGCTTTTCCGGCTTCTCGGCAACTTTAACGAAGACTTTCTTACCGGAGAAGACGGGGAATTCGGAATGAGGATGGCGTCCGCGGATATACCCGTGTATTTCTTCATGCACAAATATATAGACCACTGGGAAGACAAGGGGCTTCGGGGGTATCTCTGCCAGAGGATAAGGTACGGGGGCAGCTACTACAGGGCGCTCAAGGCGCAGAATCCGGATTCAATGGGGAAGCAGTCTCTCGGGAATGTTCTATCCTCGACCATCGAGAGGTATTACCGCTGGCTGAAACTATCCTATAAACTCCGCCGCGGACCCGAGTATCTGGCATTATCTCCTTTCATAATTCTATTCCTCATGTTTTATTACGGCAGCTTCTATTCGGAATCGAAAAAGACCGTCGTCTCATACGAGCGTCAGGAGTCGGGCATCGGCAGGTGAATTCTTTCAGACTCTGACTGATTGACGGACGACTACTAAATCTTCTACGGATAATGGATATAAAGGAATCTTTATTCAGACTCAGCCGTAAAAAAGGGCTCGAATTCTCGGGCTCCGCAGCGTACTCCCTGTGCGCAGGAGCAGTATCGTTGATTTTTCGCACGACCCCTGAGATTCGTTCCGCCTATCTGGCAGGCAGTATGGCGGGCGGGGACATAGTACCGGGCTTGAGCGATATCGATTTCGTCATAGTAGTAAAGGTGGCGGACGGTAAAAACGAGTATGAATTCCTCAGGAATCTCGAAAAAAAGATACGGTATTTATTACCCCCGTTCGGAAAGGACAAAATCGGAACCCATGTCGTCATATACTCCGACCGGGAGTGGGCTCTTCTGGGCGATATATTCCTGGGTAAAAGATTCGGCTCTCCCCTCAGGGTGTTCGAGAAGGATAAAATTATACTCACCAATTATTTCAGCCCGCCCGTCAAGGCGTTACACCATTTCTATAAGGCCTATTGGCGCCTCGAGACGATAGAGCAAGACATCGCAGTCCGTCCGAAAGACCGTTATGAGCTGCAATTGAGGGAGAGGCTCATGGAAAGGTGCTTCCGATCAATACTAAACGGGGTGAACGAGACCGGCAATAAATCCGGTCCCTCGTCTCGGCTTTCAGGAGTACGGAGTGAAATAGAAGAGATGCTCGTGAGATCCGGAGAATCGAAAAGCGACGGACTTCACCCCGATATTCTCGCAAGGCTGCTCTATTATTTTGATCTGGCGGTCGGGGAGGCCCTTCCTCCTCCCGGGCTTCCCGAAGGAAAGGTCTTAAGTCCCGAGAATAACCAGGTATCGGAAGAACAAATACCTTCGGAGCGGGGATTCGTCCGGGACCCGTTCCTTTTGCTCGAGAGGGAAACGGAAAATTGTCCGGTTCTCTATTGCCCGATAAAAAATACCGACTATTTCGTTTACGACCTCAGTCGTTATACCATCACGGATAAATTGATCGAATATTACAGGAGCAATAACGGTCGCGGGTTCAGAATGCTGTCAAAAGCGCTGATCGAGAACCTGTACCTGAACTTCCCCGAGCACCGGGTCGTATTTACGGGTCTCGGAGACCACAAACAGTACACGCTAAGAACACGTCTTGACGAGGACAGGTTTGTTTTAGAAGCCTACTCCATTTTTCCGCAGCTCAGGTCGCCTTACAATTTCAGGGATAGCGAGAGGTATGAAGCCTTCCGAGATAAAGCCCGGAAGCTAATACGGTTGTTGAGTCGGATTCAAACAGGAGGGAAGACCGCTAATGAAACGCTCGACAACGAGGGGATTCAAAATCCCGAAAATTCTCGAAAAGAACAAAGCGAGTTTGAAAGATTCAATAATTTGAGGGAAACCTCCATCGAGTTGAGAGATAAATTAAATTCATTTCTATCTTCTCCGGTAAATTCACATGCCTAGCCCATAGCATTTTTAAGAATGTATAATTCAGGTATATTCGTACGGTTTTGACGAGATCGTTCGAGCTTAAGACTATATCAGAAAAAAGGAAGGACCATGAAATACAGGATTAACAGATTATTCGTAAAACTTTCTATTTTAATTATTGTCGCTTTCCCGATTTATATGACCTCCGCCGGCGCAGACGAAACCGACAAATGCGCATCAATAAAAAAGGACGTAAGCGTGGAATCGACTCTGGCGACGGCAGCCTTTCTCGCCAATGAGGAGAACAAACCGGGTTCCATACGCTATGAGTCCGACTCCTTAATGGATAGGGCGGAAGACGGAGCGTCAACTGCACAAAAACCGGGCGGCCTATGCCCTGCGGGATGCCAGCTCAATACAGAGCCCGTAGTAGTTTTCAAAGCTGTACCGCGTAAATTCCTAACCAGCTATTCAGATTACAATAAGTGCGAGAAGTTGCTCGAACAGACTGAAAAGAGTCCGTTTAGCTATAACGAGCAGTTCAACTCGATAACGGATGTGGAGAGCTGGTTTTCAAATTTCTCGAGAGGCAAAGGACCCGACGGACAGGACCTTTATAACAGGTGCAGCGGCCAGTGCAGCCCGCAATACGAATTCTTCATTACAAATGACGGCGGGAAACTCGGGCTCAACGCCGACGTCGTATGCGGACACGCCAGGGACAAAAGTGACGACAAGTACATAATTTCCTACAGCTACCGATGGAAATGCCAGAGCAAGTGAGCACGGGGCGCTTGTAATACTATTTTGGAAATCCGGCAACTTCGTATTATATTAAACTCATCATCCAAGCCGACGCGCAGGTACTGCTTCTTTATTATCAAGTTATTGTTCCCTCAGCCGAGATGCTGACCTCCGCCGATGAAAAGACATTCCCAGTTTACGTATGTTTATATTCGTTTCTGCTTGTGAACACGATAAAAATTCCAAGTATTAATGCAAGAATGAAAGATGAGCCGATCGTGCCGAAATCGAGGCCGCCCTTTTCATGCGGCTTGGTCAGGATGTCCCCTATTTGTGCGCCGAAAGGCCGCGTCAGAACGAACGCGATCCAGAACAGTGCGACGCGGGAAATCTCGGTGAAATATGCGGCCGCCAGCACGAGCGCCAGCAGACCGGCAACCAGCAGCGCACCGCCGGTAAATCCGAGCCCCGAGGTATCAGACAGGAAATCGCCCAGCGCGGTGCCCAGCGTGTTTGAAAACAGAATAGCGATCCAGTAAACGAATTCGACCTTGCGAGACCTGATCTCGCTGACGGACAGGGAACCGATGCGCAATCGCCAGAAGACGAGAATAGCCACGAGACAGCTCAGCAAAATGGCGGAGCCTTTCATATAGCCAAGCCCCAGCGTGCGGTCCATGAAGTCCGACATCGTCGTGCCGGCAGTGCTGGTGGTCAGGATGACCGACCAGTAAAGCAGGGGGTGATATCTTTTCGACACCAACTGCGCCGCGAACGTCACCAGAAACACGCTGAACAATATGATGGTGCTGACGGCATAGCCCACATTCATTGTCATTGATAAAAGATCACCCGCCGTTTCACCCAGGGTGGTGGCGCATATCTTCATTATCCAGAAACAAATGGTGATTTGAGGAAGTTTATTCATCGGGATGCCCTACCATAACAAGCCCATTCACCCGTCATGTTCTCCTGAGCCGAATGGGGGCTGCATGCCGGTCCTCGGATTAGAGGGAACACGAACAAGACGTCGAGTCTCGTCTTGGCGATCGGGGAATCTATATGTCCTGTACCATAATCTTCAGCTCTCGTTAGCGATCCGGAAGTTGTCCGACAATGTCGAGGCGTCATTAAAAAACTCTATAGTCCTGTTTATCACGGTGTCCTTGTCGTTGTCTATCGTAACGATGTGATAACTGTTTTTTAGTCTGACGAACTGCTTGTTGTCGGAACCGATATTTTCATATATATACTGCGCGTTCTTTATGTCGCAAATATCGTCCTCTTCCGGGTGCATTATTATCGTCGGGGTTTTCACTTTATTCATATTCTTTTTTAAATGCTTTGAATATCTCAGGAGCTCGGCGAAGGTTACAGCGGGATACCTGTCGTACGCACTGCTGTTACTGGACGAGAGTAAAGTAATTACCTTTTTTCTAACGTGCTCGTTCTTAACGCCGTAGGGCTCCCTTTCTATAAAGGAATAATCTAGAATATCCGCTACGGGTGTAAATGCCAGAACTATAAGGAACCTGAACCACGGCAGGCTCCACCCATCAAGCGATAACGTCGGAGACAGTAGCGCCAGATGCTCGGGGAGTATTGTTTTCAATCGCTATGCTCAGACAAATGAGCGCTCCCAGGCAAAGGCCTGACAAATACACCTCCTCGTACGTCGAGGATAATCTCTCAAACTCGGCCTTCGCAAAATCGTCCCAATCCCGCCACTTTTTCGATTTCAGGTCCTCTATGCTCGTACAGTGTCCGGGCAGGCAGGGACAATGCACGTCGTAACCCATTTTATGCATCTTACCTCCGTAATACCTCATCTCGAACGGGCTGCCCGTGAGACCGTGGAGCAAGAGTACGGCTCTTCTGTTATTAGCCGTGAGTGTAAAACTGTTCGGTTTGTTCATTGTATGCACCTCCTGAATAGCTGGTCCAGCAATTCTATGGCCATGTCGATTTCTTGATCGTCTATGTGGAGCGACGGGGCCAAAGTAAGAACGTTTTTGTAATACCCTCCCACGTCAAGTATCAATCCGAATTTTTTACCCTTGTAGTCCAGATTTCCCGTAAGCCCTTCCTCGAGGAGCTTGTCGGTCAGTGCCTTACTCGGCGTGTATCCGTCCGCTTCACAAATTTCCACTCTCAAAGCAAGCCCGAGGCCGTCGACGTCCCCTATGTTTTTATACATTTTCTTGAGCTCTTTTAATTCCCCGAGAAATTTTCGGCCCTTCTCCTCCACCGGGCTCTCGTAATCCGTCTCCTCCAACATGTTCATAACCTCGATGCCGGCTCTCACTCCTATCGGGTTCGATGAGAACGTAGAGTGTGTGGAGCCCGGCGGGAACACGGAGGGATCTATCAGCTCCTCTCTCGCCCACAATCCGGACAGCGGGTTCATTCCATTGGTGAGAGCTTTGCCGAATACGATGATATCGGGCTTTATATCGAAATGCTCTATAGCCCAGAGTTTTCCCGTACGGTAAAACCCCATCTGTATCTCGTCGTCGACGATTAATATGTTATGTCTGTCGGTTATCTCTTTTAACTTTTTGAAATAGTCTTTGGGCGGGATGGTGTATCCGCCGGTACCCTGGACGGATTCTATGAAAAACGCCGAGAACTCGGCCTGCGCCGCCTTCGAATCGTAAAAGGAGTGGTACTCCGAATCGAACAGGAAATCGAATTGATCAACGCAGTAATAGCCGCATTCGCCGAACTTCTTGCCGTAGGGACATCTGAAGCAGTACGGAAACGGCACGAAGTGCGCTCTTTCTGAAAAATGGCCGTATCTCCTCCTGTACCTGTAGCTCGACGTTATGGACGAAGCGCCGAGCGTCCTGCCGTGATACCCGCCCATAAAAGCGAACATCAGGTTTTTGCCCGTGTAATTTCTAATGAGTTTCAGCGCGTCTTCTACGGCCTGCGAGCCGCCTACGTTGAAGTGCACCCTGCCGTTCATGCCGAAACGTTTTCTGTTCGCCTCGCATATTTTAGAAGCGAGGAGGGCCTTACTTTCGTGCAGAAACTGCGAAGCAACCTGCGGCAGTGTGTCCATCTGATCTTTTATCGCGTCATTTATGCGTTTATTTTTGTAGCCGAAACTGCACGCGGAGTACCACATCTGAAGATCGAGGTACGGCTTACCTTCCGTGTCATATACAAAACTCCCTTCGCACTCCCTGAAAACCTTTGGATGTTCCAGATAATGGACGGTATCGCCGAACGAGCTATACCGGTTATCCAGTTCTGATATTTCGTTATCGGTCAGCATTCTTTTTCTCCTTGTTAAATAAAACCTTTCTTATATCATCGAAGCTCGAGAACTCGATGAAATCTATCGCGTTCTGCGTACAGTAATCCGAGAGTCTGTTCTTCGCGAAAACTATGTCGGCTTTCCTCACGGCGCATATATCCGATTCTCCATCCCCTATGTACGTCACTGTCTTCTTCCCTTCGTATTTATCGACAATCGAACACTTGCACATGCCGCTTTTCATATAGCACTCTTTTGTCTTAAAGGGAAATGAAGGGATGGGCCTGGAGTTTCTTATTCTCAGACGGTTCGCGAAAACGGGTACGGTCGATATACCGTTATTCAGTAAAATCAGCTTGATCAGCCAGTCAAACCCGTCGCTGACAATGTAGAAATCGATTCCGTTCTTACTTACGGAGCTCAGGAAATCCGGAAAGTACGGATCTATTTCTATATCCAGGGCGAATCTGAGAAGCTCGCGCTCATTTAAATTCTCGATACATCGGAGCTGGAGCCTCAGACACTCCTCGGAACCTATTTTGCGCTGCTCCCAGAGTTTTTCGATCTCCTTCCAACGTCTATCAGCATAGATATTTAAAAGCTTGTCCACAACATCTTCTATCGTTATCGTTCCGTCGAAGTCGCAGAAAATAGCTTCACCTATTCCGGCGGATTCGGTCACTTCTTTCCGCGCATACGGCTCGGACGGCTCAAAGTTAGTATGGTTGAATGTTAAAGCGAGATTTTTATTACTCATCGAACCTCCTCAGGACCAGAGTCACGTTCGTCCCGCCGAATGCGAACGAATTGCTGAGAGCAATTTTTATCGCCATATCCCTCGCCTCGTTCGGAACGTAATCCAGGTCGCACTCCGGGTCCATGCTCTCATAATTTATCGTGGGAGGCACGATCCCGTGATACAAGGCGAGAACGGTGAATACAGCCTCTACGCCGCCAGCGGCGCCCAAAAAATGACCGGTCATGGATTTTGTCGAGCTGATGGGAATAAGGTATGCGTCGCTATCGAATACCTCTTTCACGGCGCGTGTTTCATTGACGTCGTTCTGGAGGGTTGAAGTACCGTGAGCGTTTATGTAATCGACGTCTTCGGGGTTGATCCCCGCGTCTCTCAGAGCCATCCTCATGCACCTGACGGGCCCGTCCGTGCAGGGCGAGGTAATATGGTAGGCGTCGCTGCTCATACCGTACCCCGGAACCTCGGCATAAATCCTCGCCCCCCGTTTTTTTGCGAATTCCAGCTCCTCGAGTATCAGGATCCCTGCTCCCTCGCCGATCACGAAACCGTCGCGATCCCTGTCGAACGGGCGAGACGCCTGCTCGGGCTCGTCATTCCTGGTGGAGAGGGCGTGCATCGCGCCGAATCCGACTATCATCGCGGGATGGACAGAGGCTTCGGTCCCCCCGGCGATAATCACATCCGCATCCCCCCTTTCAATAGTCCTAACCGCCTGACCTATGGAGTGTGAGCTGGCAGCACAGGCTGTAGTTATACACATGCTCGGCCCTTTCGCGTTAAAGAATATCGACACGTAACCCGCCGCCATGTTCGTGATAGTTGCGGCAAGGGAGAACGGCGATACGCGGCCCGGCCCTTTCTCATAGAGCTCCGACAAGCTTCTCCACAAGGTGTCGAGCCCCCCGACCGTCGAGCTGATAAATGTGCCTGCTTTGGGAGAGAGCTCTTCGTCGATTACTAGTCCGGCATCGTCCAGAGCGAGCCTTGCAGCGGCGACTGCGAACTGAATAAACCGGTCGCTC
Source organism: uncultured bacterium (assembly GCA_963705505.1). Lineage (GTDB taxonomy): Bacteria > Desulfobacterota_D > UBA1144 > Nemesobacterales > UBA2774 > 2-12-FULL-53-21. The sequence continues at coordinate 396,645 of CAVPJU010000010.1, forward strand.
CTCCTGGCGTCCTTAGGGTCCATGAAATCCACGGGATTAAAATCCGTGACTTCTCCCGCAATCCGGGTCTTTAGAGAAGAGGTATCAAACTTCCGAATCTGTCTTATTCCTGAATGTCCCTCACAGATTCCGTTCCAGGTTTTTTGAGTACCCGTGCCGAGCGGTGTTATGAGCCCCACTCCGGTAACGACCACTCTCCTTTTTGTCAAGTCCCGTGATACGGACTCCTTCAGAACGCGGGAGGGTTTTACAAGCGTAATAGACTGTTTATCTATTAGCATTTCCACACACTCCTCAATTTCGTGAATTGATTGAGTCAAATGAAAAATTCAGATCTGTTGGAACTATCCGCAGTTAAAGCGTGAAATAAGGAGGCGACCTTAAAGGTAGTGAAGTAAGGAACAGTACATCGGAGGGAGGCTCCATTTTATCGAACAGAGTTTCCCAGTATGGATTGATCAAAGGACGGTTAAAAATCTTAAATGCGATTTTTGAAAATATTCTGGATTGCTTTTGTACGCTATCTTGAGCTAGATTTAGTCTGGGATCTTCATTTACGAATACGAGATCCATATCCTGGTCGTCGGCGTCGTTATCTTCAACACCGCATTTATCTCGTTTGTCCAGGGTCAATACCGAGGTGTCATAGCTTGAGCCAGTCTGCCAGAGATCCTCCTGGACATCCTGTTGCAAACTAGCCAGTCTGAATGTGCCGGTAAAAACGATTAAAGCTAAAAAAGTTAATGATCTGGTTATATTACTCAAACAAGTGGTTTCCTGAGACTCCGGAATAAAGACATATTTTCTTTCTAAATATTACTCCTAAGTTTACTTGCTAATTTTTCTTAGGAGAATAAAGTATTTTACTTAATTGTCAAGATAAATATTTCCCCGGTAACGATCTGACCCGCCCCATCAGGCCACCGTATTTAAGTCCATCTTTTGAGTTATTTCTTTCACTATGAGCCTCTCAGAAGGGAAATAATTTGGGTGATGAAATAGAGTTGTCTCCGGATAGGAAATGGCCTTGATTTACTGAGAATTTATAATAAGCTAACAGCATTAAGCCGACGTAGCTCAGTGGTAGAGCAGCTCACTCGTAATGAGCAGGTCGGAGGTTCAAATCCTCTCGTCGGCTCCAATGAAAACTGTGGGTTACGTAAATATTCACTAAATAACATCAACCGCTAAATTTGTTACGTCATCAAACTCTTTATCTTAAGTAAATATTTAAACGTAACCTCTTTCATGAAATCAGCAAGCTTGGAATTTATAGACAGGTATTTACCAATATTTAATTGGTCTCAGGAATTTCATAATCTTGGTTAATTAGTGGTCATGCATATATATCATTTTAAGATCCCAATTTTTTGCATCGAGTAAATCCAAACCTTGAAATTCAATTTTATTATTATGTTTGCCGATTGGTCGAATCAAAATAGTTCGAGGAGGGTCTTTTACGCTTTTTGCCGAATTGTTGTCGTTAAATCCTTGTGATACTAAAAATTCATAGCTATCTTGGTCCAATATATTTGCCCAAATTGATATTGATCCGGAATTCATTAGCGATATCAAAGATTTCAGCAGCTCAATTTTTATTGAGGAGTTGGTTGCTTCTAATTCTAATATATTATGTGTGCCTCCGGATTCCACACTGTATAAATGGCTTTGTAATACCAGATAGCCTTTTAAGCCGTCATCGTACCAGTATAGGAAAAGATATTTTGAAAGCGGGTTATTGTATCTCCAACGGAAGTACGCTTCATCTCGTACCAGGGTGATTTTATTTTCTGGAATTGTACTTCTAACGAGAATAGCCATTTCCGCCGGTTTGGGTTTATTGTCTAACAAAATATGGGGAGGCAGCTGAGTCCTCGTGTTGTGATAAATCATATCGATTCTTTCTGAATTGTCTCTTTTTCTCCTTTTTAAGATCATGTTGATCCCGGTTTTTCTCAATAATTTTCTAGCGTATGGACCCGCTAATTTCTTGGCGAGTGCGATCGCATTTGATCCTTTACTTTGGAATTGTTTATTAATGATTTTAATTTCTCCGATGCTCTTCCAACCCATGAATAAAGAAATTATGGCATTTGAGGGCGTTGCATTGAAACTTAGAATGTATTGAACGCCCATCTTTTCCAAATCGTCCATGACGAAGTCCGCTAGCTCTTTATATATTCCTTTGTTTCTGTATTCCTCGAGTATTAACAAATCCGCACCACATAACGCATTAAATCTTGATGATGCGCTTTTTAGCTGCCATGTTGTTTCATACGCGCCTCTCATGGCTACGACCTCTTCTCCGTCACGAACAAAATATATTATGGGTGGTTTAGAATGAGGTCGATCTATGTAGTTCCATTTTACATAGGATCTGAACACATCTAAGTCCAGACCCCAGTTGATTGTTTTGAGTCTGGCGATTTGATCTATATGGTTTTCAAAGTCGTCAGAATATTTTAATATTACACGGTCCATTTTGGTGTAGTTGAATCAGTGTTGGTTGTATTGAAAAGTTATGGTTTGCAATCCTTTACGAAATTTAAAATGCCATTTATGGTGTCCCATTCAATAGTGAAGTCCAAAATCGTCAGCTCCAATGGAGAGCCGACTTCCTCCTCCACCAGTAACGCCAGCTCAAGTAATTGCAGAGATTCTAAAAGACCTGAAGTTATAAGTGGTGTGTTATCGTCGTAGTTTTCAGGAATGGATTTCCCTGAGTCTTTAATTTTAGCATCGATAAAGTCTATGAGTCTTTGTCTTAAATGTTCTGACATCTGAAAGTTCTTAGTCCGACGTGTCGAGCTCCTTCCAGCTTACTTGTTTTGCCATTGCGACGACGACCTTTCTCTTGCCGGAGAATGGCTTCCTGCCGTGAGCGACGAGCATATTGTCGAGCATAAGGACATCTCCAGGTTCCCATCTGAAAGCAATTGTCGCAGCATCGTAGGCTTTCCGCAGTTCTTCAATCACGTCTTTACTGATGCTCGTTCCGTCGCCGTAGTATGTATTGTTCGGCAAATCCTTCTCTTTGAATAATTTAAGAAGCATTTTCTGCAACTTGGGCTCAATTGCGAATACATTAAGCAGGGTGGCGTGATTCATCCACAATAACTCTCCTGTAACGGGATGCTTCGCAATTGCCGGCCTCAGCTGCTTAGTTCTTACTTTGTTCTCGTCTATCCAATCATAATCTGTTTCGGATTCTTTACAGAACCTCTCCATCTCGGCTTTATCCTGTGTTTGGTATACTTCCTGCCACGTGAAGCCGAACGGTCCTCCGCTCAAGTTCCTCACATATAAAACACCTTTTTCCTCGAAACGTTTCCTGATCGAGGGGTCGATTTGCTTGTATACCCGCCTCACGTCCGCTATGGGTGTTTCCCCTCCTTTCTCCGCGGATTCGATGCAGTAAAAGAAAATTCTCATCGGGAATTGTGCTGCGAAAGAGTGTTCGTTATGTAGAATGATCTCAAGTTCTGGAGGGAAATCTGTGGCGGTATAAATCTTTCCCTGGACCTGAGTTCTGTGTGTGATTCTGTCGTTATAATCGATCAAGCTGCCGTAACTGCTTTCCACCGTAGCTTCGAAGTCTTCGACCCCGCCTACCTTAAACCCTCTGAATAATATGCCGCCGTATTTTAATAAATTTGTTTCTATTTCCTTTTGGTTTGCTTTGAAAAACTCTCTTATCGGTAAATCTTGGTGCTTTGGAGTAATCACAAGCGGCAGTTTTTTCTCTTCGTCAATAAATCCTGTAAGAATTTCAACGTTTTCACCAAATCCAACTGTCATACTCTACTCCTATCTTCAAACTTCGAGAATAAGAATAAGTAGTGTAGAATCACACAATTCTTAACTACTTTTCGATAAGTTTGATGATCTAGGGTATTTATACATGAATTGTACAACGTTATTTACATTTATCAAAGATTCCTACAAACGCGAACCACTGTCTGTTTCCCTCCTCTATAAGTTGCATAATATCGAGTGACCTGCCTCCTATAATCGGACCATAGTATAAGTTAGATTTTCGATAACGAACCCTATATACAGGAGGTCATCGGGAGGGTGCGGTCAACCTTGACGCACACTTTTCCTTCTCCTTACTTATACGTAATTATAGACATAAAATCACCTCGGCTTTAGCTACAAAATAAGTAAAAATAAGTAAACTAGCTGGTTTCAAAACTCGCAAAACCCTAATGTTTCGCTTGTATACTACGTAAAGTAAGTCAAGACCTTGAAAACAAGAGATATTTTGTCATGACTCGTAGTTCTTACACACACATCTTAAAACAGTCGTACGCTCACTCGTAATGAGCAGGTCGGAGGTTCAAATCCTCTCGTCGGCTCCAAATTAAACCAAGAACTTACAACGCATGTATTAAGTAGCCTTAGCAGTGTTTTCATCCGATATCGTGAGATGTCCCATGAAACGAGCTTCTATAGACTTATAGGAGAAGTCTTACTTAATTGCTTTTTTCTCCTACAAGCAAATTATCCCCTGTTTGCGGAGTGTTGCAGCTTTACAGAGGTATGTCATTGGTATGTGCTGACAAAAAACTACTTGCGGTGAGATAATACGAATAGAAAACTTTAATTAATAAAATGGGTGATTTTCAGATAGATTATTCGAATGACCACACAGCAAAATCAACCAACAAATTTAAGCCTGAAGGAATTAAAAAAGCTCCGCAAACCTGTTCGCAATATCAATATCGAACATAAAGAAAGCCTTAGTCGTCTTCAAAAATTTGCAGTCTGGATAACCGAGCATGTGGGCACCATGGGTTTCTTCCTGATAATCTTTGCTTGGAGCTTATCATGGCTTTGCTGGAATGCATTGGCACCGAAAGAATTAAGATTTGACCCTTACCCAGGTTTTATTCTTTGGCTTTTCATATCCAACATGATTCAGATTCTTCTGCTGCCCCTTATCATGATAGGCCAAAATTTACAGGGTCGTCATTCTGAAGCGAGGGCTGAAGCTGATTACGAGGTAAACACTATTGCGGAGAGAGAAATTGAAGCCATTCTCCAACATTTGGAAAATCAAAACGAGTTAATAGTGAAAATACTCAATCATCTGGAACAGGATAAACCCTAAAATGAAGTTGTTATTTTTTCGGTTGCCGAAAAACCCCTTTCCTTACCCCGCCCTCTTAAAGTCGATATATCCGCGCTCCACATCCGTGCGGACCAGTTGCACGCGGAGCCTGTGGCCGACGTCCAGCCTTCAAAACCGCTCACCAGTCTTCCTTCAATGGGCGGATGCAGAAGACGGACCCACGTGCCTTTGTCAGATGCGCCGGTGACGATGGCATCGAACTGCTCTCCGATCCTCGATTCCAGCAGCATTGCTGCGGCGGATTTTCCGACCTGCCGTTCGACTCTTCTTGCGCTGCGTCTTCCTGCTTCGGTGCAGTGCTTTGCGAGCGCCTCCAATTCATCGTTCTCATAGGGCGGGGAACGTCCCGCCATTGCTGCTTTCAGCAACCGCTGCGTGATCAGATCGGGGTATCGGCGGTTCGGGGCGGTGGAGTGAGCATAGTCCTTGACCGCAAGACCGAAGTGCCCGGCGACACTTGCCTCCCGGAAGTTCGACGACGTATTCACCGCGCCCAAGCAGCTTGATGACGCTGAGGGAAAGATCGGGAAAGCGGAGAGGATCGGCGGCTTTCGCCGATACCAGGAATTGCTCCAGGGCCTTTGAGTCGGGCTCCTGGGGCAACGTGAAGCCCCGCTCTGCGGCAAGCTCGACGATCCGGTCCCAGCGTTTGGGCGTGCGGACAACGCGCCGCAGCGACGGAAACATTTTGGACGCGAGGTATCGTGCGGTAACGCCGTTGGCGGCGATCATGAAGTCCTCAATAATGATCTTTGGCCCTGTTCTTTCTTTCGGCTTCCAAGTCCTTGAGCTCATCTCCGTCAAATACCGGACGCGCTTCGATTGTTTCGAGATCAAGCGCACCGTGCAGGTGCCGGAGGGCCTTCAGTTTTTGGGCCACGCGGTCCTGGAGTCGAAGGTTCTCGTCGAGACCGTCGACCGCTGCCGATCCCTTGCGGCATCGGCCCGTTACCCTCCAGCCAGCCGGCCAACGCTGTTGTAGGCAAGCTTTGCACGATTGCGGACCGTCGCTCCATAAATGTCCGAACTCTGAAGCGATCCATCCCCGGCGACGACCATTTCAATGACGATGGCAAGGCGGTCTGATTCATAGTTGAGAGAGGTAAGATCGGTCGAGAGTTTCTCGGGCAGCATCGGAAATATCTCGGCAGCGGTGTAGACCGAGGTGGTGTTTTGCCGCGCATGATCGTCAAGTGCCGACTGCTTCTTGACGACCGCGTCAACATCGGCAATGGCGACAAGGATCTTTGCGGCCCCTTCGGGCATGGCTTCGGCAACGGTAAGCTGGTCCAGATCGCGCGAATCATCGTTGTCGATGGAGCACCAGAGAAGGTTTCTGAGATCACGCGTCGATTCCTCAGCTCGCGTCGCAGGCCCGTGGATTCCGTCGAGCTCGGCGAGCGCCTCGAGCGGAAAATCCGGAACAAGTCCTCTTTCAAGCATCGCCCGATCGGGCAATTCTTTGCAAGATGGAGCGGTGTTGTCTGTCGTCTGTGTCCGTCATAATTTCACCTCCCTAAAAAATTACCTCGCCATTTACGCTCTGATAACGTAAACCATAATAATTATTCCTAGCCCAGTATAATCGCGATTATCTGTTTATAGAACTGCCGGAGACATGTAACACATGTTGTGCACAACATAAGAATATTATAACGCTAAGGTTGGCAGCAGTCGTGGAAACCTATGGAACTTTAGGCCCACAGACCAACGTTTAACCTTGCTCGATATAAACACGCCAGGATTGATTGTAGTGGTTTACTACTGCTGTGACTATCTAGTAAAATATTTGCCAGCCCTGAGCATATCCCTACAGTATTGAAACGTCCTATTCCAACTCTCTCTGAGTGGGGGATGATTTCAGCCGCCGCGGGATTGGCCGGAGTTTTCTTCGCGGTGAGGAGAAGAAAGGCTGCCGTGAACACATAGAATGAGAAAAAAGCGAATAAAGCGAACTAACCACCATTACCTCGGTAAGGGGAAGCAAGCCTTTTCTCCGCGCTCTTATGGTGATATAATTAATATACCTTTACTCATAGGTACTCTTGACTAAGCCCCTAACCATATTCCTCCCGAACGTTGGCCTGGGGCTTCCTATTAATGCAGCACCCTCTCTGGCTTTCAGGGAATTGACATAAGTTTAATTCCATGCAAATGTAATATTAAAGAGTTCATTTAATTCAGCTGTGCTAGGAGGGTTAATTATGAGGAAAATTATCGCAATTACAGCCGTTATCGTTTTATCTGGCGCAGATGCGTTTGCGGGCACCGTAGTTCCTCTACCAATATTAAACGTCCCCACCCTTAGCGAATGGGGGATAGTCGGCGCAGTAATGGTATTGGGGCTTGTCGGCGTTTTCTACCTCGTAAGACGTAAAAAGCACGGCTGCTGCAGCTGAAGCCTCGGATCACGTCCGCTATGGTCCGGACGGCTTCCCCTCAGTACAATTACTCTATTCATTGTTACGCTTGCGGATTAGGCGGACTGGCCCCTTATTTTAGAAATACCTGGTACGAATTAACCCCCTCTTTCCTGCTTAGAATGGGGCCTTCGCCCTTAATATCCCTTCCCGGTTTATTGTATAACTGGGGGACAATATAGCCCGCCTCATACCCCACGGTCTTTCATAGCCAGAGGCCCCCGACCCCATTGTAAGTTCATGCCAAAAGATTCTACTGGCACTAATTAATATAATGTTCTAGAATATTAGTTAGAATAAACATGGAGGTTATGGTGGCTACAAAAAAAGCCTTCCTCAAGCACCTAGGTAATAGGAAATGGAGAAAAGTTAGTAATTCAATGATCACTATGCGAAAAAACTACCTGATATATGCAGGGAACAGGAAATGGAAGAGAAAAGAAGGAGGAATTGAGAGAGCGGCTGACCTGCCCCCCTATAATAGGCCCTTGGAATAAGTTAGATTGTTGATAAGGGAACAACAATTATTATGAGAGAAATAAAAAAGATAATATGGGCTAGTGATGGTTCAAAGGAATCCGAGGAAGCTCTAAACTATGCTGTATTTCTTGCCCAAATCTTCAACTCCGAAATAATAGGAATCTTTGTAATCGAATTGCATCCAAGACTACTATACGACTATGCCAGAGACCCTGATAGCGAACTCTATAAATGGGTGGAAGAAGCAGCCGAATACCACAAGTCAAGACTTACTACGAAAGCTAAAAATTTGGGTATTCCATGGATTCCTTTCCGAGAAACAGTTTTAATTGGAGAACCGAGTGAGGAGATCGTTAAAGTTGCACGTCGGAAAAAGGCCGACCTCATAGTGATGGGGGTACGAGGACTAGGTCTTATTGACAGGATGCTTGTCGGAAGCACTGCTCTCAAAGTTTTAAGACAATCCCATATACCTGTTCTTACTGTTAAGAAAAGGGATAAAGAGAGTACAATAGACATACGTAATATCCTTGTTCCATTGGACATATATGAAAAAGAAGATTCCGCTCTAAATTATGCAATTGATTTAGCACAAAAGATAAAAGCAAATATATCGGTTGTGTATGGCTATAGGCTGTTTGCTTACGCCACGCTTGAAATCGGAAAACCCCCGGTTGGAATAAATGAATTAGGGGAGGATGCACTAAAGTTTTTTTCCACTGAACTTACAACGAGGGTCGATGAGGCATTAAGGATTAAGACCGACAAAAAAGAAACTGATAAATTGGAGATCAACACAGACTTAATTGAGGGAATAAACCCTTCAATGAGGATAGTTGAGTATGCGGCTAGTAAGAATATGGATCTAATAGTGATAAATACTCACGGAAGAAAGGGGATTAAGAAGTTTATGTTGGGAAGTATAACAGAGAAAATAATTCAAGAATCTCCTTGTGCGGTACTAGCACTAAGACCATAAATATGTGCTTTTTCAAGACATGCTAACAAATGCGATACTAATACTCGTAATGAGCAGGTCGGAGGTCCAAATCCTCTCGTCGGCTCCATAAAACACACCCCCCTGCCCTTCATAATACCGTTCACAACCAGGCTCACTTGTTAAATAAACTTTAGTTAAGGTAGAATGAGATTAATCTCCGGTGAATATATAATATTCAAAATGCAGAATCTCATGACAGCTAAATAATATGCCAGCAAGTATCAACGTCGGTCTCATAGGCTGCGGGCGTATCGCAAGGCTCGTGCATCTGAGCACCCTTAAAAATCTCCCGGGTGTAAGGCTTAAAGCCGTTGCGGATTCGGACCCGGAGTGTAGAGAAAACGCCCGGCGCGCCGCGCCTGAGGCGGCTTTGTACTCAGACTACAACGATCTCTTGAGAGACCCGGCCATAAACGCCGTAATCATCTGCCTGCCGAACCACCTCCATGCCGAGTCGGCCGTTGCCGCCTTCGAGCACGGCAAACACGTGTATCTCGAGAAGCCAATAGCGGTGAGCAAAGGCGAAGCGGAAGAGGTTATCAGGGTGTGGAAAGAGAGTAACCTAACGGGAATGATGGGCTTCAATCTACGCTTCAACCCGATCTACGGGGCTCTGAAAGACTATATAAGATCGGGTGTAATCGGGGATGTGACTGCAGTGCGGACCGTATTCTCATCCTCGGGGCGCGCTTTGCCCGAATGGAAAAAGCACCGCAAGACCGGCGGCGGGGCGCTTTTAGACCTCGCTTCCCACCATGTCGACCTCATACGGCACATTTTCGAAACAGACATTATTGAAATATCCGCCCGGGTCAGGTCGCATAAAACAGAGGACGATAACGCCCTGCTCGAATTTAGAACTTCGGCTCATATCGATATCCAGTCCTATTTCTCCATAAATTCAGCGGACGAAGATAAAATCGAGGTCTACGGCACCCGGGGAAAGCTCGCTGCGGACAGGTACCGCTCGCTCAATGTCGAAGTCGAAACCACGGATTCCCCCCGCCCGGGCAGGCTCCGTCATCTGAAAAGAGGTATTCATTCCTTACTACGAAGCCCCAACCTGCCGGATAAGATAATCGCTCCGGGCAGAGAGCCGTCATTTGAAATCGCGCTCGGTCATTTTGTTTCATCCGTGAGAGAAAATCACGCGGCTAGTCCCGATCTTTTTGACGGATACAAATGTCTCTCGGTCCTCCTAGCCGCAGAAGAATCCGCGAGAGCGGGCCTTGTAATTTCATTATGAGGTTACGAAATTCAAGGCCCTGAGTTATCGACATATCCGATTAAAAATGATTAAATTATATCAGGGCATACCATGAAAGAAGAGCGATCCCCTCTTATGTCGGTAATTATTACAACAGGTTCCGGTTATGAATCGGTCCGAACGACGATCGAATACCTGAGAAGGCAGACAGTAAAGGAAAGCCTCGAAGTTATAATCATATCTCCGGCTATGAAGTGGTCGGCCCCCATCGAAGCCGAATTCAAGGGCTTTTACAACACAATCCTGATTGAAGCCGATATCGACAATGAGCTATACGAAGCCTGGGTAACCGCTATACACCGGTCTAGCGCGCCGGTTGTGGTGTTCGGAGAAAACCATGCATTTCCCGAACCCTACTGGGCAGAGGCATTAATAGAGGCACACAAAGGACCGTGGGCAGGTGTGGGCTGCGTTATCAAAAATGCCAACCCCGACGGTATTAAAAGCTGGGCCCAGCAGTACATGACATACGGACGATATACCGAACCTGTCGAGTCGGGGGAAATCGACGACCTTGCCGGACACAATACCTCTTACAAACGCTCGATCCTGCTCGATTACGGAAGCGATCTCAAGTATAAGCTGATCAGAACCAACATCATGCATATGGACCTCCGCTCGCGGGGTTATCGCCTTTATCTAGAGAGCAAAGCCCGAATCGATCATATCAACGTATCTAAAACCGTATCTATTCCGCTGGACTTGTTTTATAACGGTCAGTTATACACGGCTGCCCTAGCTCATTATAAAGGATGGTCGCCCTCGAAACGGTTTCTTTACGCACTCCTCGAACCTCTGATAATCTTCAAACATTTCCGTGGCACTTTACGGAACATCAGGCGCACCGGACGATGGGACAAACTCATGCCCGCCGCGCTGCCGATTATAGTGTTGGGGCTTACAGCTCATTTGTTGGGAAAATTACGGGGCTACGCAGCTGGTTTCGGAAATACACAGCAGAAAATAAACAGCTTTGAGTTCGACAGATTTAAATACATCACGGAGCAGGACATCAAACGTGTATCGAATCTATAAAAAAGTGCTTCCCGAATCCCGGATATGAAAATCCTACTTGTTAATGATTACGGGATTCCTCAGGGCGGCGCCGAGATACAAATGTTAAGGCTGCGCCGGCTGCTGAGGGAGAAGGGACACGATGCCAGATTATTCACGAGTGATGCACAAAACGGAGACCAGAAGAATGAAGCGGATTACAGATGCTTAGGGACCGTCTCGTCATTCCGCACATTGATTCAGACTTTGAATCCATGGGCATATTTCAGACTCAGGGAAGTAATAAGAGAATTCAGACCCGACATAGTCCATGTAAAAATATTTCTGACACAGCTCTCCCCGCTCATCCTGCCCCTTTTGAAAGACATACCCTCTCTTTATCACGTGGCCTGGTACCGCCCGGTCTGTCCCACCGGGACCAAATTGCTTCCGGACGGAAACATCTGCACGGTAAGGGCGGGTATCCCTTGCTACAGGAACGGGTGCCTGCCCATAAGGGACTGGCTGCCTCTCATGACTCAACTGAAACTATTAAGACACTGGCGGGGCGCTTTCGACATGATATTAGCCAACAGTGAATCGGTCAGGGATACATTATTACAAAATGGAATCGATGGGGTGGAAGTGCTTCACTACGGCATTCCCGCAAAACCGGAAGGCGCTACATTATCCGGGACGCCGACCGTTGCATTCGCAGGGCGGCTCGTCAGGGAAAAAGGCGCCGATATATTGCTTCGCGCGTTCGCTAAAGTCACCGTGCAAATACCCTCAGCCAGGCTTCTAATCGCAGGAGAAGGACCGGAAAGGGATAATATAAACCTACTGATTTCCGATTTGAATATATCCTCGAACGTTACCATTCTCGGTCATCTCCCCCCTTCGGAAATCGATAATACATTCAGCCGGGCATGGGTGCAGGCGGTGCCTTCGGTCTGGGCGGAGCCGTTCGGAATTGCGGCTGTTGAAGCGATGATGAGGGGCACGGCGGTAACGGCAAGCGACTTGGGTGGGCCAAAAGAAATTATCGAGAACGGAAAGAGCGGTTTTCTGGTGCCTCCGGGGGATGTCGATGCACTCGCCGAGAAAATCACCCTGCTGCTGAAAGATAAAGAACTATCCGAATCGCTTGGAAAAGCAGGACGCGAAAGAGCGCAATCGGGGTTCGGAGAAGGGCTGTTCCTGAAGAAACTCCTGGATATGTATGACTCACTTTACAGAACTTATAATAAAAATAAGTGAGCTTTTTCAACTCAAGCGGAAATCGCTTTTTTCCGAGGCTATGATGAGCGGTTAAATAAATCATAGTGTTTAAAAAACAGGCCGGTTCCGCCTATGACACTGCGCACCGTTTCAGAAGACAGACTCACGATATTTTCATTCCTCTGGGCCGCAGCTGTAATTTTTCATCTCGGCAAATGGAACATCTGGCTTTATTCCCCCGTATCTTTTGTCCTCGCTATTTCTGCCGTGCTCGTGATACTCAAACCCTCCTCGCTTAACAGGCTCTATATATTAATTTTTCTTCAGCTTATCGACTCTTTTGAAAAGATGCCGTGGATTGCCAACCACTGGCTCTTTGCGACATTTGTCGATCTTACAATTCTCATCTCGGCACTGACCCTGATTATTTCATCGAGGAACCTCCACGTCGCCAAATCCAAACTTTTCGGCGCGTTCGCTCCGGCCGTCAGACTTGAACTGATATTACTCTACCTGCTCGCCTTTTTTCATAAGCTCAATACGGACTGGCTCGATCCCCGGGTAAGCTGCGGAACAAAGTTATATTTGCTGATGACAGGCGATTTAGGCTTTCTTCAAACTCCGATCTTCTCGGAATACACGGCAATATACGGCCCACTCATAGTGGAGCTTATGATACCCATCTTCCTCATCATACGGAGACTGCGCATAGCGGGCATAATTATTGCTCTCCTCTTTCATTTCATCCTCGGGACAGATGAGTACTACAACTTTTCTGCGGTGACTTTCGCAGCACTCTTCCTGTTCACTCCCGCAAATTTTCCAGACCGCATGCGGGAGTGGTGGACTTCCTCCGCTATCGGCAGAACTTATAGAATTTTGATTGTGAAACTTTCCATAGAAAAGGTAAAAACACCGGTTCTCACAGCTATCGGAGTCATAGCAGCGGCTATTTTTATCTACTCGCAATTTTCGGAACGCTACATCGGACAGCACATAGAGTTGAGAGAATCGGGCAGTATTGGTAAAACAAGGCTATATTATCTCTTCCTCGGCCTCTGGTGGTTATACGGTCTTTCGATTATCGCCGTATTCCTCCTTTCGATCAGGAAAGGAAAATGCGTCTCGTGCGATAGAATCTCTTATTTCATTCCACGATACAAAATTTTAATGATAATACCGTTACTTGTCTTCATAAACGGCATTTCACCCTATCTGGGGCTCAAAACACAAACGTCCTGGTCTATGTTCAGCAACCTCCGTACCGAAGGCGGCATATCGAATCATTTGCTTATCAGGCATCCGTATTATCTCGCGAATTTTGAAAATGACCTGGTGGAAATAAAGCATTCATCAGACCCCTTCCTGAATTCGTTCGTCGAGAAAGGGTATCTTATCCCGTATTTCGAGCTGCGATATTATATGAGCCTGAAAACAGGCCTGTCCGGATCCAATAGCGAGATTACGTATATTCGTAACGGCTCAGTTAAGTCGGTTATGAAGCCGGGGGATGACCCCGGACTTTTCGAACCGGGCAGTTTACTGCTTAGGAAGCTATTATCATTCAGGCCCGTCCCCGCGGGCAAAAGCAGCACGTGCCAGCAGTGATGCAGTAAGCAAGAACGAACGGTCTATCCCTAAATTGAAAGCGCATGAAAACCAATTATAATTGAGGTCAATCAAATGGCGTCAGATATTAAAACCCCTCCTCTAACTATAATAGGTATCGATGCAGGCGACCCCGGATTCATAGAAGAGTGGGCCGGGCAAGGTCATCTGCCGATTATTTCCTCCATCATGAAAAACGGGTTCTGGGGAAAAACAGCGGGACCGGAGCTGGTCACCGAGCACGGAGTATGGATCTCGCTTTTGAGCGGCATCTCCCGGGGCGGGCACGGGTACTATTATTTCAGGCAGCTAAAGCCCGGATCATACGAGCTGGAATCGGTTACGGGACTCGACATAGACGCTCCGCCGTTCTGGTCATATCTGATCGGCACGAATAAGAAATCTCTTATTATCGACGCCGCCGACACACGTCTTTATAGGGGGCTGCCCGGAATCCAGGTTGCAAACTGGGCGACTCACCACAATTGGGACCCTTACCATTTTGCTACGGGCTCCGAGCCGCCTGAAATCATCGGCGAAATAAGCAGGCTATTCGGGCCCAAGCTTTTAACCATAGAGAACCACGGCAGCACCTTTGAAGAAGATAAAGCGATATACAAAAAGTTATTGGAAAATGTCAGGAAAAAAGGCGAAATGTGCCGTTACCTCCTCAGGCGGGACAGATTCGACCTCTCCTTAATTATTTTTGCCGAGTCGCATGCGGCGAACCACCAATTCTGGAAATATCATCCGAAAAACCGAGGGAAAGGCGAAGGAGATTGCGAGCTCACATACGCCATAAGAGATATATACGAGGCCATCGATGCCGAAATCGGACGTATAATGGAACTATTCGATAACCCTAATATTTGCATCGTGTCTTCAGTCGGCATGGAAGACGATTACCCGAATGCGGCCCTTGGTGAGGCGTTTTGCAGAGAACTCGGATATCAGGCCTCGCCCGGACCTGACGGAATATCGCTAAGGCCTATAGATATTGCGCGCAGACTGCTCCCGGAGTCCCTGCGTATTGCGCTCAGCAAGCGTATGCCGAGGGAAAAGAGAGAGCAACTGGTTTCCGACAGGTTCAGGAGCGGCACGGACTGGAGCCGGACGACCGCATTTTCAATGCCTGTCTCATATACAAGCTTCATACGCGTTAACCTCAGGGGACGGGAGCCCGAGGGCATTGTTGAACCCGGGGATGAATATCATGCCCTCATCGACAGGATCGGGGACGAACTAAAAAGGCTGATCGACCCCGTAACAGGAGAGCCGGCAGTGGTCTCCGTTAACAAAACGGTCGAGATCTTTAAGTGCGGCCCTCACAGACATCTCCCGGATATCTTCGTCGAATGGAAGCCAGGAAGCTTCATGGAGCGGGTACTGCACCCCGAAGCCGAGCTAACGCAAAAAAAACCCGAATTCTTCAGAAGGAGCGACCATTCGTCGTACGGTTTTTTCGCTCTTGCCGGGCCGTCCGTAAGAACCGGGGGGAAAATCGACAATATCGAAGTACTGGACATTGCCCCGACTTTCCTGTCACTTTTGGGAGAACCCGTTCCCGGCTTAATGACCGGCCGCGAACTCATCCTCTAGCCGGATTATTATATTTACATACGGCCGGTTGCGTTAATCCGAAACAAGGTGTTAGTCTATGTTAGAAATGCGGGCATAAATCAGCAGGTACAGATGCGGACATCCATGTTCAGAGAAAGTTTCAAATGCCGTTCTTAAACCCTTGATGATTGACGAAAAAACGGAACCCAAACATTCTACAGGCGCACGTCACATGCTCGACGGGACGATCCGCGTGTTCCTCTCGGAATCGCTCCTGATACCGACGGGACTTATTACCACCATATTCCTCACGCGCATTCTGGGACCCGAGAGCTACGGAATTTACGGCCTGGCAGTAGGCATAGTGCTCTGGATCGAATACAGCGTCTGCAATATGTTCGGCGGAACGAGCATAAAGTTCATAGGAGAAACAGACGACTGGGAGCCTATCGCGACGACTGTGCTCAAATTGTATTTGATAGTCAGCGCTGCGGCAGTGATAGCGTTGTGGCTGGTATCCGGAGAAATAGCGAAACTACTGAATGCCCCGAAATTGGGGTCGTACCTCTCACTGCTGGCGATAGACATACCGATTTTTGTTCTTTCTACCGCGCACCGGCACATACTCGTAGGGTTAGGAAAATTCAGGGCGAGAGCCCTGACAAGCGCCGTGCGCTGGTTAAGCAGACTGGTTCTGATCGTGGTACTTGTCGAGATCGGGCTTTCGGTCGAAGGCGCCATACTGGGAATAATAGCCTCGTCGCTCCTCGAATTGATAATAGTCCGCTCATACATCCGCCCTCCTATATTCAAGCATTCCGATTTTGATACACGGAAGCTGTGGGGCTTTGTAGCTCCTCTATTCTTATTTTCGATAAGCATGAGACTCTACGACAAGCTGGATTTGCTGCTTTTAAAAGGTCTGGGAGGCACGGCGGAGCAGGCGGGTATTTATGTCGCGGCACAGAATTTATCTATCGTTCCGGGTCTTTTCGCACTTTCATTCTCTCCTCTGCTGCTGGCGACAATAAGCAGGACCATCAGTTCCGGCAATAAGGCGTCGGTCGCGCATCTGGTAGAGACGTCGTACCGGATTGTGATCTTGTTTTTACCCTTCGCCGCTATGACGGCGGGCTGTTCGAATGAAGTCGTCAAGCTTATACTAGGACCCGAATATGAAGGATCGG
Source organism: uncultured bacterium (assembly GCA_963705505.1). GTDB lineage: Bacteria > Desulfobacterota_D > UBA1144 > Nemesobacterales > UBA2774 > 2-12-FULL-53-21. The sequence goes on from CAVPJU010000010.1 coordinate 413,515, forward strand.
CCCCGCTCCTGTCGCTTCTTATCTTCGGTTCAATAGCCACGATTTTCATATCGGTAAACTACGCAGTACTCACTGCAAGCGGTAAACCGGGATTGCCGTTCTTGCTCGCGGGTCCGATCGTACCCTTATCCATTCTCGCTTATTTCTTCGTGATTCCGAAGTTCGGAATGATCGGGGCATCTTTCGTTTATACGTCTTTTGCGTGGCTCGGGGCTGTCGTAACTATCACCGCGGTTTATTATCTCTGGCAAACTTACCCCCCGGGAAAAACTATCTTATGGAGTGTCTTAATCTCGGTAGCTGCGTATATCGCCGCTCAGATGTGGAGCACCCCCGGGTTATTGGTTATCGTTAAAGTGTGCGTAATAACCTTAATTATTTTAGTCTGTTATTTCATAACAAACGCAGTTAAAATAAGCGAGATTCGGCTCCTCAGCTCGGGATTGATAAGCCGCGACGTTATAACAAAAAATACGGAAACGTGATCGTGAAGAAAACGTGAGATGTTTTATGGTGAGCATCAAGCATTACCAGCAAACGAATATGATACTCGTGCCGGATGATAGAGCCGTTCGGAGCCGGGCAAGCAATTTAAAATCCTATGATTATCAATAGGGTCCTTCTCCATTGGTCTTCATGGCTTACACCCCTTTCTAACAATGATTTATGATGAGCAACGATAAACCGGTGTTTTCAATTATCATACCCACCTACGGAAGACCCAGGCAGTTAAGAGAGTGCCTTGACTCGATTACCGGTCTCGAGTATCCCAAAGATAATTTTGAAGTGATCGTGATAGATGACGGCAGCAAAACCTCGCTCGGAGACATCGTCGGGGCATTTCAGAAAAAGATCAACGTGAAACTTTTCAGGCAGGATAATGCGGGGCCGGCGACCGCGAGAAACAGAGGCGCAGAGGAATCGAGCGGCAAATACCTCGCATTTACCGACGATGACTGCAAACCCTCGCCCGACTGGCTCCGGAGACTGGAAGAGCTGCTAAACAAGAATCCGGGACTTCTAGTCGCAGGACGGACAGTCAATGATTTACCGGACAACTCCTATTCGACGGCGAGCCAGCTGATTGCCGATTTCCTTTGTTCCTACTATAACAAAAGGGAGGCCAGGTTTTTAACTTCGAACAACATGGCGCTCTCCAAAGAGCAATTTCTTAAAGTCGGGGGATTCGATATAACGTTTCCGCTTGCCGCTGCCGAGGACAGGGAGTTCTGCGACAGGTACCTCTATTGCGGATATAAAACGGTTTATTCCCCGGAAGCTATAGTGCGCCACGCCCACCCGCTTACTTTAGGTAAATTCTTCAGACAGCATTTTAATTACGGCCAGGGCGCACATAAGTTCCACAATATTCGGGCGAGCCGCAGCCTGAACGTAATGAAGATTGAACCCATTAATTTTTACACCGGGTTGATACTTTATCCCCGGAAGACTTCATGCCGTTATAAGACCTTGCTCTCTTTGTTAATAGCACTATCCCAAGCTGCAAACGCTTCGGGATATTTACTGGCAAAAATAAGCCCGTATATTAAATAAACCGAACGACAGCCCGATTGCACTCATGCTAAATCAGTTACATCTCCATAATATTAAATATTCGAGAATCGACCCGAATCCGCTCCTAGTCAAGAAAGCCGCCCTTTCCCCCGGGTTAATGGGGAAAAGAGCGGCCAGAGGTATGGGGTAAATAGGTCAGAAAACACAACTCAAACCAGCTCAATGGTTTTTAGACCAGTTATCGGCAGCCTTTTGAGCCTGCTCTTTCGTGTACCCGTATCTCTCCTGTAACTTTCCTACGAGCTGATCGCGTTTGCCGTTTATGACATCGAGATCATCGTCCGTCAGCTTTCCCCATTTTTCCTTCGCCTTTCCCTTAAGCTGCATCCAGTTACCTTGTACTTGGTCCCAGTTCATTTATATCACCTCCCATTTTCTTCGATGTCGATTGTTATTTATTGCATTACCCCGCGTCGTCCGAGAATCAGAGAGATTACAAAAAGCACGAAGAAAACCAGTAATAGAATTTTTGCTGTCCAAGCCGCAGCAGCTCCAATTCCAGTGAATCCCAGCACTACGAGAATCAGCGTAATCATCAGAAAAGTGAATGCCAACAACGCGATTATCAGGAAAGTAACCGATAACCCGAATACTACTGCGACATCCCTGATGGTAATTGCTTTCTTCATGTCAATCATAAGGGCAACATGCGTGCCAACTTTCGGGAGATGAAGATAATTTTTAAAATTCAGAGTGAGTTATAATCCATTTTAATATCTATGATGTGACAGGAATTAACCCGGATTGTTCCATTCCAGACAGTGTTTATTGGAGATTCTCAAACAACGTCGACAAAATTGACTTTAGTTCGATAGTCGTTCGAGGGAATAATTCAGATACCGAATTATGGTATATAAAATGAGTAACGGGTTACCTCTCACGGTGCATGCAAGAGCGGTGGATTTTCGAATATCACAACCCGCTCATGCAGTGATTATTCAGGCTTCGCTACTCATAATTTCCCCCAGATCTCTCCCGATAAATAATCAATGGATTCTTGACGCTAAGTTATACTCGTGTATCTTAATTATGCCGACTTTGACATTCATTATCATATCGAGTCTTTTGAAACAATGTATCCAGCTCATCGAAATATCAGGCCCGAAGATTCCGGTTCAGTCATCATAGATAATGCTGCGCGGCGGAAGATTTCAACTCCAACATTTTACGAGCATCTCACGGATCGAAAACCGATTCGTAGGAATTAATTTTTTCACGCATACTTTTATCAGCGATTGAGGAAAGGATTGTTTAGGATATGATTATGATAGAACCGTTATACTTTCAAACTAAAGCTGCTAACTTAAAGTGACCGGACTTACGAGGTGACCGAATATGGAGAGTTTAAATTTACTGGAGCTGGTTAAACAGGGCTGGATCGCCACCTACCCTCTTATTCTATGCTCCGTTGTTATGGTAGCTATCCTGGGGGAAAGAATATTCGCTTTCAGCGGAATAGCTTCTTCCACACGAAAGCTCACGAGCCTAATAGTCCCCCCACTGACGAGAGGCGACTTCAATACCGCGCTCTCGGTATGCAATAAACACAGGAAAAGTTTACAGGCAAGACTTTATCATTCCATCCTCGCGGAAGAGACCAGAATAAATCCCATCGATGTGACAGAGCGTTTGGAAGACAACAGGTACGAGGAGGTCCAGGACCTAAAGCAAAATATCTGGGTACTCGGAACTATAGCCAGCAGCGCCCCGTTTATCGGCCTTTTCGGGACTGTCATGGGTATCATCAAATCCTTCCATAGTATGTCCATAGCCGGAACGGGCGGATTCTCCGTTGTAGCGGGCGGGATTTCGGAAGCGCTCGTCGCAACCGCCGCGGGACTCATCGTGGCTATCATCGCTGTCGTTGCGTACAATTATCTGCAAATTAAAATCGCGGGTATTAACGCAGAGCTGAAAATCAACCATTCCAAATTCATCCAGGCTTATAAACAGGGGAGTATGAACTACCATGGCGATCGGGAAATTTGAGGAAAAGACGGACGAGGATATCGTAGCGGAAATTAATATTACGCCGCTCACGGACATATTCCTCGTACTGCTGATTATTTTCATGATCACGAGCTCGGCGCTTATCGAATCCGGCGCGAACATAAAACTCCCCGAAGTCTCGAAAACCGAGACGGTATCGAGAAACGTCGTGGTAACCCTCACCACGTCCGGGCAAATATTCATCAACCAGAAAGAGATCAACAAGAATGCGTTCGAAGAGGAATTAAAAAAAGCCCTATCCGAAAGCAACACCAAAGTCGTCATACTCGAAGGAGACAAGGACGCGCTTCTCGGCGACGCGGTCAAACTGATTAGCCAGGCAAAGGATGCCGGAGCCAAAGAGATAGCTATCGCCGCAGAAAAATCGCAGACACCCTGAACCCGGAGAAAATCGCATGCTCTCCTCGCGGCTAAAAGCATTCATAATACTGTCACTGATACTACACGCCGCGGGCTTCGGTCTGGTCGCTTTCCTCACACCCGGAGAAGTGGACGAAAAAGCTCAGCCGCTCACGGTCGGCGTCACCACACAGTATGCCGATCCCGGGAAAGGAAAAGGGAACTCGCTCGCCCCCGCACCAATGAATCAACCCGAGCCTGAAAAAAAAGAAGTGAAGCCCCCCGAGAAGAAGGCTTTTAAGAGAGTCGTCAGGAAAACGCCGGCTAAGGAACCCGAAAAGAAAGAGATAATAAGCCGGGATAATAACCCTGTTAACGAGCAAACGGCAGTGACGAGCGCGATCTCGTCCTCCGCAAACACCGGAGAGACGGACAACGTTTCGCCCGGGGGCACTCAGAAAGGGAGCGGAATCGGAGACAGGGGTACGGGGCTCGATACAAAGGGTTCCGGCAACGGCACTGAAATCGGCTATCCGAATTATGGACTTAACCCCAAACCTACTTATCCCACGATAGCGAAGCGGCACGGGTATGAGGGACTCGTCGTCCTTAACGTTTTCGTCCTTGAGAGCGGAAACGTGGGAAAGATAGAAATACGGAAATCTTCCGGATATGACGTGCTCGACAATTCCGCGCTCGATGCAGTAAGGAACTGGGTATTCATTCCGGGAAAGAGGAACGGTCAGGCGATGTCGAGCTGGGTAGTAGTACCGATAAGGTTCGACCTCACTAACGGTTAAGTTCGATATTAGTCCCGAAGGCGGGATTAACATGACGAATTAACAGCCGCCGATAAATCTTTACTACACCTTACCGAACCAAGCATGCCGCACTCATAATAATTGAGCCGGGATAGTATGACAAATAAATTCCGCTTGATATCGCGAAAACATAACTTACACTATTGTTACTAGAGCGTCTGAGCCAATCGATGAAAAGATTTTGCGCTTTAGAAAATCCGCGGGAATTCAGTATTAAACAACCAATAATACTTTTGTTATATATCAGCCTTATCGGCGTTATTTCACATTACGCCTTACCCCCCGCGTCCATGGGGGAAATACGGCATCCGAGACCTATACACCTTCATGACAACATCAATTACCCGAATTATATGGTAGAGGGAGACAATTTTATCCTCGACGACGAAACCACCAATGACTCCGATACTAAAAAAACGTTTATTCTGTTTCTTACCTTAGTTGCCAGTCTCATGACATCTTCCGAGCCCGGGTCGAAACGCGGCGCATTAAAAAGCTCGGTAAATTCGTTACATTACGATTCGACATTCGGGTATTCCCACTTAAGATCACCTCCGTTGATCAAATAAAATTAATCTGGATTCAAACTTCAAACGAGATTGTCTGCGGAGGCTTTATGAGCCTATTTAAGGGTTTTATACAAAAAACGGAGGTTTTAACAATCATGAATAGAATAATCACATGTATGTTAGTAGCAGCGATGCTTTCAGTAGGAGCGCTTAATTCATTTGCCGTACAGCACCAGCAGGGGCAGCAAGTCGCGGCCGCTGCGGCGACTACGATCACGGGTCAAATTACCAAAATAAGGAGCCATAACTTGACCGTCAAGGACCAGGCGGGGAAATTCCATGTAATAAATTACAGCAGTTCCTCGATGGTTCAGGGACTTAAGAGCGGCGACGAAGTGACCGTGGCATTCGAGAACGGAAAAGCGACTTCAATTAAAAAGGTTGAAGGATACACTCCGGCTGCAAGCAGCAACAAACCCATGTAAGTAAACTTTCCGGGAGGGGCGGGATTTAAACACCGCCCCTCCCCCCTCGATTTTCGCATATAAATCCGTAATCACTCGATACATCCAAATGTAATACACTTAAAAACGGTATAATTTCCCGGAGAGACTAAACCAAATAAAGGAGGCCCGCAATGGCATTCGACGAAAAACTCGCAGGTCGTATAAGGGGGATATTTACGGGAAGGAAAGACGCGAGGGAAAAGAAGATGTTCGGGGGTATCGCTTTCATGCTGAACGGCAACATGTGCTGCGGTGTCATCAACGACCTGCTGATGGCGAGGGTGGGAGCCGACCGGTACGAAGCCGCCCTGTCTCTAGCCACATACGAAACCCATGGACTTCACGGGCAAGCCGATGAAAGGGTATGTCTATGTCGAGCCCGAAGGCTATAAATCAGACGAAGAATTAAAAAGATGGGTCGAAAGATGTATGGAGTTTGTCTCGACGCTGCCGGAGAAGTAACTGACAAATACCCTATCGATCATACCTATCTATAAAATGATTTTTGAACGGACTCTTGAATTTTTTCATCACCATACCCTGTATGGCTTACATATACAGACAACATTTAGATCCGGGGTATTTTCGGGCCAGTCCTCTCCCGAGAGCTCGGTGACATCGAGCACCTCGTCTCCGTTTCCATACGCTGCGATCCAGATTATTCTATACACACCGTCAACAACGATGTGACGGTCGCAACCCGAGCAACGGAAAACAATAATCTCGGCTTTCGTTATCCTTCCAAGCGATACTTCATACCAATCAGAGTCAGAGAGAACTGAATCCACGAATCCTGGATACTTTACAAACTCGCAAACGGCAATCGGGGCTGCCTTGGGTCATAATAGTCGAGGATTCTGCTGCGCATTTTATCTTTTACCCTTTCTAAAAACTCCGGTTCGGTTATTTCTATCTTTTTTATCGGATTCATAGAATTATCGAACCGCAATCGATACAATAAAACCCGTATGATTAAAGGGCTTTCTTAATCAACACCACAACCGGAATTTTTCTTCCCCCTGCCCTTTTGCGGTATTTTTCATAACCCGAATAAAGCCCGACGGCTTTATTCCAGAGCCTTTCGCGCTCCTGCCCTTCCGCATCCCCCGCAATATACCGTGCGGATTTCCCGTCTACGAAGACCTCGACCTCCGGATCGGCGCGGAGGTTCAGATACCACGACGGATGGCTGGGGTTTCCGCCCTTGGACGCTATGAGGACGAGGTTTTCCCCGTCCCGCACAAAAACGAGAGGGATCGTCCTCGGCTTCCCCGTCTTCGCCCCCTTTGTCGTCAGGAGGAGGCATGGCCATGCAAACGTCGTGTTGTACTTCCCGCCAGTCGCCCGGATAAGCCGGTTATCGACATGCGAGCCCAGGTTGATAATCGCCCAGGCCCCCGCCCTCGTGGAGCCGAACCATGCCAGGAATCTCTTGAACGAGCTGTTTTTATCAGACGAGTTTGTCATTTGTGCCGGGTATTTAATTTATACTACACTGAACATTTAATAAACAGGAAGACCCGGACACTTAAGCCGAATTTACGGGCGTGAACCGTCTTTAATCCGGGTAGGTTATATTTTTTATTCAAGTTATGAGAATCGGGATCCCGGCTCTTGTTCTCCTTCTTTTTACAGTCACAGCATGCGCCAATATGGGGCGCTTCAGTCAGGTAATGCACCCGGAAGAGCTGAGTAAGGACGATTTAAAGAAAATGCCTTATGAAACAACCCCGAAATACGGGTTCAAGGTAAGCGTGGGAAGAAATCTCCCGGGGCAGGAGGATTTAATACTCCGGAATGTGGACGAACAGTTCTCCGAGTTCAGCGCGTGTTTCGATATCAGGGACCGCGGAAAGGAAGCGAGGGAATACCTGATAGCCGTCGTAAACGGGACATTCGAATGTGAATACCACAACGGCAGATGCAATGGGGAATACGATCCGGAATACCCTCTATTAATAGTAACCTATAAGGCGTTTAACAGGAGAGGTATAATGCCGCTCCTTAAACACGAATGGGCGCATATATACGGTATCTTAAGGAACGACCACCGGAACCTGAAGGAAGTGCAGGAATGCACGAAATACTGATTTATATCCCTGCCGGTATGTACCGAATTACAGGTTAAACAAGATTACTAGTGCGACTCATCGTAACCGGTCGGCTTGCTGTAATCCCCCTTCTCGAACATCTGCGTCGCGGGATCGGTCCTTTCGATGCCCCGTGCCTTATCGAGCTCGTCATCGACCTTCGCCTGGTTTACGGGCTCATAGGTATATTGGACCTTAACGACGTTATCCTTCTGGTTCGTATGGAAAACCAGCTTCACATCGGGCATATGCCATGTCCAGCTCTTAAAATAGAGCATGCTGTCCGAGCTGGCCGGTTCGCCGTATTTCCCCGTAAGGTATTTCATTATCTCATTCTGAAGCTGGGACTCTTCGACAGGGTCTTTGGCGGTCAGGATTAGCGAAGACGAAAGCAGCTTCTTATCATAGAATTCGAGGCCGGTGCTCACGTCCCTGCCGTCGAGATCGAGGGGGAGCGCAACAATCAGCCCCTGCATCAATATGAATCTTATCTTTTTGGAATCGACATTATTCTCTATTATCCTCTTGCCGTTCGTGTCGATGATATTCCTGGCGTCTTTGTCCGATATACCGAACGTGAAACCGAGAGGCGCCATGTCCGTGTTCTGTTGGGCGCCCGCATAGACCGGTGTGACAAAGGCCATGAGCGCCATCAAGACGTATGCTTTCCTTAATATTTTCATTACTCGCCCCCCTTTTTGCATTTACCGGCAACCGTAAGTTTCATTATAAAAGTTATAAGATGACGGGGTTGAAATCAAGTCCTAATTATACCCTGCCCGGATGCTCCGCCCAAACGGAGACCCCGTGCGGGAGACATATTTACCGGCAGCTGCCCCTTCCCGTCAACACCGATAACGAAGGAGTGCATACAATTTAGCGCGTCGACGGCCGTTTATAAGCCCGGACCGCGGGGACGCTGCATGGTTTGAGTCTCCCAGAGAAAAGACATATAATCTTGCCGGATATGGAGACCGTAATAGGAGTCATAGGGGCGGGTGAAGCCACGGAAGAGGAATACCTGACGGCGCTTGAGGTCGGGAGGGAGATCGCGCGGAGAAAATGCACGCTCTTATGCGGGGGCCTTGGCGGGGTCATGGAGGCCTCTTGTAAGGGCGCGAAATCGGAAGGGGGGCTGACTGTGGGAATAATCCCTGGGGATCTAAAAGAAGATGCCAATCCCTACGTCGATATCCCGATCGTCACCGGAATGGGACACGGCAGGAACATAATCGTCGTCCGGTCGAGCGATGCCGTCATTGCAATAGGCGGGAGCTTCGGTACATTATCTGAAATTGCCTTCGCTCTCAGATTGGAAATTCCGGTCATAGGGATAAAAACTTGGGATGTATCACCCGAAATTAAACAGGCAGCGGATCCCAGAGAGGCAGTGGAAATGGCTATCGGGCTTGCTGTTCCTGGCGCTGCTCGGGGCCTGCGCTAAAACTACGCCGCCCCCCCCCGCTCCGAGAGTGAGTGAAAAAGACATCGAAAGGTGCCTGACGGGGAAATTAACTGTCAAAGAAGGCTACAGGTACCACATGATGGAAGAGGGAGAGACTTTATACCGGGTATCAAAAATGTACGGTACGACGGTCGAGGAGCTGATCGAGGTAAATAACATCACCGACTACACGGATATCCCCGCAGGGACAATGCTCAAAATCCCGGGCGCCGTAGTTTCCTCAGGGCTCATTTGGCCCCTTCCGGGCAAGATATCCTCTGGCTTCGGAAAGCGGGGCAGAGGATTCCACTGGGGGATAGACATACCGGCGCCCAAAGGCACACCGATAAGAGCGGCAGCCGACGGGCTTGTTCTCGTAAGCGCAGACAGCTTCAGGGGATTTTCCGGATACGGAAGGATAGTTATAATAGAGCACGGCGGGGGGATAAGCACCCTCTATGCACACAACAGCAAGAACGACGTACAAGCCGGCACCTGTATCAGATCCGGCGAGGTGATAGGAGAGGTCGGAGCCACCGGAAACGCCACGGGCAGCCATCTCCACTTCGAAATAAGAAAGAACGGCAAGCCTGTAAACCCGATCAATTACCTGCCGTAAGACGAAAGGAGAACAGTAAATGATGGATTTCAAGCACTACATACGGGACATACCGGATTTCCCGAAAGATGGGATTATATTCCACGACATCACGCCCCTGCTTCAGAACGCGAAGGCATTCGAGAACGCAATCGAAAGTATGGCGGATATGCTCGGCGGTAAGAAAATCGACTACCTAGTGGGCATAGAATCGCGGGGGTTCATATTCGCATCGGCCCTCGCTATTAAGCTCCGTACGGGGCTCGTCATCGTCAGGAAACCCGGGAAGCTCCCATACGTAACGATAAACGCCTCCTACGACCTCGAATACGGGTCGGACTCGCTCGAGGTTCACAGGGACGCCATACACGACAAGAGCAGGGTCGTATTGATAGACGACCTCCTGGCGACAGGCGGAACGGCCAAAGCGGCGGGCGATCTCGTGGAGAGGCTGGGAGGTGAGATCGCGGGGTACTGTTTTCTCGTCGAGCTTACGGAGCTCCACGGCGTGAAAAAACTTTCACCCCATCCCGTGTGGTCGCTGATCAAATATCCGGTATGAAACAAATAGGGATCATTCTAAACCCGTCGGCCAAGATAAACAGCAGGAAGACAGCCGCCGTCATAAAGAAATTGGACGAAATATTCGGCGGAAGGGCACTTCTCCGCGCAACCAGGAACAAGCAGGAGATCCCGGGAGTGATGAACGAATTCGAGAAAGCAGGCGTGAAGCTCCTCCTCATAAGCGGAGGGGACGGGACTATATGCAACGTACTGAGCACGTATATAAAACTCTTCGGAGAGGAGAAGCTCCCCGTGATTCTGCCCCTCATGGGCGGTACGATCAATATGATCGGCTCGGACGCCGGACTCAGAAACAACCAGTTCGCAATTTGCCGGAGATTGAGTGATATCGTAAAGAGGGGGGGACCGGTAAGCGTTATAGAGAGGGGACTGCTTCGGATATACGATTCAAGATCCGAGGGGCCTTATTACGGCTTTTCGTGGATAGACGGCTTCCTCCACAGGTTCCTCATCGACTACTACAGACAGGGCGCCGGAATTCAGGTCGCATCCGTCATGACAATCAAAACGATATTGACGCTCCTTTCGAACGGGGAGCGTAACCTCTTCAATGATATAGATTCGACCGTTTACGCGGACGGGGAGAAACTCCCCTTCGACGGTCACGTTTTCATAATCGCATCCAGTCTTAAAAAATTCGTCTTCGGTTTCGATATATTCGCCGAAGAATCGGTACCGGGTGAATCGTTTAATATGGTTTATGTCAGGGAAAGCTACATAAAGAAGGAGCGCCACAAGCTGCCTCTGGGTCTCTACATGAGCCTCAAATCGGATAAATCCGGAAACTTCGTAAATAAGTCGGTCAGGACCCTCAGGGTCGAAAGGAACAGGGGGTATATAATTGACGGAGAAATATTTACAGGCGACGAGCCCGGCGACATAATCATCGAGGCGGGGCCTAAAGTAAGGATATTCTCGTTCAGGGGCGAAAAAGAGCTGGAGATATAATATTATGAAGGCGGCGGCTGACATGGAAAGGATCAGAGTAAACCTCAAGATAAGCGTGGACAAATCATACGACATAGTTATCGGCGAGGGCCTCTTAAACCGTATCCCCGGAGAAATAAAGGATGCGGGGCTCGCCTATAAATTCGCGATCGTTACAGATTCCACCGTCGATGCGCTCTACGGGAAGATGCTCCATAAGGAATTCGAGCGGGCGGGGCTCAATACGCACATCATCGCCTTCCCCGCGGGCGAAAAGCATAAAAACAGAGAGACGAAAGCCCGGATAGAAGACCGCATGCTCGAGGAAAAATTCGGACGGGACTCGGCCGTGGTAGCGCTCGGGGGGGGAGTCGTCGGGGATATAGCCGGATACGTGGCAGCCACATACACGCGCGGCCTCCCGTACGTACAGGTGCCGACCACACTGGTCGCATGTGTTGACAGCTCTATAGGGGGTAAGACGGCCGTGGACACACCGCACGGGAAAAACCTGATCGGGGCGTTCCATCAGCCCTGGAGGGTGTACATAGACGTGAATACGCTCCTGACCCTCCACGAAAAGGAGATAAGGGAAGGGCTCGCCGAGGTGATAAAGTACGGCGTGATCAGAGACGATAAACTCTTTTCCTATCTGGAAGAGAATATGGACCGCATATTCTCCTACGATAAGGAGACGCTAACTCATATAATTAAAAGAGGGTGCGAAATCAAGGGAGAGGTCGTCGAGCTTGACGAAAGGGAATCTAACTTAAGGAAGATATTGAACTTCGGCCACACCATAGGACACGCGGTCGAGAACCTCTCCGACTATAAGATCACGCACGGGGAAGCGATTTCAATCGGTATGGCGGCTGAGGGGAAGCTCGCCGCCAGGATGGGTTTGTGGAAGGAAAGCGAGCTCAAGAGGCTCACCGCGCTGATATCGAAAGCGGGGCTCCCGACACGGATGCCGGAATATATGAAAGTGCAGGATATAACCGATACCATGAAGCTCGACAAAAAATCAAGGGGCGGGAAAATCGAGATGGTCCTTCCCCGGACTATGGGCGAGATGGCGGAGATCGACGGAAGCTACGGAATAAAAATTGAAGACCGACTCATTGCCGATGCCATATAGCAACACCCCCCCGTTAATCGAGACTTCTAAAATCAGCGCGGGCACGGGCGATCCCGCGACTGTGAAGTCCGGGGCTCGATATATCCATACACCTCTTACCGCTCGATCTCGAGGGAGTGTTCGGGAACGGGAACGACTGCCTGCTCGAGATCGGATTCGGGGACGGGGATTTTCTTATAGAAAACGCCCTGAAGAACCCGGGAAGAAATTACCTGGGAATAGAAATAAAGAAGAAAAGATTTAACAAGGCGGTCAGGAAATCAAACCGGGCGAAGGCGGGGAACGTTAAGTTTATTCACATGGACGCGGAAATCGCCGCAGAGGATATTTTCCACCAGGGTTCCTTCGCCACGGTATATATCAATTTCCCCGACCCCTGGCCGAAGGACAGGCACCGGAAGCACAGGGTAATCAACCGCGGTTTCCTGAAGAAGCTTTCACGGATTATGAAAAGCGGAGCGAGCCTCGAGATAGCGAGCGACCACAGGGAATATGTTTTAACCGCGCTCGAAACAATGAAAAAAATTGACGCGTTCGAATGCGTATACCCCGCCCCCGGCTACGTGCTTCACGTTCCAGGCAGAGCCGAAACACGCTACGAAAGGGAGTTCAGGGCCGAGGGAAAAGAAATCTATTACCTGAGGTATAAAAACATTAAATGACACCTGATAACACACGTTCGCACCCCCGGTTGATTACTCAGGTAAAATATGGGTGAGATTAAATACCAAGGAGGAATAGAGTAATGAGGAGGGTCATATTTTTATCCGCAATAATATATACGGGCTTATTCCTGAGCGGCTGCTCGGAAAACGGACCCGGATACCTTTTTCAGCTTATATTCATCGTCGCTCCGCTCGTCGGGCTCGGGGTTATGCTGCTCAAGCGGACGGACAGCACAAATGACTCACTTTACATTCTGGAAGGACAAATTAAGAGACTCTCCGCGAAATTGGAAAACCTGGAAGAAAAGGTTTCGGAGCTGACGGAAAAAGATAATAAAACCAGAAATAAGAAATAGCGGATCCGAATTAGACAGAATCGACCCCGCATAAAGCGGACAGCTTTTAGTTGGTGTTTCTTTTCTTAGTATTATTGTTATTCAAGTCGACGCTCTTTGAGCTCTCGATCGCCTTGATTTGATATTCGATCGGGACCTTTCCGATGTCGTTTGTGGCGTGGAGCACACCCTTCTCGTCCGTCCATGTGAATAGCCCGCCCCTAACTCCGGGAGTTTCCAGGCTCTTTGCGGAATCCCCGAGCTGGGGCTCCTGAGCCGGCGTTATTTCTTCTCCGGGCGGAATTTGCTCTCCCTCTTCTTCGCCGGGTTTCACAGCTGACTTCGCTTGAGCCTCCTGAGCGGCTTTCTGTCTTTCTTCTCTTTTCTTCTGGAGCGCTTGATTAACCTCTATGTTGCTTGAACGCTCCACGGTCGTACCGAGCGTGCCCGTCCCGGTCCTGTAATTCGTTTCTGTGCTCTTCTGCATTGTTGATAGGTCATACGGGTTCAAATCTTCACTGGGGGTAACGATATATGACGGGAAGTCGGCCGGAGCAGGTGCAGGTGCAGGAGCAGGTGCCGGAGGTGCAACAGGGGCCGTCGATTGTGAAAACGCAAATAAAGGGGATAAAAATAAGATTCCTACCGTTGCGTATAACAACCCTGATATCAAGCGCCGCATTCCCTGCCTCCTCAATAGCTCCTTGCTCAATATCTATAAATATACACCCGCCTGAGTGAATGCACAACCTCGAAATATAATGTATAAAGTGAGCCTCAGCAAAAACTTAAAGCTGCTTCTTAAAGGTATTAATAACATATTTATGAGTCCCGGAGCCGGAAATCAGTAGGAATTATAAAGACAAAACCAGTAAAATGCCGCGACGACGAGTGAATGTGTAATCTTCCTCTCCGCAACCATCTTCGGAATCTCAGAAACAGGCGCGGTGTATGTCACTATATACTCCGTGGAATCGAAGAGTGGATCCCCCGCCTTCCGTGAATTTCGGGCAAGGAAAGTATGACATTTATTGTTCTGTATGGCAGGATTGGGTATCACTTCGCCTATCAATGTCCAGTTATCGGAAACATAACCCGTTTCTTCGAGGAGCTCCCTCTTCGCGGTCTCAAGCGGGGTCTCCCCCGGATCGATGACACCGCCCGGAATCTCTATGGTCTCCGATCTTATCCCGTGCCTGTACTGTTTAATCAACAGCACCTCTTCGTTCTCCGTGACCGCTACTACATTTATCCAGTCGGGGGCTTCTATCACGAAAAAATCGTGCTCTTTCCCCGTGACGGGGGATATGCTCGTATCCACCCTCGTCGAGAAAACCCTGTTTGAGGAGAGGTGTTCTGACTTTATGACTTCCCACTTTTTTATCATAGCCGTCTAATTTGCCCCGGAGATTATATACAGCTCGGAGATCAACTTCGGATTTCGATCTTTTTCAACTTCTCCCATGTATTTTGAGAGTACCAAATATCGACGAAATCCGAAACGGAGCCTTTTTCATCCCTCTCGATCCTATCGAGGGCGTCCTTCCTGAGAAGCCTTTTAATGCTCCCGAACGCCTCTCCATCCCTCTCGGCAAGATCACGCGCACAACGGAGCACCGCGTCATCGAGCCCTTCCCCGGTATGCGCTTCGTCCACGAGGCCCAGGGCCAAAGCCTCTTCCGCTGAATTCATTTTCCCCGAGTAGAGGAGGTGCTGAGCGCTCCTCGAGCCGACTGTGAATCTCAGAATCTCCGCAATGCTCGTAAATACCGAAGCGCCGAGTGTGATCTCGTTTAAGGCGATCTTCGCCTTCCCGGCAGCCATAACCCTCCGGTCGCAGGCAATGGCCAGGATGCACCCACCGGCAACGGTATGCCCGTTCAAAGCGGCGATTACAGGCTTCGGAAAGACGAAAATACGCCGGACGAGGTCAGAAAAGCTCAAGACAAACCTGTGAAACGCCTCCTTCGGATAATCCATGAACCCGGGAATATCGAACCCGAACGAAAAAAAGCTTCCCCGCCCGGTCAATATCACCGCTCTTACCCGCGTATCCGACGCCAATTCCCTAAAGACATCCCTCAATTCCGATACGACCTGCTCGTTTATCGCATTCACTTTAGGCCTGGCTAGAGTGACGGTAGCAATGCCGTCTTTAAGTGATAATTCGATAAAATCCATCCGGGTCCTCCTACCGAATTTTTGTCCTGATTGATTATCGCATTTAGAATGAAAACCTGCAACATTTTCCTCTATACAAAAGGCTCAATACAGTTAAAATTAAGACTGCAAAAAATCTCGTCTGCAGAATTCGGGAGGTTCTGAAATGAGAAAGCTTATTTTAACGATGCTTTTTTTAGTAGCCTGTACCGCGGTATCGCTGACGTTAGGCTCGGCGGCTGAAAAAGGGGATGCAGCTAAAGGAAAGGAAACTTTTCAAAATACATGCTCTCCGTGTCACGGACCGGGGGGTAAAGGCGACGGAGCAGCCGCAGCCGCTCTTAACCCTAAGCCGAGGAACCTGACCGACGCCGCATATATGTCGACAAAAAGCAACGATCATTTGCACAAGGTCATCAGTGAAGGCGGAGCGTCGGTAGGGCTCTCGCCAATGATGGCCGCATGGGGGGGCGTACTTTCCGAGCAGGACATATGGAACGTCATAGCCTATATAAGGCAGGATCTCTGCAAGTGTCAGTATAACGGGAAATAAATTTCAAGATCCGGGGCGGAAGCCTTAGCTTCCGCCCTTTTTCATATAAATTCAAAGAAATTTATCCCTGACACCTCATCACTCCCCGTAATTGGTATATATTTATATGCGACACAATCTCAGAAATGAGACTCGAGGGAAACAATATGAAGAAGATATTAGCAGACATGATGAAGCTTTACGGACTAGTCGTCATCCTGACGATGCCGATCTTTACCGCGTGCTCCTGGGTCGAGCCCGGCTCTGAAAATGACCCCGGTCAGGCAGTCGGGGCTCCTACCGATACTCAAGCCGAAGACCTTACATATCAAGAGGGACTGCAAAACCCCGAGGAACAGGACAATCAGAACGAGTAATCCCCAAGGGAATGTTATCCGTATTGAGTCGGAATTCCTTTCTTTTTGAAGAATTTTCAGCAGATGTTAAAATCTTGTCCAATTCCACAATACAACCGGAGAGGTGACCGAGCGGCCGAAGGTGCACGCCTGGAAAGTGTGTAGGGGGTTAACGCTCCCTCGTGGGTTCAAATCCCACCCTCTCCGCCAGTTTTTAGCTGATTTTACGGGTATAAGTATTGGTGCAACCGGCGGTGGAAGGATTATTTCGGGAATAGCTATTAATTTTCGGGTATTTTATAATATAGGCTGAAGCTCATTTAGAACTATTAGGTTTCAATAAATTCACCAGTTAGTCAGGTCCGTACGGCAGGAGCTTGTGAATCCCGCCAGGCCCGGAAGGGAGCAACGGTAACAAAACCTCCTGAGCGTTGCGGAACACCTGGCTAGCTGGTTCTAAGGTGATAGATGTCCTACCTGGTACTCGCGAGAAAATGGAGACCTCAAACCTTTGACGATATCATAAGCCAGGAATACGTAACCCTGAGCCTCAGGAACGCGGTATCCACGGGGAAGATCGCCCACGCGTTCATATTTTCGGGACCGAGAGGAGTAGGCAAGACCTCGACCGCGAGGATCCTGGCAAAAGCGCTCAACTGTCAGAAAGGTCCGACCCCGGAGCCCTGCTCGGAATGTGTTTTCTGCAGGGAGATAGCCGAGGGCAAATCACTCGACGTGATCGAAATTGACGCCGCTTCGCACACGGGCGTAAATGACATCCGGGAAATTATCGAGAATATCAAATACCTCCCCGCATCCGGAAAATATAAAATTTACATAATAGACGAAGCGCACATGCTTTCCCAATCGGCGTTCAACGCGCTGCTCAAGACCCTCGAGGAGCCCCCGCCCCGTGTGCTCTTCATACTCGCTACGACAGAAGTTCACAAGATCCCGGTGACGATCCTCTCAAGGTGCCAGAGGTATGATTTCAAGAAGGTGCCTGTCGAGAAGATCAAGGAGAAGCTCGCCTCGATAACGGCGCGGGAGAATATAAGCGTGGAAGAGGAAACTCTCTATACCGTCGCCCAGGAGTCGGACGGAAGCATGAGGGACGCACTCAGCCTGATGGACCAGCTGCTCGCGACATTCGGGAGCGAGATCGTGCACGACGACGCGGTAAGGATTCTCGGCATCCTGGACAGGACGCTGCTCAAATCCGCCGTCGGGGGGATACTAAATAAAAGCCCTAAATCCTGCATCGAAACACTGAACACGGCACTAGAGAAGGGAATAAACCCCAAACGCTTCGCCGAGGACCTGCTCAGGACACTGAGATACGCCCTTCTGATCAAAACCTGCGGAAAAGAAGCGGTGACGGAGCTCTCGGAGGAAGACAAGGACGAGATCGCAAGACTCACGGGGACCGAGAGCGTAGAGACTCTGGAGTCCCTTTTCAACCTGATGCTCGAAGGGGCCGAAAGCGTGCAGAGGTCGTTCTATCCGCAGATGGCCCTCGAATTCATACTGATAAAGCTTTCAACCCTCGAAAGGACAGTGCCGATAGAAGACATAATAAAGAGATTAGAGACCCTGTCGGGATCCGTCAAAGCGGGAAGGGAGCCGGGGGGGGGACGTCTCGACGAGCCGCGCGGGGATTATCAGAAAAGACCGGCTGCCTCCGAAGAGAACACCGTTTCGAAGTCTTCAGACGGGGAGAGCGATCCGCCGGTAAAAAAGCCCCGGACGGACACCGGAAATTTGAGCGACCTCGTTAAATTCATAAAATCCAGGAACGCCATCATGGGAACGAGGCTCGAGCAGGCGAAGAAAATTACGGTAGAGAACGATACGCTCAGGATATTATTCAACAATCCGCTCCACTCGGTCCATTTCAAGAAGAAAGAAACCCAGAATTCACTCGGGGACTATTTGAATGAATTCTATTCCCGGAGCCTGAATATAGAAATCGCAGATGACGAGTCCGCGCAAGCCGGTGAAACAGGCGGTGGAAAACCGGATAGGAACGAAAACAAGAAGAAAATCCAGAACGACCCCACGCTTAAGGACGCGATAGAAATCTTCGGGGGCAGGGTCGTAAGCGTGAAACCCAAACAAAAGGAGTAAACCCATGAAATTCGGGGGCGGAAACATAAAGAACCTGCTGAAACAAGCGGGCAAAATGAAAGAGCAAATGGAAAAGCTGCAGGCCGAAGCCGGTGAGAAGACAGTAGAAGCCTCCTCGGGCGGGGGAATGGTCACGGTTGTCGCAAAGGCGAAGGGTGAGGTCGTTTCCATTAAGATCGAGCCGGAAATAGTCAGGGACGACGACATAGAGATGCTCCAGGACCTTATAACGGCGGCGGTAAATGAAGCACTCACGCGGGGACAGGATCTGATGAGGGACGAGGTAGCAAAACTAGCAGGGGGTTTGGGTCTTCCCCCCGGACTTATTTAACGAATGCTGCAAAAAGGTATACCGGAATCGATAGCGAGACTGATAAACGAACTCTCCAAGCTCCCCGGAATCGGGGAAAAGAATGCAACGAGGCTGGCTTTCCACATATTCAGGTCCCCGAAGGAAAATGCGGAAAACCTCTCCAGAGCGATAATCGATACGAAGTCAAAGGTAGTTCTATGCGATACCTGTTTCAATTTCGCAAACGAATCACCCTGTGAATTGTGCAGGGATAAAGAGAGAGACCAATCCATAATTTGTGTCGTGGAGGAGCCCCTGGACCAGCTCGCCATAGAAAGGAGCAGGGAGTTCAACGGCGTATATCACATACTCCACGGCGTAATATCCCCGATCGAGGGCATAGGGCCAGAGGACCTCAAGATAAAGGAGCTCATCAGGAGGTTGGAAGGGAATGATGTGAAAGAGGTAATAATCGCGACCAATCCCAGTGTCGAGGGCGAGGCCACGGCCCTTTACCTCTCGAAGCTCATAAAGCCGATGGGCGTGGGGGTGAGCAGGATCGCCCACGGGATACCCATGGGAGGGGATATTGAATATATCGACGAGATAACATTACGCAAAGCAATACGGGATAGAAAGTATATTTAGTTATAATAGAATAATATAGACATCTTAATAATATAGAATATATAGCCTATGTCTATAATCCCGGAGACAGGTTTTCAAGGAGGACGTAATGCCGAGGATCGGAAGAGCGTTTAACGAGCTCAAGATCGGGGACAAGCTCTCCGAGAGAATCACCGTTACGGAAACACATGTGGTGAAGGCGGCGGGTCTTTTCAACGATTACAACGCGCTCCACACGAACGAGCCCGACATGAAAAATTCGAGGTTCGGCACGAGGATAGTCCACGGGGCGCTTACGTTCAGCCTCGCGGTCGGGGTTTACAGCAAGGCCTTCCACGATACCGACATTTCCACGGTCGAGGCTTCGATAAAGTTCACCGCGCCCGTATTCATGAACGACACCATAACGATGGAGTGGACAGTGAAAGAGCTCGACGAAAAACCAAAACTGAACGGCGGACTGGTGGCGCTTTCGGGAGAGGTAAGGAATATGGAGGACAAAACCCTCGCGACTCTGGAAGCCAAGATCCTCGTGGGCAACGAGACGATCTATTAATCGGGTTTTCCGACGAAGGGAATGGACAAGAAGCTTAAATTCAGCAGGTCACGCTTATCCAAACTATTCCTCGCGCTGATTACCGTCTTAATAACCATAGGCGCAATAGAGCTTGGAATCAGGTTAACATCCGACAGCGACAAGTACTCTCTAATTGATAACATCCGCAGCCTCCAAACACTCAAGAACCCCGTCGGATATAAGCTCAGGGAAAAGGCCTGGAAATCGAGCTTTTCCGAAAGGGGCCTCGGGATACCGCCCGGCGGACCGAGGGAGGGATTACGGGGCGAGGGAATAACCCCGGTCAACTGCGCCGTCTCGGATTGTAATTTCAAAAAAAACATACCGGGCCTGATAGAAGTTGACGCGAACGGATTTCAGAGGCTCGGTAAATTAGAAAAGCCCTACCCTAGCATACTCATCATCGGAGGAAGCGTCGCATGGGGAGCCGGGGCTTCGGATATAGCGAATACATACTTCTCAAGACTATACGATATGCTCAAAGACGAATATCCCGATACCGGTATATCCGTCCTGGCCGCTTATGCTTCGACAAGCGGCACGGATTTAAGCTACTTCGTTAATAAAGGGTTGGACACAAAGCCGGACATAGTCGTATTTTTAAACGGCCTCAACGACATTACGGTCAAAGGGAGCTTAAGGCAGTCCGACGCCTCCGATTACATACTTAACATGAAGATTGCAGAGCGTCTGGCGGAGCGTAACGGCATCACGACCGTTATTGTCAGACAGCCCTTCCCCGGCGGGAAAAAACACAAGACCGAGCTCGAAGAGAGGATACTGGGTTTGAGCCGCGATGATTACGATAAAACAATCGTGCCGCTCTACAATTACATCGGGCATGCACTGGAAAAGATGGCGGAAACGGAGGGGATTTATTATATAGACGCCGCCGATTGTTTTGAAAACGAAACGGCCACGACTTTTAACGACCAGTGGCATTTCTCGGACCCGGGTCACCGACTCCTCGCTGAGAAGATCTACTCAGGGCTTAATCCGGTTCTACAAAAACTTCGCGACAAGAAAGAGCTTCAACCGAAATGATTTCAGGGCTCGTGTGCCGGCCGCTGACAGACCTGTCCGAATCGATGTGAACCGGCGTGTTGGTATTAAATTCTAATCCTTAAACCGTCGTAACCCTTCTGCGGCGTATCAAAACAAAGAGACTTCCCGAAAGCAGAACTAAACCCATCACGACCATGCCGACCTCGGAGAGTGTCGGGATTGCGGACACAAACGGAGGGTTCAAAAACGCGATCGCCTCCAGTCCGTCTACGGTTTCACCGATATTTGTAACTTCGCCGGTCGTAGTATTTATTGTTACGAGATAATTTTCATACGAAAAGGCCTGGTTATCAAGTGAACCGAACATCACACCGGTCTCCGGGTTTAAATCCAACGAATTGATTAGCGGCACGCCCTCGTCGAGCGGAGGAAGCGTGAGGTCTGTAATCAGGCTGGCAACCCCTGTAGACTGGTTTAATAAGTAAAGCGACGGAATGGAGGGCACAAAATCCGTATCCGCGAGGAACAGGTCGTTAGATTGACCGAACCCGATCCCGTTACCGCCGCCGAAAAGACCCGAATATCCTACAAAATGAACCGCTCCCGTATCAATATCGATGGTTGTGAGAAAATTACCGGGCTTGCTGATATAGTATGCGAACAATGTCCCGTCCCCCCTGAACGAAATGTCCTGGATCGGACCTTCTACGGATAACATGGCAACTTCGGTCCCCGCTCCGGTAAGCGGATCGATGGTTATCAGCACCTGGTTATCGCCGGCATCGAAACACACGGCATAGAGCACATTAGTTATGGGGTGAAAATCGAGGCCCGTGCAGAAGGCGAAGCCCGTGGGACCTATAGGCGTCGCGGCTCCGGAATCAGGATCTATTGAATACAGGGTGCTTTCTCCAATAAGGACAACCACCTTCGTATTCGTA
Organism: uncultured bacterium; assembly: GCA_963705505.1. Lineage (GTDB taxonomy): Bacteria > Desulfobacterota_D > UBA1144 > Nemesobacterales > UBA2774 > 2-12-FULL-53-21. The sequence goes on from CAVPJU010000010.1 coordinate 435,674, forward strand.
TCAGCTGATTTAAGATCTTCTTCAGTGGCGACTCCGTAGAGCTGCGCCCGTGCTGCTCCGGCAAAGAATAGTAAAATTGTCAAAGCATAGAAAAAGTGTTTTGCCCTAGCCATTTCCACATCCTCCTCAAAAATGACTCAATTGTTACAAAATATTAACATAGCCGACAAACGATTATCAAGCGGTATTGGCTATTAAGATTCACAAACAAAGCAAACACTTTCCATTTTGACATCACTCCTAGCCTGTGCTAATTTCTGTTTTGTAAGTGGAAGCACGAACTAGCCGGAGGTAAAAATGCGCTTTCTACACACGATGATAAGAGTAGGCGATCTGGAAAAATCGAAAAAGTTTTATACCGAAGTCCTCGGACTTAAATTCAACAGACAGAAAGATTATCCTGAGGGTGAATTCACGCTCGCATTCCTCGGGACTGAAGACCAGCCCGAGACACTGGAGCTGACACACAACTGGGGGACAGATAAATACGACCTCGGGAACGCTTACGGCCACATGGCCTTCGGGGTGGACGACATATACGCCACATGCGAGAAGATAAAGGCCGCCGGGGGAAAAGTAGTCCGCCCGCCCGGGCCGATGAAGCACGGGACGACGGTGATAGCGTTCGTCGAGGACCCGGACTCTTACAAGATCGAGCTTATAGAAAGGCGGGGGGCATAAAGCATCATGTTTCTTTCTTTCTGCGCTTTTTCCATTTCTCCGTCAGGTACTTCCTGAGCCCGGCTTCTCTCCCGATTTCAGTGGGCTCGTAATAAATCATTTCCTTCAGCTCTTCCGGCAGAAAGTTCTGCTCGATGAAATGGTCTTCGGAGTCATGGGAGTATTTGTAGTCCTTCCCGTAGCCGATCTCCTTCATGAGCTTCGTAGGGGCGTTACGGAGGTGCATCGGGATAGCGATACCGGGTCTCTTCCTGACCTCCGACAGAGCGGCGCTTATAGCCGTGTATGACGCGTTGCTCTTGGGACAGCTCGACAGATAAGTAGCTGCCTGCGCCAGAATGAGGCTCGCCTCGGGCATGCCGACATAATCTACCGCAGTGAACGCCGCGGTCGCGAGAGTGAGCGCGTAAGGCTCGGCATTGCCGATATCTTCCGAGGCAAGGATTATGAGCCTCCTCGCTATGAACTTCGGGTCTTCTCCGGCCTCGAGCATCCTCGCAAGATAATAAACCGCCGCATCGGGGTCGCTCCCCCTCACGCTCTTAATGAATGCAGAAATCGTATTGTAATGCTCCTCCCCTCCCCTGTCGTACCTGTAATGATGAGTCTGATAGGCCTCGCGTACCAACTCCCTCGTTATTTCAACCGGACCGTCGGAGGAGGTGATATCGACCGCTATTTCAAGCGCGTTCAGCATTATACGGGCATCGCCTCCGCTCTGGGCTATAAGCTCTTCTTTCGCTTCGGGGGTGAGGGTAGTGCCTTTTATTACCTCGTCGTCGAGGAGCGCTCTTTCGAGAAGGGTCTCGAGGTCTTCCTTGGATAATGATTCCAGGACATAGACGCTCGAGCGGGAAAGGAGAGGCGATATAACTTCAAACGATGGGTTTTCGGTCGTAGCGCCTATGAGGACGAGCGTCCCGTTCTCGACACTTTTAAGCAACGCCGCCTGCTGGGACTTATTGAACCTGTGTATCTCGTCGATGAAGAGGACCGTCCTCCTCCCCGTATCGAGGGACTTTTCCGCCTGCGTGATAATATCCCGGAGCTCCTTTACCCCGGAGGATATGGCGTTAATCTGGACGAAATCCGCATTCAGCTTCGTAGCGAGGAGCCTGGCAAGCGTAGTCTTTCCGCTTCCCGGGGGTCCCCAGAATATCATTGACCTGATATTTTTCCCCCGGAGCATCTTCCGGATCACGCCGTCGGGACCGATAAGGTGTGCCTGACCAGCAAACTCTTCGAAGCTCTGCGGCCGCATCCTCTCCGCGAGGGGAGCCGCCTCTTTCGGGGGCTTGAACAGCGAAGGCTCGCCGCCCTCTTTATATATCTTATTCGCCATGAAAAAAGGGTAGTGGGTGCGGGATAAGAAATCAATAGCAAAGATATTCGGAATTACATAAGATATATCTATTAAACCCGAGGGGAGCCGAACAGGATGACCAGACCTAAAAGCAGCAAGTATGAATTGGGACTCGATAAGAACCCCGCTAACTATACGCAGCTCTCGCCCCTCACGTTCATAGAACGGGCTGCGTCAGTCTTTCCCCGGCGCACATCCTTAATCCACGGGAAAGTCCGCTACACATGGGAAGAGACATACGAGCGCTCGCGCCTTCTCGCCTCCGCTCTCGGAAAGATAGGAATAGAAAAGGGAGACACCGTGGCCGTAATGGCGCCCAACATACCGCCGCACTTCGAGGCGCACTTCGGCGTGCCCGCGACGGGCGGAGTGCTCAACTCCCTCAATATCCGGCAGGACGCCGACAACATCGCGTTCATACTCGAGCACGGAGAGGCAAAGGCGCTGATCACGGACAGGGAATACTCGGACGTGATACGGAAGGCGCTAAATATGCTCGACCGCAAACCCGTCGTTATAGATATCGACGACCCTGAGGCGCGGCACGGAGAGCCCGTCGGAGATATGGCATACGAGGAGTTTTTAAAAACAGGGGACGCCGGTCCTAAATGGGATGGGCCTGAAGACGAGTGGGATGCCATTTCTCTCAACTACACGTCCGGCACCACGGGGAACCCCAAGGGTGTGGTCTATCACCATAGGGGGGCATACCTGAACGCGCTCGGGAATATCATCGCCTGGGGCATGACCGGGCACCCCGTATATCTCTGGACGCTGCCCATGTTCCACTGCAACGGATGGTGCTTTACCTGGTCTATCGCCGCGCTCGCCGGAACGTCCGTTTGCCTGAGGCACTTCGACGCCCGAAAAATTTTTAGCTCAATCGCTGAGCACGGGGTTACGCATCTCTGCGGCGCACCCGTCGTAATGAACATGATAATAAACTCGAAAGAAGAAGAGCGGCGTAAATTCGGGCACCGGGTCAATTTCATGACCGCGGCGGCGGCGCCTCCGGCGGCAGTCCTGGAGAGAATAGAGAAGATGGGCTTCGCGGTCACGCACGTCTACGGCCTCACGGAGACATACGGGCCTGCGGCCATATGCGAATGGCATAGCGAATGGGACGAGCTGCCGTCACAGGAGAGGTCTCTCATGAAGGCGCGGCAGGGAGTGAGGTACACACTGCAGGAGGGTCTTACGATAGGGAATCCTGAAACATCGGAGCCGGTCCCCGCCGATTCGAAAACTATAGGCGAAGCGCTCTTTCGCGGAAATATAGTGATGAAGGGTTATCTCAAGAACCCGACAGCAACCGATAAGGCGTTTGCGGGCGGGTGGTTCCACACGGGCGACCTGGGTGTGATGCACCCGGACCGATATATAGAGCTCAAGGACCGCTCGAAGGATATAATAATTTCGGGGGGCGAGAACATTTCGACGCTCGAAGTGGAGTCAGTCCTTTATCAGCACCCCGGGGTTCTCGAAGCGGCTGTTGTGGCGCGCCCGGACGAGAAGTGGGGAGAGATACCCTGCGCGTTCGTAACACTCAAGCCCGAATCGCAGGAGATAAACGAGCAGGAAATAATCGAATTCTGCCGGAGCCGCCTCGCTCATTTCAAATGCCCGAAGACGGTAGTCTTCATGGAGCTGCCCAAGACCTCGACGGGGAAGATCCAGAAATACGTGCTCAGGGATATTGTAAAGAAACTATGATTGAGTCCGGGTGAATGAAGGGGAATTAAGCCTGGTAAAGGATAAACACGGCGATAAGATCGAAAGCGCCTGTATCATAAGTGAGCAGGTGAAAGTTACGGAGAGATTATTTACCTACCTCCGCCAACGTGGAAAATTGCTCCCTTGCCGTAATCCAGTATATAAATCTCTCCGTCCTCGTCCTCTCCGAAGCTGCTGACCGAAAGACCCGTATCGAGAAATTTCGCCCATTCCCATGAGCCGCCCGGCTTTCTCCTGAGTCCCCAAAGCTTTCCCGAGCAGAAGTCGGCGAAAAAGTATGTGCCGTTTATTCCGGGATATTTTTTTCCCCTGTACACATAACCTCCGGTTACGGAGCATCCCTGGTCATGATTATATTCGACTACGGGGAATGTAAGGCTCCCCGTATCGTAGCCTTCGGGGAGTTTATATCCATAAGAACCCTCAAGCAGGCTCCAGCCGTAATTCTCCCCACCCTTGCTGTTCGCCGGCTGGAAATCGACCTCCTCCCACTTGCCCTCCCCGACGTCCGCTATATACATATCCCGCGTCTCGGGGTCGAATGAAAATCGCCAGGGGTTTCTCAGACCATAGGCCCAAACCTCGGGGCGCGTGCCGGGCACTCCCTTGAACGGATTATCTTCGGGAATTCCATACGGCTCTCCGTCGTCCACATCGATCCTCAGCATTTTTGCGAGGAGCACGTTTTTATTCTGTCCGTTCCCGGAGGGGTCGCCCGAGAAGCCTCCGTCCCCCATGCCGATATAGAGATAGCCGTCCGGGCCGAACTGAAGCTGCCCCCCGTTATGATTCCATGCAGGCTGTTTTATATTAAGCAGTACCCTCTCGCTATTCCCGTCGCTCCGGTCAGGGTCTTTGCCGGCTTTAAATTCCGAGATGACCGTATTGCCGTCGAGGTCGGTGTAGTCGACGAAAAATCTGCCGTTTTCCCTGTACCGGGGATGGAAAGCCACGCTCAGGAGACCGCGCTCGCTCTCCTTCGATCTCACTTTTGCAACGATATCCAAAAAGGGCTCGCCCAGGACTTTACCGTCCTTAATAACCTTTATGCGTCCCGCCTTTTCCACGACGAAGGTTCTTCCCGAGCCGTCATGGGCGCTCGTGAGATAAACCGGGAGCTCGAAGCCTGACTCGAAAGGTATAAGCTGCACGCGTGCCCACGGATCGACAAAGCTCGCGTTCTCGGAACCTTTGACAGGCCTCTCGGGAAAAAGTCTCGCCCTCGCATACTCGAATCCGCCTCTGAGCTCGCGGCGATAATAATAAGTCAGAACCAGCATCAAGATTATTAAAAGAAATAATATCCTGGCTATTTTATACATATGAACCTCTATAACGGATGCGCCCGAACACTGCATAAACGGATAATATTTTACTTGATATAAAAACATTCAAGCTCTATCATTTACCTGAAATCCGGAAAATTAATAAAGTATCCGCTTTCGCAGAATAAACAACTTATCCTGTGCCCCGTCATGGAAAAAACACACGATAACCTGAAGGACCTCGAGCTGCTGATACGCTCCCATTACAGCCTCATTTTCATCGAAACGGCTGAGGAGGAACGGGCAGACTCGCTCCTGAAACTACTGGCCGGCCGTCTGCATATCCCTTACTTCTATTGGACGCGGACGAAGGGGCTTAACCGCGGGGACATAGAATCAAAGGGGCCCGTTTACGGATCGACTGATATAGCGCAGGCGCTGAGACACATCGAGGCGTCCGGGTTTCGGGCAATCTATCATTTAAAAGACGCGGGGGACCTGTTCGAGGATAAGACAGCCGCGGAAATGCTCAAGGACTCATCGGCCCCGTATTCCAAAAATTCCGGGGCTATCATAATCACGGGACAAAACCTAAAAGTCCCCGACAGCATTAAGCCGGTAACAGCGTATTTCAAGCTGACAGGACCCGGTCAGGACGAATACAGAGACCTTCTCGGACGCATAGTCAGGGACCTCTACCCCAAGATGAGCGTGGATGTGAAGCTCTCCGAGGAGGACACGAACCGGCTCTTAAACAATATCAGGGGGCTCACGCTGACCGAAGCCGAGAAAATTATTACAAGGATCATAGTCGAAGACGGTACGCTCAGCTCCGAAGACATCAGAAAGGTGATTGAAGCGAAGAAAGAGATTATAGAGCGCGAGGGCGTGCTCGAGTATTATCCCGTCGAAGAGGGCCTGTCCGATATCGCAGACCTGAGGACGCTGAAATCTTGGCTCTCAAAAAGAAAAGAGATAATTGACAACCCCGAGAAAGCGGCGGGGTTCGGACTTTCATTCCCCAAAGGAGTCCTGCTCCTCGGGGTGCCGGGATGCGGGAAGAGCCTTTCGGCAAAGGCTGTCGCGGCGGAATGGGGGCTCCCGCTCCTCAAGATGGACCCTTCTCACCTCTACAACAAATACATCGGGGAAAGCGAGAAGAATTTCAAGAGGGCGATGGACACAGCCGAAAAGATGTCCCCGGTCGTGCTATGGATAGACGAGATTGAAAAGGCCTTTTCCGCGGGCGGAGAATCGGAGGACGGAGGTGTTTCGATGAGGATATTCGGGACGTTCCTCTCGTGGCTCCAGGACAGGAACGGGGACGTCTTCATCGTCGCGACTGCGAACGACGTTGAAAAGCTGCCCCCCGAGTTTCTTAGGAAAGGGCGTTTCGACGAAATATTTTTTGTCGATCTGCCGGACGAGGAAACACGCAAATCGATATTTGAGATTCATCTCAAGAAAAGGGGCAAGGACCCCTCCGGTTTCGACCTCACTTCGCTCGTGAGGATGACGGAAGGATTCAGCGGTTCCGAGATCGAGCAGGTGATCGTATCGGGGCTTTACACCGCTTACTCAGCAAAAAAGGAACTGGATACCCAGACGCTCTCGGGTGAGATATCCGCTACATGCCCGCTATCGCAGACAATGGCCGAAAAAATAGCCCGTTTGAGGGAATGGGCCTCCGGCAGGACCGTGAGCGCCCACTGAGTTTTAAACCCTGACCGCGTCTCTCCGGCCCTATTTGCTTTTAATCGCAAAAGAAAACATAACCATGGTTATGCCGTTAATGAGGAAGTAAATCCCTACGAGGAGTCCTATGATAAACGAGCTGCTCTGCGGAAACCCTCCCCATACCATGACTCCCAGTATGACGGATGCGGCACCGCTCACGAGCAGCCATACCCAGTTGGGAGCCGGTTTCATCTGGAACGCGTGAATGATCTTGAAAAAACCCTCTACGAGTAAAAACGCCGCCAGCAGGATAGTCAGCGTAAGCACCCCTTGCATCGGATTTTTCAGCAGAAGCACGCCCACGACAAGGTAGAGAATACCGCTTAAAAGTATCAGTAACAGTCTTTGCCAGTTCCCCGAAAAAAACGCGCCGATTATGGAGATAATGCCGCCGACTATCAATACAAAACCGATGAGTATCTCAACGGCGATCGTGGCAGCCATCGGGGAGCCCGTTATTACCAAACCCATGATTATATATGCGATCCCCAGGGCAAGAAGCCATCCCCAGTTTTCTCTGATACTTTCTAGCTACTGATGTACCGTTCATAATTTCCACCTCCTCTAGGAATTTAGCGGATCATTCCCGATTGGTAAATTATAAGCCTGTTTTCGGGACAGATACAAATTGTACCGCACCGGAAAAGATAATGTCATAATCATATAATTACAATCCGCCGGATCTGACTTGCGCCGTGCATGCATGATCAATAACATGCGGACGATATAGTGACGATATAGTTAAGGCTATTCATGTCTTCTATTTTTATTGATTATCTGTTAGCATCTCTACCGGGAGTGAATGGTAGAGCTTAATTATCTTCGATTCTAATTTGGAATACGGAGCTTACACATTGAAAAACGGATCAATTATCTTTTCCGTGCTGGCCCTTCTGATTCTCGCATGTCTCTCGTCGGGCGGCTGCAACGATTCTCGATAATCAGGGAAGACCTATACCCGATGCGATACTCGAAGTAATGGCAAAGACCACGATACACGGACGCCATCTGGAGCCTGAGTGTGGTTGACCTGGATACCGGGGAAGTAATCTATGATCTTAAACCGAACATTCTCGCCTTTACAGGTTCGGTGAGGAAGCTTTATTCAGTCGGACTTGCGTTAAATGAATTAGGGCCTGAACACAGATTTAAAACCCCTGTCTATCGGCGAGGGGATGTTAGCCAAGACGGTACTCTGACCGGGGATTTAATTCTTGTGGCGAAAGGCGACCTCACAATGGGCGGGCGGAACACGCCGCAGGGCACAGTGGCGTTTACGAGCTTCGATCACACCGAGGCGAACTCGCTCGGCAGCGCAATTCTCACGGAGCCCGACCCGCTGGCCGGTATCGATGAGCTGGCCGAGCAGGTGGCGGCAGCCGGTATAAAGACGGTCGAAGGGGACGTCATAATCGATGACAGGCTCTTTGATCACTTCAGGGTTCCGAATGGTAACGTATTAATAACGCCTATTATCATCAATGATAATCTCATAGACGTGACAATAATACCCACAGAGCCCGGTAAGCCTGCGATCGTTGACTGGCGCCCCAAATCCGTTGCTTTCGATGTTGAAGCCGACGTTACCACTGTTCCCGCAGGGGAGAAGGAGGATATAACGCTTTTCTCTTTCAATCCGAGCTGCATAGGTTTTGAGGGCTGCACGGGCAAAGTGCAGGGACAAATACCCGTTGATTTTAAACCCGGGTTACCCGGGGTGGATACTTTAGTCCAGACTTTTAGAGTTGAAGACCCCTCATCCTATGCCCGGATAGTGTTCATCGAAGCATTGGAGAGGGCCGGGGTCGAGGTTACAGCAAATACCATAGCGCAGAACCCATCTGATAATCTGCCCCCTCAGAATTCATACACAGAAGACACCAAGGTTGCCGAGCTCGTATCGCTTCCCTATTCGGAATATTCGAAGCTGATATTGAAAGTGAGCCATAATCTCGGCGCGAACATGAGTCTCATGCTGTTCGGTCTCGCCAAGGGTGTGAGAACTATAGACGACGCCCTGGCCGTGGAAAGAGAGACCTTGATAAATGATTTCGGTCTTAAAGGCTCGGAGTTCAATTTCCCCACGAACGGGAGCGGGAGCCCTGACAGCCAGGCGGCTCCGAGCGCGACGGTAAAACTTTTGATAGAGATGAGCAATCGGGGGGTTTTCATCCCTTATTTCGATTCGTTTCCGATACTGGGCGTCGACGGCTCTCTCGCCGCAGTGGGTGTTGACCCGCCCAACCCTGTTATTGAGCCCGCGATAGGGAGCGTTTTTGCCAAGACGGGAACAACGGTACTCGACGGGTTTTTCAAGGCGCAGGTCTTTGCCGGTTATATCGACGCGAAGAGCGGCAGGCGTCTCGCTTACGGACTATACGTGAACGATATAGGCCAGCTGCAGAACATAGCCGAGGCAATTGCGGTTTTTAACGACGAGGGAGAAATATCGGCTATTATCTACGACCTGAATTAAAAGGCAGGCGCCGGTTTCATGCGAATAACAGCTATCCGGTGGTCCCTGCTTTGAGCGGAAGTCATTCCCCGGGACCCGTTTCATTCGAACTTTATTGAAGTGAATCACTCGCCCGTTTCGGGGAATACGACCACGCTCTGGTCGAGCGGCAGCTCGTTACTGTGTATTCCCGGCTTATCCACCGGCACCACTTCGAGCGGCGTCCCTTCAAGCTCGGCTTTGTTGAACGCATCCGTCGAGGGTGCTTTCTCAATGAGACCGAAGCTGTCTATCACATACGGGAGCCCGTTCGAGCCCATGGCCGAGGGACCTTCCGTCACGTGAAAATGGAGATGCGGAGCCGATGAGTTCCCGGTATTACCGACGATCCCCATAATCTGCCCGAGTTTTACGGTATCGCCTGTTTTAACTTTCACGCTCCCCGGTTTCAAGTGGGCGTACAGGGCATATTCCCCGCCACCGAGATCGAGCACGATATGGTTGCCGTCGGCTTCTTCGAGCGTCATGCCGGGGGGCAGCTCCCCGGGTATCTGATCTTTGTACTTGTCCACCGCAGCTATGACTTTCGCGTCCGCCACCGCGAGCACGTTCTTTCCATAGGCGAAATAACTCTTTACGTCCTTCGGGTCTCCTACGTATATCTTTCTTTCTCCGTTTATCATCTCCCAGTCTATGGCAAAACGCTGTGCGATGCGGAGCTTGTCGCTGATCGGCATAATGGCGCGCACGTGCCTCGTCGAATCGCAGCACCCGTCCGCCGCCACCCAGCCCTTCCCTTCGAGGGGGGGCCCGATAACTATCGCGTCAGCCGGACCGACATTTACCGCGTCCGACGTGTAAGAGTATGTTTCCTCACCTTCGGGCAGGCCGGCGAATTTTAAAAACCCTGCCGGTATGCCGCCCGGAACAGTTATAGCTATTCTATGACCGATGCTGGCCGGGATTCCGCTTTCATCTTCGACCGGAAAATGAATAAAAATGACTGCCGTCTCTCCGGGAGGGAGGGCGCTGGTCTTCGATTTATCCTTTATGAGCTCGGTCCTGTCCCCAAGCTCTTTCCCTTTCAATGAATTGAGAACATGCCCGCTTTCGTCCGTTACGTCGAGGGAGCTTATCTCCCACGTTAGGCCGGTGGCGTTTACCGCCGTGAGCTCATAGACAAGGTGATATTTGCCGTCCGAGCCCCTCACGGGATTGGGGGCGTCGAGCACGGATAGGAGAATAGGGGTGAACAAGGGACTTTGCCCTGCAGGAGTCTCGGCTAACGCCCGTATGCCGGCGCCGAGAGCAAGAGCGCCTATGATCATTACAGATATGAAAAAACGAGCATGGTGTGAATTAATCATTTGATATAGCCCTCCGGGAAGCTTATTCAGAAATATGAAATACATAGTATCATCATTATTACTTTTGTAATAGTTGATTTCTTACGTTGATTCGGTCTGATGTGTACTAGAAGCGTCCGCCCAGACCATTTTTTTAGAGTGAAATAAACTTTAACGAATTATGTATAACGGACATCATGCTGAGAACTTAAAAAAGCGGGAATATTCCATTGAGTTATGGATATATTCCCGCAATCTCAAGGGCATCTTGAGTCCAATTCCTGAACAGAAGCAACGATTTGAGGCTAAGTTATTTACATAGCTAGCGACAAATATTCACTGCTGCGCGCGCGTAAAGGTGAAAGTGCTGACTTCCTTTTCCTTTCCGTTCTGAAAAGAAGTCCACTCCTGAACCATATTGTTATTGTCCTTGAACTCGAAGCTCACGTCGTGCATGTACGCGTCTTTCGTCGGGTTCATGTTCGTGCCGTTCGTAAAGACGAGGTCAATTTCATTTCCGGTCGAGTCTTCGAGGGTGAGGTGAGGCTGGTTGTCCATGGCACAGTAATGCGTCATGCCCAATTTCCCGTTTTCATCGTAATATACGGACACCATTTCGTGAGGAGTACCGGGGAAAAGTGTCTCCACCACGATGCTGCCGTTTGAAGACGTTTTGTAAATAACAGTGACGGGCATCTCTTTGCCTTCCATCACGGTCGTACCCTGCCAAGTGCCGGCAAGAGTCTTTAGCTTCTCTAGCTCCTTTGAACCTGTAACGGGACTCATGTGATGCTCGCCCTGCCCGCCCGTTTGGTCAGCATACGTCCACCCCGAAAAGGACAAGAGCGTTAATGCGGTTAAAACCGCCAGAGTTGATAAATATCTCATTTCAAGCCTCCCATGAAATAATTAATGTATGTACATGCATATATATTAACAGATACCAACCGCATTCATGCAAACAATTTCTCAAGATTGTTAAGACAGACCGTCCATCCCTTCCTGTGGTCCTCGCCCGCTTTCACTGTGCCGTCTATTTCATTCTGGATCTCAGCGTGATGAAGCAGCGCGCATGTCTCGATGCAAGGAATAATAGCGACGACGCACACAGGATCACGACCACCATCCGCAGCGACGACGCGGTCGATACCGAAATCCCGACTCCGGTTCCCAACGCAACGTAAGCCGCAAGACAGATTGGACATTTTGGCAGGAGCGCAAGCACTGCGCCCGGAACGACCCATCCGGCTATGCCCAGAAAACGCTGAAAGAACGCCGGCGGGCGCGTGCCGCCGCTCGCGGTCTGCGTCGCAGTCGTCTCGCGGTGCGAGCTGCTCAATGGGACTCCGCAACAATGACGAGAGCTCACGAGTGTCCCTCTTCCGAATGGCATGATGATTCCGAACCCTTAGGAGGCTGCTCCTTCGGGTCGACGATGTAGTCGTTACCGTACCTATCGTGGTGGCGAACCCACGCCATCGTAAATGCCAGGGCGTCTTCGTCGCGGCCCTTCGGCACAAGGTCGAGATAGTTGTAGGTACCCATCAGCATGTCGAGCCCTCTCGTGTAAGTGGAGTACGTATGGAAGACTTCGCCATTCTCATTCCTGCAGAAAACGCTGATACCGGGGGCTTCCTCGCTCGGGAATTCCTGCAATTCGTAGTTGTAGTACACCTTACCATTCTTCAATTCATTTTTGGCGAACGACACGTGATAGTCGTAATTGAAGTCGTTCCCGTATGACGACACCCATTTGAAGCGCCAGCCCATGCGCTTCTTGAACGCCTGCAGCTCCGTGAGCGGCGCTCTCGATACGACGACCATGGAGACATCACGTGCGTTCAGATGCACGGTCATTCCGTCGAAGTGGTCGGCCACGAACGAGCAGCTTTTGCAACCCTCTTCCCATCCTGGGCCGAACATGAAGTGGTACACGATCAGCTGACGCTTGCCCTCGAATAGATCGGCGAGGGTCTCTTTTCCCTCGGGTCCGTCGAAGATATACGGCTTTTCGACCTTGACCCAGGGCAGCTCACGGCGTTGGGCGCTCAACTTGTCGCGCAGCCGCGTGAACTGTTTCTCCTTCTTCAGGAGCTCCTTACGAGCCGCTAGCCATTCTTCCGAGGAAACGATTATATGCTCCGGTGTACGGTTTTTCATTGTTTATTACCTCCTCATCACTATGATTTTATTTCGTTTTATTAATACAATCTCTTCACGCAAATATTTTCTCAAGATTGTTAAGACAGACCGTCCATCCCTTCCTGTGGCTCTTGCGCGCCTCGTCTGTCGGTAAAAATTCATGCTCGAGCGTTATTTCGGTCCCGTCCGCAATTTTACGGAAATGAATTGTGACGACCGTATCCTGCACGAAAGCCGAGTTCCAGGTAAAGACAAGTTTTTCGGGCGGCGCAATAATCTTATATTCACCCGTGTGCTTATATTCTTTACCATCAGTCGCAATCATATTTAAGAAATATTTACCTCCGATCTCCAATGTATTGGATACTTCGACAGACCAGTCCTCTACCCCGAAGAACCATTCCGCCATGATCTCAGGATTAGTAAACGCCTCGAACACCTCTTCGGGAGCCGCTTTTATAACCTTCGTAACTACTACCTTGCTTTCGCTCATTTCACACGCTCCTTTGTTTTTTTCCGTCCTTCGAAATATTTATCCAGAGCATCGAGCCTCTCTCCCCAAAAACGGCCGTATTCCTTTATCAAGTCCGAGACACGATCGAGCGGTTCTATATTGGCGCGGCAGTGTTTTATACGGCCCTCTTTTTCCTGAACGACGAGTCCCGATCTGACAAGCACCTGAATGTGCTTGGATACGGCCTGAAGAGACATGTCGTATTTTGCCGCAAGCTCGTTCACGGTCAGGTCTTTTTTGGCGAGCTGCATTACGATGCCCCTCCGCGTGGAGTTCGCAAGAGCATGAAGGATCGAATCCAAATTGTCACTCTGATATTCAACCATATAGTTGATTATAACAAATAACCACAAATTGTCAACTGGTCGGTTGAATATAAGCACATTAAGGGGAATTTTTGATATTCCGATAATTGGCGATTCCTGCTCTTTATGAGGCTGTTAACTTATGTATAATTCCTCAAGAATATCCGCGCGGGACGCACCGGATATAAATCGTGGATTATAGCGGGATTCCTTCAGCAATTATGACTGTCGGGAAAGCCAAGCCCTCAGAGCGCCTGTAATCGGATATAATGAATCTTTTAAGAGACCGCAAATCGAGACTCCTGATTTTGACCCTGGCCCTATTTACCGCGCTCCACACAGGCAGCGGGCGGGCCGCAGAATCGGCAGAATCCGCTGCGATCACCGAATCTATCGGGACATACACGGCAGGATGTATCAGGAACTCAGCGGCGATCCCGCTTAACGGCGAGGGTTTTCAGGTCATAAGGCTCTGGAGGGAAAGATACTACGCTAACCCGGAGATGATTAACTATATCATTTGGCTCGGAAAGATGGTGAAGGAACAGCTGAATGCGATAGTTCTGATAGGGGACGTCGCACAAAGGACCGGCGGGCCGATGTATGACGAGCATGGCAGTCACCAGATCGGACTCGACGCCGATATACTTTACTGGCAGCACCCGATAGCGATAAAGAGAGAGCTTACGACTATAGAGAGGGCGCATATCTTCCCGCAGTCCGTTCTGAACGAGGATGAAACCGGCATAGACGAGTTCAAATGGAACGTCAAGATCGGGGAAATAATAAAAATCGCTGCTTCTGATAAAATGGTGGACCGGATATTCGTAAATCCATTCATCAAGAAGAGACTCTGCAAAACTTATCCCGACGAGACCTGGCTTGCTAAAGTACGCCCCTGGTACGGCCATGACGGGCATTTCCATGTCCGCCTGAAATGCCCTCCCGAAAGCCTCTTATGCCAACCCCAGGAGCCGATAAACATGTTCGACGACGGATGCGGGAGTGAGCTTGACGGCTGGTTCAGGGCCGACGGGAGGATAAAATCACAGCCGAGCACAGGGAAAACTCCTCATCCGAAGCTTCCGGACGAATGCATCCCCATACTCAACGGGCTCTATTAACCATGACTATAAGGATTTAATAAAGTCGGTTAAGACTCCGGCAATACGCTCTGTAATACACTGCTGCTCGGGTTTATAAACCCGGGACGATTTTACTCGCGGGCGGCGAGCCCCTTAAAAAATAACGGAAACGACCAGCACAGGAGAAAGCTCAGCGCGAGTCCCGCCGTGTTAGCCATGGCGTCATAAACCGATGAATCTCTTCCGGGTATGTATAGCTGGAAAAACTCTAGTGCTATTCCCAGGAGGAACATAAATATAAAAAGGATAACTCTTTTATTCAGGGTCTCTACAGATATGTACGCCAGAACCCCCATAACGCAGTATGCGGCTGTGTGGGCAACCTTGTCCAGATAGCTCACTCCCCCCGCGGCGGATACGGGGATCACACTGAGAAATATCACCATCAGCATATAAGATATGTATATGACCTGGAGCATGGATAGCCGATTAACCTAACTGAGAGGCCGTTATTATACACGACGTATTTCGTGGGCTCGTCATCTTCTCCGGATATTACCTTAGTTCTTCGAGTTTAACCCGACCGAGTCTTTCCCGCGGCAATTAACGACGGCCCGGCATTCCTTCCCCTCCGATTAAATACCGCCGTCCGGGAATCGAGAGAAACATTTTTATGAGTATGCTGCAGTTCGATCATTTTTATCAAGTGTCCTCAGCGTGCTTCGGCAGATTTTTATCAACATACCTGATAAGATTGCCATTTTCCTCAAACATGACATCAGATTAATGAACGCAAGTTCAAAAACTGCTTTAGGAATCAACGGGGCCAGTTCACTTACGGAATTCCCAAGCCAGGACTCGCAGGTGAAATATAATAAAACGCTCTAGCGAGGAAGGCCGAAAAGATATTTTGCCTTCGTAACCCTCAGTAAAAATACAAGTTTCTCCATTTATTTAAAGGAATACTTGAAGAATAACAAATAACTTGCTATAATGAAAGCGAAACCAGATGAGGCTTGGTTTGAACACCCTCTTCCAATCCCACCAAAATTCAAACCAAGCCTTTCTTTTGTCCGTTCAAAAAAAATTGAGCAATCGGTCAATTGCCCCCTCTTTACTCTTAGCTTTACCGGACGTAATTCTATAGGCGGCAGAAGCGGATGAGCAAAAACCTTTTCTTTTTCTATCACAATTAAAGTATCGATGCCGAGGGACGACTGAGCTGAATTAACAATATTTATTAAAAAAGATGAAGGAGCGAATACGCGCGGTTCTTTACCGATCTTATCAATTCAGATCTCGAAAGGGCATAGAACCGGGACTCCACGAATATATCCGCAAGGGCAGACCAGGATATCTCCGGCATTGCGCATAGGTAAACAGGCGTCCAATCGGGACGAAACTTATTTTTGAATCTAAAAAGATTCTTATAATTGTATGCATACTTAAGAATATGCCCGGTACCGAAAAGCAATTTTTCTTTCATGCGCTGTTCGGAAGAGCAAGAGACGGATGCCGCACCGGCGCCGGATACGAACGGCACCTCGCCCATACTGAATTTTTTGAAACCCTCTTCCCTGAGAATATCCATTATCCCGACGAATAGCGCCTCCATGACCCCGGACGGAGCTTCTTTGTCCCTCAATATCATCTCGGTATGGGCGCTGAAATCAGAAGATGTCGAGACAGTGACTACCCCGAGCCATCTGTCCTCCCGCGTACGGTACACGAAGCACCTCGTCAGAGGATCGAATCCTGTATAAAAGAGGTAACGCAATTGAGGCTTCGAGCCGTGGGCGGAAAAGGACTTAAAACGAGAGACCCTTTTTTCGTACGATTCGGAAAACGGTATTTCCTCCACCCTGCCCCACCTCATGCCCCTCTTCGCAAGCCCTCTTACCGAAGAAAGCGTTTCCCGAAGATTCGTTAAATTTATCAGAGCATCGGCTCCGGTCCTGACCGCTACGAACCCCTTGCGCACGAGGAACTCCGCAATTTCACTGCTGCATCCCCGAATAATTATATCCATGCCGAACCTCTCCGTCAGCTCGGCATGGACATCTTCGAACGCGAAATTATTCGGTATCTCGGCTGAATGGACCCACCTGAGTCCTGAAAGTGGGAGTCTTACAGTCTCGAATCTGGGGTGTGTAATATCGCTCCTGAGCCAGCTGAGTGGTATCGTCTCTATCAATGTATCGCCGCCGCAAAAAATATATAAAATCTTACATTATAAGATTAAGCATATAAACCCTGAATCGAAGCATATCATCATATATCGGACATACGCACTAGTAGTATAGGGTCCCGGAATTTCGTCATTGGATTATTAAATCGATGCTATATAATTGATATATCGGCCATGAGAATAAGCCGTGGATTGATAACACTGGAGGAATCAGGATGATAAATAAGTCTATAACATTTTCACTTGCCGTGCCGGCACTAATCGTATTGACCATGCTCGTAAGCAGTCTCGAGAGCGACACATCTCTTGCTGGAGATACTTATGACAACCCCTACGCATACTGCAAATCAGTGGGGACCATAGATTCACCCGGGGCTGCATATACGGGGCCCGCAGTCCCCGAATCTATCGCAAAGGCGCTCAAAAAGGCGTGGGGCTCGCCCGAATCAGCACCGCTCGACACATTCATAAGGGGAACATACTGGCGCTGTATGGACGGTAAAGTCTATGCCTGCAACGTAGGGGCGAACATACCGTGCGAGGAAAAGGCGGACGTGAGCAAGGAACCGACACAAGGAATGAAAGATTACTGCAAGGAGAATCCCGGCTCCGATTTTATACCCATGTATGTAACCGGCCACTCCACCATTTATGAATGGATGTGCGACGGCACCACTCCCGTTGCTGGAAAACAGTTCGGAGAAGTCGATAAGCAGGGGTATCAGAAGGGAATGTGGTACGAGATCAGCCCGGCTGAATAAGTCCGGAAATATTACACTTCGGATAACTCCCGATTATCGGGGGCTCAGGCCCGAAGCCTCAGCGCCTGCCGCCCGATATGAATACTTCTTCTTTCGGGAATTGCTTAATGACTTTCTCCGGCACCCCAAAAACGATCGAAGCGACATCGGGGGGCGTATCGGCTATCCACTCCGATATGCTTATCTCCTGATAGACACCGTTATCGAATACGAGTAAAATCTCGGCCTCGTCCGCACCCGTGTTCTCGATATAATGTCCGCACCCCATGGGAATATAAAATACCTGACCGGGTCCGATCACCTTAGTGAGCGAGCCCGCGTCCGCTGCGAACAGCGTGACCCTTATCTTGCCATTTAATAAATATCCCCATTCGTTTGAATTCGGATGCCAGTGCATTTCCCTGAGCGCGCCCGGCTTGAGACTCATCAACGCCCCCGCCATCTTATCCGAGACCGGGAAGTTGTCCACGGTGGCCATCTTGACCGTCCCGCCCGGATAAGCCTTCCCTTCCTGCGCCTTGAGAGGGAACTTGTGGCTTAGCCTGGCTGTATTCTGCGCCCCCGTGCGCCCCAGGGACTTTTGCGACGGTGGTTTTCCGAAAGCCATGTACACCTCTTTCTTCGGGAACCTGCCGAAGGTCTTTTTCGGAAGGCCGAAATTTTTAGCCAGCACGTCTTTGGGAGTCTGCGCGATCCACTCGGTAACGCTGAACGTACTGAACTCGTTGAAAGCGCCGTTATTGAAAGTAAGGATGAAATGGCATTCGCCCTTTCCGATGCTTTCAATATAATGAGCGTGCCCCTGCGGCACAAAGAATATATCTCCGGGACCGTATTCCTCAGTGTCCCACTGTCCCTCGGGATTGACGACCGTCACCCTCGCATTACCCGCAACGAAATAACCCCACTCTGCCGCTATCGCGTGCCAGTGAAGCTCTCTGATGCCGCCCGGTTTCAGGCGCATGGAAACGCCCGCAATTCCCTTCGATATGGGGAGCTCCCTAACGGAGACCTCTTTCGAGCTTCCGCCCTTCCAGACCGCGGGCTTTTGTCCCTCGAGGTCGTATTTGAACTGCAGCTGATTTTCTTTAGAGGATTTCTTATCCGGGTTACCGTTAATCTTCTTAGACTTTGCCTTTGCCGACTTTGCCATTATTTACGACCTCCGGGTTTGAGAATAGCTTTATACCGCAAATTATATTATCAATTGAGAGAATTGGACATGAGGTTTGAACAATTGCCTGCCGGACTGAGCTCCCGAATGGGAAGAATCGCACTGAAGCAGAATACGGTATAATACGGCCGTATCCGGCTGCATAACGTAATACGAGATTTCTAAGCGATCATGGATGAGAAAATCACGGAACAATCTATAATTGCGCATTTGCCTCAGGCATGGAAGCCTCGCCACCGTGACGACCTGGTAAGGCTCGGATCGAGGGCTGACGGCGGATACGTCGTAACGGAAAGCGCCATTCGGAATACCGATCTACTCATCGGCCTTGGTGTCGCGGACAATTGGACTTTCGAAAAGGACTTTCACCAAAGGTCGGGGGGCGAAGTACATTGCTACGATCATACAGTGGGTATCCGCTCACTTCCTGAAATCGGCTGTTCAACATTTAAAAACCGTTTTCCGGAAACCGGGCGCGATAAGCATTCATCAATTAATCTTACCGCTGAAATATAAAAGATTTTTTTCCGGCAAAAAGAAGCATTTCATGGAAAAAGTCGGAAATGACCCCGAGAACAGCTCGGATTTCAGGAAAATATTCTCGAGGGTGCCGGAGGGAGTCCGGGTATATATAAAAATGGATATCGAAGGCGGGGAATACAGGGTACTTTCCGGACTTAAAGAGTACTACGGGAGAATAACCGGGCTTGTAATAGAATTCCATTTTATGATTTTTATGTACGATGTCATCTATAACCGTATAAGCGAACTCAAACGATACTTTAATATCGTGCACATACATGCTAACAACCTCGGCGGGATCGACAGGCGCGGAATGCCTATGACTATCGAGGTGACCTTCGAAAATAAGCGTCTCTTCTCAGGCCGAAATATGGAATCGGAGAGGGAATACCCGGTAGAGAGTCTCGATTACGCAAACTATATAGGCTTTAGGGATTACAAGCTTGAATTCGGGGACTCAACCTTTCAGGCCGTCTTCAATATCTCGGGCTAATGAACGGCGATACGATAAGGCGCTCTTACTTCCCGGCTCACTCGTCGATATCGCATGCGTCGATCAGAGCACAGGTGTTTTTGATTAGACGCCCGTTTATATATGCTTTCTCATAATCAGACAATTTTTTCCGCCGGCCCTCTTATATTCAAGCTCGTTCATATAGGTCTTGACCAGATAGATGCCGAGCCCGCCTATGGGTCTTTCGTCTATCGGGCATTTGAGATCGGGAGTCTTGAATTCGAGCGGATTAAACGGTTTCCCGTCGTCCTCGACCACCACTTCGATGACTCCCGTTCCCGACCTTACTTTGACCACTATGAGATGCTCGTTCTGGTCGTCGTAGCCGTATGTAATTACGTTGGTTACGATCTCGTCGAGAGAGAGGGTAAGCGCGAAAACCACATTCGAGGGCAATTCCCTGAATTCACAGTATTGCCTGAGTGTGTTTTTAAGGTGGGATAATTCGCTGTACCGGTTTCTGAGCTGAATCGAGAGATCGGAATTCATGACTTATTATATCTGATCGCGAGAACCGCCATGTCGTCGGCCAAATGGACCCCGCGCGAGAACTCCTGGACATCCCTTAACACCTTACCGACCGTGTCCCTCGGATTTTCGAAGCCGTCCGCGGTAAGCAAATCCCTGAGCCTCTTGTCCGTAAAAAGACTTTTATCCCCGTTAACCGCTTCCGTCAGGCCGTCGCTGTATAAGAATATACCGTCCCCCGGCTCGAGTCTCACGCTCTTTAGTCCGTAGAGCGAATCGCCTTCTATAACCCCGAGCGCTATGCCTTCGGTGTTTTCGAGCAGTTCCGCTCCGCTTCCGTGACGTATGATAAAAGGGAGATTGTGCCCCCCGTTGCTATATACTATCTCACCCGTCCTCGTATCCAGGACACCCGTGAAGACGGTGATAAACATCGAGAATTCGTTCTCCATGCAGAGTATCTTGTTCGCTTCCGCAAGGCACCTGTCGGGGGGGAGACCCTTCACCGCGTCCGCCTTGATCATAGTCCTCGTGACCGCCATGAATAGCGCTCCAGGCACACCTTTTCCGGAAGCGTCCCCTATAGCGAAATAGAGCCTGTCGTCGTCGATCATGCAGAAGTCGTAGAAGTCGCCGCCCACTTCGCGCGCCGTGATTATTTCACCGAAAATCTCGAATTCGCCCCTTTCGGGGAACGCGGGGAAGATACCGGGGATCATAGAGAGCTGAATCCTCCGGGCGACTTCGAGCTCCTGACGTATCTCGGTGAGGCGCTCCCTGTCCTTCATCGCCTGTTTAAGAGCGAGGGCCTCTTCTATAGTTTTTGTTATCGTTATGCCCAGATCGTCGAAATCTATCGGCTTCGTGAGGAAGTCGAAAGCCCCCAGGTTAAGCGCCCGTCTGATTGTCCTCATATCCCCGTATGAGGAGATGATCACGGACCGGATGAAGGGGTATTCGGTCTTCAACCTCGAGATGAGCGAAAGCCCGTCCATCCCCGGGAGCTTTATGTCCGTGAGAATGACATCGATCTCGTTCTCTTTCAGCTTATCGAGCGCCTCTTCTCCGCTGTGCGCGAATACGAAGCGGAATTCGTCGTTCCTTATCTGCCGCCTGAATTTCTGGGTTACGAGGAGCTCGAGGTCGGGCTCGTTGTCCACCACGAGAATAGTCGCCGGCTTCGTATCCGTTTCGGGTATCGGGTCCTCTAATATTTTATTTTCCATAATTCAACACCGGGTCCCAAATGTAAAAAAAACTGCTATATGCCCTTCTCATATTTCAAATGCTGTAAAGACTCTCTGTTTATTGATCCGGGGAACGGTTCTTCCGAGTATGTAAAAGCTCATGCGGCTGTCTTCAGGGTTTCAAGCGCCCTTTCGTAATCGTGCTCGATCGGCATAACTTTATCGAAACCTGCCGTCCTGAGGACGTCCTCGACGTCGGGATGAGGGTTGAGGAGCACCATCCGGGCACCGAATTTATTGAGAGCCTTGGCTGCTGTAACGAGCATCCTGAGACCGATAGAGGCGATGTAATCGACGTCCGATATATCCACGAGGGCAGGTTTTCTGCGGGTGACGATATGCCTCGTAAACTCGAGGTCGAGGTCCCCTATCCCTTCCAGATCGACCCTCCCCGAGAGCCTTACGTGCGTTAATTCCTCGTCTTCCCTTATAACCTTCATCTCCATGGAGCTATACCTCCGGATATATGAGAAAATTCATTGGGATTTATTTCATTGAAGTTTATAAACGGAAAGTATTTTCAAGTCAAAAAAGTTAACAGAAGCTTAACAATTTGCCGGATAGACGGCCGGAACGTTAATTAAAACCGGAAATTCGGACGTGTTTATGCGGGATACGTACTACTCGGACTCGCTCGCACAGCTTACACAACGGTCTGTGTACGGGAGCGCTTCGAGACGTCCGACTGGGATCGGATCGTCACAAACCGCACATATGCCGTACACGTTCTTATCCACACGGGCAAGCGCGGAGTTTATCTGGTTCAATTCCGTACGGATGCTCTCGTCGAGAGCCTCTACGACCTCATCGCCCTCACGCTCGATCGACTGCTCTTGCCAGTCCTTGGCATAGGTCTTTCTAAGAGACGTTTCGACCCTGTTGAGCCTGTCCTCGAGCTCCCCCTTCTTTTTCCTCAGTCTTTCGATTATTGCGTCATACTCACTCATGCATTGCTCCGGTTCTGAACCGAGATAAGTTATTCAACATATTAACACTATTTCAAGATTTAGAATAGCAAAAACAGGGGACAAAGTAAAATTATTTTAATTCAAATTTAGTCAGCAAGTGAAAGCCGCGCCTGCCGCCGGCACGTCAGCTTATCCATTATGATTTTTTGTTTCGGAGATTTATTCTATCAGAAAACCTGGAGTATCGTCTTTTTGAAGAGGGGATTCAGATCGTCCATCGAAGTGTCCCTTATCATCCAGCAGTCTATCTGGTCGCTGTCGCGGGTGAGGACGAGGTTATAACCGTTGTCCTTGCCCCATTTCATCTGCTCGGAGAGGCACGTGTACTGCTGCTGCTCCTTTTCGTTCAGGTCGTCCACAGGCTTGTTCAGTGTGGCCCTTTTTATATTGCCCAGGTAAAAACTCCGGGAGAACTTTGTGCCCGTGTGATTTAAATTGTCCGTATTTATCATTATTTTCACCCCATTCCTGAAAAATTTATTAGATATATAATAAGTACTAATTCTCACATTTCAAGGGGGAATTTTGGATTTGGAGAAAATTAACAGAACCTTAAGAGTCCCTTATGATTCTCATGTACTAAGATATCTTAAAACTGTTTTATTTAACACGGCCCGCTTTTTTTTGCGGGATCCAACGCATTTGCCCCCTTCAACTGTTGGTCTATCCGCCCAGGTACGTTTCCAGCCGGGACGCGTATCTCGCCACTTCATTGACGAACCCTTTAAGAGTTATGGGATAAATCGTTTCAGGCTGCCCGAGTACTTCGTCACCCTTTAAATCGAGGTCCGGGTCGAGGGGCGAGTAAATGAATCCCAGGTTGTTCCGCTCGACAAACGCACCTGTAACTGCAAGGCTGCGCTCGTTAGGAGAAACCAAACTGAACGTATAGCATCCCGAGCCGGGTTTTTCGTACATCCATTGAGCGGTGTAATCGAATGTAATATCGAGCGCCATAGTATCCCCCGTATGCACCATGGCGTGATTATTGTATCGATAGCCCCTGGGCGACCCTATACAATCAAAAATGAGGCCCCCCGCCTGCGGTATGTCCTGTTCAAAGACCGCATTTTTAAAAGCCTCCCTGAACTTGTACTCCCCCTGCGTCATGTGATTCGGCAGCCCGTCGATTACCCGGTCATCTCTCTCAATTTCCCCGAGGACGCGCCCCGCGGCTTCGGCGTTCCCGATCCAATACATGTCAAGCCCGTAGTGTATCTGCCCGTCCGCTATTTTATACAGCTTCGGTATGCCCACATGCGAAGACACAATGAAATCGACGTCTCCTTTCTCATCCCCGGTGAACTCGGTAAGAGATTCCAGGATTTCTTCGAAATATATCCTCTTCCTTAAATCCTTCCGAATCTCACGTATCTTGTATATCGCCTTATTAGCCGAACCGGAATAGGAGATGGAAACCTCCTTATTGAGGACTATCGTTTTGAGCTGCCCGGGAATGACATTGTGACCGGTTGTATCAGAATCGGAAATCATGGAATCCGAAAGGATACAAACGCGATCTCCGAACTGCATAGCCATTACTAACGACATGGTTTTATCCTGTTAATTAGTGCTGACGCTGATTTAAAACGATTGATTAAGTTCCGCTTTACTTCTCAGGTTAACAAGGGTTGCTGCGTTTGCAGGACTCGACACAATTGCCGCCCTGATTAGGCCTGCAGCACTGCGCGCCGGTGTCGGTATTGAGACAGCAGCACTGCTGCGCAGAGCAGGTCTCGTTCCCGCAGTTCGCCATGGCGACAATGATTCCGGACGCGGGCGTCAAATCCTCAAACGAATATAGATCAGATGTGATGCCCGGATTCACAAAGCTCACGTCCTGAGGCTGCTGTGATTCGGCTGGCTGATTGCTTATATAGAATATTCCGCAGGCAAGGAGTATTAATAGTAAGATTGCGAGTGAAAATGATGTTGCGCTATTTCTCATTTTTTATTCCCCCTGATACTAAGTAAAAGGATTAATTAAAATGAGGGCGATTGCAAGAGAAAATTTTATTTCATGGATGGAGAGGTAGTTAGAGGAATAGATTTCAGGAGGACGGACAGGCAGATTTCTCACACGTTGGTTCGAAATGACGTCCTTCGACCCTTCGATAGTTCGACAGGCTCACTACTCAGGGCGAACGGGTTGCAGGAATCTCTAATTGTAAACTCTGACTTCGTTGTAGAGGGCGTCGCGTTCGACGGGGATGAAGCCCGCGTTCTTAATCATGTTGACCATGAAGTCTCGCGTGTGTCCGAGCTCGGACGGCGCGCCCGCGTCGTGGATTATCTTCTCACGCATGATCGTGCCGTCGGCGTCGCTGCACCCGTAGTGGAGCGCGACCTGAGCCATCTTCTCGCCGAGCGTGATCCAGTAGGACTTGATGTGGGGGAAGTTGTCGAGGTAGAGCCTCGCAAGGGCGTGAATCTTGAGGTCGTATGAAGCGGGAACGAATTTCACCTGCTTCTTAAGCCCCGTGTTCTCGGGCTGGAAAAGCACCGGAATAAAAGCGAAGAACCCGGGAGATCTGTCTTCGATATTTCTCAACCTGTCGTAATGGTCCACAACGTGAAATGGCTCTTCGATGTGTCCGTAGAGTATCGTCGCGTTCGTCGGTATCCCCATCCTGTGCGCGAGGCTGTGAATCTCCTCCCACCTCGTGGCTACAGTCTTGGGGGCGCATATCCTCTTGCGAACGTCGGGGTGCAGAATCTCGGCCCCTCCGCCCGTGAGCGCATCGACGCCGGCTTCCCTGAGTGTCTCCAGAACCTCTTCGAGACCCATGCCGCTTATCTCCGTAAACCAGTCTATCTCTACCGCGGTGAAGGCCTTGACGTGAGTCTTCGGGAAGTTGTCCTTGACGAGCTTTACGATGTCGAGGTAGTGCTGGAATTTCCAATCGGGGTGAAGGCCGCCCACTATATGGACCTCGCGTATTTCTTCGCTCAGGAGTGACAGTATCTGCTCGTGCGAGAGCTCGTAGGCGTTGGCCGATTTCTTGGTAGTGCCGAAGGCGCAGAACTTGCACGATATCGCGCAAATGTTTGTAGGGTTCACGTGCCTGTTGACGACGAAATATACCTTGTCCCCCGCCCTCTTCCTCTTGACGTAATCGGCGAGCATGCCGACGGTGTTGAGGTCGGCGGTGTTCATTACCGTGAGGCCGTCCTCGAAAGTGAGGCGCTCTCCGTTTGCGACCTTGCCGATTATCGGGAACAGCGCCTTGTCGAAACAGAGCTTCTCTACTTCATCCAGTATTCTTTCCATCTTTCGGTTACCGTCTCCTTCACGTCATCGGACATCTCGATTACTACAGGATACCAGCTTTTTATGGTGGCATCTATTCCCATCCTGCCGCCGTAGAGGACAGCAGAGCCTCTCAACTCGGTCCTCTCGAATATCACGTCGAGATAGGGGTCGAATCTGGTGAATATACCCCATATGAGCTCGGTGTTGTCGTGAACGTCGATATCGGGGCTGACTATGGCAATTATTCTCACGTCTTCATAGCCCGGCGTCTCGAACAATTTCTTTATCATTTCCTTGGGGTTCTTATCGAGCTTGATTGCGAGGATACCACCCTTGAGGAGCCTCCAGTCGAGTATCCCCTTATGCTTCTCCCTCGGGTCGGGCACGCGCCCCGGAGCCTTCCGCTTATTTTTTCCGCCGTCCTTCTTTCGCACCGCGTTTATGCCCATTTTGCTCCCGACATTCAGCTTCCCGCTCGTGAAGTCAAGCGTGTCGAGGGGAGCCCAGGGGATCATTAAAAAGTCTTCACTCGGGTCGAAATTCTCCCCTATCTCCGTAAGGACCGCGTCCCAGTCGCGGGGATTGACGTCGCTCGATACCGTAATCATGACTTTCGTAAGGAGGAGCTGTCCCGTCCCCCAGAGGGCGAGCATCGCCTTCACGCCGTTACGCGGGTAGCGCTCATCGACCGAGACGACGAGGAGATTGTGGAACCCGGCCTCCGGATATGCCCACATGTCCTTTACCTCCGGGTGTATGATCCTCGCGAGCGGGGAGAACATGTCCGCAGCAGCCATTCCCAGGAATATGTCCTCCTTCGGGGGCTTGCCCACGACTGTAGCGGGAAAGACCGGATTAATCCTGTGCGTGATCTCGCGGAGATGAAATACCGGGAACTCGGCTTCCATCGAATAGTGGCCGAAGTGGTCGCCGAACGGGCCTTCGACGCGGAGCTCGTTTTGCGGAACTATGCCTTCGATGACGAATTCGGCGTTGGCGGGGACGGAAAGCGATATGCTTTTCCCCTTCACCATCGGTATGGGCTTTCCCCTGAGATAGCTCGCGAACGCAAGCTCGTCCATGCCCTCGGGGAGAGGGGCTATAGCTGTGAATATCATCTTCGGGTCCCCCCCGAGGACGACCGCCGCCTCGAGGTCTTTGCCGAGCTTCGCGGCTTCATGGTAATGTGCGGCTCCGCCCTTGTGGGGGTGCCAGTGCATGCCCGTTGTTTTCTCGTCGTAAACCTGGAGCCTGTAAATCCCGAGATTCCTCCTGTTCGTCACGGGGTCCTGGGTTAGGACGAGGCCGAGTGTGATGAACCTCCCCCCGTCGAGGGGCCAGCACTTGATGATCGGCAGCTTCCCGAGATCGGGGCGCTCCCCGATCTCCTGGGATACGCCGGATTTAACGCTCTTTGTCCTCATGGACAAAAGCTCGTAGATTTTGGGGAGTACGGAGAAAAAGGATTTGAGTGAAGGGGGATTGACCTTGTGGAATAGCTCGACGAGCTCTTCGCCGACGTCCCTCGGCTTTCTCCCGAGGGCAAGCTCGACCCTCCCTTCCGTCCCGAAGAGGTTTATCGCTAGGGGGTATGCCGCGCCCTTTACGTTCTCGAAAATGAGAGCGGGCCCCCGCTCCTTGATTACGCGAGAGGAAATCTCCGTGATTTCGAGGATGGGGTCGACCTCGGCCTTAACACGTACGAGGTCGCCTATCGCTTCGAGATAGCCTATATATTGCTTCAGATCGTAGAACTGTTTTTTGCTCATTATGTGAACCCGTTTGAAAAAAGATAATTTATCGGAAGATTATTCGCGGTCAAACTTAATGTTGTTTATGAAGATTCATTTCCGGATTAATTTTTGCGAAAATAGACGGA
The DNA here is from genome assembly GCA_963705505.1 of uncultured bacterium. Classification (GTDB taxonomy): domain Bacteria; phylum Desulfobacterota_D; class UBA1144; order Nemesobacterales; family UBA2774; genus 2-12-FULL-53-21. Next base: position 463,275 of record CAVPJU010000010.1, read on the forward strand.
GCGGAACGGGAATCTAGTCCAGCTCCTCGTGCTTCCAGCCGTTCCCAGTGCCTACTCCCATAATATTGAGCACTTTGTCGACATAACCCTCTATGAGGTCCTTTAACGGAGTCGGCTTTGATGTAATGGGGAGGGCTTATGGGCATTATAATGGCCCCTTCCCTCGAGAGCTTGAGCGCGTTCTCGAGAGCAATCGAGCTCAACGGGGTCTCCCTCAGAGCGATCACGATCCTCCTTCTCTCCTTGAGCGCCACCTGGGCTATCCTCGTAATAAGGGTATCGGCTATGCCGTTCGCTATCTTTGCCAGTGTGGATATCGAGCAGGGAATAATGACCAGGGAATCGAAGTGGTTGCTTCCCGATGAAAACGGGGCCGCAAGGTCTGAATCGCTGTAAATATCCCTGACCCAGGGCCTTAATTCCTCCACCTTGAGCCCGAGCTCTTCATGGAGCACCCTCTTCCCCCATTTGCTCGCTATAAGGTATTTTTCCTCAGGGCACCTCCTGAGGAAGTCAACGCCGTAAGCTACCCCGGACGCTCCTGTAAATCCGACTATCGTTCGCATTTCTAGGGTAAGTATATCCCAGAGAGGACAAAAAGGAAGACGGCTAAACCCACGAGGATATTGATCTTGAAGAACGCGAGGTCGACGTTTTCCGACTTTTTATGCTCCAGGTAGAGGAGAAAACCGATGACCCCGAGAAATACTCCGGCCACTATCGTCTTGAACATAAAGAAATATATGAACGCGATGCAGAAGAAGGCCGCATAGTGGAGTATGCCGGCAATATAGAGTCCCGTATCTCTCCCGTAAACGACGACAATGGAGTATATGCCGGTACTCCTATCGGACTCCTCGTCGAGAGTCGCGTATATAATGTCGAATCCCGATACCCAGAAGAACGTGAATAACGAGAGCATGACCGCCGGGAGTATGCCCGACAGCGAGCACGTAACCGCAACCCACCCCCCGAGCGGGGCGAGGGCGAGGCCGAGTCCCACTCCGAAATGGCAGAGCGGGGTGAAGCGTTTCATCAGGGGATAAACGATAAACACGGCTATCGGGACCGGAGAGAGGTAAAGAACCAGATCGCATAGCAAATAAGCGGAGACGAAGTATAGTACCAATCCCGCGGCGGTGATTCCGAGCGCGTTTATAAGGCTAATCCTGCCTGAAGGGAGCTCCCTCCCTTTCGTCCTCGGATTGAGACTGTCTATTCTCCTGTCGATTATCCTGTTAAGCGCAAGCGCGGCAGTCCTCGCGCCCGTTCCCGCGAGTATTATCAAAAGCAGGAGTTTAGTCTCGGGGAGTCCTCCCCACGCGAGAAAAGCACCCGCAAAAATCAGCGGGAGCGAAAAGAGAGTGTGCTCGAACTTAATAAAACTTGCGAAGTTCCTTATCTTTTCCATGAGAAAATCTAACGTTTCTCCGAATAAGGCTTTCAGTCTACTTTACTTTTACTCCCTCTTCTATACAATAACCCTCTATTCCAACGGGGCGGAGAAAATCATGCCGAGACCCGAACTCGCCGAACAAATATCTGCTGACCTGAATCAGGGAAAAATCCAAGAGATTAAAGACCTCCTGTCGGAGATCCACCCTTCGGAGATAGCGGACATTCTCCATTCTCTAGACCCCGAAGAATACCAGAAAGTCCTCGAAGTGCTCGGCTCCGACACCGCTTCCGAAGTCATGCTGGAGCTCGAACCGGAGCAGAGGGAAGAAATCCTGGGCGAGCTCGACGCCGAAACAATCGCGGAAATCGTCGAAGAGATGGAATCCGACGACGCGGCCGACCTGATAGGAGAGCTGTCGGAGCAAACCGCAAGCGACGTGATGGCCAAAATGGACCCGGAGGATTTGAGGGACGTGGAACCGCTCCTCAAATACCCCGAGGACTCCGCAGGCGGCATAATGCAGACCGAGCTCGTGAAGGTCTCCGAAAAATTCACGGTTCGGGACACTATCAACTGGATAAGGCTCATCGCGGACGAGATACACGACTTTTACCTTATATATGTTACCGACGAGAACGACAAGCTCCTCGGACAGATTTCCCTGAGCAAGCTCGTCCTCGCCACTCCGAGCTCGAGGGTTACGAATATCATGGAGCCGGTCGAACATCAGGCGACACCCTACATGGACCAGGAGGAAGTCGCCAAAATTTTCCAGAAATACGGCATCCTGTCGCTACCCGTTATCGACGGGAAAGGCGTGCTCCTGGGCAGGATAACGGCTGACGACATCATGGACGTCGTAACCGAGGAAGCGTCCGAAGACATTCTTCAGATGGCAGGTCTGGGCGAAACCCTGCACCCGCTATTTACGCCGACCCGGAGCCAGATCAGACTCAGAATGCCCTGGCTTCTTCTGACTCTCTGCGGAGAGCTTTTTATAGCGTTTATAATAGTGTCCTCATTGAGACCCGCGCTTGAAAAACTAGCCATACTCGCAGCTTTCATGCCCGCCATCATGGCGGTGGGCGGGAATGTGGGACTCCAGACAACCACCATCATCGTAAGAAGCCTTGGCATGGGGACTATCAGCGTGAAACAGATATTCAAAATAATTATTTCAGAGGTAAAGGTCGGGCTTTTTTTGGGTACGATTTGCGGACTAATAGCCGCCGTTATAGGAGGGCTGATAAGCCATACTCAGCCCGAGGCATTCAGGCTCGCGATCATCATCTTTATATCGATGGTTTCAGCCACTTTTGCGACCTCGATCATCGGCGTAACGGAGCCTCTCATACTCTACAAGCTGAATTTCGATCCCGCGGGCGCGTCAGGGCCTTTCCTGACCATGTTTAACGACATTTTCGGCTCGACTTTTTACCTTCTAATCGCAATGCTCATTCTTTAGGTAAATCCTCATACCGATTCACGCTCGTCCTGATCGATGAGACGGCAAACGATGTGCCGTCTACTTGCTCAGATCCTTACATTTCTCGATCCCGCCCTGTGTGCAGAAAAACTGCGTGCATGAAATTACCATTTCGTAGTTATACGTATTCCCTTCCTTCCAGTCAGACATGCATTTATCGAGGACTCCCTTTTCCTTTGTCCCTTCGGAGTAGGCATTGGCCAGCTTATCGGTCTTATCCTTAGCGACCGCCCTGCTCTTCATACATTTCTCCCGCTCGGGCTCAGTTTGATAATTTTCCTGACACCATGACTTTATATCGTCAACATGCACTTCCTCTTCCTTTAGCTCTTCCGGCACACCGCCCGGAGGCGCGACCGCTACCTCCTGGTTCTCCGGTTCAGGCGCATTCCCGGCTGTGTTATCACCGGACGGCGTGACCTCCGCCGACTCATCCGTCTTTTGCCCGCCGGCCGCGGCTTCGGATGCGGGAGTTTCGGATTTCTCATTTCCTGCCGTCTGAGAATCCTGCGCTCCCGTATTGGCACTTGCCTGCTCCATTATCTTTTGATTGAGCTTCTCGACCCTCTCCTTATCGGACATTTCTTCCGCAGGCTGAGGGGTCGGCTCTATCCCTTTTTCTTCCGTTTCGGCCACGGCTTTTTGCTCCGCAATTTCAGGGTTTTCCACGGCTTTCACTTCCTCGTTCTTCACGTCGGCGGGCTCGGATTTCAAAGCCTGACTTTCGGTCGCCGGCGGCTCGGTCGGCTGCAACGTTTCTTCCTTAACTTCTTCCTTAACGGTCGGAGACTCAGGGGCCTTCGGTTTAGACTCCGCATTTTCGGGCGCCTTTTCAACTTTATTATCGGGAATTGCGACCGCGGATTTCTTCACGACCTGAGTTTCCTTCTCCGTTTTCACGTTTTTGGATATTTCCTTGATTACCTGCTCTTTCGTCTTTACTTTGTGGGGCGGAGGTTCCGCATTAGCTCCCGTGACTTCGGCGCCGGTCTCCTCGGCAGCGCTTTCTCCATTCACCCCCGCTTCCGTTAAATCACCCTCTGTAATCTCTTCAGCCCTTTCCTGCCTGGCGGCAACAGCCACGGCAGACTTCAGGTTTTCGATCTCGTCATACGCCTTATTGAGGCTTACGACAGATTTGTTTAAATACACTCCGCCCTGACTCACGAGACTCTCCTTAACGCCGTAATCCTTATCCGTGCAAGCCTTATAGTAAAGCTCGAGCCCGGATAAATAGCCGCTCAGGGCCTGCATCGAATTCTCATGCACCGCTTCGAGCCGCGGCGGAGGGGTGAGCGAGCCGATCTCCTTCGCGAGTGAGTCGACTATTCCCCTGTAATCCGCAAATTTCGCCGCGCATTCTTCAGGAGGGGCCGACTGGAGCGGCAGCACAGAGGCGCTCACTTCGGAAGCCGTCTGCGAAAATTCGTAAAGTATAGGCGTGATATTTTTGAGATAAATCTGCTCCGCGGCGCTGTAAGCGCCCTGAGCAAGCGATTTGTCAGGGAACCCCGAGACTGTAAAAAACCAGATCAGAAAGAAAAGAGAGAATATAGAGATCCCGCTTTTCCATATTTTGCGAAAACGAAGCTTATACATAACATACTCCCAAAAGATCGAATTCCGTTATCCCCGTGCTCTTCGATGGCTCCTCAAAGAGCAGCGGATAATATTATAAAAGAACTGTAAACATTACTCTAGTAACTTTTGCCAATCGATAGACGGGCAGAACAAATGAACCCTGCAGATAAATGGTTTCGGCGGATTCCGGGAGATTGCCGGTATTCGAGCACTGCGTGTGTTTTTTAATTAAAACCAGCCGGAATTTTCACTAATCCGATAGCCAAGCACCCGGTTTTTGGTAATAATATCAGTTTAATGAAAAGCTCAGACGCCCTTTTACTGCGGAAGAGACCCTACGGCGACGCCGACTACATTCTCACGCTCTTTACGCGGGAATTCGGCAAGATCAGCGGGCTTGCGAAGAACGCAAAGACGAGCAGGAAGCGTTTCGGCGGCAGGCTCGAACCGTTCGTCCTTTTCCGCGTGAGGTTCCGTGATAAACCCGGGGATATGAAATTCATAGAAGACGCGGAAACCGTCGAGGTGTTTCACCGGCTTATGGAAGACGTCGAGCTCTTTATGTGGGGGAGTTTTATAACCGAATCGGCGGACATACTGCTCCCGAAGGAATCCCCGAACGAGGATATGTTTAACCTCTTCGTCGATACGTTAAGGGAGCTCAACTCAGGGAAGAGCGCGCTGCCCGCCGTCCTCGGGTTTCAGCTCGGAGCGCTCGCGCTTTCGGGTTACACGCCCAGCCTGGATGTGTGTGCGGACTGCGGGAAGGCGCTTCAGGGAAAAGCTCACTTCAGCATCATGAAAGGAGGTACGGTCTGCGCTGACTGCGCCGGCGGCGCGCAGAACGGCGTAATCGTTTCAAGCAAATTTCTCCGCGATAAAGAATTAATGGAAATACATCTCGGGAAGGTGCTAAAATACATAAAACTCTTTCTGAGATTCACCGAATACCATACTGAAAAAAAATTGAATTCATCGAAGTTCATAGAGGAGCTAAAGATATGATAAGGGTTCCCGGATTCGCCGGAAGCGGCATATCGTGCGGAATAAAAAAGAGAGGAAAGAAAGACCTTGCCCTGATCTTCTCGGAAAAACCGGCAAGAGCGGCAGGGGTGTTTACACTGAATATTGTAAAAGCGCCTCCGGTGATCCTGGGAATGGAGCGAATAAAAAGCGGATACTGCCAGGCGGTATTGATAAACAGCGGAGTCGCGAACGCATTCACCGGTAAAGCAGGGTTGAAAGCCGCGGTACTGACGACTCAGTACGTCGCAAAAGAGCTCGGAATCGACGAGTCTCTTGTCATCCCTTCCTCAACGGGGGTCATAGGAGGACAGCTCCCGACGGATAAAATAGAGAAAGCCGCCCCTCGTCTCGTCTCGGAACTGAGAGAGGACGGGCTCTCGGACGCGGCGGAGGCGATAATGACTACGGATGCGTTCCCCAAGTACGCACTCACCAAGGTCGGCATAGGCGGAAGGACGGGAACCGTATGCGTCATCGGAAAGGGAGCGGGGATGATAATGCCCAACATGGCTACGATGCTCGCATACATCCTCACCGACATCAACGTGGACAAGCGGACGATATCAAAAGCGCTCAGGAACTCGGTCTATAACTCCTTCAACAAGATTATAGTGGACGGGGATACCTCCACGAACGATACGGTGCTCATGCTTGCGAACGGGAAGCTCGGAAACACCGCAATAGGTGTGACAGGAACGTTATACAGGAAATTCGAGCAGGCGGTGACGGAAACAGCAACGGAAGTTGCCGAGCTGATAGTGAAGGACGGAGAGGGCGCGACGAAGACAGTAAGGATAATCGTGAAGGGAGCGAAGTCGGAGAAGGACGCTGAGAATATCGCGCGGACGATAGGCACGTCGCTGCTTGTAAAGAGCGCTCTCTACGGAGAGGACCCGAACTGGGGAAGGATAGTGGCCGCTGCCGGGAGAGCTGGAGTGGATTTCAACCCCGACAGGCTCGACCTCTATTTCGGAGAGCACAAGGTTTTGAGCAATTCGAGAGAGGTGATGGATGAGGGCAAAGCCCTTGAAATCATGAAGACTCCTAAATTCTCGATCACGCTTGACCTCAAGACCGGAAAGAAGGCTTCGTTCGTAATCACGAGCGATATCACGTACGACTATCTAAAGATAAACGCGCATTATAGGACATAGGTATTCTTTGCATATTCCCATCCGAAAAAAACGACGAGATAACAGGATAAAAATGAGAACCTGAATCGGGCCTGCCCTGAAGTTGATTCAGGGTTCGGATGGCGCCCTTCGACAGGCTCAGGACAGGCGGGCTCGACTTCATTTGTTGCCATCAGCATATGAGCAACGAAGAACCCTTATATGATATGTGCGCAGATTCTGCGCCTCACGGCAAACGGGCTAAGGGTAGAATCGTCTTAAACTAGAATTTCTGCGACCCCTACTTCCCCGCGGCGATGCCGACTAATTCATCGAGCGACTTTACACCTTCCCTCTCCATAAAGTCCACGATCCCCCTGTTGATCCTCCCCGCTACTGTCGTCCCCTCACCCCGGATAGCGGTCACGATTTGAAGCGCCCTGGCGCCCGCCCTAATCTTCTCGAGCGCGGTTTCGGCGTCTTTAATCCCGCCGACCCCGATTATCTCGAGCTTATCCCCCGCCTGCCTGTATATGTGAGCGACCTTTTCAGTAGTCATTTTTCTGTAATCCTCATCGTCACCGCTGAGCCCGCCCGGCTGGCCCCTCCACTTCTCCCCGTATTTCGCCTTCATTTCGGGAATGTCAGCGGTATTGGCAGCGATTATACCGGTGATCGAGTGTTCGACCGCAACTTCCAGTATGTCGTCTACTTCCTTCGAAGCTGAGCTCAGGCGCGATCTTCACGAATAGCGGCTTCCTACCGCCCTCCCCTTCCATTGCATCGTTGACGGCCTGAATGATATCCCTCTTCCTCCCCTTCTCATGGAGCATCCGGAGACCCGGCGTATTGGGGGAGCTTACGTTTATAGCGAAGTAATCGGCGTAGCCGTAGAGCCTTCTTGCGACCGCGGCGTGAGCTTCGGGGGAATCGTCGTGTGGTACGTCCCTGTTCATGCCTATGCTTATACCGATCCTCACTGGCGCGCCTTCATATCTGCTCAGGTTCTTCGCCACTACGTCCATGCCCGGGCTATTGAACCCGAGCCAGTTTATAGCGACCCCGGGAGATACCATGAACTGCCTCGGCCTGGGGTTCCCGGGCTGCCTGTATTCCAGCACCGAGCCCACTTCGACGCCCGCGAACCCGAGATGCCATAAGCCCATCAGGGCACGCCCCGATTTGTCCCAACCGGCACCCACGATCAGCGGATTGTCGAATTCGACGCCTCCCAAGGTCGTACGGAGCCTTTTGTCGGTAAACCTCTCGTGTCCGTCCGCGAAAAGCTCGACGAGCTTTAGAGTGATAGGAGTTAATTCGGCAAAATGAAGGGATTCCCTTGCGATATTGTGGAAGGTTTCGGAATCGAGCCTGTCGAGGACAGGCCTTATTATTTCTTTATACATTGAACCTGAAAAGGAGTATGTCTCCGTCTTTTACCACATATTCCTTTCCCTCAGACCTCATCTTTCCTGCTTCCTTCAGCGCTGCCTCGGAGCCCGCAGCAATGAAATCTTCGTAGCTGCCGTCTCGGCCCTTATAAAACCCCTCTCGAAGTCAGAGTGTATGACTCCGGCCGCCTGAGGCGCCTTCGCTCCGGACTTTACTGTCCATGCCCTAACTTCCTTGGGCCCCTGCGTGAAATATGTGATTATTCCAAGTTTATGATAAGCGACCTTGGCCAGCCTGTCGAGACCGGAGCTCTCGAGCCCGAGATCTTTAAGGAACATCTTCTTCTCCTCGTACGGCAGCTCGGCTATTTCAGCCTCGATCTTCGCCGAAAGCACGATAACCTCTGACTCGTCCTTCTCGGCATATTCCCTCACCTTCCGCACCTCTTCGTTCCCCGTGGCGTCCGGTATATCCCCTTCCCCGACGTTGCACACGTAGAGGACCGGTATCCTCGTCAGGAGGTACATCTCCCTCACGACCTTAGCGGATTCCTCGTCGAGGGGGAAGCTCCTGACCTTGTTCCCGTTCTCGACATGCTCTCTCAGCCGCGTCACTACATCGAGCATCTCTTTCATCTTCTTATCCCCGCTCTTGGCCTGCGACTGGAGCCTCTCCTCGCGCTTCTCTATCGTCTCAAGGTCTTTTAAGATGAGCTCGTCCTCTATTATATGAATATCCCGCAAGGCGTCCGTAGAGCCCTCGACGTGCATGACGTTATCGTCCTCGAAGCAGCGCACGGTATGGAGTATGAGGTCCACTTCCCTGATACTGGCGAGGAACGCGTTCCCCTTGCCCTTGCCTTCGGATGCGCCCTTCACGAGACCGGCGATGTCCACGACTTCCAGGTAGCTGGGCGTAATTTTCTGGGGTTTTACCAGAGCTGCCAGCTTGTAGAGCCTCTCGTCAGCTACCGGTATTACACCCACGTTGTCTTCTATCGTGGTGAAGGGAAAGTTCCCGACCTCGGCTCCCGCGTTCGTGAGCGCATTAAAAAGTGTGGACTTCCCGACATTGGGAAGGCCTACGATTCCGCATTTTAGTCCCATAATTTTAATTTATACCTTTATTTGAGATATTGTACAGGTAAGGAAAAACTGCTGATAAGCTACCTCAACGAAAAGCGCAGTCAAGGAAAGGAGGTTTGTTTACATAGATGAATCGCCTGAAGAAGAGATTGCTTCGCTCGCAGCTCGCAATGACAAAAAAATGAGTACATCCTTCGACGGGGCTCAGGATGAACGGATTAAAAAATTAAATCCACCTATTTTGGTTTCGGGGATGCACTGCCTGAAGTTAAGGGACGTTGGTGCTATTTACGTAATGGCGTCCAGTTCTTGCGCTTGCTCAGAACCGTACCCTCCTTTACGAAAGGAGGGAATCAAAGACAAAAAGACCGGACCGAATTACACATTGAGGGTATGAGGATATATAGTACGCGATCCCCCCTATTGAGCAGTCTCCGGGCACGGGCTTTCATCGAGGTTGAACCAGATGGTCTTGTGGCCGCCGTCGCTATTCCCCGTTTCGTAAAATAAAATATAATGGATTTCCTCATGCCTTAGGGCCCTGATGAACGTCTCTTTGTCCAAACCGTCCAGGATCGCTATCTCGTCCTTAGTCTGGCACGCGACCAGGTGATCGGGCGGTATGTCGCCGCACGTGAGGTCTTTCCTTATAGTTATTTCCTTAACTATGGCCACGTCCGTCGCATCGAGGTCCTCTATATCGTCCCTGGCCTTACTCTCCGTCTCCATGCAATCAGCCTGGTCGTTCCAAATGGCGATCTCTTCATCCGTGAGAGCCCTCCTCTCCACTACCTCTCCGTGGATCGGGTTTGATCCCGAATCGCCCGTGTCGATGCACCCGGCTAAAATTACAGTAAAGAAGACCGATGTAAGTGCAATGTATTTCATAATCCCCACCTCGTCCAATCAATATATCCCAACAGCCTTTAATTTCCAGTAGCTAAAAATCATCATATCGCTATCTCCGAAGGGGGGTCGGATTTCCATGTCTTAACCGCACACGATCGCCCCGCTTTATTTTTCTTCCGTTGATTTTATGAACACGTCCCTATGCCGGCGTCCTCGAATATTTCCAAAACCCATTGACGCGGTGAAGCACCTGAAGCATAATCTCGGAAATAGGGACACGGCGCGCAGTATTCCCGTTCGCAACGGAACCGATACAGGGCGAAAGATAGTTAAAGAGGGGAAATGGAGCGCCTGTATCGTCCTGATTTCGAGCAAAAGGAGATGTGAAATGAGTCCTAGAGTCAGAAAATCTCTAAACCAGCTCTCCCGTGTATTCCTCCTGACCCTCGTTCTCGGGGTCGGAGGGCTTGCCGTATCCCCGCCGCACGCGTCGGCTGCCGGCGGGACGGCAAAGGGGACAATAAAGATTAAAGGACAAGACGGTTGAGCTTAAATACGCGTACCTCGTCAAGGGACCCGACAGTTTCGATCCGAGTAAGACCATAAGCACGATCATCATTACACCGAACGACATCAGCCAGAAAATCTCCGAATGCCAGAGCGCCTCATGCGCCGGAGGTATCACCGAGGGCATGACCCTCGGGAAAGAGGATTTCGGGAGCACGACGAGGGTAGTTTACTGGGTCGTCACGAAAGACGGGATGATGCAGTATTCGGGGAATACAAACGTTTCGGCGCTCGTTCTCAGCACCGACAAGCCGGACAGGATGGCGGGCAAGTTCAGCGTCGATGATTCGCCGGCGGACGGGCCCAAGATAGACGCCGAGTTCGACGCGCCGCTCGCGAAGGAGTTCAAGGAATAGCACGATGTGCCGGAAGGGAGGAAAGTTGAATACCGCTCCGGCAGTTAATGGATTGCGGGGGAAATCACATCGGACTGCACGATAAAGGCGGTTCTTCCGGACGGATATTCCGGAATATGACGCCGGCTACGCCCGATTAACGAACAAATCGCGCAGGAAACACGCTCCTGACTGTTAATTTTCCAGGGTGCTGTTCATGGGCAGTAATTCTTAATTAATAAAATTAAGCTTAGAAGTTGCCTCATAATCATGTAATTTATTTCTAACGAAAATTCCGGCGAGCCTTGCGGCCCAGTCCGGAAAATCGACAGGAGGTATTAAACGCGATGAATATTTCGACCCGACCAATTAATAAATTTATTCTTTCAATCTTCGTTTTCTCCGTAATTGCTGCTTTCTCATTCGATCCGTTCACCGCCGGTGTAGCTCAAGCCGTCGTCTATAATAATGTTGTCTATAATAATAAGGAGAAGATATACCTTAGAGACATCACCCCGATACTCTACGAGCTCTCGGAGGTGGGCAAAACGGTGAGCGCGAAGGCCGTAAGTCTTCAGAATTCAACCCCGGAGGTGTGTTCTCACGAGTTCGGCTACTACCAGGGGATAGTGGAATCAATGAGGGTGCGGCTGAACAGCATACCCCCTCCCCCCAGAATGGTGAACGTCCAGTCAACGGCGCTGCTCGCTATAGGGGACTACATAAGCGGACTCGACCTCTACGAAAAAGCGTGTACTGAAGATGACTACAGCCTGAAATCCAAGATGGGCTACGACGGAAGGCAGAGGATAATAAACGCTGATGTAAAGATCAGGCAGGTTAACAGCTTGATCATGAACCCCGTGCCGAAGCCTCCGGTAGCGGCAGCTGCCGCCGCCGAGAACAAGATCCAGCAGATGTGCGCGTCCACCTGGCCCGCAGACCAGAGAATGCAGGACTACTGTATAAAAAACCAGACCGAAGCCCTAAGCAAGCTGAGTAAAATGGCGAGTATGTACGCTCAGGGCTCGAGAGAAAGGCAGGTGATGCAAAGCTGCAGCTCCACCTGGAAAAAGGGGAACACCTACGATTACCGGATGGTCGTTTTCTGCATCGAGAATGTGCTGGGGAAACAGGCCATACCTCAATAGAATGAAACCCCCTCAGTGTTAAGGAGGAATCCATGCTCGAAGTAATCCCGTTCGGGGAGGGGAACATAATCGGGTTCCGCCTCAAGGGAAAGATAGAGGACAATGAATTCGACGAAATCGTGAGGACCATGGAGGAGAGGCTCAAGGAGCATAAGAAGCTCAGGATTTACGCCGAGATAGAGGAGTTCAAGGGCATGTCCGTCAACACCTTCATGAAGGACATCCATTACAGCCTCAAACACTGGAGGGACTTTGACAAGGAAGCCGTCGTCTCCGACAAGGGCTGGCTCAAGACCTGGGTCGAGATCGCGGGGAGCTTATTCCCCGGCATCGAGGTAAAGCACTTCTCGTTCGAGGAGAAGGAAAAGGCGAAGGAATGGGTGAGGGGGTGAGTATTAAATAGCTAAATTACAGTCCGAATAAATACTGATGTAAACATTACCGAAATTTTTACTCCCATGAATAACCTGCCAATCTTAAGACCTATGAACCCCGGAGAGGAGATCGAGGTCTGTAACCTCGTCGCGAGGTCGTTCAACGAGTTCGTAGCCCCGGATTTCCCCGATGAAGGGATAGAGGAGTTCTTCAACTACGCAAACCCGCGCTCTCTCATAAAGCGCTCGGAGGGCAATCACTTTGTCGTTGTCGCCGAGACGGAGGGCTTTATCGCAGGGATGATAGAGATAAGGGAAATGAGGCACGTCTCGATGCTCTTCGTGGATAAGGCTTTTCACAGGAGAGGAATCGGAAAGGAGCTTTTGAGAGTCGCGCTCGAAAAGATAAAATCCAATGGCCGCCCGCTCAAAAAAGTTACTGTACATTCCTCACGCTTCGCAGTGCCCTTTTATGAGAGCCTCGGCTTCATCCGGACAGAAGAGGAAAAAATCATCCACGGCGTAATCCATATTCCCATGGCGCTCAGTCTATCGGAAGGTAGAATAATAAGCCATGAAAACACCATTCGATAAAAAATCCTCGGTCAGGGAAATAAAAGAACGGTTCGATGCGGACGTTGACCGTTTCTCGAACCTCGAAACCGGCCAGCAGGCCGTGATCGACGCCCCGGTGATGCTGGAGCTGATATCGGAGCTTGCGGTGAAGATTAAGCCGGATGCCGAGAATCTGCTCGACATAGGGTGCGGCGCGGGGAACAACACAATCGCAATTCTGAGGCGCAAAGGTGGAATAAACTGCGACCTCGCCGATATCAGCCTTTCCATGCTCGAGCGCGCGAGGGAACGACTATCGAACGAAAACGCGGGAGAAGTCAGAATTTTCCACGGTGATTTCAGGGAGTTAGACCTCCCCATTTCACATTACGATATAATTGTCGCAGCAGCGGTGCTCCACCACCTCCGGGACGATGAAGACTGGGAAAAATGCTTCAGAAAGATTTACGGCCTCCTCAAGCCGGGCGGGGCGTTTTTCGTAAGCGACCTGGTATTCCACGAGAACGACAGGGTGCACGAAGAAATGTGGAGGAGGTACGGCGAGTATCTGGAGCAGACAGGGGGACCCGGTTACAGCGGCAAGGTGTTCGATTATATAGATAAAGAAGACACGCCCCGGAGCCTCACGTATCAGATCGATCTGATGAGGAAAGTCGGGTTCCGGAATGCCGATGTCCTCCACAAGAACTCGTGCTTCGCCGCCTTTGTGGGGATTAAATAGGCTATTATTCTTTTGAGAGCGGTCTCCAGCCACACCCCTTCATCATGGAAGGGATAAGAGTATAAGAACGGCACAATTAAAATCCACCCTGACCCTCCTTTACAAAAGGAGGGAATTAATGATAAAGGCGAGATTGCTTCGCGGCGCTCGCAATGACAGAATTAAGTTCGCCTATTCTCACTGGACAATAAATACCCGCTGATGTAGATTGGAATTTATTAAAGCGCCTGATTACCTGAGCCGAGGACGATATGCCGGGAAAGAATCAGCTGAGCCGAAGAGAAGTGATAAAGTTGGCGGGCATGGGTTTGCTCACTGCAGCATTCTCCGAGGCATGCGCTCCCAAAAAAGTAACTAAACCCCCGGTCCGTCCTTACAGAGACTTCCCGATGGTAGAGGTATCCGAGGACAGGGTAATAAGACAGGCTGTAGGTCTCAGGCCTTTTCGTCCTTCGGGATTCGTCGTACGACATGACAGGGTCGGAGATAAAGACATCATACATAACTACGGGCACGGCGGAGGCGGGCTTTCTCTCTCATGGGGCACGTCCCATCTGGCGGTGGAGAAGGCGCTGCCCCTGGGACACAGCAGCTGCGCTGTGATAGGGTGCGGAGCCGTGGGTCTTGCCACGGCAAGGCTCATGCAGTTCAAGGGGTATGAAGTCACGATATACGCGAAAGACCTCCCGCCGTACACGACATCGAACGTAGCCGCCGGGCAGTGGTCCCCATTCACGGTTTACGATGAGAATAGAATTACTCCCCAGTTCTATAACGAATTCCTGCGCGCTTCGAGGCTTATCGTTCGGCTATTTCCGGAAGCTGATAGGGAGCTATTACGGCGTGAGAGTCGCCGACAACTTCTATTTCGGGGACTACCCGGTCGAGCTTCCCGATGCCATACACGAGCTCCCGGATATTTACGGCGAGCTCAAGACTCTCGTCCCCGGACAGTACCCGTTCGACGAGCCCTCGTGCGTCACATTAAAAACCATGCTCATAGATTCTCCGACCTATTTAAACGCCGTGATGAACGATTTCAGGAAGGACGGCGGAAATATTTACGTCAGGAATTTCAGCGGGACCGGAGAGCTCCTTACTCTCACCGAGCCGCTCATAATGAACTGCACCGGACTCGGCTCCTACTTCCTCTTCAAAGACTACGAGCTCGAGCCCGTAAAAGGTCAGCTCATCGTGCTCCTCCCGCAGCCGGAGGTGGATTACATTACGCTCGAAAAAAGGGCAGGCATATACATGATACCGCGCTCGGACGGCATAATGCTCGGCGGTTCCAGGGACTACGGCAACTGGAGCATGGCGCCCGACCCCGAAGTGACCGAGCGTATATACGAGGGACAGTCCCGGTTCTGGAAAGGCTTGCCCGCGGTTTGAGGTAAAATATCGGAATGACCGACTTCACGCAGATACTCCTGGGGACTATTATCTCGCTCCTCCCCATCGTAAACCCGTTTTCGGTAGCGGTCACATTCATATCGCTTTCAAAGGACATGGACGACGGGAAAAGGAACAGACAGGCGCTCCTCGCCTCCGTTTACATGGCCTTCATCCTTATCGTATTCCTCGTTGCCGGGGTACTGATAATGAAGTTCTTCGGCATCTCACTGCCGGGAATACGTATAGCGGGCGGGATTATTATATTGTACATAGGGTTCAGGATGCTGAATCCCCAGCCGCAGGATCCTCAGCTGCAGGCAGCAGGGCGAAGCCCGGCGGATGACGACGATATCGCATTCACTCCGGTTGCGATGCCCATGCTGAGCGGACCGGGGGCCATAGCCGTCACGATAGGTATGGCAGCGAATGCGGATTCGAGGTTAGAATATATAGGGGAGACACTCGGGATTATCGTAGTCGCCCTCATTACCTATATACTTTTAAGGATCTCGGGGAGTGTCAAGAGATTACTCGGAAATTACGGTGTCATTATCCTGACACGCATAATGGGGTTCCTCCTCATCTGCATAGGCGTTCAGTTCGTCATGCTGGGTATCCTCGACTTCATTCACAAATAGATTATCTCCAGTCAGTGCTCAAGATGATCGAAGAGATGTGGAGGCGTTAATTTAATGCATAATCTCAACATACGCAGGTATAAGCCCGATGACGCCGAGGAGATTGCGGAGCTGTATGAGAAGTCAGTCAGGGAGATAGCGATAGAGAAGTATTCCCCTGAAGAGGTCGAGGCATGGGCATCTTACGCAGATGAAATCGAGGAGATCAGACACAGGCTGGCAGAGGGGCTCACTCTGGTCGCCGAGGCGGGGAATAAGCTCGCAGCTTTCGGTCAGCTGAAGCCCGTAGACCACATAGCTTTTCTCTACACGATCAAAGACTATTCACGGATAGGGATAGCCACGTCGATCTACAATCGGCTTGAGGATCATGCCAGAGCGAAGGGGGCCGAATTCCTCACCACCGACGCCAGCAGGATATCGAAAAGCCTCTTTGAAAGGCTTGGTTTTTACCTCGTGTGTCCGGTCGTGGAAAAGAGGAAGGGCATCGAGCTCGAGTGCTTTAAAATGAAGAAGGAGCTGGGTTGAATACTGCAGTGTAAGCGGAGAAGACGTGCATCTATATTTAATCAAAGCGTTTATCTTGGACTCCGGCCTGAAAAAACCTGTTGATTCCGGCCACCGAAAGCCTATATAATCGGACTAGAAACATGTAGGGAGGTCGTTATGAAAGATTCTTCCGGTCAAAATCTGGGCGCTTTTCTGTTCCTTGCCGCAATGTGCATTTTCTTTGCTCTCTGGTTTTATCTATGGTTCAGTTAAGCCGGCGATGAAACGCGCCCTCAGCTTTCTGTCCTGATTAAAGACTTTTGAGGGATTATTGAGGGTAAAGCGCCGGTGCTTTAATTACTTTAGTCCGCGTAATTGCAGTTATAATTGCGTTCTGTCTGAATATCTGACATTCGACACCGCTTACATGCTGGAAATGCTATATTTATTTTAGTTTTCGCAGTGGCATAGTTATTGCTCATACAATGGGCATCAAGAGTAAAAATACTGCAATGCCAAATACGACAGCTACGACAGATGCCGCTCCTGGGGGAGTATTACTATATGACCGATGCCTGCACTGCGGCGAGGCGCTCGATCAATCGAATACGGTTAGATCCAACGGGAAAAGCTTCTGCTGCAACGGCTGCAGGTCGGTTTACGAGCTCTTGAATGTGCTCGGCCTCGACACCTACTACAGGATAAGGGAATCCCAGAACATAATTAAAACCGCCGCGCCGCCCGACCCCGCTACAGAGGAAGACTACGGGTACCTCGACAGCGAGAGCTTCACGGATTTATACACGACGGAAGAGAACCCACTTACGATGAATTTTTATGTGGAGGGGATAGAATGCGCCGCATGCCTCTGGCTTATCGAGAAAATACCGGCCTTCGTCCCCGATATAGAAACCCTGTCGCTCAACATGTCGGACAACACTGCGACAGTCAGGTTCACACCCACGAGGAAATTCTCCTCCTTTCCCGAAATAATAAAGAAATTCGGCTACAGGGCGCACCCCCTGAAAACCGACGAGGACGTGAGCGGACTTAAAAAAAGAGAGAATAGAAGGTCGCTCATCAGGCTTTCGGTCGCTGCCGTATGCGCGGGCAACATAATGCTGCTGTCGGCGGCGATATATTCTGGCGCACGGGGTGTATTCGAAGAGCATTTCATGCTGCTCAATTTTTTTCTGGCGCTGCCTGTAATAACTTATTGCTCTCTCCCGTTCTATAAGAGCGTCATCGGCTCGCTCAGGACAGGGCGGGCTACGGTCGATATACCCATCGTGTTCGTCATACTCGCCGGTTTCTTCATAAGCGCATATAACTACCTCACGGGAAGCCGTGAAGTCTATTTCGATTCCGTAACCATGTTCGTATTCCTGCTCCTCGCGAGCAGGTATTTCCTGAGATCGGTCCAGGAGCGCCTTAGCGGCAGAGAGCCTCTCGGGAGAAGCCTCTTTTCATCGAACCGCGTCCTCGTGAGGGACGACGAGGCAAAGCAGTTCTTTTACAGGCCCGTGGAAACCCTCGAAGCCGGACAAAAGATCAAGCTCGCGAGGGGCGACCGTTTCCCCGCCGACGGCAGGCTGCTCTCCTCCGTTGCCGAAGTCAATCTCTCGGTCCTCACCGGTGAGAACATACCCCGCACGGTTTCGAGGGGGGAGAGCGTTTACGCTGGCTCGATACTCGATTCCGACGAGGCCGTCCTCGAGGTGACCGGGACCGGCAGCAGGACGAGGATCGGAAGGGTACTCGAGGATGTGGAGAATAATTACCGGAGCAAAATCAGCCTCTCCACTTACAGCGATAAATACGCGACTGTTTTCACCATCGCCGTAGGCGTTATCGCGGCCGCCTCGTTCTTTGCAGTCTCGGCGATCTATAACACGTCCCAGGCGCTCGAAAGGACTATCGCATTCATACTCATTTCATGCCCCTGCGCCTTCGTGTTCGTGCTGCCGCTCTCATTCGGACTTTTCCTCAAATCCGCCTCCGATAACGGGATACTGATAAAGGACGCGAGGATTTTCGATAAGCTTCCGGGAATTAAAAACATATTCTTCGACAAGACCGGCACCTTGACGAACGGGGTGTACAGGATACTCGGCTGGGATACCGGCGGACTCTCCGCAGAGGACCGCGCGGCGGTCCTCGCAATCGAGCGCGAGTCGGAGCACCCGGTAGCAAGGGCGATCGTTACACGCCTCTCCGGGGAGGATCTCCTCCTTCCGGAAGTGAGCGGCTTCAGGCATATATATTCGAAAGGCGTGGAAGCCCGTGCCGGCGGACACCTCTACACGCTCACAGCGGAGAGGGACGAATCGGCTCCCAACGAAATCAACGAAATCATAGCCACAAGGATCGTAATACGCAAAGACGGGGAACAGTTGTCAGAGATACTACTCGGAGATTCGCTCAAAACGGACGCAAAGTTCGTAGCGGACGAGCTCAAAAAGAGGGGTTTTCGGCTCTACGTACTCTCGGGGGATAAGGAAACCAACGTCAGGCAGGTCGCGGAGAAGCTTCAAATACCCCCGGGGAATGTTTACTGGGAGGTGACGCCCGAGCGGAAGTCGGAGATAGTCCGGCAGCACGGCCGCTCCATGATGATAGGGGACGGACTTAACGACGCCGGAGCGCTCTCGTCGTCCGAGGTCGGAGTCGCTATACAGGGGAGCGTCGGTGAGAGCATGAAGGTATCGGACGCCTATATATTAAACAACGACCTCTTCACAATCCTCGACCTCATCGATCACGGCAGGGTGATACGCGAAACGGTAAGGAGGAATACGGCCTTTTCCGTCACGTACAACGTTACGGCCGGAGCTTTCGCGCTCCTGGGTTTCATAAACCCCCTCGCCGCCGCGGTGCTCATGCCGCTCAGCTCGGTGCTGCTCATAGTCTCCTCGCTATACGGTCAGAACAAAATGAGGCTCGGGGAAAGGAAGGCGCACGTATGAATATTATTTTTCTTACACTCGGGGTGTCGATCGCAATCGCGCTCATTTTCCTCTCCGCTTTCATATGGGCGGCGGGAAAGGGGCAATACGACGACCTCAAAACCCCGGGACACAGAATGCTGCTCGATGATTATGAAACGGATACAAAGAATGATAACGCTAAGGAGGATACGGATAAATGAGTGACGTCAGAGCGGGAAGCGCCGCTATCACGGAAAAGATTTATTACGATGACGACATCGTTAAAAAATTTATTTATGCCACGATATTCTGGGGAGCCGCGGCTTTCATAGTCGGACTCCTCGCAGCGCTCGAGCTTGCGTACTGGCCTGCGAACCTGGAGCTCCCCTGGCTCACATTCGGGAGGATAAGACCGCTTCATACGAATGCAGCCATATTCGCATTCGCCGGAAATATCATTTTCGCGGGCATATACCACTCGACGCAGCGGCTGTTGAAAACACGGAACTTCTCGGATTTCCTTTCCAATTTTCATTTCTGGGGATGGCAGCTTATCATAGTGGGCGCGCTGGTGACGCTCCCCCTCGGGTATTCCCACGGAAAGGAGTATGCAGAGCTCGAGTGGCCGCTGGACATCGCAATAGCGGTTGTGTGGGTGGTCTTCGCGGTCAACTTCTTCGGCACTATAGCGATCAGAAGGGTAAAGCACCTCTATGTGGCGATATGGTTTTACATCGCTACGATCGTGACCGTCGCCCTCCTTCATATCGTTAACTCGATCGAGATTCCGGTCGCCATGTTCAAAAGCTATCCGGTCTATGCGGGCGTGCAGGACGCGCTCGTCCAGTGGTGGTACGGTCATAACGCGGTCGCCTTCTTCCTGACGACGCCCTTCCTCGGACTCATGTACTACTACGTGCCCAAAGCAGCGAACAGGCCTATATACAGCTACAGGCTCTCGATAGTCCATTTCTGGTCGCTCGTTTTCATATACATATGGGCGGGCCCCCACCATCTCCTGAACTCAGCACTGCCCGACTGGGCGCAAACCCTGGGGATGGTATTCAGCCTGATGCTCTGGGCGCCGAGCTGGGGAGGTATGATAAACGGTCTTCTCACACTGAGAGGGGCGTGGACGAAGCTCCGCACTGACCCCATAATCAAGTTCCTCGCCGTGGCTGTAACGTTTTACGGGATGACGACGTTCGAAGGCCCACTGCTATCCATAAAATCGGTGAACTCGCTTGCGCACTACACCGACTGGATAATCGGACACGTGCACGGCGGGACACTCGGCTGGAACGGTTTCCTGACATTCGGAATCATCTATTACCTCGTGCCCAGGCTCTGGAATACGAAAATGTACAGCGAGAGGCTAATGAACTGGCATTTCTGGATAGGCCTTCTCGGCATACTGATCTACTATATTTCGATGTGGGCCAGCGGAATTACGCAGGGTCTCATGTGGAGGGCTATAGGTGAGAACGGCCAGCTCGTTTATCCCGACTTCGTCGAGACGGTAATAAGGATAGCCCCTCTCTATTATGTGCGGTTCGCGGGCGGCGCGCTCTTTCTCACGGGTTTCCTACTCCTCATCTACAACGTATGGGTGACAATAGCAAGAGCTCCCAAAGGACAGAAGGCTCAGGCTGTCGAGGTCCCCGCGCGCTCAGCAGCCGACACGACGGCAATCGGGACGGGGCATAGAAAGCTCGAAGCCCTTTCCGCGATCTTCACCGTTCTCCTGTTCATAGCGGTTATCGTGGGATCGATCATAGAAATCATCCCCACGCTCGCGATCTACAAATACCTCCCGACGACGACAAAGACCGAGCCTTACACACCGCTTGAGCTCGCCGGCAGGGACGTATACATCAAAGAGGGCTGTTACGTATGCCATTCGCAGATGATCAGGAAGCTACCGTACGACGTTCTCAGGTTCGGACCCAGCTCCACCATCGAGGAATCCATGTACGACCACCCGTTCCAGTGGGGGTCGAAGAGGACGGGTCCCGACCTCGCGAGGGTCGGAGGGAAATACCCCGATATGTGGCACCTCCGTCATATGATGAACCCGCGCGAGATCACACCCAGGTCTATAATGCCCGCATACCCTTGGCTCGCGACGACGAAGATCGACTACAACATCCTGAGGAAGAAGCTGAGCGTAATGAAAATGCTCGGCGTGCCCTATAAACAAGAAGACGTTGCAAACGCCGACATAAACGCCGAAAAACAGGCGGCCGTTATATACGAGGGTCTCCTGAGCCAGGACCCGTCGCTGAGCTCCGTCAAGGACACGGAAGTGATCGCGATTATCGCATATCTCCAGAGTCTGGGTAAGAAGACGTCCCAGCAGGGGGTCGCATCATCAACCAGATAGCTCTATCTTATTTCACGGATATTGAGATCATCATCGTAGCCCTCGTAATATTCCTTACGGCTTTCGTGGCGATCGTGCTCTGGGCACTCAGAAAGCCGAAGGCGGAGATCGAGGAAATGGAGCGACTTCCCCTCGAGGACGAGGGCGTCAAAATAAAGGAGAATGTCAATGACTGATAAAGATAAACTTATTCAGGACCACGATTACGACGGAATCAGGGAGCTAAACAACCCGCTTCCCGGCTGGTGGCTTATGACATTTTATATCACGGTGATATTCGCCGTAATATATTTCGCATATTACCAGCTCTTCGGAGGGCCGACTCTCGACAAGGAGCTCGCAACCGAGATGGGCGCTATCAAAGCGGCGCAGCACAAGACCGAGGAAGCGGCGGAGGGAAAAACCCAGCAGGACTATCTGGCCCTGGTATCGAATCCGGAAGCCATTGCAAAGGGCAAGGCGGAGTTCCTCGCAAAATGTATACCCTGCCACGGCGACAAGGGCCAGGGAATTATAGGACCCAACCTTACGGACGATTACTGGATACACGGGGACGGGTCGATACCTGCTATACTTAAAGTTATGAACTCCGGGGTTGCCGATAAGGGAATGCCTTCCTGGAAAGGAGTCATACCGCCCGACCTCCAGGCCGACGTCGCGGCTTACGTTTACAGCATCCATGGCTCGAACCCGCCGGGAGCGAAAGCGCCTCAGGGGCAAATGATAGAACGCAGATGAAGGTACTGGATCAAAGACACCTTCCGGACGAGCGTCCGGCCACCATGGACGAAAAGGGGAAACGGGTTTTTATATTCCCCGCGCAGGTTAAGGGCTTCTGGCGGAGTCTGAGGACGATCACCGAGATATTCCTCGTTATTTTCTTCCTCGTGCTCCCGTGGATCAAGATCGGAGGACACCAGGCGCTCCTTCTCAACATTGGGGAGAGGAAATTCTCCATATTCGGCCTCACCTTCTGGGCGCACGACGCTCCTCTGATTTTCTTCATACTGGCGTTCCTCACCATAGGCCTCGCTTTCGTAACCGCTGTATGGGGGAGGATATGGTGCGGATGGGCGTGCCCTCAGACCGTATTCATCGACGGCATATTCAGGAGGCTCGAATACCTTATTATCGGGAGCCACTTACAGCAGCGGAACCTCGCGCAGGCCCCGTGGGACCTGAGAAAATTTTTCAAATTGTCCCTCCTCTGGTCTCTTTTCATTATAGTGAGCCTCGTGATTGCCCACAGCTTTCTCGCGTATTTCGTGGGCGCCGACAGGCTCGTCGAGATGACCCAGCACAACCCCGGGGAGAACTGGACTATCTTTGTCATAATGGCGTTCCTCACCGCAGTGTTCCTATTCGACTTCGGATGGTTCAGAGAGCAGTTCTGCATAATCGTATGCCCATACGGCAGGTTCCAATCGGTGCTGCTGGACGACGACTCGCTCACGGTCTCATACGACCCCGTGAGGGGTGAGCCACGGAAGGGGAGCGAAGGACCTGGCCAGACCGAAGGCGACTGCATCAACTGCTACAAGTGCGTAGCCGTATGCCCCACCGGTATAGACATAAGGAACGGCCTCCAGCTCGAGTGCATCGGGTGCACGGCATGCATAGATGCATGCGACGAGGTTATGGAGAAGATCGAAAAACCCAAAGGCCTGATAAGATACGCGACAGGAATATCTCTAAAAGGGCTAAAAGCGAGGTGGTTCAGGCCCAGGGTGGCCATATATGTCGTACTTCTCGTCGCTGTTGTCAGCGCACTAATCGTATCAATAAACCGGAGAGAGGATATCGTAGTTACGATCCTCCGCGGAAAGGACACCCCTTTCCAAGTAGTTAAAAACGATGATGGGAGCGAAGAGATAATAAACCATTTCAAGATGCATATGAAGAATCAAACAATTGATGACGTGAGCCTCAAGATGGTGCTTCCAGAAGACTTAAAGCGCAAGAATATCGAGATCATCTCCCAGAGCGAATCGTTTGACCTCGGAGCGGGAAAGGACCTCACCGTACATTTCTTCGTCAAATTTCCCAAAGACGTTACCGGGAGTAGGGGAAGCGAACCCGTTAAACTCGATTTCATAGATACGAAGAACAACAAAATAGAGTCCGAGGAGGACCTCGAGCTTGTCGGACCTAAGTCAATTTAGCGAGATCATAAGCCGCTGGTCATATCTTTCGGTGCCGGTCGGAGTATTCATAGCGAGCCTTGCGGGAAGCTCCCACTGCGTCGCGATGTGCGGTCCTATAGCCGTAACCGTGAACAATAAGATCGGATATCTCCCCCTCTACCACGTGGGCAGGCTCTTCAGCTACCTCTCACTCGGAGTATTAGCGGGACTCCTCGGGGAAAAGTTTCTGAGCAACAACTATCCGCTTATTTCTACCGTGTCATTGATTCTTCTTTCACTATTCCTCATCTATACCGGCTACAACCTCGTAAGAGGAAAACATCTCGAACTAATACCGGGAAGATTCGTCACATCCCTTCTGACAGTCCCCGCCCGCTGGTCCCTCGCACAAAAAAGACCCGTGGCGGCGTTCACTCTCGGTCTCGTGAACGGGTTCATACCGTGCGGCTGGGTATATATATTCGTCATTGGGGCTCTGGCGGCGAAAACCCCTCTTTTCGGCGCACTCATGCTCTTTATATTCTGGCTCGGCACAGTTCCGGCATTGTCTTTTATCCCGGTCATATACAAGAGATCGATGAATATAGCGCCCAGGAAGCTGAGCGTTATAGCGGGGGTAATATTGATCCTTGTCGGGCTCGCCAATTTCGCCCTCCACATGATACCGTCGGAAAAAATGGACCACGGCAAATCGATATGCGCCGTGACGAGCGGTGTATCCAGAAGCGACCCGGCTCACGGAAATAAATAATCTCCGCCAGGTTTCAATAATGTTTTAACTCTGTGGATTTATCCGATTTGAGTTTTCGAAGACGCCCGCCTCTACTCCACACCGTACTGCTTAAGTTTTCTGTAAAGTGTGTCTCTCGAGATGCCGAGGATGTCGGCCGCTTTAGACTTATTGCCCTTGCACTCTCTTAAAGCCTGCTCGAGCGCGAATTTCTCCAGCCTGTCGAGCGCGAGGATCTGGTGCTCGGAGCTCTTGGGCTGCTGCCAGAGGAGGTGCTCTTTTAGCTCTCTTTCCGTTATCGTGTTCTTACTCATAGGCATGACGGCGATTATGCCTTCGATAAGGTTCTCGAGCTCCCTGATATTTCCGGGGAAGTGGTAGTTGTAGAGCGAGCTGAAAGCCCCTTCCGAGAGCCCCTTGACCCTCTTCGAATATTTTTTGTTGAACCTCCCTATGAAGTGCTCTATGAGAAGAGGTATGTCCCCCCTGCGCTCCCTTAACGGCGGAAGCTCGATCACTATTACGGCAAGTCTGAAGAACAGGTCCTCCCTCAGGTAAGTTTTCTTGAGCTCCTCTATCGGATGGTTGCTCGCGGAGATCACTCTCACGTCAAGCGATATTTCCTGAGTATGCCCTATCGGCCTCACCTTATATTCCTCGAGCACCCTCAGGAGCCTCACCTGGAGCTCCTTCGGCATTTCCCCTATCTCATCGAGGAAGATTGTACCCTTCTCGGCTGCGACGAATAGCCCCTCGTGGTCCCTTATAGCCCCGGTGAATGCGCCTTTCCTGTACCCGAATAGCTCCGACTCGAGAAGGTCCCTCGGTATCGCCCCGCAGTTGACCCCTATGAACGGTTTCCCCGCCCTCTCGCCCCGGAGGTGTATTGCTTTTGCAAGGAGTTCCTTTCCTGTGCCCGTCTCTCCCACTATGAACACGGGAGCGTTGCTGTAAGCGGCCGCGGATGCCCTTTCGAAAACGGTCTTCATCAGCTTCGAGCCGCTGATGATGTTGTCGAAACCGTATTTCTCGGAAAGTAGAACGCTCAGGCTGCTGACTTTATCCTCAAGCTCCTCCGCTTTCCTGATCACGTCCAGCTTATTCAGTAAAATGTCCTTATCGAAGGGCTTCGTGATGAAATCCTTTGCGCCCCGCTTTATCGCCTCGACGGCTGTCTGTACCGTCCCCTGACCTGTAACCATGATGACCATTGTTTCCGGTGTCAGCTCCACGAGCTTCTCGAGGAGCGTGAAACCGTCCATGAGCGGCATCACCAGATCCAGGAGCACGAGCCCTATTCCGCCGTCCTCAGCCGCCCTTTCCAGAGCCTCCTTTCCCGAATATGCGGTTATCACGTCATAGTTATTACGCTCTAAAAGCTCCTTCACGGCTTCAACGTATTCCTGGTCATCGTCGACGACAAGCACTTTGAATTTTTCATGGCTCACGATAATAGCTCCTCCGAAGATATTGGAAGTTTGATAGTGACTGTAGTCCCCTCCCCTTCCTTGCTTTTCAGGGATATCTCACCGCCGTGGTCACTTATGATTCGTTTTGCTACCGAGAGGCCGAGCCCCGTGCCCTTGCCCGCGGGCTTTGTCGTAAAAAAGGGCTCGAATACATACGGAATAATCTCTTTGGGGATACCGGCCCCACTATCTCTTATAGTTATGACGGCTAACCCCGACACTGTGTCGCCCGAAGCTTTTAAAGTGAGCGCGCCCCCTTCGGGCATAGCGTCGACTGCGTTCATTATGGTATCGGTGAACACGAGATGAAGGAGGTTTGTATCGGTAAGTATTATCAAATTATCCTCCGTTTCCACCCTCACATCTATAACTCTTTTCTTGAGAAGGGGCCTGATGAGGTCGACCGACTCGACGAGTATGGACGACACATCCTCGGGACTCTGCTCGCTCCGGGGGTTGCCCACGAACTTAAGGAGCCTCTGTATGACCTTCTGGCCGTAGAGTATCTGTCTTTCCACAGAATCCATTTTTTCAAGCAGCCCCTCGCATTCCGGGATAGACGACAGGTCTTCCTTAAGCATCTGCACCCTCAGCAGCATGGATGCGAGCGGCGTGCCCATGTGGTGGGCGAAGCCCTCGGCCATCCTCCCAACGATCTGAGACTTCTCGATCTCGATGATTTTCTTCCTCATCGCCACCCTCGCGGAAATATCTCTCACGGTCTCGATGAACTTCCCGCCGCCCTGGCTCATATGAACGAGGCTTATGCTTACAGGGACTCTCCTGCCGTCTTTTTTTATCATTTCCGTCTCGTAGTCGGCAACCGAAACACCCTCTTTAGCGTTTCTCAGCTTTGCCGTAAAGCTTTCCCTGTGCTCAGGCGTGATCATTTCCCAAATGTTCCCGATTACCCCGTCCTCGCTCCCGGTAAACAGGATAAGCCCCGCCCTGTTTATAGACTCGATCCGGCCTTCGCCGTCAAAAACGAGCACGGCGTCAGACGTATTGTCCATTATCCCGCGGAGCCTCTCTTCCCCTTCCCGCAGCAGCCTCTCAGCCAATTTCCTTTCCGTAATATCTACGAGCGTGCTGAGCACAACGATCCCGTTCTCCGTCTTCACGGGGTTTAAGCCGATCTCCACGGGGAACTCGGACCCGTCCTTCCTCCGGGCGAAGAGATCCCGTCCTTTTCCCATCGGCCTTGCGCTCGGGGACGACATGAACGAATCCCTGAATACGGCATGATTCCCACGAAAACGCTCCGGTACGAGGGTGTCTATGCTTTTCCCCAGAAGCTCACCGGACCCGTATCCGAGCATCCTGTTGACAAGGGAATTCGCGAAAATAATCTTTCCCTTTTCGTCGGTCATAACAATCCCGCTGGGCACGGACTCGACTATGAAGCTGTAATTGTTCCTGAATATTCCGCTCTCCTTATCGTCGTCCGCACCTTCGCGATGCTTGACCCTCTCCCTGAGCTCCTCCAATTCCGCAATAAGCTCTTTCTTCGTCTTTTTCAGATCCTTCATGCCGAGAATATCCGTGGAACTGTAATTTTGAGTTATTTTTGAATTTAAAATGAGGGTATCATTTTATATAGTGGGTTTCAAACGGGGCGTGCAGCGTAGGGGGTTACTTGTTTCCGTAAATAAAAGTATAAAACTCGAACCTGCGCTCCCAGTTCTGAAGGTCGTAGGAAGCTATAACGAGGTCCTTTTGTTCATTCGTAGCCTCGTCCAGCACGTAATAGTTAAGCACGGTTTCGGGCTCGAATCCGTAATGGCCGAGGATCTTCATAAAGCTCATGTTGTCCGGGATATACCTGACAATTATCTTCTGGAAATGGTTTTTGAGCCCTTCGTAGAGGAGCATGTTGAACATATGAGAGCCGATCCCCTGCCCCCTGTATTTCGGATGGACAATCAGCTTCACTTCGGCTGCATGGGGCCAGTAAAGCCCCTGTGTGTGGAGGGTACCCTTTGCGACGACCTCGTTCTTTTTCAACGTCACGAGCTCGACCACCTTCTTATAATTCGGGTTAGTGAACCAGTTTTCGAGCGATTCCCACTTCGTAACGTCGTCTTTATAAATAAGAAGGTCTTCCCTCGGGATTTTCGAAAAAAATTTATGCACGAACTTAAAATCCTGTTCAAGCGGGGGCCTGATAGTGACCTTTGTTTTATCTTTAAGCACAAACTCTTTCGGATACTCGTTCATCTCCCTTAACAGCTTGCAAGGAGCATACCATGTGAGTTGAGGGCTCCGGGTGTTGTGCGGATGCAGCTTTAAGCTCACTACGTCAGATCACCGATTTCACTGAGATAACGGGTAAATACGCTCATGTTATATCGAGGATGCATATTTTGTACGCTCATGCGAAGGGAGAAGCCCTGCTTGCCCGAGGTTACTGTTTGCCGATATGGAAATCGTATTGTCATAATTTAAGACATACGACAGGGGGAGTTAATATCCCTCTAAGGAATATTTAAATCAGGTGATAGATAGAATCTGCAAAGGCAGTGATTAAATTAGTTCTGAAACAGCCGGGAGGGCTGGAATTGTCGTCATCCGTCCTTCTTTCTCCCAGAGCTCAGGGTTTTAATGTACTCGATGACCTCGGCGCTGTTCTCCCCGGCCCATTCCCAGTCGAAAAACTCGACCTCGTTAAGTGTGACGGGCGCATCGCCGAAGAGGAAAACGGCCCGGTATCCGTCCGTCCACCAGGGCTGTTTCATGAAGTTCCTGTGGGGGTTCTCAGGGGTCGCGGGCGCGATACCCTTAACATAACCGAACTTCTCGACGCCTCCCGAGAAAAGGAGGTCCTGCTCGAGGTAAGTCCTCGCTTCGTCTATGTCAGGGTCGATAGCGTGTGCAGAGAGCCAGGGCGTCCTGATCGTGAAGTAAGAGCCTACGTCCCGACTCACGGAACCTATCCACACGTCCATGCCCTTATAACGTATAGGCATGAGCCAGAGGCGGAGGTGATTACGCTCGTGTATCGTGGACCTCGCTTTCTGAAGCCCTATGTCCTGGGCCCTCCTGAATACGTAGACGCTGCTCATTGGAGAGGTCCTGTACCTCACGCCCGAGAAATAAGCCTTGAACGCCCTCCAGCCCGAGCCCGCCGAAATAGGCTCCGTGACGTCCCATCCCCTCCTCATGAATGCGGAGATTATGTTGTCCGTATCGCCTATGACGAAGAAGTTGAGCGCGTCGTTCTTCCCCGTGCCGTCCTTCCTCGTCGCGCAGCACGGGACGCTCTCGAGCGCCCCGCGGAGCTCCTCCTCGGTCTCGTAGTTCACATACTCCTCTTTCTTGTACAGTGAGTCCCAGTCCACCCTCTGATAGTCGAGCTTGATTCCGGGTATTACGAAATAGAACATGAAGTTTTTTTCCCGGTCCTCGCCGTACACGCTTACGTTCAGGTACTTAACCCCCGGGTCCCAGTTCGTATAGAAAAAACCCGAAAGCTCGCCGCCCGCGGGGATCTCCCTCTTTATGCTATGCCTATTGAAGTAATCCTTTATCTCCTCGTTCACCGGGCTCGCATAGCTGTAGTTCGTGTAGGCGGCCTCGTTAGGCGAGTAGTATCCGGGGTCGGTCGCGACGTAGATCAGGGTGATCGGCTTGCCCGCCGTGTTCCGGATCTTGAGCCACACGGGCTGAATGCCGTTCCGGGCCAGATTCACACCGAAGACCTCCTCGCTCTCGTGATCGCTCAGCACGGCGGCCGTCACGGATATGCCCTCTTCAGTCTGCGTCTCGGCTCTAAGCATGAACGGGACATCCTTCAAAGGGTCGGGAGAAGGAGAATAGACCTTGCACCCCTTGGCAGGCGGGGTGCTGAACATGCTCGCATCCTCCCCTTCCTGGTTCGCGCAGTAGGACGCGCATCCCAAAATACCAGCGGGCAGACATGCGGTCAGGACTAGCATGCCGAGCCAAAAAATTTTTCTCTTTCCCGGGAGTCGCTTCATGACGTCATTTCTCCCCGCCGGACGCGCCGTTATCACCCTTCGCCGGATTCCCTTCGCCGGGCTCACTGTCATAAACGATATCCACATCCTCCCAGTCAAAATATTCCACGCTGCCGAGGTTAACCTGACTGTCGCCGAACACGAAAACCGCGCGGAAGCCGTCTGACCACCAGGGGAGCTTGTTCAGATTGTAGCGGGGGGTCTCAGGTGTCGCCTCCCCTACTCCCCTGACGAAGCCGAGCTTGTGAACGCTCTGGGAGAGGACGAGGTCTTCTACGAGATAGTCCCTCGTCTCATCTATATCGGGGTCTATCTCCTGAGCTGCGAACCAGTATTTTCTGATTCTGAGGTCAGAGCCTATGTCCCTGCTTACGGCTCCGACCCAGACGGTCTTCCCCTTATACCTGAAGGGAGTGAGCCAGAGCCTGAGAGTATTCCTCTGGCGGAATTCCGCGTCGCCCGTATGTCTGGACTTCTGGAGGCTCACGTCCTGCCTCCGGCCCAGCGTATACAGACTCGCCATCGGAGAGGTCCTGTAGCTTACCGGAGAGAACGCCTGACTCAGGTCGAGGTTGAATTTTTTTGTCGCGGCCTCGGTTATATCCCATTTCCTGCGTACTATTGCCGAAGATATGTCGTCAGGGTCCCCGATGAGCACAATGTTGAGGGGATCACCTCCGCCTGTGCCGCCCTTGCCGGTCGTGCAGCAGGGGAGCCCTTCCAATGCCGCCCGGAGCTCCTTATCGTCATCTATATCGATTATCTCGTCCTTGGTGTAAAGCGTGGCGAAATCCACGTTCTCATAGTCGGGCTGCGATCCCGGCACCTCGAAGTAGAAAAAGAAATTCTCCGTGCCGCTTATCTGGTAGAGCGTCACATTGACGAACTTCATTCCGGGGTCGAGATTCGTGTAGACGAACCCCCTGTCCCTCTCACCCGGCATTATGAACTCTATCTGGATGCCGTATTTCGAGAACTGCTCGTCCATTGTTTTGTTGGCCGAGCTGTTGAACTTGAAATGGTTCATGAAGGCGACTTCCTTGGGCGAGAAATAACCGGGGTCGAGAGCAATTGGCATGAACAGGTACGGGACGCCGGTTTTGTTCTCCACATCGAGCCACACAGGCTGGACGCCGTTGGCCGAGAGGTCTACGCCGAATACCTCCTGGCTCTCCTCGCGGCTCAGTACCGCGACTGTAACCGTGAGGCCGTTACGGCTCTGGGTCTGGGCCCTGTCGAGGAAAGACACCTCTTCCGGAGGTTTCGGCGAATAGCTCCCGCCGCAGGCCAGTAGGCTCGTTACAATAATACTTCCGGCGATCAGCCATAATGATTTCAGCATCCTTTCACTACATCCGTCCGTAATTCCGAAACAAGTCCCGTGCTGCGACATGGGATCCACTCAGAATCCGTTAAAGGCCATTATTATAATGTGATACACGCAACGATAGGGCGCCCTAACAAGCTTCCCCGTAATTTTATTGCTTACACAGAAATTATTCAATATTTTTAAGACATGAACGGAGTGTTTATAAAAAACCGGAACGTCTGATTCGGCTATCGGCGAGACCCGCATCGAGGAATGGAGTCGACCTCTACAGGAACGGCTACTGAACCCTGCCCCACTCGACCTTCTTAGACCTGAGACCCGCATCCACTGTCATTGTGAATTTAGTGCTGTCGCTCATCCTGATTTCCACGTCGTAGTCTTTTTGTCTCTTTACGGAGTAGACCTTCCCTTCCCAAATGCCTTTCGCGCCGTCGTATACTAGGTTCTTGAAAATTACCGTGGAAACAACACCCGGGTTCTCCGAGTCTTCCACGATAACACCCTCGTAGTAGCTTCCTTTATTCTGAATTTCCACAATTGCCGGGTTATCAGTGTCCTTCCACTTTCCGGTAATGCTGTCGGCATTGATATCGCCCGCATATGCAGTTGTAAGATTCATCGCGGCTACAGCCGTCAGAGCAAAAGCCATTAGAAAAAGATTTTTCAGTATCTTCATGATCACCCCTCTGATCGCTTCTCCCAAACGAAGCGCTTATTGTTCGCTCGCCGTCAGGATAATTATATCGTCGTATTTGTCGTCGATCGCCACAGTACCGCAGGCTGTAGGATTGCCCGTAGCATCGAATTTGCAGCCCCAGAGTCCCGCTTCCTCGGCACCGCATTCGTCCTTGTCGAGAGAGACAGCGTAGAAACCCGAGCCCGCCGGTCTGCTTCTCGTATTGCCCTTGCCGTTCACACCGATAAGCACCGCACCCGACCCCATTTTCCCGTTCTTACACTTGAAGTCACCCTCGTAGTAGAAGTAGAGAATCTTGTCCTCGTCGTCCCAGATAAGGTTGACGGACTCCACGTTTCCGTCGCCGTCAGCGTCCACCTGCTGGACCCAAAACGAGTCTGTGTCTCCCGGGGAGTTCCCGGTGCTCACCTTCATACCGTCATTGCCTATCGAAGTCTTCTGTTGCGCATCAGCAGGCGGCGCGGGATTTTGCGCTTTGTTTATGACATCAGAAGAGGGCTTCAACACGACCCCTGTCTCGTTTCCCTGCTGCGCCATACATGGGATCGCGGAGAGGATAATCGCGAAAGCCAAAAACAACATGACTTTCATCTGTGGTTGTATTTTCATCTCTTGCTCCTTTGCCCCAAATTTTAATGCTACTTCAATATTTATCAACATTTCCCAAATAATGCACGAAGAAAAGAGCAAAACAGAGCATATTGTAAGTGAAGGTACATCAAGTTACTCGTTAGATGGGAGCATCTCTTATTTCGCATAGGACTGCGGCCGCTATAACGAGTTTCTATACGTCATGCTTCATTTCAGAATTTGAAAGCAACTCCGATCTGTGGGCCGTACATCCACGCGTCCCACAAAAAGCGGTTATCGCCGCTCCCGTGGGAGTACTTATCATATAGACCTCTATAACCGATGATGGGAGTGATCTTGTACCAGGGGAGCTCGTAACCGATGTATCCCGCTATGTTCCAGGAGATGTCCGAAGAAAAGCCCAAACCGAAACCGCCTACGTCGCTCCTCACTTGAACGAAGAACTTGTTAATAGCCAGATTGACGCGCCCGCCGACGATAAAGTCAAACCAGCTCTCGCTCCCGCTGAATTGCGGGTTTACTCCAAGCGGACCTTTCAAATCAATCTCATCTTTGAGCCACCAATAACGCCCACCTCCAATCAAATCGAGGGTAAGCGAAGTGTTTGTCTTACTTTGATAACTCCCCATCCCGCTCCCTATCGGCCATGTGCCCACCCTGTAGAATCCTCCGAATTCACCGAGAAAGAACTGGACTCACGTTTTTGATATTGAGAGTGCGGTCCTGTCTCAGCTGCACATTATCCGTCAATGATATTTTCGAGTAAGTGGTGTCGATAAAGAACCCGAATCTATCCCTCCAGGCCTCTATGTGTACCTCGGCCGCGAAATCAAGGTTCTTCAAAATATCGGAAAAAGAAACATCGGCATCAGCAGTCCGGCCCTTAACTCCGACTTTCCCGTTTATCCCCATCATCCAAAGGTACGGAATAACGGCGAAATGCCATTTATTCGACGGAGCTTCGATATAGGTGGTCTCTGTCTCCGTGTCATTCGCCGCCGGCTGTAGAGAATTGTCATCTCCCGCTGCTTCAGTGTAATAACTATCGTTAATGGCGACCTCATAAGAAGGTCCGAGCAATAACCCCGATTCGTTTGCGTCAAACGAACCCGCTACAGGGTTGCCCCGTTCATGCATGCACAACACATTGCACTGACTGTATGCACGCTCAGCTCCGGAGATGGAAAAAAGCAGAGCGATAGGAAAAATGACAAATATGGATCGGAATATATATGACCTCGACATATCCACCTTCCTTTACGATAATCAAACAATTTACCGAAGCCGAAGCATGCTTTCCGATTCACATACTCCGGCCTGTTGCGTTTACGTCACTCACTCGCCTTATTGTTCCGCTGGCCCTGTTCCATGAGAGCTTTTTCCTCGGCAGGGGTGAGCTTGTGCGGCTCTAGTTTTACTGTCAGTTTATCAAGATTCCCGGTGAATTTGAATGGCACTTGATAATCCTTGTCGTCCACGGGCGTTCCGGTATCGGCCCCTACGTCGAAGGTCTCGTCCCACTGAAGGATGAGCGGGATAGTAGTGCTCCATTTTCTGTGTGTCGACTACCTTGCCGTCAACCTTGAGCACTCCCGGTGCCGCCCTGCCCGATTCCGCTCATATTATTGAACGCCAGGGTTCCCATACCGAGTCCGTCGTATTTGAAGTCGAACTCAAGAGTATGTTTGCCGGGCGAGAGGGCTTCCTGACCTTCCCAGCGGGCACGCTTGAGATTAAAGAAATTCCATACGAAGACAGGCTTATTTTTTAGCAGATAGAATCCGAAACCGCGAAACGGCCGCCTTCGTTAAGTATCACTCCCTCGGCGCCGCCCTTGGGTATCTCGACATCCGCAGTGATTGTGTATGATTTGTCGAGCAAACTTGGAGCGTCGCCATACGGGATTCCAGTCAGCCCACCGGAGTAGGTAAAGACTGTTCTCCCCGCGGTAATATTGGGCCTAGGGGCGACGAGGCGTGCAGCCACTGTCGCGTCGAGAGGAAGGACCTCGTACTTCTCAGCCTCCTGCCAGAAGAGCTTCTGCATCTCTTTTAACTTCTCTGGATTCTGTGCCGCCAGGTCGTTATTCTGAGTCCAGTCCTTGGTGAGGTCGAAGAGCTCCCACTTGTAAGCATTTGCCGGGTCCTGTGTGACCGGCCCGGCTACGTCCCAGGGTGCTCTTGTTGGAACGGTGCTGGCAATCCATCCGTCGTGGTAGATCCCATGGACGCCCATCATCTCGAAGTACTGTGTATGGTGAGTCGAGGGCGCGTCAGCATTGGCCTTATCAAAGGTATAGGCCATGCTAACGCCTTCTATAGGCTTCTGCTGCTATCCCGTTTACAGTCTCAGGAGCCCTGATGCCCGTGACTTCGAGGATAGTAGGCACGATGTCTATAACATGGTGGAACTGGTTACGTATACCGCCTGCATCCGTGATATGGCCGGGCCAGGCGATTGCCATGCCCTGTCGCACACCGCCGAAATAGGAAGGTATCTGCTTCGTCCATTTAAAAGGCGTGTCGAAAGCCCATGTCCATGCTACAGCCATGTGCGGATATGTCTGGTCAGTGCCCCATACGTCGTAAAAATATTTCAACTGGTCCTCGACCGGTACGTTTACGCCGTTGAACATAGCAACCTCATTTGGTGTACCGATAGGTGTCCCTTCGGCGCTCGAACCGTTGTCCCCGCTTATATAGATTATTAGCGTGTTGTCGAGCTTTCCCATGTCATCGACCGCCTGTATGACACGGCCGATTTCGTGGTCGGTATAGGCGAGGTATGCGGCATAGACCTCCGCCTGACGTATGAACATCTTTTGCTCGTCCGGAGTAAGAGTATCCCACTCTTTTAGCAGATCTTTCGGCCAGGGCGTGAGCTCCGCGTCCTGAGGGATGACACCCAGCTTCTTCTGATTGGCGAATATCTGATCACGGAGCGCGTTCCAGCCATTGTCGAAAAGGTGCATGTTGTGGATCTTCTCGATCCACTCCTCAGTCGGATGGTGAGGCGCGTGTGTTCCGCCGGGAACATAATAGACAAGAAACGGCTGAGCGGGATTGATTTCGTTGACCTGATTCATCCATTGAATGGCCTCGTCAGCCATTGCGGTGGTAAGGTTCCAGCCCGGGGTTGCCGACATAGGGGTATATAGCAGTTGTGTTTCGGAAGAGGTTCGGCTGCCACTGGCTCGTATCCCCGCCCACAAAACCGTAGAAGTATTGAAAGCCCATTCCTATAGGCCACTGGTCGAAAGGACCCAGCTGGCTCGCCTCGAATGTCGGTGTATTGTGGTCCTTGCCGAACCAGGACGTGCTGTAGCCGTTCTCTTTTAATATTTCACCAATGGTTGCCGAGTCTTCCGGGATGATGCTGTCGTAGCCCGGAAAGCCCGTCGATTGCTCAGATACCACTCCGAAGCCTTCGGAGTGGTGGTTACGGCCCGTGATCAAGGCAGCCCGAGTCGGCGAACAGAGTGAGGTGGAGTGGAAATTAGTATAGCGGAGCCCCATCTTCGCAATGCGGTCAAGAGCAGGGGTAGGTATCACGCCCCCGAATGTGCTCGGGGCGGCGAATCCGACGTCGTCCGTCATGATGAGCAGTATGTTCGGTGCGCCCTTGGGCGGCACGATTCGCGGCGGCCACCAGGGCTTGGACTGTGAAGCGTTCTCCTTAATCACACCGCCGAACGGCAGCGGAGGCGCCGGGAGCTCCTTTCCATCTATAGTGCGGGTCGCGTCGGGCGAACCCGGCACGCCGGTTATATCCTGGGCCATGACAGATACGGTTGCGGAATGAACTCCGAGGGCCGATAAAATGAGAGCTGCGGCCAAGCTAACAAATACAGAGCTATATATAAATAATCTCGACATATTGACCTCCCTTAAGAACAATCAAGCAACCTATTGAAGCCGGAGCTTGTATATGAATTTGCATGCTCCGGCTGATTGTGTATGCCATAATTTACTTGCTTTTCCGCATTGGTGCCGGTGGTTCGAGCTTGACAGTCAGCTTGTCGATCTTGCCGGTGAACTTGAACGGAACATCGTAGCGATACTCCAGCAGAGCGACGCCGGTGCGCGTGTCCTGGCCGATGTCGAAGGTTTCGTCCTCCGGGAACGTGATCGGTGTGGCGTGTTCCATGGAATTTTTGGCCACTTCCTTGCCGTCCACGGAGAGCACGCCCGTCCCTCCCTTGCCCAGACCTGGACCATCGGACTTGAAGTCGAAGACAATGGTGTGCTTGCCGGCGCCCAATTCAGGCCCTTCCCACGTTGTGCGCTTGAGGTCGAGCAGGTTGTAGAGGAATACCACCTTGCCCCGACCAACTCCGAGCTCGCCCTTACTCAGGAAAAGTCCATAGCCGCCGAAGCGCCCGCCCTCGGTGACGATCATGCCTTCTGCCCCGCCCTCGGGTATCTCGACCTCGGCAGTGATGGTGTACGACTTATTGAGAATGTTTGGCGCACCGCTCGCCGGCACGCCGGTCAGTACTCCCGAGTAGGTGAAGACCTTGCGTCCCGCCGTCAGGTTCGGGCGCGGCGTGTTCCAGCGCGCGAGCGACGAGTTGTCGAGCGGCAGGACATCATGCTTCTGCGCCTCGGCATAGAACAGGTCCTTCATCTCCTTGAGCTTTTCCGGCATCTCGGCGGCCAGGTCGTTGGACTCAGCGGGGTCCTCTTGGACGTTATAAAGCTCCCATTTGTAGCCGTTGATCACATCAGGAGGCGTAGCCGTGTTCAGCTCCCAGGGAAGCGTTGCTGGCGTCGTGGCTGCCACCCATCCGTCGTGATAGATGGCGCGATTGCCGAGCATCTCGAAATATTGCGTCGTGCGCCGAGACGGCGCATTGGCGTTCGCCTTGTCCCACGTATACGTCATGCTCACGCCGTCCATCGGACGCTGCTCGATGCCGTTGATCATCTCGGGTTGTGGAATGCCGGTCGCTTCAAGGATCGTCGGGGCAATGTCGATGACGTGGTGGAACTGACGGCGGATACCGCCCACGTCGTTGATGTGGCCGGGCCAGGACATGGCCACGCCCTGGGCCGTCCCGCCGAAGTGCGACGCGACCTGCTTCACCCACTTGAACGGGGTGTCCATCGCCCACGCCCATTCTGCCGCAAAATGCGGGAAGGTCCGGTCCGATCCCCAGAACTCGTACCAGAGAAACTGGTCCTTGACCGGCACGGAAATGCCGTTGAAGGTGGTGAACTCGTTCGGTGTACCGTTGAGCATACCTTCGGCGCTGGCACCGTTATCCCCGCTTATATAGATTATGAGCGTGTTGTCGAGCTCGCCGAGGTCTTCGACGGCCTGGATGACCCGACCGATCTCATGGTCGGTGTATGCGAGGTAAGCCCCATAAATATCCGCCTGCTTGATGAATAGCTTCTTCTCGTCCAAACTGAGGGAGTCCCACTCCGGCAATTCCTTCGGCCAGGCCGTCAGCTTGGCATTTTCAGGCATGATGCCAAGCCGCTTCTGATTGGCGAAGATCGTCTCGCGCAACTTGTTCCAGCCGTCGTCGAAGAGATGCATGTCGCTGATCTTCTTGATCCACTCCGGCGTCGGATTATGCGGCGCGTGGGTGCCGCCGGGTACGTAATAGACAAAGAACGGTTTGTCGGGCGCGATCTCCTTCAGTTGTTTCATGTACTGGATGGCCTCGTCGGCCATCGCTGTTGTGAGATTCCAGCCGGGATTGCCCTGGAAGGGATAGATCGCGGACGTATTGCGAAAGAGGTTCGGTTCCCACTGGCTGGTGTCGCCGCCGACAAAGCCGTAGAAATACTCGAAGCCCATTCCAATCGGCCACTGGTCGAACGGCCCAGCCTGGGTCGCCTGATAGGAGGGCGTGTTGTGGTCCTTGCCGAACCACGAGGTCGCGTACCCGTTCTCCTTTAGAATGGTGCCAATGGTGCCGTTCGCTTTCAAAATGATCGAGTCGTAGCCCGGATACCCCGTGGCAATTTCCGCCACGACCCCAAAGCCGGCGACGTGGTGATTGCGACCCGTGATCAAGGCAGCTCGCGTCGGTGAGCACAACGACGTGGAGTGGAAATTAGTATAGCGGAGTCCCGCCTTAGCAATGCGGTCAAGAGCAGGGGTGGGGATCACGCCCCCGAATGTGCTCGGGGCGGCGAAGCCGACGTCGTCAGTCATGATGAGCAATATGTTCGGTGCGCCCTTCGGCGGTACGACGCGCGGGGCCCACCAGGGCGTCGACTCCGAGGCCCTCTCCTTGATCACCCCGCCGAATTTCGGATCGGGTGGCGGAAGTTGTTTTCCGCTGATAGTGGTGGTGGCGCTGGGCGAACCCAACTCGCCGGTTATTTCCTGTGCTATGACAGATACGGCTGAGGATAGAATGAACGTCGTGATGATTAAATAGGAAAATCCACGGATTAAATTCAAAAACCTGAAGTAAATTTTCATATCTCCCCCTGTGGCGTTACATTGTACAAAATACCAATAACGGTCAGGTCATATATGGATTGCCGACCTGACCTTTTGGAACTGCAGGCTATTCCCCATGACCGGATCATGGGGAATAAAGGTATGGGCATCATAAATATCATACGACTTTTCACCTGCAATAACGAATTGATCTTCATATATTTTATTAATTTTTCGCAATCACAGCCAGCAGATTCACAAATTCACGACGAGCGTTATCTTCTCGGGCAGGTCATGACTCGTAAACAATAAAACCAGACGTCAGGCATAGGCTGCCGCTTTTACAATTCCTAAAAATAATTCACTACCTAGCCGCTCATTGCGGCGGTTGGACCACGATATACGTAACTCCGTCCCCCTGGGTTACGGGCTGATAATATGTCGTACCTACCTGATAATACGTCGTGCTGCCCACCACAACCGGGGTCGCCTGAGCCGACATAGCACTGAACTGAGAGGCGGTAATTGCAGTGCCAATAACAGCCCCAGTTACAGCCCCCGCCGCGAATGCGCCGGCAGTGGAAGGGGGAGGATAATAGGCACCTGGGGGATGGTAATAATCCCCATAGCCGGGCGGATGGTAATAGTCCCCGTATCCATTCGCCGGATGATAATCGTCATAATTGGAGGCGTAGTTCTGTCTGCTTTGCTGCTGTTGCTGCCCGTAGTTCTGCCTGCTTTGCTGCTGTTGCTGCCCATAGCTCTGTCTGTTTTGTTGTTGCTGTTCCCCGTAGCTTTGGTGGCTTGACTGCATTGATTCCGCAGAAGACTGCCGACTCGATTGCATACTTGAGCGATTGGATTGCCAATTCCCGCTGCTAGCGTCACTGCTCCGGGAAAAACCGCCGCCGTCACCCCCAAACCCCCTTGCATAAACCTGTGCAGCTACGAATATGCATAACAAAATCAGAACACTTGATGCTGTCCAGTGTTTCCATCTACTTTGTCTCATGGTTATTTCGCTCCATTCGTTTCAGATGCGCCGGGCTGCAACATTTGTTGGGCGGCAAATGCGATTTTTACCGCTCCCTTGGGCGGTGTAACACTGAATAATTTGTCGGACACCTTCGGTTTCAGGTTCCAGTCGCTGAATTGAGCCCAAAACTGAGGCCTTCCATCGAGCTTTTTGTAGGTTATGACTACGCGCTGAGGTAATGGTTGAGCGCCTTGCGCGACCCATAACTGCATATCCGCATCCGCCCCACGCAGAGCGATTTGGTCACAGGGAACGCCCGCAATAGATGATTGCTCGACATAGGCTGCGGAACGGACCTGCGACGGCAAATTAGCAGCCATCTGGCGGTCAATCAACTGTGAGAGAGGCAGACGCATGCCGAGATCATTGACAAAATACGAAACGGCATCGTCCAGTGTGCCGGGTCTGTCCGCCACAGCGTAGACGTTATCTTTAGCATAATAGATCATTATAGTTTTGCCGTCGAACACTAATTCGCTCGTCGATCCGTTACGTTTGGTCTCTTCGACTCGGAGATGGTCGGGGCGGTCGAGCAATATCTTGCGGGTTTCTCCAAATTCAATCTTCTGGCCGTCGTCCTGCACTGCATCGAATCCTATGTCGACGGAAACACTGAAACGCTGGGCCTGCGAAAGGAAATCGACCATCCGTTTCGCCACAGCCATCGCCTGTTCATTACTTTTATTCAGATCAGTGGGGCTAGCATCCTGAGCACTGACGCGTCCCCCCGCCAATAATAGCGCAAGAGCCCAAGCAAATGCCACCAAAGAAACTCGCTTCATTGTAAGCCTCCTAATTTCTGTAATTCATTCTGACGACACGATAAATCTAGTTACACTGTACGCAAAGAAAAACCAGCGAAGCGCATTAACTTAAGTTGCAGGGAAGGCCAATCCCGATATCAGTATCCCGTTGCCTCCGCGATTGTGGCCTTGCACTCCGGAGAAAGGAGGGCCATATTTGCCTTGAGACATGCAGCAATCCTGCCGCCGCCAGGCTGAATACCGGGACAGAACCACAATATATCGTCCTGACAGGCCTGATTAACCTCGGCTAACTGTGTCGCTACCTCCAAAATCCTGACCTTACAATCCGGCGATAGCGATTCTTTGTTTTGTTTAAGGCATTGAACTACCCTGCCTTGCCCGGGTTGAACCGTGCTGCAGAATGTCTGCACATCACCCGCGCAGGCACCTGTTCCTTGGGCACTCGCATTTATACCGCCCGATAAAGAAACGCAAAGTATTACTGCTACGACGAATACAAGCA
This sequence comes from uncultured bacterium, assembly GCA_963705505.1. Lineage (GTDB taxonomy): Bacteria > Desulfobacterota_D > UBA1144 > Nemesobacterales > UBA2774 > 2-12-FULL-53-21. The sequence goes on from CAVPJU010000010.1 coordinate 504,406, forward strand.
CTAAAACTGATCTCACGATCTTCATTGCAGTCTCCTCTAGCTATCATTAGTTTTTTTTCATGTATTTTCTATCGATGCACTAAAAACTTTCTATATCATGCCGAGAGCCAGCTAAGTTAGTAGACTCCGGGACCACGGGCACCGACACCGACACCGTGGAAGCCGGCCCCAACACCGCCGCCGACCCCGATCCAATCGATAAACAGCGCGGTTGCGCCGCCCGAGGCGGGCATCTTGCCGTTTATTACCTTGTAGTTGTAAACGAGGTCCGCGCCGTCGACAACCGGGTTGGAGATCTCGACTACGGCAACCGTATTGTCAGGTTGTCCCGGCTCATAGACGGATAGCGTGGCATTCGGCGGGTCCGCGTGAAAATTGTCCTTTCCGGCTTTCGCTGTCCATTCCTTGAGATAGTCGGCCATCTTGAGATGCCCGGCGATACGCTGCGGCCGATCCGAGAAGTACAAAGTCTGCTGGTCTACTTTCACAAGGCGCAGAGTATTCGCTGCTGGGTCCACTTTGAGATCTTCGGCAATCTGCACGAACATGAACTGGGGCGCTTCCGAAGTAGTGGTCGAAGTCTTGGCAGACGCCGCTATTGACAGCACTAATACCACAAAGAAAAATGCTAGTACAGTGTGGTTCAAGCGCTTATAGAATTCATTAAAGACTTTCATCGCTAGTTTTCTCCTTTCTTGCTCCCTGTCTCAAGAACAGGAAGGTTATTTGTAATCAATACCGACTTTACTGATGATGAAACTCTCAAACAGTCCGTACTTAATCGAAAAAGATCAATAAACAAGAGTGTATTATGAGTACCGCAAGTTCTATGCATGGCATGTGCTAAACAAAATTTGGTTCAAAACACGCAACCTATTGATAAAATTCAGCAATCAATGATCAACCAATATCAACAATTTTATAGCTTATACCCCACAATTTCGATTATAATCAATTCGAATCTCTGTGTCTATCCGAATATTGCAATATGATTAAATATATGAAAAATGTTAGTAGTAGGAGGTAATCAGGTAGGCAATGAAAGCTGTAGAACCCCGGTTTTTTTCTTGCGGATCTGTTACGCGGCTGGAAACTCATGATATCGATGAGCTGGCGCAGTATATGAAACATGCCGACATCGAGCTTATACAGATTGGCCGAGCTCAATCTCCTTCAAGCCTCACACAAGTCTCCTTCGATAATATAAACCTGCAGGTAGGACACTACGGAGCCGCATACATCTCGAACGCCACAACCGATAAGGTGAGGAGCGGCATGGTTTATAAGATTAACAGGGATTATCCCACAACCTGTAACGGTTATGAGATCGACAGCGCCTCATTCATGTTTTATGGAAAAAACTCAGAGCATATAGCTATAAACAATGGAATCTGCAGATGGATATACATATCGTTCAAGCCCGATTATCTAGAGGAGTCTCTTATCGAACCGCTCTGCGCAAAATTGGATACAAGGAGAAGCATATCTTCATGCCTAAGATGTCAGGAACAGGCATCTCTTGATGCGTTGTACGATTCCGTAAATGAAATTGCCGAGTTAGCAAATATAAATCCCCGGATATTTCAGGACACGAATATCATCAAGGGAATGGAGTGGTCTCTCCTCGATTCGCAAATACTGGTCCTGAGCAACACTTTAAATTCTCCCGGGAAGGGTATAGATAGAAGTAAAAGATCCCGCGAGTCTATCATAAAACAATCGATCGATTTCCTTAAGGCCAATTCATATGAACCTATCCATGTGCTCGACCTCTGTAGCGCGCTGAATGTGGGACTGAGGTCTCTATATTACGCTTTTCAGGAATTTTACGGCATCAGTCCTATCCGGTACCTACGGCTGCTGAGGTATTCAAAAGCCAGGATAGATCTGTTAAAAGCGGACCCTAAACGAACAACGGTGACCGATATCGCCGCCAAATGGCGCTTTTGGCACTTCGGGAGGTTCTCCATCGAATATAAGAGTCTTTATAGTGAGTCGCCTTCTGAGACTTTGAATAAATGATTATTTCTTGACCAGCGTAACTGGCGGCGGACTCCACTTCCCGTCGAGCGCCTCTTTCTTCGGCCAGTAGAGCCTCATTACCATATAAAACCGGCCGTCTGGCGCAGGAAGCCAGTTGGACTCCTTATCTTTACCGGGCGAGTCTTTCTGCACATAGATCGTGAGCGATCCGTCCGGGTTCTTTTTCAGCTCAGGGAGCATAGGCGAATTTATGAGATATCGCTTAATCGGATTTGCAACGAGGAGCTGTGTCTTGCCGTTATACATCGTAACGGACCAGAAGGCATTTACAGGGGGCAATTCGCCTGCAGGAAAGGTTATCGTGTAGCTCGATTTGTTCCCGTCAAGCTTGGCGCCCGTGCCGTCGGTGTATGCGATAGGGTACAGAGCCTCGACCGCATCGTTGCCGTAAATCCCTGCCATCGCCGCAGCCGCTCTCAAGGTCCAGTTACCCTTATAAAATTTTCGGTCGCCGAATGCTCTCGTAATCCGCCACCCGTTCACACCTTTACCGAGTGTAAGCCGCTTTTGCTTAATATGATCGTATCCCTCCTTGATTCCGAGCGCGATTGCAGCCCTGTCCTCCACTGAAAGCTTGTCCGGTTCAAAAGGCTTTCCCGGCTCGATTCCTATCTGTGCGAATACCGCACGGAGCGGCTTTTCCTGGGGTATCGGGGGGCAGAACTGAAAGAGAAAATTAAGATAGCCGAAGGGATCGGTCTCGAACGCCTGCTTCTTCGTGAATTTCAGGAAATCGATCTTTGGCGGCTCGGGAGGAGCGGGCTTTTTCGTGAACTCCGAGAGAGTGTAAACTTTATAACCCGCCTGTATCTTCTTTACGTTATCTATGTCTCCGGGATTAAAGAGCTGTGTACGGTAAATCGCAAAGCCAAAATCCGTCTCTACCGGGAAGACTTTCGCGACGCCCGCGGGCGTTTCGCCCTTCCAATTCGGTCCCGAGACCATGTAGCACCCCGCGCCGTTCCCCGTCGCGCGGCTTCCTATGTAACCGATATTGTATGTGTACATATCAACCAGCTGAACGGAGTAATAGCGGCCTTTCTCCACTTCCGGCACACAGAGGACTATGGGCTCCGCACGGAGGTCCATGCCCACGAAGGAGTACGGTGTGTCGCTGTTAGGTGTGATCACCGCCGTGTCCTCGGGCGTGTACACTCGCGCGGTGTTATAAATCTGGTTGAAGGGGGCTTTATATTGAGACGAAGACCGGTCGACAGCATATTCGTACATCGTCCCATAGTTCATGATCATAGGGAAGCCGTATATGTATGCTCCTTCCGCGACCTGTTTTGTCTCTATGGCACCGGGCTCTTTAGCCCCGGCTGTGAAGGATGTGACGGAAATACCCGATAAAAGGATCAAAGGTATGGATAATACCGCAGCAAATATAATGACTCCTCGAATCGGATTCCTATTAATAATTCTCATAAACTCCTCCGAACTCCTTGATGTGCTGCCCAAAGTTTACGTCACATTAGAGAGTTATTCCACCTTCCTCACAGGCGGCGGGGTCCATGAGCCGTCGAGTATAGAGGGAGGTGTCTCGTTCGGCCAATACAAGCGCAGCATGAGTACGAAATTGTCTTTCGGCGCAGGAAGCCAGTTGGATTCCTTGTCAGCGCCGGGGGATTCATTCTGAATGTAGAGGTCAAGAGAGCCGTCCGCGTTGTATTTGAGATCATTACGCGGGCTCACAGTATAACGGTGAAGCGGATTATTCACGAAGAAATACCTGTGGTTATACATGGTCAGAGACCAGAAGCCTTTAACGGGCGGGGTCTGCCCTTTCGGGAAAGTAATCATATATTTATTTGCCCCGTTGAGCTTGTTTCCCTCACTGTCCACCTGTGTTTTGGGATAAACGGCATCCTGGGACAGGTTCGCGCCAAGGCCAATTGCGGTCACGACGGCGCGGAGCACATAGTGCGTCCCGTAACTACCCAGATTGGTAATTACTGCCCAGCCGTTCACGAGTTTTCCCGGTTTCTTTGCGACGGTCATTATCTTTTCCTGAGCCGCCTTTGGAGCGCCTTCGATACCCTTCGCAACACTCGGGTCGAGCTTGGAAATGTCGAAGTCCTGACCGGGGACGATCCCGATCAGCGCAAGTTTTTCAATCATCGGGGCGTCTTCGGGAGAGGGCGGGTTAGTCTTCATCAGCTCCGCAAGGAGCTTAAAGTATGCCCCCGCATCGAGTGCGTTAACCTGATCCCGTACCGCGGTTTTCGTATCTATCGACGGATCGACCTTTCCCGCAGGCGGCGTGTAAGGCTTTCCGTATGCGCTCAGGGGAACGAGCTTGTACTCGTCCTGGATCGCATGCACGGCCTTATAATCATCGGGGGTCCCCGTGCAATAGGTGCGGCCTATAATCCACACCATGCTCGTTGGCGACTTGATCTCCTTTACACCGTCCGGGAGAGCGCCCTTCCATCCGGGACCGGTTATGGCATAAGTCCGAGCCCCGGTGCCCGTTGTGCGCGTCCCCGGGTCCGCGAACACGTTTGTCCACCCGGAGAGCATGGGCATGAGATAGTAGCGGCTCCCCTCGGCAGGAAGACTCAGAACATAAGGTTCGTTTGAAAGATCAAGCCAGGCAGCCGAATAAAGGGTGTCCGCATTCGGAGCAGTAACGTCCTTGAAGCTGGCGTTGGGATATTGCCTAAGATTGGCGAACTGGTACATGGGCGCGTGTGTACCCTTGGGCGCCTCAACATTGGTCATGACGCGCCTCGTCATCTCCATAGTGACGAGCGGATAACCGTATATGTAGGCTTCGGTGCCCAGTGTTAATGCCGCTTGCTCGCTGAGCTTCCGGGCTTGGGCGGCGGTCGGAATCGCTAGAGGCAGTGCCGCGACTACCAATAATAAAACAAGAGCTATCGATTTTCTCAGATCCATATTACCCCCGATTTGGTTATAGTTACTCCCTGATTTCGCGCAATAAGACCGGCTACAAAATTTTATACCGATCATTAAATACTTTATGAGGTATCTCAACGAATGTCTATCAAAATTTCGCAAGAAAACAAAAAATCAAACCTTTATTAATGATAAGAGGATATGATAAAGAATGAAAGAAGATAAACTTTCGGTCGGGGCCTCGATTTTCTTACAAAATCAGAAACGGCGGAATATATTTCCGGGACCGACTCCGATTCGTATCCGTTCCGCTAATAAACCCCTTATGCCGCTTTAAGGTCGGCAGTTCATAAGAGATTCGAAGAAGAATAGCCGTCATGAAATCTTTACAACCGTCCCGGCGTCAAACGGCTCGAGCTCTATCCTTCTGTCGATGAACTGTCCGATGACCCAGATATTCGTAGTCGTGTGTTCCCGGATTTCAGAGACTGTGAATAAGGACTCTCCTCCCGCCAGGGACAAATAGGGAAGGACCTGGTCGGCCGCGTGCGCGTCGAGACTCGCGCCCGAATTAAACTCATCGATGAACATCCCGGCTGCCTCCCTTCCGACGGCTTCAGCCCTTTTACCCGGCCTGCCCAGGGAATCCGAGCCTATCGCGGTATTCTCAAAATCGCCGACGATGGTGATGGTGCTCCCTGCCGATAGTGCGGGAAAGTATTCGATTACGCTCTCGATAGGAATTTCGGGACCGAACCCGAGCGCATCCTTGACGGATTCCGCCTGACGCTCGGCGACACGCCTTGCTTTCAGTATATCGGCAGCCCCCGACATAATGAGAATCCTTCGTAGCCGCCCCCGCTCCGTACATCTCCAATTCGAAACGCTCCCCGGGGTCACCTCGACTCCGACTTCGGCGCCGCCTCTGGGGTAAAAACCGCGCCTTGTAATACTGGTCACCGACTTGAGCCCCATCCTTTCGATTATGTTTGAAAAGACAAACCTGTGGTAATCGATGACGGGCGCAAAGAATGTGTCCGTCGCCCCGCCGTGAAAGTTCATCCTTACCGGGCCGGGAGCGAAAAATGCCGGAAGTAGTAGGGTCTGGAGGAGAAGGGTAATGCTCCCGGCTGTCTTTATTTCGACATCGAGTGACTTAGCTTCAATCCGGCCCGGAAAGAGTGATATCTCGGTCGATCCCTGCTCGTCACCTGTAAGCTCGCCGCCGCAAAGCCGGGCGAGCGCCCTCAAGCCGAGCACATGCTGGTGTCCGAGACCAGGGTTCTTCCGGTTCTTTCTGATATTGTGGATACGGCACGGAACGCCTGTTACCGCGGATAAGGCAGTCGCAGTCCTCACTATCTGTCCGCCGCCTTCCCCATAGGAACCGTCGATCGAAATCTCTTTTTTTCGGTTCATTGTACGATCCCGCAACGGGCTCAATTTACGACTCCCGCTATACTGAGGATGAGCACGGCAAGCACGATCGAGGTTACTAAAGCATACATATAATCGCGCTGAATCATGAATGCGAATACCGAAAATATTACGCGTGCGACGGGTGTGGCGATGAGCAGTAAAAGGCCAAGCTGTATTATCCCCACGCTCCTGATCTGCCATGCGATATCTATAATCTCCCTCAGGTCGCGGAGGTTCCTGGGCACACCGCTGAAGACGCTGTACTCGGGCATCTCGAAGCCGTGCCGCATCAGGTAAATCACGCTGCCCGTAAGCACGAACGCAGCCGATATTATTACGGCCACCCTGAGAAGGTTCCCGATTATCTGATCCATCTTCTCGTCGCTCATTATATTCTTATTATCTCGCATATCAAAAGCCCCCGGTCAGACCCTTATACAGCATCTCTATCGCCAGCGCGAAAATAACGACCGCAAACACGATCCGGAGAAGCCGCGTCGATACGCTTAACAGAAAATGAGTGCCGAGCAGGGAGCCGAAAAGCACCCCGAGCATTACAGGCATAGAGAGACCCGGGTCGATATACCCGCGGTTGAGGAAAACCCCCGCGCTTGCGGCTGCGGTCACGCCTATCATGAAGTTACTCGTGGTAGTCGATACCTTAAACGGCAGGCGCATGACCTGATCCATCGCGATCACTTTGAGAGCTCCGGACCCTATCCCGAGGAGACCGGATAACGCGCCCGCTATAAACATGACACCGAAGCCCTCAGGGACAGCGCGGACATAGTACTTCTCGGGGCCGTCAGCCGTCGGGTATTCGGAATTCATCCTGAGACGGGTCGCGAGCTTATCGGGCTCGGCCGGGGGAGCGTCCCTGTGACGCGAGATACCGGATTGGTAGGATGAATAGAGGAGCACAAGGCCGAAGACTACGGCGATCGCCGAAGGAGAGACGCTCGTCGCGACGGCGGCTCCGACAACGGCGCCGATAGTAGTCGCGATCTCAAGAAACATCCCCACTCTGATATTGCTGAACCCCTCCTTCACATAAGCGGACGCTGCGGCTGAAGACGTCGCTATGACGGATACGAGCGACGCGCCCATGGCGTAGCGGATATCGACACCGAAGCCTAGCACGAGGAGGGGCACTATCACAACCCCACCCCCAAGCCCCGTCGCCGCTCCGAGGAAGCCCGCCAGGAGAGACCCGAGAAAAACCAGTGTGGAGAATTCAAGTATATTCATCTGACCGGGCTCTGAATTTGTCGTGAGCTTCGAGAATAATTGCTTCTCTTGCACACAAATTGTACAACACAACCAAACGAGCCATTTGCCGATACAGATAGAGCTTACATTTTTTATTATAAAGCACATAATGGGTTTTCTCGTTTAATTCGGCTGATAAAACATGCGGGGCTGATGGTCGGCACCTCACACAAAATACATATGACATCACCACAGCGACCCGGATCGATTTCCGTTGTTTTGACAATCAGGGAACGGATTGTAAAGGCATTATGTACAATAACAGACAAACAAGAACAGAAATTCGCTCAAAAGAATAAGGAGTTTTTTTATGAAAATTCACACCATAGACCATAACTTCTTTACGCAGAGGGTAATAGCTTCATATCTTATTGAAAACGGCGGCGAACCTGTATTAATAGAAACCGGCCCCGATACGACATTTCATAAACTGGAAAGGAGTCTAAACGAGCATGGTTACTCCATAGAAGACATAAGAAATGTTTTTGTCACACACATACACCTGGACCACTCCGGGGCAGCCTGGCGCTTCGCTGAAGCAGGCGCCAAAATCTATGTTCACCCTTTTGGAGCCAAACATCTGGCCGATCCCATAAAGCTCGTAGCATCCGCAAGACGAATTTATAACGATCAAATGGAAACACTATGGGGTGAAATCCGGCCTATAGAAAGGGAAAACATCTATGAAATCCGGGATGGGGAAAAGATAACAATCGGCAGTATCAATATTCAGGCTATTGAAACCCTCGGGCATGCATCCCATCATCATTCCTTTCTCGTAGACGATCTCTTATTTACGGGAGACGTGGCCGGCGTATGTATAGAAAACGGTCCGGTATTGCCGCCTACCCCTCCGCCCGAGATCAATGTCGAACTCTGGCAGGAGTCAATACGAAAGATTTTGAGCTTGAAACCGCAAGCCCTGTATCTTACTCATTTCGGCAAGTCAGGCGATGTCAAAGAGCACATGACAGAACTCGAAAACAGGCTTCTCGAAGTTACCGAATGGACGGGAGAGAGACTGAAACAAGGAAAAACCGAAGAGGCAATGATAATTGAACTGGAAAGTATGTTCAGAGAGATACTTGTGAAAGCAGGAGCGGATAAACAATTAGTCGAAGCTTATGAGCTGGCAGACCCGTTTTGGATGAACGTAGCGGGACTGGTGCGCTACTGGAAAAAGTTTCGAATGTGAACTCGCTCCGACGGGTCCGATTTTGCGGAAACCCTAAACCGTGCGAACACACAAAGACCAATCCTAGACGAAAGAAAAAATTAAGATGGAACTCAATATTATTAAATCCGGCAGTTCCGGCCCCGAAGTCGTTATCCTGCACGGGCTCTTGGGGTCTTCACGTAACTGGCAGCGCATTATGCGGGAGCTGTCAGCCGACTGCCGTGTGATCATCCCGGATTTGCGCAATCACGGCGATTCGCCGCACGGCCCTCACAGCATCGCGGCGATGCGGGATGACATCGTGAGACTCATCGAGACAAACTGCGATGAGCCCCCTCATCTGGTAGGCCATTCCATGGGCGGGCTTGCGGCTATGGCGGTATCAACCACCGATGCTTCGGCGATTGCGAGCCTTATAGTGGTCGACATAGCCCCGGTTCGCCGGACGGAGGGGCTCCTGAAAATACTCGATGCCCTGATGGAGCTCAACCTGAAATCCATAAATTCCCGAACTGACGCCGACAGGGCTCTGTCAGAGAAGATCCCGGACCCCGGGGTACGCCAGTTTTTACTTCAGAATCTCAAAAGGGAGAACACGGGAGAGCTTGCCTGGCGCTGCAACCTTCCCGAGCTTCGCAGGTTCGTAGAGGAAGAAACATTCGAGCTACCTCGCCAGGCGGTTTACGAAGGGCCGACACTGGTGATCGCCGGAGGCAGATCCGAATATAAAGTCTGGGAGCACGAGAAGCTCCTCAGGACGCATTTCCCCGCCATGATTCTCGAGATATTCGAGGACGCCGCCCACTGGGTTCACATGGACGCGCCCAACCGTTTCGTATACCGGTTACTGGAATGGCTGGGCGTGCACGCCTCCAAAGCCTGAGGTATTCCCAATGAGATTTACCAAGCTTAAATGAAACAGTGTGATTACCCACACGGCTAAGTACAAACGGACATCATTTGGTTAATACAGCAAGCTTTTCATGGGCCGCAGTCAACGACTTCGGGCGACTCGTTATGAACGCTCCACTCGGCGCAGAGGCCGTCCTCGCCCACTTCATCGCAGGAACAGAAGCAGCTGTTAAACTTGACCTCACTGCCGGGACCGAGCAAGGTGCAGGTAAGTAGATTGCCGACTCCTGTCGCCGATCCCACGGTAATATCATCCTGAATCCCTATAAAGCTCAAAGGATTACCTGACTCGCACTGTAGATCGGTTACGGCGCCGGCATCGCATTTGGCGCATACGCTCGGATCACACCCCGACTCGCTGTCGTAAGGTCCCGAAATCTGGTGTCCGTCAAGGTTAGCGCTCGATTTTTCACAGTTGGTGGCTATCGGGCACGAGCAAATGACCTCTTTTTTCCCCAGCTTCCCAAAGGTCGGGAATTGATTGCCTTTGGTGCTGGTAAAACACAGGCCTCCGTCACATTGGGCGTAGGACCCTTTCGCAGCCGAAACGCCGCCGTATTTACCTTTGTTGAGTTCGCCGGGACACGTGTAAGCGGCGAAATCACCGTCCGGATACGTGGCCTGCTCAGGGACACTATATGTGCTCACCAGGTAGCCGTTTCCGGGCCCTTCTTCGTTTACGGTGCAAACATCCTCGCCATCTCCGAAGTCGAAGGGCAGGCTGATGCTATCGCCTTTCAGGATATCGCACCCGCAATATGCGACCTGGTTGAATGTCAAGCAGCTCGCAAGGGCGCAGAGCGCGTATTTCTGATTTTTCAATATCAAAAAATCACCCGCTGCTTCACACCCTTCAGGTTTGGCAGCACGTGTAGTACTACCCTCCGCCGATAACACCATAAATGCACAGGCAAGAATAAATATTGTCTTCGTTATCTTCATGCTGGCACTCGCTCCTTTAGACAGTCGTATGGACGGCTTTATTTCAAAAAATTCAATTTTCCATTAATTATAGTCCCTTCTCCCGGAAACTGTGGCGTGTGTTTTTCAATCTCCCTACATACACATATGCGCGTTCCGGAATTATATGTCAGGCTTTCGACCGTGGTTAATGCACGCGAGACGAAGGGGTTATAATTAATCGCCTTTCAATTTTGACATGGCATAAGATGGGATTAAATTTAGTCTAGCGAAATTTATGGTGTCCGGAGAACCCCGCATGTCAAAGCAAATGACCGTCGGCCAATATCTTATAAAAAGACTTTACGACCTGGGTGTCCGGCACGTGTTCGGGGTTCCCGGCGATTACGCTCTCAGCATGTTTAAGGAAATCGAAGAGAGCAGGCTGAAATTAATAAACACCTGCGACGAGCAGGGCGCCGGATTTGCCGCGGATGCCTATGCCAGGGTCAGGGGATTAGGCGCGGTCTGCATTACGTACTGTGTCGGAGGTTTAAAAGTAGCCAATACGACCGCTCAGGCCTTTGCGGAAAAATCACCCGTCGTGGTCATAAGCGGAGCCCCCGGAATAAAAGAGCGCCTCAAGAACCCCCTTCTCCACCACAAGGTCAGAGAGTTCGACACTCAGCTCAAGGTCTTCCGGGAGCTGACCATAGATTCCGTACTTATAGACGACCCCCGGACTGCGGCCCCCGAGATCGACAGGGTCTTGGGCTCGGCCTTAAGATATAAACGGCCGGTATATATAGAGCTGCCGCGGGATATTGTATCCCTTCCGATCAAGTCATATAAACTCTCACGCCCCGTGACCCGCGTCAGTGATGCCGGAACGCTTACAGAAGCGCTCGGGGAAGCATTAACGATGATCAACAAATCAAGAAAGCCAGTCATAATTGCGGGAGTCGAGATACACCGTTTCGGTCTCCAGGATAGGCTGCTGGAGATCCTCGACAATACGAACATACCCTTCGCGACCACAATTTTAAGCAAATCCGTTATCAGCGAAACTCACCCCCTGTACCTCGGCGTGTATGAAGGGGCCATGGGAAGGGAATCGGTCCGTGAATACGTGGAGTCAAGCGACTGTTTGATCCTTCTCGGCGCTATCATGACCGACGTCAATCTCGGCATATACACGGCACACATCGAGCGGGCCAATTCGATATACGCCACGAGCGAAAAGGTATACATCAAATACCATGAGTATGAAGACATAACCATGGACGATTTCATGGAAGGACTGTCGAAAAGAGGTTTGCGCCGCCGGAAAAGCGCCAGGATACCGGCTCCTCCCATTCCGAAACATCCCCGCCCCGTTAAGAACAGGAAAGTCAGCGTGAGTTACCTGTTCAGGACCCTTAATTCATTCCTGGACGATAAAACGGTCGTAATCGCGGACCCCGGAGACGCTATGCTCGGGGCTCTCGATATGGTCATTCAAAGAGAAACGGAATTTTTATGCCCCGCATATTATTGCTCTCTCGGCTTCGCAGTCCCGGCGAGCCTGGGAGTGCAGATGGCAAGGCCGGATCTTCGCCCCCTGGTTCTGGTCGGGGACGGCGCATTTCAGATGTCGGGGATGGAGCTCTCGACAATTGCCAGGTTTAAACAGAATCCGATCATAATCGTGCTTAACAATAGAGGCTACGGGACAGAGCGGCCCATGATCGACGGGAAATTCAATGACGTCCAGCTCTGGAATTACAGCCGTATACCCGATGTGCTCAACAGCGGCATCGGCTTCGATATCGAAACGGAGGAAGAGCTTGAAGAGGCGCTGACTAAAGCCGTTAAGAACACGGGCAGCCTTTACATTCTCGATGTCCACATAGACCCTGAAGACAGGTCGGAGGCGCACAAACGGCTTACCAGCGCATTATCTAAGAGAGTGAGATAAAAGGCGAAACTTCCAACTATAAAATACTGAAATTTAATCAATTTTAATTGCCAATTGACTATTTTATAATTTTATGCTATATTAATTTCAGAGTTTGCAGTAGTTCTAGTCTAAATTGAGATATCCATCCGAAATTGATTTTGAACCACTAGCACAACCCAATTCAACAAAAGGAGGTTAATCCGACATGTCAGAACGTAAAATTGGCTTAGTTAAGTGGTTCAATTCTGCGAAAGGCTTCGGCTTCATAGAGCTCGACGGTGAAAAAGATGTTTTTGTTCACTTCAGCGAAATAAGCGCTACCGGCTATCGTTCTCTCGAAGAAGGACAGAGAGTAGAGTTTACAGTCGTCGATGGACAAAAAGGCCCACAAGCTCAGAACGTAGTTCTAGCTTAAGATTTGAATATCAAAAGTGCGCTGAAGTGATTCAGCGCACTTTCCCTTCTTTTGAACATAATTACAAAATCCTGATTACCCCCTGATTTAAAATAAACCGAGTTTACAGAATAGGTTCCGATATTATGGATCGCTCTATAATGTCAGTTGAAATCTCATCCGACCAGTTCGTTTTTTTATATATGGGATGGGGTGAGTGACGGGACTTGAACCCGCGACCTCTGGGGCCACAACCCAGTGCTCTAACCAAGCTGAGCTACACCCACCATTGATTTATTTCGGATTGGACAGGAAAAGAAATAGTACCATATAAAAAAGAGGAGACAAATACTCCCGCCACCCCCGTCATTGGGGGCGGAGTCAGAACATATTTACTCATTTTCATGAACCCCACGCGGCGCCGATGAAGAAAAATCTCCCGAGCCCCACAGTGAAGATCAGGCACCCGTAAAGGGCGTGCTCGATAGAGACGAGGCCGAGCGATCTGTGCCGGGCATAATTCCATGCAAAGAGCGACCCGCCGAGGACGGACATCAGGACAGCAACGGAATTAATAAAAATTATGTGCATATATCCGAAGGCGAGCGCCGATGCCAGGATATACCCTCCCCCGACGCCGAAGAGCGGCCTATAGCGGTTATATACAAATGCCCGGTAGATCATTTCCTGAGGCCAGACGGAGAGAACCGGGTACAGGACCATAACGAGAGCCCATATCCCGGGCCGCTCGCGGGGGAATGATAAGAACGACTCGGGCATCGTTATCCACGCCGCTGCGGTGATTATCGGAGCGAGGACGGCGAACCGGATAAGGACATATTTTATTTTTCCACGAAGGTTCGCGTCTTCAGGCGCTTTATCATCGTTAAATCGACGGCTGTACATGTACGTCCCCGCCGCTCCTGCCCAGAGGATACCGACCATAAGCCACCTGTCTTTTACTAAGAGGATCAGAAGGGGCGCACCCGCAAAAATCAGGATGAATTCGATCCAGAGCGCGGGCCTCCGCCGCTGATTCACGAGCTCTGCTCCTGCCAGCCTCCTCCGAGAGCCCGGTAAATCTGGACCAGAGCGAGTAATTCATTCAGCCGGGCCTGCGCCAGCCCGAGCTCAGCCGAGAAATAATTCGTCTCGTTCGTCAGCACCTCGAGATAATCCGTCTCGCCGCTGCTGAACCGGAGATTGGAAAGCCTCGCTGAGTCCTGTGCCGCATTCCTCAACTTTTCCTGCTCGACACGGAACTCCCGGTTCTTGCCGTAGGCGACGAGCGCATCGGAAACGTCCCGGAACGCGCCCTGTATCGTCTGCTTATAGGTGAGGAGCATTTCCTGCTTCTGCGCCTCGGCAAGCTTGACGCCCGAGCTTATCCTGCCCGCTTCGAAGATGGGCTGCGCGAGCGCTCCGACAACGCTCCATATACCCGCAGGGCCGCTGAACAGGTCAGACAGCTGCTCGCTCTGAAAACCGGCTGACCCCGTGAGGGATATCTGCGGGAAGTAAGCAGCCTTTGCGACGCCTATCCGGGCGTTGGCCGCGATAAGGCTAGCCTCCGCCTGACGTATGTCGGGCCGCCTCTCGAGCAAAGATGAAGGAAGCCCTGCCGGGACGTCGGGCGCATGAGGCTGCTCCGTTAAGGGCAGCCCGCGGGGTATATCCCCCGGGTTTTTACCAAGGAGAGTACTGAGAAAATTCTCCTCTTGTGCGATTTGCCTTTCAAGGTCAGGGACCTGAGTGGATGCGGTGTAAACGAGCTGCTCAGACTGTCTGACATCGAGCATAGAGTTAAATCCGCGCGTTTCGAGCAGACTTGTGAGCTTGAGCGACTCCTGCCGGGACGAAAGCGTACTCTTCGAAATTTCAAGCTCGAGGTCGAGCTCCCGGAGCTGAAAATAGCTGGCCGCCACGTTCGCCACAAGGGTTGAAATTACCTCCTGGCGGGCCCATTCGCTTGCCAGGAGATCGGCTCTGGCTGCTTCGGTCGCCCTCCGGTACTGCCCCCAGAAATCGAGTGTCCAGGACCCGGAGAGACCGACCTCTTCCTGCGTGACCTCAAAAGCAGGTATCGGGCCTGACTGTGAGTACCGCTGGTTCGTGACGTTAGCGCCCGCACTGATAGTGGGGAATTGATCCGCCCGAGTTATCCCAAGCTGCGCCTGCGCCTGTAAGATCCGCGCGGCCGCGATCTGCACGTCGTAGTTCTGCTCGAGCGCGGTGGTTATAAGTTTCTGGAGCTCGGGGTCCTTGAAAACCTCCCACCATTTCTCGCTGCCCAGGGATACGGCTTCCGACTCGGCCTTAGTGGAACCGCGATAGGTCTCAGGCACGTCCACACTGGGCTTCTTATAGTCAGGTCCGACCATGCAGCCGCTGAGCGTGATTAAAACCAGAGATAAAAAGAGCGATAGTAATATAGCGGTATATCCGGTGTCGTTAATTCTCTTCATGTCGTCTTGGCTCCTGCGTCGCCCCCCGTTACGACAGGAGGGATGCGCGTGTGTCCCGCGCGGAAGAAGGACACCCGGTCGAGCACCTTCTCCTGGAACTCTTCGAGATAGAGATAGATGACGGGCGTGATGTAGAGTGTGATGAACTGCGATACTACGAGGCCGCCTACGATGACGAGTCCCAGAGGTCTGCGTGAGGATCCGTCCGCGCCGTACCCGAGAGCAATAGGGACCGCGCCGATCACGGCTGCGAGCGTCGTCATAATAATGGGGCGGAACCGCTCCATGCTCGCGTCGTGGATGGCGTCATATGCGCTCTCGCCCGCTTCGACATGCTGGCGGGCGAAATCCACTATCATGATCCCGTTTTTCTTGACGATGCCCATCAGCATGAACATTCCGACAAACGCGTAGAGCGACGCCTCCGCTCCGAAGAGATAAAGAGCGAGGAGTCCCCCGACGAGGGCCGTCGGAAGGGTCGATAGGACCGTGAGAGGGTGCACGTAGCTCTCGTAAAGTATCGCCAGTATGACATACATCACGAACACGGCGAGCGCCATCAGGACAGTCAGGTCGTGGACGGTGTTCTGGAACGTGAGGGCCTCGCCCTGGAGGCTCGCGCGCACACTCGGCGGGACGATATCCGAAGCCGCTTTATATATGTAATCGGTCGCGTCCCCGATAGCCACGCCGGGCTTGAGGTTAAAGAAGATCGTGACGCTAGTGAACTGATTGATGTGATTCACCGACTGCGGACCCAAAGTCGTCTTCCATGTGACAAGCTCTTTAAGCGGGACAAGGTTCTTGCCGTCATCCGACCTAATATACAGAAGAGACAGGTCCTCAGGGTGCGAGCGCGCTGAGTCCTTTGTTTCGAGAATGACCTGATACTGGTCGGTCGGCTTTTTTATAAGATATAGATAATTCTGCGAATATGCATTCCTGAGCAGGTTGAGTATCCGTGTCTCGGAAACGCCGCGGACCCTCGCCTGTTCCCTGCGAATGTCTATGTTGAGGCTCGGTGTATTGTTGTAAAAATCTGAGGATACGGTTGCGAAACCGGGGAATTCCATTAGCTTGCCCATAAGCTTCGTCGACACGTCGTACACCTCATGAGGATTCACGCCGGATAATGAAAATGCGTACTGTCCCTGGTTCTGGTTAGTCGCGCCAGTGCTTATCTCGAGAACGGGGAACGGCCTCAGGAATGCGAACATCCCGGGGATAGCAAATAGCCTGCCCATCATCTGACCGGCCTCGTATTGTATAGGCAGACGTTCCTTGGGCGACTTGAGGAAAATAAAAGTCAGCCCCTGGTTGGACGCTATGAACTGGCCTCCTCCGGTCATGGTGAAGTCCATAAGAACGCTCGGGTCCTGATGGAGTGTGTCATCAACCTGATCCTGGAGTGCGCGCATCTGCTTGGGCGAAGAGCCTTCCGGCCCGATGAAGACTCCCTGAATTACGCTGCTGTCCCCCACGGGAAGGAAGGCTTTGGGAACGAGCATGAAGAGACCAATAGTACCCGCAAGACATATAACCCATATGATCGCGGATACCCACCTGTGCCTGAGAAACCACCATAACGACTTGCCGTATACCCCAAGCACACGTTTCTCAGCCCCGCCGATCACCCGTTCCATCCAAGTCTGCTTCACTCCGTGTCCTCTGTCCTTGAGAAGCCTTGCGCACATGAGCGGCGTTAGCGTTAGTGATACGAGACCCGAGGCAAGAATCGCTACTACTATAGTGATCGCGAACTCGCGGAAAATCCGGCCTACGAGCCCGGACATGAAGACGAGCGGGATGAATACAGCCGCAAGAGAGATAGTCATGGAAAGTATGGTAAAGCTAATCTCCTTCGAGCTGTTAAGGGCGGCTTCGAAAGCGCGCTCCCCGTTCTCCATCCTTCGCACGGTGTTCTCGAGGAACACTATCGCGTCGTCCACCAGGAATCCGACTGCAAGCGTTAGCGCCATAAGAGAGAGGTTGTCGAGGCTGTATCCCAGCATCCGCATCACTATGAAAGTGAGGAGCAGCGATAGCGGTAGCGCGACAACTGGGATGAGTGTGTCCGTAGCACGACCGAGGAACATAAAAATTACGATTACGACGAGGACGAAGGCTATGACCAGCGTCTGCTGGACGTCCGCAACGGAATGGACTATAGTCTGCGAGCGGTCGTAGACCGGCGTAATACGAATAGATGCCGGAAGCTCCGAGCTGACCAGCGGCAGGAGTTTCTTCACGTTTCCCGCGACTTCGACGGCGTTAGCCCCGGCCTGACGGAAAACGGCAACGACAACAGTTGCGCTAGGCTCCGGATAACCCCGTATCCAGAACCGCATGTTGATCCTCTCGTCCTGCACCGTGTCCTGCACCTGTGCGACGTCGCGCAGGTAAACGGGAGCGCCGTTTACACTCTTCACTATGAGATTACCGTAGGATTCGGCACTTTCGAGCTGTCCCTGAGGGCGAAGAAGCGCTGTCCCTGTCGCAGAGTCGAACTGTCCGGCGCCGGCGTAGCTCGTCCCGTTTATGACCGCATCAGACAAGTCGTCGACCGATATCCCGCGCGCCCACATCGCGGACGGATCCGCTTTTATCCGTATCGCGGATTTTGTTCCGTACACGTCCACGCGGCTCACGCCGGGCACGATGCTTATCCTCTGGCCCAGTTGGGTGCTCGCGTAGTCGTAGAGCTCGCCGCGTGTAATGGAGTCGCTTGTGAGGGCGATGTAGAGTATCGGCTGGTCGTTGGGATTCGTCTTAGTGAGTGTCGGAGGCGAAGGCAGATCGACGGGTAGGCTCCCGGTCGCCTGAGAGATAGCGGTCTCTACGTCCGTCGCCGCCGCGTCCAGGCTCTTATCGAGGGAGAACTGGAGAGTGAGGCTCACGAAGCCCTGAGTGCTCTGTGACGTGACAAGCTGAAGCCCGTTTATCTGCATGAACTGACGCTCGAGCGGTGTCGCGATATTATTCGCCATAGTCTCGGGGCTTGCGCCCGGATAGGAAGCGGTCACGTTGATGACAGGGTAATCCACCGCAGGCAGATCGTTCACCGGGAGCTGGAAATAGCAGAGCACGCCGAAGAGAATGACCGAAGCGGTGAGTACCGCCGTCATAACCGGACGGCGGATAAAACGTTCCGAGAGACTCACGATTCACCCCCGGGCTGAGCCTTAGGGTGTTTCTCGGCAACGCTGCTATTTCCGACGTTTACCTTACCCCCGGGCATGACCCCCAGCTGTCCGTTGACGACAACGCGCTCTCCGGGCTTGAGTCCTTCCGCAATAACAACCATATCACCCTGCCTCTGACCCGTCTTCACGGGCCTTAGCTCTGCTGTCGAGTCCTCTTTCACCACGTAGACGAATGTGCCTCTCGCCGACGACTGGAGGGCAGGCGCCGGTACGAGCACCGCATCCGGCATCGTGGCGAGCACGAGCCTCACCTTGACGAAACGTCCCGGCCACAGCGTGTGGTCGGGGTTCGGGACAGTAGCGCGGAGCGTCACGGTCCCGGTGGGGTCCTGCACTGCGTTGTCGAGAAACGTAAGTTCACCCGCGAGCGGCTGACCGCTCCCGTCGGGCAGGCTCACTTCGGCTTTCAGCGACCCCTCCGCCATGTGCTGCTGCACGGCCGTGAGGTCGTTCTCGGTGACGGTGAATTCGGCGTATATCGGGTCCACACGCTGTATGGTCAGAAGCGAACCGTTGTTCGCGGTCACCACGTTCCCTATATCGACGAGCCTGTGCCCCGCGCGTCCGTCGATCGGTGAGGAGATGGACGTGTATTCAAGATTGATGCGGGCGGTCTCGACCTCGGCCTCGTTCTGCGCGACCGCGGCCGCAGCCACATCGACGGCGTTCTCCCTCGTATCGTATTCCTGCTTCGAGATCGCCTTCGCGTCCACGAGGCCGTCCGCCCGCGCAAACTGTATTTTCGCCAGGTCGAGCCGCGCCCTCGCCTGAGCGAGGTTCGCCTCGGCAAGGTCGAGAGCGGCCTTATACGGGCGCGGGTCTATCGTAAAAAGGGGGTCGCCCTTCTTGAGCTCGGCTCCGTCCTCGAAATGGATCTGCGTTATACGCCCCGATACCTGCGGCTGGATCGATACGGCCTCGCGAGCGACGCACTTACCGACCTCGTCAAGATACACAGGGACTTCCCGGCTGACAGCAGGGGTGACGGTTACGTTGGCGGGCGGACGCTCGGGCAGCGCCGCGCCGTTATTCCCACAGCCCGCCAGAACGAAGGCCGAGAGGAAGGCGGCACAAAGCACGCTCATAGCAAATACGCTGACAAATCGCCTGTGAATCCGGTGCGCGGCTGCGCCTCTTGACTGTACTGATCTTTGTTCGCTCATAAAATCCTCCCCGCAAGATTCGGCTTGTCCGTACGAGTTATCATATTAATTTTCCTTCCGCATAAGTTTTGGATTAATGGCATAATCAAGATTCAAAGTCCCTCGTGACAAGAGGGATACAAATCATCTTTTCCGCTCATAAAGAAATAATCAGAAAGCTTGTCCCTCAAAAAAAGCCTCGCCCTGCGAATCCTGGACTTCACATTCGGAAGCGAGAGATTCAATATGTCCGCAACTTCCCGATTCGAAAGACCTTCCACGTCCCTTAGATGGAAGACGACTCTGTGGGCTGCCGGAAGCTCATTCAACGCCTTTTCTATTGTCTCCATCACCTCTTTCCTGAAAAGCACCTCATCCGGTCTGCCGCTCCAGTCCTTTATCCGGACCCCTTCGAGTACACCATACTCATTGTATGAGACGTGGTCCTCAAGACTCACTTCATTTTCGTATATCCGTTTTTTGGCTCTCAGGCTCATGTAGCCCGCGTTCGCCGCGACTCTATAGAGCCATGTTGAAAATTTGGACTCCCCGCGAAACGTGTCGAGCTTCTCCATGGTGAGGAACACTTCCTGCATAATGTCTTCCGCATCACGGGGATCATGCGTGATGCGGAGCGCGAGCCTGAATATCTTGTCCGCGTACCGGTTTACGATCTCATTAAAAGCCTCTTCGTCCTGTGTCCCCACTATCTTCACGACAAGCTCTTCGTCCGACAACACTTTATGGTTTAATATTCCGTCCTTACTCGGTTGTGTTATTTCCCGAGAATCGGGTGTGGCGGCGGCTTTGTTCCCGTCGGCGGAAGAAAGCCGTTGCTCTTCCGGGACAGGCGATGTTTCAATGCCTTCCGTGACCGATTTATACATCGCGACCTCCTTTTATAAGTACAAGTCTGTATTATTCCGTATTTAATTATTCATCAGTGAACGATCGTGATAAAAAAAACGCCTCACCCGTTCTCTAATCTGCCCAATAAACCGATAATCAGTCCCCTCTCATCATCACTGAAAGGCTTGAGCAATTCCTCCACTATCTCCGTCAGCGCACGATCCCCTTCTTCGTAGCGGCTCCGGCCTTTATCAGTAATCACGGCCAGAACGCTGCGGCGGTCTTCGGGACAGTCCTTCCTCTCCACAAGACCGTCCGCTTCCAACCTGTCCACTAGCTGCGTGATATTCGATTTCACGCACAGAAGCTCCTGGGCAAGACGGGTAAGAAGTATCGGCGCTCCTGCTTTTATTAGACGATCGAGGGCCACGTATTTGGACAACGAGAGTCCGGTAACGGCAAGCGCTTCCTCGACGCGCTGCTCCACAATGTCCGAAGCACGTCTGATTCTCTTAAGGACGAGGATTTTAGCTTCCCTTTCTTTATCAGAATCTTTATCACATGAATTATTCATATATGAAATATACTTGAGTGAACTAATACCGTCAAGGGACCGCTATATTCCGGCAACAGCCGGGATAACTTCACGGCCTATTACCTCGATAGGCGTGATCTCATGCGTGTTCGGCATACTGAATATGAAGTGCTGAATACCTATTCCGGCAAGCCCCCTGCATTGGGCTATAAGGTCGGACGGGGCCGCACCGCCCTCCCCTACATTAACGACACCCAGAACGGTGCGCTCTATCTCATCGTAGGGGCGGCCGATTTCATCGCAATGACGCCTGAGCACGTCTAATTTTTTTGCTATCTCATCGATGCCGCCTAACGGAGGACCGAACAGGTTGCACGCGTCCGCATACCGGGCAACGAGCCTGAGGGTCTTCTTCTCACCCATGCCGCCCACAAGAATCGGCGGGTGGGGTTTTGAGAGCGGCAGAGGATTGTTTATAGGC
The DNA here is from genome assembly GCA_963705505.1 of uncultured bacterium. Taxonomy (GTDB): domain Bacteria; phylum Desulfobacterota_D; class UBA1144; order Nemesobacterales; family UBA2774; genus 2-12-FULL-53-21. Next base: position 525,996 of record CAVPJU010000010.1, read on the forward strand.
TCCGCCAGCCGATAGTGCTTCCCGTTATAGGGCTTCACCTCACCCGACCACATGAGCTTCGCGATATCAAGCGTTTCCTCGAGACGCTCCATGCGCTCCTTGAGCGGCGGGAAAGGCAGCCCGAGACCTTGAGCCTCACGCTCGTACCACGCGGCGCCTATGCCGAGGTTTGCCCGTCCGCCGGAGAGGACATCGAGTGTCGTTACTGTTTTTATAAGGTAGCCCGGATGGCGGTAGAGTGCGGACGTCACCATAACACCGAGACGCACCCTGCTCGTAAGGGGAGCCAGGTAGCCGAGAGCCGTGTAAGCTTCAAGCATGGGGTCATGAGGCTCAAGCCCCATCTGAGCCATATCGATTTGAAAGAGGTGGTCCATCACCCAAAGGCTGCTGAAACCCGCCTTATCGGCTGCCTCCGCTATCTCACGGAGCTTTTTGCCCGTATTTTGAGGGCTGCCCGGCCAGTCGAAACGTATAACCTGTAATCCTATCTTCACATTCCTCTACCTCCGCGAGTGTTTTTTAATTACGCATTCCCTAGATAATTATGATGAAAATCACGGTGGAGGGGATGCTTATAATTACATCCGCCGGTGAATTTAGGTGAATATACATGTCAGATGATTGGTGATGCAGAGGTGAAATCAGGCACGCAGTGATAATCCCACAGGGCGGATACGGCAAAATTTGAAACCGCATACCCCTACCCCGCCGGATTGTTATAGAATTAGAAAATTATCTCGGATTTACCCGGATATATAATGACGGATTTATTCAGATACATAGCTCATGCTTCGTGACAGAATTATGCACGAAAAAAGCCCGCGATACTCCTCATCATCGGCATACGCCCCCGGGATTTAATCCCGCCTACGCGGTGAGCCGCATCCCTTTCTTACGTCTCCCGAAGGAATAATTAAGACCGCAGGACTCTACCGCCCTCCTCCACGAGCCGAAATGATACTCGGCCGCGGATACGAGTGTCGTCATACCGTTCTTTCTGAGGATAGAGGGCCTCAGACAATCGCCTTCCGCCCGGAGCCTGTTTATCTCGTTTCTAATCCTCTCCCTCGTCCACTTCCTGTTGTTCCTCGAGCTCTCATAATCAATACCGCACGCTTCGAGAGCACTCCTCCATGAGCCGAATGCCTTGCACGCTTTTACATAAAGTGAGGTATGCTCCTTTGCGATATTAGCGGGCTTTTCCGCATCGGGACTGAAAATCCTGGTTATTTCTCTTTTCACTCTTTCCGCTCGCTTGGTCATGACAATCCATATAACAATATTTATGCCATACGTAAATGTCTGTTATCACGGGAGATATTGAGGATTCGTCCGCGGGAAATGTGTCTTGTTATCTGACACAGGACACTGGAAGAGTCGGAATTCCGCCCGTCTTTTTATTATACAACGGAAATAATCCCCATTGCAATGACCGGACGTACCCGGAAGTCCGGTCACCCGGGCATCCGGGACCATACCGAAGGCTTATGATTCCGGACCCCTCACCCGCTGCAAATATCTCTCCGCTCGCTAATATAACTTATCATGAAAATTAGCTCTTTATTGTTGTTGTATTCCATGTTAGTTAATATCTAACAAGAGTCATTCTTAAAGGAGATGACCATGAAGGGTAGGGTGAGCATACTAAGCAAGGTAGTATTCCGTTCTTTTCTGTTCCGGGCTTTTATTTTTTCTTTCCTGCTGATATCAGTTTACGGTGGATGTAGCGGAGGTGGAGGAGGAGTGGTTCCCCCGCCGCCACCGCCGACTATAGAGGGAAACAAGCTCAATATCCAGATACTCAACGCTATCATAGGTCCGGACAACCATCCTGTAGCAACAATTAAAATCACAGATGAAAGGGGAAACCCTTTGCAACCTACCGACCTAGATCAATTACGCCTCATAATCGCGAGGATTGTGGACTCGGGTGAATACATAGACTACATAACGACTAACGAGGATGGAGCCATTCTGCCGTACCGTGAGGATAGTTCCTTGGGCACGTTCAACGGCCAGGGGGGAGGCGTTTATACCTATACGTTTGCATTTATGCTTCCGCAGGGCTATGACGGCAGCCAGACACACACGGTAGCACTTTACGGGTCAAGAAAGGTAGGAAGCCAGACCTGGGTCTCAAACGCTACTTTCGACTTCGTGCCCAACGGGGGCGAAGTCAGGACAATAAGGGACATCGTGAGCGTCAACTCATGCAATAATTGCCATGACCCTCTTGCCGTACACGGAGGACGCAGGAGAGACCCGAAGCTCTGTATAACATGCCACACATCAAAGATAATCAATCCCGATACAGGTCAAGAAGAGGATCTGGTCGACCCCGCTACAGGGAATAGTATCGCCTTTAAGGTTATGATACACAAGATACACATGGGCGAGAGCCTACCGAGCGTTATGGACGGCTTTCCCTATATGATAGGTAATAGCGACTTCTCGAGCGTAGTGTTCCCCCAGGACATAAGAAATTGCACGAAGTGCCACGACGAGTCCCAAGCGTCCCAGGCTGACGACTATAAGAACGTCCCCACCAGGGCTGCCTGCGGCTCGTGCCACGACAACGTCGACTTCGCCACAGCTACCAATCACCCCACGGTGCAGCTCAACGACAACAACTGCTCGGGATGTCATATACCGAGCTCGGGGAACGAATTCGATATATCGGTTACCGGAGCACATACAATACCGCTTAAATCAAAGACCCTCCCCGGAGTCGTTTTCGATATAGTGAGCGTGACTTCCGCGGAGACAGGCTCGAACAGGGTAGCCCCCGGTGAGCATGCCCAGGTGCTATTCAGCGTCAGAAACAATAATGGAGATGTTGTAAACCCTCAGGATCTCAATAGACTGTCTCTGACGATAGCGGGTCCCACTACAGATTACGATATACAGGACTACCACGGCACAGGAGCGGTTCCGGGAGTAGATAACGTGCTCACAGAGAACGCCTTGAAAGCTTCAGACGGCCCCGACGCCGACGGCAACTTCGTTTACACATTTAAAGGCATGATCCCGTTGAACGGCTCAGGCACCTACGCGGTCGGCATAGAGGGCTACAAGACCGAGACGGTGGGCGGTGAGAACCAGATACTAATCGAGGACGTAAGAGACGCGGGGCATAACGTAGTCAGCTACTTTGCCGTTACGGACCCGGTCCCGGTCCCGCGGAGGACGGTCGTCGACAACAATACCGAAGACCAGTACTGCAACTCATGCCACGGGGAGTTCTCAAAGGACTTCAGCATCCACGGAGGCATCCGCAACAACACCCAATACTGCGTCCTCTGCCACAACCCTTCGAACGACGATATAAGCGTGAGGCCGGTCCCCGACTGGACGGGAAGCGACACTCCTACAACGACCTCGATCAATTTCAGGCAGATGATACACAAGATACATACGGGCGAGAACCTTACCGTAACGCCTTACATAATCTACGGGTTCGGGGGAAGCCTGAATGACTTCAGCGACGTCCTCTTCCCGGGCAAGACGAATGACTGCGCCGATTGCCACGTGCCCAACACGAACATACTCGACCCGGGTATGGGCATACTGGGCCCTGGAATTTTACCGACCATCACCAGGGAGTTTACGAAGGTGGACGACGAGAACGTCGTTCTGAATACGTTCTCCTTGCAGCCGGTTATTACGGTCTGCACGTCCTGTCATGACGATGTAGGTGTAAACGTCGCGGGGAATGCCCTTACGGGCGTGAACCACCTGGGAGGACCGCAGCCTGAGGGAGCGTGCATAAATTGCCACGCCGCGGGCGACCCTCTTGGCGCGGCGGAAGTGCATCTGGTTCCGCTCCCGTTTGATGAGCGTATAAACCGTCCCCAATAGGAATAGACCTAAGGACGAACCGAATATGAAAATGCTTGTCATGGTTATTCTGATGTCCTCACTGCTCACGCTAGTCTCGTGTGTGAGCAGTGAGGACGAGGGTCAGGACTGGGGCAATATACTTGCCGGCGTCGAGGGATTACAGCTGACTGAGCAAGACCACCCCGACGGATGGCAAAGGGAAGATTGTTTCGCGTGTCACCCGCTCGAGGTGATACACCAGGAAGACCGCTCGGGGCTGGGGGTCCTGCTGCTTCAGGACATACGTGAATTTACCGTACAGGAAGGGCTTTCGAGCTGTCCGATATGTCACGGAGATAATGGCGTACCAGCACTTATGGAGTAGTCTTTCAAATGTCAAAACAGATTTTAGGTGCCGCAATAATATTGCTGCTCTCGGCGATGGGGGAGATTGCGGTATACGGGCAGGAGGAGATGATACGCCCGAGGAGCCTGGGCCTTTACGGAAACACCTTCTTGCTCTTTCAGGCTCCGACGCCGCTCCTCAACGCGGACGGCGATAAAAAGTACGTCTACCCTTTTTATCAATACTTGGACTTAAGCTCCAACTATCCGGATCATAATGTGTACTTCAACACATACCTGAGAGGGAGAGAGATCTTTAACGGGGACCAGGATTCGCTCGACGTATATAACGCGTTCGTCGATATCTCGAACACCCCCGGCACGTACGAGATAAGGCTCGGCAGACAGACCATGACCGAAGGTATCAATTACATACTGATGGACGGAGCCCTCGTCAGAATAAAGCCCCTGAAGGGGCTTGAGTTAACGGCCTACGCCGGATACCAGGAAAAAGACATTCAGCCCGATCCCGAAAGACCCACTAACAACTTTGGAGTATTCGGAATAAAACTTAAAACGGACGCCATACTCGGCTCGATAATTTCAGTAGGGTATGAGCTCTACGACCCGCAAGACTTCTCATCGAGGCAGTTCATAAACCTGGCCTTCAACAGGGCCGTGCCATTCACTGATTACGCCGACGTGTACGCGCTCGCTGAGATCGATGTAGGGGAAGGGAACCTGGGCCTTCTCACGACAGGAGTGGGTATTGCCGTATTGAGGTCACTTTACCTCAACCTCGAATACGATAACTACAACCTGGACCAGGAGAGAGACCAGTTCAGACTCGATCCGATCTTCGATTTGTTTTCGGTCGGCAGGCTCCAGCAAGCAAGGGTCGGATTAACGTTCACACCCGCATCATTCCTTGAGATAAACGGGAGTTACGCCTATTCACACTACGATCCCTCGGATGACAACGGTACGAACGGGAACATCGCAAAGCTCGGCTACATGTTCAATTTCTGGAAGGAGATCGGGCTCAGGGCGTTCCAGGGGTTTTACTATATCGACGGGAGCGGCAACACCGATTACGCGGTTGGTGTCAATACGAGCCTCTATGAAGAAATAAGGAATGGATGGCAGCTTGAGTTCGCTTTCGCATATGCTTACTATAACAAGATTACGAACCAGAGCGGAAACGCATTCAGCTACATAGTCGGCAACGAGTATGTGCTGAAGAAAGACCTCGTTTTGAGAACAGCGGTTGAGTTCAATACAAACCAGGATTTCCATAAAGACATAAGGGTGGATTTGGGATTAAGTTATTTCTTTTCGACGAGCCTGTGATGAAAAGAGCACAATTGATTGTATTCATGCTCGCGGCAGCGCTTGCTGCGTGCGGAGCTCAGAACAAGGAACATGACGCCTCGGGGGCGAAGCCCAAGGTGCCGCTCGACGTGAGGATGAACTTCTCGCACGAGACGCATAAGAAGGTAATGGAGAAAGAGGGATTCCAATGTTTCGTATGCCATCCGATGAACGTCAAGCCGAAAGACGAAAAGAGCATAGAAGAGGCCATAAAGATGTCGAAGCAGGCATTTTTCCCCGGAAAGGAGACTTGCCACTTCTGCCATTATAACCCCGAGGCCGGCAACATTGCCCCGGGCCAATGCAGCTTATGCCATTTCAACATGGCCGAGATCGAGCCCAAGAACCACAACTTCAACTGGAGTGAAAAACACGCCATATTCGCGAAAGCCGACGAGGAATCGTGCCAGAACTGCCACGCGCCTAGATTCTGCGAGGACTGCCACAAGAGAAGAGACCTCCCTACCATCATGGTCCACGACAGGAATTGGAGGTTCGTCCATGGAATAGAGGCTCGTGCGAACCCCAGGGAGTGCGGTAATTGTCACGAGATTACGTTCTGCAATACCTGTCATACGAAGGGCGGATATGATTATTAGGTACATTCTTACAGCTATGTTGATAGTGCTCCTCCCAACTGTCCTTCTGTCGAAGGAAAAAGAAAAAGAGGAAGAGGAGGAAAACCCTCATACCGCTATGGTTGGCAACGAGTTCGGATGCCTCGACTGCCATACGGAGGTGCCCAAGGAGGGGATGAAGAGCCCGACGTATTTCCTCGTGGACGCGCCCTCGGAGAACTGCCTCGGGTGCCACGACGAGACGATGCACCCGGGGTCGAAGGAGCACGAGGGGAAGGAAGCGAAACCGCTCCCCGGGGACGAGAACGGCAAGATAGCGTGCTTCACCTGCCACGACCCGCACCCGGAGGGGGTGATAAAGGGGAGGAAGGTGTACGGGGCTGAGCTCGACCAGAGGAGCATGGATTTCATGAGACTCATAGTGGGGCCCGAGCTCGGGAAAGAGCTGGGTACATCGATAGAGTTCGATCCCGACAAAAAGGTCTATCTCAGGGAGCCGATGAACAAGGTATGCAGCACATGTCATGAAACAATAAAATACAAGGGGGTCTATACACCATGGTACAAATTTTCAGAAATGTTTACGTATTAGCTTTAATGCTCATAATCCCCGCGGCGGCTTTCGCTCAGGACACGAGCGTACAGCAGAAGGGGATAGAGATATTCGTCGAGCATAGGTGTTATACCTGCCATACAGTTAAGGCGGAAGCCGCGCAGATAGACGCGGCAAAAGTCGCCTTTGCCAAAACGAAGGGAGTCGAATCCAAGGAGACTGCAGAAGAGAAGGAAGAGCCCAAAGGCGGCGACCTCTCCAACATAGGGACCGACAGGACTCAGGAATGGCTTACTAAATTTCTGAAAGACCCGAAGGATTATTTCAAGGACACTCCTGACTGCAAGAAACTCGCGAAGAAGAAGGAGAGGAAGAAGTTCAAGGGCACGGACGCTGAATTCCAGGATCTCCTGGCATGGCTCTCATCACTCAAATACGGCGACAAGCAGGAAGCGGGCTTCAAGTCGTGCTTAAAAGAATAAGTGTGTGACGATGACTACTTCGAATCGATTAAGCTTAAATTTAACGAACATCTTCAATATATTTGCAGTAAGAATCTATGTAAGGTGTCATAACATATGACACCTTACATAGATTTTAATTTTCTCAAGAATAAATAGATAGTACATACGGGTAGTTATCGTAATACGAATGTGGCCTAAAATATGCACACTAAATTATAGTGAATGAATAATCGAGAGGTGTATATCATGGTACATATTTACAGATATGTTTACGCATTGGTACTGATATTAGCGGTATCCGCGTTAGCGCACGCCCAGGAAAGTAGTGTACAACAGAAAGGAATAGAGATATTCGTCGAACATAGGTGTTATACCTGCCACCAGATAAAAGCCGATCAGGATGCTATTCTAAAAGCAAAAGAAGCCTTAGCAAAGTCAAAAGGAGTTGAATTCAAACCAGAAGAAGAAAAAGGAGAAAAAGGGATAGCGCCCGACCTTTCGGATGTCGGCAAAAGATGGGATGCGAAATCACTTGAACCCTTTCTAAAAGATCCAAGACCTTACTTCAAGGACACACCTGAATGTCAGAGTAATGCAAAGAAATTTTATAGAAAAAGATTTAAAGGAACACAAGACGACTTCAATGCTCTTATAGCCTACCTTACGAGCCTAAAATATGATTCATACAATAAAGATTTTGTATCATGCTTGAAGGAGCATTAATAACATTCTGGAGCAAGATTAGAAGTTTATTTTTTTCACGGCAAAAAATTTAATTTCTCAGCAAGAAAACGTTTATCAATTAATTTAAGAGTATGAAATCTACGGCTTATACTCCTTCTCTTCGCGGGGATTGTTATGGAAAAAGAAGACGTCACATTAGATTCTTCCGAATCCACAAATGACAATCTGAAAGGAAACTCAAAGCGCGAATTTCTTTCCCAAATATTCCTAATACTTGGTGCTGTATTAGCTTATGGTCTGTTTGCGCTCGAAGGTATGTTATTTATCGTCCCGAAAAGAAGAGAAACAGAAAAAATAAAGATATACGGAGGCCGGCTGAGCCAATACAAGTTGGGCAGTGTGAAGGCATTTTATGATCTCGAAGGCAATGAAATTTTGATAATGCGGGACGAATCGGGACTCAAGGCTTTTAGCACAGTCTGTCCACACTTGGGATGCAGAGTGCATTGGGAAAGCGACAAGAATGAATTTTTCTGTCCCTGTCATAAAGGGGTTTTTAACACAAACGGAGTTGCAATTTCCGGCCCGCCGGCGAAAGCCGGTCAAAGCCTGAGAAAAGTGTCCATAAGCGTCGATGAAAATAGTCAAATAGTGTATATAGAGGTAAATAAACCAAGGATCAAAGCCTGATAATGAAGGGTAAATCCATACTATCCATAAATGGTCTCGTTAAAAAGTTAGACGAGATGTTTCCCTTTGATTGGGAAATACTGAGACAGGCAGGCGCAGAGCCTGTACCGCACCATTTAAAGAAATGGTGGTTTTGCCTGGGCGGTACGGTTCTTTACCTATTTATAATTCAGGTTTTAACAGGCATCGCGCTTACTTTTTACTACATTCCATACCCTCAGGAAGCCTTTCAGAGCATTGCCAGAATCACACAGGAGATAAGATTCGGATGGTTCATCCGTTCTTTGCACAGGTGGGCTTCTAATTTTTTAATTGTTGCGTTGTTCTTCCATATGTTCCGCGTCTATTTTACCGGTGCTTACCGACACCCCAGACAACTCAACTGGTTAATAGGATTCATGCTTTTATTCATCGTTCTAACATTCGGTTTTACAGGATACTCGCTTATTTTCGAGCAACAAAGTTTCTGGGGTGCTACGGTTGCGACTAATCTCACGGATGCCGTGCCGTTTGTTGGACATACCATCGCGTACTTTTTACGCGGAGGATCGGTTATCGGCGATAACACCCTGACAAGGTTCTTCATGCTCCATATAGGAGTCCTTCCGACATTAGCTTTCATTCTAATCGGACTCCACATTCTTTTAATCCGCCTTCACGGCGTTACGGAATTATACTTCGAGGGCGAAATTGTGCCGGATGAGAAGCGTTTTTTCCGTTTTTTGCCCGACCACGTAATTAACGAACTCATGCTCGGCGTACTGCTTCTTTACCTGCTTACAATTCTGGCATTAACTTTTCCTGTCGGTCTCGGCACACCCGCGGACCCAACCGTCACCCCGGAGCACATAAAGCCGGAATGGTATTTCTACTTCAATTTCCGTCTTCTTAAACTAACCTCTCTTAACGTCAGTGTTGTCTTCACATTGTTTCTCTGCTTAGCGATTTTTTTATGGCCATTTATCGAAGAATTTTTGCGAAAAAAAATTAAATTCCCCGATGTTCTGTCGGTTATGCTCGGTCTTGTTTTTGTTCTGATATTTTTGCTTTTTACAGTGTGGGAAAGCTTTGCACCATAGCAAATATATACTTGTGAGAGGCTATAATGTCACTTAATGCAAAAAGATGGATCGTAGCTGGACTGTCATTTTTTCTGTTAGCAGCTCTTCTAATAGTTTCATATAGGGAATCGCAGCGAAAGCTCGTAGAAGAGAGGCAGGTTGCCATCGTAACAGCTGATAGCAGAGCATGCGTAGATTGTCATAAGACCGATCACCCCGCATTAGTGAAGGAATGGGAGTACTCCAAGCACGCTAGAGTCGGAATAGGTTGCGTCGAGTGTCATGCCGCTAATAGAAATGATACCGATGCCTGGAAACATGAAGGAGTATACATATCAGCCCTGGTTACCCCCCTTCGTTGTGCAAAATGCCACGAAAAGGAATATAAGGAGTTCGCTAACTCTCCCCATGCGAGAGCGGCAGAACTTATTTTTAACCCGGATAACGCGCTAGCGGGAAAAACAGTTAAAGTTGCCGGACAAGGTAATGTTTCAAATATCGCAAGAAGTTGTCAGGAATGTCACGGAAGTATTATCAAGTTTCTAAGAGACGAAAAAGGCCAAATAGTCCGTACCGGCTCTCAGAAAAAGCCTTTTATAGATCCTGATACATGGCCTAACAGCGGCATTGGCAGGTTTAATCCCGACGGCTCCAAAGGCTCGTGTCATGCATGTCACTCACGCCATGCGTTCCAGGCTGAGCTCTCCCGCTCACCCCAGACCTGTGGTAAATGTCATATGGGACCGGATTATACAGAGATTGAGACCTATAATGAATCGAAACACGGCATTCTATTTTACCCAAACCGTGAAAGGATGGACCTTGACAAGAGAGGCGAATGGGTATTGGGACGGGATTATTCGGCCGCTCCTACCTGTGCAACCTGCCATATTAGTTCTTACATGTCGGCTCAAGGATTTGTTCAGAGTGGTTCTCATAATGTAGGCGAACGAATAAGCTGGAACCTTTTACCTGTAATAAGTACGAAAGTAAATCTTGTTGTTTATGAAGACGGTTATAGTGAGGACTATCCCGAAACAAAGGAAACACCGAATATAGGCGATGAAATCATTACAACCGAGACAGTGGTTGAGAATGAAAAGGTTGTAAACAAACAAGTGAGAAGAAAAGTTTCAGATGTTATAAGTTCGGATGATAGAAGAGAAAAGATGATAGGGGTTTGTCTGAACTGCCACAACGACACGTATATAGATAATTTTTACAATCAGTACGATAAGTTTGTCGAGTATTATAACAATATATTCGCTGAACCGGCACAGAATCTCATGGACAGTTTACAAGCCGACGGCTTAATAAACCCGGGAGCTCCACTTGAAAGCCAGGTACAATGGGCGTTCTGGGACTTATTGCATCGTGGGGGAAGACAAGCAAGGATTGGCGCAAGCATGATGGGGCCGAGTATAACACGACAGGGTATGTATCAAGTTTCAGAAACCTTTTATTCGAAATTCCTCCCTGCAGTAATAAACGCAGCAGCACAGAAAGGTCCTGATATGGAGAAAAAATATCGCATGATGGTGGATAAAGAGCTTTCGCGTCAAGATCGTACGTGGATTGAGGAACCACTGCTGAATAAAACAAAATCGCCCAAAAAAACTGATAAACAAGGCTATGAGAAATAGAGCGCTCTCGGCGTGGCATGGTATTATTATAACTCTATTTCTGGTGATGCCCGGAATAATTATTCCGGATTTATAAACAGGGATTCAAAATATTATGAGGGTAAAAAACAATAAGAATTATGGACATTTATAACACACACTTCCGTATTTAAAAATAAACGTCTAAAGGAGAAGAAATCCAGTCATGTTCAAAGAGATAACAGATCTATTTGGAGTTACTGCGTCCAATGCCACAGGTTTAGTAAAAGGACTTAATGGGGGGATTGTTTCAGAAGATCCGGGAATGAGGCTTATATCATTCGTGGCTCTCGGTCTATGCCTCTTAACAATAGTTCTTGTCGTGTACAAACTTATATTCTTGCGAAGGGATTCTTCAATAGGTGTAACAACCAGATGGATTTTTTTGATCACGTTTATAATCCTTTCCCCGCTGACTTATTTCATTAGTTTCGGCATTGGAATTGAAAAATCAAAGCCCGTTGAATTCTGTAACAACTGCCATATAATGAACAGTCACGTGGAAGACATGAAGGACCCCGATAGCGAAAGCATTGCTTCCCTTCATTATAATAATCGCTGGATTTCCGACGACCAATGTTACACCTGTCATTCGGATTACGGGCTTTATGGAGCAGTCGGAGCAAAATTTGACGGCATCAGGCACATAATGGATTACTACGTTATGGGTTATCCGAAGAAACTAAAGATACGGGGCACCTATAACAACGAGAGATGTCTTTTCTGCCATGCCCCTGTCGCATCTTATCAAGAAGTTAAAGAACATCAAGATTATGCGGCGGAAATCAAATCGAGTAAACAGTCTTGTTTCGGTTTAGACTGTCACGTTTCTCCCCACCCTGATGAAACAAAGGAAATAGAGGAAACCTGGAGGACGAAATGAATTCAAAAACAAATTATTTTAATGTATTTGTAATAATTGCCGGCACGCTAAACATCTTGGGAATGATTTTAATCATTATTCCTGTAGTTGAACTTACCCCGCTTACACTGATTATCTCTGCAGTTTTTGGGGGAGGTTTAGTGATACTTTCAATTGCTATATACGCCGCAGTTGTAACAAGGGATCTTATAAGACGTGGCATCCTCTAGCAGAGGATCTCCGCTCATATACGGGTTCTGCACTAATCCTCCGCTCCTTATGAATTTCCTCCCCCTTCAAGGGGGAGGACTAAGGTGGGGGTGATGAATCCCCCTTCATCCTCACACGCTTGGCGTGTTTTTACGATTTCTGCGGGGCTTCGTGAATTTCAGAGGGCGCAATACAGACCATAACCGCTGAGGGTCTCTGATTGAAGATACCGGACCTCTCTCAAGTCATATCATTCGATATTTTTATAGAGGAACCTGACGAGGTCGGTAGTGGTTACTATCCCTGTGAGGTCGCCTTTTGCGTTAACGATCATGATGGAATGAAGGGAGCTGTCCGAGAGAATCTTCGCAGCGTCCTTGAGTGAAGAGTCCTCATCGAATATGACGAGCTTGCCGGTCATGACGTCCTTGATGTTATAGGTGTGGTCGAGGAGCGTGTCGAGCATCCTCGTGTCGGTGGAATCGAAATCGAATATCAGCTTGAATATGTCCTGCGTCGAGATAATCCCCACCGGCTTCTTACCCTTGAGCACAGGGACGTGGTGTATTGTGTTCTCCCTGAATATCCTCGCCACGGCACTCAGGTTCTGGTTATCGTGCACGGAAATGACATCCGCGCTCATTATCTCCTTTACCTTAACGTTCTCAATCATAATCCGTCCCTCGCATCTTATTTTTTGCTATGGATTATACACACTCGACGACACCGGTAAACAAGCGCCGGGGCGAAAAACCCCTTATCACTAAAATTATACTGCCCGCTCCGTTGAGATGAAAGATAAGTATATTATCTTTCCCTGATGAGGTCGCTTCGGGCACGACATATGTGTGATCTCAGCTCCGAAGAATAACAATGAGCAGAATCGTAATCAGCGGCTCAGGCATCTACACACCCACGGATTCCATTTCCAATGACGAGCTTGTCGCTTCTTTCAACTCCTATGTCGAACAATATAACGGCAGCCGCGAAAAAGAAATCATGCGTGGAGAGATAGAGCCGCTTAAAAAATCGAGCGCCGGATACAGCTGAAGCGGGTCTTATCAAACAATAGCGCGCCGGAATTATCATACGTATACGAAGCGGGAAGATCACATGAGCATCTCAGCCCTGTATCCGAAATATACCCCGTTATCTATGAACCTTAAGGTTTCGGGAACAACTTTGAAGAAGGCGTAATACCCGGCCCCCCGAGGCAGTTTGTCGCTCCCCATAAGCTCGGTCAGGAAGGGATACTTTTTCTCGAAAACATTTCTCGCCAGCTCCGCTTCCTCTTCGCGCACCTCATAAGCTCTCCCCATTATCTGCAGCCCCCGGACAGTCCTCCAGTCGGCATGATCCGTGCTTATAGTGACGGCGACTTTGGGGTTGATCGATATATTGAGCGAGTGCTCAGAATCCGGGTTTGAAAGGAAATACAAGGTAAGTCCGTCACTCGCATAAAACAGGGACGCCGCATAAGGGTAGTTATCTCTCGATGTTGCGAGGCTCATCGTATTATGTCCGTGTAGAAACTCGGTGACTATATCTTCCATTTCATAAACCGTTTGCTTAAAAGAATTCTGAGCCCGTGCCCGGAAAGACCGGGACGGTTTTCTCGGTGAAGCGGCGGCCCGGATTGTCACTCACCACCTCATAACTGTTTTCCACTCGCCTGCGGTGTGCTCCCCCGTCATCTCTATCCATTCCATGTGAATAGCATCATCGGGACAGGACTCGACGCAGTGTCCCTCGCTGCCGCACGTATCGGCGCGGACAAGAAGCGCAAAATCGTTATTCACGATCTTGAGGGATTTCGGAGTGCATGCTTCGACACACTTCCCGCAGCCCGTGCACTTTTCAAGGTCTATGTCAGGAAGCCATTTGTAGCTGCCTTCTCTCATGCCTTTATATACTTCCATTTTTTCCTCCGTATATCGTATTAATCCCATCCCCACTTTCCGCCAGCACGGATTCAATTCCCATATCAGAGCCGCTCGTTCGGCATTCCGGTTGCGCCTCTTTAAATTATCAGTTCCTGGTGGCAATTACGTCAAGGACAGAAGTCGCACTGAGATTGAGACAAATGTCTCAATCACCGCGGCATGTTCTTTTGATAACTCCTGTAAGCGGGGGTCGGGAGAAAAAATTTTCAGGCGAGGAGATTTTGAAGCGCGGATTTGTCCCTAATAACGGTAGTACGACGGCCGCAATCAATCAACTCCATTTTTTTGAACAGCTGAAGAGCCCTGCTGAGCGTTCTTCTCGACATGCCGGCCATATCCGCCATCTCCTCCTGACTCAGGCTGAGCTTTATAACGATCCCTTCCGGGGAGGGTTCGCCGAACTCATCGCAAAGCCTCAGGAGGAGCGAAGCGAGGCGCTCCTCGGACGTCGCTAGGGCTATGTTCCTGAAACCTTCGTATGCTTTTGAGAGCTCTTCTCCGAGAGTCTCCGCCAGCCTCAGACATACGGGCCCGTTCTTTTTAAGCAGGCCCAGGAAATCCTCTTTATCTATAAAGCTCAATTGAGATTCCTCGACGGTCCTCGCGGTAAAATCATGGGGCTTTCCCGACAACGCCGCTCTCGCTCCGATCACGTTGCCGGCCGATGCGTAACCCAATACTGCACTTCTGCCGTCCTGGGAATGAATGTAAAGTTTGACGCGCCCGGAGCACACACAATAAACGCCGCGCGGTTTTTCTCCCTTCAGGAATAAGACGAAGCCCTCGGGATAAACGAGTCTCTGGAGCAAGCCTTCGAGCTCCAGAACGCCCGAATTATCGAGACCCGAAAAGATGCCGCCTGCCCTCAAGCTGCACGTATGACAGGTGTTATATTTCTGACGGGTTGGCGTTTTCCTCATCGGATTGTCCCGCTACGTATTTCCTCGGCACGTAAACACAGTAGGGCTCGGACTCCATGTAATCCCCGGTCACTGCATATGACCTCGCCCTCGAGCCTCCGCATATGTTTTTGAACTCGCACACGCCGCACTTGCCCTCGAGCCTGTCGTAGTCCCTGATCTCTATGAATAAAGGGGAGCTCCTGTAGATATCGACTATGCTCTCGTTCTTTACATTGCCTCCCGACAACGGCAGGAATCCGCTCGGATACACCTCGCCCCTGTGCGAGATGAAGACGAAGCCCTTCCCGTCGTTTATACCGCGGGGCGCCCTGCCTATCGTGTCCTGCTTCCTCTCCGCTCCAACGTCGGGCGTACGTTTGCCCGCCCTCGATTCCCTCACCCTCGCCTGGGCGACGTATCTCCTGTAATGGGGCGCTTCCGTGGACTTGATGTCGTAAGGCATCACCTTCGAGAGCTCATACATCCTCGCGAAGACCTCTTCAAACTCCTCGGCGCTCGGTTCGTCCTCCACCCTCCCCCTCCCCGTCGGGACGAGGAAGAATACGCTCCAGAGGACGGGGTTGAACCCGCTAATGAGCTTGGCAATGTTGTCGAAGTCGCCGATATTGTATCTCGTCACGGTCGTGTTGACCTGAAGCGGGATACCGAGTTCAGCACACTCGGACAAGACCTCGAGAGTCCTTGAGAAACTCCCTTTAACTCCCCTGAATGAATCATGAATTTCGGAAGTTGAGCCGTCGAGGCTCACGGCCATTCTCGATATGCCGGCCTCTTTAAGCCTTCGGATAGACTCATTTGTGAGAAGCGGCGTCACGCTCGGGGACACGGTCGTCCGCAGCCCTTTCTTCACGCTGTGAGCGATGAGGTCGTAAATATCCTCCCTTTTGAGGGGGTCCCCGCCCGTAAACACAAGGAGGGGCGAGCCGAATTCACTGATATCATCTATGAGGTTTTGCCCCTGGTACGTAGTGAGCTCAAAAGGGTCACTGCATGTCCTCGCATCCGCCCTGCAGTGCAGGCACGCGAGGTCGCATGACTGCGTAACCTCCCATATCACTATGAATGGGGAAAGGTCAAAGTCTATATTCGATCTTTCATTACTCATGGATGTCTGCCATCGTCACGAACTAATACAATCGCATACTTCATGTCACACTGAATATATTATACGTCCACACCGCAATTGCTTTAAATAAATTTTACGCGGTAAACACCCGAAACGCCGGTGTCCTCAGGCTCGCTCGACGTGCGGGTTCTAAAGATCGGCATGCCGGATACCCTCTCCTTCCAGAGACCCCCGTTTGAAGTCTTCGGGAACAAAGGCGCAGTAGGGCTCTGACTCCATGTAGTCCCCTGTCATGGCGTAAGCCCTTGCCCTCGAGCCTCCGCAGATGTTTTTGAATTCGCACACACCGCACTTGCCCTTGAGCCTGTCGTAGTCCCTGATCTCCACGAAAATTGGAGATTCCCTGTAAATATCGACAATGCTTTCGTTTCTCACGTTCCCGCCGGATATGGGTAAAAACCCGCTGGGAAAGACCTCCCCGGTGTGAGAAATAAACACAAAACCGTTGCCCGAATTGACCCCCTTGGGAGCCAGCCCGATACTACCCCCGGGTCCGAAATCGCGCGTGAGGCGCTCTGGCAGTCTCACTTCAAGGGGATTCCCGCCGGCTGATCCCTTTTTTGTCTCCCGCTCGACCACATACCGCCTGTAATGCTGAGCCTCCGTAATTTTGACTATGAAATCGACCTCTCTCGAAAAGCTGTAAAGCTTCTCAAAAAGCCTTTCATACTGGTAAGCTTTCATCTGTTTCAAAAGCCTCCCTCTGCCCACGGGCACGAGGAAAAACACCTCCCAGAAGACGACCCCGAGATCCCGCACGAGCCTGGCAATTTCTTCGAAACAATCGATATTGTGCGTGCCGAGCGTCGTGTTGATTTGAAGCGGAATCCCCGCGGAATGGGCGTATTGAGCGCCCCTCATCGTCAAATCGAAAGCTCCGGGAATCCCCCTAAACGTGTCGTGTATCTCCTTGTCAGGCCCGTCCAGGCTGAGTGCCATCTGAGCGAGACCCGCCTCTTTCAGCCTCCCAACCACCTCCGGCGTCAGGCTCGGCGTGGCGGCAGGAATTGTGGCCATACGCAAACCCTGTCGAGCCCCATACCTTATCAGATCGAAAATATCCTCTCTCTTTATCGGATCTCCGCCGCTCAGTATCATAATCTGCGTCCCCATCGAGCGGACCTTATCAATCAGGTCAAACCCCTCCTCCGTTGAAAGCTCTCCGGGGCTGCGCACATTGACCGCTTCCGCCCTACAATGCCGGCACGCTAGGTCGCATGCCTGTGTAACCTCCCAGATTACGACAAATGGGGTTAAGGAAAAATCCATGTCCTTTATGCTCTTCATAGCCGGGGCTCCTCACTTAATACTGAGCAAATTTGGTGCAACTCCCATGCCATAAGGGCCCACTGCCGAGGCTCCGGGCGAATATGCAGACATTTATAAAAATTTGCCTATTGCAGAGAGGGTTACAGCAGGGATAACCGCCGAATCCCAACTTGTAAGGCCCGGAATTTGCCGAAAGAATGCGTAAGACTTTCTGACACCTTACACCCTGCCGCGATCCGCCATGCCCCAAATATTTGAGAATACTCTGGCACCATAATTGCTTTTTCCATGTAGGATACGGCTCCGAGGGTCATAAATGCCTGGTAACAGAGAACCGCTTAGCATGACCGATGCATCCGATGAATAAAAAGTCACCTCGTTTAGGGAAAGTAATGCCGCGTATAATCGTGATTGGCGCGGGCATTACGGGTCTGAGCGCGGCTCACAGGCTCATGGAGCTCAGCGCGGAGCACGGACTCCCGCTAGAGGTCACAGTCCTCGAAGGCAAAGTAAGGCCGGGGGGCGTCATATCGACGAGAGATATGGGCGAATTTCTCGCTGAGGAAGGGCCCGACTCGTTCCTGAGGTCAAAGCCCGAGGCGCTCGGCCTTTCCATACGCGCGGGTCTCGAGCACCGTATTATAGGAACGAGTGCAGAAGCGGGGACACTCTTCGTCGTACGCGGGGGTAAGCTCATTCCCCTTCCCGAGGGTCTATTCCCCGCGCCTACGCGTATGGCGGCGCTATTCAACTCTCCTCTCCTCTCGATAAGGGGCAAGCTCCGCATGTCGCTCGAACCGGTGATCCCGAGACGCAGTTCGCGCGGGGACGAGAGCGCTGCCTCCTTCATAAGGCGGAGGTTCGGTGAAGAGGCTTACGAGCGCATGGCGCAGCCGCTCCTCTCAGGAATATACGCGGGCGACCCCGAGACACTGAGCGTCCGCGCGGCGCTTCCGGGACTCGCGAAGATGGAAGAGGATTACGGGAGCGTCGTACGGGGGATGAGGAAAAGCGGAGCAGCCTGGGGAGCCCGTAAAGACGGGAAGGAAGGAAACGGCGGGAGGTTCGCCTCATTCGATCGCGGTCTGGGGACGCTCATTAATACGCTGGTCTCGCGGCTGCCGGAGGATTCCGTCAGGCTGAGGAGCCGTGTGAAAAGAATCGATCCTGCGGGCGAAGGCTTCCTGGTCCACCTGAGCGGAGGGAATCCGATCGAGTGTGATGCGGTCATAGCGGCGCTCCCCGCGTCTCAAGCCTCACTCATCACCGGGGGCCTCGACCTCGAGCTCTCACTCAGCCTATCTCGGATAAAGTATGTATCCACAATAGTGATAAACCTCGCTTACCGCAGGAGTGACGTGGCCCATGCGCTCGACGGCTCGGGCTTCGTAGTCCCGTCGTCCGAAGGTATACCCCTGCTTGCATGCACATTCAGCAGCGTGAAATTCCCCGGTCGCGGTCCCGAGGGGACTGTCCTGCTTCGCGTCATTATGGGAGATTCTCAGAACCCCGTTATTTGCTGCCATGACGACCAGAGCCTCATCTCTTCGGCTCACGGAGTTCTCTCTTCCCTGGCGGTCGTAAAATCCCCGCCTATATTCAGCATCGTAAGCCGGAACCCGGAGTCGATGCCGCATTATGCTGTCGGACACGAGGCACTCGTTGAGAGAATAATGGAGAGGGCACGGAGATACCCGGGGTTGAGACTCGCCGGCAACGCGTACGGCGGTGTCGGCATTCCCGATTGTGTGCGCTCGGGGGAGGAAGCAGCTCTGGAAATATTCACGTATATCGGGAAGAGGGAGGCTAAGAATGAAGGTCACAAGTCCCGCAGGAGAGCTTGACGTAATTATTACAGGCACGGCAGTGGAAGGCGACGCCGTCATACTCAACGCCAATGTGGGCGTGTGGGAAGTGAGAGTATTCCTGGGGTTACAAGATTTCAAATTCTTTCTCTCGGTACTCTTCCGGCCTAAAGTTTTGATTCTGCTTTTGAAGCAGCTCTTATAGAAGCCAAAACAAATCCACACACAAATCTCACTTTATAAAGCCGGGAAGAAAAAAAGACGAGATCCTGAAATAAATTCGGGATGACAAAGGAAAAAAATCATCCGGCCTCCTCACACCCCGCCACGTACTAGCAGGACTGCAAGTAATACAACCAGCAGGGCGAGAATGAAGTTGAGCCTGCCGAGCATGACAGCCGCTCGTCTGAGACTCTTGCCGCGGGGAGAGAGCGGGTCCTCGCGTATAATCTCGGACGCTCTAGGCCCTATCCAGAAATCGTGGACGATGCTTATGAGCAGGATCATTCCTACAATGATGAGCTTCTGAAGGAGAACGCGCCCGAATGATCCCTCGAAAATCCGCCCCGTCAGGAGGTCGGAAAAACCGTAGCCTCGGCAAGCGAGGTTAATCGTCCCCGTAATGATGAGAAGGATGAGGGAAACCCACCCGACGAGCCTGAACCTTACACCCGCCTGATAGAAGACCGCCGGGAAAAACCCCTGCAACTCGGGCTTCCTGAGCACCGGAATCAATACGAGTATCAGAAAGAACATCCCCCCGACCCAGACCGTCGCCGAGAGTATATGGATGAATACGGAGATGACATATAGAGTTTGCATGTGAGCGCTCCTCGGATAAGAGAGCCCCGGGTCAGGATTTCTGTTTTTTCTTCGACAGCACGGACCGGAGCGACGCGATGATACCCGGGAGCATCGAGACTATGATTATCAATAGAACGATAGGGAATAGATATTTGTCCACACCGGGGATCGTCGATCCCAGAAAGTAGCCGAGGGCTGTTATGCCGACAGCCCAAAGAGCCCCGCCGACCAGATTGTATAAGATGAATGTCCGGTAATTCATCCTGCCTACGCCCGCGAGTATCGGCGCGAACGTCCTGATAATGGGCATGAAGCGGGCGATAATTATGGTCTTGCCGCCGTGCGTCTCGTAAAAACGGGCTGCACGCTCGAGGTGCTTCTTGTGGAAAAAGAACGAGTCCTCTTTCTTGAATATCGCCGGCCCCGCCTTGCGCCCGAACGCGTAGCCGAAGTTGTCCCCGAGCACAGCGCCGAAGAAGCATATCAATATGAGGAGCACCAGGTCCAGATGCCCTTGTGAGGCCAGGAATCCCGCCGTGAAGAGGAGCGAGTCCCCGGGTAGGAAGATGCCCAGGAATACCCCGCACTCGGCAAATATTATGATAAATATGCCTATGTATCCGGCCCATTTAATGAGGGCCACGAGGTCGATGTCGATAAACGGCAGATGCATGATCGGTTTTTGGCGGGCGCGGGATAATTATGACCGTGCCGAGCGGTCAAGAGTGTACCACAGGAAAACAGTTGCAACTACTTGAAAGAAAAGAAGGGCTTGAGGGCTTGGGAAGAATCCGTCGTCATTGCCAAATCGCAAAAATGTCGCTAATCATGGCTGGAAGAATCCTTCGACGCTTCCCGACTCCGGCCCGGGAATTCGCCGGGACGAGCGGCAAGCTCTGGGCGAAGGGTTTTGGCTGCTGTTGTCGGCGGAAGGTAGGGTGTTTCGGTGAGTTCGTAAAATCACACTATGTGTGCGCGCCCGGAGGGAACGGTTCTGAGCGTGCGTAAGAACCGGACGCCCTTGGCGAATTGCAACACAGTCACTGTGCCTCGGGAAAAAAGTGCGCGCCCGGAGGGATTCGAACCCCCGACCTACGGATTAGAAGTCCGTTGCTCTATCCAACTGAGCTACGGGCGCATTGTAATGATTATCGTTTTGTCATGTTAATGCTCTTATGCCCCAATAACCCCTGGACAGTAGCCAGATTGACACCGTTCATAACTCGAACGCTGGCGAATGTATGCCTGAGATCATGAATCGTTAATCTTTCAACACCTGATCTTCTCACCGCTGCAGTAAATACAGTCTTAAACGCCCTAACCTGCTCACCTCCGCGATTGAATAGAAATTCACTAGAGGTTTTGTATTTTACCGACTTTAGAGACTCATTCAACTGCTTACTGACGGGAATATATCTCGACTCGCCATTCTTCGATTCCTCAACCCGGATATACCATTGTTTCAGGTTCGCATTCTCCCATTTGAGTTTAAGTTTTTCACTCCGTCTCGTACCGGTATTTATAGCCATTACCAAAATGGGTCTCGAGGACTCAGCGTGATAAATTATATTAATTATTAGGTATTTTTAATCAATAGTCATTTGTAATCCGTTGTAGACAAAATTTTCTCCATATTATATAATGGGAATTAAGCTGTTTTAAACAGGAGGATAGAGGAATGTCAAAGCTTATCAAACTTAGCTTATCAGTAAAATTGTATATCTTCTTTATCGTGTTATTTATCATATCGGCCTTACCCGCATTTGCACAGGTCACGGTTTACGATAGTGTGAATAATTTTCTATCAAGTAACCCCGGGATTGGGTTTCAGGACTTCTCGGGAGCGACCATACAGGACCCGTCATTTGCTCAAGCATGTACAGCCCCTGCAAATAGTTCTAGTAACGATGGTTGTTTTACCCCCGGAGTTATACTGCCTGGTATACAATTCACCGCCACTCCGGTCATATCCGCTCCTGTCGATCTGGCTATTTTACCAAAGGATTTTTTGGGTATTGGCAGTCCTCCTGCAAATGCGCTCGTGAATAACTTCTTCCATGCGAATTTCGAGATAGATTTCGACCCACCCGTAACCGCCGCAGGAATGACTATGGGTTGTGATACAAACATCCCTGCCGGTCATAAAGATATAATAGTCGAGGTTCGCGATCCACAAAACATTCTTTTATATTCGACGCATGCTGACGTTTCGATCTTTTTCAATACATTCTTCGGAATACAATCACAGTTTCCAATTGGCAAAATCTTATTGAAAAACTCAGACCCGACCGCCCCTGATATAGAAAGATCCGCCAAGGGCGTCATAAATATTTGGTTCGGACAGCGTCAACAAACCGTGCCTACACTTTCCGAATGGGGAATGATCGCTGCGGCTGCGGGGTTGGGATTGGTCGGGGTGTTCTTCGCGGTGAGGAGAAGAAAGGCCGCCGTTAATTAGCAGGATTAAGCATAGGATAAAATGTATATATAGAAGACAAATTATCTAGTAGTCCAGTTTGAAGCCCCGTTCTGCTGTCCTCATCCTCCAGTAGTTCGGGGCTTCCCATCAATAACGTATACCATGTATACTATCGATAAAACAACTTGTTCTCCGGAGGGTTAACTATGAGGAATATTCTCGCATTTATAACAGTTATTGGATTCTCCGCTGCGGATGCGTTTGCAGGCGCACCAGTGCCTATACCAGTAACTAATGTACCCACCCTTAGCGAATGGGGGGCAGTCGGCGCGGTAGTAGTATTGGGGCTTGTCGGCATGTTCTTCCTCATAAGACGCAGGAAGCACGGCTGCTGCGGCTGAAGCCTCGGGACCGCGTCCGCTAAGCTCCGGGTTCCCGCTCAATTCAACTGTTCTTTTCATTGCGACGCTTACGAAAAAACGAATTAAGCGGATTAAGCCTTTACTGTCTCTCTATTCTTCTTATTATTATTTCTCGGCCATTTCCATGTGTAATCCAATCTTCAATGGAGGCGATAGACCTGCCCTATTTCCGATATGATCCCGGCAAGTTGTAATATCAAAGGAAGGTTGTAAAAATGTATCGAATCGGATTAGAAGTCCGTTGCTCTATCCAACTGAGCTACGGGCGCAAACAAGCAATTCCGGGTGGTTACATGATAAATTTAATTATATCTTCCGTTAGTTTCCAGTGATTTCCCGGTTCGGAAGAAAGTTAAATTTACCCAAGCAGTCTCAGCTAGGCAAAAGGGAGGAAACGTATAATGACCGAACCGGCTAAGAAGGATAACAGCTACCATGTTTCTCATAACTGACGATTTGTTATACCTTACAAAGTGTGCACGAAAATATTATAATGATTTTGAAACATCCCCATCGGCGCAGAGGGGAGTCGATTCGATGAAAAAATCGTGTTCCGCATATCAGCGGATATCGCCGAATGAGAATCCTTCAAACAGTTAAACCATACGGGTGATATATGTATGTCAGCGTCATAATACCCACATACCAACGCTGCAATTCATTAAAGCGCGCTTTGATCGCCCTTTGCAGCCAGACTTTTCCAAAGGAGAATTATGAAGTAATTGTATCAATAGACGGATCAACCGATTCCACACAAGAAATGTTAACCGGTTTTGAGTCACCGTTTAAGCTTCGTACGATATGGAAACCGAACGCAGGGAGATCAGCAGCACGCAACAGGGGTATATCAGAGGCAAATGGGGATATTCTAATATTCCTCGACGACGATATGGAAGCATATCCGGAACTGATCGAACGGCATTATAAACACCACAAAATTAATCCAAGATTATGTGTTTTGGGGAATGTCCCGGTACACATCTGCAACGATTCATCCCCGTTGGAAATGTATATTGCGGAAACTATATACATTCCTTTCATGGAGCGGATAACCTCCTCCGGTTATAAATTTCAAGGTTTAGAGTTTTATGGCGGAAACTTTTCAATACGCAAAGAAGTCATACAAGAAATTGGTTCTTTTAACGACGAGTATAATGTCAATGAAGATATGGACCTGGGGTTACGTATTATGTATGCCGGGATAGAGATTATATCCGAACCCAATGCGCTCTCAACACAATATATTGAAAAAGATTATGAAGGAATAGCGATGCATACCATAGAGCAGGGGAAATCCGAAGTCATATTTGCACGGAAATATCCAAACACATTTAGTTTCAACAGAATCTGCGAATATAATAAAGGCACGATAAAGTGGCGTTTATTCAGGGCAGGGTTAATCTGGCTGAGTTTTCAATCTCTGAAATTTCCACGTTTTGTTGCTCATATCGTTAGACTGCTGGAAAAATACAGTCCCAACCGGGTGAAGAGGTGTTATAACCTGTCTTTGGATTACTTTTTTTGGTTTGGAGTATTCTCCACTCTAAAGAGTCCAAAAAATCAAAAAGAACTAATATCTAAGATCAAATCTCACAAAGAACCCCGACGATACGACTTTATCTCTACGCTTGTCTGACATGCTCCCTTATATAAAGGCCCTGAGTTATATATACCCTTTTGGCCGGATAATAATGAATGACCACCGGAACGCACATTGGCGGATAGCATCCGCCGGCAACCGGGAGTTATCCCGGTCCGTCAGAACGTGAGCCTGACGCCCGCCCGCGGCGTTATACCGGGCGCGGGAAAGCCGACGAACTGCTGATACTCTTCATTGAACAGGTTATCCACGGCCAGATACATCTTTATCCCGTCATCGGGCTTCCATGACACCGCGATATTGAAGACGTCATAAGGGTCGAGCGTTACGTCCCCAGTCGGTATGGACGAGTCGGGCACGCTCCCGACGAAAACCGCGTCTAAATTAACCTCCACACTCTCATAAGGGCGGAAGATGACCGAGAACCCGCCCCACCACGTCGGACGGTTCCTGAGTTCCTCATCTGTGCCTATTATATTACTATCCGCGTAATTCAAGCTCCCGGAGAGTTTGAGCACGTCCCAGGGACTGAGGTCTCCTATCAATTCGAACCCCTTTACGGTCACCTCGGAGCGGTTGACGAGGATTGGCGGCGGCCCCTCCTCGAAGTCGATCAGGTTCTTAAACTTATTGTAGTAGACATTTAGCTGAGCCCCCGCCCTGCCGCCCCAGACCCTCTGACTTATACCGAGGTCGAGGCTCCTGCTTTTCTCGGGCACGAGGTCGGGGTTGCCGACTATCGGATTTGCGAGAGAGAAGAATGAGGGGAGCTTGAAACCCTCGCCCCAGTTCGCCCTGAGCGTGGTACCGGTCGCGGTTATCTTATATGAAACCCCCGCCCTCGGGCTGAATGCGGAATTGAACCCTTGCGGAAAGTCCTCCCTTGCGCCGAGCACGACGTAGAGGTTCTCAACCATACTCCAATGCACTTCGGCGTAGGGGGAGAGGATATATCTGTTGAGATCGAAACTAGTAGGCGTTGGGAATTCGCCGAAGAGCATCCCCTGGCTCGTACCATCCTGAAACTCCGCCTCGAACCCCGCTATGACGTCGAGTCCTTCGTAAACGGAAAACGTGTTGACGAG
The DNA here is from genome assembly GCA_963705505.1 of uncultured bacterium. Lineage (GTDB taxonomy): Bacteria > Desulfobacterota_D > UBA1144 > Nemesobacterales > UBA2774 > 2-12-FULL-53-21. Next base: position 551,693 of record CAVPJU010000010.1, read on the forward strand.
GTTCGCATCGTAATTTTTATAGTCGCTGTCCGATTCATTGGGAGGGATGCCGAAAGGGTCGCGCACGCCGGGGGCTATACCGGGGGACGTGAAGTCCTCTTTGTCATTGTAATACCCGAGCTTGATGCTGTACTCCCACCACTTGACGGGGCTGTGCGTGTAATTGAGCCCCAGGAGAAACTGGTCTATATTCCTCGCATCCGTATCGCGGAGCACGGCGAACTCCGGGCCGCCGCTGTCGTCAGGGAAGCTCGTGCTGTCTATGTGGGAGTACCTTATCGTGGATGTGAGCTCCATATCCTCCCTTTTGAGAAGCCCAAGGCTCGAGGTAAAGGTCGGGCTTTTGAACGTGCTCCCCTTAACCTGCGTGCCGTCGTCGAGATAGGAGCCTGTTATGGAATAATCGTAGAAAGAGCCCGCTCCCGAGAGCTCGGCGAGGGCCTGGAACTGATCATAGCGCCCGACCGAGCCTTCGGGACTGAACTTCGGCTTCCCCTTCCCTTTCTTCGTTATGATGTTGATTACCCCGCTGAGCGCGTCGGAGCCGTACAGGGAGGACATAGGGTCTCGCACGATCTCTATCCTCTCTATGTTGTCAGTACTCAGCGCGGAAAAATCAAACGAGCCCCCGCGGCTGTTATTGGGATCGTTCACCTTTACCCCGTCTATGAGCACGAGTGTGAAATTCGGGTCTCCGCCCCTGATATAAACCGAGGTTACGCCGCCCCTCGATGCGGGCTGATCGACGTAGAGGCCCGGTACTTCTTCCAGGAGCTCGCCGACACTCTCCGCATGGCTCGCCTCAATTTCATCCTGCGTAATGACGGTGACGCTCGCAGTGCTCTTGCTGAGCGCGGTCGGGTAGGCCGTGCCCGTAACTACTACGGGCTCGAGCGTTTCGGGTGCGGGCCCTTGGGGTATCTCATCCTGCCCGTATGAAGCAGCCGCACGTAGAGCAAAAAATCCGGAGATTATGATAGAGAATATGCGGTTATTTCTCATTTAATCGTCGCAGGCGCCGCTCCCCAGTAATCAGGGGGCGTCCTTTCCCCCGCATGATATTCAGTAATCGGTAAGAGTAAAGGAAAGTGCACACGGTTTACGGGCTTACGTATACTTTAACCGCGGCCCTCCTTCTTCCTGCGGGTGTATGTGTACATACCCACGATCGAGAACGAGAAGACGGAGCCGAGTATAAAGGAATAAGCCAGATACCTGTATTTTAGTTTTGGAATCAGCGTGCCGAGAATATCCCACTCCATTTTCTGATAATCAACTTTCTTGTCAACGAGATAATTGGTTATCAATTCGGCCTCGTTCTCTTTAATGCCGAGATTGGGCATCTGAGCATTGGGGTTGTCGAACCTGGGTTCCATTATGTGGTACCTCATCCAGGTCTTTATCTGGTCCGTGCCCCGTTTGCTGAGCACTTCCTGTCTGGCGCTCCGGTAGTTCTTATAAGGCTCGACGTCGAGCTCGTCAAGTTTTTTTACGCTGTCGATATACTTCCGGGATGAAAGTCTCTCGCTTACTCTTGAAACGAGCTGCTCCCTGTCCAGTCTCGGACCCACTGTGCTCCACCCGTTTTCGTCACGCATATGGCACCCGTAGCATCCGTGCTGTTCGAGCAGCACCTGTGCGCTCGTCTCATTCTTGAGCGTATAGGGGTGTTTACTTTCAGGGTTGTATGTAACTTTCAATACCACGCTCCTGCCGTCGGCAAAGGGCAGTATGGGGACGAAGTAAAGCCCGTCGGGACCGATCGCGAGCCCCACGAGGGTCTGAAACTTCGTACCCCTGTATCTGAGAAAAGTGTCGGGAGGGGCGAGCAGCCTGTTTTTCCCGAAACTGTAATCGAACATAACGACGCTCCTCCCCCCGCTCTCGAGCGGATCTACGTCGGGGTCGCCGCAGAGGTCGAGGTAGAACCTGCCCCTGTATTCCTCGGGAAATATGTCCAGGTCCTTGGGGAAATAAGTAAGCTGAGTCACACCCGCAGCCGGCACGAAGACAACGTTCGCGTTAGTCGCGATGCTCATGTCGGTCCCGTCCCAGAGGTAGTTCACCCCTTCATGGACCTCGATGAACCTGTCCACGGAAAGGCCGTTGTCCGCGACGAACACGCGCCCGTCGACTATCTTCAGCCCGAAAGGGTTCCTTAATCCGAGCGCCCATACGAAATTCCTAGACTTCGTTATGTCGTCGTCGACATAGAAAGGGTTGGTTTTAACGGGCTTCCCGTCGAGTGTCATACGGAGAATCTTCCCGAAGAGAAAATTTATATCCTGGCTTCTGACATAGTTGTGTACGTTCGAAAACCTCAGGTCGAACCCGTCGCCCACGCTCACGTAGAGCATGTTGTCGTAAACCTGACAGGAGCCTATCTGATGGGAGGGGCTTGAGCCCTGCCTCTTGAATATATCGGTGAAAGCCGTCATGGAGTTGGGTTTGAGGGAGAATGTCCCGGGGGCTGTATCGAACCTCGCAATATTGTTATGCAATATCTTATTTTCGTCCTGATACGCGAACGTAACGAAGACATAGCCGTTTGCAGGGTCGAGGCAGATGCCCGCAAGCCCGTTCTCGCCCGAGAAGGCAGGCAGCTCCTCGGAAGGTTTTAATTTAAAGAAGTCCTCGGCGAACGTATAGACCGTCCTGTCGTTGGTGACGACCTTAACCTTGCCCCGGAGCTCGGTTACGAAGTATAGAGGGTCCTTAGGTCCCTTCCCGGGATTCGGGACGAAAGCTATCGCCGCAGGGAACTGATAACCCTCCGTGTCTATGCTGATATCGAAGTTCTCTTTCAGCGACCAATCACTCTTCCAGTCATACTTTTCGTCGGCATGCGAGGAAAGTGAACAAAAAAAGAAAATAAATAAGGCGGGTATGAAAACCTTAACCTTGGGAAATACAGAGCTCCGAGCCATAATTTTTATATTCCGATATCCGATCGTGATAATACGCGGTACGTGACCAAAACGGGAACCCTGTATCCGAAATAGTGCGAATAACAGACTCCCACTCCCTTATTTAATATTAACCACTCGTTATATAGATGTAAATCTCAATAAGCCGGGTGTTATCGGACTAATGCCGGCCTCCATGTAATCAGGACTCTCTTTTTCAGTCATCATGAATTGATTTCGGGACCTCGTTTTTTCTTTTGATTCTCTTAATTATAGCCGAAGATTTTTCCGGAATCGCTCTGAGCAGAGCCGAATGATCGAATATTATTCGTCCCATCGTTATTTATCGGGCATCACCCGCTCTCTGGTCTTGATACCTCCTAACTTGTTAAGCGAAACCGGGTTATAATTTGACGGGACACAAAAAATGGGTGAAAAAAGAAAATACAGGAGGCTTCCTTACAGGAAGAGGATAAGGCTCGGAAAAGACGACCCTACTTTCATGGGCTACGCTTCCAACATCTCCGAGCGGGGTCTCGAGATCGAAGCGCGGAATATCTATCCCACGGGCACCAGGATCGTAATAAGCTTCCAGGACGAAAACGACTCGGGGAAGGACGGTGAGGAGATAAGGATACAGGGGATAGTCAAGTGGTCTACCCGCCTCGTTGGAAGCCTTTCCGGAAACATGGGCATAGAGATCACCGAGGATTCCGGGGACGTCGTAAAGAGGATTTACAGGGAAAGGATTAATAAGCTCACAAAAGAGTGAGGCGCAGAATTGCGGAGCTTCCGCTCACCAATGAAGCCAGGCCCGCTCATCCTGAGCCTGCCCAAAGGGGTGCTCAACGTATACCCATATACGGTCTCTGCGAAACTCCTCCACTCCATCCAACGACCGACGCCAGACCCCGCCCCGTTCTCAAAACCTGGGGGCGTAGGCGAGGTTCTGCAGCCAGAAATCTATCACGTACTCTATCCTCGGCAATAGGAGCGGGCGGTACTTGTCGAGGTCGGGAAGATGCACCCACCGACACTCGATAATCCCCTCCCTGAACTGCGGAGCGACGTCCGAATCCTCACCGTGATAATGGACGAGGTACCAGTGCGTCTTTTTCAGATATTTCGTCTTCTCGTGTCTCGTGGTATGCCATGTGGACACGAGCTTCCCCTGTATGGTGAGCTTCTCCTTGTCGAGCCCGGTCTCCTCGCTTACCTCCCTGAGCGCGGTCTCGAGTGGGTCGGATCCCATCTCGAAGCGGCCCTTGGGCAGGTCCCACTTACCGCGCTTGAAAATGAGAAGGATGTGGTAATTATCGTTATAAACAAGCCCGCCGGCAGACCTTACGCGGGGCAGGTTCAAGGTGTTTGCTAATGTATAATCTTCGTCATTCATTTCCCGGTCCTGTCAGTACATCCTGGGCGTGGAGCTCCTGCTCGTCAGCCATTTCCTTGAGTACTGAATATTGTAATTTATTGAGTCCGCTGAAAGCAACTCCGTTTATTTCTATGGTGTGTGTCTCCGTGACGTCCTCGCCCGTGAGCGGAACGAATTTCGTGTTCCCGTATTGCCTCACGACATATAGCATGCAGGTGAGTCTCGAGGTTTTCCTCGAATTCGAGTTTATGAGTATCCATGGGGATTTCTCGGACGCCGTGTGCGCGAACATCTGTTCCTTATACTTCGTAAATGTCTCCCATTTCTTCCGCGCATTGTAATCGTTCTCGGAAAATTTCCAGAACTTGAGCGGGTCGGTCAGGCGCTCCTGGAAGCGGTAGAGCTGGTGCTCGGGATCGACCGACAGGTAAAACTTAATGAGCTTGAGCCCGCCGTCTATCAATTCGTGCTCCCAGTCAAGGACCTTGTCCATAAAGTACTCGTACTGCTTCTGAGTGCAGTAGCCCATAGTCGGCTCTATCAGCGCGCGGTTATACCATGACCGGTCGAAGAACACGATTTCCCCCGGCTTGGGCAAGTGCTGCTCGTATCTGTGAAACCAGTATTTCGACTCCTTCGGAGTCGGGACGCCCAGGTCGACGATATGGTAGTACTTGGGCATCAGGTTCTGTGTAAAGCGGAGAATCGTCGAACCCTTCCCCGCGGCGTCGCGGCCGTCAAAGCAGATACACCACCTCTCGCCCGCCTTCGCTATACTTTGCTGGATCAGGAGCAGCTCGAGCTGCAAGCGCCTCTTCTCTATATAATAATCCTTGAGGTTTATACCCTCATAAGGGGATTCGATTTTTTCTACACTGTCGCCTTTAAGCCTTTTCATTCAGTTTCTCCTACGGAACTTGCCGTGCGCCGATTAGCCCTGAGAGACACTGTTACGAACCCTGGCCGTGATGCTTTCTCAGATTAAATACACCTCACCCTTTATCAATTATATCCGGGCAATGAGTTTGAATTAAATCTGCATGCAAACACGGTTAAATTTCACTTCGGCAGGTCGGATTCGATGCATTCACTATTATATAAAAACGAGCGAACTATTTCAAATCCCTCCCTTAAGGCGTATCAGTTTTCATGCCGGCTCCAACGAAATTGAGTAAAGTCCCGATTATACATTGCCGATCATGCATATCGACACTATCATTAGAATTATACAGATCAATGTTAAGGAATTGTTAAGACCGGTAAGTCAGGAGAGATATTATGAAAATTAGAGTGAGAATAACCGTTACATACACACTTCTGCTCGTATTCGGCATCGGCATATCCGTAGCGATCGGGAATATAAAGGCCGACGCCGGGGAGCTTTCTGCCGGGAGCGATGAGATGACGGCGCAGATAGACCCCGAGCCCGAGCAGCTCGACCAGGTATCGGAGCCTGTTGAGGATCTGGCCGGGCAGCCGGAGGTCGAGCCGACTGAGCCGCTTGACGAGGACTCGGAGACTGACGACCAGGCCTCCGAAGAGGTGGGGTCCGACATAGCTCCTACGGAGCCGCTCGACGAGGACTCAGAGACTGACGACCAGGCTTCTGAGGAAGTGGGATCGGATTCCGAAACCGCCGAGCAGGCGACAGAGGTGCTGCCGCCCGGGCCCTCCGGAGAAGAATACCCGCTCGACAACCAGGCTCCAGTTCAGGAAGAAATTCCGCTTGGAGACAGGGAAGCCGAAGGGAAAGGGTTAGGGGAATAAAGCAGAGTCTGCGCTCACACGCATAGTGTGATTCTACGATCCTAACCAACTCATTCGCTCCGTCCAGCAACCGACACAAACTCCATTAGTCCCGAGCTTACACGAAGTGCAGTCGAAGGGTTGAGATGCGGTTCGTCTTAGCCCTGTCTATAGCATAGTAAAGGTTTTGGTTACAACCTGCAGGCCCCGGGATCGCATTTGATGAAATACTCTTTTTCAAAAGCGCTCTCATCCGCCCCTATCTCCAGCACATGCTGCTTCCCCGAGCCGCATCGGAATACAGTAATCCCCTTGCACCCGAGACCGTAAGCCAGCATATAAGCCTCTTTCACGTCCTTGACCGTGGCGCTCTCCGGCATGTTTACCGTTTTTGAGACGGAATTATCCACATGCTTCTGAAACGCAGCCTGTATTCTTATATGCTGCTCATACGGTATATCGAGAGCCGTAACGAATATTCTCTTTACCTCGTCCGGAATCGCTTTTGCGCCGCTTATGTCACCAGATTCGAGAAGCTCCCGCAGGAAGCGGTCATGGAATCCCTCCGGGAAAAGATGCAATTTCCTGATGCGCTCAAGAAATACGGGGTTGATCTCGTAGAGCGTTTCGCCGCCCAGAACATTTCTTCTCCCGTATGCGAGTGCAAAAAGCGGCTCTATGCCGGAAGTCGTCCCGGCTATGATGCTGATCGTGCCCGCGGGAGCGACGGACGTGAGGGTCCCGTTCCTTAACCTTTTGCCCTCCCGGGCATACGTGCTCCTCTCCCAATTCGGGAACACACCCCTCTCCTGCGCAAGCTCCGTCGACGCGCGCAGAGCCTCGCCATATATGAACGACATGAGCTCTCCGGCGAAATCCACCGCCTGAGCCGAATTATAAGAGATACCGAGCTTGATGAGCATCTCGGCGAAACCCATCACCCCCAGCCCTATCTTTCTGTTTCCCCCGGTGACCGATCCGATTTGGGGCAGCGGGAACCTGTTCACATCTATGACATCGTCGAGGAAACGGACTCCGTCCCGGACAAGGCTCCCTAGTTTTTCCCAATCGACCGACGCCCCATTATTATCCACCATAGCGGATAAATTAACCGAGGCGAGGTTGCAGCTCTCGTAAGGGAGGAGAGGGAGCTCGCCGCACGGATTGGTTGACTCTATCTCGCCGAGCGCTCTTAAGGGATGAGACCTGTTTATAGTGTCGAGAAACAGCACTCCGGGGTCTCCGGTAGTCCAGGCGCATTCGGCGATCTTCTCAAAAACCTCCCGTGCGCGAAGCCGCCCCGCGACACCTCCCGACCTGGGATCGACGAGCCCGAACATACCGTCTCCTTCAAGAGCCCCCATGAAGGCGTCCGTGATGCCTACAGACAGGTTGAAATTCCTCAATTCCCCTTCCCCCAGCTTCGCCGTAATAAAATCGAGTATATCCGGGTGGTCGACCCTGAGAACCCCCATGTTGGCGCCCCTTCTCCTCCCGCCCTGTTTGATATTCTCGGTTGCACTGTCGAATATCTTCATGAAGGACACGGGACCGGAAGACCTCCCTCCGGTGCTCGAAACGATCGAGCCTTTAGGACGAAGCCTCGAGAAGGAAAAGCCCGTGCCCCCTCCGGTCCTCTGTATCAGAGCCATATTCTTGACCGCATCAAAAATATCCTCGATCGTGTCGTCCACCGGGAGGACAAAACATGCGCTAAGCTGCCCGAGAGCAGTCCCCGCGTTCATGAGAGTGGGCGAGTTTGGAAGAAACTCAAGCGAGCGCATCATCTCATAGAACCGCTCCTCCCACATACGAGCGGATGCCCCGTCTCCGTGGAGGCGCTCGGCCTCGGAAACCCCTTTCGCGACCCTCCTGAAGAGCTCCCCGGGAGTTTCGATTACCGCCCCCTTGTCGTCCCTCCTGAGATACCTCGCCTCAAGCACCTTCTTAGCGTTTTCGGATAAATTCAATGGGTTCTCCTGTCTCAGTAAGTATAGGTTGGAAAAAACAGGAGTAACAGGGAATCGATATAAACGTGCTTATGTACTTTTAGGATATTTGAAAAAGTCTCCGGCGAAAATGGAATTCGTTTCGGTCCGAACGTGCGGATTCAGCTGCCGAACAGCCTTTCCCGATAGCCCTCACCCCTTCACGACCCCTATAGGTCTCAGGCGCGCGACTTTCTTAGCGATGCCCGCGTTGTGGACGACGTCGACAACGTCTTCAATTTGCTTGTAGGCTTCGGGCATCTCCTCGAAGACCGTTTTCCTGCCCCTCGCCATGACTATGATCCCCTTCTCCCCGAGCTCCCCGATTATATCCCTCCCCCTGCCGAGCTTAAGCGCCTTTGTCCGTGACATGACCCGCCCGGCCCCGTGACAGCTCGACCCGAACGTCTCGTCGAGAGCTGCCTCCGTCCCTACGAGCACGAACGAAGCCCTGCCCATGTCTCCGGGTATGAGCACGGGATGACCGACGTTTTTATATATCTCGGGGATGAGAGGATGTCCCTTGGGAAAAGCCCTTGTGGCGCCCTTCCTGTGGACGCATACCTTTTTCCTCTCTCCGTTCACTTTGTGTGTTTCGAACTTGGCGATGTTGTGGCTCACGTCGTAAACGAGGCTCCCGCCGAGCTCGTTAGGCCCAATCCGGAGTATGGAGTAAAAAGAGTCCCTGACGAAGGACATGATGACCTGCCTGTTCACCCAGGCATAATTCACAGCTGCCGCGAAAGCAGAGAGGTATCTCCTCCCCTCTTCGGAATTAATATGAGCGCAGGCGAGCTGTCTGTCCGGGAGCTCGAGGTTCTTCTTCCTCATGTAGGAAAGCATGACGTCTATGTAATCGGTACAGATCTGATGGCCGAAACCCCTCGACCCGCAGTGAATGAGGACGCACACCTGACCTTTGAAAAGGCCGAAGGAGTCGGCGACAGACGGGTTAAAAACCTCGTCCACTACGTCGATCTCGAGAAAGTGGTTTCCGGAGCCGAGCGTGCCGATCTCATCCTTTCCCCTCTCGTAAGCCCTCTCACTCACGGCATCCGGGTCACCGCCGGGGAAGGTGCCGTAGTCCTCCACCCTTTCAGCGTCCTCTTTCTCGCCGTACCCTCTCTCAATAGCCCATTTGATACCCTTTGATATCATCTGTTTGTAGTCTTCCTGAGAGAGCTTTATCTTCCCCCCCTCGCCGAGACCGCAGGGGACGCGGCGGAATATCTCGGTGACGAGGTCCCTCAGCACAGGCTTCACTTCTTCTTCAGTGAGGTTCGTCCTCATGAGCCTCACGCCGCAGTTTATGTCGTAACCCACCCCGCCCGGCGATATGACCCCGTCCTCGGCATCGAACGCAGCGACACCCCCTATGGGGAATCCGTATCCCCAGTGTATGTCGGGCATGGCGATCGAATATTTTTGTATTCCCGGAAGATAGGCGACGTTCATCACCTGCTCGAGGGCCTTTTCCTCTCTTATGGCTTCGAGCATCTTCTCTGTCGTATAGACCCTTCCGGGGACGAGCATCCCTCCCGTCCGGGGAATTTCCCAGAGATAGTCGTGTATTTTCCTAACTTCTATCCTGTCATTCACTAGACGCTTCCCTATAAGATAATTTATTACAAATCAGCAGCTTATCACAGGCAAGATAACCGCTAAGGCGTTATAAGCCCGTATTTCCCCGACTTCTTTCTATAGATTACGTTGAGGTCGCCCGTGTCCTCATTCCTGAAGACGTGAAAGAACCTGTCCTCGTCCTGGAGCACCATCAACGCCTCCTCCGGCGACAGCGGTTTCTCGATAGAGAGCTTTTCCTCCGCTATCAGCCCCGCCTCGCGGACAGGAGGCTCTTCGTTCCTCCGCTTCACTTTCTCACGCGCGATCTCCTTCCTTACCTCGATGCGCCTGTCTTTAAGCCGGTTCAGCTGCTTGTCTATGTCGTCAAGAGTGAATTCGAGCGACATGAAGATATCGTTCGACTCTTCCCAGGCGTGAAGCGCGCCCCCGCCCGGGGTTTTGAGATATACGTCTATATCCACACGGTGCCTCTCCCTGTGTTTTTCCACGGTGAAAGTCACGATCGCCTCGACTTCCCCCTCCCCCATCTCTTTCAGATGCCTTTCGAACGTTGACAGCCTGTGCTCAGCGACGCTTTTCAGGTCCTCGGAAATCTCGATACCCTTTCCTATAAATTCGATCTTCATATCTGCACCCTCTCTTTATATTGTAGTTAATCGTCACTTAACGTAAAACACGGCTCCTTATAAGTTCCCTATTCCTGCATCACATAAAGGCCGGGCGCGTCGTCAAGAGGCGGGTACCCCTTCCTCGAAGCACCCAGGGATGGAGGCGGAGTCTTTTTGCCCGAGCGCTTTTTGAGCCAGGCTTCCCACGCGGTCCACCATGAACCTTCCCGCTCCGGCGTCCTCGCCGCCCAGCTCTCGGCATCGATGTATGTGTCTTTCTCGTTGCGCGTCTCTATGCGGTAAGTCCTGTCGGGGTGTCCCGGCTCGCTGACTATTCCGGCGTTATGGCCGCCGCTCGTGAGAACGAACGTCACCTCGGTATCCGCAAGGAGGTTGATCTTGTAAACCGAGCGCCACGGAGCCACGTGGTCCCTCACGGTCGACACGACGAACATAGGGATACGTATATCGGTAAGGGAAACCGGCCTGTCCTTGACGAGATAGCGCCCTTCGGCAAGGTCGTTGTTGAGGAGGAGGCCGCTCAGATAATCCGAATGCATACGGTAGGGCATCCTCGTCGCGTCCGCGTTCCACGCCATTAGGTCGAACATCGGCTCGCGCTCCCCCAACAGATAGTCGTGCACCATGCGCGACCAGATGAGGTCGTTTGACCGGAGCATCTGAAAGGCACCCGCCATCTGTTTCGTATCGAGGTAACCCTGGTCCCACATCATATCCTCGAGAAAGGCGAGCTGGCTCTCGTCTATAAAGAGCATAAGCTCCCCGGCCTCATGAAAGTCCGTCTGTGCCGCAAGCAGGGTCATGCTCTTGAGACGGTCGTCGCCGTCGCGCGCCATCGCTGCGGCAGCGATAGCCAGGAGAGTCCCTCCGAGACAATAGCCGAGGGCGTGGATTTTTCTATTCGGTATGATACCGGACACGGCCCGGAGGGCTTCCATGATCCCGAGCTCCAAGTAATCCCCCATGCCGATGTCCCTGTCTTCGGGCCCGGGGTTTTTCCATGAGATCATGAAAACGGTGTGTCCGTTATCGACGAGGTATTTGACGAGGGAGTTATGCGGAGAGAGATCGAGAATATAATATTTCATTATCCAGGCCGGGATGATGAGGACAGGCTCGGCGAAGACGGTTTTGGTCGACGGCTCATACTGTATAAGCTCGATGAGTCGGTTACGAAATATGACCTTGCCCGGCGTGACCGCAAGGTCTTTCCCGACCACGAAATGTTCCGTGCCCACGGGTTTTTTCCCGATCACGGACCGCTCCCAGTCTTCTAACAGATTGAGCCAGCCCCGGAAGAGGTTATTGCCCCCCGACTCAATCGTTTTCCTGAGTATTTCGGGATTCGTCAGTATAAAGTTCGAGGGCGCAAAGATATCCAGTATCTGGCGGGTGACGAAAGAGACGACGTCTTCATGGTGGCGGTTAACTCCGTCAACCCCTGTAGTCGCGTTGTGGAACCACTGCTGGGTCAGGAGGAACGACTGGTACATGAGGTTAAACGGCACGCGCTGCCACCCCTCGCCGCTGAAGCGTTTGTCCTGGGGCAGGGGCTCGATGCAGGGCTGAGTGCCCGGCTGAGACGCGCACCTGAAAGCGTAAACATAGAACCTTACGGCCTTCCTGAGCGCCTTCTGCACGAGCTCGAGCTGCTTTGCGGGCGAGATACCGAAATGCACGAGCCAGTCGAGATATGCAAGCATGAGCGCAGCGGGCGATATGCCGAGCGTAAAGCGGCTTATCAGGGAATGAACCATTTTGTCCACGCCCGAGAGCGCGTTCGGGAGGTCGTCTTCCCTGTCGATGTCGTCTTTAATTTTCATCGTCATAGATGATCCGTCACTCCGGAATTCAGTCCCCGCCCTCCGTTCACAACACCCGGGTCAGAGCTTTGCCTCCCCGACCCTCTCATGACGTATAAAATGAATAATGGAAGATTTTTTGAGAGTTCGTCGAATGTCCTTCCGCCTTGAAATTCAGATAGAGCTTCAGACCCGAATATTCGCCGAGCATTAAAGGGCTTTCATTCGAAACCCCGTCCGGGAAGCTTGAATTATAAATAGTCAGCTCGTATTGAGCCGCGCTTCCTATATCTTCGGGGTTCATGCTTTCGAGAGGGTTCACGAGCTTAAACCCTGCGTCCCTGCCCGAATCTTCTCTGAAAATAAAAGTAACGTCGATATCGAATATTCCGCCTTGAGGCGTAGGGAGCTGAAATGAAGCTGTGATTTCATTTCCCTCGAATTGAATCACGGTCCCCGACGCTCTCAAACTGCACTCGCCCGATTTTATGTATAAAGGTAACATGATCATTGCCTCCCCAGGCTTCTAACTGCGGTTTATCGAATACTCAATTCCCGATTTCATGACTGCACTGAGAGATACACCTCTGCATAATCCTATACATGTGCAAACTACGTACCACAAGGTGTCTATGCATAACTTATACACTTTATTCGGTTATTTGCAAATAAGGCCAGTGTCGAGTGTCCTAAAAGCTTACAGAAGAAGTTTTAAGGGGCTTTTTTCCGCTCAAAATTTAGCCAGACGACATATTTGCTACCTTATCATAGTACTTTGTCGTATAAGGGATCAAATGTCGTTGGGACAGAAGTTACACTCACCAGGACTTTCCCTCGTAGCTATCCCTTACGGCATTATGAGAGAACCGTATCGCCGCTGGTATAAATACTGCTATACTTTATATCAACCTTATTAAAATCTTGTGAAAATTCCAAAAAGCCGCAAGGCCCGTTTGAGATGAGACAGATCATCGAACAAAAAATCTCTGGAGAAGCCCCATGAAAGTGCAAAACAAGTATATACGCTGGTTTGGCGATATCGGCATCGAAGACGTCCCCTTCGTCGGCGGAAAGAACGCTTCTCTCGGAGAGATGTATAGAGAGCTCACGGAGAAGGGCGTCAGAATTCCAAACGGCTTTGCCATAACCGCCGAGGGGTACAGGCACGTGCTGAGCTCGGCGGGAATCCTTGAACAGCTCAAAGATACAATGGCGGGTCTTGACAAGAGAAACGTATCCGATCTTGCGAACCGGGGCGGGAAAGCGAGGGAGCTAATTGTCAGCGCTGGCATTCCCCCCGACCTCTGGGAGGAAATAAAGAACGCCTATGATAAACTCTCGGAGCAGTACGGACAAAATACCGATGTCGCGGTGAGAAGCTCGGCCACAGCGGAAGACCTGCCAACAGCTTCATTTGCAGGACAGCAGGAGACATATCTTAACATCCGGGGCTACCATCCCCTCAAAGAGGCGTGCTCCAAATGCTTTGCCTCTCTCTTTACGGACAGGGCCATATCGTACCGCATCGACAACAATTTCGATCATTTCAGAGTCGCCCTCTCCATAGGCGTGCAAAAGATGGTCCGCTCGGACCTCGCTACGAGCGGAGTCATATTCACGCTCGATACCGAGACCGGATTCCGCGATGTCGTTTTTATAACGGCATGCTACGGGCTCGGAGAAAACATAGTGCAGGGCACGGTCAATCCGGACGAGTACTACGTCTTCAAGCCGACATTCAAAAAAGGTTATAAAGCGATTATTAAAAAAGAACTCGGACAAAAGAAGATAAAGATGGTATACGGGGTGGGCGGTTCGAAAATCCTCACGCGCAACGTGGAGGTGCCCGAAGTCGACCGGAGGCGCTTTTCCGTCTCCGATGAGGACATACTCAAATTAGCGGATTACGCGATTACCATAGAGGAGCACTACTCGACCAAGTCAGGAAAAGCCCAGCCAATGGACATCGAATGGGCAAAGGACGGCCTGACCGGGGACATCTTTATCGTCCAGGCGCGTCCCGAAACCGTCCAGTCACAGAAAGACGTGCAGGTGCTTGAGACATACCGTCTGGACAAAAAGGGGCCTGTTCTGGCTCAAGGCAAGAGCGTGGGAGAAAAGATCGCGGGCGGAAAAGCGCGCGTAGTCTACAGTGTAGACCAGCTTTCGGAGGTAATGCCTGCTGAAGTCGTGGTTGCCAACACCACGACCCCCGACTGGGAGCCCGTAATGAAAACCGCTTCTGCAATCGTAACGAACAGAGGAGGACGAACCTGCCACGCGGCAATCGTGAGCCGTGAGCTCGGAATACCAGCGGTCGTCGGCGCCGAGGGAGCGACTGAAAAGATTCGAACGGGAGAGATCGTGACCGTGAGCTGCGCCGAGGGCGATGAGGGGATAGTTTACGAGGGAAACCTGCCTTTTCATATCGATACAGTCCGCCTGAATGAATTGGGGCGTCCCAAAACCAGGATCATGATGAACATGGCTAACCCTGAGCTCGCCTTTTCCCTCTCCATGATCCCTAACGACGGCGTCGGGCTCGCGCGAATGGAGTTCATAATCACAAGCTACATTAAAATACACCCTATGGCTCTCGCGCACCCCGAAAGGGTTTCCGATCCCGGTATCCGTGATCAGGTCAACGGCCTGACTTCCGGTTATGAGAATAAGGGAGATTACTTCGTCGATAAGCTCGCCCAGGGTGTTGGGACCATAACAGCAGCTTTTTATCCCAAGCCCGTAATTGTCAGGATGAGCGATTTCAAAACCAATGAATACGCAACACTGATCGGCGGGCAGTACTTCGAGCCAAAGGAAGAAAATCCCATGATCGGATTTCGTGGGGCTTCACGGTATTACGACGAGAGATACAGGGAAGGCTTTGCGCTCGAGTGCAGGGCTATGAAGAGGGTGCGCGAAGAAATGGGGCTCGAAAACCTCATTCTGATGGTCCCGTTTTGCCGGAGGACGGACGAGGCGAGAAAGGTTCTGGAAGAGATGGCAAAAAACGGGCTTAAAAGGGGAGAGAACGGGCTTGAGATATATGTGATGTGCGAGATTCCGAATAACGTGATATTGATCGATGAATTCAGCCAGCTCTTTGACGGGTTTTCCATCGGCTCGAACGACCTTACACAGCTCACGCTCGGTGTCGACCGAGATTCGGAGCTGGTAGCTCATGACTTCGATGAGCGGGACCCCGGCGTGATGAAAATGATCTCGATGACTATAGAAGGGGCCAAACGAAACAAGCGGCATAGCGGCATCTGCGGTCAGGCGCCGAGCGACTACCCGGAATTCGCCGAATTCCTGGTAAGAGAAGGAATAGACTCCATATCCCTTAACCCCGACTCCGTTATGAAAACCACCCTCAGCGTGCTCGAGCTTGAAAAAGAGCTCAGGGGAAGACGCAAAGCCTGAGATACTGCTTCCGGCGAAGCGGATCAGCTACGACTCCCCTTCCTATTCCCAATCCTCATTGAACTTTATATTTTGAAGGACTTCGAAGGCTCTTTTTTGCAATTCCGGGTCCCTGTTCTCACCGGTCGAAACGTGCACATACATAACTTCATAATAGAACGCATCATTGCTGCCAGGCAACTGCTTATACGGTCCTTCGATTACATAAAATTCCACCGCTTCATAAAAATATTTATCACTCTGGTTTAATTCCTTATCTCTGAAAGTCGTCGAGGGACCTCCGGCCTTAAATTCAAGCCGTTTGGACGAGAGGAAATCATAATACGCCATCGCGCAGACCTCTTTCACGCCATTACACGACCCTGAATCGTAATTTATATTCTCCGCCTGTAGCGACTTATTTTTCAAGAGCTGCCTGTCATGATAATTTCTTACCCAGCTGAGCAAATATTCATCGTTGAGCTTTTCGCTCCAGGACCTCAACCCGGTCGTGATATAAATATAGTACATATCGTTCCCGCCTCCGCTTGCGAACCTGACCAGCTCTTCGCACGGGCCGGGGCCGTAAAGCATTTGAACCCAGTGTTTATCCACGTACCACTCCCCCTGCTGCGGGGGCAGAACGGATACGCAGCCGCTGACTATCCTTTCCGACGGGTCTTCTATCCGTACATATTTTGTGGTCGAGCAGCCGATAATTAGAATTATAGGGAGCAGAAGCGGTATTGATACGGGTTTTACTTTTATGGTCATGTCATAGTTTCTGAAAAGCCGTTTTCTGTGTAGACCAGCAAAGCCAAATCATTCAATACAACATGACTGGGTACTTCCCCACTATAAAATAAACCGCTTCCACTTGTCAATAGCGTCTTATCTCCCGTGTTGAGTGTCCGGGAGGAGCATTTACGAAACCCTGCTCTTATACTCATAATAGAGGAGGGGCACCATCGTCCTCGAAATGAGCGTCGCTGCTACTTCTCCCGCCATAAGAGAGATGGCCATACCCTGGAATATAGGGTCGAAGAGGATTACCGACGACCCGACAATGACGGCCGAGGCGGTGAGGAGCATGGGCCTGAACCTTATCACCCCCGCTTCCACGACGGCGTCCTTGAGGGCAACACCTTCCGATAGCTTGAGCTCTATGAAGTCGACCAGTATGATCGAATTCCTTACCACAATGCCCGCGCCGGCAATGAAGCCTATCATGGACGTCGCCGTGAAAAACGCGCCCAGGAGAGCGTGGCCGGGAAGGATACCGATCAGCGAAAGCGGAATGGGCGCCATGATCACGAGGGGTATGATGAAAGACCTGAACCACCCGACGATCATCACGTATATGAGCACGAGGACTGCGGCGAACGCTATACCCAGGTCCCTGAATACTTCATATGTTATCTGCCACTCGCCGTCCCATTTCATTGAGTAGGTGTCCTCGAGCTCCGGCTGAACTGAGGAATACTGTTTAAGCTTATAGCCTTCCGGTAACTGCAGCTTGTTTATTGCTTCCTTCATCTTGAGTATCGCATAGACCGGACTCTCCGCCCTTCCCGCGACGTCTCCGGTCACATATACGACCCTTTTTAGATTTTTGCCGTATATGGTCTTATCCTCTACGGTCTCCCTCACGTTTACGAGCTCGGAGAGGTTTACCCGATTGCCTTCAGGCGATATAACCGCTATCTCCTTCAGGCTCTCGACACCCGCCCTCTCGGAGAGCGGCGCCCTCAGCTCAAGCTCGACGGCTTCCTTGTCCTTCTCTACGTGGGCGAGACCGACGGGGCTTCCGGAGAGGAGAATGCGGATCGTCTTCGCGATATCCTCAGGGCTAATTCCGTTCTGCGCGGCCTTCTCCCTATCCACTTCGAACACCGCCTTTTTCTGGTCGTCCTCGACATACCAATCGACGTCGACTACACCTTCCGTACCCTCGAAGATCTTCATCACTTCACGAGCTATCTCCGTCTGTCTCACGGGGTCGGGCCCGTATATCTCGGCGACGAGCGTGCTCAACACGGGAGGCCCCGGCGGGACTTCGGCTATCTTTATCCTGGCGCCGTGCCTGTCCCCTATCTCTTTTATCCCCGGCCTTATCCTCTTTGCTATATCGTGGCTCTGTGCATGCCTTTTGCCCTTGGGGACGAAATTCACCTGTATATCGGAAACATTGCTGCCTTCCCGCAGGAAATAGTGTCTTACGAGGCCGTTGAAATTAACAGGCGCAGCCGTCCCGTCATAGATCTCATAGTCGGCGACCTCGGGGACAGTCCCCAGGTAATCGCCTATTTCTCTCGATACCGCCGCCGTTCCTTCGAGAGTACTCCCTTCAGGCATGTCGATAATGACCTGAAGCTCGCTCTTGTTGTCGAAGGGGAGCATCTTTACGGTGACCGCTTTAAATAAAACGAGAACGCACGCAGCGGCCAGAAGAAGCGCTACTAATCCGTAGGCTTTTATTCTCTTTCTGCCGCTTCCGAGAAGCCCCCGCAGATTCCCCTCATATATATGATTAAGCCTTTTTAATAACCTGCCCTCTTCCTCTCCGGCATTATCGGACTTCTTTACACCCCTGAGCACCTTGTAGCTGAGCCACGGGCTGATTATGAAGGCTATGAACAGCGAAATGAGCATCGCTGCCGAGGCGCCGATCGGTATCGGTCTCATGTAGGGACCCATCAGACCAGATACGAACGCCATGGGCAAAAGTGCGGCTATAACGGTGAACGTCGCGAGTATGGTCGGGTTCCCGACTTCGTCTACAGCCCTTACTGCAGTTTCGGCACTCACCCCGTACATCTTGAAATGCCTGTATATGTTTTCGACGACGACGATCGCGTCGTCAACGAGAATTCCGATGGAGAATATGAGCGCGAAGAGCGTCACCCTGTTGAGCGTGTAGCCGAATATATATGTCACGAATATCGTGAGGGCGAGCGTCACGGGAATGGCAACCAGCACTACGATCGATTCCCTCCACCCGAGGGCAAGAGCGATGAGGAATGTAACGGAAAGGGCGGCGATAAACATATGTTTCAAGAGCTCGTCCGACTTCTCTTTAGCCGACTCGCCGTAGTTGCGTGTCGTCTCTATCTCGACACCCTCAGGGACAATACCCCCTTTCAGGGCTTCGAGCTTCCGATGGAGTCTCTCCGCAATATGTGTCGCGTTTGTGCCCTTTTTCTTTGCGAGCGAGATCGTGACTGCTTCCGAGAGCCCCGACCTGTTTTTTTCAGAAGCCCTGCCGAACCCTATAAAGACATAATCGGAAGGCTCTTCCGGACCGTCCGTTATACGCGCGACGTCCCTCAGGTACACGGAGCGGCCGTCACGGACGCTCACGACTACATTGCCGACGTCACCCGCATCCTTGAGGAAACCCTCGGTCTCAACAATGTACTCCCCTCCCAGGGATGGGAAAGCGCCGCTCTTTAGTGTGAAGTTCGCCTTATCTATCGCGCCCGCGATGCCTAAAGGGGTGAGTGAGTATGCCTTGAGCTTGACAGGGTCGAGCATGATACTAACCTGTCGTTTCTGTCCGCCGATTACTCTGTATTCGGAAACTTCACTGTCTTTTTTGAGCTCTTCCGCAACCTCGTACGCTATCCTTCTCAGCTCGTAGCCGCTGTAGCGGTCGCTCCATAATGTGAACGTCAGAATGGGAACATCGTCAATCGATTTGGGCTTTACAAGGGGTTCCGATACTCCGGGAGGTATCATGTCATAATTCGACATGAGCTTGTTGTAGAGCTTTACGATGCTGTCCTCCATGTTCTCCCCGACGTAAAACCTCACGGTCGCGATACTCATTCCGGGTTTGGACATGGTATAGAGGTATTCGACCCCTTTGACTTCCCAGATGAGCTTCCCCATAGGCCTCGTGACACGCTCCTCCACTTCTTTCGAGGAAGCGCCGGGGTAGGAAACATACACGTCTATCATCGGGACGATGATCTGGGGCTCTTCTTCGCGAGGGGTGACTATGACGGCGAATATGCCAAGCGCGAGGGATGCGATTACAATCAGAGGAGTGAGCTTGGACTGTATAAACGTGCCAGCTATTCTGCCTGCCATTCCCATATTCATAACAGTCAGTTGGCTTCGACGACTCCTCCGTCGACTGCCTTTTGAGCTCCTTCCGTTATTACGATGTCACCGTCTTTCAGGCCGGATAGCACCTCTATAGCGCCGTTATAATCCCTTCCCGTCCTCACGAGCCTGTATGTCGCAACCCCCTCGTCATTCACCGTGTAGACGCCCTCGAGCTGTCCTTTATCTATAACGGCGGGGCGGGGCACAAGAAGGGCTACTCTTTTTCCGGAAGGTATTAGAACGGAACCATAAAGGCCGGTCCTTAATGACTCCTCTCCGAGCGCGATTTTGACGAGAAAAGTCCTCGTCCCGGGATCTATCGCAGGCACCACCTCCGTAATGTTTCCTTCAATCACACGGCCGAGGGCGTCTATGTCCGCATAAACAGTCATGCCGGGCTCGAGCTTGCCGAGCATCTTCTCATCAACGTTCACCTCCAGAGTGAATGAGGAATTGTCTTCCACCCTGAGCAGTACCTCCCCGGGGACTGCCATATCCCCGACTTCCGCCTTCTTTCCCGTCACGACGCCCGCGACAGGGGCTTTTATATTTGTGAATCCGAGATTTATCTCCGCTTCTTCGAGGTTCGCTTTCGCCATCCCTAGAGCAGCGCTGTTACGCTCAAATTCGATCATCGCCACGATCTTTCTGTGTTTCTATCTCGTCCATTTCGTGAGCGGATATCGCTTTATCGTCATAAAGATTCTTATACCTTTCGTATGTGAGCTCCATGAGGTGCATATTCTTGCCAGCGGCATCGAGGGAACGCTGCGCCTCCTTATATCCCTCCCTTGCAGCTTCAGCCCTCCGTGCGACATCCCTGTCGTCGATAGTCAGCAGAACGTCGCCCTCGGAAACCTTATCTCCTTCCTTCACTCTGACAGACGTCACTGTTCCCATGACCCTGCTTGCGACATCGCTTACGGTCTTCGCTTTCACCGTGCCTGACGTCCTGTAGTACTCATCGACCTCGGTTTTTCTGATCTTTGCCGTTCTCGCACCCTTGATAACGGGTCTTTCAGCATCCGTTTTGCCGGAATCGTTACCTTCACCGCAGGCAGCAATCGTTAAACACAGAATGAAAAGTACAGTTATATATTTCATCGAGATATCTATAACTTAGTTTTTAATCCCCAGGTCCTCCAGAATAGTTCCACTTTCGAACGAGAGCCTCGCAACGGAGATTGAGTGCTCGTTTTTCATGGCAGCGAGATTAGCCCTCGCCCTGTCGAGGTTCAGCTGAGCGTCGAGGAGATCGACGAACGGCGACAGTGAGTTTTCGTACCTTTTCCGTACGAGCCGTGTCCCCTCCGCCGCAGTCTCAAGAGACTTTTCCGCGAGCTCTGTATTTTTCTTCGATTCCTCTACCGAGAGGTAGGATTCGTATACACGCAGCGAAACCTCTTTTTTCAGGCCTTCCAGACTCTCCTCTATCCGGGAGGCAGTGTGCTTCGCCCTTGCCCTCTCGTATTCCCTCCTGCCGCCGTTGAATATTTCCCACCTCATGAAAGCCGCGATGAACCAGCTGTCTCCTTCGGCGCCGAAAGGCACGTCCTTGTCATTGAGCTGGTATGTACCTCTTACGCCAATCCTCGGCAGGTATCCGGAGTCGGCTATACTCACGTTCGTTTTTGCGCTTTCGTACTTAAATTCGAGAGACGTTACGTCCTTTCTCGAGAGGGACTTGTCACTGTAATAGCCGAAGTCCCTGAGGGGTATCTCCTCCGTCTCCGCTTCGGTATCCACGGCTTCGTTTAGTCCCAGGAGAAGTCCGAGTGATCGCTTCGCGACCTTCAGATTCTTTTCCGTGCTCACGAGCTGCTGCTCGGCTTCCGTCACCGCTGTCTCCGCTCTGAGAGTGTCCGAGTAAAGCCCGAGGCCCGACTTAAATCTCGAATTAGCTACCCTCAGCTGCTCCCTAGCGTCCTCGAGCGCTTTCTGCGACACTTGGACGAACTCTTTCGCAGTTCCGACCCGAATGTAGGTTTCAGTAACCCTGAACGCGACATATTCCCTCTGCCTCCCGAACTCTTCCCTGCTCGCAAGGTACTCCTTATTTGCAGACTTCAAACCGAGCGCCTCCTGTATGGCCAACACGGGCTGCTCGACTGAAATGTTCGTCTCGAAATCGCTCACGGGATCCGGGTTATTGAGAGTCGAGATATCGAAGTCGGATTCCTTGAAACGTCCCTCATTCAGCTTGATCGAAAACACTCCGGTCGGGTTGTTCGTGCGGACAAAGTTTTCCTCGAGATTAACTTGGGGAAGCAGAAAACTCCGCGATATTCCTACGTCCGCTTTCTCCGCGGAAACGGAGCTTTCGAGAGCCTGAATCTCATCGTTATTTTCGAGCGCCGTATTGATCGCGTCCCTGAGATTAAAACGAACATCCTCGGCAGCGCTTAACTGCGCTAGCAGAAAAAGGAACGGAAATAAATAGAAGAAACTCCTCATCACGTAAGCCTAAATAAGCATCCTTTGATAATTCGGGACTCCGTCATGGATTCTAAATCCATTTCTGAAAGCTTCCCGAGCAGGCGCTCTATATAAGATATATAAAGGCCGAGACAACTCCGAACAAATAATGTGCGGCCACTTCCCTTCGCATTGCATGATAATATCATCCGTGATATACAGTGCCGATCCATCCATTTAGTATCATTATTTTACACTATGATTCAAAACTGGTGCCATTATAGAATGTTGTGTGATGACTGGAATTTACATCGTTGTTTTAAAAATAATCCTTGTCAGAATATAGGACAATAGACAGGAATACGCAGTTATCGTACTTGGTAATCAAAGAATTGTAAGAGGCAAGTCAAACCGGCTAGGTCTGAATTGAGTATAGGAGCAGAATGGGGAAATGGTCGGGATGAGAGGTATCGAACCTCCGACCTCGGCCTAGATGTGATAACTTTAGCTTGTCTTAAATCCCTTATTGTTTGCTCTGCAGTGAAGCGCTTCCTCACCATTCTTTGACCTCCTCTTAATAGGGTGTTCTAGGGAATCATTAAAATAGCCCCTGATCCCCATTCGCCATTAAAGCAACTCAAACAGTGGGTTAAATGTTATTTGGGCTAGTTGTCTAGGACAGCCCTTATTATAATTATGAAATGGATGAGGAACCGAAGTACCCAATAACGATCTATTATGATGGTGCTTGCGGCATCTGCCGTAGAGAAATGGAGCACTACAGGGCAAAAGACAAAAACGCGAGATTGAAGTTTATCAACGCGAACCATCCGAATTTTGATCCCAAGAGCGAGGGGTTAGATCCACAAAATATTTTGGATTACATCCACGCGAAAGACGAAAATGGAAAGGTGGTTTATGGTCTAGAGGCTTTCGCTTGGATTTGGGAAGCCTGCGGATATAAATTACTGCCAATTTTAGTTCGACTCCCTCTTATAAGACAGCTTGCCCGCGCCTTCTATAGATTATTTGCGAGGTACCGCTATAAAATAAGCAGGGGAAATTTGGACTGTGGTCCTGAATGTGGTCATAAAATGATATGAACATAAAAACGATTCTATGGAGAGATAATTACTGGCTGACAAGACTTGTCCTTCAGCGGGGCTTAGCATTTGTTTATCTAATCGCTTTCATAGCCGTCATTCATCAGTTCAAGCCGCTATTAGGGGAACACGGCCTTCTTCCAGTTCCGCAATTCGTAAAACAGGTGCGTTTCATTGAATCGCCGAGCATCTTCTTCTGGTTTCCAACTGATTTCGCTTTTGATTTGTTCGGATGGATCGGTATTGCTCTTTCTCTGTTTGCCCTTTCGGGATTCTCGGAAAAGTTCGGCAATTTTATCTCTGCAGGAACCTGGGGCGCACTCTGGCTGATTTACCTCTCTTTTGTAAATGTGGGTCAAACGTTTTATGCATTCGGCTGGGAGACACTGCTTTTGGAAGCCGGATTTCTTGCGATTTTTTTGGGCTCCGAAAGAACCACACCGTCGTTTCTTGTAATCCTTCTTTTCAACTGGCTGCTCTTCCGGGTGATGTTTGGCGCGGGACTGATAAAAATTCGGGGCGACACCTGCTGGCGTGATTTAACCTGCCTCCAGTACCACTATGAAACCCAACCGATGCCGAATCCCTTTAGCTGGTATTTCCATTGGCTGCCGGGATGGATCGACAAAACAGGAGTGCTCTTTAATCACTTCACCGAGCTAATCGTCCCATTTGCTTATTTTGCGCCCCGTCGAATAAGTGCCGTTGCAGGGTTGATAACCATATTCTTTCATTCGTGGCTCTTTGCCAGTGGGAACTTTTCATTCTTGGGACTACTCACGATGGTTCTGGCTCTGAGCACCTTTAGCGACTCATGGTTGAAGCACGTTATTCCAATTCACCCTCCCGAGCTTACTAAACCCGGCCCTCTTTATTTGTCAGCTACATTGGGACTTACAGTACTTGTTGCGGCATTAAGTTTTTTTACTATAAGCAACATGATATCCCAAAACCAATTAATGAACGCTTCTTTCGAGCCGCTCCACTTGGTGAATACCTATGGTGCCTTCGGAACCATCACGCGGCAGCGCTATGAAGTGATTGTTGAGGGAACCGACGAGTCTGTGCTTACTGAAGCTACCCGTTGGCGCGAATATGAATTTATTGGAAAACCCGGGGATGTGAACCGTACGCCGCCGCAGATCGCGCCATATCACCTGCGGCTTGACTGGCTGATGTGGTTTGCCGCGTTCTCTGCGCCGAGCCAGCATCCGTGGTTCATAAGTTTTTTGGAAAAACTTTTAGAGGGTGATAAGGCCGTCTTGGGACTTCTTCGGTTTAACCCCTTTCCCGATAAGCCACCGAAATATGTTCGCGCATTATTATATGAATATCATTTCACTACTCCTGAGGAACGGAGCCGGACCGGCGCTATTTGGAACCGACGGCTCATAGGACTTTATTTCCCGCCGGTTTCGCTTAGATACCAATGACGAGTACCACGGAGTCTTTGAAGCGATAAGCGGAGAATGAAATGGCGCTTCAGCTTGTATCTTTTAGTATTTTCATTTGGTCACAGATTTGCTCACATTTTTAATCGCCCTTGCTTCGCTGAGACCGAGTTGCTAATGCTGCTTTCAGAGCCGGGTTGTCTAACATTAAAGATGCAGTGATAGCTCGTGCGGTCTCCTTTGAATGAACCACATCCGCCAATAGCGCAATGGTTAATGCGCGTCGCGCGCGCCGGTACTCACCGAGGCGTGCGTATGCAGGGATATCGCTCAAGACACCTAGATCGATTTCGACCGGGCCGGGTGGTTTAGGATAGCCAATTTCACTCTTATTCAGACCTCTGAATTTCCGCGTCAGAGCCTTAATACATTTCTCCCTATTTTTAGTGTATACGGGATCGAGCTTGAGCTCCGCACCGGCAAAACCAACAATCAGAGACGGCTTGGCTATTACGTTTGTTCGCACGTTGCCGGTGATAGACCCATCGGTAACCGAGCAATCTACAGTCACGTCGAAGTTAGCGCCAATTCCAATTGTTTGAAGAGCAATAGAATTGTTCGACAGCCTGCATAGCAATTTTACGGTCTTATTTCCAAACTTAGCGACCCGACCCTCGTATGTACCTGCTATGACATTTAATGATAAGGTCGTATCCTTAGTTACAGAAATTCCCCCGACTGTCCATGCAAATACCGGCTGCCTGTAGCGCTGGGTCTCTACTCTCAGTAGAGCTGTTTCGTCGTGCTTAACTATGGTAAGACTGTAATCGCGGTCCTCCAAGCAGCACTCCGGCTCTATATCACAAAGCCTTGTGTCGTCTGCACTCGGACGGAATGTCCCGTGAATTTGTTCGCTATGGTTTACCTTAATAGAACCAACTATTCTTGCTCGATAGTCGCGGTCGATCGGGATGACGGTCGCAGAGTGTCGGTTCGACCAGTAAGCGGTGACATGCGCACCATTTACCCAAGCGGTCTGTCCCAGTTGTCCTCCGCCTTTTACGGCGGCATCGGCGATTTCCCCTTTTTCAGAGTTGTTAGCATACCAGCCGTCGGATTCAGGATCGGATAACAGCTCAACCAATTCATGTGTAAATACCGCAACCGTGTCCTCCGGATCAGGAGTTGGTGTGCTGACCCATGCAACCCAGTACCAATCCTTATCGAAAGGAAAGTTATAGTCATAGTCGTTAGTATGTTGCCCGAAAGCTCCGATTGTCTGTGT
Source organism: uncultured bacterium (assembly GCA_963705505.1). GTDB lineage: Bacteria > Desulfobacterota_D > UBA1144 > Nemesobacterales > UBA2774 > 2-12-FULL-53-21. The sequence continues at coordinate 577,432 of CAVPJU010000010.1, forward strand.
GAACCCCCCCGGCATGAATACAATAAAGGCGATCTTTTCGTCATCCGGGTCCGGGAATACATCGTCGTCGATCAGATCGTCGATCAGGTCCGGTACCGCTTGCACGTCATCATCGGAGTTGAAAGCCATGGGTGGGCCGGGTTGTGTGACAATTGTCGCACCCCGCCAGTGGGGGCGCTCAATCCCGTACTGAGCCAGCTCCGAAAAATAGTCGCTTGCGAGAACTGCTTGCACACGCGACTCGATGAGGACACGCCGGGCTATGCCATCTGCGGAGTTCCACCATCCACCCCAAAACAGAAGCTGAACCGGCATCCCGCTGCCGATCGGCCCGCCGTGAAAATCTACTGACGTGCCCGGAAGCGCTGAATCGTTGAAAACAAGCAACGGCACGTTGGGATGCGACCACCAGCTTTCGATCTCACGCTCGCTGACGATATACGTTGTTAAACCTGAAACATCGTAAATGATACGAGGAATTGTCATTTAACCTCTCCTTTCTCGAAATGGGGCAATAAAACAATCACATCCATGTACATAATGCTCTTATGACAAGAAAATAGCTTAACGATTGACTCGTAAAACCGCATCCAATAGCACCGACCAAATAAAGGCAAAGTAGAATCAACGACAAGTCAGTCAAGTAATTATTCTTTATTACATTCTTCTACCCAATATTCCACTCAAACAGCTGCCAACTAAGCGCACAGTAGTTTTCAGTCCGAGTTAATGCAATAGTCAGACGGCTATATTGGCTAGCTGGATCATGCCACTGCTTAAAAGAGCTCAGCCCACTCTACTGTGGATGTTCTTCACGAAGTTTTTGTGTCGCGCTGCGCTTCCTGAAGCACCGCATTCCATAACTCAGGCGCCTCGCGCATCGCAAACTCGACCCGCATGTCAAACGTTGTCGCAAGGGTAGAGGTGCTCAATGAGCGAGTGGCGAGCTCGCGGATCGATTCATGCAGGAACTCGATCGGGTCACCCGGTCCAATCGGGGCCCGCTCGGCGAACCTTCGCAGGAACTCTCGCCACTTCTTGGCGGCCTCTTCGATGGCCTTCCGCTCTTCAGTGAAGAATTCTTCAGGAACTAAAACCAGTTGGTTAACTATTTCGGAGACGAACGGGGTGTGAATGTGTTCGATCAGCCGCTGGTCGGAAAGAACATCCGCTAGGTTCTCGGAAGCGGTCTCACCGGAATAGACAGCCTCCTCGACGACGACATGGACCTGAAAGGGACGGTCTTCCGGTCGGCCGAAAAGCCTGACCTCCAGCTGGTCCGCCGTCCAGTTGAGCTGCCATTTGACCGTGACGCCTTCGTTCTTCACGTGACGGCGCTCGGCCTTGTCGAGTGAAACATCGGTCAGGGTAACAAGGTCGCCAATATCCAAGAGCTCGTCACGGCCCATGTCGACCAGCGGCGCAGGGTCGCTCATCACATGCATGGGGGCTTGTGTCAAGTCTTCACCCGAAAGCAAATGAATGGACACACCTCCGGTACTGACCATATTTTTCGTACCGCTCTCGGAGGTAAACTTTGCGGCAAGATTTTTTGTCCCGACATCGATGAATGAGCTCCACGGCGAAACCACGGGTACATACCAGTCGAATGTTGAAGCCTGCAGAGTTGCGTCACCGCTGCGGGTCACGGTTTGGGAAGGGCTCGGACCCTCATAGAGTACGACCTCCGAGAGGATTGAGTTCTTCCTCAGTTCGGTCCGCAAGCGATTGCAGCGCGGATCGCCTTGTGTCGGCTCGTAATCTGTCTGCCATATTTCGCCGACATATTCACGGCTATTCCAGCCCTCTTTGCCGAAAAGCGAGTTGGTCGTTCGGAGAACGATACGGTAACGAAATGCCGGCACGTAGCCGGGCTCCTGTGTGGTGATGCGTATGCGACTGCGCGCGTCGTAGCGCTTTAGCGTCGCATCGTGTTTAATGACGCCAACGAGAGCTATGGAAGGACTCGTCGCAACGGTCGGCGTTTCGTCTCGAAAACTGCGACTGTCTTTGACATACCCGGAAACTGTCTGACTACTGCTAGGCGGTGTCGAAAGGAAGCGGAGCCACGCCGCCGTGTTGATCAGACGGAACATACCTGTCGCTACCTGGAGGTTGGCATAGTCTTGTCGGGCTTGTTCATTCGCTGCAACGGCGACATCGTCGAGTTGTGTTGCCTGAGTGGGCCAATGATAATTGAAAAGTCCGCGTGGGCCGGTGTCCTGACCTGCCTGGAATTCCGCGCCGAACCGCTCCCACAGGAAAGCGTCGTTGTAACGGACTAGGTCGAATGCGCCGACCGCGTAGGTCGGCGGCGCCAGGTCCCAGCCCTTCTGTCCTCCACCCATAGGTATCTCGAATATAGACCACGTCTGCTGCTGAAGGACTGTTGTGGGCGTATACTCCGTGCGGGAAATAGATTCGTCTTGCATACGCAGAACGAAGCGATCTATGGCTTCTGCAGTCTTGCGCAGCTGGCTCGCATACATCCCGGCCGACCTGAACCAAGGCATCGCGATATGAACAAGTGCCGTAAATGTCGTAGCCCCGTAGATCAGCATCGGCACTCCGAGACGATAGTCGAAGACCGTAACATTTGGCGACTGCATCGGCACAGGTGCAAGTGATCCGTCTGAGCGTTCAAATACGAGAAGCTGTGAGGCGAATGCCCGCCCCTTGTATGCATCAGGATCGTAAGTCGTTGCCCATTCCTGATCCCTTAGTCGTGAAAGGGGCACAGCAAGCTCATCGACGATGGACCGCATGGTGGCGAAGATTTGAGCTCGCGCGGCACCGGTCGGCTTCGAGACTATTAGCTGAGTCAGCAATCCGCGCACACGGTCGATCCTTCCGTCGAAGTCGGAGTGCATCTCTATCATCTTGTCGGCGCGCTGTATCTGCTCAAGGCCTTGCAGCTGGTTCTTGATGTTGAATAGCGTTCTTGCAAGCTCGGGGCTCATGCCGTCGTCTGCAGTCATCAAATCCATGATCGTCATGAGTATCCCGAGAGCCCACATATAAGTAGCGACCGCCGTGGCGACAATGCCCGCGACCCCGGCGATCTTGCTGAGGAAATTCACGATATCCTTGGGGACGCCCCACTCCATCCATTTTTTCTTGGCGTCATCATCGCGCGGCAGTATGTCGGAGAGGTCCTTGAATGCGTCTTGGAGCTTTTTCGTATCGAGCTTGAAGCCCCCGGGTGCCTGGTATATCTGGGCTCCTGTAGGCGCTCCGAAAACAATATTGCCGGACGAGTCGAGGTAAGCACCTCCGCCGAGGTGAACGGCAAAGCTGGTAGTCATGGTAACCTCCGTCAGATCTCTTCAACAAAATGCTTTAAAGTCGTAAAATGGCTCTCGATCGGCTACGAGGGGGCCGAAACAACCGACATTCCGCGAACCAAACTAAGATCGAGATAGCACCCTGTCGGGCCACTTGATCAAAGCCCTTATCTTTGAGTTCCTTATATTCAATGTTAAAGGCTGACATGCCTTTCCGACCAAACCCGAATATATAGAGATCTCCGATACAGACCGCTTACTTGGTATGCCCCAAGATAACATTGGAAACACAAAAGGATGGTATTAATTAGAGAGGAAAGAATTAAATGATTATCTCCCTAACTCGGTAACCCGACTACCTAAGTACCAACAAGTTCCTCAGGTTCTAGGCTTTGCGTCCCATCCTCACAAATGGTTTGCCTTTATCGATCAGGACATATAATGGCTGAGACTTTAACACAATTCGCAGCTAAAAGTCAATGATGATTACTATGAGACAAAACGACCCTATGATTGAACGAGCGAAAGGGACGAGTGGTATAGAATGAGGCATGGTCGGGGTGAGAGGGATCGAACCTCCGACCTCGGCGTCCCAAGCGCCGCGCGCTACCAGACTGCGCTACACCCCGACCGGGGAAAAATGATTATACCCACGATAAGGAAAACAACAAGATGTAAACGGGGAGACTCCGGGGGCAGCAGGGGCAACACTCACTCACGGCAAAAACTTCAGTGTCGGAAGAGGATTGAGCGGACATTTTTATCGTAAACATCCTTTACCCGGTCTCGGCACATGAGGAAAGGAGCGAGTCTCAATCCTTTACCGGAAGCGGGCGGGCGATGCAGAACTATTTCATATTCTTCATATATTCTATATACCTTTCTCTGCCGGAGCCGGTCTTGTACGAAGAATATCCGATGGGGTTCTTCTCGTAATAGTTCTGATGGTACTCCTCGGCGGGATAGAATGCCATCGCCGGTCTTATGTCCGTTACTATAGGGGCTTTGTATCTCCCCGACTCGCCGAGTTTCCTTTTGGACTCTTCGGCTGTCTTCTTCTGCTCCTCGTTATGGTAAAAAATAGCCGTCATATAGTGCCTGCCCCTGTCGACGAACTGACCGCCGTCGTCAGTCGGGTCTATATTGAGCCAGAACACATCCAGAAGCTGGTCATAGGAAATCCGTTCGGGATCGTAGGTTACCTCTATAGATTCCAGGTGTCCCGTCCTGCCGTAGCACACTTCGTGATAATTCGGGTTCTTCTCCTTCCCGCCCGTATACCCGACCGTGGTCGAAATAACTCCGTCAAGCCTGTCGAACGGGGGCTGCATGCACCAGAAGCAGCCTCCGGAAAAAGTAGCCTTCTCGTAATTTTTGCCCGTCATTTCCATGGCTCTCCTGTCCGTACCATTTTATTGATTATAAAATGAAAAGTATACTCACATAGGATCTGCTAAAAAAGCTGCATCTCATCTCTATTACAATACGCCGAAATAAAGAGAAAGGATTCAGGATATTTACATCTCGTAAAAATCACTGAGTACGATCAAGAGCGGGCACCCTTCACCCCGGAAATGCGCGCCCGAAGGAGGTCCCTTGTCACGAGATAAACTATCGGAATTCCGAGGAGGAGTTTAACGAGAGACCACCCGAACGGCTTTCCGAACGAAGCGTAGTTCGCGCTTAAAAAGTCTGCGGAGAGCACTAGTCCCCTGTTGTATAAGCCGATCAGTGTAAGGACAGAAACAACTATGAGATACAGCCACGATAGAGCCGTTAGGTAATTACCCCACCTCTTGCCCGACCAGAGCAGAATACCGCCCGCCGTGCCGCAGACACCTCGAAAGACGATCGCGTTCACGACTATGAATACGGCCCCTGGCGGAAGATTCCCGAGCTTGTACAGTACGTAGATCCCCGTGAGCCCGGCGAGTCCCTCCAGTAATGTGAGAACTGCTATGATCTTCTTCACAAGCTGATTATCCGGCTCCCGACCTGTCCTCGTACTGAGGCCTTACGGGTTTCTTGGGCGGATTCTTTTTAAGCAGGTCCGTAATTACTTTGATCGCCTTATCGAGCTGAGGGTCAGGGGAATCGTTCAGATTAGCAGGCAGGTCCTCGACTTTATAATCCGGGTCCACCCCGTATCCTTCCACATCCCATTTACCGTGGGAGTTCCAGAAGGCGTAGCCGGGCGCGGTGATATACCCGCCGTCGATAAGCCCCGGATTCCCGCTGATCCCGATAAGCCCGCCGAGCGTTCTGGTCCCTACGAGAGGCCCGAGTCCCGCCTTCCGGAAGTAATAGGGAAAAGCGTCCCCGCCCGAGCCCGACCACCCGTTAATTATCATTACCTTCGGACCGTTATTCGAGACGCTCGGTGTTTTCTCGTCTTTAAATTCGCGCACCGCCCAGTAATTCAAAAGCGGTCTGTTGAGGAGCTCTATAAAGCGGTCGGGAACCTGCCCTCCTCCGTTGAACCTCTCGTCCACGATAATCGCTTCCTTTCTGGTCTGGGGAGTAAACTGACGCACCAGCTCGTTCTGGCCGAAAACGCCCGTGTCCGGGACATAGACGTATCCGACCCTCCCCTCCGTATCTTTATCCACCTTCTTCTTATTCCCGGAAACCCAATCGAGGTACCTGAGCTTCTGGTCTTCGGTTTTGGATATAACCTTTACGGTTATTTCCCTGGCTCCTTTCATGTCCGGCGAAGCGTTCACCGTTAACGTGACCGTATCGCCCGTGAGTCCCTGAAACGCCGCCCAGGGGTCCTCCGCGGTATCGAGGGATTTGCCGTTTACAGCCAGTATATAGTCACCCTCCCTGACTTTGAGACCCGGCTGGGCAAGCGGGGAATAGACGTCCGCATTAAACTCGCCGCCGCTGTAAATCTTTTTTATACGGTATGCCTCATTCTTCTTATCCTGCCCGAAGTCTATACCCAGAAGGCCGACCGGAACCGACTCGGCTTCCTCTATGTCCCCTCCCCCTACATACGTGTGAGACGAATTGAGCTCGCCCACCATCTCGCTTATTACGTAATTCAGGTCTTCCCTGTCTACTACATAGGGCAGGAGGCTCGCGTACCTTTCTTTAACAGCCTGCCAGTCGACCCCGTGCATATTCGGGTCGTAGAAAAAGTCCCTCTCGATACGCCACGCGTCGTTGAATATCTGGGTCCATTCCTTTCTCGGGTCTATAAAAGCCTTCATCCTGGTCACGTCGATCTGACCGTCTCCGGGCTTTTTCCCCTCCGAGAGGTCGATAATGCCGTACATATCACCCGAACGGTATAGAGCCTTCGCTCCGTTTGAGGAAAGTGCGTAGTCGGTTATACCCTGTATTACGGTCTTTTCACTCCTGTCGCCGAGGTCAAAGTACTGGAGTATGCCGCTGGGCGGGTCCTGCGGATTGCTCCCCGCAGGCGGGAACCGGAGATAGACGATCTTTCCGTTAGCCGCGTTTAACGGCCCGAAGTTCCCCGCGTTCACGGGTATTTTGACCGCTCGCTCTTCGATGCCGTCGAAGTCGATAACGACACCGCCGTCATTCCCGGCATTCTCCTGTTTTGCCTGCTTCGCCGCGTTCCCTGAGACGTACTCATCTTCGTTCCGCGGGGCGAGAGGGGACATCGTGTCTTTTTTCAAAGTCAGGGCGTAGATCTGTGTGGAGTTGGGGTATATCCAGGTGTCGTCCATATCCCCGTAGACCGGTGTAAAGCTCCGGTCGGAGTAAAAATACAGGTACTTCCCTTCGGGGTCGAATACGGGACCGTTGTTGTTATAGAAATTACTCGTAACCCTCCTGGTAGTGCCGTTCTTGGTATCGTATATGAATACGGATTTGAGATCGTTCGGGGTATTCTTCGCGTAAGCGAGCCACCTGCTGTCAGGCGACCATGAATAGGAGCCGATATTCTCAAAATCGTCCTTATCGACCTCCTTCGGAAGCTTCTCGCCCGTATCCACTATATAGAGCCTTCCCGTCTTGTCGGTGAACGCGAGCTTCCTGCTGTCGGGCGACCATTCGGGCTTGTAGCGGTAAACCTTCCCGTCCTTCGTAATCCTCTCCTCCTGCCCTTCCCCGTCGCTCTGCCTTATGTATAACTCGTACTCGCCCGTCCTGTCCGAAAGGTAAGCGATGTATTTCCCGTCGGGCGACCAGGCCGGGAAGCGCTCGGCTATGCCTGAAGTATTCGTCAGGTCGCGCACACTCCCCTCCCCCGCGGGAACTGTCAGGACCTCACCCCGGGCTTCGAAGAGGGCCCTCTTGCCTGTAGGTGAAATTGAAATATCCGAGATATTATCCGAGAGGTCCTTGAGTCTTGGACGTATCTCGGGCAGGTCATAAGGGACCCTGACAGAGACCTCGCTCATGCTCTCGTCGGAGAGGCTCAGCAGGTAGAGCCTGCCGCCGTTCTCAAACACTATGTCCTCAGGACCGAGGCTCGGCCACTTTACATCGAATTCAGTAAAATTGGTGACCTGTCTCGTCTTCTTGGTATCAGTCTCAAAGACCCACAGATTCAGTTTTTTTTCCTCGCCTCTGTCCGAAAGGAAGTAGATATTGTTCCCGTGCCACATCGGGGTCGTATCCGTGCCGGGGAAATCGGTGAGCTTGTCGAGCGAACCCGACGCGAAATCGTAGACCCATATGTCGCTCGCCATGCCGCCCTTGTATCTCTTCCATACACCCCTCATGGGCGCCACGTATTCAAACGCGAGCTTCTTCCCGTCCGGGCTGAAGCTCCCGAGCTCGCCGTAGGGGAGCGGCAGGACTTCGGGCATACCGCCCTTCTCCGAAACCCTGAACAACCTGTTGTAGCGCTGGGTCGGGCTCATCATATTAGAGCGGAAGAGTATGCTCTTCCCGTCGGGGTACCAGTCCACAACAAGGTCGTCGTCGGGGTGGTGAGTCAGCCTGTTCGGGACCCCGCCCTCAGACGGCATGGTATAAACATCGGTATTGCCGTCATAATTCCCGCTGAACGCAATTTCTGTCCCGTCCGGCGAAAATTTGGGGAAGAGCTCGCCTCCATTTGGCGAGCTTAGCCTGGCCGCGACTCCCCCTTTCTTGGGTACCATCCATATGTCTCCCGCATAAACGAAGACTATTTTATCGGCGCTCACATCCGGGAACCGAAGCATGAGGGCGTTGGGCTTCGTTTCCACATTCGCCGGTGCTTCCTTAGGCTGTGCCGATGCCGGCATGATTCCGGTCAATATGGAGAAAAATAGAATGAGAAACATACTTTTCATACAAAGACCTCGCGGATTAGCTGTAGAATAGATTAGTCGTTCCCGTATCGGACGGGACTATCGCCAAAATCAATGCAGACCGTCAAAATATAAACTCAACGTTCCTTAAAAATATACCTCAATTAATAACATATATTAGTTTTGGAGAGTTTCAGGATGCCGGAAGCCCCGAAAAGCCGCCGGGGGCATTTTTTCAAAGAAATTACGAAAAGAAACGGGAATTACCGAGTGCCCGGAAACAAGAAAAACTATTTTCAAAATCCGGCATTAAGGTTTCCCGCTTATCTCAGAATAGTCCGATTCGAGGCTGTCCGTTTGCCTGCGCCTCTCGATAGCAAGCTCTATCAGCCTGTTCACGAGCTGGGCGTAGCTCACTCCGCTCACCTCCCAGAGGCGCGGGTACATGCTTATCTGCGTAAAACCGGGGATCGTGTTTATCTCGCTTACGAAAATTTCGTTCGTCCCATCCTCAAGCAGGAAATCCACCCTGCCGAGGCCGCTGCAGTCAAGGGCCTTGAATGTGCGTACGGCATAGTCCCTGAGCTTCTCCCGAGTCTCCTCGTCAAGCTCCGCAGGGGCGATCAGGCCCGTCCCCTCTTCGAGATATTTTGCGGTGTAGTCGTAGAACTCCCTGTGAGGCACGACCTCCCCCGGGCATGACGCCTGCGGCTCGTCGTTCCCCAGCACGCTCACCTCTATCTCACGGGGCTTCCTGACGGCGCGCTCGACGATCACCCTTTTCGAGAACCGGCATGAATATTCGACGGCGCCTTCGAGCTCGTCTTCCGTTTTTACCTTCGTGATCCCGACGCTCGAGCCCAGGTCGGCCGATTTGACGAAACAGGGAAACCCTATCTCTTTACGTATTCTCGATCTTACCGCTAACTTCCCTGTTTCCCAGTCATGTTTGTAGAAACCGATATATTCGACAACGGGGAGCCCCGCGGCCTTAAGCAGAGCCTTCATCACTATCTTATCCATGCCCACGGAAGATCCCAGCACCGAGGCGCCGACGTACGGCACCCCCATGAGCTCGAACATACCCTGTACGGTCCCGTCCTCTCCGTAAGTCCCGTGAAGGACCGGGAAAATGACGTCGACCTTATGCTCGGACAGTAATCCCCTGTCTGATATCTCGTAAAACACAGGGTTTCCGGGACTGAGCGAAGGGGATAAAACCGAATCCCCGAAGAACTCTAGCCCGCCCTCTCCTAGCCATGAGGATATAGACGCCTTTCGCCACGTCCCTTCTTTCTCTATATAAATCGGGAATACTTCGTACTTTTCAGGGTCCAGATTCCTGATTATCGACTTCGCCGAGAGGAGCGATACCTCGTGCTCCACAGACCTCCCGCCGAATATCACACCTACGGTTAATTTCGACAAGTATGCTATACTCCTATTATATAAATATCGGGAAAAATTACTAACGGGTTACCTAAACCCCGTACTGTTGTCAATACCGGGTCCTGATGGCTTGCAAATAAAAAGTCTTAATGTAAAATCCAAACAACGCATTATAAGGTAATCAAAATTAAGGAGGCTAGAAATATGCAGAAAGTAGTGATTAGCGAACCGCTAAGGACTGCAATTGGGGCTTTTGGCGGCACATTGAAAGAAATAAGTCCGGCAAAGTTAGGATCTACAGTAGTAAAGGAAATACTTGACCGCACAGGGATCGATCCGAAGGAACTAGACGACTGCATTATGGGGAACATCCTGTGCGCGGGCCAGGGTATGAATATTTCAAGACAGATCTCGATCGGAGCGGGAATCCCCGTAGAAACACCCGCATTCACTATCAACAGGGTCTGCGGCTCGGGGGTACAGTCAATCGCGCTCGCGGCGCAGGCTATAAAGGCCGGTGACGCGGAGGCGATAATCGCCGGCGGCACCGAGAACATGAACCTCGCCCCCTTCTATCTCCAGAAAGCCCGCTACGGCTACAGGATGGGCATGCCGAAAGACGAAATCGTGGACGGCATGGTATATGACGGCCTCTGGGACATATTCAACGACTACCACATGGGCGTAACCGCCGAGAACCTGGCGGAAAGCTACAACATTACAAAAGACGAGCAGGACGAATTCGCATACAAGAGCCAGATGAAATGCAAGGCGGCTCAGGACGAGGGTAAATTCAAGGACGAGATAGTACCGATAATGATCGCCCAGAGGAGGGGCGACCCCATTCCTTTCGAAAGGGACGAGCACCCGAAAGGCGATACGACTCTGGAAACTCTAAAGGGTCTCCGCGCGGTGTTCAAGGTGGGCGGTACAGTCTCTGCCGGTAACGCGTCCGGCATCAACGACGGCGCAGCGGCCGTCCTCGTCACATCGGAAAAGAAAGCGAAAGACCTGGGATTAAAGCCGGTAGCCTCTATCATATCTTACGCTGTCGGCGGAGTAGACCCTTCGATAATGGGCATAGGCCCTGTCCCCGCGATCCAGAAGGCGCTCGATAAAGCCAAGCTTTCGCTCGACGACATCGACCTCTTCGAGCTGAACGAGGCTTTCGCGGCCCAGTCGCTGGCGGTGCTGAGGGACCTCCCGATACCCGAAGAAAAGATCAACGTGAACGGCGGAGCGATAGCGCTCGGACACCCGATCGGCGCTTCCGGGACGAGGATACTCGTCACGCTGCTTCATGAAATGGGCAAGAGAAAGAAGGTGAAACGCGGTCTCGCGGCGCTCTGTATCGGCGGCGGCATGGGGATTGCGATTATAGTCGAGAAGGAAAAGAATTAAAATTTAGCTAATCAACCGGGGGGAGGGAAACCGCCCTCCCCTCGCTCCTTACGTACTCTTCTCTTTCCTGCACACCCAACACTGTCATTTCGACCAACGGGAGAAATCTATTCTTGTCTTTCAATCCCCTTGGGATTTATATGGTTTGCTGAATTTGCGAGAATAAAAGGTAAAGACGAGATCCTGAATCAAGTTCAGGATGACAAGTAAGAAGATAAAAGCGAGACTGCCTCACTATCTGCTCAAAATGACTTGCTTGTTGAACAACGGCTAGGGCTGGATCACCAGCGAATATTTCCGCGGCCTGAACAGCTTCTTAAATTTCTTCGGCACAGGGGCGACCTTGCGCTCGGCATAATTCATGAACACGATCCCTGTCTTCGCAATGGCAACCAGCCTCCCCGTCTCCTTTTCGCTGAGCCTATAGACGAGATCGCATCCGTACTTGGTAAAATCGCACACGGCTATCTCGACCGCCATCGTCTCCCCGTAGAAGCTCTCGGATTTATAGACGATCGCGACGTCTGACAATACTATCCCCGGCCCGTCCACGTCGAGCTCGGAGAAGCCGTAATGTATGAAAAACCTGACCCTCGCCTCGTGTGTGAGAGACAGTATCGAATCGTGCCCGAGGTGCCCCCCGTAGTTAATATCGCTGATTCTCAAGTCTATTTGAGTAGAAAACACGGAGCTCCTGGGGAACTCCATCTTTATCCTCGCCATGTGAGTGTCCTTTCAAAATCGTATTGTTTGCTTTTCATAATCGGATGAGAAATTCGGAGACTTCCGGAAATAAACCCTCGCTTCCGCGACCGATTTAAAATTCCATTTGACATCCTGCCGAATCATTTGCTAAATTTGTATTATACTTAACGAAACGGCACGGGTGAACAACGCACGATGACAATCGGCAAAATCAACTCTGCTTCCATAAAGTCGTTCTTCAGCAACCTCGTCAACATGAGCTTCCTCGACCTCGGGAAGGAAAAGGACAGGGACGCGGCCGGATACCTGATAGACATGCTGACCGAGTTCGCCCGCACCGAGAGCCTTTATAAACTAAGCGACGCCGAAGGGAAAAGAATCCAAACGATCGTAGAGATGCTCCTCGAAAGCAAGAATGCCGCTCCCGATAACGCCGGTTATGAAAGGGAAGTGAGGAAGTATGTGGGGGATTTCGCACTATTCATGAGCGGCATATTCAGGGACTATGTGAACAGGGGCTCATACCTCCGCTACTATATGAACGAGGGAATGAAATCCTACCTGGTCGTCTCGCGGCTCGACCTCGAGAGGGGCGAAGGCAACCCAATAATGTTCAGCAAGCTGTCGAGGGAGTTCGAATTCTACTCGGGGGCGCTTGACTACATGAGGAGGGTGTATTTCGGCCCGGAGAAGCCGGGAGACCCCTTTCATGGCTTCGCCGCCCATCTTTCGAGAATCAGGCACTGAGCCTGCTCCGATAGATTCCCGTCGCAATCTTTTGTCATAGCGCCAAAGTTCATTTCCTGAAATGAGGAAGTATCTCCTTTGACAATACCTTGAGCGATTTCTCCCTGTCCGGACTGAAATCCCTCAGGATAAAGTGATCAACGCCGACGTCCGCATATTCCTCGAATCTTTCTATAATGTCCCTCTTCGAGCCCGCAGCAACGAAATCGAACACGATATCCCGCGAATAATATTTATCGCCCATCTCTCTGAACCTCCGCATCATCTCGGTGTCGTTGGGCATTATCTTCGTGTATTCGAGCCCCTTGTATTCGTCGTCGATCTTTATATCGTAACCTGCCTGCAGTAGAAGCTCCGGCCATATAAGGGCGTGCTTAATAGGTTCGAGCGATTTGTAAGCCTCGTCCTTGTTCTCGGCAATGGAAGTGAATATATAAAGCGTCTTCTCGGGACCGCCCTCTCCGTCTTCCCTTTCCCGCGCTGCCTCCCCCACCGCCCGGGCTTTCTCGGCGAAGAGCCTCGGGGGCATAGCGTTCGTCACCCATCCGTCCCCGTACCTGCCCGCGATCCTGAGCGCTCTCGGCCCCGTTGCTGCAACGTATATGGGGACTCTCTTGCCGTTTACGGGCTCTATCCTCAGCTCCGCTTCTTTGAGCTTGTACATCTCGCCATCGAAATTTACAGGCTCCCCGCTCCAGAGTGCGCGCATGATCTTTATCGACTCCTCGACACGGGTGAGGGGCCTATCCCAATTGATCCCGTAAGGATCGAGGTTCATCTTTTCCCCGTAGCCGACGCAGACGAAAATCCTCCCGTTCGAAATCCTGTCTATAGTGGCGAGCCGGTGCGCGAATACGGCCGGGTGCATCCTGTGCGCGTCCCCTACGGTGCCCATCCGTATCTTCCCCGTTTTCATCGCGGCCGCGGTCACTACGGACCAGACCTCGGGTGTAACCCTCTTGGCCATGAAAACGATGTGGTCGGGGAACCAGACGGTGTCGAACCCGGCATTCTCGGCGGTTATCGTGAAATTGATCAACCCTTCCACGGATTCGCCGGGGACGGGCGCGGTGATACCGAATTTTATGTTTTTACTCATTATTGAAGCCCCCCATTTATGGTTCATAAAGCTCAGAAATTATACACAAACTTATTTTAACCTCTTAACTTGATTTTTGTAAAACCAATAGTTATTATTTCCTACCCTAAATACACCACAACAACGAATTCCCACCTAAACGAGCGGGAAAGAGGCGGAGGTAGCAGAAAAATGGATAGATTGGAAAAACTCGAAAAAGAACATGCTAGCAAACATGTCGACATAGAATCCAAACGCTTTTTCTTCGATGTGAAGGAAAACCACAAAGGCAAATACCTGAGAATCACGGAGCTCAGCGGGGGAAGGTCCTGTATAGTCATCCCTCTCGGGGGAATTAATCTCTTCAAAGAGAGACTCGGAGAGGTTATACAGGAAGCGGAAAAGCTCATCGACTCCAACGGGAGCATGTAGTCCCTTCCATTCGGTATATCCGAATGGAAAGCTGCGCTTCTCACCAAAACGGTCAAAGAAACTACGCCGCTTGGCTAAGCGGACAGAAGAGTTTTTTACACCTTGTGATAAAAGAAATGCGCCCGGCGAGGGCTTGCGTCCCCACCGGGCATATGTATGAACTTTATCAAGAAGCTATTCGCATTTGAACTCGTCTGCAGGCTGAGGGTTCCCTATCCCGCATGCCATCGCAGCATTAATTGACGGGAATAGGTCGAGCGTACCGGCAGACCACAATTCGGTACAGCGGGATTTGTTGCATTGACCGCCGCGGGTTACGAACGTATGGCTTGGGGCTACACTGGCAGGAAATACAGGGCATCTGCAAATGACCTGCGTCGGATCCTCGGGGTCTAATTCACATGGCTGATTATAGCAGTCAGCAAACGTTAACTGAGCATCGAATTCGTCCTGGTCGCATGTGAGCACCCTATTATCCGAATTGTTGAACTGGAACGAATAGGTCGAGATGCTCGAAGTGCCCACGGCCTTCCTGTCTTCGCACGGCGCCTTCCCAATGGAATTACCGTTAACGAGAGGACACTTGCAGAGAGCGTGCTCGATAATGTCCCCGACCGTGCCCTCGCCCGACCCGATAACAGACGTTGCGCTCTCGAAACCCGTCAGGGTCACTTCGCCGAGGCCCTCACAGGGCGCCGCGATACAGAGTCCGTAAAACTGCTGGCACATGTTGCCCCCCCAGCACCGCCGGATTCGAGAATGGATTTTCGGGACTGCACAGGTTCTGGACGACCGGCTCCTGGCTATTTGAGGAATTGCACCCGGTTCCCATCAATACGACAAGACAAAGGGGAATACATATTGCGAAAAAGGAAAAAGACAGCTGTTTTAAAGATCCAAAGAATTTGACTTTAATAAGCGACATCTTACTCCTCCTTTAAATTGTATTATTTGGTGTTAATTGCACCATCGATGTGCTAAAAATAAGGCTGATTAATTAAATTATCAACTGGTATGAAAGATATAAATTTTATATTAAGACGGTAAATTAGATAAAAAAGGCGGGAAAATCGGATAAACAGAAAATTCAAACAGATATGCGGGAAAGCAGGACGAGTTAAAACATTAATTTTTTATCATCGGCTTTACTACCTAATCCTTAAACATAACCCTCTGAGTTTTCAAAACTCAGGTTTACCCCTCAAATTCCGGAATCGTCTCCCCGCTCAGCATTTCGTCATAGGTTTCCCTCTTCCTGACAACCCGGAACTCTCCCCCCTTTACGAGGACCTCAGGCACACGGGGACGCGTGTTGTAGTTGGAGGACATAGCGAATCCATAGGCCCCGGCGCTCATTACCGTGAGCAGGTCGCCGCTTTTTACAACTGGGAACTTTCTGTCCTTCGCGAGAAAATCCCCCGATTCGCAGATGGGCCCCACGACGTCCACTTTCTCTTTGGCCTTGGCAGGCCCGCTCACGGTCAGTATCTCATGATACGACTCGTAGAACGCGGGACGTATGAGGTCGTTCATTGCGGCATCGACAATTACGAACTTCTTCGCCGTCCCTTCCTTAAGGAATAAAACCTTCGTCACGAGAATCCCCGCGTTACCTATGAGAGACCTCCCAGGCTCGAGCACCAGCTTATACGGCTTACCGCCGACAGCGCCTGCAATCACTTCGGCGTACTCCTTCGGATGAGGCGGTATCTCGTCCATCTTGTAGCTAATTCCGAGACCGCCGCCGATGTCGATATATTCTATTTCGATTCCGTTATCTATAAGATCGTCCGCCAGGCGCACGAGCTTCGTCAACGAATCCACAAACGGAGTGAGCTCGAAAATCTGAGAGCCAATGTGCGCATCTATAGCGGTGACGCGTATCCCGTCCATCGAGCTCGCTTCCTTATAAACTTCAAACGCCTTCCCTATCTCGATCCCGAACTTGCTCTTTTTAAACCCGGTGGAAATGTAGGGATGGGTCTTAGGGTCTATGTCCGGGTTGACGCGGAGCGCCACGGGGGCTTTGCATCCGAGCTCCAGTCCGATCTTGTTCAGGAGGCGCAGCTCCTCGACGGATTCCACGTTGAAGAACAGTATCCCGGCCTCGATCGCCGCCCTCATCTCTGCTTCAGTTTTGCCAACACCCGAAAATACCACTTTCGACGGGTCTCCCCCCGCACGCTGCACTCGAACGAGCTCGCCCAGAGAAACTATGTCGAATCCCGCTCCGAGCCCTGCGAAAGAATTCAGTATGGCGAGATTGGAATTCGCCTTAACCGAATAGCACATCAACGTCTCGATACCTGAGAATGCGTCCTTATAACTGAGGAATGCGTCCTTTAACACCGCGTAGCTGTAGATATAGCAGGGCGTGCCGACTGATTCGGCAATTTTCCTTACGGGGACGTTCTCGACATAAAACTCACCGTCTCTATATTGATAAGAAAGATGCATTAACCGAATTCTCCTTGGAACGAGCCGGGAAGAAATTTACACAAACTATTTCAAATGAAAACAGGGAATAATAAAGCTGCAATCTATCCGGATTTCATATCGAACATCAGCGACTACAATCTCCCCTTCAAATATTCGTCAACATAATCGAGCCTGTCGTTCCCCCAGAACATCTTGTCCCCGATGAATATCGTGGGCGCTCCGAAAGCCCCGCGGGCCGCGGCTTTTGAAGTTTCCTGCCTGAGCCTGTCTTTAATATCCTGCTCGCCTATACGCGCAATAAACCAGTCGGGGTCGATCCCTATTCCGGCGACCGCCTCCTTGAGCACGTCGTCCTTGCTCAGGTCCCTGCCCTCAGTCCAGTAGAGCCTGAACATCTCATGGTTATATTCCGCTAATTTGCCCTTTTCCGCCGCCGCGAACGCACCCCTCATGGTCTTCACGCTGTTTAGTGGGAATACGTCGGGAAATTTGAATTCCACACCGAAATGTTTGGCGGAGTCCCTAGTGTCCTGCTTTATATATGCGAATTTGTTGCCGATTTCTATCGCGGGCTTCACTCCGGTGTCGTTGAACAGGCCGCCGAGTAAAAAGGGCTTCCATTCGAGCTCTGCGCCGTTTTCCTCACATATCTTCTCTATCCTCGTCGAGGCTATGTATGTGTAAGGACTGCTGAAATCGTAGTAGAATTCTAGCTTCTTTCCCATTCTTCGTCTCCGGAACGCATTAGTGTAAATGGGATTATATGAAATTAGGGGTTTAATATCAAGAAGCCGGGAATCCGGTCGGTAACCCAGTATTCCGTATTCATCACTGATTGACCACTGTGCCTCCTGTGATAAACTCAAATATATATTTATAACCAGCCAAAATGACGAGCAATTTTTCATTCAACGGTCTCAGGGTAACGGCGTTTGAAAGCCGTAGGGCAAAAGAGATAGAGAAGCTGATACTCTACCACGGCGGGGTGCCGAGAGTAGCGCCTTCCATGAGGGAAGTCCCTCTTTCCGAATCCGCAGAAGCCGTAAAATTCGCAGGCAAACTCACCCGGGGCAAATTCGACATAGTAATTTTTATGACCGGGGTCGGCACGCGCTCACTGGCGGAGGCTGTATCCAAAAAATACCCGCTCGATGAATTCACGAAGGCCCTCGAAAAGACTACAATCGTGGCGCGCGGCCCGAAGCCCGTAGCCGCTCTAAGGGAGCTGGGACTAAAACCGGATATCACCGTCCCCGAGCCCAACACGTGGCGTGATGTTTTAACGACTCTCGATAACGAGCTCGGGATAAGCGGCAAAAACGTCGCCGTCCAGGAATACGGCATCTCTAATGAAGAGTTCATCAAGGAGCTTAAAAACCGGGGCGCTTATGTTACCGCGGTCCCTGTTTATAAATGGGACCTGCCCGAAGACACAAAACCGCTCCGGGAGGCTATAAGGTCGATAACCGACAGGCACGAAGACATATCGCTCTTCACAAGCTCCCAGCAGATTTACCATTTATTCAAGATAGCTTCGGAAGAAGGCCTGGCCGACCGGCTGAAAGAGGGGTTCAAGGATGTGGCGATTGGCTCCATTGGGCCCACGACGACGGAAACGCTTACGAGGTTCGGCCTTTCCCCTGACTACGAGCCCGACAGCCCCAAGATGGGGAACCTGATACGCGAGATGGCGAGGTGCGGGAGCGAGCTTTTGAGGAAAAAGAGAACCGCTCACAGAAACGGCGTGGACACGACCAGCTGGCACCGCGTTCAAATGATCTGGAACGGGGACAAAGAAAAGAAAAGAAAGGAAACTACCGGCAACTCGGCTTTCATGAAAGCCTGCCGGAGAGAAAAGACCGATTTCACACCCGTCTGGCTCATGCGCCAGGCCGGCAGGTTCATGCGCGAATACAGGGAACTCCGGGCTAAGGTGTCGTTCCTCGACCTGTGCAAAACCCCGGAGCTCGCGGCGGAAGTAACCCTTAGCGCCGTCGACAGATTAGGCGTAGACGCGGCGATAATATTCTCGGATATCCTCCTCATAATCGAGCCGCTCGGAATCGAGCTCGAATTCTCCAAAGGGGAAGGACCGAGAATCCTAAAGCCCGTCCGCTCTGGAAACGCTGTAGAGCGTCTCCGGGAATTCGACCCCGAGAGCATGAGTTTCGTATATGACGCCGTCTCTATCACGCGCCGGGCGCTCGACCCGGAAAAGGCGCTCATCGGCTTCGCGGGCGCGCCCTTTACCGTAGCCTCCTACGTAATAGAAGGCGGGGGATCACGGAATTACGAAAACACCAAGGGGATGATGTATAGGGACCCTGAAGCATGGCATACGCTCATGGAAAAACTGACCGGCGCGATAGGGATATACCTCAACAGGCAGATCGCATCGGGCGCTGACACCGTTCAGCTCTTCGACAGCTGGGTCGGATGCCTGTCGCCCGACGATTACAGCGAATACGTTTTACCGCACATGAAGAAGCTCATCGGCTCCATCGCGAAAGGCGTCCCCGTGATAAACTTCGGCACCGGAACCGGAGCGCTTCTCAAGATGATGAAGGAATGCGGGAGCACGGTCATCGGCTTCGATTGGAAAGTCGATATAGCCTCAGCCTGGAAGACGGTCGGATACGACGTAGCCGTACAGGGCAACCTCGACCCTGTAGTCCTGTTCGCTTCCCCCGCCGAGATAAAAAAAAGGGCTAAGGATATTCTCGACAAGGTTTCGGGAAGGCCGGGACACATATTCAATCTCGGTCACGGCATACTCCCCCGGACTCCCGTAGACAACGTGCTCGCGCTCATAGACGCCGTTCACGAATACTCAGGCAAAGCCTGACACCGAAGACAGCTGTCATAAAGGATGATCAATATAGATGCGGAATAAGTTCGACGCGATACTCCTTCTGGGATACGGAGGGCCGGAAAAACCGGAAGATATACGCCCGTTCCTCGAGCTCGTTGCGAAGGGACGGCCAATACCGAAAGAGAGGCTCGATGAGGTAGCCCACCATTACGAGCTCATTGGGGGGAGGTCCCCGATCAACGAATTTACATTTAAGCAGGCAAAGGGCCTCGAAGAAAAGCTCGAAGACGCGGGAATCGAAATTCCCGTGTTTGTCGGAATGAGGAACTGGCACCCCTTCATACCCGATACGCTCAAAGAGATGTCCGCCCGCGGAGTCAGAAAGGCCATAGGCATGATTATGGCCGCCCACCAATGCGAAGCGAGCTGGGAAAGATACGAGATGGACGTCACGGACGCGATGGCCGAAACAGGTGTCGGGATCGAATTCAAATACACGGCGCCTCTCTTCGACCACCCGCTATTCATCGAGGACTCAGCCGACAGTGTGAAGGAATGCTTCGAGGAGATCCCTACCGGGGCAAGGAAGGACACGATGATACTTTTCTCCGCGCACAGCATTCCCGTACCGATGGCGGAAAGCTCCCCATACATAGAACAGCTCATGACCACGGCGCGTCTCATCGCGGATAAACTCAAACACGATAAATGGAGGCTCGTATATCAGAGCAGGAGCGGCCGCCCCCAGGACCCCTGGCTCGAGCCCGACGTATGCGACGTCATACGCGAGATCGCGAAAGAAGGGGTCCGGTATGCGATAGTTCAGCCGATAGGGTTCCTCTGCGACCACGTGGAGGTGCTCTTCGACATAGGGATCGAGGCCAAGGAAGCGGCGGATGAGGCGGGGATAAAACTCATCCGTGCCAAAACCGTGAATGACGACCCCAAATTCATTGCGGCGATGGCTGACGAAGTAAAACAAACTATTGAGAGATCCGACTGACATCTTTGTCCGTAGTACAGTTATATTCACACTTGACGAGAAAAGGACGTAATGCCCGCTTACGAATTCGTGACAATCTGGCGTACCAAAGCTCCTCTGGATAAGGTATGGAATGAGATTTACTATTCGGAGAGGTGGCCCGAATGGTGGAGGGGAGTCGAAGAAGTAACCGAGCTGGTCAAGGGAGACGACCTCGGCGTCGGCAGTGTCCGCCGCTACACGTGGAAGAGCACGCTCCCCTACAGGCTCACCTTCGAGACCGAAACCGTTCGCGTCGAGCCTATGTCGGTCATAGAAGGTATCGCCAGAGGTGAATTGGACGGCAGAGGGATATGGAATATTTCCTCAGATGGTGAGTATACGACAGCCAGGTACGACTGGCAGGTGGATACAACCAAGGCCTGGATGAACCTCATAGCGCCTCTCGCAAGACCTCTCTTCAAATGGAACCACGACATAGTGATGGGCTGGGGGGCGAAGGGGTTAGCCAAGAGGCTCGGTATAGCCGTAATTGAAGATAAAGGGCGCTGAGAGTATAATCCCCTACCCTCGCACATGAACTGCATACAGAAAGAAATCATCCTTTCCCCCAAAAAGCGCGGGTTTCACCTGGTCACCCGTGAAATCGTTCAGCGGATACCCGAGCTCTCGGAGTTTTCGCTTGGCACAGCGCATATTTTTATTTGCCATACCTCCGCTTCTCTCACGATTAACGAGAACGTCTCCCCTGAGGTGAGGGAGGACTTTGAAAGTCACTTCAACGAATACGTCCCCGAGGAAGCGCCCTACTACCGGCACACTCTCGAAGGCCCTGACGACATGCCGGCTCACATCAAGGCCTCGATTCTGGGAAGCTCCGTGACCGTCCCCGTCAGGGACGGCGGGTTCAATGTCGGCACATGGCAGGGTATCTACCTATGCGAGCACCGCAACGACGGCGGGCCGAGGAAGTTGATCGTAACGATTATAGGGGAGAGGGAAGTCAAAATGAGATGCAGAAAAGTGATATGACTGGTATGAATCGACTGGCTGAATTTATCTCCTGCCTATTAAAAACCCGGCAAGAAACCCGACCGCCAGCAGTGCCGCAAGCTTTCTCCCACTCGTGCAGGGAATGAAACGAGTGCCCTCTTCGGTCACTTCGATTACCCCCACGGGCTTTGCCCTGACTCCGGCGCCCGCCCCTCCGCCTTCCCTATCAGACCCATCTTTTTTATCTTCCTTTTGTTCGCCGTAGCCTGCGCCGAAACCGTACATGACCTTTGCGACGGGGATGATCGTCTTCCCCTGCGCCTCTATCGGCTCGCCGTACACCGCCTTAACGCTCGCTCCCCCGTGAAGCCGCTCTGAAAGAGAATCGAAAAAATCCTTTATGCTCATTAGCAGTCCCCCCTTACCACGATTAGAAATGCCTTTCGGGTCACGATCTCAGTAAAATCCGCATCACCCTGATAAATGAATAGTTTAGTAAGAAATACGGATTATGTAAATCAGGGCCATTACTACCTCGGAAAATTGTGTTAATTCAGTTGTTAAAGAGCCGGTCGAACAGTATAGTTAATACCGTCTTAAAATTATAAATACAGCGGAATATAACATCTTTCGGAGTATCCATGGCTGAAATAACACGAAGCAAAACACGGGTCAGGGGATTCGAGAATGAGGAAATGGACTTTCAGCTAATACGGCAGATGGGCTCTTCCTCATTCGGAGGAGCCTCGGTCGGCGAATGCCTCTCCGCAGCAGCGCGCATTAAAGACGGAGATCCCGGAAGCTGGGTGGACGAATTCGCGAAGCTCGCCGAGTGGCAGCAGAAGGACGCGCACAAGCGCGCATCCAAGGGACACACAACGAGTGCCCGCGACCAGTTTTTAAAAGCCTCTAATTCCTTCCGCGCCGCCGAGTATTACACGAGCCCGCTCGACCCGAGGCACAGGGAGTTAGGATTAAAAGCCCGCGACTGTTTCATCGAA
This sequence comes from uncultured bacterium, assembly GCA_963705505.1. GTDB lineage: Bacteria > Desulfobacterota_D > UBA1144 > Nemesobacterales > UBA2774 > 2-12-FULL-53-21. The sequence continues at coordinate 599,914 of CAVPJU010000010.1, forward strand.
GCCATGAAATACGTCTGGCACACGTTCGAGGAGCAGATGCTGACCTATAAAAACATCGAGCTCCCCGTCTACATAATGAGCCCGAGCCCGGAAGCGCAGAAGAGAAAGACCCTTCTCATAGTGAGCGGGTTCGACGGCACGCTCGAGGAGGAGTATCTGATGCACGGGTACCCTGCGGTCGAGAGGGGATATAATGTCATACTCTACGCGGGTCCGGGGCAGATGGACCTCTACCGGTTCTTTTCGAATACACATTTCGAGCCCGATTTCGAGAACGTGACCAAAACGGTAATTGACTTTATCGCCGACAGACCGGAAACAGACCCCGCCAGGCTTGCGCTCATGGGCATAAGCGTAGGCGGATATTTCTCGGCAAGGTCCGCAGCGCACGAGCCCAGGATAAAAGCCCTGATCCCGAATTCCCCCATATTAAACCTGCACGATTACCTGAGCGCGTTTATCGGATACGACCCCGCCGAGATACCGGACGACCAGAATTTCACATTAGAGGATATACCCAATATTCCGGACGATTTTTTCCCTCCGGAAGCGAAATCGAGGACAATAAACCTGATGGTGCGCTACGGACAGCCCACGTTCAGGGATACGTTCATTTATCTGAGGGAATTCGTCGTCGGAGACGCGATCAAGAACATCAAATGTCCCAGCCTGGCGCTCGAAGGCTCAGGTGAGGGCGGAGAGCCGGAGAAGCAATTCAATGAGTTCGCTGAAAAGGTCTCGGGACCGGTCACGAAATATCAATTTACGGAATTCGAAGGGGCCGACACACACTGTCAGGTTGGCAACCCCTCTTATGCCGCGGCAGTCGCTCTGGACTGGCTTGACGAGGTTTTGGATTGACCGCATTGCGAATGTGAAATTTAATTCCAAGTGAGGGATATATGATTTTAGATCACATCGGCATACCCGTAAGCAATTTCGCAAGATCAAAAGACTTTTACACAAAAGTCCTAAAATCTCTTAATTGCGGGCTCATTATGGAAGTAGAGGGAGCCGCGGGATTCGGCACGAAAGGAAAGCCTGAATTCTGGTTCGGCGAAGCTCCCGTCCACGACAAGGTTCATATCGCTTTTGCAGCGAGGAACAGGGAGCAGGTAAGAAAATTTTATGAAGCCGCTCTTGCAGCCGGAGGAAAAGACAACGGACCGCCCGGAATTAGGGAACATTATCACCCGAACTACTACGGGGCTTTCGTTTTCGATCCCGACGGGCACAACATCGAAGCCGTCTGCCACGACCCCGAGTAGTAATGCTATAAAACAAAACTGCTAAAATCAGAACCCAACTGAGGAACGAATTAAATTTTAATTGACGCAGAGGAGGGTACACTTTATAAAAACATCGAGCGAGCTCTTTATGAAGCACATCAAAATCACTCCGCACAGCTATCATATTCTTTTAGCACTGGTCTTCGCCGCATCCGGTTTTTTCTTCGTTAATAACGAACATGCCCAAGCCGGCCCGGAGAAAAACATGCCAGAGATAATAAAGCTCGGGAAATGGACAGAGGGCGGTCTTACGGAAATTATGGTCGAATCCTCAAAACTCGGGAGCGCGGGCGAAAGGATAAATTTTATATCCGAGAAATTTCTGGGCACCCCTTACGTGGGCTCGACACTCACAGGGAGCGTAAATACGCCCGAGGTCTTTACAATCGACCTCGAAGGTATGGACTGTTTCACATTCATAGATTACGTCGAATCGATGAGCCTTTCCCGGTCGTTCCCGGAATTCAAAGACACGCTCAGGAAGATAAGGTACCGCGACGGCGTGGTCGCGTTTCGGAACAGGAACCATTTCTTCTCTGACTGGCCCCTCTATAATTATGAGTATATCGAGGACGTGACCTCCGCGATCGGCGGAGATAAAGCGATAGGAGTCTCGAAAAATCTCAACCGTAAGAAGGACGGCACGTATTACCTGCCCGGAATCCCCGTAATAAACCGGACGATCCATTATATACCGTCGCCTGCTCTCGATAATGTCGTAATGAGCAAGTCTGCAGACAGGGGACTACGCCGGCATCTACACGGATAAAGAAGGACTCGACGTTTCCCACACGGGGATAATCATCAGGAAAGGCGGCGTAGTCTTTTTAAGACACGCCTCCTCGAAGGAAAAGAATCAAAAAGTAGTCGATGAAGTGCTCAGCGAGTACATGCAAAATAAACCGGGACTGGTCATTTACAGACCGGTCAAATGAGAGACATAAATTGAATCCCGAAGACCTGGTTCTGGAAGCGACGGATTATTATTACAAAGGCGAATTCGAGCGCGCGATCGAAGCCCTCGATAAAGCGATCGAGCTCGAACCCGGATTCGCGGAGGCCTGGTACAACAAGGGGATAACGTTTTCCGTCATGGGGCTCGTGGAAGATGAAATCAGCGCTTACGATAACGCGTTGAGAATAAATCCGCAGTATGCCGAGGCATGGAATAACAAAGCTTCCGCACTCGGGAGAATGGGAAGATACGAGGAGGCTCTCGAAGCAGCCGGGAAGGCGGTGGAATTAAACCCGGGGTTTCCCGTAGCCTGGTGCAACAAGGGAGCCGCCCTCAGCGGACTCGGTCAAGAGCTCGAAGCAATCGAGGCATACGACAAGGCAATAGCAATACAGCCGAACTATATCGAAGCATGGTATAACAAGGCGGTGTCACTGCACAACCTCGATAAGCACAAAGGCGCGCTCAAGGCCTACGACAGGACGCTCGAGCTCGATCCCGGCTATCCCGACGCTCTCTATAACCGGGCGGGGCTGCTCGTCAAAACCGGTGAGAGGGAAAAAGCCGCTTCCGACCTGAAACGGGCTATAGAGCTCGAGCCGCTACTCAAAGAAAAGGCACTATCGGATGACGAGCTAAAGACCCTGCTCTCTTAATCAAAACTATTATTTTCAATAAAAGATGCTAACATTATCGTTCCCACACGGATTATAGAGGAGGCACATTATGGCCATTAACGCAAAAGAGCTCACAGACCTCTCGAAAGAGAGTATGAAAGCCAGGTTAAACCTCGATAAAATTCTCGATTTTGTCGACCTCATAAACAAAAACTCCGAAGAGCTAGAAGGAGAGATGATCCAGGCTTGCGAAGGGATAAAGGAGCTTGCCGAAAAGATAGGCCCCTACATCGACGAGATTAAAAACCGGATAGAAACGCAGCTCGATAAAATACCTGTCGACCCGGAAGAGACCAAAGACGCGGCCGAGAAGCTCTTTCTTTATCACGGAACCATACATCAAGTCATATCTTGGGCGGACGTTCAAAAGAACGCTCACAAGCCAAACTCTTACTGGTGGCGTTACTGGGTGGACGTGCTTGAGAATGTCATGCAGATGGAAGTTGCGAAACAGGCGGGAAATAAAGAATAATACGCAGCATAAGCATCTCCTCTCTTTTTTTATTGTCGCCGCATCCGAATCGTGGATATTGAAGTTAAATTAGCGAGGAGGGCTTCCCACTTTCCGCCCACGGCGTCCGGTCCCCTCCCCTCGTTAATCACTTCACCGCCCGTGCCTCCCGCAGATGCCAAGAATATAAAAACGGCAAGCATGGATAACGCGGATAATCCGGATTAGTTCTCATTTCCGGAAATGAATTCCTCCGCTAACTTAAGCACATCCTCCGCACAGCCCCAGGAGAGCGTGAACCCTCCGCCGCCGTGCCCGTAATTATGTATTACAGTCCCGCCGCCCGGGAGCTTTTCAGGCTCGAGCCTGACCTCATTCCTTCCCGGACGGAGCCCGACTCTATGCCCGAGGACCTCCGCGTCGGCTAATGCGGGCTCAATCGCTATGCACTTATTTATAATTTTATCCGCGGTGTCGGGATCGACTTTGAGGCTCCAGTCATTTTCTTCCGCTGTCCCGCCGAGAATGCAATCCTCGTTCCTGGGGACTATGTAGATAGGCGCGAGCCTGCCCGATTCGACACTGATAATGCGCTCTAAGCCAATATTCCTCACCCTCACTATCTGCCCGCGGATCGGGAATGTATTTACGTCGTGACATAAGTTCCCCGAGCCGAGGCCCGTGCAATTAATGAGGAGAACCCCGTCCCCGGATAGCTCATCGAATGAATCCGCTTCCCTATTCAGCTTTTCTATTTCCCCGCCCAATTCGGCAAATCTATGCAGAAGATACCGCATATAAACGGGGGTTTCTATGCGCGGGACTTCAGTGACGAACCCGTCTACATATCCTGGGGGAAGCTCGCCGGGCCCGGCTCTGCGGAAGGACTTCACAGCCGGCTTCCAGAAGGGTTCGTCCACATGCTGGTCGAATATTTTAAGCAGCCCGGACATCGAGATACCGCTTCCGGACTGGAGGCTCAGCTCCAGGAATTTTATATATGAAAACGCCGCCCATTTAAGGACCTTGTCCCGGGGCGCGACCTTATATGGATACCAGTATGCGGGGGCCACGTCCGACGTCGTGTGGGGAGGAAGAGAATAGGCCGCGATCCTGACATCAAATCCGTTTTCGAGGAGTCTGATACCCGAAGTCAGACCCGACACGCCGGAGCCTAAAATAATCGCTCTTTTGTCTCTCATAGCTTAACTATTTTCCCTCCCTCGCCTGCCTCACCATTTCCACTATTATTTCCCTCGCCTGTTCCTTGCTCCCCGCTTCCCTTATAAAACCTATCCGCCGGCTGAATACTTCAGAGCCTGATTTAAGGCGCACTTGGAAACCGAGCCTGTCAACGGACGTCATCGCGGCTTCCTCGGCTTCCACCCCGGCAAACTTCTTTGCGAGCAGTAAGACGGCCCCACTATGGTCTTCGTTCATATGCCTGATTATCCCCTGAGAGTCATCCGCGAGGGGATCGACTTTTGCCCCGTAATAATCCTCAGCAGTCACCCACCCCATCGCACCGAAACCGCCTACGAAATATATATCGGCAACCTCCATTCGGAAGAAAAAGAAATCATCGAAGTCGACCCAGTAGCTCGCGTTCCTGTAGCGTGAGAGATAGAGCTCCCTCGCCTCGCGAAGCTCGTTTTCAGGGACTTTCGATACCTCGCCCATGAGTGTAACCCTTGAGGCATCGAGCGGGTCTCCCTGTGTGTTGGTCTCCGATATAAAGAGGCTGGCACGTGGGTCGCGCTCTATATTCTGAGTATGCACAGCCATAGTGCTTATAAGGAAAATCGGGCGGCCTCTCCCGTCAAGACCATAGGGCATGAGTGAGCCGAAGGGTGAGCCTGGGTGCTTCTTCGAATTCGTCGAGAGCGTCCCCGTCCTGCTCCTGTAAACGAGGGTCCTCACCCGCTCCGCATACGAAGGCTCGGGCGGGGTCTCACGGCCGCCTGAAGAAGACGTCCATCCATGCTGTTTCGATTGGGGTTTAGACACTTTAATTTTCTCCTGCGATATCCGAGTCTGTTAAGATTGTCCTTACAGAATCCTGGACCGTCTGTCATCGTTTAAACACTTCATTCTTTTGAAACCCGAGTAAAATTATACCTCACCGCAACAACCTGTTTCTCTCAGGCTGTATTTTCCCCGCTTTTCCGTAACTTTATTTTATTTGATTATAATATCAGCCCATGGTCAAGTTCATCGATGAAGCGAAGATATACATAAAGTCAGGAGCGGGAGGCAGGGGCTGCGTTAGCTTCAGGAGGGAGAAGTACGTCCCGCGGGGAGGTCCCAACGGAGGGGACGGAGGGAACGGAGGGGACGTCGTGATGATAACTAATGAAAATATGTCGTCCCTGCTCGACCACAGGTACAGGCAGCACTACAGGGCGAAAAGGGGCGAGCACGGGAAGGGAAAGGACATGCACGGGAAGAACGCCGATACCCTCTACATCCCGGTACCGGTAGGAACGATTGTCAGGGACTTCGACACGGGCGAGGTATTGGGAGACCTCACCGAGGCAAACGAGACTCTCCTTGTGGCGAAGGGAGGGCGGGGCGGAAAAGGGAACGCGCGCTTTGCGACATCCACCAATCAGGCGCCGAAGACGGCAGAGCCCGGCGGCGAGAGCCAAGAGCGGACGCTGCTGCTCGAGCTGAAACTCCTTGCGGACGTCGGCATAATCGGCTTCCCGAATGCGGGGAAATCGACGCTCATATCCAGGATTTCGGCTGCCCGTCCCAAGGTGGCCGATTACCCGTTCACAACTCTTGTGCCGAATTTGGGCGTAGTCAGCTATGGAGATGGAAAAACGTTCGTTGTAGCCGACATACCGGGCATTATTGAAGGGGCTCATGAAGGGGCGGGGTTGGGTATCCAGTTCCTCAAGCATATCGAGCGCACGAAGCTCCTCATACATCTGCTCGACCTTTCTCCTGTTACAGGGAGAGACCCGGTGGAAGATTATGAAACGCTTAACAGGGAGCTCAAAGCTTACAGCAGGGAGCTCTCAAAGAAGCCCCAGATCGTAGCGCCCAATAAAATCGACATAACGGAATCTCGGCTGAAACTGGACGAGGTGAAAAAATACTTCGACAAGAAAAGAATTAAAATTTACCCGATATCCTCAGCGACCGGAGAGGGCTTGAAAGAGCTCGTCCGCGAGACCGGAAAGAGACTGGAAAAGCTTATTCCTGAAAAAGAATAGTGCTCCCAAGTAGTTTACGTACAATATTAAAGGAATCTATCACTTGGTCTCGCCGGCCTACGCCTACTCCTCCGGAGGGCACTCACCCGCAAAACACGCCTCGAACACCGCCATCATCCCGTTATCCTCGTGCTGGCCGATGTGGCAGTGATAAACCGCCTTTCCTTCTATAACGGGATCCGTGAAATCGATGACGATCACGACCTCGCCGGGTCCTTCCCAATTCGGGTCCTGCCCCTCGTATGGGAGATTCACCGTATCCTGTCTGCCTACGAACGGCTGCGGCACTCCGTTAACCTCGCACACCTGAAAGTCAGTCAGGTGTATATGGAAGACGTGCAGCTCTTGAGAGGTATTCTGAATGGTCCACCTCTCGAGTCCGCCTATCTGAACGAAAGTATCGACCCGTTCGGGATCAAATTCCTTACCGTTTATGAAGAAGGTATCCCCGTTCTCAGTCTCCGAGAACACGAAAGTCCTGTCCTTCTGCACGGGCTGATCGCACAGGTCCTCGACGACCGGGAATTCTTCCTGAGGGATAGGCAGCTCGATCGGGTCCTCCACGGGATCGCCTTCGACGACCATTGTTAACATTGTTACTCCGCCATAATGATCACCCTGGGGGCCCGTATTTATTTTCTTTGCCCTTAACCTGTAAATGCCCGGCTTGCCGCCCTGCACGAGAACCCCAACCCGGGACGCGGTGGGCATATATTCCTCGTCCTTCACCACGGTCTGGTTGTGCCTGTTCCCGTCCCTTTCTATCTCGAAGAACTGGTGCCCTTCGAGCTCGAGGTCGTAATAATGGTCGGCGCCGATATTGGCGATTTGCCAGAACTGTGTTTCGCCGGGACGGATGGAGAGCACGGGGTTGGTTTGTCCGTTGACAGTGGCGTTTGTAGGCGCGCTTATGTCGACGTTTTCCGATGGCACCTGTCCGTCGATTATCTGAACGTCCTTCAGGTACATTACCTGGTGCTTAATCCCCGCCAGCTGGGGGAAAGGGTCGAGTATCCCGTTTACGATCAGACCCCCCGAGAGTCCGCTCATTATCTGAAACTCGGTCAGACCGTAAAGGTGTGAATGATAATAAAACATGCCTTCGGGATGGTTTTCCGGTATCTGTACCTCGTAGTCGAAGTCCCCTGTAGGAGGGATCATGATGAAAATATCGTCGGAAGGGCTCAAGGGGCTCACGTTCATCCCGTGATAATGCACGTTGGTCATCTGGTCGATAAAGTTATTCACGTGGAGCCTGATAGTATCGCCGGGGTTTACGATGAGCACAGGGGGTGTATACAGGCCGTTATAAGTTGAGCTCGTGAATTGCTTTCCGTTCACCTCGTTTAACGAAAAATCAACATTGAATACCGCATCGAGCACTCCATCCTCGCTCGATATTATAGGCGGATTCCTGAAAGGCTCTCCGAGCGGCTTTTTGTTATTATTATCACATCCGCTCACAGATAAAAAGGAGATCAGCAGAAGCAATATTATGGTGCCTGCAGCACCGGAATAATTTCGCACGGGACATCCTCCTTATTCCTGATTTTCTTAATTGTAGGGATTTTTTACTTATGTTGCAATAGCTTTTTTATATCGGAAGCGATGCCCTCGGGGTCGAGCTTATAATGAGGATAGGTCAACAGAAGGATTCCGTCTCTGTCGACGAGGAAAACGGTGTTCGTATGCGTCATGAGATACTTGTCCCAGTGGTCCTTCTCGCTCCTCCCGTAAACTTCCTCGTGCTTGACAATCTTCACTCCGTACTCATGTGCGGTCTTTTTAATTTCTTCGGGTGTTCCTGTCACGCCGATAAACCCCTTATTGAAGAACGGGATATACGATTTAAGTCTTTTCGGCGTATCCCTGTTTGGGTCAACCGTTACAAAAAGGACCTGAACGTTTGCTGATTCATCCCCCAGCTCTTCCATCACCTTGTTAAGTTTTGAGAGGGTAAGGGGGCATACGTCGGGACAGTTCGTATATCCCCATTCGATCAGCACCACCTTATCATGAAAGTTGCCGAGCGATACGGGGTCTCCGTCCTGATCGATCAGATTGAAATCCGGGGCCCGCATGTGATAAACCTTTCCGTAATATTTGTCGGTTCTTTCGTATTTCACATACAGGTAAGCCGTAAGCGCCCACCCCGAAATTGCAGCTGCAAGTATCACGAGTAAAAGGAGTTTATTTCTCATGGCCGGGAAATTCCATACATTATAACCTAAACGGGAGGCATTGAAGGAGGGGGGGCTATATTTTATTAGTAGAATATACAAGCAAATTCGATTAAACTTTCAGATTATGAAACTTACGTGCGTGAAGTATCTCGCAGCTATTTTTGTGTTTTTGGGGGCTGTCTCTTACGCTCAGGCACCAGACGACTCCAATAAATTCAGCTATGACAGCAATCAGGTCCTCCACCCGGAATGGTATATAAAAGTCTCCGACTGGTCCTTTTATACCGCCGCAAGGGTTGCGATATTGAGCTCGGTCACAATAGAGAACACGGCCGACGTGCCCTACAAAGACATACGTGTAAAGCTCATCTATACAACTTATTCCCAGCCCAACGCCGGCATTGTTGCCACATCGACCGGAATGCTCCCGATAACCCTTCCCCCGAAAAGCAAAAGCACGTATCTGAAGAGCGGACAAACTATGGGTGCGGGAAATCAGGATTATGATTTAAGCGACATACAGGTTATATCGGCGACACCGATAAAAGACTGAGCAAAACGCCGGATATCGAGCACGGAAAATATATTTACACCGAAATGAGCGAGACTATCAAAAAATCACCCCCCGGAATATTGTCCATTGTTCATTCGCTGCTTACGGCGGCAGCAATCTGCCTCATTGCTCTCTCCATAGATTACAACTCCGCCTCCGCGGCTGACTTTTCTTCCGGCTCCGACAGACCGCTCATTCAAAATGACGAAAACGACATTGCGCCTCCCCCCGTGCCGGATACGCCTCAAGCGCCGGGGCCCGACGATATACAGGACGATGCCCTCTCTCCTGACAGCGTAATTTCCGACCCCGACCCTCCCATAGACGAAACCGAACCCTATGTCGTGGAGCCCGAGCCCGCGGAACCCGAGAACGGGGAAGAACAGCAGGAATATTATCCCGACGCGAATGATCCGGAAGCTTATATCGATCAGCCGAGGCTTCTGGCGGACGAGCCCGACCCGCTCGTAGATCAACCTGACCCTTTAGTCGACCAACCTCATCCTCTGGTAGAGCAGTCTGACCCGCTCGTCGATATGCCCCCTCCATTGGTAGAGCAGCCCGACCCGCTCGTCGATCAGCCTGCGCCGTTGGTGAAGCAGCCCGACCCTCTTGTCGCTCAACCCGCGCCTCTGGTGAGACAGCCACGGCCGCTCGTAAAAGAGCCCCCGGCTCTGGTCAACCATCCTCAACCGCTTGTCAATATGCCTGAGCCCCTGGTGCGCCAGCCCGATCCGCTCGTCAACCGGTCTGCGCCTAGAGTTCAGTAGTCAATCCGCAGGGGGATATCAGGATGATATCGGGTATGCTTGCCAAGGATTGAATGAACGGGCCCTATTGACAATTTTACAAAAGGTCAATATAACAAGTTATTAAAGCATCGGGAGAAAATGTATGAAAATATCCGGGCAGATAACGTTTTCGGCAACCAACATATTATTGTCTTTGGCTCTCATAAGCCTTACTGCATTTTACACATACCCGGGCACTGCTGCCGGAGGGGATTTTTCCTCCGCAAAAGGGAGGACCCTCATACAATACGACGACGATGACCTTGCGCCTCCGGTGGTCCCCGATACTCCCCAGGCCCCTCAGCCGGGAGATATAGATGACCCCGCGCTCTCACCGGACAGCGCGATATCCGAGCCCGATCCGCTGTTTGACCAGCCTGAACCCGTGATAGAGCAGCCTGAACCCGATGTAATAGAAGAGCAGCCCGGAGCCGACGAGGGCGAAGACGTGGTTAACGAGCCCGGAGCCGCGGTCGAAGAACCGGCGCCCCTCGTCAATGGGGACGAGGCCGTAGTAAACGAACCCGATCCTGTTGTAGAAGAACCCGATCCGCTCGTAAATCAGGCACAGCCCCTTGTGGAACAGCCTGAACCGGTAGTACCCCAGGGCGAGCCTCTGGGTGACGCCGAGGCTGAGGGAAGGGGTTTGAAATAGTAGTAATTCCTTAAAAACCTGTTAAATTCTCTTTACACAAAAAGACCTGAAAGGAGGTATGGGAAAGTGCTATTCGACAGAAAACTCGACTTCAGCGATTCCAAGAAGGAAGAATGGGAGCTTTTGAAATCAAAAATAGGGACGGGCATCGAGCTGCCCCTTCCCGACTCCGAGCGCTGGTTTCATGCGCGTGTGGACGGGGACGACATCGTCGTGGAGAGCGCCAGGTTAAATGTACGCCCCATTATGATCCACGATCCTATAAGAATTAACTTCGATGAATTCAGTATTGTCGCCAGACACTACAACAGCTTCCTCGAGCTCCAGGTGCGCACGATGAGCGACACGCATGAAGTGAGGGACAAGGTAAAGAACCTCCGTTATGTCTTCATGCTCATCTACCATTTGTTATGAGCCTTAAATGTCGGGTTCTAAACCCCTCCGGGTTTAGAACCGTATCCTAAAGACAAAGGAGGTGCTCCCCCTCTTGTACCCAGAAAATTACTACGAGCTGATGGCCGAATATAACCAATGGATGGACGCCAAGATTTACGATGTGTGCGGCGGAATCCCGGACAGAGAGCGAAAGAAGGATATGGGGGCATTCTTTAAATCAATCCACGGCACGCTTAACCATATTTACTACGGAGACACGGCCTGGCTCGAAAGACTCCGCGACAATAAATTTACACCGAGGAAGCCGGGCGTCGATATGTTCGATGATTTTAATGACCTCTCTCCCGTGTCTTCGGAACAAATATGAAAGGCACATAAAAACTTAACTTTATCTTAACGGGATCCCTTAACTTTTCTCGAATAATTTAGTGTGTTGCTTGAATTCTGATAATCGGTATTCCGGAGACCACGCTTATGAAAAATGTTTTCCCGATATTACCCGCGGTTTTATTATCCATATTCACCGTCATTTCCGCACAGGCGCAAACGGAGGGCTTCAACGTCAAAACACCCGTTGAAACCCTATCGGATAATTCCTCGAAATTCTTAAATGACATTTCGGCGGATGCAAAAATCGATCCGAAAAATTCCATTCCGCAAGATATGATCTGCAGAGCCGAATGCTACCTCGTCATTCCCTCAGTCGAAACAATCCCCAGCAGGCACGATTTCGCAGGCTCCGGTCTTCTCGGCTGCCGTACGGCCGATTCCGGCAAATTGACTCCGCCGATATTCTTTCAGATCACGAACCTCGATTCGTTCAATGAAAGCGGCGGCGGACTGATCATTCTGGTCATGGACAGGAAAGGGGTCAAATCTATTCTCGGCGATCAGCTGCAGTTAACTCCCGACAATGCTACCGGCGGTAGAGTCGGCTCCGAATCTGATGTCAAAACTTTGAAATCTTTCATCGCGTACGCAAGGCCGGCAGGCAATGCAATTCAGGGGTTCGATGCATCCGGCAGCACCCTCGTTTACGGGAGCGGGGACACGTTCAATGCGTATCAGCAGGACATCGACCCTATCGACATAATGTTATTCGGCATCGACGTCCCTCCGGTATTGAGGGGCTTCAATACATCCCTGGAGGGGTTGAGAAAAGGGTGTAAGTAGATAAACGACATAGACCCTTCCGGAAGAATAAGCGCGGAGAGCATCTTCAACGGTTTCTACAGGGCTCCTATTCAAAATAGCAGGTCCCCATGCCGTCCTCTTCCTCAAATGTAGCCTGACAATAGCAGACCCCTATTTGACCACAGTCATAGGAAGTGTAGCATTTGTTTCCCTGCTTGCAGTCGTCGCACTTCGCGGGTTTTGCAGAGAGATAAACGCCTGCCGCAGCCGCTGCGATCAAAAGAACCAAAACAAAAAAAAGCGTTCTCATTCCGTAACCACCTCCCTATATTTCCACAGCTAATGCCCTCAATCTTTGGGCCTTCTCCATAATCTTATCATAAACACCAGGCCGGACAGTAGGAGCAGTATCGGAAAGTTTCCGTCACCGCCCGAAGTAGCGAGCGCACAGCCCCCGCCGCCGCCATTGTGCTGCTCCCCGCAGAGTGTGCCGTTGATGTCGCACTGGGGTGTTATACCCTTCTCCCTCTGCCTCTTGTTTAGTCCGAACACCGCTTTATCAGTTTTGTTGTCCGCTTCACAGCCGCAAATCTGGCTCGCGCAGCAGCTGCATCCTACCTCCGATTCAAGCTTGACGATCTCCGAAATTTCACAGCCCTGAAGCCCCGTGCACGCTTCCCCGACGAGCCCCCTGTCATTACAACGCGATGTGCATAACGTAGCGTCGCACGTATATCCGGACTGAAAACCGTCTGACCCTATGCAGCTGTCGTATTCCTCGCACACCTGACCGCAGTCCACGTTTGGCGGAGGAGTAGGAATATCCGCGGTAATCAGCGGACAACCGCCCAGCGACTCCGGCGCGTCGGGTATGCATCCCCCGGGGGGAGGAGCAGGAACAGTGCCGGTCAAGTTAGGGTTGTATGCCGCCGACCAGACGAGGTCGTCACTGAGAGTGCAGGCTTGGTTATCGAGTCCCACCTGGTAGGGGCCGTCGTACGTCGGACACGAGCATTCAACGATCCCCTCTTCCCCGGTCCTTCGGCATGGGGCCGTCATACACCCGGCATAAAGGGATTGCTGGCAGTTGGTCTCGCCGATCCCCTCTTCGGGGACACAGTCGAAACTGAAAACAGATACGACGTCCGCATCGGGAATAAAGCTTCCGGTATTTATCGACCCGCACACAGGTGCCGAGTTCGTAGTCTGACATCCGCTGCCGTCAGCGCCGCATACATCCACCGTAGCGAGATATACGTCCACGTCCAGTATCGCATTTATATCCACGAAATATTTCCCGTACGCGATTTCGAAGCATTTACAATTGGCGAAAGTCCCGTCGCCCGTAAGCTCGCAGGATTCGGGTTCCGGACCCGAATAATAGCAGAGAGCGTACGGCCCTCCCTCGCACGGCACGAAGTTCGTAGGCTCGAGCAGTATGTCGGCATACGCGGGACCGTAAGGCGTGGTCATCAAGTTGTTGGGCACAAAATTAAAGCCTGCGTAAGACGGGGTGATAAAGAAAAACGGGACTATTAGCGTAGAGACTATAAGAGCACGGATAGAATTCATGCCGACACACCTCCTTTCACCTAATCCGAATATATATTTAAAGCATGCCGGCTATTATACCGACCGAAGACTAAGACAATTGAATTCTCCCCAATTATTGAGCCCTTTTGAAATTATGTCAATAATAATGAAGAGGGCCGGATTCATACCATAATAAAGTGACTTATTTCATATAGATTGAGTATTTGCAGAAGAAATCAGGCACCGGTTAACCTGGACGGCGGCTTGTTGAAAATCATGAACAAAGTATGATAGTGTATTAATTCCGATTCAACTGCCCGGGGGGGCACAAAAATACAGGCTTACCATAATGGAAAAAGGAGGGATAAGATGATTGAAAAGGGACAATTTTTCAGAGAGGGGATGATCCGGATATCCCGCTCTATATTCATCTTCACACTTTTAGCCGCGGGCTGCGGCTTATACTTCTTTAACCCCGGCGCCATCGCCCAGGACGTCAATCCGAACATAGACCCGAAGGCTGCCGGTATCCTTCAGGAAATGAGTTATTTAATGGGCAGTCAATACGAATACACTTTTAAAGCCGATATTATGTACGACGATCTATTGGATTCGCGGCAGAAGGTTCAATACAACGCCGAAGAGACGGTCTTCATCAAGAAGCCCGACAAATTTTATGTCGGCTACGTAAGCGACCTCGGAGGATATAAGCTCTGGTATGATGCAGGGCAGGCGACGCTGCTCGAGGTGCCGACGAACGATTTTTCTCTCGCGACCCTTCCCGCGTCCGTGGATCAGGCTTTGAATAAGCTCAAAGAGCAATATCAGTTTACCCCGGCACTGAGCGAGCTCCTTTTTATAAACACCTATAAAGTGATGACCGCCAATGTAATCACGGGCGCCTATTTCGGCCTGAGCAATGTCTTCGGGGCAAAGTGCCACCACCTTCTATTCGTCGAGAAGGACATCGACTGGCAGATATGGATCGAAGAAGGTAAACGGCCGGTCCCGAGGAAGCTAGTGATAACCTACAAGAATTTGCCCGGGTCGCCGCAGTTCATCGCGGTATTTAAAGACTGGATATTCGGCAAGCCGATCACGAATTTTGCATTCAAGCCGGATATTCCGAACGTGAACAGCCGCGTGGAATTCAATCAAATAACGGGGAACCCCAAATACAAGATAGGAAGTATCAGGGCGTTTCAGTAGAAACGGATAAAAAGTTTAAGGAGTGAGAAGTGAGCCGGGGTTAACCGGCTCACTTTTTATTTACCGTTAAGCCAGTACTACGTTTTGAGCCTGGGGACCTTTTTGTCCTTTCACAACGGTGAACTCTACACGCTGACCTTCTTCCAGTGTGCGGAAACCGGTCGCTTTGATTTCACTGTAGTGAACGAAAACGTCTTCACCATTCTCGATCTCAATGAAACCGAAACCTTTTGTAGAATTGAACCACTTTACAGTGCCAATTTTACGTTCTGCCATTAAGGTTCTACCTCCTATTTTAAATTGGGTTATGCAAGTGGTTCAAAATCTTTCAGATGGTGATCTTACATTTGACAAGAACTACTGCAACCTAATTATAATTTTAGCTTATTTAAATCTCATCGTCAACCTCAAGAAAAATATGAGGTTATGTGATGCGGATCGTCAGAGCAGTCAGCGAAAAGCCGCCTCCCTTTAACATATGTAAGAGGCTCATCCTGTTCTATATAGTCAGAATACGCTCCCCGTTATCGTAGACTGTAATGGGACCGTCCCGAGACACCGTTATTGCGAGACAATGCGCCCCTGACAACTCACTCGATCAGGCAATTCGAAAGGAATTCGGGGATGCCCTTCTGCACCCCGGGCAGGTTTGACCAGCACTCCTCATCGGGCGTACACTCGAGCATGAAGGCCCAGTGAGTGACCTGGTTCGAGGAGGAGCCCGAAGCCATCTGCATATTGAATGTCCAATCGTTTCCCTTAAGCACCATTTCCCCGACCCCGGTCGTAAGGGAGGGCGACCCTACCGGGACGGAACTAAGGGAGTTAAAAGATATATAAACCATGCCGTTCGGCGTTACGGAGCCTATCATGTACTGACATATGGGGGGATGCACACCGATCTGCGCAACTACGGTCCCGAAGAAATATCCGTCCGCATAATGATCTATATGCCAGACCGTCTGGTCCGATACGGGCGAATAGCTCTGGGGATCGGACGTATCCCATTCTACCGCCGGCAGGTTCGCCGTGGGTACGTACCAGTAGGTCCCCTCGCCCTCTCCGAGCCAACTCCAGCGGGAGGGCTCGATACCGGGGGCCTGGGCGATGCCGCTCAAATCGACCTCAGTCTCTTTGGGCCCGCACTCGTCAGGACGCATTCTGACGATTCCGCTTCTTTTATTGGCGCAGAGTACATCTGCTCCCGAATTAACGGACCCTACAGTTGCAGAAATTATCAATATCGAAATTAAAGCCGGAACATATTTGCGAATACTCATCGTTTTCTCCTTTAACCGCTTATCTGCAGGAAGGCTTTTCCTTTCCTCGATACAAATTCTACTGCCGAATTGAATCAGCCGCAGAGATCGGAGTAAATATCAGGAAACGAGGTTTTTATCATTAAAATTATCTTCCCCAAATACTTACACAAATCCGCAATAAATTCGTATCTTTCTCAGGGTTAGGTAATATTTTCAATGGCTATGGAGGGTTTGAGCCGGGCAGGAAAAGGGCGGATTCCTCAGTTAACGGTAAAGTTTCGATGCCTTCCAGTGACTATGCATAAAAAAAGGATATAGACTCATGACGAAAAAGCTGTTCCCGCTTTTCGCTTATTTACTGCTCATTCTCTGCGGCTGCGCCGCCAAGACCGCCGTTCAGAACAATCCGCCGACGGAGCAACAATTTACCTTTAGCTGGGAGTTCGCTGACAGCAGCTCCATGAAACCGAGAGGGGGAGTGACCCGGGGCGCGCCCGTAACTCTCGACAAGTCCCCCAACCCCGGATGGGTCTCGATCCGGGAGCCGGGATTAACGAAATACGAGCGGGACAGGAGGGCTATCCTGTCGATGGCCGGAACCTACAGGGTCTCTTTCAACTTCATAGAAACGATACCGCTCCGCAAAGACTACAAGGCGGACCGGCCCTATCAGTCCTGGGCGACCGAATATATAAAGGTGATCGAGGACAGAGGCAATTTCATAAGCCTCCAGCACATACTCGTAATGTACTTCCTCGATGAAAAAGGGAAAGCAGAAGGCCCTGCGGTCACGAAGCACTGGCGTCAGGACTGGACTTACCAGGACGAGGACATACTCGAATATAGAGGCAATAACACATGGCAGACGGTCAGAGTCCCGGGGAATGAAGCGGCGGGGAAATGGTCCCAGGCGGTGTACCAGGTCGACGATACCCCGAGATACGAAGCGCTCGGGGAATGGACATACGATGGAAATTACTCGACATGGACGAGTCCAGTAACGTGGCGTCCCCTGCCGAGAAGGGAATTCAGCGTGAGGGACGATTATAACGTGCTGTCCGGCGTCAACCGCATCACGATCACTCCAACCGGCTGGGTACACGAGCAGGACAACCTCAAGATGATCGTGGACGAGAACGGCAAGGAGCTCGGAACCGACCCCTATCTCGCAAAAGAGATCGGACTCGACCGATACGAAAGGGTTTCCGACTTTAACGACTCGCCCGCGATCCAATACTGGGAGCGTACGGCGCCCTTTTGGGCCGACGTAAGGCAGGTGTGGCAGGAGATAATAACCGAAAACCCGACTCTCAAGCTCAAAAACAGTTACAAGGATAAGAAGCTATACGAATACCTTTTCGAATACTCCGATAAATTAGCCGAAGGCGGCGTATACGACGGGACTCAGGGGAAGGAGTACGTCAAGACGACCATATACAATTACGTTATCGAGACCGGCAAAGCGCCCGACAAAACGGTCTACTGAGATCGATAATTAAGCTAATATCGAAATCCTTGAATAGATATCCCGGCCTCTATTGACATAATCCATTAACTTAAGGTATTTAAAAGATAGGCGGCTGAGGGTAAAAAGGTTGCTGTATTAAAATCTATTGCAGGACAAAACGAAATTGTTTAAGGATCTCAGGAAATTCTTTTATAGAAAAGAAAGTCCGAAGCCCCGATTCGAGGACATGGCTTTTATCGAAGGTCCTCACTCACGGCTAAGGGAGCTCTGGTTTTTGTTCCGTGTGATGCGGGAGTTCTTGAAGGGATTCAGAATACTCCATTTCGCAGGCCCGGTAGTCACGGTCTTCGGCTCCGCCAGGACGAAGGAAGGACATCCGAAATACGAGCTTGCGCGGAAAGATAGGGTTTGAGCTCGCGAGCATGGGTTTTTCGGTAATGACTGGGGGCGGACCCGGCATCATGGAGGCGGCCAACAGAGGGGCGAAGGAAGCGGGCGGAAAATCGATAGGCTGCAATATCATGCTCCCGATGGAACAGAAACCGAACCCCTACCTCGACATAATGGTGACCTTCAAATACTTCTTCGTGAGGAAGCTGATGCTCCTTAAATACTCGTACGCATTCGTCGTGCTTCCGGGCGGGGCGGGCACCATGGACGAGCTCTTCGAGACACTGACCCTGATACAGACAAAAAAGATATATAACTTCCCGATAATCCTTCTCGGCAGGGAATACTTCAAACCCCTGATGGATTTCCTCGATTTAATGGTTATCGAGCGGACGCTCGACGAGAACGACCTGGGCTTTCTGATATTGACCGATTCGGTCGACGAGGCCGTTTCCTATATACAGAAAAACATAGTGGACAAATTCGGAATAAAACTGAAAAAAGTACCCAAGCCTTCGAAGATACTCCTGGAAAAAGGCGTATGATCCCGGGCCGGCATCACTCGGCCCGCCTTCCTTAAACGATCCACCCCCGAAGATATAAGCATAAATCCATCACATCTATGCCTTCGTCTAACTAGGCAACTTCAGAATTTAAGGAGAGCCAAGTTATGAAAGCGATAGCAGTGATTCCCGGAAAGCCGGGCAGCGTTCACCTGGCCGAGCTTCCGAAACCGGACATAAATGAAATCCCGAACGGACGCGGAGTATTGGTGAAGGTGCTGCGAGTCGGGGTGGACGGAACGGATAAGGAAATAAACGCCGCGGAATACGGAGCCTCGCCCGCAGGATGCGATTTTCTCGTCATAGGACACGAGAGCTTCGGAATAGTAGAAAAAGTGGGAAAGAACGTTACCGAGTTCGTCCCCGGAGACTACGTAACGGCTACCGTACGCCGTCCCGGGAGGAAGTATTTACGACAAGATCGGCAAGTACGATACGACGACAGACGACACGTACTACGAGCACGGCATCAACCTGCTCCACGGCTTTCTCACGGAGTACTATGTCGAGGATCCCGAATACCTTGTAAAGGTCCCGAGAGGGTTAAAAGAATACGGCGTGCTGCTTGAGCCCGCGAGCGTCATCGAAAAGGGCATAGCTCAGGCGTACGAGATACAGAGACGCCTCCGCGTCTGGCGCCCGAAGCGAGCCGCGGTGCTCGGGGCGGGGACAATAGGCCTCCTCGCGACTATGGCGCTGAGGCTGAGAGGGCTGCAGGTACACACCTTCGGCAGAACGAAAGCCCCTTATCTCAACTCCGACCTCATTCAAGAGATCGGGGCGGCATATCACACGACGGACGACATCAACCTCGTTGAGGCGGCGGAGAAGTACGGTCCATTCGACATAATCTTCGAGGCGACCGGTTTCTCTCCGATAGTGTTCGAAGCGATGAATATCCTCGGTAAAAACGGCGTGCTCGTGCTTTCGAGCGTGACGGGAGGGGAACGGAAGATCGAGGTGCCCGCCGACATGATAAACCTCGGTTTCGTACTCGGGAACAAGGTCGTCGTCGGAACAGTCAACGCGAACCGCGAGTATTTCGAGATGGGCGTTAAAGACATCTCGCACGCGGAGCACGAGTGGCCGGGGTGGATTTCCAAATTCCTCACTCACCCGGTGAAGGGTCTCGAGAACTACAACGAGCTCATAAGCACGCTCACCGAAGCGAAAGGCGCGATAAAGGTCTTCTGTGAAGTAGCCCCGATTAATTGAGCACCGGTTCTTACCACCATGATGACAACATTAAAAAAACATTGGCCTGAATACCTGATGGAGGGAGCCGGGCTCGGATTTTTCATGATATCCGCCTGTTTTTTCGTGGCGCTCCTGGAGCATCCGTCCTCTCCCGTCCACATGGCGGTATCCGACCCGATGACGAGGAGGGTCCTCATGGGTATGGCAATGGGGCTGACCGCCATATCGATTATCTATTCCCCCTGGGGCAAGCAGTCGGGCGCGCACATCAACCCGTCGGTAACGCTGACATTCTTCAGGCTCGGAAAGGTAAGGGCCGTGGACGCGGTTTTTTACATCATTGCCCAGTTCGCGGGCGCGGCGGCAGGCGTTCTGATCGCCCACCTGGCAATCGGGAAGATCGCGTCACACCCGCATGTGAATTACGCGGCGACTTTCCCGGGCATGAAAGGGGTGGTAATCGCGTTCATAGCGGAAGTAATCATCTCGTTCATCCTGATGACCGTCGTACTCGTGGCTTCCAACACTTCGAGCGTCGCGAGGTATACGGGCGTTTTCGCGGGCCTCCTCGTAGCGACATACATAACCTTCGAAGCCCCGATCTCGGGCATGAGCATGAACCCGGCGCGTTCCTTCGGATCGAGCCTCTTCGCGAACAGCCACGCGGGGTTGTGGATCTATTTCACCGCGCCCATATTCGGGATGCTTCTCGCTGCGGAAGCTTACGTCCGTATGAGGGGAGCGAGCGCCGTTTCCTGCGCAAAGCTCCATCATCAGAATAACAAGCGGTGCATCCACTGCGGCTACCCGGGCGAAGTTAAAGCGGAGAATCCGGCTTTGATAACTGAAAAAGTAAAAAGTTTGATATAAGGGATTTTTAAAATAATAAAACAGGAGGAATTACCATGTTTAAATCATTCGAACTGAAAAGAGGTAAATCCGGTCTCGTCTGCTTGCTCGTGCTTCTTGCGCTCTTCTTCGGAGCGATAGGCAGTCAGGCGGCGGGCAGCATGACGACACAGCCGTTCACGGGCGTAAAGGTAAACGGCGGAACGGTAACGCTTACAAAAGAAGGCGGCAAAACCGTCCTCACGCTGTCTGACGATTTCGTAGTCCCCCAGACCCCCGATCCGCACTGGCAGGTAGTCGACTCGAAAGGGAACGTTTACCTCCTCCAGAGACTGCCGATTAAGGGCGACAAAATAAACAAGTCCATAACGGTGCCGTCGTATGTACCGGATATTGCAAAGGTACAGATATGGTGCGCTTACGCGGAGACGCTCCTCGGCGAGGCGCCGTTCGCTTCGCCTGTGAATTAAAGAGGTTAATCGAATAATGTGGCGGCCGGCAGTGTTTCGATTGCGGAGACAGGCCGGCCGGTCAGTCAGTGAAGATAAAGAAAACCCGGAAACGGAGGAAAATAAATGAGAATGATCGAGCTACTTCTAACTTTACTTCTTTTCATGTCGGCGGTTTCAGCGGACGCGCAGGTGGCGGAGAAAAAATCACTCACGCTCGAAGGCGCGAATACCGTGATCGCGGGCGCGATGGCCGAGGCTAAAAAGCTTAACGCTCCGGGAGGAGTCATAGCGGTCGTGGACGACGGCGGGAACCTCATGGCGCTCGAGCGTATCGACGGGACTTTCGCAGCGGGCGCTAACATATCGATCGGAAAGGCGAGGACTGCGGCGCTCTTTAAGAAACCGACAAAATTTTTCGAGGACGTGATTAAGAACGGGCGCACCTCTATGGTCGCGCTCGCGGACTTCACACCGCTTCAGGGCGGAGTACCCATAATCATCGACGGCGCGATAGTTGGAGCCGTGGGCGTGAGCGGCGCGGCCAGCGCGCAGCAGGACGAGGAGCTCGCCATAGCGGGCGCCGACGCGGTAATGAACGGCACGGCGGCAAATACGAACCCCGCACCGATCACGTACTTTGACAGCGCCAGGGTGCAAGCCGCGTTCGCAAAGGGTATGCCCCTAACCGAAGCCGGAAATTACAAGGTTCATGCGAGCCGCAGGACCGATCCGGGCATGGCGGAGGTCCATACAAAGGATACGGACATCATCTACATGCTTCAAGGCTCGGCGACACTGGTGACGGGAGGAACGGTCGTTGACGGCAAGACGACAGCCCCCGACGAGATACGCGGAAAGGAGATTGCGGGCGGTGATACACTCAAAATCAATCCGGGCGACGTGATCATCATACCGGCCGGCACACCTCACTGGTTTAAGGAAGTGCAGGGTCCGGTCCTCTATTATGTCGTTAAGGTCAGTTAACTCCGGGAGAAGACAGAAATGAAAACTATAATAAGCTCTCTGATCCTTTTATTTACCATATCCTCGCCGCTCGCGGCCATTGCGGAGACACCCGTAAAGCCGGTACTAACCCTGAGCGCCGCGAAGAAAGCTGCAGACGCAGCCGAGCGCGAGGCGGCAAAGAGGGGCGCGACAGTAGTGATCGCCGTGGTTGACGACGGCGGGCACCTGATACTCCTCGAGCGGCTCGACGATACACAGGTCGCAAGCGTCGAGGTAGGAATAGGCAAAGCCAGGACCGCCGCCATATTCAGGAGACCGAGCAAGGTGTTCGAGGACCAGATACGCGACGGCCGGGTCGCCGCGCTCGCGCTCCCCGGGGCGACGCCGCTTCAGGGAGGCATACCGATCATCATAGATGGCAAGGTAGCCGGGGCTATAGGCGTCAGCGGCAATACCCCCCAGGAAGATGAAGAGATCGCAATCGTCGGGGCTTCGGCAGTCAGCGACTCGTCAGTTAAAGGAGATAAACAATGAGACTCGAATCAATCATATATGCAGCCGCATTCCTCTTATCCATCGTTTCCGCACTCGTCGCCCACGGCGCGGTGCCCGCGGACGTGCCGGGCGGAAAACCCGGTGCCGTCATCGATCTTGCGACCACGGAAGGGGTTAATCTCGTAAATGGGCAGTGGACATACAGCGACGTCGAGATAACCGAAGTCGATTTCAAAGGACCCGGTGCGGACGGTCAGCCCACCGGGGCACCGATAAAAACGTACGATTATAGTCCGAAAGCGGGAGTATCGGACTACGATGACTCGAAATGGGAGAAGATAGCGCCCGAGACCCTGAATCAACGCCGCTCGACGGGGAGGATATGCTTTAACTGGTACCGGATCAGGGTGACGATCCCCGAGAGCGTCCGGGGTTTCGCGACCGCGGGCTCGACGGTGGTGTTCGAGACCGCGATAGACGACTACGCGGAGGTCTGGGTGAACGGGGAGCTCCCCCGCTACATCGGTCAGGAGGGGGGCTCCGTGATTTCCGGATGGAACGCCCCCAACAGGCTCGTCATAGGGCGGGACGTCAAGCCGGGCCAAACCATACAGCTCGCGGTATTCGGTATGAACGGCCCGATCTCGAACCCGCCGACTAATTTCATATGGATGAGGGAGGCAAAGCTCGAGTTCTATAAGGGGAGCGAGGTGCCGATCGCAGTAAAGCCGTCCGAAGTGAACGTGGAAGTCGTAAGGCTCGACCCCGCGATGGACGCAGTCGCCGGGCCTAACCCGAAAATATTCAAGCTAGCCGAAGGCTTCAAATTCACAGAAGGCCCCGTCTGGGTGGGTGACGGAGAATACCTCCTCTTCAGCGACCCGAACAGCAATGTTATCTATAAATACTCGAAGGACGGAGACCTCTCCGTATTCCGCGAGCCGAGCGGGTATTCAGGCTCCGACATCGCGGAATATACGCAGCCGGGGTCAAACGGCCTCACTCTCGACAAAGCCGGCAGGCTTACGATTGACGAGCACGGGAACCACAGGGTCACGCGGATCGAGAAAGACGGCACTGTCACTGTATTGGCCGACAGCTACGAGGGTAAGAGGCTAAACAGTCCGAATGACCTGGTTTATAGGTCTGACGGCTCCCTGTACTTCACGGACCCGCCTTTCGGACTGCCCAAATTCGAGAAAGACCCAAGAAAAGAGATACCCTGGAGCGGGATATACCGAATCTCTCCTGACGGTGAAGTCGTCTTATTGAATAAGGAGTTAAAGGGACCGAACGGGATAGCCTTTTCGCCCGATGAAAAGTACCTCTACGTCGGCAACTGGGACACGGAGAATAAGGTCGTGATGCGCTACGAAGTCAGGGAAGACGGCACTCTCTCGGAAGGACAGCGGTTCTTCGATATGACGAGCGCCCCGGGCGAGGACGCGATCGACGGAATAAAGGTCGATGCCAAAGGGAACCTGTATGTCTCGGGACCGGGCGGTGTGTGGGTGATTTCAGACGACGGTAAGCATATAGGGACTATCATTGCTCCGAGGCACGTCCACAATATGGCATGGGGAGGGGAAGACGGGAAAACCCTCTTTCTCTGCGCGCAGAGCGGGTTATATATGATGCGCCTCGGTATTCAGGGCACAAATGTGCATTATAATTAGGCAAATTCGAAGGAGATCAAATCCAAAGGACATTCATATGAAAGGACTATTCAAGAAGATTCATAGAGCGAAACATGCAGGCAGCAAAGACAATTCCGCACGTAACAGATGGGGCATAATTTTAGCGGGCGGTGACGGCACACGCCTCCGCTCTCTAACGAAATTGATTTCCGGAGACGAGAGACCCAAGCAATTCTGCCGCATACTGGACGAAGAATCCCTCCTCGAAAAAACTGTAAAACGGGTAGAGATAGGCATCCCCCGAAGCAATATCCTTTTATCACTCACGCGCACGCACGAAAAATTCTACAGCGACCTCTTCGATACATTCAATCAGAGCCAGCTTGTGGTTCAGCCGGCAAACCTGGGGACTGCTCCGGCGATACTTTACGGCCTCGTACGGATCGCAAGGATGAACCCCGAAGCCTCCGTCACATTCTTCCCTTCCGACCATTACCTGTCCGACGACGGAATATTCATGAGACAGGTTGAGTCGGCTTTTGAAGGGGTGGAGCGCGAACCGGGAAAGATAGTGCTCCTCGGGATAACACCGAGCTCAGCCGAGACGGAATACGGATGGATAGAGCCCGAACCCCACAACTATGACAACAACCCGGAATCATTAACGAGAGTCAGGCGGTTCTGGGAGAAACCGGAAAAATCGACTGCGGTCGAGCTTCTGCAAAGAAGATGCCTCTGGAATAGCTTCGTCATGACCGGAAAAGTTTCTGCTTTTCTTAACATGATCAGCACGTCTCTCCCCGGGCTTTACCACGATTTCATGAGAGCGTGCGATATGTTCGGCACTCCTTCAGAGAGCGACGCAGTCGAATACATCTATGAGAAACTCACCCCTTCGAATTTCTCACATAGGGTGCTCGAGGTGTCGACGAAAGACCTAATGGTGCTCGCCGTAAGAGACATCGAATGGAGCGATCTGGGTGAGCCGGGACGCGTGCTTTCAACCATGGAGAACATAGGAATACAGACGGATTGGACTCTTAAGAAAGAAAACCTCGTCCGCAAAATAGCGTAACTCTGCTCCTCCATACACACCGAACAAGAGTAATGTATATGCATGTGGAATAGCATGCATTCAGCAAGGGCAATCACCATGGATACTCAAGCCAAGCCGTTCGAATTAGGAAAAAACAGAATAGAGGCGCTGAGTGACGGCATATTCGCAATCGTCATGACGCTCCTCATATTCGAGCTCAAGACTTCGGACCTGCCGCAGCATGCATCCAACATCCAGCTCGCCCCCGCGCTTTTTAATATGTGGCCGAAGTTCCTATCATACATCGTAAGTTTTATCGGACTCGGAATCTACTGGGTAGCCCATCATTACATGTATCATTCGATAAGGCACTCGGACCGGATACTGCTCTGGCTCAATATCCTTTTCTTTATGTTCGTCTCCCTGCTCCCCTTCTCCACTAGTCTCATCAACTCATTCGGCCAGACACAGATAGCCCCCTTATTCTTCGGCGCCAACCTTACACTCATCGGATGGACGCTCTATTTCCAGTGGCTTTATGCAAGCTCGAAGCCCGATCTTATCGCGGACTTCGTGACCAGGGAGTATGCGGAGTCCGTGCGTTTCCGGTTCCTTATAATACCGATAATAGCGACCGTAACCATGCTCGTATGCTTCTGGAGCGTCGAGATACTGCTGATCGTATATGCGCTCCTCCTCCCGTTCTATACACTTACCGGAAAGCTGACGCCGCCGCGCGAGGCATCCATCGTAGAACAATAGCCACCTGCCCGCAGCTCCAAATTAATAGTGAAGAAGAGAAATCCAAATGCGCACGGATTCCGTATAGATAGGTTAAGATATAAAAATCATTAAGGAGAGGAAAATTTCCATGATAAAGACAACAGTAATTGCAGTTATAGCCATTATCGCGATATTCGTCGCTTTGAACTTGCTCGACACAGATAGAATAATTCGCGCTGATGACAGCGGCCAGCAGAAAGTGAGCGAAACCGGAACCGGGAACAACGCACAAACAAATAATAGTGGGGCGGCACAAACCGGCTTTGTAAAGCCCTCTCAAGAGGAGCTTAAAAAGAAGCTCACGCCCCTTCAGTATAAAGTCACACAGGAAAGCGGAACCGAAAGGCCGTTTAACAACGAATACTGGGATAATCATAAGGATGGAATATACGTCGACATAATCTCGGGTGAGCCGCTTTTCAGCTCCAAGGACAAATTCGATTCGGGCACAGGGTGGCCGAGCTTCACGAAACCTCTGGTGGCCGAGAATATCGTCGAAGTGAAGGACAATAGCCTCGTTATAACGAGATTCGAAGTCAGAAGCAAGGAGGCAGATT
This sequence comes from uncultured bacterium, assembly GCA_963705505.1. Taxonomy (GTDB): domain Bacteria; phylum Desulfobacterota_D; class UBA1144; order Nemesobacterales; family UBA2774; genus 2-12-FULL-53-21. The sequence continues at coordinate 626,616 of CAVPJU010000010.1, forward strand.
CACATCTCGGGCACGTATTCGACGACGGGCCTCCCCCTACGGGACTCAGATACTGTATCAACTCCGCATCGCTCCGCTTTATACCGAAAGCGAATCTGGAGAAAGAGGGCTACGGGGAGTTCCTGGTTTTATTCCAATAAGCCTGCATCGCCTGAAGAGGCCAATAATTTAATCGACTACAGGGCTGCTGCCGGTAACGATCTCTTCGTTATAAGCAGCAGCCTTTTTTTATATTTTGGGGCTCAAGGTACGAAGCCCGGGTAAGTGGTTTTAATTCTTCTCGGGCGGGACATCGCCGGTCACACAGCCGTCCGTTTTGACTTTTTTCAATCTTAATACTCCGTTAATGCAATCCCTAAATCCCTCGTATAAGTTCATTCGTCTAACTTAGCAAATCCAGAAGAGAGGCATGAGATATAACGAGCTTATGCCTTTTCAAAGCATAAAACGGAGGCTTTAATAAAATGAGAAAGGTCATTATCGCGTTGGGAGTAATCGTAATTATTATAGCGTGGTACCTGTTCAGGCCGGAGAAGCTGTTCATAAACAAGAGCGTGAATGAAGAATTACCGAGCGCTTCCACGGAGCAGACTAATTCACCCAGGATCCTAACAGAAGGCAATTTCCACGGTGTAGCCCATGAAACGAAAGGGACTGCGGCAATCTACGAGCTCCCGGACGGGAATCGTGTGCTTCGTCTGACAAACTTCGAAACATCAAACGGCCCCGACGTGCATGTCTTCCTGGGAGCCGCTCAGGACGCGAACGACAACGACACCGTTACAACCGCCGGATATATAGAGCTCGGCTCGCTCAAGGGCAACGTCGGCGATCAGAACTACGAGATCCCTTCAGAGATAGACCTCGGCAAATACCATTCGGTCACGATCTGGTGCAAACGGTTCGGCGTTAACTTCGGCACCGCGCCTCTGACAACTGCTTCCGCATCGGATTCGGGACCGGTCGGGATCTATCAAGGCAGCTTCCACGGAGTAGCCCATGAAACGAAAGGGACCGCGGCGATCTACGAGCTCCCCGACGGGAATCGGGTGCTTCGCTTGACGGACTTCGAAACCTCGAACGGCCCCGACGTGCATGTCTTCTTAGGAGCCGCTCAGGACGCGAATGACAACGACACCGTCACCACTGCCGGATATATAGAGCTTGGATCACTCAAGGGCAACGTCGGCGATCAGAACTACGATATCCCTTTAGAGATAGACCTCGGGAAGTACCACTCGGTCACGATCTGGTGTAAACGGTTCGGCGTTAACTTCGGGACGGCTCCACTTGTAGCATCTAAATAATGGAGGCCATGAAAATGTCATCTGACAAACATTACGACGTAATAATAATAGGGACAGGGGCAGGCGGCGGCACATTGGCCCACGCCCTCGCTCCCTCGGGCAAGAAAATTCTGCTCCTCGAACGGGGAGGCTACGTGCCGCGCGAGAAGGACAACTGGGACACCCGTGCCGTAAACGTCGAGGGTAAATACCAGACAAAAGAAATCTGGCACGATAAAGACGGGAAGCCCCTCCATCCGCACACGAACTACTACGTCGGCGGCAATACCAAATTCTACGGAGCGGCCCTCTTTCGGCTTCGGAAAGAGGACTTCGGAGAGCTCAGGCATAAGGGCGGCATCTCTCCGTCATGGCCCATCTCATACGAGGAGCTCGAGCCTTACTACACAAAAGCCGAGCAGCTTTACCATGTGCACGGAAGACGCGGGGAAGACCCGACAGAGCCTCACGCGAGCGCCCCGTATCCCTACCCCCCCGTATCCCATGAGCCCAGGATGCAGGAGCTTCATGACGACCTCGAAAGAAGCGGACTAAAGCCATTCCATGTACCCGTAGGGGTCAGGCTCGATGAGAGTAACCCCAGGAAGAGTCCTTGCATAAGGTGCAGCACATGCGACGGTCACCCGTGCCTCGTAAACGCAAAGTCGGACGCACAGGTGCTATGTGTAGACCCCGCACTCGAGTATGAAAACGTATCGCTCCTTACCAACTCCTATGTATCCCGCCTCGAAACGAGCCCTTCCGGACGGGAGGTATCGAAGGTTATAGTCGAGCGGAACGGGAGCAGGGAGGAATATACCGCGGACATAGTCGTCGTATCATGCGGCGCAATCAACTCAGCGGCACTCTTACTCAGGTCGGCGAACGACAAGCATCCCCGCGGGCTCGCCAACGGCTCGGACGTCGTCGGAAGGCATTATATGGGACACGTCAATTCAATACTGATGGCATTATCGAAGAAGCCCAACCCCACGATATTTCAGAAGACGCTCGCCCTTAACGATTACTATTTCGGCTCGGAAGATTACGAATACCCGATGGGCCACATCTCTTTTGTGGGAAAGCTCGATGCGGCTACTCTGTCGGCGGGAGCACCCGCCATCGTACCGGGGATGACCCTGGATATTATGGCCAAGCACTCCCTCGATTTCTGGATCACGTCTGAAGACCTGCCTGACCCGGAGAACAGGGTCACGCTCGATTCGAACGGGAACATAGTGCTGTCCTATACGCCCAACAACCAGGAGTCGCATAAACACCTGATAGCAAAGCTCAAGAGCCTCATGAACTCGATCGGCTGTCACGAGGAGCACCTTATACCAAGGAACCTCTTCATCGGACAGCAGATACCGCTTGCGGGCGTCGCACACCAGAACGGGACAATACGTTTCGGCAAAGACCCGGCGTCATCGGCTCTCGATGAAAACTGCAAGGCGCACGAACTCGAGAACCTCTACGTCGTGGATGCGAGCTTCTTTCCCTCCTGCGGCGCTGTCAATCCCGCACTCACAATCATGGCGAACGCACTCCGCGTTGGGGATCACATGCTCGGAAGGATGGGATAAGAACGCAAGGATCAGAATCCTATGAAAGCTCTCGAAACTACAAAAAGAAAATACTTCCTCGTCTGTCTGATCGTACTAATTTTCACATTTGTCGGCGGAAGAGACGCCTCCGCCGAAAATAAATCCGCCGCGCAGGCGGTGGATGCTGTGGGAATGACCGTCTCCGATATGGACAGGTCGGTCGATTTCTATACAAATGTGCTTGACTTTAAAAAGATATCGGACGCCGAAGTGTACGGCGACGACTATGAGCACTTACAAGGTATCTTCGGGCTCAGGATGAGGGTCGTCCGCATGCAGCTCGGGGACGAAACCATAGAGCTAACGGAATACTTGACACCGAAAGGGAAGCCTTTCCCGCAGGACACAAGAAGCAACGACCGCTGGTTCCAGCACATCGCAATTGTCGTGAGCGACATGGATAAGGCGTTCGAGCATCTCAGGCGGAATAAGGTCCGGTACGCCTCTACCGCCCCTCAAACAATCCCTGCCTCGAATAAGGCCGCAGCAGGAATAAAAGCCTTTTACTTCAGAGACCCGGACGGGCATTTCCTCGAGATAATTTATTTCCCCGCCGGAAAGGGCAATCCCAAATGGCAGGCAAACCATGATAAACTCTTTTTAGGCATAGACCATACTGCGATTGTCGTCGGGGATACCGAGGAAAGCCTTAAATTCTACCGGGATGCGCTGGGTATGAAGATAGCGGGTGAAAGCGTCAATTACGGTACGGAGCAGGAGCACCTTAATAACGTATTCGGCGCAATACTTCGAATAACGGCTTTAAAGCTCCCTTCCGGACCGGGGATAGAGTTCCTCCAATACCTCGCGCCGGGAGACGGACGTCCCGCGCCCGCGGACGAAAAGGCAAACGACATAATGCACTGGCAGACTACGATAGACGCCGAAGACCCGGCCGGGCTTGCGGAGAGTTTGAGGGACGACGGTTATTCCGTAATATCTCCGGCAGCTGTGGAGGTCCCGGGCGGGGAGCTGGGATTTAAAAAGGGGTTTATGGTCAGAGACCCCGACGGTCACGTAATGCAGGTCATCGAAAAATAAAATCCCTTCAAGGAGAAAATAATGGATTCCGGGAGACCGATATTTATACCCGTAATATTGGGAACGACGAGAAAGGGCCGTATGAGCGAGCACGCGGCAAAATTCATGGCGGGTGAGCTCGCAAAGCAGAAAGATGTAGAGACCGAGATCATCGACATACTTGACATCCCCCTCCCGAAATGACGACGCCGGTGAGCAGATAAAGGACGCGGGATTCTCGAAAACCGCAATGAAGGCAGACGCATTTGTTATTGTGGCTCCCGAATACAACCACGGCTATCCGGGATTGTTAAAACACGCTCTCGATACGAACCTCAAGGAATATATACATAAAGCCGTAGGCATATGCGGAGTATCGGCAGGCCCATTCGGCGGCGCGAGGATGATCGAGAACATGCTGCCGGTGATGAGGGAACTCGGGCTTGTATCCATATTCTGGGACGTCAATTTCTCAAGCGTCCAGAACGCATTCGACGGAACGGGGAAGCTCCTGGATGAGGCATACGTAAGACGCGCGGAAAAATTCATAAAAGAGCTCATATGGATGGCAAAGGTGCTCAGGTACGGACGCGAGAACGTGGAAATATGAGAACTCAATCAAGGACGTAGCGAATCCCCCCTCAAACCGGGCGGGATTAGAAAGAAGGAGGACTTATGCCGAAGAAAAAAATGAAGTGCCCCGCATGCGGAGCGGATATGAATAATCATGCCGAGAAAATCAGTTATGACACGGGCGAAGGGAAATACAAAGCCGACCCCGAATTCGGAGGGATCGTCGAAGAGGTCCATACATGCCCTAATTGCGGGTACGTTATGCTTAAGAGAGAGGACTAAGAGTGAGCAATCGGCTCATTAAAGCGATAAACAATATAAGGAGAGGAAGAAAATGTCTGAAGCCAAGAAAACAAAACCCGGAGCGGTCAGCAGGAAATCAAAAAAGAATGAGGATATGCTCAGGGATATGATCGCAAGGAAGGCGTATGAAATATACGAGGAGAGGGGAAGAGAAGAAGGGAAAGATTTCGAGCACTGGCTCGAGGCTGAAACCAGGATCAAGGCTGAGACTAAAAAAACCAGGTGAACCGGACCCGGAAGTAGTCCGATCGGTATCAGTCGGGTAACCGAGGTGAATAATTGCACGAGCGATCGGTTGAGGACCGGTAATATTTGAATGCAGGGAGGGGGTAAACTTATGAGCGTTCTTAAGATCACACTTTATCCGGTGGATTTTGAAACACCCTTCAGTCTGGGGGACTGTGTTATGTCGATCGCGCTGCTTTCAAAAGAAAGAGGACTGAGCTATGAGCTCAATTCGTCAGGGGCAGTTATCGAGGGCGATAGTCTATCCATCCTCGATTTCCTCAAGCAGCTTAAGAACGAGGCCCTGGGGAAGCTTGCGGATAAGGTAGTAATGATCGTGAATTTCATTGATAACGACGAATCGGCCGGGGACCTACCCGGGACGGAAACTATATATGCCGGCGGCATACCCCGCCCGAATCCTTCGCTCGAGGAAATGGTTCTCGATATGATCGGGTAATAAAAGTCTTTTAATATATCGACGGTAATCTTCGACAGGAGCAACAAATGACGAAAGAAGAAAAAAGGCTTGATGAGGACAGGGAGAAAAAAGGACACTGGAGGAGATGGGGGCCTTACTTAAGCGAGAGGCAGTGGGGAACGGTGAGGGAGGACTACAGCCCATACGGGACCGCATGGGATTATTTCTCTCATGAACTCGCCCGCTCGAGGGCGTACAGATGGGGAGAGGACGGAATCGGGGGTATTTCAGACAACCACCAGAGGCTCTGCTTCGCGTTAGCCCTGTGGAACGGAAAAGACCAGATACTGAAAGAGAGATTATTCGGACTCACGGGCAGCGAGGGGAACCACGGGGAAGACGTAAAGGAATACTATTTTTATCTGGACAACACACCCGTGCATTCCTACATGAAATACCTGTACAAATATCCGCAGGAGGCTTATCCATACTCGGAGCTCGTCGAAGAGAACAGGCGGAGGGGCAAGCACGAGCTCGAATACGAGCTCATAAATACGGGCGTGTTTGACGGCAACCGCTATTTCGACGTCTTCATCGAGTATGCGAAGGCATCGCCCGACGATATGCTCATTAAGATAACGGCAGTTAACAGGGGCGGGCAAAGGGCTTCGCTCCACATGCTTCCGACGCTCTGGTTCCGCAATACCTGGTCATGGAACGGAGGGCAAAGACCTTCTTTAAGTACAGCGGGGTCGGATAAAACCCACAAGCTCGTCGAAGCGAATCACCACTCCCTGGGAAAGAGGTGGCTGTATATAGAGGACCCGGACGATCTGCTCTTTACCGAAAACGAGACCAATTCGGAAAAGCTTTTCGGGATTAAAAACGCCTCTCCCTATGTCAAGGACAGCATCAACGACTACATCGTGGACGGAAAAAAAGAAGCCGTTAACCCGGCGGGGACAGGCACGAAAATGTCCGCTCATTACGTGCTGGAGATTCCGGGCGGCGGGACAAAGACAGTGAGGCTCCGCCTGACCGATTCTGGAAAACTGACCTCACCCTTCGGCGCGGAATTCGATACCGTATTCGAAGACCGGAAGCGGGAGGCCGACGAGTTCTACGCGAACATCAACCCCTTCAACACGAGTGAGGAAATGAAAGCAGTCCAGAGACAGGCTTTCGCAGGGATGCTGTGGACAAAACAGTTCTATTACTATGTCATAGAGGACTGGCTCAAGGGAGACCCCAAGCACCCCTCCCCTCCCGGCGAACGAAGGAAGGGCAGGAACCGCGAATGGACGCACCTCTATAACGACGACATACTTTCTATGCCCGACAAATGGGAGTACCCGTGGTTTGCAGCCTGGGACCTCGCGTTTCATACGATACCGCTCGCGATGATAGACCCCGAATTCGCCAAGCGTCAGCTCACTCTCCTGACGAGGGAGTGGTACATGCATCCCAACGGCCAGATACCGGCCTACGAGTGGGCGTTCGGAGACGTGAATCCTCCCGTTCACGCCTGGGCCGCGTGGAGAGTTTACAATATCGAAAAGAAGATGTACGGCAGAAAGGACTTTCGCTTCCTCGAGAGCGTGTTCCAGAAGCTCCTCCTGAATTTCACGTGGTGGGTAAACAGGAAAGACAGGGAAGGGAGGAACGTATTCGAGGGAGGGTTCCTCGGACTCGACAACATAGGCGTATTCGACAGGAGCGCCCAGCTCCCGACGGGCGGGCATATCGAGCAGGCGGACTGCACGAGCTGGATGGGGATGTACTGCCTCAATATGCTTGCAATTGCGCTCGAGCTCGCTAAAGAAAATCCGAGCTACGAGGACATAGCCAGCAAGTTTTACGAGCACTTCCTTTACATAGCGAAAGCCATGAATCTGCTCGGAGGCGATATGGACGGGCTCTGGAATGAAGAAGACGGGTTTTACTATGACGTGCTCCACCTGCCCTGACGGCAAGCATATCCCAATGAAGGTCCGCTCGATGGTCGGCCTTATCCCGCTCTTCGCTATCCAGACACTCGAGCCTGAAATTCTGGAGCGACTGAACGGATTTAACAGCAGGCTCTCATGGTTTATAGAGAACCGTCCCGATCTGAAGGAAAATGTCGCCTGCATGAAAACGACGGGTATGAATGAGAGAAGGCTGCTCTCGATAGTCGGTAAGGAAAAGCTCACGAGCATACTCAGGAAGATGCTCGATGAAAACGAGTTCTTAAGCCCCTACGGAATCCGGGCGATCTCGAGGTTCCACAAAGACAACCCCTACAAGTTTAATGTAAACGGCAACGAGTACAGGGTCGATTACGAGCCTGCCGAGTCCACGAGCGGTCTCTTCGGCGGGAACTCCAACTGGCGCGGTCCGGTCTGGTTCCCTGTCAATTTCCTCATTATAGAATCCTTACAGAAGTTCCACTATTACCTGGGAGACGATTTTAAGGTCGAGTGTCCGACCGGCTCCGGCAAGTACATGACACTCTGGGAGACCGCGGCTGAGATTTCCCGCAGGCTTACGCGCATATTCATTAAAGACGAAGAGGGAAGAAGGCCCGTGTTCGGAGGGACAGAGATGTTCCAGACAGACCCGGAATGGAGGGACTATATACCCTTCCACGAATATTTCCACGGGGACAACGGCGCTGGAGTGGGAGCGAGCCACCAGACCGGCTGGACCGGATTAGTAGCCAAGCTCATTCAGCAAACCGGGGAGTATTCACTGCTGCCGGAAACAGGGAAGAAAAAGGTGTCCGGACGCTGGGACCACACTTAGACTCATGATATCCGTTCTCTATTTTTTATTCCCGACAGGGCCGGGAGGTAGACTCGATTATGGCAATTGAATTCGGAAGGGAGATTTGCTGCGAGCTGGATATAGCGGAAAGAAGGGAATGGCTCGTGACGAACGGGATCGGCGGATTCGCCTCCGGCACGATCGCGGGGATGCTTACGCGCAGGTATCACGGGCTCCTGGTAGCGGCGCTCAAGCCGCCCCTCGGCAGGAACCTCCTCGTTACGAAGCTCGACGAGACGGTAAGTTATGAAGACAAGGAATATCCACTCAGCTCGAACCGCTGGGCCGACGGAACGGTCGATCCCCGGGGCTATGTCCAGATAGAGAAATTTTACCTCGACGGGACGACCCCGGTTTGGAACTTCGCATGCGCCGACGCCCTGCTCGAAAAACGCATATGGATGGCCCGGGCTGCTAATACGACCTATGTAAGATACGAGCTTAAAAGAGCCGCGCGCCCCCTCGGTATAAGCATCAAGGCATATGTGAATTACAGGGATTACCACGGTACGACACACGCGGGCGGCTGGAGGATGAAGGTCGAAAAAGCCGGGAACGGCGTACGGATTAACGCCTATGACGGGGCGGTCCCCTTTTATATCCTCACCGATAAGGCGGACGCTGCACAATCGAACGACTGGTATTTCGGCTTCGACTTGGCTCTTGAGGAATCGAGGGGGCTCGACCACATCGAAGACCACCTCCACGCCGCGACCCTTACGTACACACTCGAAGAAGGCGATTCATTTATCGTAGTCAGCAGCACCGAAGCGGCTCCCGAGCTCGACGGAAATAAAGCGCTCGGGCTCAAAAATAGCTACGAGGAAGGAATAATCGGAAGGTTCAGGAACAAAAGATCGACATACGCTAAAGACGGAACTCCCGAGCTAAACCATCTGGCCCTCGCCGCAGACCAGTTCGTAGTAAACAGACCTTCCGGGCAGGATAAAGAAGGCAAGAGCGTGATCGCCGGTTATCATTGGTTCGGGGACTGGGGAAGGGACACCATGATAAGCCTTCCCGGATTGACTATTGCCACGGGCAGGCCCGAAATCGCGAAGTCGATACTCAAGACCTTCGCCCTTTACGTCGATGAGGGGATGCTCCCCAACCGCTTCCCCGACGCCGGGGAAAAACCTGAATATAATACGGTCGATGCCACGCTCTGGTACTTCGAGGCAGTGCGCGCGTATATTGAAGACACGAAAGACAGCGCTTTTCTGGAAGAGCTCTTTCCGGTCCTGGAGAGCATTATCGACTGGCACAATAAGGGCACCCGTTACAATATCAAGACCGACCCGAAGGACGGACTTCTTTACGCAGGAGAGGAAGGCGTCCAGCTTACATGGATGGACGCCAAAGTGGGGGATTGGGTAGTCACCCCCCGGATCGGGAAACCCGTCGAAGTAAACGCCCTCTGGTACAACGCCCTTCATTCCATGGCGGAATTCTCGAAACTCCTGAAAAAGCCGTCAAAAAAATATGAAGCCGCGGCCGACACCGCTCTCAAGGGCTTTTTGCGCTTTTGGAACTACGAATCCGGTTACTGCTTCGACGTTATCGACGGGCCGGGAGGGAACGACCCCTCGCTAAGACCGAACCAGCTGTTTGCCGTTTCACTGCCCGAGAGCCCCCTGGCGTCCGATAAGCAAAAGAAAGTCGTCGAAGCCTGCGCTCTGAGCCTCCTTACCTCCCACGGACTGAGGAGCCTCTCTCCAGGCCATCCGGACTATAAAGGACGCTACGGAGGGGACCCGAGAGCGAGGGACGGAGCGTACCATCAGGGCACCGTCTGGGGGTGGCTCCTGGGGCACTTTGCACTCGCGCACATGAGGGTGTTCGGCGATCCTGAAAAAGCGAGAGGTTATTTAGCTCCGATGCTCGGCCAGATGCGGTCGCACGGCGTGGGCAGCCTTAGCGAAATCTTCGACGGCGACGCGCCCATGACTCCCAGGGGATGCATCGCCCAGGCCTGGACCGTGGCCGAGGTAATACGGGCATGGACGGATATCGAGAAATATAGCGGCAAATAAATGTATCAAGACAGGAAAAGCGAAGTATATCTTATAGACTACGGTTCACGCGCTCGGGTTTTTTTATACCGAGCTTTTTCATGCGGGATCGTAAAGTATTGGGATTGATTTTCAGTATTCCTGCCGCCCCCCTCTTACCGTCTATCACCCAGCCTGTTTCCTCGAGCACATTGATGATATGACCGCGCTCGACATCGTCCAGAGTTTTATTGTCTTCGGCAGGCGACCCGGGAGAACAATTGGTATTCCCGAGTACGGAGTCGTCTATCCTGATCTCCGGGGAGTTGGAAATTACAACCGCCCTTTCCACAATATTCTGCAGCTCTCTGATATTACCCGGCCACTGATAGTTGAGAAGCCTTTCCATTGTCTCTCTGGAGAAACCGGTAAACTCCTTACCCAGTTTTTTTGAAAATTTTGTCAGGAAGAAATTGGCGAGCAGCGGAATATCGGATATACGCTGACGCAGCGCCGGCATTTCTATCGGAAAGATGTTGAGCCTGTAAAAAAGGTCGGACCTGAACGATTTTTCTCTCACGGCTTCGACGAGGTCCCTGTTGGTGGCCGCAATTATCCTTACGTCCACTTTAATCGTTGTGCTGCTCCCTACCCTTTCGAACTCCCCTTCCTGAAGCACCCTGAGCAGCTTTACCTGCACATCCGGCGGCAGCTCCCCGACCTCATCCAGGAATATTGTTCCTCCCTCAGCCATCTCGAACCGGCCGATTCTCTTTTGCAGGGCGCCTGTAAACGCCCCCTTCTCGTGGCCGAAGAGCTCGCTCTCGACGAGTCCCGCCGATATCGCCCCGCAATTGACCTTTACGAGCGTACTCTGTCTGCGGTCGCTCAGGTTGTGAATCGCGCGCGCGACGAGCTCTTTTCCGGTCCCGGTTTCCCCGTGAATAAGGACTGTCGTACCGGTGCGCGCTACCTGCTCGACACTCCTGAGAACCCTTTTTATCTCATCCGATCTGCCGACTATTTCCTCAAAATTGTTCTCCGTATTTATTTCTTCGCGCAGATAGACGTTCTCAATCTGGAGGCGGTTTTTCAGCTTCTCGACCTCGGCGAGAGCCTCCCGGAGGGACCTCTGTGATTCCCTGAGCTCGGCCGCTTGTTTCGCATTGTTAATCGCAATCTCGATCTGCCTCGATACGATCTCCAGCAGCTTAAGCTCATCCTCGTCAAACGCATCCTTGTGAAAAGAGGTGACATCCAGAGTGCCTATGACCTCCCCTCTGGTCCGGATGGGAACGCACAGGAAGCTTTTAACGCCCGCTCTCCTGGCGACGCTGGCGGCTTCGACCGTATCCAGGTCGGGACAATAATTCGGCTCCCCCTTAATGATGGTTTCCCATGTAAAACCCTTCGGCCGAGGGATCCTGCTCGTAAACTCGAGATACTTGCCGGGGTATCCTCTTTGCGCTTTCAGCACGGCTTCATCGCCCTCTATCAGATATATTCCCGCGCAGTTTACCCTTTCTATATTGTTGCTGAGCGCCTCGACGGCGTTTTCAAAAACCTCTTCCGGCTTCAAAGACTGGTGCACGACCCGCGTGACGTTGCTTATGATTGTCTCGTACCGGTTCTTCTTTTCTAGTACGATATAATTTTCCCTGAGCGAATCCTCCGCACGCTTGCGCTCTATTTCGGCGCCGGCCCGGGAAGCGAATATCCGTAACACGTTAATACCGAGCGGCTCGTCAGCCATCGGCTTATCGTCTATCACCGCGATATGACCCAGCACATTTTCCCACGTATCCCGGATCGGTATCCCGAGATAGCTCTGCGCGCCCATATCGACGAGACCCGTATCTTCGGGGAATAACGACTGAAGCCTGTCCGGATAAACACACACATCCCCCGCGATAACGTTTTCGCACGGCGTTCCCTTCAGCTCAAATTCGATATTCTCGCCGAAATGATTGTCGAGCCAGAACGACAGCGTGCGGACTTTAGTGAACGTGCTGTCCGTGCACTGGGCTATGAATGCATAACGAACCCTCATTGCCGAAGCAAGATGCTGAACCAGGGAGTTAAAGAAATTCGCCCCCACAACGGAAGCCGTACCCTGAGCGAGATGATTGAGGATCTCCAGATCTTTAGAATTATCGCCGCCGTTCGAATAAAATTCCTGACCGCCGCCGCCGTCAGCATCCATACGTGAGCGGGACAAGGCGCTGTCCTTTAGCGGGGACCGATGCAAGTCCTCTGCATTTCTGGAGATTGAAAGAGATGCTTTCCTGTCCAGTTCATCCAAATGTTTATCGTTACTCATATGTAGTTACAGGTTTCCCGTCCGTAAAAGTATTTTCCCGAGGGGTATCAAAGTCAATACAACACTAAAATATATATACATCGCTGCGGAGCGAATGGATCCACGAAGTATTTAACCGAAATGAAATCAGCAGGACACAACCGATCCTTTACCTTAACGGAATATCACGATATTTCGTAACAACCACTATATTTCATAACCCCTCCTTAATACCCTTTAGCTGCCCACGTATTGCTATACGGCAAATAATGCAATGATATAGGAGTGTTAGAGCGCTATATCGATATTATTTTGACATTGGCACAACGCTTGCACTTAGTAGGAACAAATGAAATCGCAGATTAAAAAAGCAGAGACGCGAAATCCGAGGAATCAAAAAGAGGAAGGCTCATAAATGCTGATGATATCGAAAATAAAGCAGGACAATGAAAACATCACGTTGAAGTTGGACGGGAAGATCGAGGGGATGTATTTAGAGGAGCTGGAGGGGGCATGTAAATGTCACCGCGCCGGAAACAACAAAACGATAACACTGGATTTTTCGGGTGTGACCTTTATAGACGATAAGGCTTTGGAAGTACTGTCGAGGTTAAAAGACAGACGTTTAAAGATAGTCAAGTGCTCTCCCTTCATCAAGACTCTGCTGAACGAACTGGCGGACGATGAACGGGAAGAAGGTAGCGTAAAAAATTAGAATGCCATGCGGAGGCAACGTTATGAGTGCGTATAAATTAAAGAGCAGGGAAGTCAGTGTTAAGTCGAATATAGGTAATTCGTGTTTGGATATTTCAGAGATGCCCGATGAGAATCTGCTTGACCGCATTGCCGTAAGCGGGAACGAGCAGGCGCTTAATGAAATCCTGAGACGCTACAGAGACAGGATATACAGGACCGCTCTAAAAGTTACGAACAACCATAACGACGCCGAGGATGTAGTTCAGGAGGTTTCGCTGACGATTTACAGAAAGGCGCATACCTTCCGCACGGATTCCAAGTTCTCGACCTGGCTATACAGGCTCGTCACAAACGAAGCCATCTCGAGACTGAGAAAAATTAGAAGAGAAAGAACCGTCTCGCTCGACGATTATATGCCCAGGTTCGACGATGACGGTCACCATGCCGAAAGACCTGTAGTCGACTGGTCGCAGGAGGTGGAGAAAAAGGTAGCCGTGAGGGAGATACAGTCCATTATAGAACGGGCAATGCAGGAGCTTACGCCCATCGACAGGACCGTAGTGGTACTGAGCGAAATAGAGGAGCTGACGAATCCGGAGATCGGAAAGGTGCTCGGCCTGAGCGTACTGGCAGTGAAAGGGAGACTCCACAGGGCGCGACTTTTTCTCCGTGCAAAACTGGCGGTCCAGCTGGGATATTCAGCAGCTTAATCGGAATTTTTGCTTGATAGCAGGTGCTTACGTAAATAAATATGCTTTAAGCCGCACACCCGATCGGGTCCCGACATATTCTATTAAATTTCGGATCCAACCCCTTCTTCCATACGTCTAATCAGGTAAAGAGGAAAGAAATGGCCGGACGAATAATTCCAAAGAATAAAAGACAGTCTGTTGACACATGCAGGGATGCGACGAGCCTGATACTAGAGTTTCTGCAGGGAGAGCTGAGCCCGGAGACCAATTCCGAATTCGAGAAGCACCTGCAAGTATGCCCTGATTGTGTAGCGTTTCTGAACACGTACAGAAAAACCATCGAGCTTACCAAGAGGTTTCTCCATAAGCAGTAGGCATTCCCCGGTATTCTCAAAAGACATCCCGCAAATTAAAAAAAATGGATCCCTTTTCGTATTCCCAGCGTATAAATATCTATAGTTCTAAAAAATCCAATAAGGAGGTATTTAAAATGCAAAGATTGAGATTACTTGCATTTTCGTTAATAATAGCAGTAAGTTTCGCCAGTCTTTTTACGGCACGGTCTTTTGCCGCTGACGCGGGCACAAAGACGATTACGGGGACCATAATCTGTTTGATACCCGATTATAAGAAAGGCACTGTTACGCCTGTAATTGCAACGGGTCCCTGTAACAGCTTACCCCCACATCAGCACATCCTCGTGACGAAGGAAGGAACCGTTTATACCCTTCAGGGTCTTCAGGAGGGCTTGATGAAGGTCGTCCATGATGCCCAAGAGGACCAATGTAACTATGACCGGGAAGGTAGAGGGCAATAATTACGGCTGGGTTCTATTTGTAGATTAGATAACGTTTTTTGGGGAGAGATTCGAAATCTCTCCCCGAAATTATCCTCTTTTATTTAACGTTTATAGCCCTCCCGCCGGGCAATGACTTTAATCCAGGCAAAAGTATTTTTAACCTTCTAAAGCAACAAACCGAAGCAAAAACTAACGAGCCGATCGACTCGTTAAATGCACCACTTATATACCGCGCAAATTAATCCAATGGACTCCGGACGTCGTCTAAATTAAATTAATGCACGCAAGAAGGTATGATAATGTTTCGGGTGCTGAATAATGTTTGCGCAACAACTGAGAGACTGGGCCCATACGCAGCCTGATAAAATCGCATTACAGTCGAGAAATAAAGAAGGCTCCTATTCCAGAGTCACCTTCAAGGAATTATACCGAAGATGCCTTGAGTCGGAATCGAAACTCGCTGACATGGGATTCCGCGCCGGAGACCATATCGCGCTCTATGGAGAGAACTCCATAGATTGGGTCGTCTCCTACATTTCCATACACTTCTTGGGAGCTTCCGTCATACCGCTCGATGCGCTTTTCAGTCCCCGTGATATTTTGAATTTTCTCGACTTCTCGGAAGCCAAGGCCATATTAACAGACCTATCTCATATCGATAAACTTAAAGAAGAATTAGCCTCTAAAGATTCCGATATCAGAGTAATCCCGATGGAATCAATTATCGCTGAACCCGCCGGGAACAGACTGATCGAGCCCCGTATCCCGAACCCGGATGATTTAATAGCGATATTATTCACGTCCGGCACAACGGGCACTCCGAAAGGCGTACAGCTATCAAATGAAAACGTGTTCAGCACCGTAAAGGCAATATTAAAATCAGTCGATGTCTCAAAAAGCGATAACATTTTGAACATACTCCCGCTCCACCACGGGTATTCGTCGATCGTAGCGTTGATTTCCCCGCTCTCCGCCGGCGCAACCGTGACTTTCTCGGAATCAATTAAAAGCTCAGACCTTTTGGCTGCCGTCAGAGAAACGCAAGTTACGGTATTCCCCGGAGTACCGAGGTTATTCGAGCTTCTCCACAATGAGATCGATAAGAGGGTAAGCCGGCTGCCGTTACTCCAGAAGCTCATATTTAGAGCTCTCTTTAAAATTTCGGAAATCAATTGGAAAACGCTCAACATAAGGCTCGGCAAGATATTTTTTGCAAAGATTCATGAACCGTTCGGAGGACAGTTCCGTTTTTTTACGTCCGGAGGGGCAAAGCTCGACCCGAAAATATCGAGCGACTTCCTTACCCTCGGCTTCGGCATGGCGGAAGGGTACGGACTTACGGAGACTTCGGCTGTTTCAACGCTGACCTCTCCGGACAGGCCCGTGCCGGGGAGCGCAGGAAAACCACTTCCCGGAGTCGAAATCAGAATCGATAACCCGGATGCATCCGGTGTAGGCGAGATCTGTATAAAGGGGCCGAATATTACCACCGGGTATTACAAAAACGAGCCCGCCACGCGTGAGCTCATTAGAGACGGATGGCTCTACTCGGGAGATCTGGGGAAAATCGATCGAGACGGAAACGTATATATAACCGGCAGGGCGAAAGAGGTCATAGTGCTTCCTTCGGGGAAAAACATATACCCTGAGGACGTCGAAAGCCTGTATAAAGAGGGCCCTCTCATCGATGAGCTCTGCGTCCTGGCTTTGAAGTCGGGCACCGGAAACACAACCGGACTCCGTATGATAGTAGTGCCGGACATGAAAGAAATCAAAGAAAGAGGCATATACGATATCAATGAAAGGATACGCTCTGCGATCTCAATGACCGGTTCGAGCCTGCCGTCTTACATGCAGGTATCGGACGTGCTCATATATAACGGCGAGCTGCCCAAGACAAGGCTGGGCAAATTCAAAAGAAACGAAATCGAAGCGATCGCGAACGAGCTGAAGACAGGGGAAGGACCCAGGGAAAAGGTATTGAGCCCCGAAGGCAGAGAGCTCGTGCAAAGGCCGGAATCTGTAATATTCTTGAAACGCTTCTCAGAAATAACAGACCTGGAAGGACCCTTTACTCCCGGCGATGACCTCACTCTTGACCTGGGGCTCGATTCCCTGATGCTCGTTCAGATTCTGACGTTACTGGAGATGGAGTTCGGAGTATTGATACCGGAAGGAGAGATTCCCGAGCTCCGCACGATCGGTGATATTCTCGGAAAATTACCCGAAACACACCGGGCTGAAACCGAAGGGGAAGTATCATTAAAAGAAGGGAGAGAGACCGAATCGTTGGATGAAATCTTTAATTTAAAAAGGGGAATCGTTAAAAAAATTTTAATGAGGGCCTTTCAGTTAATTGTCAGGGTAATCGTGCTGATCGCGTTCAGGGCAGAAATCAGAGACATCGGCAAGATGCCTGCCGATACGCCCATATTGATATGCCCTAATCACCAGAGCCTCATCGACCCTATACTCGTATTTGCCCTCCTCCCCGGCCGGATGCTCGATAGACTCCTGTTCACGGGATTCGGGGAGTATTTCAGCAGCGCGCCCCTGTCCTGGATCGTTCGTCCCATGAGGATAATACTGACAGGGACAGCAAGGACGTACGGGGAATCCCTGAGACTCGCATCTCAGGGACTGAGGCGGGGCATGGCCGTGTGTATCTTTCCCGAAGGCGAGCGGACGAGTACCGGAAATGTGATGAGTCCGAGGATAGGCACGGGATTACTGAGCGTGGAAACGGATACCCGGATAGTTCCTATCCACATCGACGGAGCTGCAAAAACCCTCTCTCCTCTCCACCCGGGGCTGAGATTCCCCAGAGTGTCCCTGACCGTAATGGACCCGATCGAGCCTGCCGGAGTCGGCGAAAATCCTAAAGACTCGTATAAAATGACGGTCGATAAATGGTTTAACGCCATGAAGAAAATTGAGGGAAACAGCTGAAATTTCCCGACCCCCGGGATCATTCCGGCTGATACGTTCCGCGGCCTTCCCATCTCCGAGTATTTTTTGATTGATTTACACCGGATTACCCGGCAAAATTACTCGGAACGGGCAAATGGGTCCCTGCCCTTGTGGTTTACGTTCCAAAACCAGAAAAACTAAATCGCAGTCATATACCGGGTATCGTTATGAAGGAAATGTTACAAGCGATGACCCGGCTTATGCCGGGATGCCTATAGACCCTTTTCGGGATTATTGCAATGCAAAGCCTTACAGCAGAAAACATTATGGTGTTTTTTCTCTCGCTCGGCTTATTGCTCGGCGTGGCACGGGTGCTGGGCGAGTTGGCTCAGAAGCTCCATCAGCCGGCCGTATTGGGAGAGCTCCTCGCCGGCGTGATACTGGGCCCGACGGTTCTCGGAAGCCTGGCTCCCGAGGCGAGCGCTTTTTTATTCCCTCAGGAAGGTCCGAATTCCATTGCCCTTAACGCAATCACAACCCTTGCCGTTACCCTGTTAATGCTTGTGGCGGGAATGGAGGTCGACCTCTCCACCATTTGGAGGCAAGGTAGAATCGGTTTCAAGGTCGGTACCGCCGGTATGATAATCCCGTTTTTTTTGGGGTTAGCAGCGGCATGGCTTGCTCCCCAGGCTCTCGGCCGTGACGTTGATGCCGACCCGTTGGTATTCAGTCTCTTTTTCGCGACGGCCTTATCCATTTCGGCTCTTCCTGTAATTGCCAAGACGCTTATGGATCTTGATCTTTACAGGAGCGATTTCGGTATGGTGGTTGTGAGCGCCGCTATTTTAAACGACCTTATAGGGTGGATAATCTTCGCCATAATCCTGGGTCTTATAGGCGCTGAGTCAGGCCATTCGAACAATATCCTGTTTACGATCACGCTTACCCTCGCGTTCGCCGGAGTCATGCTCACCGTTGGACGCTCGCTCATTCACAGGACACTTCCTTTTCTTCAGGCTTATACGCGATGGCCGGGCGGGGTGCTCAGCTTCGCGCTGATCCTGGCGCTCCTCGGAGCCGCGTTTACCGAATGGATCGGAATTCACGCTATATTCGGTTCTTTCATCGTTGGAGTAGCAGTGGGCGATTCTTCGCATTTGCGCGAGCGTACGAGGGTAATTATCGATCAGTTTGTCTCATTCATATTCGCGCCGGTATTCTTTGCGAGTATAGGACTGAAAGTAAATTTCATAACACACTTCGATCTTGTGCCGGTATTGACAGTCCTGCTCATCGCATGCGTATGCAAACTCGCAGGCGGCACACTGGGGGCCAGGTGGGGCGGAATGCCGCGTCGCGAATCCTGGGCCGTGGGTTTTGCGATGAACTCCAGAGGGGCGATCGAGATCGTCCTCGGCCTCCTGGCTCTTCAGGCGGGCATAATCCGTAACCGCCTTTTCGTGGCCCTCGTCATCATGGCTATCGTCACATCAATGATGAGCGGTCCGGCGATGCGGATTATCCTCCGGCTGGGCAAGAAGCGCAGGCTCCAGGACGCTCTATCCTCGAGGCTCTTCACACGAGAGCTGCAGGCCTTCTCAAGCCGTATGGCAATACACGAGCTGACGACGATGGCATGTGAAGCGGCGGGTCTCAACGCTGGCGAGGTCGAAGCAGCTGTCTGGGAGCGCGAAGAAACGCTGCCCACCGGCATCGGATACGGGATAGCACTCCCTCACGCCCGTATCGAAGGCATTACGCAAGCCCATAGTGACGATCGGATTTTCCGATTCGGGGATCGACTTCGACGCGCCCGACGAAAAGCCGGCATACATAATATTCCTGATACTCACTCCCGTGGACGACCCGGATTCGCAGCTTGAAATCACCGCGGAGCTGGCAAAGCTCTTCCGCGAGAACGGGATGACGGAACGGGTGCTGAAGACAAAGAGCTTTACGGAATTTCTTGCGCTCGTGAGGAGCTCCCCGGCAGAGACCGAACAGGCATAATCAATTTATATCCTGCGCCGCGAAAAGAGCCATGGCCATTCAGGTTGTGTTACCAGACCCTTGCAGCATCTCTGTAAAAGAGGATATGGAGAAAAGCCCCGATATACAGGAGTCTGACAGTCTTTCTCCTCTTCCCGGACTGAGACACACCCGTTGCTGTCAGGAGCCATCCGAATCTGTCTACCGTTGCGACCGAACAAGTCGTTATGCAGAATAGAATAAGAAACGGGTCCTTCAGCTTGGACGTCTCTATTTTCGAGGGTTATTAAAAATAACATTGCAAATAGAGGATATTATTCCCACGTTTAATACAATCATTTCGCAGCCTGACTCTCTTTTATCTCTTTCCGCTTCTTGGTTTGCTCCATCGCCATCTCGTAAGCGACATAATATTTATAAATATTTCCCACGTATG
Organism: uncultured bacterium; assembly: GCA_963705505.1. Taxonomy (GTDB): domain Bacteria; phylum Desulfobacterota_D; class UBA1144; order Nemesobacterales; family UBA2774; genus 2-12-FULL-53-21. The sequence continues at coordinate 646,668 of CAVPJU010000010.1, forward strand.
TTACCGTCTCCCTGTAACAGGAATTAATGACGAGCAATTAGCCCATTACGAGTATCATTTATGACTTTCCCCGATTATATAACCTGTGAGCGCACCGGCACCCGCGCCTACCGCGGTCCCTACCCAGAGGTTCCCGCCCGATAGCGCGGCTATGCCCAGCCCGGCCCCGGCGCCTATTGCACCCCCGCTCACCGTGCGCTGCTGCGTCTCGGACATCCCTGCGCACCCCGCGATGGGGAGAATTATTGAAGCCACAGCTATCAAATATTTAATCTTTTTCATTGTCGATCTCCTTTTTTGAACTCATGTCAGATTATTTCAATGGCTTGCCGGCTATCCCTGTTTTGATGTTTGGTTTCACCATCGTATCCCATATGACCATCATCACAGGCGTGCCGGTCTTGTCCGGATTATCCGCATAGAATTTATCGACGGCGGCGACGACCTGGCTCATCGTCATCGGAGAATTTGAAGCCGCTTCGACTACCTTCGCCACGAACGTGTCCCGCTTTTGATCTGGATACTTCTCCATTATCACCTCTTCGATAGTCACCACGTGACCCGCTCCCCAGACGAACGCAACCTTGGAATTCTCGTCCATGGTTACCCACTGGTCCCCTTTAAGGACGGGCATCTCCCTCTCGACTGCCTGCGGGATTGTCTCCTCCGCAGACGCTCCGAGAATGGGGGCCGCAATGGCAACTTGAAACAATGCGAATACAAGCATTGTAGATACATTCAACATCTTCATGGTCATACCTCCTCGTTTATTTAATAAGTTTTTTCGATGCCGTCAGATTTTGGTTATTTGCAATATTACGAAGTAACAGGAGGAAGCAGGAGCGAGTAAAAGATGCGTATCACAGGAAAACCTCTAATCGGCTGTAGCTTGATCGTCAGCGGCTTACGTTTAATCCTAACTGCGCAAGGCTCCGCTATGACAGGCAATGCCTGCTGCTCCTCTTTGTCTTAATTAACTTACTCACCCCCCCTGATATTCAGTTAATCGACAATCAACCTATTGTTATAGATTCCCCGTACCCGATCCTTACTCTTCAGAAGTAATACAATTCCATTCTAGCATGTTTGCTTTACCCTGTGAATAATTATTTTAGTATTATAACGAAAATGGTAACTATTTGTTATCATTGTTGATTGTTGTTAAACATGTGCCTTCCCTCGTATTCCCTGTACTATTGCCCGCCGTGGGGCTATATATAAGGAGGAATATCGAGATGCAATCGTGTTTGCAAGATGGTAAAAAAAGAGAGAGAGTATTATTTCCGACTATTAACCGGGGGGAGAAAATATGTACGAATCCTAACAGGCATAGAGCACTCTTACACACATGGATATAACCTGTTGATTATATGATTGTTTTACCTGAAACTTAAACGTCCCGGTATAGCAGCGGTGAAGATTTAAAGGAGACTCGGATGGAGAATAACGAGAGGAAGCGGCTTAACGATTCGAGAGAAAAGATAATCCCATGGAAGAAGTGGGGGCCTTATCTGAGCGAGAGGCAGTGGGGGACAGTGAGGGAGGACTATAGCGAACACGGCACCGCGTGGGATTACTTCCCGCACGACCATGCGCGGTCTCGCGCATACAGGTGGGGCGAGGACGGACTCGCGGGTTTCTCAGACGACAAGCAGACGCTTTGCTTCGCGCTCGCCTTATGGAACGGCAAGGACCCTATTATAAAGGAGCGGCTCTTCGGCCTCACGAACAGCGAAGGGAACCACGGCGAGGACGTGAAGGAATATTATTTCTATCTCGACAGCACGCCCACGCACTCGTACATGAAGTACCTCTATAAATACCCGCAGTCCGCATATCCCTACAGGGAACTGGTGCAGAAAAACAGGGCGGCGACCAGACATGATCTCGAATACGAGCTTATGAACACAGGCGTGTTCGATGACGACAGGTATTTCGACGTGTTCGTCGAATACGCTAAGGAATCCCCGGAAGATATGCTGATAAGCATTAACGTCTTCAACCGTGGGAAAGAGACCGCCGAGCTTCATGTCCTTCCCACGCTCTGGTTCAGGAATACGTGGTCGTGGTCGGAACCGACGCCAAAGCCCGTAATCAGGCAGATAAAAACCGGAAAAGAATTCGCCGCGGCCGAATCGTCCCACGAGACTCTGGGGCAAAGATATCTCTACTGCGAGGGCAATGTCCCGAACTTCTCTTTACCGAGAACGAAACCAACACCGAGCGTTTGTTCGCGACTCCTAACGGGAGTCCTTATGTGAAGGACGGCATCAATGATTACATAGTTAAAGGAAGAAAAGAAGCAGTTAATCCCGATAAGACGGGAACAAAAGTCTCCGCCCATTACTCACTCTCGATCGGCGGCGGAGAAGCAAAGACAGTGCGGCTCCTTCTCACAGACAAGTCGCCGGAATCTCAAGATAAGAATCCGTTCAGCGGCTTCGATAAGACCGTGAAAACGCGCAAAAAGGAGGCGGACGAGTTTTATGATTCGATCACACCGCCGTCGGTGGACGGGGATTCGAGGAACGTAATGCGTCAGGCGCTCGCGGGGATGCTATGGTCAAAGCAGTACTACTATTTCGATCTCGACACGTGGCTCCGGGAGCACGGCGCGGATATTCTGACCATCCGCCCGAAGCAGAACGTTAGGAACAGGGAATGGTTCCACATGATTAACGACGACGTGATCTCCATGCCCGACAAATGGGAATACCCGTGGTACGCCGCGTGGGACCTCGCCTTTCATACTATCGCGCTCGACATGGTCGACCCCGATTTTTCGAAAGACCAGCTCGAGCTCATGCTGCGCGAGGTCTATCTCCACCCGAACGGGCAAATCCCCGCCTACGAATGGAACTTCAGCGACGTGAACCCCCCCGTGCATGCCTTCGCATGCCTATTCCTCTACCAGACACAGAAAGTGGTTTACGGCAAGGGCGACATCGAATTCCTGAAACAGGTATTCGACAAGCTCGTGCTCAACTTCACATGGTGGGTAAACCGGAAGGACCGGCACGGGCGAAACATATTCGAGGGCGGCTTTCTGGGTTTGGATAACATAGGGGTATTCGACCGCAGCTCGCCCCTCCCTACAGGGGGTTTCCTCGAGCAGGCCGACGGAACGGCCTGGATGGCCATGTTCTGCCAGAACATGCTGGAGATCGCGTTTGAGCTTGCGAAATTCGATCCGACGTATGAGGATATGGCTTTGAAATTCGCCGAGCATTTCCTCTGGATCGCCTCGGCGATGGACCGCGTAGGCGATCACTACGATGAGATGTGGGACGATGAGGACGGGTTCTTCTACGACCTCCTCAGAGAACCCGACGGGAGCGCCCAGCGACTGAAAGTACGGTCTCTCGTGGGATTACTCCCGCTCTGCGCCTCGACGGTTTACGATTATGAGACGGTGCAGAGATTCCCGAAATTCAGGGAGCGCCTGAACAAACGCCTGAGCAGGATGCCCGACCTTCTGGCAACCATACATCCGCCGGCACAGCTTGGTTACGCAAACAGGTACCTGCTTTCCATACTCAATGAGGACAAGCTGAGGCGCGTGCTTTCGAGGATGCTCGATGAAAACGAGTTCCTGAGCCGCTACGGGATACGCTCGATCTCCCGTTATCACATGGAACATCCTTATGTATTCGACGTGCACGGCGAGCAGTATAAAGTTGAGTACATGCCCGCCGAATCCAGCTCCGGGCTCTTCGGGGGGAATTCCAACTGGCGGGGCCCGATATGGTTCCCGATAAATATCCTGATAATAAGGGCGCTCATCCACCTCTACAAATATTACGGGGACGAATTCAAGGTAGAATGCCCCACCGGATCGGGGAAGTATATGACGCTCTACGACGTGGCGGAGGAAATATCCCGGCGCCTCGAGAGCATCTTCCGAAAGGACGAAAAGGAAAGAAGGCCTGTTTACGGAGCATCCGAGAAATTTCAGAAAGACCCGCTCTTCAAAGACCACATTTTATTTTACGAGTATTTTCACGGGGACAACGGCGCGGGAATAGGGGCGAGCCACCAGACGGGCTGGACGGGCCTCGTAGCCAAGCTCATTCAGATATACGGACACATTACGAGCGAGATCATTCTCGAAGTCCCGCGCGGCGGCGCACAGGTGTATAAGAAGGAGAAATGAGTTTTTCTCCGGAACATAAACAATTAGGACTCTGTTTTGAACATACTATCTTTGAAATCAGGGCGATGGGAGTTTGGATTTTGAATACGCAAAACTGAAGAATATAGATGGCAAAAGAAAAACACATCCACATCGGGACATCAGGCTGGCATTACGAGCATTGGGAAGGCCCTTTTTATCCCGGCCACATTTCGAGTGATAAGTATCTCGAATATTACTCGAAGTTCTTTCATACGGTAGAAATAAACAGTTCTTTTTACAAACTGCCCGATAAAGAAACTATACTGGAATGGCGGGAGACAGTACCCGAAAAATTTATATTCTCAATGAAAGCCAGCCGCTATATTACGCATATGAAAAAATTAAGAGACCCGGGTCCGGCTGTATCCAACCTTATTACTACGATTTCATTATTCAAAGATAAACTCGGGCCGATTCTATTCCAATTGCCGCCCAATTGGCATGTTAACCCGGAGAGACTTGACTCATTTATCAAATCACTGCCCCAGGATTACAGATATGCGTTTGAATTCCGGGATACAAGCTGGTTTGATGACCGTATTTATGACATTCTCGAAAAGTACAATACTGCTTTTTGCATTTACGAAATAGGCGGGTTGCTCTCCCCGAGAATCGTAACAGCAGGCATAGTCTACATCCGGCTCCACGGGCCCGACGGGCCTTACAGAGGGCAGTATTCGACATCCGTCCTCGCAGAATGGGCCAGCACATTTTCAAAATGGCTGAAAGGCGGAAAGGAGATTTTCTGTTATTTCGACAACGACGAGGCCGGTTATGCCCCTCAGGATGCGATGAGGCTACAGGATATGGTCAGGCAAAAATGATGAATCCTTAGGCGATATCAATTAGAAGAAACATTAGTATTAGTTGAACCTTTAGTATCCGGCCTGACTTTCGGGCATGAAGTAATATTGGCGCTCTCATCCGTATATTTTGTTTGTGTGCAATCTACTCTTCTACTGTAACGCAATTGATATTCCATAGCCCTATCCTGCTTGGATATCCCGAAACAGCTTAAACAGATAAAAGCCAATCCCAAAATAATTATCCATTTCATATAATTACCTTCAGACATCGCTTTTTTTAACAGTCCGACAGAATAGATTCACGAGGTGTCAATATATTACATGTGGAAACTGAAATTGGCAGTATCTACCTGAAAAAATTGGCTCCGGCGGAGAGATTCGAACTCCCGACATGGTGATTAACAGTCACCCGCTCTGCCAGCTGAGCTACGCCGGAACCGATTTATAAAGCTCAGAACTAAAGCAGAATAATCTATACATTAGAACTATACGAGTCAAGAGATTTTCTGCAATTTCATATGTTTAACAATCACGGCACGTTAGGCCGTCAAAGAAATTGCCGGTTGATTAGCACCCCCTGAAAACGTATACTACATATTACTTCTCGAGTAATAAACTAGGCCAAATGTCTCTAGACCCGCAGAAAAAAAAAGAAAAGAAACACCAGAGTACTCTTCTTCCGGCACATACTACGTCCCTTCACAGATACCTTGCCGAATTAAGCAACTACCCCGTGCTGAGCCGGGAGGAAGAATATAAACTCGCCATGAAGTATAAAGATGACGGCGATCTCGAGGCCGCGAGGAAGCTCGTCACATCCAATCTGAAATTCGTCGTAAGGGTCGCAAACGAATATAAAAACTACGGCTTCAACACGATGGACCTCATTCAGGAAGGGAACGTCGGGTTGATGCACGCAGTCAAGGGATTCGACCCGACCAAAGGTTACCGTCTGATCTCCTACGCCGTCTGGTGGATACGGGCTTATATTCAGAACTACATAATCAAGAGCTGGAGCCTGGTCAAGGTAGGTACGACACAGGCCCAGAGGAAGCTCTTTTACAAACTCCGCTCCACAAAGAAAGAACTGGAAATGGGCGGGGACAACTTAAGCTCCGAAGATTACAGAGAGCTCGCGAAAAAGCTCGAGGTGCCCGACGAAGCCGTGATCGAGATGGAGCAGAGGATGGGCAGTAAGGATTTGTCACTCGACGCCGAATTGACGACCGAGAGGGACGCCTCTCATATGGACTTCCTTACGGGAGGAGAGGATACCCAGGAAGAGCTCCTGACAAAGGTGGAGGAAGAAGAGAGGGTGAGGAAAGGAATGGCGGTCGCGCTCAAAACCTTAAAGGACAGGGAGCGTTATATTATCGAGAAGCGGGTCCTGGCCGATAAACCCCTGACACTCGAAGAGCTCGGCACCAAATTCAAAATTTCAAGAGAGAGAGTAAGGCAGATCGAAAGCGCCGCTCTTAAAAAGATCAAAAGCGTACTCGAAGAAAAGGGAATAAGTAAGTAGTCAGTTAAGCAAATCAGCCCGCGCTCACAATTTCAAAAACTTTTTCAAGCGCCTCGCGCAGTTTCTCGGGCTTACTTCCCCCGGCCTGAGCCATGTCAGGCCTGCCCCCGCCCTTCCCGCCTATCATCGGCGCAAGCTCCTTCACGATATTACCGGAGTGGTATTTCTTGTGCAGGTCGCTCGTAACGCCCACCAGTATGTATGCCTTCCCGTCGTCCCTGGTGCCGAGCACCGCGATCCCCGAATGGAGCTTATTCCTCACATCGTCCCAGACCTTCCTCAACTGCTCGGGATCAGCCTCCGGAATCTCGACCGAGAGGACGTTGAGCCCGTTTATCTCCTTGACGTTGTCCATGATGTCCCCGGTCCTCTCGCTGAGCATTCTGCTCTTAACGGCTTCGAGCTCTTTCCTGATGCTCTCGTTCTCTTCGACGAGCTTACCGAGTCTCGCAATCACGTCGGATTCGGGCACCCTCAATATCTTCGAGGCTTCGTGGAGCTTATCCTCTATGCCCCTCATGAAGTTCCACGCGGACTCCCCCGAAACGGCCTCGATACGTCTCACGCCGGCGGCGGAAGCGGACTCGGAAACTATTTTAAAAATCCCGGCCTCCCCCGAGGACTCGAGATGAGTTCCCCCGCAAAGCTCCCTGCTGTAGTCGCCTATGGTCACAACCCTGACCTTGTCCCCGTATTTTTCCTGGAAGAACGCCATGGCGCCCCTTTTTATCGCCTCGTCGTAGGGGACGTCGGGTTCAGTGACTACCCTGTCGTCCCACCTGATCCGTTCATTGATGATATCTTCGATCTTCCTCAACTCCTTCTCGTCGATCGAAGAATGGTGCGTGAAATCGAACCTTAGCCTTCCCGGAGCCACGAGAGACCCCGCCTGCCCCACATGCTTTCCGAGCACTTCCCTGAGCACGGCGTGAAGTATGTGCGTGGCCGAATGGTGGGTCTCGGCTCCGTGCCTCAGTTTTTCATTTACCGTCATGCGGACTTCGTCCCCGACCCAGAGCGCCCCTTTCTTTATTATTGCGTGATGCACTATGATACTAGGCAGAGGCTTTTTCGTATCCGTGACTTCAGCTGTCCCGCTTTCCCCTTCTATCATCCCTCGGTCGCCGACCTGCCCTCCGGACTCCCCGTAAAAGGGCGTCCTGTCCGTAATTATATCGACCCTGTCCCCTCCGCTCGCGCTATCGACCAGAACCCCTTCCTTGATGATCGCGGTTATGCGCCCCGCGTCGCGCGTCTTTCCGTATCCAGTGAAATTGACGGTAAGCCCGCCCGAAACAAACTCTTTATAAAGAGGCTCAAGCTCCTCTTCACCCGAGCCCTTCCAGGCCTTCCTCGACTTCTCCCTCTGCTTCTCCATCTCTTTATCGAACCCGTCATAATCGAGAATAAGCCCCCGCTCGCGCGCAATGTCCTGGGTGAGGTCCACAGGGAATCCGAACGTGTCGTAGAGTTTGAACACAACGTCACCGGGAAGAACATTTTCTGCTTCCCTCTTTTCGATCTCCGCGTTAAGGAGCTCAAGCCCCCTGTCTATGGTCTCGAAGAACCTCTCTTCCTCGTTCCTGACTACGTCCGACACAAAGCCGATCCTCTCGTCGAGCTCGGGATAGGCGTTCCTCATTATATCCCTGACCCTAGCGGTGATCCTGTAGAGGCAGGGCTCTTCGATACCGAGCATTTTGGCGTGGCGGACGGCGCGTCTCAGTATCCTCCTCAGCACATAACCCCTGCCCTCGTTCGACGGGAATACCCCGTCCGTTATCAAAAACGTAACCGCGCGCGCGTGATCCGCTATCACTCTCATTGAAACGTCGGACGCGGCGTCCTCGCCGTACCGCTTCCCCGCTATCTCTTCCACATTGGAGATTATTCCTCTCAATAAGTCGGTCTCATAGTTGCTCTTAACGCCCTGGAGCACGGCGGTGATCCTCTCGAGCCCCATGCCTGTGTCTATACTGGGGTTGGGAAGAGGGTTGAGGCTGCCTGATTTATCCCTGTCGAACTGCATGAAGACGAGGTTCCATAACTCAAGGAACCGGTCGCAGTCGCACCCGACAGCGCAATCCGGTTTCCCGCATCCGAACTCCTCACCCTGGTCTATGATTATCTCGGAGCAGGGCCCGCACGGACCCGTATCTCCCATCGCCCAGAAGTTATCCTTCTCCCCCATCCTGACTATCCTCTCAGCGGGGAGTCCGATAACGTTCCGCCAGAGCGCGGCAGCTTCGTCGTCCTGCTCGAACACCGTTACCCAGAGCTTTTCCTGAGGGAGCTTGTACACGCCCGTGATTAGCTCCCAGGCGAATTCTATAGCCTCTTTCTTGAAATAATCCCCGAACGAAAAATTGCCGAGCATCTCGAAAAACGTATGGTGCCTCGACGTATAACCCACGTTCTCGAGGTCGTTATGCTTCCCGCCGGCCCTCACGCATTTCTGCGAAGACGTGGCTCTCTTGTAATCCCTCTTCTCGAGACCGAGAAACACGTCTTTGAACTGGACCATGCCCGCGTTCGTAAAGAGAAGTGTCGGGTCGTTTTTAGGTATGAGCGAAGAGCTCTTAACGATCGTATGGCCCTTCCCTTCAAAATACTCGAGAAACCGGCTTCTAATTTCAGAACCTGTCATATAATGTGATACCCTTTATTTGAATTGATATTATAAAACCGCCTGCGCATTGCTCTTCGTATTTTTAATTTTCCTGGCCGGATATTTCGCGGCCAGCTGACCGCACGCGCCCAGTATATCGCGTCCGCGGCTCTTTCTTATCCTGACGTTGACGCCGAACGACATAAGAATTTCCTGAAAACTCAATACCCTCTCACGGCTCGGAGAGCGGTAAGGGAGGGGATCGGCTTCATTGAACGGTATGAGGTTCACTTTGCAATTAATGCCGCCGAGGAGGTGTCCGAGGTCGTAAGCGTCCCTGTCGGAGTCATTGACCCCGCTCAAAAGGACGTATTCGAACATGAGCGCCTTTCTCGGGGGCACCGGGAATCTCACGCTCGCCTTTATTAGCTCCTTTATAGGATACTTCCTGTTTATGGGCATTATCTCGTCCCTCAGTTCGTCCCGCGGGGCGTTAAGGGATACTGCGAGGTTGACGGAAATCTGCTCGCCCAGCTCCTTTATCCTGGGAACGAGACCCGAAGTCGAGACCGTTATCCGCTTCGGAGAAAGGGCCAGGAAATTCTCGTCCGTCATCGTTTTAAGCGCCCTTACGAGGTTGTCCAGGTTGTCGAGCGGCTCGCCCATTCCCATAAATACGATATTGGTAACCGAGCCCCCGCTGTAGCGGTTCGCGAGCAGGTACTGGTCGAGTATTTCGGAAGGGGTCAGGTTTCTTATTCTGCCGACAGTTCCTGTAAGGCAGAAAGTGCATCCGAGGGCGCACCCCACCTGTGAAGATACGCAGAGCGTATGTCTCCCCTTATCGGGTATCAGAACGCTTTCTATCTGGTTCCCGTCTCGGAGTCTGAAGAGGTACTTCCTCGTACCGTCTTTTGAAATTTGCTCATCCGCAAGCTCTATCGAATCACCGGCGGAAAAAGAGCTTTTCAGAAACTCTCTCATCTCCTTGGACAAATCGGTCATTTCATCGAACGTCAACGCCCCCTTCCTGTAAACCCATTTGCCTATCTGACGGGCGCGGAAAGGCTCCAGGCCGTTATCGGTAACGAATTTTTCCAATTCCCCGGGACTCAAATCCTTTATGTTCATATTTTCCTGATTTTGTTAAACCGGTGTCTTTATTATCCAATTAAGGATACAGGGGGGCGGATATTTATACAATAGGCAGGGTATCTCCCAGGGAGCTCGTAATAATCTAAATTTATTAAACGGACACATCGGAAGAAATTATATAAAAAATAATCTATGCGGTGCTTTTTTCCTGCTGCAGCTGCTGAAGTAAATCGGAGAATCTCTTAAGCTCCTTCCGGAGCTCGACTATTTCTTTCTGAAGCACAGCCTGACGTTTTTCATCGGACCTATAGTATGACGTCTTCCGTAAAGCGAGCCTGCTCACGAGCGCAAGGTACTTATCCTTATTAAGGTACTCGGGAAACCAGCTCCCCCTTCTCATGGCCCTGTAGGACATCAATATTTTTCTATGGTCGGCCGGCAGGACACCCAGGTCGAACTCCTCGACAAGCACCACCTCCCTCTGCTTCCGCTCCCCCATTATACCCCTCACATAGATTACGAATATAAAAATGATGTAAATAATGAGGATGAGAACGGCTATCCCCCAGTAAGCCTCGCTCCTCGAGGTAACGAGGAAATTCCACGTAGCGTGGAGGAAAACGGCGAGCAGGTAAAACCCGCCGACGGACATCCAGGGGTTCTTCCCACCGTCCTTCAATTTGCTTATACCCGCTCCGAAAGTGGCGCTCGCGGCGCAGTGCATGTTCGCCGTCATCATGCTCCTGATAAATAACAGGTTCAACCATTCGAATCCCGGTGCAGAGCCCGCAAATTGCGTGAAGTACATGAAATTCTCGGTCATTCCGAACCCGAGGCCCGAAGCCGCGCCGTAAACAAGGCCGTCCGTCACATTATCGAACTGCCTCATCCTGAGGAGGAAGATAACAACGAGCCCCTTCATGAATTCCTCTATGAAAGGAGCCAGAACCACCGCCGGAAAGTCGAACTCCGTGGTATTAACGATGCCGCCCAGCATTCTTATTCCGGCGTCCGTTCCGAGTATCGACAGGGCTATAGCCCCGAAGCCGCCCCAAAGGAACGCTCCGAACACATACTTCAGCGGTTCCCTGTCATATCGGTCGACCCACCAGATGAAAATGAGCATCGCCACCATAGGGGTGACAGCCACTATCAATGAGACGAAAATTATTACGTGATTCATAAATTTACAATCATATTAGTATCCAATGATGATTATTTCAAGGAGCGCCGCCGCGCCGGATCATAGGGCTGCCGCCGGGATAATCGGAATAATTTAACGAAACCGGACACATGCACATGCACGATATTGACAACGCCGAGAACGGCATCAAATTAAATAACTCCATATAAGAAATAAGGAGTGTTATTTCGAGCTCCGTTCAGTGATTAGGTCCCGATAAACTGGTATATTAAACAAGAGAGTGACCGAGCTAAATGTCCAACCTTAAGACTGCTCTTGACCACGGGCTTACAAAAGACGAATACGATAAAATAGTCGATACCCTCGGCAGGGAGCCCAACTTAACCGAGCTGGGTATCCTGGCCGCCATGTGGTCCGAACACTGCTCCTACAAAAGCTCGAGGGTCCACCTGAGAAAGCTCCCTACTTCCGGCGATGTGGTGATACAGGGTCCGGGAGAGAACGCCGGGATCATAGACATCGGCGACGGATTGTGCGCGGTTTTCAAGATGGAGAGCCATAATCATCCCTCCTTCATAGAGCCTTATCAGGGGGCGGCGACAGGCGTGGGCGGCATACTGAGGGATATATTCACCATGGGGGCAAGACCGATCGCGGTTCTCGATTCATTAAGGTTCGGCGACCCTTCCCTTCCGAAAACAAAATACCTCGTCGGGGGCGTAGTTTCGGGCATCGCGGGCTACGGAAACTGCATAGGCATCCCTACAGTGGGCGGTGAGGTCTACTTCGACGAGTGTTATAACGGGAACCCCCTCGTAAACGTATTCGCCCTCGGAATTACAAAGAGTGACGAGATTTTCAGGGGTTATGCCAGAGGACTTGGGGAACCCGGTAATTTACGTGGGCTCCAAGACCGGGAGAGACGGCATTCACGGCGCGGTCATGGCGTCCGAAACGTTTACGAAAGAGGCCGAGGAGAAGAGGCCCGCTGTACAGGTGGGCGACCCGTTTACAGAAAAACTGCTCCTCGAAGCCTGCCTCGAATTATTCAAGACCGGCGTTGTCGTCGGCATACAGGACATGGGGGCCGCCGGGCTCACTTCCTCGTCAACTGAGATGGCGGAGCGCGCGGGCACAGGCATAAGGATCGATATCGAGAAGGTCCCGAGAAGGGAAGAATCCATGACGCCATACGAAGTGATGCTCTCGGAATCGCAGGAGCGGATGCTTATAGTGCTCGAGAAAGGAAAAGAGGATATCTCCGAAAAGATATTTAGGAAGTGGGGGCTCGACTTCAGCGTCATCGGTGAGGTAACCGACACCGGAAAGCTCATGATCGCCGAAGAAGGGAAGCCGGTCGCAAGCATCCCGATAAGCCTTATTTCGGAAGAGGCCCCCGTTTACGACAGACCTTACGCCGAGCCTCCGTACATTAAAGAAACGAATAGCCTGGATTTATCCTCGATACCCGTCCCGAATGACTTCAACCGCGTGCTATTGAAGCTCCTCTCCTCGCCCACCCTTGCGGACAAGCGCTGGATATGGGAGCAATACGACCACATGGTCAGGACTAATACAGTAGTGCTTCCCGGCTCGGACGCGGCCGTGGTAAGAATAAAAAACACGAAGAAAGCCCTCGCGATGACCGTCAACTGCAACTCGAGGTACTGCTACCTCGACCCATACGCCGGGGCGGCGATAGCCGTCGCCGAAAGCGCGAGGAACCTCGCGTGCTCGGGAGCCGTTCCGCTTGCTATAACCGATTGCCTCAATTTCGGAAGCCCGGAAGAGCCCGGGGTAATGTGGCAGTTCAAACGGGCAATAGAGGGCATATCCGAAGCGGCGTCGAGACTGAACACGCCCGTTGTGAGCGGGAACGTGAGCTTCTACAACCAGACCGGACATACTGCCGTATACCCGACGCCGACGATCGGGATGGTGGGTCTCTTAAATGACGTCGGCAAGCATATAACACAGTGGTTTAAAGACGAAGGTGACGTCATCGTCCTGCTCGGCGAAACGAGGGAGGAATTCGGGGGGAGCGAGTATTTGAAGCAGATCCACGGGATAGTGGCGGGTCCTCCGCCGGGACTCGATCTGGAGGCGGAATCGAACCTGATAAGGGCTTTACTTCAAGCTTCGGATAGGGGTATAATTAAATCTGCTCACGATCTTTCGGAGGGAGGGGCGGCTCTTTCGATTGCGGAATCATGTTTCACTCCTGAAGGCCCCGCAGGCGTAACGATCGAACTTTCCGGTACAGTCAGGGACGATGCACTCTTATTTTCCGAATCCCAGGCAAGAGCGATAATTTCACTCGACAGCAAAAACATAAAAAGTTTTGAATCCATAGCAGAATCAAACAGGGTACCCTTTAGAATAATCGGGAGGGTCGGAGGGACGAGGTTATTAATCGAGGACTTGATTGATATTCCGGTATCCGAGGCCCGGAGAGCGTGGACCTCAGGATTCGAGAATAACCTGAAAAGCTATGCCAAAGCTTAAAGAAGAGTGCGGCGTATTCGGCATTTACGGTAATGTCGAGGCTTCGAACCTCACATACCTGGGCCTTCACGCGCTCCAGCACAGGGGACAGGAAAGCGCCGGTATAGTAACTTCCGACGGAGTCAACCTCCATAACCACCGGGCGATGGGCCTCGTCTCCGACATATTCACCGAAGAAATCCTATCGCACCTCACGGGACAGAACGCAATAGGGCACGTACGCTACTCGACCACGGGCTCGAGTCAGGCAAAAAATATGCAGCCCATCGTCATCAATTATTTCCGCGGGGCGCTTGCCATAGCGCACAACGGGAACCTGACGAACGCGAGGACGTTACGTGAAGAGCTCGAAGCGGAAGGCGCGATATTCCAGTCCACCACAGACACGGAAGTCATAGTACACCTCATCGCGAAGTCGAAAGAGGAAACGCTCCTGCACAGGATAATAGAAGCCCTCATCAGGTGTAAGGGGGCATATTCGCTCCTCTTCCTCACACCCGAAGCGATGATCGCGGCAAGGGACCCGTACGGCTTCAGGCCGCTCGTCATGGGCAAGCTCGGCGACTCGGTAGTCTTCGCGTCTGAAACATGTGCGTTCGACCTCATAGAAGCCGAATTCGTAAGAGAGATAGAGCCCGGCGAAATAGTCGTGGTCAATGATAAGGGCGTCGAGTCGTTCAAGCCCTTCGGGGATTCCAAACATGCTTACTGCGTATTCGAATACATTTATTTTGCGAGGCCCGACAGTTTCCTCACGGGACGTAACGTGTACCAGGTGAGAAGAGCGCTCGGGAAACAGCTCGCGATAGAGCAGCCCGCCGACGCGGATATAATCGTCGCGGTGCCGGACTCCGGAGTACCCGCAGCCATGGGGTTCTCCGAGGAATCGGGGCTTCCGCTGGAGCTGGGGCTCCTCAGGAGCCACTACGTCGGGAGGACGTTCATAGAGCCCCAGCAGTCGATAAGGAACTTCGGCGTGAGGCTGAAATTGAACGCGATTAAGGAAGTGCTCGACGGGAAGAGGGTCGTGATCGTGGACGACTCGATAGTCAGAGGGACGACGTCGACGAAAGATTGTGAAGATGATACGCGCGGCGGGCGCGAAGGAAGTGCACATGAGGATAAGCTCGCCCCCGACTAAGTTCTCATGCTATTACGGGATAGATACACCGGTCAAGGAAGAGATTGATCGCCAATTCCCTCGAGATAGACGAGATAAGGAAGTACATCACGTCCGATTCTCTTGGATATTTCACGCATGGAAGGCGTAATGAAAGCGGTAGATGATACGAAGAAGTTAAACGGCACGGAAACATTCTGCAACGCCTGCTTCAGCGGCAAATACCCGGTCGAACTTACAGACCTCAAGAAAACCAAACAGAAACAGCTTGGGCTTTTTGGGGGATAACACCCAAAACAAATCCCATTTAATTTCACGAACACACCTTACGTCCTTTATCTCCGCAAATATAATTTTTTAGATACAGTTTTAAAGGAATGACCCGGGCGGGTAGCGAAAATACCTAAGACAGATTTAAGGAACTTATAACCTAAGCGATCTCGCTCAGCTTATGAAGCACGTCTTCCATCTTCTTTATCTGGAATGAAAGCTCCTCGAATATTTCGCGCTCTTTTTTGATGATATCTTCAGGGGCGCGCTCGAGGAATTCGGGGTTGGAGAGTTTCTTTTCGGTGCGTTCCAAATCTTTAGAAATCTTGCCGATCTCTTTTTTTATCCTCTCGGTTTCTTTCCCTATGTCGATCAGCCCCTCGACGGGAAGGAATATCTCGACGCCGGGGATTACATGGGCGATCGCCTTTTTCGGTTTATCTTTCTTCGCGATTTCAAATCCTGACAATGAAGCCAGGCTGAGTATAAAGCCCTTATTGTCCTCAATCTGCTTCCGGGCTTCCTTGGTTTCAGGGAGGAGGACGACGCTCACTTTCTCAGACGGATGGAGACCTATCACAGCCCGGAGGTTCCTTACGCCGACGACTATCTCCTTCATAAGCTCCACTTCGTCATGAGCGTCGCGGAAAATCTGCGTCTCGTTACATTCGGGGAACGAGCTTATCATTATGCTCTCCGCCGTACCGCCGTCAACAGCGCTCAATTCCACCCCGAACCCGCGGAGCCTCTGATAGAGCTCCTCCGTTATGAAGGGGGCCATGGGATGGAGCAATTGGAGCGCGGTCTTGAGCACCCTTACGAGCACGCTCTTCGTTTTTTGCTTCCCGCGGGGGTCGGCTCCGTACAGGACGGGCTTTACGGACTCGATGTACCAGTCGCAGTACTCAGACCAGAAGAACTTGTAAACAGCCCCGGCAGCTTTGTCGAATTCGTAATTCTCAAACGAATCCCCGACCTCTTTGACGGTCTCGTTGAGCTTGGTCAGTATCCATTTATCGTATGTCGAAAGCTCTTCATCGGGGACCTTCACGCTCTCGTCGTAGTCCCCGAGGTTCATGATGAGAAAGCGCGAAGCGTTCCAGATTTTATTTATGAAATTCCTGTAGCCCTGAATGACGGGCATCGAGAGCTTGATGTCCCTCCCCTGAGTGGCGAGCGCGGTCAGGCTGAACCGGAGGGCGTCTGCCCCGTTCTCCTCTATGACGTCGAGAGGGTCTATGACGTTCCCCCTCGTCTTACTCATCTTGTGCCCCTTCTCGTCCCTTATGAGCCCGTGTATGTAAACGTCCTTAAACGGGACGTCCCCCATGAACTTGAGCCCCTGCATTATCATGCGCGCGACCCAGAAAAAGATAATATCGAACCCCGTAACTAAAACGCTCGTCGGATAGTATCTCTTTAACTCGGGCGTAGGCTCGGGCCAGCCGAGTGTCGAAAACGGCCAGAGACCGGAGGAAAACCACGTATCGAGCACATCGGGGTCCCTCTTCAATTCCACTTCCTTTCCGTAATGCTTTTTTGCAGCCTTGTACGCGTCCTCTTCCGAGAGCGCTACGAAAATCTCCCCGCCGGGCCCGTACCATGCGGGTATCTGATGCCCCCACCAGAGCTGACGGGATATGCACCAGGGCTCTATATTCTTTAGCCATTCGAAGTAGGTGCTCTCCCAGTATTTCGGTACGAACCTGATCTTACCCTGCTCGACGGCGGCAATAGCGGGCGCGGCGAGAGTGGCCGCATCTACGTACCACTGGTCCGTGAGCCAGGGCTCGACCGCGACCCCGGACCTGTCGCCGTAGGGGACCGTGTGCCGCGTGTCCTCTATCTTATCGAGGAGCCCCCGCGCTTCCATATCTTCGACAACGCGCTTTCTCGCCTCGAACCTCTCGAGGCCTCTGTATTTTGCGGGGACGTTGTCGTTCAAGTGAGCGGTTTCGTCGAATATGTTGATCATAGGGAGGTTGTGTCTCCGCCCGACCTCGAAGTCGTTGAAGTCGTGGGCGGGTGTGATTTTGACGGCTCCCGTACCCTTCTCCGGGTCGCTGTATTCATCGGCGATTATGGGGATGGGGCGCTCAGCGAGGGGGAGCACCGCGTTTTTCCCGACGAGACGCTTATAGCGAGCATCATCGGGATGCACGGCGACGGCTGTATCCCCGAGCATCGTTTCGGGCCTCGTAGTGGCGACGGTTATGAATTCGTCATTGCTTCCCTCGATCGGGTACCTGAAATGCCAGAAGTGGCCTGAGACCTCGCGCTGGTCCACCTCCAGATCGGAAATAGCCGTGCAGAGCCTGGGGTCCCAGTTGACGAGCCTCTTGTCCTTATAGATTAGCTTTTCGTTATAGAGGTCGACGAATACCTTCCTCACGGCGTAGGACAACCCCTCGTCCATCGTGAAACGCTCCATATCCCAGTCGGGGAGCGCCCCGAGACGCCTCAGCTGGCGCGTGATGGTATCGCCGGATTCCTGCTTCCACCGCCAGACGCGCTCGACGAACCTCTCCCTGCCCATCTGCGCCCGCGACGTGCCCTCCTTTTCGAGCTCGCGCTCGACCATCATCTGCGTCGCGATCCCGGCATGATCCGTGCCCGGGACCCAGAGCGCATCGAACCCTTTCATACGCTTCCAGCGGATGAGTATGTCCTGGAGCGTGTTGTTGAGCGCGTGGCCTATGTGAAGCGACCCCGTCACGTTGGGAGGGGGGATTACAATCGTATAAGGGGGTTTTCCGCCGGACGGCGAAGATTTATAATAGCCTTTTTCGATCCAGTCGGCGTACCATTTCTCTTCAACCTTTTTTGGATCGTAGACCTTATCCAGCTGGGTTTTACTATCGTCCGGCATGGCAGATATTCAATGATAGAAAGAATCGAGAATCACGGGTTCGGAGACGGTTCTTGAGCCTCCGAACCCGGTTTATTCGCTATGTTTATTCTTCGTCCGCAGAAGCAGCCGCGGGTACGGGCACTTCGAGAACGGGGACTTCGACATCTATATTCCTGTATATTGGGAGTCCTGTCCCTGCGGGTATCAGCCTTCCCATTATAACGTTTTCCTTAAGACCCCTGAGGTTGTCTTCTTTGCCCTCGCAGGCTGCCTCGGTGAGCACCCTCGTAGTCTCCTGGAACGATGCGGCCGAAAGCCAGCTGTCAGTGCTCAGCGAAGCCCTCGTTATTCCGAGAAGGAGCGGCTCCGCGGACGCGGGCCTTCCTCCCTGCGCAACGACCCTCTCGTTCTCCTCGAAGAAGATGTGCTTCTCTATGGCCTCTCCGACGAGCAAAATGGTGTCTCCGGGGTCTTTAATCCTTACCCGCTTGAGCATCTGCCTCACTATGGCTTCGATATGCTTATCGTTTATCTTGACTCCCTGGAGCCTGTAAACCTCCTGGATCTCGTCGACTAAATATCTCGTGAGCGCCCGCTCTCCGCGGATTCTCAGTATGTCGTGGGGGTTTACGGACCCGTCGACAAGCTGGTCTCCGGAAGTCACCACCTCGCCTTCCCTCACGAGGACGTGTTTTCCCCTCGGGACGAGGTATTCCTTGGGCTCGCCTATCTCCGGGGTTACAACGACCCTTCTCTTACCCTTAAGGTCTTTCCCGTAGGTTACTATACCGTCTATCTCGGTAACGACGGCAGGGTCTTTGGGCATTCTGGCTTCGAAAAGCTCTGCGACCCTGGGCAGTCCGCCCGTGATGTCCTTTGTTTTCGCGGTCGCCCTCGCGATCTTGGCCACTACGTCTCCGGCGCTGACGACATCGCCTTCGTTCGCTTCTATAATCGCCCCGATCGGGAGGGAGTACTGTATGCTTTTTCCTTCATCGGTCGTGATAACGAGACCGGGGTGAACTTCAAAGTTCTTGGATTCCATAACGACTTTTTTATAAATACCCGTAACTTCGTCAACCTGCTCTTTAAGAGTTATGCCCTGCTCCAGGTCCACAAAACCTACCTTGCCGTCGAATTCCGAAATAAACGGCGTCGTGTACGGGTCCCATTCCGCGAGGAGCTGTCCTTCCCTGACCTTATCACCTTCGTTGATCCTCAGTCTGGCTCCGAGCGCGAGCGGATAACGCTCCCTCTCATACCCTTTATCGTCCACTAATATCAGAGTCCCGGTGCGGTTAATTACGACCAAGCTTCCGTCCTTGGCCGTTACAGTCCTTACAGTGTTGAATTTAATCGTGCCTTCGTGCGCGGATTCGAGCGTACTTTCGGCAGCCCTCTGGCTCGCGGCGCCTCCGATGTGGAACGTTCTCATCGTGAGCTGAGTTCCGGGCTCGCCTATCGACTGGGCGGCGATAATTCCGACCGCTTCTCCGATATTCACGAGCTTTCCCGTAGCCAGGTTCCTGCCGTAACACAATACGCACACTCCTATGCGCGTCTCGCAGGTCAATACCGACCTTATCCTTACCTCCGTTATGCTTCCGGCCTCGTCTATTCTGGCCGCCGCCTGCTCGTCTATTTCCTCGTTCGCTCTTACTATTACATCGCCGCTTACGGGGTCGAGTATGTCCTCGACGGTAACCCTTCCGAGCACCCTTTCGCCGACCCTCTCTATAATCTCGCCGCCCTCGACGAGGTCGCTGACCGTGATTCCCTCCACGGTCCCGCAGTCGAATTCTTTTATCATTACGTCCTGGGCGACGTCTATGAGCCTTCTCGTAAGATAACCCGCGTTAGCCGTTTTCAAGGCTGTGTCGGCAAGTCCCTTCCTCGCGCCGTGGGTCGAAATGAAGTACTGAAGGACGGTAAGTCCCTCGCGGAAGTTAGACGTAATCGGAGTCTCTATGATCTCTCCCGACGGCTTGGCCATGAGTCCCCTCATACCCGCCAGCTGACGTACCTGTGTCTGGCTGCCCCTCGCCCCCGAGTCTATCATCATGTATATGGGGTTTGAGCTCGCCCCTCTCTTTAAGTTGCCGTCCTTGTCGGTGTACTCTTCGTAAGAAATATCTCTCATCATTTCCTGAGCCACTTCGTCGCTCGTACGGGCCCAGATGTCGATAACCTTGTTGTACCTTTCGCCGTCCGTAATCAGCCCCTGAGAATACTGGTTCTGGACTTTGACTACTTCGTCCTGCGCCTTCTCAAGGAGCTCCTTCTTCTTGTGCGGGATTCTCATATCGTCTATCGATATGGAAATACCGGCTCTGGTCGAATACTTGAACCCGAGTGTCCTCATCCTGTCGGCGAGTATCACGGTGTTCTTGCCGCCGGCCATCCTGAAACAGGTATCGACTAGCTCCTCAATGGCTCTCTTGGTCATGACCCTGTTTACAAGCTCGAACGGGATGTCCTTGGGCATGATATCGTAAAGGAGCACGCGTCCCGCGGTCGTCTCGAATATCTTGCCGCTCACGCGGACTTTTATCTTCGCATGTATCCCAATTTCTCCGGAATCGTACGCAATCTGCACTTCTTCGATGCTCGAGAAGATCTTGCCGTCCCCCTTATCGTACGCCATATCCCTCGTCATATAGTAGATGCCGAGGACTATGTCCTGTGTCGGGAGGATTATCGGCTTCCCGTGCGCAGGGGATAGAATATTGTTCGTAGACATCACGAGCGTCCTGCACTCCGTCTGCGCTTCTATGGAGAGCGGTACATGTACCGCCATCTGGTCGCCGTCGAAGTCCGCATTATAGGCGGGGCAAACGAGCGGGTGGATCTGAATCGCCTTGTCCTCTATCAGTATGGGCTCGAACGCCTGAATACTGAGGCGGTGAAGAGTCGGAGCGCGGTTGAGTAAAACCGGGTGCTCCTTGATTACCTCGTCGAGCGCGTCCCATACTATCGGGGCTTCCTGTTCTACGAGCTTCTTTGCTATTTTTATTGTCGCCGCGGCTCCCCATTTCTCAAGCTTCTGGTATATGAACGGCCTGAAAAGCTCGAGTCCCATCTGCTTCGGGATACCGCACTGATGGAGCTTCAGCTCGGGACCGACGGTGATGACCGAACGGCCTGAGTAGTCCACCCTCTTTCCGAGGAGGTTCTGTCTGAACCTTCCCTGCTTACCCTTGATAATATCGCTCAGGCTCTTAAGAGGCCTGTGGTTATGACCGAGTACCGGCCTTCCCCTGCGTCCGTTCTCAAGGAGAGCGTCCACGGACTCCTGGAGCATCCTCTTCTCGTTCCTTACGATGATATCGGGCGCTCCGAGCTCGAGTAATTTCTTAAGCCTGTTATTCCTGTTTATTACACGCCTGTATAGGTCGTTCAGGTCGGACGTCGCGAACCTTCCGCCGTCCAAAGGAACGAGCGGCCTCAGGTCGGGCGGGAGTACGGGTATCCTCGTAAGGATCATCCACTCGGGACGGTTCTTCGATTTCCTGAACGCCTCGCAAATCCGGAGCCTCTTCGCAATCCTCGCCCTTTTAATAGGGGAGGTCGTGTTTTTCATTTCGTGCCTTAACTGGTCCGAGAGCTCTACGAGGTCTATCTTCTTGAGCATCTCCCTGATAGTCTCGGCCCCCATGCCTACCTTGAAGCTGTGGCCGTATTCCTCTACAGCCTTTCTGTATTTATCCTCGCTGAGGACTTCCCCGAATTTAAGGGTCGTGCCTCCCGGATCGAGGACTACGTATGATTCGTAGTAAAGGGCTTTTTCCAGGTCCTTGAGCGTCATATCGAGCAGCATGCCGATTCTCGACGGTATGCTCCTCAGAAACCAGATATGCGCGACAGGGGACGAAAGCTCTATGTGAGCCATCCTCTCCCTTCTGACCTTGGATGAGATAACCTCGACCCCGCATTTTTCACAAGTGATGCCTCTGTGTTTTAATCTCTTATATTTTCCGCAAGTGCATTCGTAATCCTTCACAGGACCGAATATCTTTGCGCAAAACAGACCGCTCCTTTCGGGTTTGAATGTCCTGTAATTGATAGTCTCGGGCTTCCTGACTTCTCCGTGCGACCACTCCTTGATCTTTTCAGGAGAAGCTATCGATATCTTTACCGCCGAGTACTCCGAAGGATTCTTAGGCTTTTCAAAAAGGGTATCTACGTCCACGTTTTTCTCCCTCCCTAATCTTATATTCAATTCCTTCCTGATTCTTCTTCCTCGAGAAGGTCGACGTCCAGCGCCAGCGCCTGGAGCTCCTTTTGAAGGACCTTAAACGACTCCGGCAGGCCGGGCTCAAAATTCATATCGCCCTTGACGATCGAATCGAAAATCCGGGTTCTGCCTATAACGTCATCCGATTTTACGGTCAGAAATTCCTGTAATGTGTATGAAGCGCCGTAGGCTTCGAGCGCCCAGACTTCCATCTCCCCGAGACGCTGGCCTCCGAAATGCGCCTTACCGCCCAGAGGCTGCTGCGTGACGAGGGAGTACGGACCGATCGCCCTGGCGTGGATCTTCTCCTCGACAAGGTGATGGAGCTTGAGCATATACATCACGCCGACCGTGACTTTCTGGTCAAACGGCTCTCCGCTCTGACCGTCGAAGAGTATAGTCTTGCCGTCCTCCGGCAGTCCCGTCTCCGCCAGCATGGTCTTGATCTCTTCTTCCGACGCTCCGTCGAATACGGGAGACTTGACCGGGACACCGTTACGCAGACTCCTGGCAACGGAAATTACATCCTCGTCGTCCAGCTTGTCTATCAGCTTTGCGGTCTCGGAAGCTTTATATATATCCTTCAGCTTCGCCCTCAGGGCCTGGGGACTGAATTCCCTTTCCATTATCTCGTTTATCTGATTGCCGAGCTCTTTTGCGGCCCACCCCAAGTGCGTTTCAAGCACCTGACCGACGTTCATTCTCGAAGGAACGCCGAGCGGGTTTAGAATCATGTCGACCGGTGCCCCGTTCGGAAGGTAGGGCATGTCTTCCTCGGCAAGTATTTTCGAGATTACACCCTTGTTTCCGTGTCTTCCGGCCATTTTATCTCCGACCTGGAGCTTCCTTTTAACGGCGATATTTACCTTTACCACCTTGAGGACTCCCGGCGGGAGCTCGTCCGGTTTTGTGAGCTTCGATATCCTCTGATCGTATACCACGTTAGTCAGATCGATCTGCTCGAGCGTTCTTTCGATGATCCGCTTGATCTCGGCTTCCGCTTCGTCTCCCTTTTCGATTGTGATATCGGCAAACTTCTCAAACGGTATGGTCTTGAGTATGTCTTCCGTTATCTTGTCCCCTTTCTTGAGTACGGTCTTTCTCGAAACAGTCAGCTTCGCGGAAGATATTTTGCCCGCAACGAGAGACTTGATACGCTCAAAAGCGTCGTCTTTCAATATCTTGATTTCGTCGTCCCTGTCCTGCTTGAGGCGGGTTACCTCAAAATCTTCGATGCTCTTCGCTCTCTCGTCTTTATCGACTACCCTCGAGATGAGCATCTTCACATCTATGACAGTGCCGTAAATGCCGGGGGAGGCTCTCAAAGACGTATCCTTCACATCCCCCGCCTTGTCCCCGAATATAGCCCTCAGCAAGCGCTCTTCAGGAGAGAGCTGAGTCTCGCCCTTGGGAGAAATCTTACCTACGATTATGTCCCCGGGCTTCACTTCAGCGCCGATCCTGATGATTCCGCTCTCATCGAGGTTCCTGAGAGCGTCTTCGCTCACATTCGGAATATCCCTCGTTATCTCTTCTCGTCCGAGCTTCGTTTCACGCGCTATGCATTCGACCTCTTCTATATGTATAGAGGTAAACATGTCTTCTTTTGCGAGCCTTTCGCTCATCAGTATTGCGTCTTCAAAGTTATATCCGCCCCATGGCATGAAAGCCACCAGTACGTTCTGACCGAGGGCGAGCTCGCCTGAATCCGTAGAAGGCCCGTCCGCAATGACCTGGCCGGCTTTTATCTGCTGGCCTTTCTTGACGATGGGCTTCTGGTTCCAGCACGTGCTCTGGTTCGATTTCTGGAATTTCAAGAGGTTGTACATATCCACTCCGGCCTCGGTCTCGGAGGTGTCTCCCGTGGAGCTCACGACCACCCTCGCCGAATCGACGTACTCGACAATACCGTCTCTCTTCGCGATCACGGTTACCCCCGAATCCTTGGCGACGGTGCTTTCAAACCCGGTGCCGACGATAGGCGAGCTGGTGCGTATGAGAGGCACCGCCTGACGCTGCATGTTCGATCCCATAAGGGCGCGGTTCGCGTCGTCATGCTCGAGGAAGGGTATAAGCGATGCCGATACGGATACGAGCTGCGACGGGGAGACGTCCATAAGCTCGACCTTTTCACGCTCGACCATGAGGAACTCGCCGCTGTGTCTCGCCGAAATAAAATCCGACGTGAAATTGCCGTTTTTATCGAGCGGCGCGTTTGCCTGGGCAATGATGTACTTTTCCTCGGCAAGGGCGTTCATATATACAATTTCATCTGTAACCCTTGCGCTCTTTACCACCCTGTAGGGCGTCTGAATAAATCCGAATTCGTTGATCTTGCCGTAAGTGCTGAGACTCGAAATCAGACCGATGTTAGGTCCTTCCGGAGTTTCTATGGGGCAGATTCTCCCGTAGTGGGAAGAATGTACGTCCCTCACTTCAAACCCGGCCCTCTCCCTGGTGAGACCTCCCGGCCCCAAAGCGCTCAATCTCCTCTTGTGCGTGATCTCGGAGAGAGGATTCGTCTGATCCATGAACTGCGAGAGCTGTCCCGTCGCAAAGAATTCCTTTACGACCGCAATGACCGTCTTCGGTATAAGCAGCTCGCTCGGCATCAGGTTTTCGACCGCCTGATAACCCATCTTTTCCTTCACGGAGCGGGCAAGCCTTTCGAGTCCGTGATAAAACCTGTCTTCTATAAGCTCCCCTACAGTCCGCACCCTCCTGTTTCCCAGGTGGTCTATATCGTCTGTCGTACCCCTGCCCCCTCTCAGTCCCAGCAGGTATCTGACCGACTCCAATATATCTTCCCTGGTAAGAGTGGATACGTCGTCAGGGATACCGTGATTCAATTTATAATTTATTTTGAGACGACCGACCTGAGAAAGCCTGTAAGTGTCCGGATTGAAGAACATGTTGTCGAAGAAAGACTGCGCGACGTTGAGTGTGGGGGGATCGGTCGGACGGAACTTCTTGTAAATCTCAGTAATTGCGTCTTCACGAGTTTTGATCTTATCCGCAAGAATCGTATTTCTTAATGAAGCTACAACGGATACGTTGTCTATGTAGAAAATGCTGAATTCGGTAACGTCCGCCTTTTTAATCAGCTCGAGCTTCTGCTCGGTAATGAGCTCGTTAAAATTTACTATTACCTCGCCCGTCCTTTTGTCCACTATATCGCCGGCCGCGAATTTGTCCGTCAATTCGGAGGGGTCGATCGGTATTCTTTCGATATTCGACCGCTTCAGCTTTTCAATGATGTTCCTTACGAATCTCCTCCCCTTCTTTACAACCACCTCTTTGGTGCCCGGATCGACGATGTCGGCGCTCGATCTCTGGTAGGGAAGGACCTCATGATTTACTTTCTTGCTCATGCCCTTCGGCTCTATAAAAATATTCTCGACGGGATAGAAATAGTTCATTATCCCCTTGTCGTCATAACCCAGGGCTTTTAACAGCACGGTTACGAGAAACTTCTTCTTTCTGTCTATTCTGACGTGGAGAATGTCTTTCGAGTCGAATTCGAAATCTATCCACCTGCCGTCGTGCGGCACTATTCTGGCCGAAAATGAAGACCTGCCTACGCCGCTGTCTTTGTTTCTCACCTGGTCGAAGAACACGCCCGGGGAACGGTGCAGCTGGTTTACGATTACCCTTTCCGTCCCGTTCACGATAAATGAACCGTTCGGGGTCATGAGGGGAATCTCTCCGAAATAAACCTCCTGCTCCTTTACATCCCTGATCGTGCGCTCCTCGCTGGATTCCGTATCCCAGATAACGAGACGGAAGGTCACGTAAAGGGGCGCTACGTATGTGTACCCCTTAAGCCTGCATTCCTGAGCCTCATACTTGGGCCTGTCAAAACGGTAGGCTATGTATTCGAGCGAGGCTTTTTCGTTGTAATCCTCTATCGGAAAAACCGTCTTGAACGCATTGTGAAGACCGATGTCCTTAAGGTCCTCCTGCTTGGTATCAGCTTGTAGAAATTCGAGGTAGGACTTGATTTGAACTTCGAGCAGGTGAGGTATTTCGAGAACAGATGGTAATTTTGAAAAACTCTTTCTTAATTTATACGTTTCTAAACCATCAAGACTCAACTTGTCTTACCCCCCGTATATGTTTTATAAATCTCACTCAAACGCCTTTTACGGCAAACCGCCGGACGGCGGGCACACCGCCTCTATGTAAATCTTATTAAGCATTCCCTTTACATAGACTCGGTTTTCTATCTGAAAAAAAGACATATTAACGAGATAGAAACAAGGTCGGAAATAAGGCTTCAAAAGTCAGATAACCAATTCATGAGTGTAAACATAATATTATACCTGACTTTGAGCCAAACGCTTAATTGATTTCGACTTGCGCGCCGGCCTCTTCAAGCTTTTTCTTAATGTTTTCCGCTTCCTGTTTATCCACGCCTTCTTTGACGGGTTTAGGGGCTCCCTCGACAAGGTCCTTCGCTTCTTTCAGACCGAGCGACGTAACTTCCCTAACGGCTTTAATAACTTGAATCTTATTGCCGCCCGCAACTTTCAGGATTACATTAAACTCGGTTTGCTCGACCTGCTCCGCCTGAGCCTCACCCCCGGCTCCCGCACCCGGCATGGCGGCTACCGCTAGTTGGGGGGCTGCTGCTTTCACATCGAATTTAACCTCGATCTCCTTGATCAACTCCGAAATTTCAAGCATGCTCGCCTTTTCAAGATACGTAATAACATCTGCCCTCGTTATATCAGACATAATTCAAAAACCTCCTTAAATGATATGAAAATCCCTTAATGCACCGTATATATTATTTATTTTCCTTTTCTTTTTCGTCCTTCAGAGCATTCAACGCGTAAATGAGCTTGCTCTGGAGCTGATTGAGCGTCCCCAGGAAGTTGGAAACCGGGCTCTTGAGCAGTCCCAGAAACTGTGCGATGAGCTCCTGCCTCGACGGAAGCTTGGAGAGATCGGAAATCTGGCCCTCCCCGATTACGCTGCCCTCTACTATGCCCCCCTTAATTTTAAGAAGGGGGAGTTTCTTTAGCGATTCGACGAACACCTTGGCAACAGCAGTGGGATCCTTCTCACAGATCGCAACCGCCGTGGGTCCGTCGAACAAATCATTAATTTGCTCTATTTTCGTATCCTTAGCGGCTATCCTGAGAAGAGTGTTCTTAACGACTTTCAGCTGGGCGTCCGCCTTCCTGAGATTCGCCCGGAGGGATTCCAGTTCTTTAACGGTCAGCCCCTTATACTCGACCACCATCACCGAAGGGTTGGCTTTGAAAACATTGTTGTATTGCGTAACTAGCTCGTTCTTAGCCGCTTTGCTCAACATTTGCCCTGCTCCTTAATTGATAACGATTTCAAAAATCCTCTTCGACCTCAATTGCCGTTCTTTTTCCGGATCCCGGCTCACGCCGCGATCTGTAAATTTTTCAATGTGTCCCTGACATTTAAAGAATCGACCTTTATCCCGGGACCCATGGTATTCGATATCGTAATTTTCCTGACGAAAATCCCTTTTGATGAAGGCGGTTTCATTTTGAAAAGCGAATCCATGAATACGAGGAAATTCTCTTTTAATTTTTCGAAGCCGAACGATACCTTCCCTATGGGGGCATGCACCACGCCGCCCTTGTCGTTTTTGACTTCTATCCTTCCGGCTTTCGCTTCTTTAACGGCGTGAGCTATATCAAAGGTTACAGTACCCACCTTGGGGCTCGGCATGAGGCCTCTCGGACCGAGAACCTTACCTAGCTTGGCGACCGTGCTCATCACATCGGGAGTCGCTATTGATACGTCGAACTCAAGCCAATTCTCTTTCGAAATCTTCTCTATGAGGTCTTCGAGCCCGACATGGTCGGCGCCCGCTTCCTTGGCTTCCCTTTGTTTGTCCTCTTTCGCGAACACGACTACCCTTATGTCTTTACCTATGCCGTGGGGGAGGACCATGCCGGTCCTTATCTGCTGGTTTGCCTGTCTGGGGTCAATCCCCAGCTTAACCGCGACTTCGACCGTTTCGTCGAATTTAGCCCTCTTCGTCGCTTCAATAAGCCTAATGGCGTCGTCCACATTATAGTTCATCTTGGCATCAACCGCCTTGTTAACTTCCAAATATTTTTTCCCTTTCTTTGCCATCACATATCTCCTCGACCGCTGCCTGACTCCGTATCACTATTTCATCACTTAAAAAGCCCGCTTTGTTATTCAATGCCTTCTGCAGCATTGAATCCGTCTCCCCTATCCTATATCGATTCCCATGCTCCTCGCGGTGCCGGATACGATCTTTACGGCCGCGTCCAGATCGTTCGTATTCAGGTCCTGCATTTTTATCCTCGCGATTTCCTCAACCTGCGATCTCGTCAGTTTCCCGGCCTTTTTCTTCGGAGCCTCTCCCGAACCCTTCTCTATCTTCGCGGCCTTCTTCAGAAGATAGGAAACCGGAGGTGATTTGACCTCAAAAGAAAACGATTTATCCGAGTAAACCGTTACTACTACGGGAAGAATTCCCTCCATTTTCTGCGTCTGAGCATTAAAGCCTTTGCAAAACTCCATTATGTTAACACCCCTCTGACCGAGTGCCGGACCCACAGGGGGGGATGGTGTGGCTTTCCCGGCTTCAACCAGGAGTTTTACGAATCCGTCTATTTTTTTCATATTAAATCTTCTCCACTTGATTAAAATCGAGTTCTATAGGCGTTGTTCTGCCGAATATCGTCACCAGTACCTGGACCTTCGCTTTATCCGGTCTCACTTCCTCGATTACACCGGAAAAATTGGCAAACGGCCCCTCGATTACCTTCACGGTTTCTCCCCTGTCAAACGTGACCTTCGGCTTGGGTTTTAACGTACCTTCTTCTATTTGTTTCTTTATCTTGAGGACTTCCGGCTCATGTATGTCCGGCACCGAGTCCGGATCGATCCTGCCGTCCTTAAGCTTGCCGCCGACAAAACCAATGACTTTCGGAATATTCCTTATGAAATGCCAGCTTTTATCGTTGAGCTCCATCTTTATCAATATATAGCCCGGGAAGAATTTTCTGACCGATGTCTTTTTTTTCCCTCCCTTGACCGGCTCTACTATGGTCTCGGTAGGGACCAGAACCTCGAGGACCAGATCATCGACCCCTTCCATCTTTGCCCTGTCCTCAATATAGGATTTCACCCTGTCTTCGAATCCCGTATTGGTATGTACCACGTACCATCTTTTAGCCATAAAAAATCATTCTCTCCGTATATCTGTTAACTGAGTATGAGCCTGACCATCCACGAGAACACATAATCCACAAGCCCCAAAAAAGAGGCAAAAATAGTGGAAATTACGACAACAGCCAGGGTCGATTTGATCGTCTCCTGTCTTGACGGCCAGGTTATACGCTTTGCCTCGCTCTCGATATCCCTTGCGAACTGAGCCGCATCCGTATTTAATTTTCTTAATCTGTCCATTAAGGTTTCCTAATTCAGGGCAGGAGGGAATCGAACCCCCAACCGCTGGATTTGGAGTCCAGTGCTCTCCCTAATTGAGCTACTGCCCTATTGAAAATTTTAAATGCACCTACTTCGTCTCTTTATGAACAAGATGCCGCTTGCACCATTTGCAGTACTTCTTGAGCTCGATCTTGTCCCGATGAGTCTGCTTGTTTTTCGTTGTCGAATAGTTTCTTCTCTTGCATTCTACGCACGCAAGAGCGACGACCAATATATTATCACCCATAGCTCTTCACTACTCCACGATTTTAGTAACAACACCTGCACCTACAGTCCTTCCGCCTTCCCTGATCGCAAACCGGAGCTGATCCTCTAACGCCACGGGCGCTATAAGCTCAACGTCCATGTTTATGTTGTCCCCGGGCATCACCATCTCCACTCCCTCGGGAAGCACTATCGACCCCGTCACGTCCGTCGTCCTTAAATAAAACTGAGGACGGTACCCAGGGAAAAACGGCGTATGCCTCCCACCTTCTTCCTTCTTCAACACATACACCTCCGCCTTGAACTTCTTATGCGGCGTTATGCTCCCAGGTTTTGCGAGAACCTGCCCCCTCTCAACCTCGTCCTTCCCCGTTCCCCTCAGCAGCACTCCCACGTTGTCCCCCGCATGCGCATCGTCCAGAATCTTCCTGAACATCTCAAGGCTCGTCGCCACAGTCTTTCGCGTATCCCTGAACCCCACTATCTCCACCTCGTCCCCTGCCAATATCTTCCCCCTCTCCACTCTGCCCGTCACGACCGTTCCCCTTCCAGAGATAGTGAACACGTCCTCTATCGCCATCAAAAACGGCTTGTCCATCTCCCTCACGGGCACAGGTATGTACTCGTCTATCGCTTTCATCAAATCCATTATCTGGTTCATCGCCGCCGGGTCTTCCTCAAGCGCCTTTAACGCGCTCACCCTCACCACCGGCACATCGTCCCCGGGAAACCCGTACTGGCTCAATAAATCCCTTACCTCAAGCTCCACAAGGTCCAATAGCTCTTCGTCGTCCATCATGTCCACTTTATTAAGCGCTACCACTATGTAGGGCACCCCTACCTGCCTCGCAAGCAGTATGTGCTCCCTCGTCTGGGGCATAGGACCGTCCGGTGCGCTCACTACCAATATCGCCCCGTCCATCTGCGCCGCTCCCGTTATCATGTTCTTTACGTAGTCCGCGTGCCCGGGACAGTCAACGTGCGCATAGTGCCTCTTCGGCGTCTCGTACTCCACGTGTGCTATGTTTATCGTTATGCCCCTCTCCCTCTCCTCAGGAGCCTTGTCTATCTCCGAGAACTCCACGTACTTCGCACCCCCGGACTTGCTCAATACCTTCGTTATCGCCGCCGTCAGCGTCGTCTTCCCGTGGTCCACGTGACCTATCGTCCCTATGTTTAAATGCGGCTTCCCCCGCGCAAATTTCTCCTTAGACATCTCCTGTTACTACCTCCTTAATGGATTGAAGAACAAGTTTTCATGCACCACATGGAGCCCACGAGCGGATTCGAACCGCTGACCTCATCCTTACCAAGGATGTGCTCTGCCGACTGAGCTACGTGGGCAAAGAAAGCCATGAGCGGGAGACGGGATTCGAACCCGCGACCCTCAGCTTGGAAGGCTGATGCTCTAGCCAACTGAGCTACTCCCGCTTTAATAGCATTGCAGCCTGCCTTGAGCTTATTCATTGTTAAAATAAACCGATAAAATTTATTCCCGTCATCAATGCACTGGGGAGGGCAGGATTCGAACCTACGTAGGCTTGCACCGGCAGATTTACAGTCTGCTGCTTTTGACCGCTCAGCCACCTCCCCTCCGATAAAATTGCATACAACTCTCTCTAATTGCAACATTTTTCCGATGGAGCTGGCGAAGGGATTTGAACCCCCGGCCTGCTGATTACAAATCAGCTGCTCTTCCACTGAGCTACGCCAGCTTATAAAGAATCGATAATTTCTATGGATTCTCCATTAATATGAAATTAGATAGAATTCACCCGAATATATGGAATCACGGTATTGTAACACAATAAACCGAATACTGTCAAGGTAAAGAATTGATTTTACATAAATTAATAGAGGGACACCATAATTTCCGCCTCTGCAACTATTGAGCCTCCCACACTGGCTTCCCCGGTGAAGATTATGATCTTCGAGCGTCTCTTCAATATCCTCACATCCAACTGCATAATGTCGTTCGGATATACTGCTTTCCTGAAACGCACTTTTTCAAGCCCCGCAAGGTAAGCCCCCGATTGTCCTTTGGATTTTAGTTCCTCGGTGAACGATAAGTTATAAAGGACTCCGCCCGCCTGAGCCAGCGCCTCGACTATAATCACGCCGGGAACAATCGGATTTCCGGGGAAATGGCCTCTGAAAAACACCTCGCCGGGACTGAATTTCTTGACCGCAAGGATTCTCGACCCGTATTCCAGCTCCAGAACCTCATCGACGAAGAGAAACGGCTCCCTGTGAGGAATACAATTCTTGATAGACTCTCTATCAATCAAAATTACATTGCTCCCGTGAGTACGAATGCCGTTAGACATCACTACTTGGCGTCATAAGCCTGTATAACCTGTTGAGTTATATCTATTGCCGGGATTGCGTATATGACACCGCCCTCGGTCTTTTCAATTATGAGCGTATAGCCGCCGGACTTGCCGATTGACTGAAGTATTCCATCGAGATCCTTCAATATTTTTTCCAAAAGCTCGTAATCCCTCTTCTGGAGCTCATCCCTGAAATCGGCTCTCGACCTCTGAAGCTCTTTGTCGAGCTGGTCGATCTGCTCGGCCTTTTGTTTCCTAGTTACTTCGTTCATCACGGGGCCGTTTTGAATAAACTCATTTTTCATCGCTTCGAGCTGGGAGCTCTTACTCTCAATGATCTGCTGCTTTTGTTTGAACTCGGCTTCGAATGCGGACTTTGCAGCCTTACCCGCTTTCGAATTCGCTATAACCATCTGTAAATCTATAATCCCTATCTTGTTTTCCTGCGAATAGGAAAAAACGGGAGTCAGAAGCAACAAACCAAATACAAGTAAAAATAATCTCATTTCTTTACCTCCTCGAATGTTAAAATAATGTTCCTACAGTAAACTGAATTTCATAAGAATCTTCTCCGGGCAGCTTGTTCCCGAGCGGGAACCCGACTTCGAGTCTGAGCGGTCCCAGCGGCGACACCCACCTTATACCGAAACCCACGTCCTTCCTCAGATCGACAGGGTTTAAAGTCACATCCTGCCCGTCGTTAAACGCATCTCCCATATCGAAGAAAACCGCCCCCCTCAAGCCGACCGACGGCATCAAAGGAAAGATGTAGTCAACCGAGAACAGCAGCTCCTGAACGCCGCCGATTATAACGAAACTGCCGTCGGCGGAGGGAACCCTGGGGCCCACCCTTCTGAAGCCGTAGCCTCTCAGAGAATTCGGCCCTCCGAGGAAGAACCTCTCTCCCACGACGAGGTTGCTCCCGTTATTTATGAAATCGATAATTCCGTAAGTACCTCTCACGGTCAATACCGTACTGAGCCACAGAGGAAACCATTGCCTCGATGATACAGTATATTTAATAAATTCCGTATTACCACCCAGCGGCCCCCCGGCAAATTCGACATTCGTTTCGCTCAGGTTTCCGGCGCTGGGATCGAGGAGATTATTTCTCGAATCCCACACAAAACCCAAACCGACGCTGCTGATGTTTTCTTTCGACCTGGTAATAATAAGTCTTGCGTTCTCGTCTATATCTCCGATTTTCACATGTTCATATCTGTAGGTGGCATTGCCGCTCAGGTATCTCCACAGCAGCCTTCCGAAGGTCAAACTCCCGCCGTACGAATTCCGGTCAAAATCCCTGTACTGCCTGTCCGTCCTGAACAGGAGGGCATCGAGAGTCCAGTTTGTATCTAACAGGTGAGGGTCCTGATATTGCACATAAAAGAGCTGCGTTACTCCGCCTATCTGGGCGTTTAACGTGAGCCTCTTCCCGTATCCGAAAAGATTTGCTTCCTGGATCTGACCCGCGAAAATAAACGTCTCGACGGAGCTGAAACCACCGGCGATGCTGAAAAACCCTGTGGGCTTCTCCTCGACCTTTACCTTAACATCCAGCTGATCCGTGGTGCCCGGCACACGCTCCGTGGCGACTTCCACGTTATTCTCAAAAAACCCGAGCCTCGTAACCCTAGACTTAATAGCCTGAACCTCGGTCGCGTTAAAGAGCTGATCTTCCTCTATGGCTATTTCCCTTCTTATAACCTTATCCCTCGTCCTGACATTGCCTACGATATCTATTTGCCGCACATAAACTTCGGGCCCCTTTTCAATTTTGAACCGAACATCGACCGTCAGCTTCTGCCTGTCGAGCTTGAATCCGGGCTCCACGTTAGCGAACGCATAACCCTTGTCGCCGTAGAATGTCGTAAGCCCCGATATATCCGCAGCGAGGAAACTGCCTCTGAATATCTCCCCGCTTTTAAGCTTAAGGAGCGCCCTGAGCTGATCCTCCGGCACTACTAAATCCCCAACGAACGCAATCTGATCGACCTTGTACTGGTTGCCCTCGTCTATTTTAAACGTAATAATATAACCCTTTTTTTTATCGTCATATACTATTTCAGGCTTGCTGACCTTTACGTCTAGGAACCCGTTATCGATATAAGTAGTCCTTATCCTCTCCGTATCGTTGTCGACCTCCTGAGGGTTGTAGAGGCCCTTTTTCGAAAGAAAGGAAAACATCCCTTTGGGTTTCGAGTATAAGCCCTTTTTTATTATTTTCGTCTTCAGTTTTTCATTGCCGACGAAGACGACTTGCTTTATGTAGGCCTTCTTGCCCTCCTTTATGTCGAATGTAACGCTTACAGTCCCTTCCCCCTCGGGCTCGATGCTGTAATCCACTACAGTTCCCACAAGACCGCTCTGGGCATAGAGGGCGCTTATGGCTTCCTGGCTTTTCTTCACTTTACTGAGGTCGATAATCCGGCCTTCCTTAACGTCGGTGACCTCGAGTATCTTATCGCTCTTTATGTCTTTATTCCCCCTGATTCTCAGGTCAGAGACAACGGGCTTTTCCTTAACCTTATAAACCAGGATTATCCCTTCGGGTGTCTTTTCGGTCTCGGCTGTCACATCTTCGAAGAATCCCAGCTTGTAAAGCCTCTTGATATCGTCCCTCACGGTCGCGGTCGACAGGGGCTCCCCTACCTTTGAGGAGATATTCAGCCCTATGAGCTCCGTTTCCACACGAAGGTTGCCCTCTATTTTTATCTGGACCACATTGACCTGTCCCTGGACCTGTCCCTGATTCCCGGGTGTTTGCGCGCCTGCCCCGTTTTCAACCGCCCCGCTCTCCGGTTTCTTGACTGCGTCCGACGCGGAGGGTGCATTATCAGCCGCGTCCTGTCCGAAAGATATCTCGCAGCAAATGGAAGTCAGAAGGAGCAGCAGCGCAGCCGCAAAAGCGGCTCTACATACCCGGAAGTTAATTGACATCGACGATTTTCCCATCGGAAAGCCTTATTCTCCTATGCAGCCGCCTGGCAATTTCCTGATTGTGCGTAACCAATACCGATGTAATTCCATGTTCCTCGTTGAGCATTAAAAACAAGTCGAGAATAGATGCCCCCGTATCCAGGTCCAGGTTCCCGGTCGGCTCATCGGCCAGGATCACCTTGGGTTTCAGAACCACCGCCCTCGCGATCGCGACCCTTTGCTGCTCTCCCCCCGACAACTCCCCCGGCCGGTGTTCGAGCCTGTGCTCCAGGCCCACCTTCGTAAGGACATCGCTCGCCGTCTCTTTCGCCTGGCCGGAGCCGATACCGTTAATAAGACACGGCATCATCACGTTCTCCAAGGCGCTGAACTCGGGCAGGAGATAGTGAAACTGGAACACGAAACCTATCTCCCTGTTCCTGAAGGCCGCAAGCTCGCTGTCGTTCTGTTTGAATATGTTGACGTCCCCGTAACAGACCTCTCCGTCCGTCGGCTTTTCCAGCGTTCCCAGTATATGTAAAAGAGTACTTTTCCCCGACCCTGAAACACCGACGACACCGAGTGTTTCACCGCCGGATATGTCAAGATCAATACCCTTTAGAGCCTCTACTTTGCCACCCTTTGTTTCAAACACCTTCCATAAACCTCGTACTCGAATCTCCATTCCTCACTCATACCTCAGAGCCTCAATCGGATCTTTTCGAGACGCTTGAAATGACGGATACAGAGTTGCAATAAAACATATCAATATGCTGCAAAACGCGATCATTAAAAAATAAAACGGTTCAATTTTAACTGGAAACTCAGAAATAGGATAGACATTATTATCAAATGGAATCAGTTTCCTTATCGTTTCGCTCGTTTTGAGCATATAACAGATGCCGAAACCCGAGAGGCTCCCCAGTAAAGTCCCGACGATTCCGATTATCATCCCGTCTATAACAAAAATCTTCAGTATGCCCTGTTTGGTCGCCCCCATAGCGCGGAGTATCGCGATGTCTTTCCCCTTCTCCATAACGACCATGGTCAGCGCGCTTACAATATCGAGCGCCGCGACGAGGATAATCAGACCGAGAAAGATGGCTATCGCTACCCTCTCCAGTCTGAGCGCCTTGAAAAGGCTCTTATTGACCTCTTCCCAGTTCCTCGAGTAATAAGGGAATCCGAGTATCGACGCAAGCTCACTCCCGATCCTCTTCGCATCGTAAATATCCCTGATTTTCACCTCCACCCCGGAGACCTCGCCGTTCATGTCGAAGAAGTCCATCGCGTCCTTCAGATCGACATACGAAATCGACGAATCGTACTCGATCATACCGTAATCGAATATGCCGACCACTTCAAATTTCTTTACCTTGGCCGTAGCGCCGAACGGCCCCATCTTTCCGAACGGGGACACGAGGCTCACAAGATCCCCCTCCATGACTCCGAGGGTGCTCGCGAGCTCTTTTCCGAGCAGTATCGGAGGTTTCCCCGACTCGGTTGAGGAATTGA
Organism: uncultured bacterium; assembly: GCA_963705505.1. Lineage (GTDB taxonomy): Bacteria > Desulfobacterota_D > UBA1144 > Nemesobacterales > UBA2774 > 2-12-FULL-53-21. Next base: position 683,438 of record CAVPJU010000010.1, read on the forward strand.
GTTTGCGGAGCACTTCTTTGCCGGCTTTCGAGAGCTGCTCGTCGGAGAATTTCTCCTTATTTTTCTTGCCCGCTCCTAAAACCCCCCGTCCTATAGCCTGCTCGATATTCGTAACCGAGCCCGCCGAGCTCGGGTCTATGCCCCGGACTACGGAGCCCGACACGTTCCTCTCGCTCGCAATCATCCCCTGTCCGTAAATAAACGGGCTTGCCCCGATGACACCGGGGAACTCGAGCGTATCGTCTTTTATTTTGGAAAAATCCTTCATCGGCCCGTCGTAGCTCAATATCACTATGTGGGAGCTGACGCCCAGTATTTTCTCCCTGAGCTCCTCTTCGAACCCCCCCATGACAGAAAGGACGACGTTAAGAGCCATCACCCCTATTATCACTCCGAGCACTGAAATCAGCCCTATTATAGAGGTAAACTTCTGTCTCCTTCTGGAACTCAGGTACCTGAGCCCTATAAAAAATTCGTATTTCATTCCGGCCTTAAATGGGGGAAGAAAATAACTTCCCTTATGGAGGGTGAGTTTGTAAAAAGCATTACAAGACGGTCAATCCCTATACCTGCGCCGGCGGTCGGGGGCATCCCGTGTTCAAGCGCCCTGACGAAATCCTCATCCATTTCATGCACTTCTTCCTCCCCCTTCAATTTCAGATCGAGCTGGCTGCGGAACCTGTCCTCCTGGTCGATGGGGTCATTCAGCTCGGAGAAGGCGTTTGCGATCTCCCTGCCGAAGATATACAGCTCGAACCTGTCCGTAATCTCGGGATCGTTTTCGTTCTTCCTCGCAAGCGGTGAGACGTCGAGCGGAAACCCGTATACGAAAGTGGGATTCATAAGCTCGTCCCCGGTTAATATCTCAAAGATTTCGACGACAGCCTTGCCCCGTATTCTTTTATGATCCACTCCGAGCGAATCCGCTTTTTCAAAAAGCTTGCCGTCATCGGATAAGACTTCGTTTCCGAGGGCATGCCCGAGGGACTCGAATATGTTGATCCTCTTCCAGGGACGGGTCATGTTTATCTCGGTACCGCCGTAATCGAATACGAGAGAGCCCTTTATTTCGAGCGCCAGATAGCATATCAGCTCCTCGATCAGGTCCATCAGGTCCTCATACGTGGCATAGGACCGATAGAGCTCTATCATCGTGAATTCCGGGTTGTGCTGAGTCGAAACCCCTTCGTTCCTGAAAGTCCTTCCGATCTCGTAGACCCTTTCGATCCCGCCTATTACGAGCCGTTTAAGGTAGAGCTCGGGCGCTATCCTCAAAAACAAATTCATGTCGAGCGCATTGTGGTGTGTTTCGAAAGGGCGCGCCGCCGCTCCCCCCGCAATGGGATGGAGGATAGGTGTTTCCACTTCGACAAAATCCCTCTCGTCGAGGAACTTTCTTATGAGCTTGATAATTTTGCTTCTCGTGAGAAATATTTCTTTTACGTCCGGGTTCGAAATGAGGTCGAGGTAGCGCTGACGGTACCTTGCTTCCACATCCTTGAGCCCGTGCCACTTCTCGGGGAGGGGGTGGAGCGTCTTTGTGAGGAGCGTGAACTCCCCGACATTGACCGTGAGCTCGCCCGTTCTCGTCTTGAACAGGCTCCCGCTTATACCTATGATATCGCCGAGATCAATGTACCTTTTAAAAAATTTGAGTTTGTCTTCCCCGACGACGTCGGTCTTCAGATACCCCTGTATCTTCCCCGACCTGTCCGCGATATGGAAAAAAACGCTTTTCCCGAAATCCCTCAGAGCCACCACACGGCCTGCAAGGGAGAACTCCTCATTCAGGCTTTCGAGTTCATTCGGAGGAGTCTCTCCGAATTTTGACAAAAGCTCGCTTGCCAGGTGACCGGGCTTATAGCCGTTTGCAAAGGGATTAATGCCTAATGCTCTTAATTCATTCAGCTTTTCTTTTCTCTGTTCGAACTGTTCGTTATCCATGTTTAAAGTTAAAGTTTCTACCCCAAAAGGACGGTATCGTCAAGCCGATGAATCTTGAATGTGATAACAGAAAAAGGTCCCGGGAACTGTTCAGTCCTTCTTATCGTCAACAATAATATACGTGGCGATAGCCTTGGCAACAAGTTTATTTTCATTGATAATATCGACCTCGGCGGGGACAATCCTGCCCTCCCTCAAAGCCTTGGCGTGAGCCTCGATAACGCCTCCCGTTACGGGGCTCAGGTAGCTTATGTTCATATTGACCGTCATGAACTTCTTGCTTTTGTCCCTGACCATTCCCGCAATAGCGACAGCGGCCGCGGAGTCGGCGAGAGTGGACAATACACCACCGTGCGTATATCCGTAGGGGTTGGTCAGATTCTCGTCCGCGCGTATCGTGAGCTTGCCGTATCCCGCTCTCATTTCCACAATTTCGATTCCGAGGAATTCCCAGAACGGAACGACGGGGAATTCCCCTTTCATATCTTTTTCCCGAGCCATTGTATGCCTCCGTCGAGCTGTCGATATATCTTACCTGACACAGAAGTGTCGCTGTTTACGGTGAAGACCATGCCCCCTTTGCCGCTTCCTTTCCGAATAAAGCGAACAGGAGGAAACCGATTACGCATACGGCTCCGGCAATTTCAAACATCAGGCTGAAGCCCCACACCTCGGCGACCACTCCGTAAATAAACACCCCGAGCATCCCTCCGAACGTAAACGCGACGCTGCATATCGAGACCGCTTTTCCCCTGTCGGCCTCCGGCGAAAGATCTATGACGAGCGCATAGATCGCGGGGTAGAAAAGGCCGTGACCCAATCCGAAAAATACGCCCGCCAGCACCAGGCCCTCCGGGCCCGAGGCAAAACTAAGAGCGATTATGCTGAAAGAGAAAAGGAAAAGCGCCGGAATCGAAGACCTTTTTTTGCCGAACTTGTCTGGGATCCACCCGCCGAAAATCCTCACCGCGAGTATGGCGGCTGTGTATGTTATAAAAAAAAGCTCGAAAGAACGCACCCCTATGCGTCCTGCGAAAACAGGCACGAACGTGATGACCGTAACGAAGCCTGTTCCCGCGACCAGCAGCGCGAACGCGGCACTAAAAACCCCTTTCCTGAGAAGAGCCGCCTTATAGGTGCCGCCCTTTAATCCGTCCGATAAAAGCAGCTTCGGCTCCTTTATAAAGAGCGCGGCGATAAAAGCAGAGGACCCGAATATGAAATCGAAAATGAATAAATCGCCGAACCCGTAAGCCTCCACGATCTTTTTCCCGACAAACGGCGCAAGGGCGAAGTTTATGACGCTGAACATTCCGAATACGCCTATCGCCTGGCTTCTCTTTCCGGGGGAGGAAACATCCGCGATGAGAGTCCCCGCCGATACGAAACAGAGGGACAGCGCTGCCCCGTGGAGTACCCTTAAAAGCGGAAAAGCCGGGCTCAATGTGTGAAGATAGGCGAACGGGAGGGAAGTAACCGACATGAGGAGTCCTCCCGCAAGCAAAAACCACTTCTTACCCCACTTGTCGATCAGGATACCTACTGAGGGGGTTGTAAGGATCGTAGCCATCGAAGCAGAGCCCATTATGAAACCGATAGCAGACTCGCTTCCACCGAGCGACTCTATGCGCAGCGGCAACAAAATGAAGGAGTGGTAATTGAAGAAGAAAATGAAAGAAGTGAGCGTGATTAAAATGAAATCCCTGTTGAGAAGAGGCCTGTCACTCTGCCACTCCCGATCGTTCGTGTCCCTTACCGAGGTCTTCATAATATTCTCCGGCCGAAGATTATCTTATACCACAAAATTAATAAGAAAAATTCTTATTCCTCAGGTTATACTTCTACAAAGAGGGGATGAGCGAAACGATTTTAGAAGATCAAAAAGGGGAAGATTATGGTTAGAAACACTTTTATTATAATCCTGGCGGTGCTCCTGTCTATCTCCTCCTACCTGCTTTATACAAATAAAAACATATCGATTAATCTCGGCGGCACGGAATCCGACTGTGAAGCGGTTGCCCCGGGCGGGGGACAAGATGACCGGGCGTTATCGGAGCTCCCTGAGAAAGAGATTGCGGAATCCGTACAAGCGAAAAAAACTCCTGAAGAAGTGAATCGGGAAGCGGTCGAGCAGGTGGACTCGGACGAGCCCCAAATTCATCTCGACCCTACTGTCGGGATGACCATAAGCCCCGAGCAGCAGATCGTATCGAGCTACAAGATCATAGGGCCGAGAAAGTTCTCGCTTCTAACGGACAAGGATGAAACGATGGTCGAGATCGACCTCGATACGGGGCGCGTAAAAATAAATCCCAAGTATAAAGTCGATGAAGTCACTACGCAGTTCTGGAAGTCGATCGGTCAGAAATATCCTGAAGTCTGCTCCGCCGAATAGCGGAATTTACGAGGAAAACTAAGCCGAATAAACGATTTTGCCGTTTACGATCGTGTATAAGACGGCCCCTTTAAGCTCCCAGCCGTTAAAAGGCGTATTCTTGCTTTTCGAGCGGAATTTCTCCCTGTCGATCTTGACCCTTTTCTCAGGGTCGAATATCACGATATCAGCAGGATCGCCCGGATTAAGTGTGCCCTTTCGTATATTGACTATTGCCGATGGCAGATGAGTGAGCTTGGCGATCATCCCGCTTAACGTGAGGACGCCGTCCTCGACCAGCTTTAATGAAAGCGGAAGCGCTGTCTCGAGTCCCGCTATGCCGAATGGAGCGAGGTCGAACTCCACCATTTTTTCATCCTCGCTGTGAGGGGCATGGTCAGTAGCTATTGCGTCTATCGTGCCGTCCCTGAGCCCTTCCCTGACCGCTTCCCTGTCGATTTCGCTTCTCAACGGCGGCTTCATTTTCGCGTTCGTATCGTATTGGGCTACGGCCCTGTCAGTAAGCGTGAAATGATGGGGAGTCGCTTCGGCGGTCACGTTCACTCCCCTAGCTTTCGCCGCCCTGATGAGCCTGACCGACCCCGCTGTCGATACGTGACATATGTGGAGATGAGTCCCTGTCAGCTCGGCGAGTGTTATATCGCGGGATACCATCACATCCTCGGACGCCGCGGGGATGCCGCTAAGCCCCAGGAGCGTCGACGTATCCCCTTCGTTCATAACTCCGTTGCCCGAGAGGTGAAGGTCCTCGGAATGCGATATCACGGGAATCCCGAATGCCTTTACATATTCCATCGCATGGCGCATGACTTTGGAATTCATCACGGGCATGCCGTCGTCCGTTACTCCGACGCACCCTGCTTCATACATCTCCCCGATCTGGGCGAGGGTCTCCCCGTTCTCTCCCTTGGTTATGGCGCCGAGGGGGAATACGTTCACTATGCCCTCGGTCCGAGCCTTGAGCATTATGTATTCGGTCACGGATGCGTTATCGTTTATGGGGTTGGTGTTGGGCATGCAGACGATGGAAGTGAAGCCGCCCGCCGCCGCGGATTCGCACCCCGTGCGTATAGTCTCTTTATGCTCAAAGCCTGGCTCTCTCAGATGAACGTGCAGATCGACGAGACCCGGAGAAACTATCTTGCCGCCCGCGTCGATTACTTTAATGGCGGAATCCTTTTCGAGCTTTTTAGTATCCTCGGGGTAGGACTTTATCGTGCCTTTTTCTACGAGGACATTCCCGACCTTATCGAAGTTCCTCGAGGGGTCTATTATCCTGCCCCCCTTGATCAATATGCTCATCCGCTGCTCCTGGCGGAGGCGACCAGATAAAACATCGCCATCCTGACGGCTATACCGTTAGACACCTGCTCGAGAATGACCGAGCCGGGCCCGTCCGCTATATCGGAAGACAACTCGACCCCCCTGTTTATCGGCCCCGGGTGCATGACGGTAACATTTTTGTCGGCTCCTTTTAATTTTTCCCTGGTGAGCCCGTAAAACCTCGAGTATTCCCTGAGCGAGGGAAAGTACTCCGAGTCCTGCCTTTCTTTCTGAATCCGAAGCATAATCACGACATCCGCGCCCTCTACAGCTTTATCCAGGCTATAAAACGATTTCACACCGAAGTTTTCTATATATTTCGGCACGAGCGTCGGAGGTCCGACTACCCTTACTTCGGCTCCGAGCTTCATAAACCCCCAGATATTCGACCTCGCCACCCGGCTGTGGAGTATATCGCCTACTATCACTACCCTGAGTCCTTCTATCCTTCTCTTAAGCTGCCTTATCGTGAAGAGGTCGAGGAGAGCCTGGCTCGGATGCTCGTGAGAGCCGTCCCCGGCGTTTATTATCGAAGAGTCGAGCTTCTTCGCGAGCAGCCACGGCGCGCCCGACATCGGGTGTCGTATGACGATCATGCTCGCGCCCATAGCTTCAAGGTTCCTGGCCGTATCGAGGAGACTCTCGCCCTTGACGACGCTGCTCTGTGAGGTGGTGAAATTCAGAACGTCCGCGCTCAACCTTTTCTCGGCTATCTCGAAAGACGACCTCGTCCGAGTGCTCGGCTCAAAGAAGAGATTGCAAACCGTGACGCCCCTTAAGGCAGGGACCTTCTTCACGTCCCTCTCGGAAACCTCTTTCATGGACTCCGCTGTATCGAGGATGAGTGTAATTTCCTCAGGCGTCAATTCCTCAAGCCCCAGTATGTGTTTTCGCTCAAAAGCCATTTTTTACTCTTTCACTATAATTACTTCGTCCCTGCCGTCGGCCTCCTTTAAATGGACCCTGACCTCTTCCGTGCTGAGAGTGCTGAGCTTGCTCCCCACATAATCCGCCTGTATCGGCAGCTCTCTGTGCCCCCTGTCTATGAGCGCCACAAGCTGGATGGAGGAGGGCCTTCCGTAATCCATTATCTCATCTATGGCTGCCCTTGTAGTACGCCCGGTATAGATCACATCATCCACGAGGATAACCTTCTTATCCTCGACCGGGAAAGGGATTTCCGTTTTTTTAACCTTGGGCCATTCCGTCTTTTGTCTGAGGTCGTCTCTGTAGAGCGTTATATCGAGCGTCCCGAGAGGGGGCTTTATCCCCTCGATCTTCTCGATCTCCCCCGCGATCCTCTCGGCTATATAAACGCCCCTGGTCCTGATCCCTATGATAGCCAGATCCCCTGCGCCGTTGTTCCTTTCGAGTATCTGGTTTACTATTCTGTGGATAGTTCTGTTTATCGAGTCCGAATCCATTATTGTCTTCTGTGGCATAGTTGGTCCTGTTAATATACGCTCTTAAGGACTCCCTCGCATTCGTATTCGAACTCGAAATCCCGGGTGTACCTGTCGAAGAAACTCGCCGAATCGTTATAGGTGATCGTAATAACTATTTTGTCGCCCGACGGGGATATGCTTACCGTGCTCTTCTCTTTGGGAATCCCGATATCCAGAAGCATCTCGGAAATTCCCGACCGGACATAATTGAACCCGTATTTATGATAAAGGTCGGCGTTCTCATTGCATACACCCCTGATACCGAAAATTCCGCGGTAATAAATCGGGACTACCTTGAATCCGACATAGAAAATGAGCGCAAGCACCAATATCCAGAAAATAGAAGACAAGCTTTTCATTTTACTATCCCTCCGTTACCCCATAATAAATCCAAAAAGCCCTTTAATCTATACCCGAGAGTATTCTATTCCATCTGACTTTGTTCTGGATATCGGGACTGTCGAAATCCCACGACCAGTGTATGAGGAACGCTTTGCCCGCAATATTCTCTACAGGCACGAACCCCCAGAACCTGCTGTCCTGGCTGTTATCCCTGTTATCCCCCATCACGAAAACGTAGCCTTCCGGGACCACGCTTACAGGAATGAAGCTCCCTTTATTCGTGGATTCCCTTCCCTTTCTGAAAATTGCTGTGTGTTTATAACCGAAAAGGTCTTCGCCATACTCATCGAACTGCTCCCCGTTCCTCTCATCGACATAAGAGCCGGTAAACTCGAGCGGCACCTTCTGACCGTTAATGACGAGCTGCCTCCCGTCGAGGTCTATCCTGTCCCCGGGGATGCCCACGACGCGCTTTATGTAATAGATACCGTTCTTGGAAGGGTCGTGCTCGGTATTGGGGTACGTGAATACTATTACGTCTCCCCTTTTAATTTTCTCGATAGGAAAGATTACCTTATCTGTAAAAGGTATCTTCGTGCCGTATATGAATTTGTTGACGAGGAGGTGGTCCCCTACGAGGAGGGTCGGAATCATCGACCCCGAAGGGATTTTAAAAGGCTGGAAGACGAATGTCCTTATGAGAAGGGCAAGGGCCACGGCGAATACGAGCGCCTCGACATTCTGTCTGAGCTTCGATTTGGCGAACCTGGACAGATAGTCTCTCGAAGCCCCTTCCAGGTCACTCGTTTTTCTGATTATGTCTTCCGTATCCCCGCCGGCGAGCGCCATTTCGAGCACGGCGATCCTCTTGTTGATAACCGCCGCGGATTCCGGGCTGATCTTTGAACTATTTTTATCTAAAAGGGTTTGCGTCTGGGAAATACTTTGTTTAGCTCTATTCCTGGCTTTTGATTCTCTTGACCATAGACCGAACATAATTGACGTGTGAGTATATATGGTGAATCGGCTTGTTTCAATATTTAAAGCTGAATGGGGTTCACACCCTGCCTACGTGCCGGATTTGCCCGTCGTTCTATACCCTTTCCCACTCGAGCATCCTCTCCACGGACCTTACCCCTTCCACCTGTTTTATGGACTTCATGACGCTTTCGAGCTGCTCGAGGTCCGAAACCACCACGTCAAAAGTCCCGACCGCCGTATCGAAATCGGTCGAATGTATCTCGGCCTTGGATATGTTTATGTCCGATGACGAGAACGAGCTCGTTATATTGGACAGCATCCCCGGACGGTCGGCGCACATCACGACTATTCTCGCGGGCCTCTGCGGTTTGAAATTCCTGTCCCATTCCACGTCTATGCGCCTCGCGTCGTCCACATCCAATAGCCGGGGACAGTCGCTCTTGTGAATCGTAATCCCCTTCCCTCTCGTTATATATCCGGTTATCTGTTCGCCGGGCAGCGGCGAGCAGCAGTTGGCGAACCTGATCATGACGTCGTTGTATCCGCTTATGAGCACGCCGCCTTCACTCGAGCCCGTTATGGTCTCGATGATCCTCTCCATCCTGGATTCTTTCTCCGGCGCCGAGCGTATCTTGTCCGTCGGAAGCACGCGCTTGAGGACGTCCGTAGCGGAAATCTTCCCGAACCCCACTGCGAGATAGAGCTCTTTCTCGTCCTTGAACTTTAATTCCGTAAGCGCGTCCGCGAGCTCTCCGCTCTTAAGCATCGACTGGAAGTCGAGCCCGTGCTGCTTGAATTTCCTTTCGCATATGGATTTCCCGACCGATTCGGACTGAGTCCTTTCCTCGTTCCGGAGCCACGACCGTATCTTGGTTTTCGCGCGTGAAGTGACGACGAACTTGAGCCAGTCGCGGTTGGGCTGCCTGTCGTTCGAAGTTACAATTTCGACCGTATCGCCAGTCCTCAGCTGGTGGCTGAGCGGGACGAGCTTGCCGTTGACCATCGCCCTTGTGCACGTGTTGCCGACCTCCGAATGCACGGCGTAGGCGAAATCGACGGGCGTCGCGCCGCTCGGGAGCTCCATGAGGTCTCCCTGAGGCGTGAACACGTATACCACGTCCGAGATGAGCTCGCCCTTGATCGCCTCCATGTATTCCGTCGGGTCTTTTATGTCCTTCCACTCGAGGAGCTGCCTCAGTGTGGAATATATCTCGTAAGTGCCGCTCCCGTCGAGCCTCCCTTCCTTATATTTCCAATGGGACGCGACACCGTACTCCGCGACCTCGTGCATCGCGCGAGTCCTGATCTGAATCTCCATTCTTTCACCGAAGGGTCCGATCACGGTCGTATGCAGGGACTGGTAACCGTTCCCCTTGGGGAGCGCTATATAATCCTTAAAACGTCCCGGCACGGGCTTCCACGCGGAGTGAACCGCACCCAGAGCTTCATAACATTCTCTAAGCGAGTTCGTAATGATCCTGAACGCGATCACGTCGTACACGCTCTCGAACTCGATGTTCTGAGACAGCATTTTTCTATAAATCCCGTATACGTGCTTGAACCTTCCCGTGACCTCCGCATTTATATCGAACTCGGCGAGCTTATTGCTGACTATGTTCTTAATCTGGTCGACGTGATTCTTCCATTCCTTCTTTCTTTCCTCTATCGATGTCGCGAGCCTTTCGTATTCCTCGGGATTGAGAAACCGGAAGGACAGGTCCTCGAGCTCGTTCGCTACCCAATTTATGCCGAGCCTGTTGGCAAGGGGCGCGTAAATGTCGAACGTTTCCTTGGCGATGCTCTTCTGCCTGCTCTCGGGCAAATACTGGAGTGTCCGCATATTGTGGAGCCGGTCGGCAAGCTTGATCAGCACGACCCTGATGTCCTTTGCGGTGGCCAGTATAAGCTTTCTGAAACCCTCCGCCTGGCGCTCGATCTTCGTCGTATAGGGGAGCTGGCTTATTTTGGTGACCCCCTCCACGAGAAAGGCTATCTCGCTACCGAACAGGGTGTCTATCTCCTCGGTGGTGGCAAGCGTGTCCTCAACCGTATCATGCAGGAGCCCGGTAATAATCGAGGACACATCGAGCTTCATTTCGGCGAGTATTCCGCACACCTCAAGCGGGTGGCTCAGATAAGGCTCGCCAGAACTCCTCGTCTGTCCCGCGTGGACCTTTGCCGAATAGACGTACGCCTTCTTTAGGAGCTCCACGTCGGCATCCGTCAGATAAAGATATGAATTAACACGGTCGATTATGTCGTTTAACCTGATCATCGTTCTTAAAATTTATAATCTTTCCTGACCCTTTTGATTACCCTGTCTTTTCTGCACCTCGCAGACTTGATTACCGAGGCCAGACACTCGACAGCTTCGTCTAATTTGTCATTGATAATAATATAATCATAGTTGTCTATGTCTTCCATCTCCTTCCTGGCATCCGACAGGCGCTTTTCGATTTCTCGTGAATTTTCGCTTTTCCTCTCGATAAGCCTCTTCCTTAAAACTTCAAAGGAAGAAGGCAATACGAAGCAGTAAACCGCGGAGCCGTACTTCTTCTTTATTTGTCTTGCTCCCTGGACGTCTATATCGAGTATGAGGTCCACGCCGGAGGTTTTCGCATTCTTTAATTCTGCCATGGGCGTACCGTACATATGGTCATGTACCTTCGCATATTCGGCGAATTCATCCTCCTCGATCATCTTTTGAAACTCGGCTTCGGAGACAAAAACATAATCCTTCCCGTTAACTTCGCCCTTTCTCCGCTCCCTCGTCGTACAGGAAACCGAAAACCTGAGGTTGTTCAGATGGTTGAGTATTTTCTTTACCAGTGTGGTCTTTCCGCCTCCGGAAGGACCCGAAACAATGAAAATCATTCCTTCTCGCATATTTTATTCCGTTTTACTTAAAAGTAAGAAACGTATATACAATTGTAGGTCTATTAAAGATAAATATCAAGTGATTATAGCATCTTGCCGACTAATCTTTATCTCGTTTACTAAGTTCCTCAACCACCCTCTTTACCTCCTGGGACTTTTCCTTGTTAAGGACCAGGACCCCGTCCTTGGAATCGACGACCACAATATCCCTCACCCCTACGAGCGCAATTACCTTTTCATCACCGAAAACAAGGCAGCCCGATGAGTCAACAGAAACCCCTTTCCCGTGAAATATGTTGTCGTCTCCATCCTTACGAAGGAACTCGTCCAGAGTCTTCCAGCTGCCTACATCGCTCCACGGGTAATTTACCGGTACGACGACCGTATTCCGGGAGTGCTCGAGTATAAGCTTATCTATCGAGCCGGGCTCTATGCCTTTATAAAATAAGGATACGGCGGCCTTCTCGTCAGGCTTTCCCATGCTATTTGACATATTGTCAAAATATTCATACCATCCGGGAAGTATCTTTGAGAATTCTGAGATAATGGATGAAGTTTTCCATACAAATACCCCGCTGTTCCAGTAATACCCCCCCTCTTTAAGGAAACCGAGCGCCGTTTGTAGATCGGGTTTCTCCGCGAACCTCTTTACTTTGAGTGCGCGGAAACCGTCAGACGCGGCAATGACTACGTCCCCCGCCTTGATGTACCCGTAACCCGTCTCGGGCATAGTAGGGGTCACGCCGAGAGTGATAAGAGGATAATCGCCGCTTTCAAGCTTAACGCAGGCGGTATCTCCCGCAAAGCGGAGCACGTCCCTGAACGCTTCGTCATCGCCTAATGCATGGTCGGCGGGCAGAACGACTGTAACGGGGTCATGAGACAATCCCTTTATCCTGAGAGCGCCGTAAGCGATGCAGGGGGCCGTGTTTTTCCCCTCCGGCTCGAGTACGAGATTCTCTTCAGGAAGCTCGGGTATGTGCTTGAGCGTCTCCTCCGCATAACGGCCGACAGTGACAACGAAAACATTCTCGATCGGGATCACGGGCAGAATCCTGTCCACCGTCTGCCGTATCATCGATTTTTCGCCTGTGAGAGACAGAAACTGCTTGGGCTTATTCCTGCTGCTCAGCGGCCAGAACCTTCTCCCCTCTCCCCCCGCCATTATCAGTGCGTACATTTCCATAGCTTAATAGTAATTGGAGTTACGACATTTCTCAATCTCGGCGGCGGAATAGGGGGAGAACCGATTTAAATAATAATTACAGCAGAGCCCGAAGGGTCATATAATTAAGGTCGATATGAGGGGAGCGCTCATATTTCTGATACTCGGCTTTATATTCGGGATCACCTGCCCCGCAGGCGCCGTAAAGATCTATCAATGGACCGACGAAAACGGCGTTGTACATGCCGTGGACGACCCGGACAAGGTCCCGCCGGAGTACAGGCGATCGGCTGATGTAATCGATACGGAGAGCACAGACTTAAAAACCGATGCAACAATTCTGCTCGCAAAGGTAAAATCCTACCGTACTGCGCTCTACTCGGCCGCGGGAGTGCTCGTGCTGATATTCCTCCTGAGAAAGCTGCACGGCTTTATAAAAACGACGCACAAAAAGAGCGGCAAAGAAAAGTATATGAACGCGTATGGGCTCTCGGGTGTGGAGAGTATGGATTCGATCGAGCTCAGACGCTACGTCATGGGACTGCTTAAACATAGGGGATACACGATCGTCATCCCGGGAGAATCCATGAATCCGGTCGTCGATTTCATAGCCGAAAAAGAAGACTCGAAATACGCCGTCCATGTGTACAATCAGAATAGCAATATCCCGCGTGTTATCGTAAACGATATCGAAAGGGAAAAAGCGCGCTTTGACTGTAACAGGTCGATGATAATAACAAGGCAATACTGCGATGATGACGCCCGGGAGCTCGGAGTGACTGCCGGCTGTGCATTAGTGGATAAGAACACACTTGCCCGCTGGATTTACGAATTTCATAAGGAATCCTAAAGAAGTTCTCCGCCCTCAGAATAATCTCATTAAGTCCTCAGGGCCGATCTCTTTAAGGCTCTCCCTGACCATGTGAGCCTGAGTGAGCTCTTTGGCAGGATATGAGTTCGCTACCGCAAGACATTTCATGCCCGCCGAAAGGGCCGACTTGATTCCGGAAACAGAATCCTCTATGACGAGACATTCGCCTGACGATATTGCGCCTGCGCCCGGCCTCACGGCGTTTAATCTTTTTAGCACCTCTATATATACGTCCGGGGCTGGCTTGCAATTCACTATGTCGTCCGCGCTCACGATCACCTCGAAATACTTTTTTATTCCGGCGAAATTAAGAATATGCAATATCTCGTCCCTGAGCGCCCCGGAGCCGATAGCAAGTCGGTATTTACCCTCAATCCTGCTTATGAAATCCTTAACCCCGGGAAGGATCTCGATATGACCTTTTATCAAGTCATCGTAGAACCCGGATTTCCTGTCCATCATCTCCGCGATCAAAACTTCGTCGTGCTTATAACCCCGGTCTTCAAGTACCCTCCTGAAAAAGGTCTTGTCGTCATAGGCGAGATAATTCGCATAATAATCCTCTTCAGTGAGCGGAATAGCCCGTTCTCCGAGTGTAAGCTGAAACGCGTGGAGATGTACGGGCTCGGTATTCGCAATAATGCCGTCGAAATCAAAAATCACCGCTTTTAACACCATTTAAGAACTCCGTAATATGAAGTCAGCTGCCTGGCGATTCCTTCTGCTGATTATGACATAAAAATACCCGTTTATATAAGGTATTAGCACCGGGCATCAATATAGAGCCGTAAGGAAGAGATTATGATAAGCAGCAGATCGGAGAAAAACTTGCGAAACTTTTCAGGAGATGAATCATCTAAATATAAGTTGGAATCGAGACCGACCCGGTGAATGTCCTGCAGTCCGATTCATGCCGCGTTGTGCAAACTCAGCAATGCATATTAAAATACGTAGGACCCGTTGTTATAATCGATCAGGGAGGAGGCAGCAATAGGATGGACAAAACAGACGCTATAAGAGAAACGGTCAGGAATTTTTACTCCAGAGCGGCAGAGTCCCCTGAAGAAAACCTCTGCTGCCCTGGGGGCTACCCCGCCGAAGATACGAGTCATATACCGAGAGCGGTAATCGACAGGTTCTACGGGTGCGGAAGCCCCGTGGGCCTCGCCGGAATCACCCCCGGCGAAACAGTCATCGACCTAGGATCAGGAGCCGGAATAGATTGTTTCATAGCGGCTAAAAAGACCGGCCCCGAGGGGAAAATCATCGGCATCGATATGACCGACGAGATGCTTGTAGTTGCAAACGAATGCAGGGGAGCCGTTTCGAAGAATCTCGGATACGGGAACGTCGAATTCCGGAAAGGGTTTCTCGAGGATATACCGGTCGAGACAAAATCCGCCGACCTTATAACGTCCAATTGCGTTATCAACCTTTCCCCGAATAAGAGGAAGGTATTTGCCGAGATGTGGAGGGCGCTCAAAGACCACGGAAGGATCGTAGTTTCAGATATAGTGTCCGACCGCGAGACGCCCGGCCGCTTAAAAAATGACGAGCGGCTTTTAGGGGAGTGCATCGCGGGCTCGCTTACTGAAAATCAGTTCCTGTCCTACCTGGAGCAGGCGGGTTTTTACGGTTTGGAGGTGCTCGATAAGGTCTACTGGAAGACAATCGAAAACATCGATTTTTATTCAGTCACGGTCAGGGGCTACAAGTTCCAAAAAACGACCGGCTGCGTGTATTTAGGCCAGCATGCGGTTTACAAGGGTCCCTTTAAGGTTATCATCGACGAAGAGGGACATGTATTCCCAAGGAATCAGGCGGTCGAGGTCTGCACAGATACGGCAATGAAACTTTCCCGGCCACCCTATTCCGGTATGTTTACTATAACGGAGACCGACGGAAAGCCCGGATATAACCGCTGCAATTCATCGGAAGACGGAAGCTGTTGCTGTTGACACTAATCAATCAAAGGAGGGCAGGATGGATTACTACGACCCGAAGGATCTAAAACGTTTTTCAGAGATGGGCAAGTTCAGCGAAGAGCTGATGAAGAAGTTTTTCGATTATTACAACTCGGCGACAGGGGAGGAAGGCGCTCTCTCGAAAAGAGAGAAGGCCCTCATCGCTCTGGCCGTGGCGCACGTTAAAAAATGCCCCTACTGCATCGACGCATACACTACACAGTGTCTCGAAACGGGGTCGAATCCCGAGCAGATGACGGAGGCGATACACGTCGCGGCATCGATGGAAGCGGGGATCACATTGATTCACGGTATTCAGATGCATAATGTGCTCGAAAGATCGGGCGCATTATAAGGTTCGTATATTTGAATTAAAACATATACAGGCAAGCATTCCGAAGCAGATACGGAGCTCCCGATGTCTCAGTCTCAAGCGCTTAAGCGTAAAGAAGAAATAACGGTCGCAGATGACGAGGCCAGGTACAACTTCCATAAAACGCTTGAGGAATATAAGCAAAAGCTCCCGCCGCAGCGTATAAGCACGCTCCAGGTGAACGTAACCAGGCTCTGCAATCAAGCCTGCGTCCACTGTCATGTCGATGCTTCCCCCAGAAGGACAGAGCAGATGGGTTTAGACACTGTAAACCGCTGCCTCGAAATTCTCGGGAATCATGACTCGATAGAAACTCTCGATATAACGGGCGGGGCCCCCGAGCTCAATCCCCATTTCGACTACTTTGTCTGCGAGGCAGGGAAGCTCGGCAAGCATGTCATAATCAGGCATAACCTCACGGTCACCATAGACGGAAACCCCGTAACGGGAGAGAGTAAATCTTACCTCCCGCAGTTTTATGCCGAGAACGGAGTGGAAGTCATTTCGTCGCTGCCCTATTACGAGGAATACTTCACCGACAAGCAGAGGGGCAAAGGGGCGTTCGAGAAGAGCATCAAATCGATTTCACTGCTCAATGCCGAAGGTTACGGTAAAGAAGACACGGGGCTCGTCTTGAATTTCGTTTATAACCCGGTGGGAGCGTTCCTTCCGGCTTCGCAGAAAAGCCTCGAAGCCGATTTCAGGAGGGAGCTCAAGAGGAAATACGGAATCGTATTCAATAAGCTCTACACCATAACGAACATGCCTATAAACCGGTTCAAGCTGCTGCTGAAACGGCTGGGGGCTTATGACGAGTACATGACGAAGCTGGTAAACGCGTACAACCCCGCCGCCGCCGAGGGGGTAATGTGCCGGTCGCTCATAAGCGTAGGTTATGACGGCAGAGTCTATGATTGCGATTTTAACCAGATGCTCGAAATGGAGGTCACGAAAAAAGGCGAGCCCATGACCGTTTTTAATTTCGATTACGAGAGCCTCCTTAACCGGAGGATATTATTCGCTTCGCACTGTTACGGGTGCACGGCGGGCCCGGGCAGCAGCTGCGGGGGGTCGACGGCGTAAATTCCTATGAGAAAGAGCATCGGCGGTGCGATAATCCCATGAGGGGTGTTCCCGAAAAAAGCACACTCATCATTTTTGCCAAATACCCCGAGCCCGGGAAGGTCAAGTCAAGAATCGCGAGCGAACTGGGGGCGGAGAGGGCGGCCGAGGTCTATTCCCGCATTGCAAAGGCAGTTATAGAAAAGGTATCAACGTCCGACACTCACAGAACTATAATTTTTTACGACCCGCCCGAAAGGGAAAACGAGATAAAACTGTGGCTAGGAATTAACAAGCATTCGTTTGAGCGCCAGTCGGGAAGCACAATCGGAGAAAAGATGTCGAACTCTTTCCGTGCCGTATTTTCGAGGGGCGCGGAAAAAGCTGTCTTAATCGGGACGGACATTCCCGAAATCACAGCCGGTACCGTAAACGCCGCATTCGGCCTGCTCGATGAAACGGATGTCGTGCTTGGCCCGGCAGAGGACGGGGGGTATTACCTGATGGGGTTAAGAAATTCCGAGCCCCTGCTATTCAGGGACATCGAGTGGAGTACGAACCTGGTGCTCAGCCAAACGATCGACCGCATAAAAGAGAGAAAACTTAGTTATAATCTGCTTCAAACATTGAAAGATGTCGATACGGCGGGAGATATCGATCAGGACCTCGTCGCTGCACTAAAATTAAAATAGGAAATTTCATTTCCGTGGGTCTGGCGACGACCCGAGGGAACTCCTGATCCCGGTCCTGCCTGAATCCAATCGAGGCCGGGCTCCGTATTCTGCTCTATGCCTCACAGAAAAAATGAATGGTATATTATTTAGGATTCTTTATTATATAGTCCGTTGAGCCCGGGGAGATATCATGAAAAAATTATTCGTATTTCTTGCACCCGCTATAATCCTCATCCCTGTTCTTTTATCCTGTGACCAGGGAAAGGGAGATTCGGATAACGAATCGGGCAAACCTGCGGCAAAGAGCTTCTCCCTCGAAACCGTCGACGGCAGCAAAAAAGTCAGCCTTGGTGATTTTAAAGGGAAGCCGGTAGTTGTTAATTTCTGGGCTACCTGGTGCGGTCCCTGCAAAGAGGAACTGCCCCTCTTCCAAAGGATGTGGAACAAATACGAGGATAAAGACATCACATTCATAGGCATAGATGTTATGGACGACAGGTCGAATGCAGCGGAATTTATCAAAAGCACCGGCATCACCTACACGAACCTTTACGATCAGCCGGGAGAGGTATCCTCAAAATATATGGTCGTGGCGCTGCCGGCTACATTTTTCATAGATAAGGAAGGGAAAATAGCCGTTAAAAACTACGGGCCCTTCGTCGGGGACGACGGGGAAAAGAAATTCAAGCTGTATATAAAGGAGATAACCGAGTGAATCATGCTGAGCTCCAGGTAAGCTGGATCATCGCATTTCTGGCAGGTGTAATCTCGTTCCTCTCCCCATGCGTGCTGCCCCTTATCCCGGGGTACGTTTCCATGGTTTCCAAAATGTCGTTCGATGAGCTCACGGGGGAAACGACAGAGAGAAAAACCGGCAGGATCCTCGTACCCAGCCTCCTCTTCGTGCTGGGGTTTTCATTCGTATTCGTGACGCTGGGCGCCTCCGCTTCCTATATCGGCACATTCCTTCACGAGAACAAGGTGCTTCTCCTGCGGATCTCGGGAGTGATAATCATACTATTCGGGCTTTTTTCGATGGACATACTCAAAATCCCCCAGCTATACAGGGAAAGGAGACTTTACTTCACGGACGGCAATCTGGGCCTCGTAGGCATTTTCTTCCTCGGTATCGCTTTCGGTTTCGGATGGACGCCCTGTGTAGGACCGATACTGGCCTCGATACTCCTTTATGCGAGCACCGCCGAGGGAGCGGGAAAGGGGGCGCTGCTGTTGTTTATCTATTCGATCGGCCTCGGTCTCCCGTTTATCGTCACCGGTCTTGCCCTTTCAAAAGCCCTCACCGCCTTCGGATGGATAAAGCGCAATTATGGCCTCTATAAAATCATTGTCGGTGGGACGTTAATAATCGTTGGAATCCTCATGGTCACCAATAACCTCTTTTACCTCAATATTCTCGGCCAGAGGGCACTCGACTGGGCTGGGATAGATTTCTGGAAGTCCTTCTGAGAATTTGAGAAACCAAGCCCGACTGTTGTATGATTCTTCCGTGAATTCAGTGAGCGTAAACTGGAATCGTCCTCCCGGTACCCTGACCCTTAATGAAGGTGAAATCCATGTATGGAGAATAGCCCTCGATGACCCGGCCCTGAAACCCGAGGATTTATTTAAGGACATACTTTCCGAAGAGGAAAAACAAAGAGCGGTCAGGCTCCGCTTTTCAGAGTACAGGAACAAATTCATCAACGCGCGCAGCTGCCTTAGAAAGATACTGGGGAATTATTTAAAAACTCATCCGAAAGAAATCGTTTTCGAATGCAATGAATACGGGAAGCCGGCGATCCCCGCCGAATCCAACCCGGACGAAATAAAGTTCAACCTGACACATTCCCGGAATCTCGCCCTTTGCGCAGTCGCAAAAAAAAATGATGTAGGCATCGACGTCGAATTCGTGAGACACGTGATGCGGCCGGATAGGATACTCGAACGCTTTTTTTCCGAGAATGAAAGAGAGCTCTATAATTCACGCCCGGAAACTATGAAAATCCGGGCTTTTTTCAAGCTATGGACAATAAAAGAAGCATATTCGAAAGCGCTCGGGACCGGTTTTACGTCACGACTAAAGGGAGCAGACTTGTCTTCGGTTCTAAGAGACGCGTCACCCGCTTGTGCCCTCGTGTCCCTCAGGGAAGGCGAAGGAAAATGGTCAATACTGCAAATCGCTCCCGACGGCGAACACATAGGAGCCCTGGCCTTGAGGGGAGAGATGAAAAGAATCAGTTATTTCTTAGCCGGTCAGTCGGGATAATCATCCGAAAAATCGTTCCTTAACATCAATCGTTATCCCGGTTATAATACAAATCTTCCGATAATAGCGGGCTTATTTGCTCCGGTTATCCGGAAAGTTACCTCATTGACTACTTTTAATATAAAATTATAATACTTTCACTTCATTAGGGTGCCGGAGGTCCTAAGAGAGTGCCGATATTCGAATACAGGTGTCTCGAATGCGACGAGAGGTTCGATACCTTGGTTCTAAGCAGTGAAGAAGTAATCACGTGCAGTTCATGCCAGAGCAAGAATCTTGAGAAGCAATTCTCCCCTTTCGGAATAAAGTCCGAGGGTGAATTCTCCCCGTCCGGCTCAGCAGGCAGTGGATGCGGATGCAGTCCCGTAAGCTGCGGATGCGGGGTGAAAAACTAACGTAAAGATTCGTTATGCAAATCCAAACAATTATAAAAGCAACAATAAACGGAGGATTATCATTACATGTCAAATTCGGCTGATAAAGAGGAAGGTATGGCTGATAAAGAAAAAGATATGAAGCAAGCCGCTCTGGAATACCACAGTGTTGGCCGAAAAGGGAAAATAGAGGTTGTACCGACTAAGCCTTGCCTGACGCAATGGGACCTCTCTTTGGCATACTCGCCGGGCGTGGCGGAGCCATGTATGGAGATATACAGAGACCCCAATTTAGCCTACGAATATACAAACAAGGGAAACCTGGTAGGGGTTATAACGAACGGTACCGCTGTTCTGGGCCTTGGGAAGATAGGGGCGCTGGCCGGCAAGCCCGTGATGGAAGGTAAAAGCGTCCTCTTTAAGAGGTTCGCCGGGATAGACGCGTTCGATATCGAGTTAAATACGGACGACCCCGACGAGATTATAAGAACAGTCAAATATCTGGAGCCGACATTCGGAGGCATTAACCTTGAAGACATTAAGGCTCCCGAGTGCTTTTATATTGAAGACGAGCTGAGGAAACAAATGGATATTCCTGTATTTCACGACGACCAGCACGGAACCGCGATAATATCGGGAGCGGGGTTGCTGAATGCGTGCGAGCTCGTAAAAAAGGAAATAAGCGAGCTCAGGATGACCTTTAACGGCGCGGGGGCTTCCGCGATTGCCTGCGCGGAATTCTTTATCCACCTCGGAGCAAAAAGAGACAACATGATCATGTGCGACAGCCGCGGGGTCATATACAAGGGGAGGGAAGCGAATATGAACCCCCAGAAAGAAAGATTCGCGGTAGATACGAACGCCAGGACACTCGAGGACGCCATGAAAGGGGCTGATGTATTTGTCGGACTCTCGACAGGAAACGCAGTCACCAAGAAAATGGTTAAATCCATGGCGGACAACCCGATTATATTTGCAATGGCTAATCCGGACCCCGAAATCACATATCCGGATGCCAAAGCCGCCAGAAAGGACGTAATAATGGCCACAGGAAGGTCCGACTATCCGAATCAGGTAAACAACGTTCTGGGATTCCCCTTTATATTCAGAGGCGCGCTCGATGTGAGGGCAAAAGCGATAAATGAAGAGATGAAAGTGGCAGCCGCGTATTCCCTGGCGAAGCTGGCCAAAATGGGGGCGGACGAGAAAGTTGCAAAAGCCTACGGGAAAAAACATTTCGATTTCGGACCTGAATATATAGTGCCGTCGCCGTTTGACCCCAGGGTCCTCGTATTGGAGTCGGTTGCAGTCGCCGAGGCGGCCATGCATACCGGAGCATCGAGAATAAAAATCGATATCGAGGAATACAGGGAGCAATTAGAGAGAAAAGTCGAAGACAAATTGAAGAGATGGAGTGTCTGACCTATTCTTCTTGGTGCAGAGTATAAAGATTAGTCTTTTTTCTTGACAGAATATCACGACACTCCTATGGGCTTTAATAAATTAATCTTTATCCGCAAAAAACAAGTTGTCACCAAGCAGCGACCTCAGCAAGAATAAAAAGTTCCGAACGGCTCTCCTATCGATTAGTGTATCCCTCGTTCTGATCATCATTAAGGTCATATTCGGGATCCTCACCAATTCAATAAGCATATTGGCTTCAGCCGCAGATTCTCTGCTCGATATAATCACTTCATCGGTAAATTTTTATTCAATACGAAAAGCAGAAAAGCCCGCCGACCATGACCACAAATTCGGCCACGGAAAAGCCGAGGGACTGGCGGGGCTGTTCCAGACTTTCATAATAGGGTCTTCCGCCCTTTATCTCATATACCTGTCGATCGTAAGACTCATAAAAGGCGGCAGCCTCGTATCGCTCGACTGGGGAATCGTAGTAATAGCCTTATCGATAGTCGTTAGTTTTTTTCTTGCAAGACACATCAGGAAAGTCGCCGAGGAAACCGGAAGCATAGTTTTGAGCGCGGACAGCCTCCACTATAAATTCGACGTATACACGAACGGAGGAATTGCTGCGGGACTCATCGCCATAAAACTCACCGGGCTGCACAATATCGATCCCATAATATCTATTGTTATCGCTATATTCATAATCTGGTCATCTAAAGACGTGGTAATCGAATCCGTCGATATATTAATGGACAAAGAGCTCCCGCCGCATACCGTTTCCGAGATAGAAGAAATAATCATGAGATACAATCCGAGCGTCAAGAGTTATCATAAGCTCAGGACGAGGAACGCGGGGTCTGTCAAATTTGTCGAATTCCATGTCGTCATGGACCATACGCTCACTTTTGTAAAGTCGCATGAAATAGCGGAACAAATAGTCGAAGATATCAAGGAAAGAATCGGGAACTCCGAAGTAACTGTGCACGTCGACCCCGATAAACGTTAAACCCGGCCATAATCTCCCATAAACAAATAATTTTTACCATAGCTAAAATATTTGTTGTACAGGACTAATCCGTTAGGGATAATTGGAGTTAAGGGCTGAAATATGAGAATTTGCAACTTTAGTGGGATTTCAAGGTTTATACACATATAAGGCCGG
The DNA here is from genome assembly GCA_963705505.1 of uncultured bacterium. Classification (GTDB taxonomy): domain Bacteria; phylum Desulfobacterota_D; class UBA1144; order Nemesobacterales; family UBA2774; genus 2-12-FULL-53-21. Next base: position 706,063 of record CAVPJU010000010.1, read on the forward strand.
ATTTATTGGAGAGAGTAATGAAAAAAATAATATTACCTATTTTAATCGTGATTGCTCTTATGATAGCCGCTCCTGCTTCAAGCCTGGCCCGTAACGGACACGGGTATCACGGACAGGGATATTACGGAAACGGATACCGCGGACAGGGATATCATGGACAGGGATACTATAATCACGGCTACGGGCATCATTACAATCACGGTTCTAATTTCACAACCAGCTTCTTTTTCGGGGCACCCTATGCATATTACCCCAGTCCCTATGTATATTATGCGCCGCCTCCGCCGCCAGTCGTTTATTACGCGCCCCCTCCTGTGTACTACGCGCCCCCTCCCCCTCCGTCGGGACAGCTATTCTTCGGATTCACAGTAGATTGAACCTGTGTGACGCATTCGAACTCCCGGGCATCATTATTGTGAAAGCCTGACGAACGGCAGGCAGCCAGGATAAATCTGACACGGAGATGCCCCCGGAGAGGTGTAGTCTCGCTATACTGAAATACACGAACATCAAAACTGTTGCGCCCTTTTCAGTTAGAAATAACCGGGTACTCTCATAATCTCATCAAAACCTATCACGATCGGAAGCCGGGGACATTCTAAATATAAGCCCATGATAAAAGCGGTCATATTCGACATGGACGGAGTAATGATAGACAGCGAGCCCCTCTGGGAAAAAACAGAGAGGATACTGCTTGCGCGGAGGAGCATCGATTACAGCCCCGAATACAGGGACCTGATCGTGGGCCTGAACCAAAAGGATTCGGGCAGACTCCTGAGAGAGACTTTCTCGCTCAGAGAAACCGTAGATGAAATCATTTCGGAAAGAGTCGACATTCTGACCGGCATTTACGAAGAAGAACTCGAGGTGGTTCCGAGCCTGACGCCGCTTTTAAACGAACTGAGATTGAGCGAATACCTGCTGGCCGTAGCCTCGAGCTCGCCGCTCAGGGTTATTAATTTCGTACTCGATATGTTTTCCCTCCATCAATACTTCGATGCAGTAGTCTCGGGGGAATGCACGGAAAACGGCAAGCCGCATCCGGACATATATCTCCATACGGCTGACCGGCTGGGAGTTAATCCCTCCGAGTGTGTCGCAATAGAAGACTCGATCAACGGCGTAAGATCGGCAACAAGCGCGGGAATGTACTGCATCGCGATACCGGACAAGAGACTCAGCCGGGGAGAGTTCGAAAGAGCCGACCTGATTCTCGAGAGCATGGACGATTTAAATATCGGGGTATTTGAAAGTTTGAAGCCCTGAACAGGTACTCAAGCCACTCAATTTGATGAAGCTATCCATATTTTTCCGTAAACTGCTCATCGGTCATGCTCAGGTAGATTATGCCTTCGATAAAAGCTACAAGTGCCGGTATGAGAGTCCAGCAGAACAATATATATACTATTCCCCAGCCGACGCGACCTAAATAGAACTTGTGTATCCCTATCCCGCCCAGCAAAAGCGCGAAAATCGCGGCAGTTACCCTGTTCCTTCCGCTCGGTGATCTCATTCCGGGCTGCCTTACGCCGCATTTAGGGCATATTTCAGCCTTGATATCAATTTGTTCGCCGCAATTTACGCAATATTTACGATCTTCGGACATTTCAATCGAATCCTCCATGAGTGTGTCGGAAAAACAACAGATTATCGCATCATTCGCGGCCCGCTGTCAACGGTGAACTAATAAATTAATAAAGCTAGCTCGGTTTATGCATGGGAGGAGCCATAAATTCCGGGCCAACGGGGTCCTTAATCGTATCTTCGAGAATTTTATCGATGGCGTCGAAATCATCTTTGTTTAAAGACCACCCCAGCATACCATCGATAGGCTGAAGCTGGTCGGGACGCCTTGCTCCCCAGAGCGCGATGTGATCCTGCGCCCTGTCGAGTATCCAGCGAATCGCGAGGTGTATCACGTGCTTTCCGTATTTCTTTTGGGCGTACCGATCCAGTTCTTCTACAGCTTTTAAATACTGCCCGAACCTGGGCTGCTTGAATTTGGGATCGGCTTTCCGTATATCGTCCCCTTCGAACTTCGTATCCCCCTTCATCCTTCCGCTCAAAAGGCCGCGGCAGATCGCCCCGTAAAATAGCATGGTGATCCCGCTCGCATCGCAGTAAGGAAGAACATCGCGCTCGATTACCCGCTCGAACAAATTGAATGGGGGCTGGCATATGTGGAGCGGCACTTTACTCCTGAATATATCCATCTGCTCGGTCGAATAATTGCTCACCCCGATCGCCCTGATTTTTCCAGTTTGATAAAGCTCGTTCATTGCCTGAGCGGCTTCTTCGATCGGGGTATCGAAATCGGGCCAGTGTACCTGGTATATGTCTATATAATTCGTGCGGAGTCTCTCGAGAGAATCCTCGACCTCTTTCATTATGCGATTCCTTGTAGAGTTGCGGTACACCTTTCCGCTTGTCCAGTCGAGACCCACCTTGGTAGCGATGACGACCTTTTCCCTGTCTCCGTACTCGGTCAAAGCCTTTCCCACAATCTCCTCAGACCTCCCGAAACCGTAGATCGCAGCCGTATCTACGAGGTTAATTCCCTTACCGAGGGCGGCTAGAATAGTATCTACGGACTCGCGCTCCTCGCTGCCTCCCCAGAGCCAACCCCCGATAGCCCAGCAGCCGAGGCCTATACGCGAGGATACGATATCCGTCCCTTTTATCCTGATATATTCCATGCTGCAGTACCTCCTCACATTATTGACTTTTCATGCCGGATTCAGGCGTCCCTCATAATGGTATGCCGTTTATAATCTGTATTTCACAACTATCTTACCCGTCCGATAATCCTTGTCCCATCCATACTTAACACCCGGATCAATTTTCATGTCAAAGTTAAAACTTATTTGACTTCGGATTATTCAGCTATAAGATATGATATAGGATCATGAAGAGATTTTTTAGCCTTTTTCTAGTCGTCAATATACTTGCATGCTACGGCGGGTTCTACCGGAATACATTCGCTTCGACCGATCCGGCGCGTGTAAAGCCGATGTCCGGCTGCCACTTGATGAATCACGAAAACAATAAACCCGCAAACGAGAATTCTTCCCGAATCATTAACGATTCGGCCAATACGGATAGTCCTTGCTGTTCCGAGAGCCTGACAAACATACACCCTGACCTCAACGCTAAGATTGAAATAGTATCTATCGATAGAACACAACCGGCAATACTCAATAACGGTAAAGACCATCTTAAAAAACAACGGGATAACTCCCTCAGAGAGCATGACCCGCCTGATTTACAGATTTCCAATTCCACCTTTTTACTATAATTTTGTCCTTTCCATCTGATCCCCGCACTGCCCGACGATAAGTCATGGGCAGCGAGGGATTCTTGCGTTTTCTACAACCATACATCTAAAAAGTTTTAGAGGTGTTCCCCTCTTACCGGAGGCAAATATATGAAAGAGATATGCGCAACGTTATTTCTAATTTTATTTTTAACGCAAAGCTTATCCGCGCAGCAAGTCGAGACGCTGGATTCTTTAGTAAACGAGGCGCTTCGAAATAATCCCGAGATAAAAGCGGCGAAAGCGAAGTGGGGAGCTTCCACGAAGCGTCCCACACAGGAAGGGACCCTGCCCGACCCGATGATAGGAATAGATTGGCAGAACGTGAGCTTCGACAGCATAACGCTCGACGAGGAATCGAACAGCATGTTGAAATTCTCATTCGAACAGGAAATCCCTTTTCCCGGAAAGCTCTCATCGAAGGAAAAAATAGCGGCCAGAGAATCCGAAGCCGAGGAGAAATCCTCACAGGCAACGGAGAGGAGAGTTATCGCCGATCTCAAAGCCGCCTATTACGACTGGTATCTTTCGAAAAAAGCCATAGAGATCACCGAAAAGAACAAGAAGCTTCTCGAAAAGTTCACCAGGATCGCGGAAGTGAAGTACGAAGTGGGAAAGGGCATACAGCAGGACGTGCTGAAAGCCCAGGTTGAGACATCGAAGATCATCGAGGAGCTCGAAGTCTTCAAGCAGAAAAAAGAGATAATCGAGGCGAGGATAAAAAGTATGCTCAACCGTCCGCAGGATTCCCCGCTAGGCAATCCCGAGGACATAGAAAAAACACCTTTGACCATGACTTCCGAGGAAGTGAGCAAGATCACAAAGGAAAACGCTCCGCTCCTAGCCATGAAAGAGCGTGAGATAGCGAGGGGAGAAGAGGCTCTGAATCTCGCACAAAAGGAGCTTTATCCCGATTTCGTCGTGGGAGCCTCTCCGGGAATAATGGGTAGAGCGGGGAACGGCGTTGACGGAATATGGGAGGTATCTCTCGGATTAAAAGTGCCGCTTTATTTCTGGAGAAAGCAGAAGCCGGGAATCGAGGAAGCGGCGCTCGAATTAAAAGGGGCGCAGGAGGAGTACGGCGCCACGAATCAGGAGCTCAGCTTTAACGTGAAGGAGAGTTATCTCAACGCAAGGACATCCGAGAACCTCATGAACCTCTATCAGAAGGGCATAATCCCCCAGTCGAGGCTCGCGCTCGAATCGGCGATTTCCGGTTACCAGGTGGGGGCGGTCGATTTCCTCACCCTGCTGGACGACCTGATGTCATTATTCAGCTTCGAGCTCGAGTACCATAGACAGCTCGCCGAGTATGAGAAGGCCTTGGCGAGGATCGAGGAGTTATCAGGCGTTGAATTGACACATCAATCCGAGAGCAAAGGAGAATAAAGATGAAGGGAAAGAAAGGAGTAAAAATTGTTTCGGTTTTAATCCTCCTGGCAGCCGCTTTTTTCGCCGCTTACAAATACGGCTACAGGATACCGGTGCTTAAGGAAATCCCGTTTTTCTCCCAGGGACACGAGCACCGGTGGCGCCCTGTCCTTACAAAGGACGGAGAGATCGACTACTGGACATGCGCAATGCACCCTTCGGTGAGGATGAAGGAGCCCGGCCACTGCCCGATATGCGGAATGGAGCTCGTTCCGGTCATGAAAAAAACGGGTCCGGAGACCGAACCCAACTCGGGTAATCAGGAGAAAGAAACCACGGCGGAATCCGAGAGCTCAACCGGAACGGGGACCATGGACCAAAGTATGCCCGGGATGGAAATGCCTGCACCTGCACCCGAACCCGGAAAAGGGGAATCCCGGTCCCAGTTCACAGTCAGCCCGGAGAGGCAGCAGTTAATAGGGGTTAAAACAGAGCCCGTAGCTATGCGCTCTATGGACAAATCGATCCGGACCGCGGGCAGAGTCACTCTCGATGAAACTAAAATCACACAAATAAACACAAAATTCAGCGGGTGGATAGATAAGCTATACGTCGACTATACGCTTCAGCACGTTAACAAGGGAGACCCGCTATTTTCCATATACAGCCCGGAGCTAGTCTCGACAGAGCAGGAATACCTGCTCGCGCTCCGCTCAAACGAGATACTATCCGACAGCGAGTTCCCGGAGATCTCGGGCGGGGCTAATTCGCTCCTCGATGCAACCAAGAAACGGCTCCAATTATGGGATATATCGGAAAGTCAGATAAGGGAGCTTGCGAAATCCGGGAAAGTAAAGGAAAGCCTCATCATATACTCCCCCGTCTCAGGCGCAGTGATCGAGAAAAATGCATTTCAGAATATGTACGTTGAGCCCAACACCGCTCTCTATAAGATCGCCGACCATTCGAACGTTTGGGTCGAGGTCGATATATACGAGAACGAGATACCCCTCGTTAAGTTGGGAGACCACGCGGTGATGACGTTGGAATCGCTTCCCGGCGAGGAGTTCCACGGGAAAGTCACGTTCATTCCGCCTCACCTCGACATGAAGACGAGGACTGCAAAGGCGCGTCTCGAATTCCCTAACGCCGACATGAAACTGCTCCCTGAAATGTACGCCGATGTGAACATCGATATTCCACTCGGAGAGAAATTGACAATACCCGAGTCCGCAGTGCTGCGGACGGGGGCGCAGGACATCGTTTTCGTAGATAAGGGGGAGGGGAAGATGGAGATAAAGAGAGTGGAGCTCGGGCAGAAATCCGACGGTTATTATGAAGTGCTCAAGGGATTAAGTGAAGGCGAGAAGGTAGTATCGAGGGCGAATTTCCTCATCGATTCGGAAAGCAAGATTCAGGCTGCCGTCGCCTCTTGGAATGAAGGCGACAAAGAGGGCGAAAGCATGAAATCCCACGAAGGACATTAATCCTGCGAGGGCAGAGCGCTGCGTGCAGAACATCAAGACTCCGCGACAATGATGATTACATATCTCAATGACAGCTTAAAAGGATAGAACCGATGATAGATAAAATCATAGAGTATTCGGCAAAGAACAGGTTTCTGACAATCACCCTTATTGCTTTTCTCGCCGTCTGGGGATACTGGGCGATGAAGAATACTCCGCTCGACGCCATACCCGACCTGTCGGACGTTCAGGTCATAGTGTACACGGACTGGGAGGGGAGAAGCCCGGACTTAATAGAAGACCAGATTACATACCCTATCGTTACAAGCATGATAGCCGCTCCTAAAGTGAAATACGTGAGAGGCCAGTCGATGTTCGGCACGTCGCTCGTCTATGTAATATTCGAGGACGGGACGGACATATATTGGGCAAGGAGCCGGGTGCTCGAATATTTAAACGAGGTCAGGGGAAAACTCCCCGAAGGAATCAATCCGACTCTCGGCCCGGACGCCACGGGAGTCGGGTGGGTTTTCGAATACGCGCTCGTGGATGAATCCGGCAAACATGATCTGGCCGATCTCCGGACATTTCAGGACTGGTATCTCAGATACTGGCTCGAATCCGTCCCCGGCGTCGCGGAGGTCGCAAGCGTGGGGGGATTCGTCAAACAATATCAGGTCGAGATCGACCCGAATAAACTCATAGCCTACGACATACCCATAAACAAGGTGATAGAAGCCGTGAGATCGAGCAATAACGATGTCGGAGGCAGGGTCGTGGAATTCGGATCGACCGAATATTTCGTAAGGGGGAGAGGCTACATAAAATCCGTAGAGGACATTGAGAAGGTCATGGTGGGAACGAACGGAAACGGGACGCCCGTTTACGTTCGCGATATCGCGAACGTGCAGCTCGGTCCCGATATCAGGAGAGGCGTTGCCGAGCTTGACGGAAAAGGCGAGACGGTCGGGGGGATCGTAGTTATGCGCCACGGCGAAAACGCTCTCGAAGTGATAGAAAAAGTGAAAGAGAAGCTCGAAGACATAAAGCCGTCGCTGCCCGAGGGAGTTAAAATCGTAACCACTTATGACCGCTCGGACCTTATCCTGCGCGCAATAGGGACGCTTAAGGGCACTCTCATTGAAGAGATGATCATCGTGAGCATAGTCATAATCGTATTCCTGCTCCATTTCAGGAGCGCGATAATACCCATAGTCTCGATCCCTATCGGGGTCTTGATGGCGTTCATCCCCATGTACTACATGCATCTCAACTCGAACATCATGTCACTCGGAGGGATCGCCATTGCCATAGGGGCAATGGTCGATGCCTCGATAGTGATTATCGAGAACGTGCATAAGAAGCTGGAGAAATGGCAGTCAGAGGGCGAGAAGTTAAAAAGAGCCGACGTTATTCTGGATGCTATGAAGGAAGTCGGGAGACCCGTCTTCTTTTCCCTGCTTGTAATAACTGTTTCATTCCTTCCGGTATTTACACTCGAGTATCAGGAAGGGAGGCTTTTCAAGCCCCTCGCGTTCACGAAAACCTTCGCGATGTTCTTTTCGGCACTCCTCGCCATAACCATAACTCCCGCTCTTATAGCCCTCCTTCTGAGGGGGAAAGTAAAGCCCGAGGAAAAGAATCCAATAAGCAGATTCCTGATAGGGCTGTACGGCCCGGTCGTAAGCTTCGTGCTCCGTTTCAAAAAGACCGTTTTAGTAATATCAGTCGTAATTCTCGTACTGACCGTCTTCCCATTTCTGAAGCTGGGCTCCGAATTCATGCCCCCGCTTAACGAGGGGACAATCCTTTACATGCCGACTGCCGTGCCCGGGATGTCGATCACCGAGGCATCCAAGATCCTCCAGATACAGGACAAAATGCTGATGAAATTCCCGGAGGTTGAAAGGGTTTTCGGAAAAATAGGGCGTTCCGAATCGCCGACTGACTCAGCCCCTCTCAGCATGGTGGAAACGGTCGTCATTTTGAAGCCGGAGGACAAGTGGCGCGCAGGAATGACATGGGAAAAACTCGTATCGGAAATGAATCAATCCGTAAAATTCCCAGGCATGGCAAACATATTCTGGATGCCAATTCAGACGAGGACGGAGATGCTCACGTCGGGCTTCAGAAGCAACCTCGGCATAAAGGTGTTTGGCCCCGACCTTGGCGAGATAGAAAAAATAGCCGTGGAGATTGAAAGCGTGCTCGCGAAAACTCCGGGGACAAGGAGCGCGTTTGCGGAAAGGATAACTGGAGGATACTTCCTCGATTTCGAGATAGACCGGGAAAAGGTCGCCAGATACGGTCTCACTGTAGGGGAAGTGGAGGATGTTATAGAAACCGCCATAGGCGGAAAAAACATATCGCAAACAGTCGAGGGACAGGAGAGATACCCGATAAACGTCAGGTATCCGAGAGAATTGAGAACCGATCTGGACAAACTGGAGAGAGTGCTCGTCGCGACTCCGTCTGGGGCGCAGGTCCCGATCTCACTTCTCGCTAAAATCAGCTTCAATTCCGGCCCGCCGGAAATCAGAAACGAGAACGGACAGAAAGTCGGCTATATCTTTGTCGACGTCGAGGGAAAAGACTACGAAGGCTATGTAAAAGGGGCGAAGAAAATAATTCAGGAGGGAGTCAAACTGCCCCCGGGCTACTATCTGGAATGGGCGGGACAGTATGAATACCTCCTGAGGGTCAAGGAAAGACTAAAGTACATACTGCCTCTTACACTATTCATCATATTCCTCCTCCTCTATCTGAATTTCAAATCAATCACCGAGTCACTGATCGTTCTATTCTCAGTCCCGTTCTCGCTTGTCGGGAGCATATGGCTCCTGTATCTGCTCGGCTACAACATGAGCATAGCGGTTTGGGTCGGAATCATAGCGCTCGCAGGACTCGCCGCGGGGACGGGGGTAGTGATGATTATCTATCTCGACGAGGCTTATGAGAGGAGGAGGAAGAGAAACGAGATGAATACGGAGGGTGATCTGCACAGCGCCATAACTGAAGGTGCGGTACAGAGGGTAAGGCCCAAGATGATGACTGTTGCGACAATGACCCTGGGTCTCCTTCCCCTTATGTGGAGCGCCGGCACGGGGGCAGACATGATAAAGAGGATCGCGGCTCCGATGGTGGGGGGACTCATAACCTCGACGATACTCACGCTCATAATCATTCCAGTGATATACGCCATATGGAAAGGAGGCAGTTTGTCGAAAAGCACGAATGAACATACAGAATAAGAGAAATGAGAAGTTAAGAAAATGAGATTAAGAGTCGGAAGGACAAGTAAAAAAACCAATTTAAGGAGGGTTCTTCTATGAAGACCAAAACATCAATAGTTAAAGCATTAACGATTTTCAGCTTTTGCCTGATTGCGGTGTCTATGCTCTACAACGAGCCGGCAACTGCAGACAATACGAATCGAAACAGCCCCGACAAGCAGTCCCAGCCGGTGATTTCCCCGATAGATTCTAAATACGTCTGCATGATAAACAACCAATCTTTCAATAAGGAGCAAATCCCCGTCGAGGTGGACGGCAAGACTTACTACGGCTGCTGCCAGATGTGCGAAGCCAAGCTGAAATCGGACCCGGGCAGCCGTACGGCAGTCGATCCCGTAAGCGGTAATGACGTTGACAAGGCTACGGCAATAATCGGAGCGGCGCCGGACGGGACTGTTTATTACTTTGAGAGCGAACAGAACCTTAAAGCCTTCAACAGTAATTCGAACTCACAATAACGGCAAGAGAAACAAAAATCGGTATAAAAAGAATTTGAAGAAAGAAAAAATAACAGAACGGAGGTATTAGACATGAAAAGATTAGCTGCTTCAATGCTCATACTTATGTGCTTTACGAGCCTTGCTCTGGCCCAGGGAACGGGTCAGCAAAAGGGCGAGCAGAAACAAGATATGATGCCAAACGGCAATATGATGGGAATGGAACATGGTATGGGGAGCCATATGATGGGCGACTCCATGATGTACAGCATGATGGTCCACCACATCATGATGAAAGCAACCACCCTTGATCTCACCGACGCTCAAAAAAAAGAACTTACGGAAATCAATGGAAAATACCTGTATCCGATCGTGCAGAAGGAAGCCGATTTCAAAATCTCTCACATGAAGATTATGGATATGATGCATGACTCCAGCTTCGACCCCGCAAAGTTAAAGTCGGAAATAAAAACATCGAATCAACTTAACCTGGAGACGGCTGATATGATGGTAGACGCACTTGCGGCTATAAGAAAAGCCGTAGGTCCGGAAAACTTTAAACAATGTATGCAGATGATGCCCATGAACTCGGGAATGATGAAGAGCGGGGAGATGATGTATAAGGGGGACATGATGCAGAATAAGCCGGCGCAATAGAAAGAAGAAGATCGCGGCGGTGAACATGAAGGACATCATCAGATTCAATAAGGAATCGAATAAATGTCATAAAAAAAGGGGGTGATATAAATGAAGAAGTCGATGCTACTGTTAGCAGCTTTCACGATAGCTCTGCTGGTCTTATCTCTTAATAGAGAAACCCGGACGAGCGCATCGGAGGAAGTGGACATTACCGTGCTGATTGAAACGGCGAAAACACCTCAAGACCATCTTAAGATCGCAGAATACTACGAAGAGCAGGCGGTCATGATGGAAAAGCAGGCTACTCTGCACGAGTCAATGGCTAAGGCGTACCAGAGTGGGAAGATGACTGGTATGTCGACACACTGCGATAAGCTGGTGAAGGATTCAAAGGCATCCGCCGAGCAGTATAAAGCTATGGCGGCAGAGCACAAGAAGATGGCTCAGGATATGCAGAGTCAGAATTCTCAGCAGCCTCAGTAATGGGATAACCTTCCCCGGGAGAGAGCCTATTCCCGTCTCCAACACCCGGGGAAGGCAAAAAAGTTATTTTAAGGGGTTCAACTTGATATGACAATACCGGTGAATAAACGTCGCTTCCAATTTCATACAATTTTAATTTCCACGTCAGCCCTGATCCGATAGTCTTGAGTTCGGATAGGGAGAATTAAAATGAGTGAGCACAGTCATAGTTGCTATAAACGCTAAATTCCTTAAAGTATGGAAATGACGGGAGAATGCCGGTCGTGATAAAAAAGTTTATAATAGTCGAAAAAGGATGCCGGGGAGTCGCCGATAAGGACCTGCGTTCGTCAAGGTCTTTTACCGCGAGCCCGGTTTCAACTTAAAATATGAAATTTATAAAGGAGGACAACAATGAATATGATAAGGGCCTTTTTGATTCTTATAGTCTTTTTTATTTTAGCCGCTGTCATCTATATATTTTCGGGAACATATAACATCGCGGCCACGGTGCCGCACAGCGAAGCCGCGACATGGATATTCAACACCGTAAAGATAAGCTCCATAAGGAAACACGCAGAGGGCATAAAGGAGCCCCCGCTCGAAGACACGGGTCTCGTGAAGGAGGGATTCGAGCACTACGACGAGATGTGTGTCGGGTGCCACGGAGCGCCCGGTATCGATCAGGCAAAAGAGTTTAACCCGCCCCCGCCTGATTTGGCTAAAGCAACTGAAGCGCTAAGGCCCGCGGAGATTTTCTGGGTTATCAAGAACGGAATCAAGATGACGGGAATGCCGGAATCCGGCTCCACCCATTCCGACGAAGAAATCTGGGAGATAGTGGCATTCATCGAGAGGCTGCCCGAATTATCCCCCGATCAGTATAAATTAATGAGAAGCGCGGCTCAAAAAAATCCCCACGAGCACAATGATCACGATGAACATCATTAATTAATAGAAGGGAAGCGAGAGATCATTTATAATTCTGTCGTGCCGTTTATTTTATATCTCAACAGGAGGGTTCTCGAATGAATACCAGGATTTTCAGTATAAGCTCTTTAATGGCTTTCAGTCTGTGTTTAATTGCGGCTCTTACGCTATTCCCGAATGAGCCGAGGGCGCAGAACAGCGGGACCGATAACACTCAGGCAGTTACCTCACCGGGACTCACCCAGGTGGAATCCAAATACGTGTGCATGGTCACAAACGAGCTCAACGCTAAGGAGCAGATACCCGTGGTGGTCGACGGCAAAACGTACTACGGCTGCTGCCACATGTGCGAAGCCAAGCTGAAAGAGGACCCGGCGAGCCGGATGGCGACCGACCCCGTAAGCGGCCGGCAGGTGGATAAATCTACCGCCGTAATCGGAGCCGCGCCCGACGGGAAGGTCTATTACTTTGAAAGCGCGGAAGACCTGAAGGCTTTCAATAGCAGCCCCAACCAATAAAGTCCGAGAGTGCCTTTATAAAGAGAATAGAATTAAAAGGATCGTCATGCGACGACTATGCGGTTCCTGCCCTGGGCTTTTGCTTTGTATAGAGCCCTGTCAGCAGATTCCAGAAGCAGCTCCGCGGAAGTACCGTGCTCGGAAAAAACGACTACGCCCATCGACACCTCGACCGAGCTGACAAAGCTCCCGCGGTGACGGACGCGGACCCTCTTTATTTCCTCGTGGAGCTGCTCAGCCCTCCTGCAGGTATTTTCGAGGGACGACCCGGGAAGTATGAGGACGAATTCCTCTCCGCCGTAACGGCATGCGATGTCCTCGCGCCGGATACGGTCTCTAAAAAAGTCGCCGATGCTGCGCAGCAGCATATCGCCCGCCGCATGGCCGTAAGCGTCATTAAACTGCTTGAAGTGGTCTATATCGACCATGATGAGACCGAGCGGCTCCTTATTACGCGCTACCCTGCTGATTTCCCTCTTGAGCGTCTCTTCCATATACCGCCTGTTGAATAAACCGGTCAGAGAATCATAGATCGCGTAGTTCTGGAGGGCCTCATGCTGCTTTATATTCCCCAGAGCGAGGGCCGTGAGTTTGGCCATCGTGGAAACAATATGGCGGTTATAGTTATTTTCGTGCTCGCCGTCGGTTCCCTCGACAATGTCGGCGCCGCTCTGCAGATACAACAGACCGAGCGTCTTACTCCTCGCCAGCATCGGAGCGCAAAAATAATTGATTTTCTCCGATTCGTTTAAGTGCTGACAGTAAAGCTCCGTAGGCGCGTTATGCGCCGAGTGCAGCCTTCCGAGCCTGAGCGCCCAGCATCTGTCGGGAAGGAATTCGCGCTCGCTATTTATCTTATCCCCCCAGGCCGAGACGCATTCGAGTATGTTCAGAACATCGTTATAGATAAAGAGCGCTCCCGAATTTCCGGAAAATAATTTATTACTGTAATTCGTGACTATCGTATAAACCTCTTCTTCGTCATGCGAGGCCTGGAGTAATTCATCCATCTCACAGAGCTGAATCAGCTTCCTGTTTTGCTCTTCGAGTTTTTTAACAAGGTCCCGGATGTCTTTTCGTATACTGGAGCTGTTCTCCTCGTCGTACTTAACCTCTATATCGCGGAGAATTTTCTCGCCGAAATCCGCTTCACCTCCGGTCAGATTATAAATAGATTCCGGCGCGCCGCTCTTTCCGGTTCCGTTCTCCTCATGCTTTATCTCTTCGCTTTTTTTAAATTCCAGAACCTGCTCACCTGCATCAGTGATACCGCGTCTCTGCTCGAGACCGAGTATCACCTTACGGGCTACGGTCTGCAGCAGGGAGACCTGTTCGAAGCTGAGGTCTTTGGGCTGATAGCCCAATACGCATAGAGAACCTATCCTGTGGCCGCTCCGGTCGATGAGCGGTATGCCCGCGATGAAATTGATTTCGGGGTGTGAGCTTAGGAAGGGGTTCAGCCTCGTTCTTTCATCCTGAAGGGGGCTTGTAATAGCGAGCAATTCGTCAGGGTTATTTATAACGTAGGTGCCGAACGACCTGTCGCGCGGCACTTCCCTGATATCGGTGCCTATGCCTATTACCGACTTGAACCATTCCCTGTTCTCATCGACAAAGCTGATTAGCGCAATCGGGGTCTTGCAGATATATCCGGCAAGCCTCGCAAGCTCATCGAAGCTCTCTTCCGGTTCGGTATCCAGAATATTATAATCAAGGAGTGCTCTGAACCGCTCCACTTCATCATCATGAAGCTTCATGCTCGCATTCCTGACTTTATCGAAATCTCTGTTCATTGTTGCAGCGGGAGACCCAGAATCTTGAACAAGTATTATATCACAAGTATCGACAAAAAACCCTTAACCGATTAAATAAGAAATTTTAACCGCTCAATAGGTGAAATATCCCCTCAATTGGCTATAATATCAGTTTATCAAATAAACCGCAAAACCGGCAAATGAGCATATTAAATACGAGCGCTAAGCTCGCTGTACTCGTAATCATATTTTTGATATTGGCACTCCTCGGATACGCCTTATTCGGGCACAGGGAAACGGAAAAAGTATCACCGGTCGTGGGTAAAAACGCCCCCGAGTTCTCGCTCAAGCTCTTCGACGGAAAAAGGGTGAGTTTATCCGAATTGAAAGGGAAAACGGTGCTCCTGAACTTCTGGGCTTCCTGGTGCATGCCCTGCAGGGAGGAATCCGAGGCACTCGAACAGTCATGGCAGAAATACAAAGATAAAAATGTAGTATTTATAGGTGTTAATATCTGGGATGAGAATTCAAGCGCCGCCTCGTATATCGAGAAATTCGGGGGGGGGTATCCGCAGGGGAATGACCCGAAAGAGGAGATACAGGTCGATTACGGCATCGGCGGGGTACCCGAAACATTCTTCATCAGCCCCTCGGGTATAATAACCGATAAGTACAACGGCGCGCTGACAGAAGATACTATCGATTATTATATTCTGAAAGCAATGGGGCCCGGAACTGAGACACAGTCAAGCAACTAGAATCGGCAGGGCGGGAGGATCATGACCACAAACATAAAGAGAAAGCTGCCGGCCCTTTTGATATCGACGGTGCTTATAATGCTATTGCTCCCCAGGCTGGCCGCAGGTGAGGGTCTCGACGACCGCGTCAACGAGATCGCCCATTTGCTGATGTGCCCGGTCTGCCAGGGCCAGAGTGTCGCCGAATCGAACTCAAACCTCGCACAGGATATGAGGCAGATAATAAGAAAGCAGCTCCAGGAAGGGAAATCGAAAGACGAGGTACTCGCGTACTTCGTAAACCGGTACGGGGAATCGATACTCGCGTCCCCGCCGCCTCAGGGCGTAAACTGGCTCCTCTGGCTTCTTCCGGGTTTCACGATAGTATTCGGGGGATTGGGCATAGGGATATTCCTATATAAATTAGGGGCGGGAAGGAAGGAAATCAAACACAGCAGCGTTCAATCGACGTCAGGGACCGATAGTGATTATATGAAGAGGCTGGATGAAGAGTTAAAAAGACACGAGTCGTGAGGGGGATATGATAGGCAGCACAAGTGCAATGACAATTTAAGCCGTTAATCCGAAGATCTTCTTAAACACTTTTATAGCTCGGAGGCGAAGTTACGTAACCCCGCCTTCCCACCTGAATGATAAATCCACCCTGACCCTCCTTTTTCTAAGGAGGGAACTAAAGGATTCGCGGCTGGAAGCCGCTCCTACAGATTTAAATACGAGATGCTGAAACAAGTTCAGCATGACTGATAAGAAAAAAACAACGATAGATTTCTCGCATGCGCTCGAAATGACACCCTCACCCTCTCCCTCACAATAGGGGAGAGGAAGGTAGAGACTGCGTCCTTCGACAAGCTCAGGACGAACGGGCGGTGAGTCACCGCTGACTCATGGGACTAGTTTCGCGTAATTACTCCCCGAAAAAGGCGCGGGCGGCTTCGAGGACTTTTTCATAATCCCCGGAAGGTCGAACCAGGTTATCTCTTTGTCTCTTCTCAACCACGTCATCTGACGCTTTGCGAACCGTTTGGTATCGCGTTTTATAAGCTCGACCGCTTTCTCGAGTCCGACTTCGCCGTCTAAGTACCTGTTTATCTCTTTATAACCTATAGACTGCATGGGTTTTAATCCGGGCCCGTAGCCCATGAGCCTCAAATTCTCCACTTCCCCGACGAGCCCGTCTTCAATCATTTTGTCCACCCTCGAATCGATCCGCCTCTTGAGCTCCTCACGCTCGACTGAGATTCCTATTTTGATATATTCATAATCCCTGTCACCGAACTCGTGGAGGGATTGGAGGTGAG
Source organism: uncultured bacterium (assembly GCA_963705505.1). GTDB lineage: Bacteria > Desulfobacterota_D > UBA1144 > Nemesobacterales > UBA2774 > 2-12-FULL-53-21. Next base: position 722,302 of record CAVPJU010000010.1, read on the forward strand.
AAATTTTCTCTCCCGTGAGATAGAGGACTTCGAGCGCCCTTTCGGCTCTGACATAATCATTGGGATGTATTTTCGCGGCGGCTTCGGGGTCGAGGGATTTAAGGTTTTCATAAATATATTCAGTCCCGAATGCGGACCTCAGCTTTTTAAGCCTGCTCCTTATTCCGCTGTCAGCGGGGAGGTCTTCGATCAGCCCGGACAGCAGCACCTTGATATAAAGATAAGTCCCGCCGACGAGAATTATCCGCTTCCCCGAGCTGTGGAGCTCATCTATAACCTGGCGGGCGAGCACCCTGAACCTGCCGGCGTTGAATTCCTCGTCGGGATTGATAATATCAATGAGGTGGTGGGGTAGAGCCTCCCGGTCCCCGGTCGTTGGCTTGGCTGTCCCGATATCGAAATGCCTGTACACATGAAGAGAGTCCGCGCTCACTATCTCGGAGCGGAGACTCCCGGCTATGTCCATGGCAAGCTTGCTTTTACCCGAAGCGGTAGGCCCCAGAATGACAAGAAGTTTGGGTTTGTCCCCTTTCAATTTAGGTGTCTAAAAGATGTATCAGGCACGAAAGAAGAAAAGAGCCGATCCGGTGGCGAGAATACAGCCCCGGAGCGGATCCTCTTATAACGTATTGTTCGTGTAATTCTCTATATTCTCACTCAGAGCCTGTTTCCTGCTCAGCCTGATCTTCCCGTCGTGCTCCTTACCGATGCATTTGACGAGAACTTCGTCTTTTTCCTGGAGTATATCGGTGACTTTATTGACCCTCGTCGGGGCGAGCTCCGATATATGGACAAGACCGTCCTTTCCCGTACCCAGCTCGACGATAGCGCCGAAATCGAGAATTCTTTTTACGGTTCCGCGGTATATCTTGCCGACTTCGATCTCCTCGACAATGCCCTGAATAATCTTTACCGCCCTGTCGCAGGCCTCCCTGTCAGGCGAAGCTATATTTACGGTGCCCGAATCGTCGATATCTATCTGCACGCCGGTTACCTCTACTATCTTCTTGATGGTCTTTCCGCCGGAACCTATAACGTCCTTTATCTTGTCCTGGCTTATCTGCATCGTGATTATTCTGGGTGCATATAACGATATGTCCTCTCTGGGTTCGTTGAGAATCTCGCTCATTTTCTCAAGCACGATCATTCGCGCGTTCTTCGCGTGCTCAAGAGCCGTCGAGAGTATCTCTTCCGTGACTCCGGTGACTTTTATATCCATCTGGAGCGCGGTCACGCCGGTTTTCGTGCCGGCGACCTTAAAATCCATATCCCCCAGATGGTCTTCGTCCCCGAGAATGTCGGTCAGGATGACGAAATCGTCCTCCTCCTTGATGAGCCCCATGGCTATACCGCCTACGGGAGCGGATATAGGAACACCCGCGTCCATCAACGACAGCGCAGCCCCGCATACCGTGGCCATGGAAGAAGAGCCGTTTGATTCCAGAATATCGGAGACTATTCGTATCGTATAGGGGAATTTGTCCTTTTTCGGAAGTACCGGGATAATCGACCTTTCCGCAAGCGCCCCGTGGCCTATCTCCCTCCGTCCCGGTCCTAACCTGAAGCTTACCTCGCCCACGCTGTAGGGAGGGAAATTATAATGGAGCATGAAAGTCTTGGTCACATCGCCTTCGAGCGAATCTATCCTCTGCTCATCGTATGTCGTACCCAGGGTCGCCGTAACGGCTGCCTGAGTTTCTCCCCGGGTAAAGAGAGCCGAGCCGTGAGCCCGGGGCAGGAATCCGACTTCGCCGTATATGTGCCTTACATCGGAGTATCCTCTCCCGTCAAGCCTCTTCTTGTCCTTGACTATAAGCTCCCTGACCAAATCCTTTAATATCTTTTCGAACGGCTTGGAGATACTGACCTCAGCATCGGGATGAAGGGATTTTATATGCTCCTCCGTCTCCGCACGTATGGTCTTAATCCGCTGTTTTCTATCCGCCTTGGATGCGGATACCAGAGTTTCTCTCAATTTCTGTCCGGCAAAAGCCAGAACCTCTTCCTCGATCGAGTTATCCTCGGACGGAGGCTCTAATTCTCGTTTCTGAATTTCCAGGCCCGATATCAAATCTTCCTGGAGCCTGATAAACTCCTGAACGCATTTATGGGCGAACATCAGCGCGCTGACTATTTCCTGCTCGGGAACTTCGTTAGCCCCGCCTTCGACCATAACTATGGCATCTTTCGTGCCCGCGACGACGATGTTCATGTCGCTCTCTGAAAGCTCCTTCTTCGTGGGGTTACAGATGAATTCGCCCCCCACCCTGCCGACTCTGACGGCGGCAAGGGGACCGTCGAAAGGAACGTCCGATACCATCAGCGCCGCGGAAGCCGCGGTCATCGACAGCACGTCGGGGTCATAATCCGCATCGGCAGAGAAAACAGTAATGATAATCTGCGTCTGATACGTAAAATCACTCGGGATGAGCGGTCTGATCGGCCTGTCTATGAGTCTAGAAGTCAGGACTTCTTTTTCGTTCGGCCTTCCCTCTCGTTTGAAATACCCGCCGGGTATCTTCCCCGCCGCGGACGATTTCTCCTGGTAATTGATTGTTAACGGAAGGAAATCCTCCCCTTCCGATTTTTCCTCCAAGGCTACAACGGTAGCCAGAACGGCCGTGTCTTCGTAACGCGCAAATACGGCCCCGTTTGCCTGTCTAGCAAGTGATCCGGTATCGAGCCCATAATGTTTGCCAAAAATTTGGGCTTCAACCTTTTTTGGTTGGTTAGTCAAAAGTAATTCCTCCTTTCAAACCCTACTTTCTAAGTCCGAGTTTCTGAATCAGATCCGGATAGGTTTCCGGTTTGTTTTTTCTGATATAGTTTAAAAGCCTTCTTCTCTTCGCGACGAGCGATACGAGGCCTCTTCTCGAATGATGATCCTTCGGCGATTTTTCGGTGTGGAGCGAGAGATCCTTGATCCTGCGCGTAAGAACAGCAACCTGAACCTCCGGCGAACCGACGTCCTTCTGATGAAGTGCAAAATCGCTTATTATTTGAGTTTTTTCTTCCTTCTCAAGAGACATTTAATGCCCTCCTTAATCTGCAATTTCTAATATTTGGACTATCAATTAAATACCCTGAGCAGCTTCAGTATAAGAGCCCCGCTGTCGAGGTTATCGATATCCGCCGAATCGACAAGGGCCTCCGTAATCGATACCAGCGCCGAATCTTCGTATATCTTGATCCTTTCGCCGGGCCTGAAATCCGCCGGATTCAACTTATCGAAGCTGAACTTCCTTACCTGCTTGCCTTCCCTGATCTCACCTGCAAGCTCCCTATCGACGTTTATCCGTTTCATGTGGGGGAGAGCGTCGTCAAGCGGGGTCAATTCCACGCTGCCCTTTTCAATGTCCTCAAACGTCACGGCATCGTCTATCTTAAAACCGTCGCTTTCGATTCTCCTAAGCTCGGTAAGATGTCCGCCGCACCCGAGCTCATCGGCAATATCCGAAGCAAGCACCCTTATATACGTTCCGCGGGAACATTCTACCATAAATCTGACAAAGGGGGGACTGAAATCCAGTATTTCCAGCTCGTTAATAACTACGCTTCTTTCCGCCCTCTCGACCTCTATTCCCCGCCTGGCGTACTCGTAGAGCCTCACACCGTCCTTTTTCAGGGCGGAATACATGGGCGGAACCTGATTAATTTTACCTCTAAATTTTGAAAATGCACCTAATAGCTCGATATTATTAATAATACCCGGCTCCTTTTCCTCGATTACCCTTCCCGTTAAGTCGAGCGTGTCCGTTTTGATACCGAGCCTCATGCGGGCTTCGTATTTTTTATAGACGTTATTCATAAAAGGTATGATCTTTGTCGCGTTGTTAACACATATAGGCAGAACTCCTGTGGCAAAGGGGTCGAGCGTGCCCGTATGTCCGGCCCGCCTGGTTTTAAGAATCCTGTTGACCGTATTGACGGCGTCCTGTGAGGTTATACCCCTCGGCTTATCGAGTATAAGCACTCCGTTCACTGGAGGACCTCCCTTATAGAGCCGAATATCTTATTTTTCGCTTCGGTCAGGCTGCCCGGGATCGAACACCCTGCAGCCCTCTTATGCCCCCCGCCGCCAAAAGCCTCGGCGATCTTCGCGACGTCCACGTCCCCTTTTGACCTGAAGCTCACCTTCCAGAGAGAGCCGTCCTTACCGGCCTCCTCCCTGAAGAACACCGCGACCTCTACGCCTCTTATGCTCCTCGGAATATTCACGATCCCTTCTGTATCTTCCCTCCGGGCGCCCGATTCGGCGAACATATTCCTGTCCACGAACACAGAGGCGATCCTTTTATCCGCCGATAGATCGAGCGTAGCCAGCGCAAGGCCGATAAGCTTTAATTTCCTCAGAGGCTCGCTTTCGAAAAGGGCCTCCGACACCTCCGCCGGATCGACGCCGCGCTCGACCAGCTCCGCGGCGACCCTGAAAGTCTCGGGGTTCGTGTTGGAGTACCTGAAGGAACCCGTATCCCCTATAATCGTCGTATATACGTTTTCAGCTATAGCGTTATCGATTTCGACGGACAAAGACTTGAGCACGGAATAGACGATTACGCCGGTGGAGGAAGAATTGGGGTCGAGGAGATGTAAATCGGCAGACGAGTTGTTGGTCTGGTGATGATCGACTATGACTACGCGCCTGCATCTCCCTGTCCTCAGGAAGTCCTCAAATTCCTCCCCCGCCCTCTGGGTTCCGGTACAGTCCAGGGCAAACGCTATGTCGAATTTCCCTTCCACGTCTTTTAATGATTTCCTGATCCTGTCCGATTGAGGAAGGAACCGGAGTATCTCGGGGACGCCGTCTTTATTATATAACACCACTTCTTTACCTATCTGCTCGAGGCCGAGACCCAGGGCGAGCACGGACCCGATGGCATCGCCGTCGGGGTTCTCATGTGATGATATAAGAATCCTCTTTGATCCCCTTATGAGTTCCAGTATCCTGTCGAGCTCGCTATTCACTCGCTATACCTCTCAAAATCTCATCCACCCTGTAGCCCTTTTCAAGCGCAGAATCGAAGCTGAATTTTATATCGGGGACCTTTCTCATTCTGAGCCTCTTGGCGAGCTTGCTCCGTATAAATCCCTTTGCGTGCTCCAAGCCCTCCTGCGCGTCAGACTTTTCGCTCTCGCCGCCCAAAACCGTAAAATAAATCTCCGCCATACTCAGGTTATCGGTTATTTTAACGCCCGTTATAAAAACAGCGCTTATACGCGGGTCCTTAATCTCACCCCTGACTATCATCTCGGACACTTCCTTCACTATCTGGTCCGAAATCCGCTGCGACCTCTTGAATGTCAACCCCGAATCAATCTCCTAAAAATGTATTATTTCGAATTCCCGGTTCCCCATCTCGACGATTCCCGTCGATTCTATGAACAGGGTGATCTGATCCATCACCGAATTTACGAACCGTGACTCGTTGCTCACGAACGATATGCCTATAGTAGCCTTCTGCCAGAGATCGTTCGATCCGACTTCGGAAATCGATACGTTTCTGAATCTGGATTGTACTCTGTGAATAATGCCCTTTAGTGTCTGTCTCTTGGCTTTGAGGGACCTGTTACCGTTCATATATAGATCAATGCGAAGTATTCCTATTACCATCTACCGACACGATTTAAAGCTCTTGTTTAAAATGTTCGTGAGTGTAGAACTCAAGCGTATCCCCGACTTTAATGTCGTTGAAGCGTTCGACTCCGATTCCGCACTCATAACCGGTGTTTACCTCTCTTACGTCATCTTTAAACCGTCTGAGAGACGCCAGTTTGCCTTCGAAAATCACGACCCCGTCCCTCACAACCCTGACGCTGTTATCCCTCGAGACCTTGCCGTCGCTTACCATACAGCCGGCAATTGTCCCTATCCTGGATATATTGAATGTTTCCCTGACCTCGGCGTGCCCCGTAATCTTTTCCTTGACGATGGGTTCGAGGAGCCCTTCCATGGCGCTTCTGACCCTGTCTATGAGTTTGTAAATTATCGTATGAAGCTCCAGAGACACCCCGTTCCTCTCGGCTATCTCGAGGGCTTTGGTATCCGGTCTTACATTAAAACCGACAATAATGGCATCGGATGCGCTCGCGAGTACGACGTCCGTCTCGGTAATGCCTCCGACACCCGCATGAACAATCTTCACCTGACATTTATCGGTACTTAATTTTTTTATAGACTCCGCAACAGCTTCGACCGACCCCTGCGTGTCCGCCTTGATTATTAATGGAAGCTCCTTCGCTTCTTCCTCCGCAAGCGATTCGAACAGATTTTCGAGGGACGGCCTCCTTTCCTTCGCCGCCGCAGATTCCCTCTGTTTCATTTCCCTGTGAGCAACCACGTCCCGTGCGGATCTTTCGTCCTTTACCACATAGAAGCGGTCTCCTGCCTCGGGAACACCGGAGAGACCCATTATCTCGACCGGCATGGAAGGCCCGGCTTCGTTAACTCTCATTCCTTTATCATCGATGAGCGCCCTGACTTTTCCGGACGTCGTCCCCGAAACGAGATAATCCCCTATCTGAAGAGTGCCTTCCTTCACGATAACTGTAGCAACCGGCCCTCTGCCCTTATCCAGTTTAGCCTCTATGACAAAACCGTTTGCCCTCTTGGAAGCATCGGCTTTAAGCTCGAGTATATCCGCCTGAAGGAGTACAAGCTCGAGGAGTTCCTTGATCCCCTTTTTTTGCTTGGCCGAAACCTCCGCAAAAAGGGTATCGCCGCCCCACTCCTCCGAAAGAAGGCCGATCTCGGAGAGCTGACGCTTTATCCTTTCCGTATTCGCTTCGGGCTTGTCTATCTTATTTATCGCAACGATTATCGGGACCTCGGCCGCCTTCGCGTGGTTTACCGCCTCTATCGTCTGGGGCATGACCCCGTCATCGGCCGCTACTACAAGAATCACCACATCGGTGACTTTAGCCCCGCGCGCCCTCATCGCCGTGAAAGCTTCGTGTCCGGGAGTATCCACGAACGAAACCATCCTCCCGTCTACGTTGACGGAATAAGCGCCGATATGCTGAGTGATACCCCCCGCTTCCCCGCCGACCACATTTGTTTCCCTGATGGCGTCGAGAAGTGTGGTTTTTCCGTGGTCCACATGTCCCATGACAGTGACGACCGGAGGCCGCGGAGTCAGCGTCCTGTCGGTTTCCACCGGATACGTCTCGAGCAGGAGATCCTTCTCCTCGAATATGTCGACCGACACATCGAACCCGAACTCCTCGGCGACCAAAGATGCTGTCTCGTGGTCAAGCGCCTGGTTGAGCGTAGTCCTGACTCCCATTGTTATGAGCTTCTTAATCACATCTCCCGCCTTTACGCCCATCATTTTCGCGAGCTCGCCCAAGTTAATGGATTCACCTATTTTCACGGTCCGCCTCGCAGGCTTGGCCGGAAAAGGAATCACCTGTGCGGATTCGGCGGTTTCTGGCGTATGTTCTCTCGATCTGAAGATTTCTTTAGTATTTCTGTCAAATACCCTTTCCCTGTGAGCAGTGCTTGCGGTAGGGCGAGCCTTCGCTCGTCTGTCCTCGACCAGGTACTCCCTTTTTCTCCCGGGGAGCTTGGTCCGAAAGGCCTTCCGCAACTCCTCGAGCGTATCCTCATCTATAATCTCTTCACGCTTGGGTTTAAGCCTGCGTGCCTTCTTTTTTACTTTCTTCGATTCGTCCGTTTCGTCTTTTTCAACTTTCGGTAAGGGCTTTGCTCCTGCCTCCAGGTCCGGCTTTACCTCTACCGCAATCTCTTCGGCCTCGGGGACCTCCGGGAACTCGGCTTCGTACTGCTCCAAATCCTCTGCCGCGGATTCTTCCGGGGGTGTCCCCGCCCCGCCGAGAGGAGACCCCTCGGGAAAGTCCGGGATTCCCGGCTCGGACACCGGTTCCGCTGACAGTTGTTCCCTCCCGGTACCGGCCTCGGCAGCCGCTGCTGTATGTCCCTCCGCATAGTGTTCAGTCTCTGCCTGAGGGGCCTGAGTCCGGGGTTCCTTCAGCTCAACTTCACTAGGTTCCTCTAACTTCTTTTTCCTCCGGAGAACCACCCTTTCACCCTGTCTCCGCTCTACAGTCTCTTCTCCTTTATCCGAACGGAATACCCTGACTTTTTCCTTGTCGTCGAGAGCGGATTTTTGCGACGAACCTTCCCCGCCCCCCGAAGCGATAATCCTATCCTTTATCTTTTTTGCTTCCTCTTCGGTGATGGAACTTGCGTGACTTTTTACTGAAATGCCCAGACCTTTCGCCACATTCAGTATTTCAGTGTTCGATTTATTTAAATCTTTTGAGAGTTCATAAACTCTTACATTAGACATATAGAGCACACCCGCTATAAAACAGCTTATTTACATTAAAATAAAAATCTTAAGATTATCCTGATTAGAGTACCAAAGTTTACTTACTAATGCAAAAGCAAGGTTACTTATCCAAAAGTAAACTTACGGCAAAAGTAAGACCGAAGATTAAGGTAGTCTGACGTTGGTATCGTTCCCCTAGCCCGTAGTCAAGCAATATCGGCTGAAACATCCAAACGGAATATTCACTGATCCTGTTCCGTAGTACTCCCGCTTTCCGGCTGAGCGACCGCCCCCTCAGTAAACGACATCTGCTCCAATTTATCCTTTAACGCGATCCTCGCGGCGGTCTGGAGCTTAAGCGCTTCCTCTTCACTCTTGAGACCCGCGGACCTTACAAGGGTATCCGGGTCTGAGAAAGCTATATCCTCGAGTTTATGGAAACCCTCGCCGTACAAGAGATTGGCCGTTACTTCCTTCACGTTCGGAAGCGTCATGAGCAGATGCACGACTTCCTGCTGTTCACGCTTAACCTGAGATTCCGTCTTGATATCGATTTTCCATTCCGTCAGCTGGGAGGCAAGCCTTACGTTCTGACCCCGCCTTCCTATCGCTAAGGAGAGCTGGTCGTCGTCGACGATGATCTCCATGGATTTGTTGTCGTCGTCTATAATCACCTTGCTGACCCTGGCCGGGGAGAGCGCGTTGCACGAGAATCTTGCAGCGTCGGAGGACCACGGGACTATGTCGATCTTCTCCCCCTTGAGCTCCTGTATGACGTTCTGAACCCTGGCTCCCCGCATCCCGACGCATGCGCCCACCGGATCGACATCCGTATCATTAGAGGCTACCGCTATCTTCGTACGCCCTCCCGGGTCCCTCGCAATCGCTTTTATGGTGACTATCTGATCGCCTATCTCGGGGACTTCAGACTCAAAGAGCTTCCTTACGAAATCACGGTGCGAGCGTGAGAGTATAAGCTGCGGCCCACGCTTGGTCTCCTTAATTTCATAGAGCATGGCTCTGAGCCTCTCTTTGGGCTTATAGTACTCCCTCGGAACCTGCTGCTCGGGGGGGAGAATAGCTTCAGTCCTGCCGAGGTCCACGATTATATTTTTTCTCTCCACTCGTCTTACAATACCGCTTATGAGCTCCCCTTTGCGGTTCTTGAACTCCTCGTAAATTACTTTTCCCTCGGCCTCTTTGATGCTCTGAAGTATTTTCTGTTTCGCGTTCTGAATCGCTATCCTGGTGAAATCCGGATTAATCTTTACTCCGATCTGGTCGCCGAGCTCGGCCTCGGGATCGAGCTTGACGGCTTCCTCGACGCTGATTTCCATGTCGGGATCGGCTATATCTTCCACAACCGTCTTGAACTCGAAAAGCTCCACATCGCCGTCGTCCTCGTTAAAATGGACTTCGAGCTCTTTTTCCTTATCCTGCATGCGGAAAAGTTTCTGGGCGGCGGACAGGACGGCCTCTTCGACTGCGCTTACAATCTCTCCCTTCTCTATGCCTTTATCCTTGCAAACCGAGTCCATGACGCGGCTTAATTCCGTCATTGTTCCCATTTATATGCCCCCTTAGAAATCAAGCTCCAGGTTAGCCTTTTCTATATCAACGTACGGTATGGAGAAACTGCCCCCCTCTGTCTCAACAGTTACAAGACCATCCTTGAATTCGAGGAGTTTCCCGATAAATAATTTCCTCTTTTCAAAATCCTTATTTGTTTTAATTTTCACCTTTTTTCCCTTAAATCTTAAAAAATCATCGGGTTTCTTAAGCGCCCTCGTTAGGCCCGGAGAAGAAACCTCAAGCGTATAGGAATTCGGTATCATATCATGTATATCGAGAAGGGTCCCGAGCTCCCTGCTTACAACCGCGCAGTCATCTATCGTAACGCCTTCTTCTTTGTCTATGAAAACCCTCAGCACGCCGTTTTTTCCCTGTCCCTTGAACTGTATATCGAAGAGCTCAAGGTCTCTGCTTGCAAGGAGCGGCTCTAATAACTCCCTGACATTAAACAAAATATCCTTTTCCCGGGAATCCATTTTGCCTTGCTCTCAATTAAAAAAGCGGGACGTACCCGCTTTAAGGAATAGATTTTACCCTAATAGGCATGATAGAGCAAGGCAGGCGAGCGGGCCCGAGGAGGGGAGACGGGCGTCTTCCGGGACGTATCTCAGGCTTTTATTCTCTTGAGTTTCTTTAACAATTCGGCGAGCAGTCTCAGACCCTCTTCATCATCCGAGCCGCCGAACCTCAGGCGCAGGTACTTATCGGTAAGTAGCTCCATGAGCGGCGAGCCCGGGTACGAGCTTACGGCAAGAGCGCCTGAGAACTCCCTCGCGGTCATAGATTCAGGCTTGGGAAACCCCTTCTTCGAAAGGTACCCGAGCGCATCCCTATATGCGGCTGACGCCTTCTGCCCGGTACCTGCATTCCTCCTTCGCAGGAGCGATCCGATATCGGGCTTTGTCAGAAAAACCCAAGTAAATAAGAGCAATGCCGCGATAACCGCTGCCGCTCTTTTATCGAATAAGGATTTAAATCCGGAGAAGCCCGAAAATGCCTTGCTGTTCCAGCTCCACCTATCGCGGACACGGTTCAGGAGCCGGATCTGATCCCTCTGGCTGAAATCGATTACATACCTGCTCCATCTGAACCTTAAATAATCGACGTACGAAGCGATAACGGAAAAAGCCCCCGCTTCCCTGCGATTCCCGCCCTCGGGTGTAGGGTCGAAGGAGACCCAGCCGTGCTCGGGGAAATATGCCTCGACCCACGAGTGGGCGTCGCTCTGTCGGACAAGGAAAAAATTTCCCTGTTCATTCACCTCCCCCCCTATAAATCCGTTCACGATTCTCGTAGGAATCCCGACCTCCCGTAAAAGTACCGCCATGGCAGTCGCAAAATACTCGCAGTGCCCCTCTTTTTTGTCAAAGAGAAACTCCTCCAGCGGGTATCCCCCGGAGTCTCCCTCAAGAGTCCTCGTATATCTGAAATTCGCAAGCAGGTAGCGTTTTACGGAGATCGCTTTATCATAGTTATCGGTATCGAGGGACGTTATCCGGAGTGCCAGCTCCTTTGTCCGATTGCCGAGCGGAGGAAGCGCCAAATAAGCTTCCATATCGTCCGCATAAGGAGGATTATCCTCCCGCAATTCATCAGGCGGGGGCTCGTGTACGTCAGAAAACGCATAATATTTTATCCTGTAGGAAGTCCTGTCGGGGAGGACGTAGGAGTCGTTTATCCCCGCCACCCTGCCGCCCGGAACGGAACCGAACCCCATGGGGACATTCGCCGAAAACAGCACGTCCGTGTCCAGAGGCTCCGTGATTATCTCCTGCTCTAGGTAGTCTTTACCGCTCCCTTTGTCGTTCACAATCACCCGGCCTTCCCGGTCGGGCTTATGGACCCTGTAACCGACCGACGCGGCCCTCCACGTTATGCCGTCGAACTCGTTTAGCGCAACACCCCTCCAGTAAACGGGGTAAGGGACGTCGTCTATCTGCCGGTTGAGAACCCTGACCATCATCACGGGCGAGCCGTCTAGTTTTATCTCCCCTACCCTGCCGAGTTTAACCTCATCCGAGAAGCCGCTCCGTAATTCCCCGGTCCTGAGGAACCCTGAGCTGAAGTAGCTCCCCCTCAACCTCGGGACGGATATGAATATAAGCGCCGCCGTGAGAAATATACAAAAGCTCACGACGAACGTGGTGCTGAGAAAAAGGGGTGTGACGAGCTCAGGGTCTCCGCTCCGCTCACCCTCCGCATCGAGCGACCCTCTTCTCATTTCGAAAACGATAACGGCCCAGATCGCGACGGCAATGTATACGATAAATGCAACTGCATATGAAAAGTTGACCGTAATTATCGTCCCCGCCAGGAACTGAAAGAAGCTGAGAACATAGATTTGAATTATGTCCCTCATCTTTTTCCTGCTGAGTAGCTTTATCGCCTGTGTGAAAATCAGAAAATCCAGTATGCCCTGAAAAAGCTCGACCCCCAGGAAGAATGTGCCGAGAGCGATGTAGAGAACGAGCAAAAGCGCGAGCAGGGTCGAAGCACCGTGACCGAGGTAGTAACTCTTCCCGTATCTGCCGTTTATGAAGCTGAGCGTTAAGGATATGGAAAATATTGCCGTCGCGGGGAGGCCGACCGCGCCCGTGAGGTAAATGGCCAGAAACCCCGCAAGGGCGATGAGATGCGTAAATATTACAAGCGCTCGGGAGATTCTCATATTAAATTCCGAGTAAGGACTTCGAATTTAAACCGGGATCACGCCCACGGATTAAATTCTATACCCTTTCAAATAGGTGTAAATGTTCTTATTCGGATATGAAACGCAAAGAGGCAAAAGGCGGGATCGTACGGAGTACTCCCGACCGAGACGTAAACGGGATCAAGGGCCTCAGCGGCCTTTACCCCTAAATCTTGCTTTTATCTGACGAAGTGTATCTTCCTGCTCCGGGGTCAGGACATTTTTGATCTTAAGATACATCTCGACCTTGATACGGGTGAGGTTCGCTTTTACATCCTCGATGTCGTCCGTTATCTTCAAGACCTCGTCTCTCGAGCATTCGGGTTTTCTGAGGGTATCCAGGAGCTCGTTCTCCTTTCCGTTGAGCTCCTTTTGAAACGTTATTATCTGTTCTTTATAAGAATTAAAAATATTTTCTATAGAGTCGACCTGTTCCGCGGTCAGACCCATCTCCTGAGCTATGCGCGGGTTTTTCCACCACTTGTAATGGATTTCCCCGCTTAAGATGCCGAATGCATTTATCGAGAAGAGACATGTGCAAATGACTAACGCGAGCGATGCCCTCAATTCATATCTCCGTTTCCGTTTATTTTCATTATTTCGACTCCGTTATCCCAGGGACCGTAGATCGAGAGCTCTTCGGTAGTTTCTCTCGTAGTGGCATTGTCGAGCTCAAGGAGAAGCATCTCGTCCTGCTCGTCGCTATTCGAATTATTCTGGTAACCCGAATCGGGCCCGATTAAGGCAAATGTAAAAATCCCCACTATCAATATCGACGCCAGCGCACCGGCGAGCGCCCAGTTCGGCTTTAATTTTTTAAGACGCGTGAAAAATCCCGGATAGAACCCGCTCTGCTCTTTTGAAACGCGATCCCAGAAGGTAGAGACGAAGTCGGCCCTCGGCTCGATTTCCCGCCATTCATCGAGCAAACTCCAGACGCTCTCGGATTGCGCGAGGTATTGGCTGCATTCTTCGCATTCCCCGAGATGGGCTTCGACCAAATCCCTGTCCCCGTCAGGCAAGTCCTGCGAGGAATAACGGATAACCAGCTCCCTACAATCCCTACATTCCATGCTCTCCTCCCGTCAGATACGGTTTTAATCTGTCGATTAATTTCATCCTTCCTCTATGGACGTAAGCTTTGACCGCGCCTACGGTACATTCAAGAACCTCCGCTGTCTCTTCATAAGATAACCCCTCGTATTTACAAAGCATAATAGCGACTCTCTCCCTTTCGGGCAACGACTCCATCGCCTGAAATATAACGTCTTTTATCTCCTTTCTATAAATCAAATCGTCCGCTATCTCGAGCGCCGAATCCTCGACGTCTCCCGTGCCGTCGTTGATTTCATCGAGGCTCATGTTGTTATTTTTTTTCTTTACGTGAGTGAGACTTACGTTTGTCGCAATTTTGTAGAGCCATGTCGAGAACTTGGCTTCAGGCCTGTAGCTCTTTCGAGACCTGTATATTCTCAAAAATACCTCCTGCGCAAGGTCTTCGGAGTTCTCCCTCAGATTCGTATATCTGTATATATAATTCACGACCCCTCTGTAATGTCTTCTCATTAATTCGCTGAACGCACCGTCGTCCCCAGACTTTGCCCTCAACATAAGCTCTATGTCACTGTCCATATGAATGCCATAATAGCCCTACAATTTATTAACTTTAAATTACGGAAAAGGTTTCGGAGAATCCCCGCGCTTCTCTAAAATTGTCTCCGGGCTATACCGGATTAATATTATGCTCCGAGACGGGTCAAGAGCACCCGCCTCGAACCGTATAATCGGTTATTTATTAATTAATATGTTATATCAATGAAACCGAGTACCGGCGCTATTGATTATCCGGCTCGATCTATTTCTTTTTCATCCTCTCCAGATACTGCCCTGTCCGGGTATCGACCTTGATCACGTCCCCCACATCTATGAACAGGGGGACCTGGATCGTAGCGCCCGTCTCGAGTACGGCAGGCTTTGTCGCCCCTGTAACCGTGTCGCCCCTCATTCCGGGCTCGGTGTCCTTTATCTCGAGCTCGACAGCCGTCGGGACCTCGACCCCCATGGGCTCGTTATTGAAGTAAAGGACGTTTACCTCCTGCTGGTCCTTTATAAAGGCAGAGGCCTCGCCCACCTGGGCTCCGGTAAGGGTGTTCTGCTCGTAGGTCTCGAGATCCATGAAGTGATACCCGATATCGTCCTTATAAAGGAACTGCATTGCCTTCCTCTCCGTGTCCGGCACCCTGAAAGAATCGCCCGACCTGAAGTTCTTCTCCTGCACGGCGCCGGTCACGACGTTTCTGATCTTGGTTTTCATAACTGCGCTCCGCTGCGCCATCTTGGAGTGTCTGTACTCTATGATTTCCCAAATCTCACCCTCGTACTCTATCTTTAGTCCTTTATGAAACTGATTCGTCTCAACTACTCCCATTTAATTCATACCTCCTGATGTATTTAACAGTTAAAACCAGAGATCCGATCGTTCAATCACTTTCATCGTCAGGCGTATCCGCCCCCTCTGCCGGTTCGTCATCCGACTCGCCGGGTATCCTGTAACTCTCGGTCACCCACGCGCCGAGGTCAGCCATCTTGCACCTTTCGGAGCAGAAGGGTCTCCATTCGTTTTTCTCCCACCGGACCCGCCTGCCGCATTTGGGGCATTTAATTTCCATAGGCAAAGAAATTATTTCCTATGAATTTTGTAATTCAAGGACGGGAAAAAATTTGCAATAAAATCAGGAGGATCAGGATTCGACCCTGGCCGCCTCTTTCTTCGCCGGTTCTTTTTTCGGGGCAAGCGAGTCCTCCACAAGCTCGCATACTATATGCGCGAGCGTAATGTGGAGCTCCTGGACCCTGGGTGTGGATTTGGAAGGGACACTCACACAGCAATCAGCCGCCTTTTCAACCCTGCTTTTGTCCTGTCCCGTAAAGGCTATCGTCCTGAGTCCGAGGGCCCTTGCGGTCTTAAACGCTTTGATGACGTTTCCGGATTTCCCGCTCGTGGTCAGGCCCCACGCAACGTCCCCCTTATTCCCGAGCGCCTCTATCTGCCTCGAAAAGACATCATCAAACGAGCCGTCATTCGGTATCGACGTAAGAATGGAGGAGTCCGTCGTAAGCGCAAGAGCCGAGAGCGCCTTCCTCTCCCTGCAGTACCTGTTCACGAATTCCGCCGCGATATGCTGCGAATCGGCGGCGCTCCCCCCGTTTCCGAAGATGAGTATCTTGCCGCCCGATTTAAGGGACTTCAGAATGGTCGATGCGGCTTCTTCCACCTCCGCAACCGATTCCTTGGCGAAGCGGAGCTTGATGTCGGCGCTTTCCCTGAGTCTCGAAATTATCTGTTCCTTCATGTTTTATGTCCTCTTGAACATCCTCTCTATATCGGTGTAGGTGAGCTCTCTTGCGACAGGCCTCCCGTGGGGGCACGAATGAGGGAACTCCGCACGGTCAAGCTCGTTAAGGAGCGCCCTCATCTTCTCGTGGCTGAGCTCGTAATTTGCCCTTATGGACGAGTGGCACGCCATTGTCGAAATCACGGTGTCTATTCTTTCGGTCAGACTCCGCTCCGCTCCGGACTCCTTTATCTCGGAGACTATATCCCTGACGAGACGCTTGAGATCGGTGTTTTTAAGGAGCGCCGGCACTCTCCTTATTATAAACGTATTATTACCGAACCCCTCTATACCCAATCCGAGAGCGGCCAAGTCCCCGCTGTGCCTGAGGAGGATATCGGACTCGTGAGGAGATAGCTCGAGAACCTCCGGCACGAGGAGGTCCTGAGTTTCGGGAGCCTCGCCGCCGGTATATGCCTTTTTAAGCCTTTCATAATTTATCCTTTCATGCGCCGCGTGCTGATCCACAAGGATCATGCCCCCTGAAGACGCGCATATTATATAGAGATCGCCCAGCTGCCCGAGTATCGTGAGGCCCGAATAAAGCCCCGCTTCCCCGAATAGCTCCAATGGCCCTGGCTCCCGAGACCGGGAATCAGAGTGAGGCTCGTGAATAATGCCCGGGAATTCCGTTACGTGTGCATCGCTCTCCTTATCATATACGGCAGCGCCGTTCCCGCGCGGAAAACTTTCATTCTCGCTAATAACGCCCGTGCCGTAGCCCGTCCCGGTTTCACGCGCGATCTCAAAACCCCGGGCGGGGTATTGAAACCTGCGAGCATAGCCCTTGAGCCATGGCGCCTTTTCCAGCATCCGTGTTACGGACTCCCTTACGAGATCGCCTACGAGCCTCGCGTTCCCGAACCGAACCTCGTTTTTAGTCGGGTGGACATTCACGTCCACGTCAGCCCCTGAGATATCGACGAAAAGCACACCCTGCGGGAACCTCCCCTTCTCGAGCATCCTCCCGTACGAATCTATCAGGATACGCGTAAGGAACCTGTCCCTGACCGCCCTCCCGTTCACATACGCGTAGAGCTTTTGTGTAGTGGACCTCGCGTCGAGAGGGCTTCCGAGGAAGCCGGATATGCGCACTCCCGAGCCCCCGGCTTCTACCGGATACAGCTCGATGCCCGGGTATATCTCCCTGATCCTCTCGGAGACGTTTTCCCGCGCGGGCAGGTGAAGGAGGACCCTGTCCCCGCTTCTGAGCTCAAAACCTATGCCGGGCCTGGATATAGCCTCCCTCTCCACCACATCGAGGACATTCGAAAGCTCGGTCTCGGTCTTTTTCATGAATTTTAGTCTGGGTGGCGTATTGTAGAAAAGATTCCTCACTTCAACCGCAGTCCCCTGCGGCGCGCCCGTTTCTTCGACGCTCCTTACGATACCGCCTTCCACGGTAATTATCGTGCCTATCACCTCATCGGGCGTCCTCGTCGTCATCCTGAACCGGGAAACGCTCGCTATGCTGGGAATGGCCTCGCCCCTGAATCCGAGGGAGCTTACGGAAAAGAGGTCGCGTATCTCCTTAATCTTGCTCGTAGCGTGACGCTCGATCGACATTATGGAGTCGTCCCTCGTCATTCCCTCGCCGTCATCGGACACTTTTATAAGCCTCTTTCCGCCCGCCTCGAGCTCGATGTCTATCCTCGTGCTTCCGGCGTCTATTGAGTTTTCAACTAGCTCTTTTACAACGGATGCGGGCCTTTCCACTATCTCCCCGGCCGCTATCTTGGAGACAAGATTGTCGGACAGAATCCTTATCTTACCCATCTGGTATGTGCCAGTTTACATAAAAGAAGAATATGAGTCAAAAGGGGCAGGCAATGCACCTCGGAGCATGCGCCGCCGACCGCGCCGCGTACGTGACGGCCCCTCAGAAGAGCTTCAGCAGTATGAGTATAAGGAAGAACAAGAGAGGCAGCAGGACACATGCGACGGATAGGACAGTATATATGGAAAGAGTAGTCCGCGCCCCTACGCCGAAGACGTCGTCCGAGTGTTTTTTCAGAATCCTTAGATATTCCCTCAGCATTTGAGCTATGTATATAATCTACTTAAAAAGGGTTAATATTGTAATGGGTTCGAAAGAGAGTCATTGACAGCCCGGTCGGGTCGAGTCTCTCAAACCTTTCAGGCTCGTTGAAATCACGAATCTTGCGTGAAAAACATTACAGGCGGGAAAAAAACCATTATATTTGAACGCTACAAATTCGACTCCGATTATGTATAATCTTATCCTTATCTCGGAGCCAAATTAAGGAGATACGATGCATCTTATGTCCGGACGTAAACCAGTCAAGGCCTTAATATCGAACATGCGCCTGCGCATTTCAACATTCATTCTTCTATCATTTTTAATGTTAAACGTTTCCATGCCGGCAGCGCATTCCGCAGATAAGGACATGGAATCGCCCAAGAGGATACTGGTCGTAAAGGATTACAAGTGGGCATCGGGCGGAATGGGAAGGCCCGCCATAATGAAGGAGATCACGCTTCAGAACATAGGCAAGTACGACTACGAGAATATCGCAATCGAAGTCGATCTGTATACGGCTACAGATATACCGTTGGGCTCTCTAAGGGCCACCATACACGACGTGCTCCCGCACGGAAGCGAAAAGACCTTCTACAACATCAACTTCGGAATGATGAGCGCCGAGCTTCAAAATACCGTCGCGCGGATTGCGAACGCCGACCTCATAGAGAAAGGCACTCCGTTTCAGGCCAAGGACCTGATTCAGGTGAAGAGCTTCGAATGGAGCGGCGGGCAATACGGCACCGAGGGAATACTGAAAAACATTACCCTCGTCAACAAGAGCACGGAGAACTGGAAGGATATAAAGATCAGGGTCGATTTTCTGGGAATCCCCGGCGCCAAGGTCGGGATAAGAGGGTTTACGAGCAGGGCGACGATACACGATATGCTCCCGGCCAAGAGCGAACGCACGTACCACGACGTAAACGTCGGGTTCAGGCACCCCGATGCGAGGAAGGTCGATATAAGCGTAATGAGCGCAAGGGCGATCTCCGAGAAAGAACTCAAGGTCAAGATGGCCAAGAAAGAGGGGAAGAAGGCGGTAAGGAAGAAAAAGAAGAAAGCCGTAGCATCCGCCGAGGGAACGACGCCGGGGACTCAGGAAGGGGGAGGCGCGATCCCGGAGAGCCAGAAGGAGCTCTCCCTGTCAGAACGCTACAAGCAGAAGCTGGCCCAGGAAAAGGGAGAGACCGTAGAAGGCACGGAAGGCGCGACTGCGGAGCCGGGTGCGGCAGCTCCGCCTGAAACGGCCGCCCAGAAAGAGGCCGTGACCGAGCCCGGAGGAGAAAAGGCCGCAGAAGGCGAAACCGCAGCGGAAGGGGAAGAGGGCGGGGAAGAATATGAATACGAGGAAGAGGTGCCGCTCCCCGAAGAGGACATAGTCGTCGCTGACTTTAAATGGGGGGGCGGAGTGACGGGGACTATCGGGAAGATAGACGAAATTACGCTCCAGAACATGAGCGACATAACGTATACGAAGATCGAGCTCAAGATAGAGTTCTATTCGTTTAAGGAAGAATCGCCCATGTTCTCGAACAAGACGGTCATATACGATGTCCTGCCCGCCAACAGCAAAAAAACATTCAGAAACATTAAAGCGGGCTATCTGAACGCCATACCGCAGGAAGTCCGGATATTGGTGCTTACCGCCGTACCGTTCAGCCAGTAGAGGGAGCGTTCGACCAGGGAGTTCCTTATCCGCACCGGGAATTAACCGGGCTAGCCGTGTTTAGAAGAGTTGAAGCTGCTTTCCGCCGGGCCTTCTGAAGTGCTCCGTAGAGAGATTCACTTTATTGCGATCGAAGCCCGCTTTCCTGCACGCGACCTCAAAAAGGTCCCGCACCTGATCCGCATATATACCTTCGCCCCTCATCCTGTCGTGGAACTCGGCACTGTTCAATTTACCTCCGCGGACAGACCTGATCCTCCCGAGCACTTTATCTTTCCTATCGGGGAAGTGCCTCTCGAGCCACGCGGCGAAGAGGTCCGATACTCCGTAAGGGAGCCTGAGCATTATAAAGCCCGCGCTCACAGCGCCCGCGTCGGAAGCACTCTTGATAATATTCGGAATCTCGTGATCCGTCAGACCGGGTATGACCGGCGCCACCATCACGATCACCGGGATGCCGCTTCGCGAAAGCTCCTCTATAGCCCGGAGCCTCAGCTGGGGCTCGGATGTGCGGGGCTCCATCAATCCCTTCAATGCGGCGTCGAGCGTGGTTATGGAGACAGCGACGACTATGCCGTCCCACTCCGCAAATCCTTTTAAGATGTCTATGTCGCGCGTTACGAGATAGTTCTTCGTCACTATGCCCGCGGGGTTTTTAAACTCCGACAGGACCTCGAGGCACGCGCGCGTGAGTCCGAAGCGGCGCTCCGCGGGCTGGTAGCAATCCGTATTGCCGCTCAGAGCTATCGTATCGGGGACGTATTTAGGTGATGAGAGCTCTTTTCTTAAGAGCTCCGGGGCGTCTTCCTTGACGAAAATCTTCGACTCGAAATCAAGCCCGAGCGAGAGACCCAGGAACTCGTGTGTGGGCCTCGCGTAGCAGTATATGCAGCCGTGCTCGCATCCCCTGTAAGGGTTTATCCCGGCATTGAATCCGACGTCAGGGCTGTCGTTATATGTAATTATGGATTTCGTCGCGTCCTTATAAAAGACGGTCTTCGGAGATATGCCTTCCGATATCTCTTCTTCGGAAGGCTCGTACTCGATCTTCTCGAACCGGTTTGCGGGATTTTCGGCCGAGCCCCTGCCTTTAACGCCCGGCACCTGACTGCTCACGGATTGATACCCCATGTGTGAGTGATAATGAATTTATGGTTCATGTGAAAAGTATAAAAGATGCGGAAATGGATTGATATGAGCTTTTTTAACTATATGAGGAAATGGAGAAAAAACATTCAGGCGTCAGTGCGGTTCCGAAAATGTCTCAAGCTCTTTCACGAGCTCGTCGACTATCTCGGCTTCTTTAAATGAGCGGACGAGCTTCCCGTCCTTGTAGAGCATGCCCTTGCCGCGGCCCCCTGCAATGCCTATATCGGCTTCGGAAGCCTCTCCCGGGCCGTTCACCACACAGCCGAGAATCGCAACCTTTATGGGTCTGGGCAGCTCGAGGTCCGCTATCCTGTCCTCGACGTCCTTTACGAGCTTCATGAGGTCGATCTCGAGCCTGCCGCATCCGGGACATGAAATGAGCTCAATCCCGTGCCGCCTGAGCCCCAAGGACCTCAGGATATTCATGCCGACGGCTATCTCCTCGACAGGGTCGCCTGTAAGGGAAACCCTTATCGTATCCCCTATACCGTCCGCGAGAAGTGTCCCTATGCCTATAGAGGACTTGATAGTCCCCATCTCATAGGTTCCCGCTTCGGTGACGCCCAGATGAAGCGGGTAGTCGGTCTTCTCAGCAAGTATGCGGTAAGAAGCTATCATCTTTTTCACATCGGTCGATTTAACGGAAATTTTGATGTCTCTGAAATCGAGGTCTTCGAGTATGGCTATGTGCCTGAACGCGCTTTCAGCGAGCGCCTCGGCAGTGGGAGAGCCGTGCTTTTTTAAAATGTCTTTCTCCAGGGAGCCCGAGTTCACGCCTATCCTTATAGGTATCCCTCTTTCTTTAACGGCGTCGACGACAGCCTTTATCCTGTACTTAGCTCCGATATTGCCGGGGTTGATCCTCATGCCGTCAACGCCCTGCTTTACCGCCTCGAGCGCGAGACGGTAGTCAAAATGTATATCCGATACTATGGGTATCCTCGTCTGCTTTTTAATCTTCCCCAGGGATTTTGCCGCCTCCATGTCGGGAACGGCGATGCGTACTATGTCGCAGCCCGCTCTCTCGAGGCTTTTTATCTGCGCGACCGTGGCGGCGACGTCTCTCGTATCGGTCTTCGTCATGGATTGAACGGTCACGGGCGCGCCTCCGCCAACCTTAATACCGCCCAAATTTATCTGCCTAGAGTTTCTTTCCATATTCCGTATTACGCGTCATTCAGGGTATTCGATACACCCGCTGGTAATATAGAATGCCCAAACTTTCCTGAAAATAAATGCTTCAATTCAGAAGCGCGGAATCTCCGCTCCCTTTCTTGCGGCTCTGGCCCTTCCCGTTCTGCTTCGCTTCGACAGGGTTCCCCTTCTCGTCGATGCCCTTTATATTCCTGCACTTGGGATAGCCGGTGCAGCCGAGGAACTTTCCGAACTTCCCGCGCCTAACGGCCATGGGCTTGCCGCACTTTTCGCACTTTATGTCTTGACGTATCTCGGGCTCGGCCTTCTCTATAACTTTTATATTGCCCTCCGGGTCTTTCTCAAAAGCCTTGGCGTTCTTGCAGTCGGGGTACCGCGTACACGCGAGGAACTCGCCCCTCCTGCTCCGCTTTATGACCATAGGAGCGCCGCACTTGTCGCACTTTATGTCTTCGCGTACCACAGGCTCGGCCTTCTCTATAACCTTTATATTGCCCTCCGGGTCGTATTCAAAGGCCTTCGCGCTCTTGCACTCGGGGTACCGTGAGCAGGAGAGAAACTCCCCGTTCCTGCCCCATTTTATTATCATGTTCGAGCCGCAGACATCGCACTTGATATCCGTGGGTATCCCGTCCCTCTTCAGGCTCTTCATGGAATCCTGCGCCTTGTCGAGCCTCGAGGAAAATCCCGTGTAGAAACCCTTTAAGAGCTCGACCCAGTTCACGTTCCCCTCCTCCACGTTATCGAGCTTTTCCTCCATATCCGCCGTGAACTGCACGTCCATGATCTCGGGGAAACCCTGTACGAGGAGGTCGTTCACGGAGCAGCCCAGAAGAGTCGGCTTCAGCTTGTTCTTCTCTTTATTTACGTACTCCCTGTCGATTATTGTCGAGAGGATGGTCGCGTATGTAGAGGGACGCCCTACTCCCTTCTCCTCGAGCTCCTTGACGAGCGAGCTCTCGGTGAACCTCGGAGGGGGCTGCGTGAAATGCTGCTTCCCTTCGATGCCCAGGAGATCGAGCTCCTCACCCTTCGTAAGCTCCGGGAGCTTTCTCATTTCGTCCTTCTCTTTTTCTTCCTCCTCCTCTTCCATGCCCTCGAGGTATACGGCCGAGAAGCCCGGGAATTTCACTATCGAGCCCGTAACCCTGAAAATCCCCCTGCCCGCTTTAATCTCAACCGTGGTCTGGTCGTAAATCGTCGGATTCATCTGGGAGGCGACGAACCTCTGCCAGATGAGCTTATAGAGCTGGAATTCGTCATCGGGCAGGAACTGCCTGACCGAATCGGGGAGCTTGCCTACGTAGGTGGGCCTTATCGCCTCGTGGGCGTCCTGCGCCGACTTCTTTACCTTGAACGTATTGGGTTTCTGAGGGAGGTACTCATCGCCGTAAGTCTTCTTTATTATTTCCCTCGCTTCCTGGAGCGCATTTTCGGAAATCCTCACGGAGTCCGTCCTCATATAGGTAATGAGCCCAACGGGACCCTCCTCGCCGAGCTCGATTCCCTCGTAGAGCTTCTGCGCAAGCATCATGGTCTTCTTGACTGAGAACCTGAGCTTCCGCGCTGCCTCCTGCTGTAGCGTGCTTGTGATGAAGGGGGGGAGGGCGTTCTTTTTCCTCTCCTTTCTTTCAACGGAGCTGACCGTGAATTTTTCATTTTTTACGGATTCGACGATCGAGTTCGCCCGGGATTCGTTCGGTATCTCGGCCTTTTCTCCGTCATAAGAATGAAGGACCGCCGTGAACGAGTACTCCGGAGCGTCCTTCGCCTTTTTCAGTCCGGCCTCGATGGTCCAGTATTCTTCTGTCTTAAACGCCTCTATCTCGCGCTCCCTGTCCACGACGAGCCTGAGCGCTACGCTCTGCACCCTGCCGGCGCTGAGCCCCTTCTTGACCTTCCTCCAGAGTATCGGGCTTACCTGATACCCTACGAGGCGGTCGAGTATCCTTCTCGCCTGCTGCGCCTCGAACCTGTCCTGGCTAAGCGTCGTCGGGTGGGCTATCGAGTCCCTGACGGCGTTCTCCGTTATCTCGTGTATGAGCACGCGGTGGGATTTATCCCTTATATTCAGTTTGTCGGCTATATGCCACGCTATGGCCTCGCCTTCCCTGTCCGGGTCTGAGGCCAGGTAGACCTTGTCTGCGTCCTTGGCAGCCTTCTTCAGCTGGTTCAAATATTTGCTTTTGCCCTTTATCACCACATAGTGGGGATTGAAGTCGTTCTCTATGTCGACTCCGAGCTTGCTGCTCGGAAGGTCCACGAGATGCCCCGAAGACGCCTCGACATCGAAACTCTTCCCCAAAAACTTCTTGATGGTCTTTGCCTTGGCGGGGGATTCAACAATTATTAGAGATTTACTCATTCACCCTCCTATTCCCTATGTTTAAGCTATTTATCGAAAATTTAAGCATAAATAAAACCGTTTCAATCTTTACCTAAAAGAATACAGGCATTTTACCTGAATATATTCCGATGCAAATAAAAGACATCGGATGCAGTTCTGCCGAAAGTTTTTATCTATTCGCAAACGCCCGGCCTGAATCTCTATTGAAAACTATATGACACAATTTGTTAGATTGTCCTCAAATTTGTCGAACATTCAAGTATGAACACCCCCGAATTGAAATCCGCAAATGAAACACTGATTAAATTCGTACTCGACGCAGACAACGTAACAATCCATGAATAATCAAGAATTTTCCAATCTCAAATGAAGGGGCGGGAAGGGATTAAATAAAATCCCTTCCGGCACAATAATTGCCAATTCATTTATATGGGTAGCTCTATGCCCGACAGAAAAATTAAAATAGTCCTCGTATCAAGCTCCAAGCTTTTTCTCGACGGACTGCGGAAAATCCTCGAATTCGAGGCCGATATATATGTTGCAGCCGAGACATCGGGCATAAGGGAATTGAATGCCTGCGTAAAGGAATACAACCCGAAAGCCGTATTTATAGATAACAGAGAGGACGAGTACGACATTGAAAAAATACTGAGATCTAAAAATATCAGAGCCAGCAATACTAAAGTAATCCTTTTTACGGAGAGGGACGCGAGCGGACTCGATGCCCCCAACCTTATAAGAGTAAATCACGAAACCAGCACGTCCGAGCTTGTCAGGATAATACGGAACGGAGCCGACAAAGAAACCAAACACGAAAACCCGAAGTTAAAAGAACTGGAATTTAATAAGATCACCAAAACCGAATCCAGGATTATCAAACTGATCGCAGCCGGTGAGAGCAATAAAGCTATCGCGGAGAAGCTTGCGATCAGCGAGAAGACAGTCAAGGCGCACATCACCAACATATTCGAGAAGCTTAATATACAGAACAGGTATCAGCTCATGGTATTCGGAAGGAGAAATAAAGAGATAAATCTTTAACCGGGATTCATTTTAGTTAAAAATAAGAACCCCAGCCGGAAGACCTGCTGTAAGGGCTTGTGCAGTTCAGAGCATTGGCAAATTTTTTTGGCTGAAATATCCGTATAAATTGACCTTGTACTCTCCGACTATCCCTTCTTCACCGTTATCTCCACTCTCCGGTTTTTCTGCCGTCCTTCCGGGTTATCGCTTCCATCGGGATTTTCGTTGGGGGCCACGGGGTCTGCTTCTCCCATGCCTTTTGTAGTTATCTTTTTATTGCCGACCCCGCCCTTTTTCACGAGCCACTCTTTTACAGACGCGGCGCGCCTGTCCGAGAGCTTGAGGTTATAGGAGTCCGAGCCCTTTGAATCGGTATAGCCCTCGATCAAAACAGCGGCATTGGGGTATTTGTTTATAACTTCCGCAACCTGGGTAAGCACGGGCTCCGCCGCCGGGCGAATATCCCATTTATCAAAATCAAAAAGAATGTCTCCCGAGAGCTCGATCCTTATCTCGGTTTCAGTTTCCTTTACCTGCAGATCCAGGGCTTCCCCTTTTAGGTCTTCGACTCTGAAAATAATGTCCAGAACCCGCGGCTCCAGGTCTTCTTGAGCGTTTGCAGCACCCAGAATAAAGACTGCGGGAATGAGGATACCGACGACCGAGAACAGGCAGCCTCCTCTTTTTATCGAGCAAATCAAATTTAACATGATAACCTCCCCGGACAGTACCTTATTCAACCCACGCCCTTATGAAGCGACGGCAGAGGACAGATCGGTCGGAACACAAGAAATCGAGCTTCCCTACTTGCTAATAGGAACGTCATCCATCGGAATAAAATGGGGTATCTCTACGGTTATCTTTTCTACGCTCTCCGGAGGTGCGGGGAACTTGGCATACAGATTCGCGCGTGACCCGGGCTGAACATCCTTTAAACTGCGGCTGCACACACATTTCCCATCCGAGTCCCGCAGCACCAGGTATTTCTTTTTGCCGGCCGCATCAACCAAATTGACTCCGCCTACGCTGTTAAAATCAATGGTCCCGTACTTTCCTTCCTCCCCAAAGTCGTAACTGAAACCCATCGCCTCGGACGAATCATTGATTATCGTAAACTTTAATGTAAGTGTATTGCCGCTCGTGCGCTTAAGCTCCGTGACTTCCAGCTTTACATCCGGATATTCACCGTCCGTCGCAGCCAGAACTGATGGAGTTTTCGCAGCAGGTGTTGAAGCGGGCGGGGCTGCTTCCTCGCCTTCTTTCACCTCCTCGTCCTGGGCTTTGAGAAAGCCGCCAAAAGAAAGGGTCGTGACTAAGGAAATAAAAAATACATAAAAGAAATACTTCATCCGAATCAAACTGATTGTTAAGTGCATGGTACCCCCTCCCTCTTAAGTCAACTTCCCCATATCATAGCAAAATAGGGTTTAATCTGTCAATCGGCTATTTCACCCGGATGAAATCCCTCAGAATTTCTTCGCTTTATCCGGTATTTACGACTTGCCTGAAAAATAACTACCTCAGAACTATGACCTGGCTCGGAAAAGTATTTGCAGGATAAGAGTAAGAGGTTTGAATGAGATACGGTTTTACGGCTAAGACAAATTAAGCAATTCAATCTTAATCATTCGAGATCAGAAGTAGAAGAATACAGATAAGTGCTCATAACGAAAAAACATCTGCGCTTTTTCGGTTCAGGACGTACCGATCCCCACGCCGAAATATTTAAACCCTATCTTTTCCAATCTCCGCGGATCGTATAGGTTCCTGCCGTCAAAAATAACATAGTCTTTCATAAGCTCCTTCATCTTGGTAAAATCGGGCTGCCTGTACTCATTCCACTCTGTATTTATAACAAGGGCGTGCGCCCCTTTGCAGGCATCGTAGTTAGAGCCCCCGTAAAGGACCTTATTACCGTAATGTTTTTTCGCATTTTCCATGGCTACGGGGTCGTGAACCACTACTTCAGCGCCGCTCGAAATGAGTTTATCTATAATATAGAGGGAGGGCGCTTCCCTTATATCGTCAGTTTCTGGCTTGAATGAAATGCCCCAGACCCCGAATCTCTTGCCTTTGAGACCGCCCTTGAAATAACCCGTGATCTTATTCCAGAATAGCTCCCTCTGTCTCGTATTCACTTCGTCGGTAGCCCTGCAGACTTTGAGGTCGTAACCGAGCGCGCTTCCCGTGTTTATAAGCGCTTTCACGTCTTTCGGGAAACAGGAGCCGCCGTAACCTATGCCCGGGAAGAGGAAGTGACGCCCGATCCTCCCGTCAGAGCCTATCGCCACTCTTATCTCCGATATATCGGCCCCTACGAGCTCGCACAGGTTGGCGATGTCGTTCATGAATGAGATCCTCGTGGCGAGCATGGCGTTCGCCGTGTATTTCGCAAGCTCGGACGACCTTATCGATACGACGATAGCCCTGTCGCTCGAGCGCATGAAAGCGGAATAGAGCTCTTTCAGAATCCCGCCGACAGCCGGCTTATCGACGCCTATAATCACCCTGTCGGGCTTCATAAAGTCCTCGACCGCGTCTCCTTCTTTCAGGAACTCGGGGTTCGATGCGACATCGAACTCTATATCCGTAAGCTTCCTGATCTCATCGCGTATCATCTCGGTCGTCCCGACGGGCACGGTGCTCTTCGTAACGATTATCTTGTAATCGTCCATGTTCTCCCCTATCGACCTGGCGACGCTCAATACGGCGTCCATGTTCGCAGAGCCGTCGTGGTTGGGCGGGGTCCCGACCGCGATAAGGATGATAAAAGAGTTCTTCACCGCGTAACCGACATCGGTCGTAAAATGGAGACGCTCCTCCCTCAGGTTCTTTTTTACGATCTCTTCGAGGCCGGGCTCGTAAAAGGGCACGTGTCCTTTTTTCAAACTCTTTACTTTCTTCTCGTCGATATCGACGCAGATTACGTTGTTGCCGCTCCCGGCAAGGCAGGCCCCGGTGACAAGCCCCACGTAACCTGTACCTATAACGCTCAGATTCATGCCGAATGCTCCTTATCAAATATCGGGAAGAACTTCATAAACGAATCATCTGGAATTGCTTTATCGCGAAACGATCAGAGCTTTAATTTAGTTCCTTTTCAGGAGTTAATCAAGGACGAGCATCGAAATGCCTTTATTTACGGCGCTTCGGATTATTTGGTCTCTTTAACTGACGAGCCCGTGGCGGAACCCGAATAAAATAAGCTCAGACCTGTTTTTCACCTTGAGCTTCTTAAATACTTTGTAAAGGTGAAATTTCACGGTTTTCTCGCTTATATAAAGCTCATCCGCTACGCCCTTGTTCGTATAACCGGTAAGGACGAGCTTTATTATTTTTATCTCAGTCTCCGTGAGGTCGTATATCTCCCCCTTCCCCCTGACGGTCTTAGACGGATATGCAGAACCGTCGAGCACCTTGCCCATCAGCTTCCTTTCGACCCACAATTCACCGCTGTGCACCGCTACGACGGATTTTATGAGGTGTTTCGAATCCGTGTCCTTTACAAGATACCCCCTAACGCCCGACCTGATAGCGTTTATCAGAAGATTTTCGTTATAGTCGTTATCTATAATCAAAATTACCTTGGCTGCCCGATTTTTTTTAGTAAGGCTCAGTATCCTTGCGAGATTGATGCCGCGGAGGTCCACGTCGAGGAGCAAAATATCGAACTCGTGCTCTTCGCAGGACTGAATGAGGTCGATGAGGTTCGAAACCCTTGAAACAACGTCTATATTCTTGTCATCCTCGAGAATCTTGGATATGCCCTCCCTCAAAAGTGGGAAATGGCATGCCACGACCGTTCTGATAGGCTTGGTATTATTAGTCGGTGCTGCTTCGGGCTGTGACATCTTATCAATCCGTCCCCGGTATCGAATCCGTCAAAACGGGGAATTTATACGAATACACTACAACTACTAATAATACTTAAGATTTTATTATAATTACAATACCAAAGTCTTACAATGTCAACATACTTTGGTTTAGCAGGGTTAAAACTAAAGTTAAGGAGGATTGATTTTTATACTCTGCGGCGAAAAAGCTTTCCCGGATGCTGGGCGATAAAACCGTTAAGCTCGAGTGAAAGCAAGAGTGAAAGCACATTTGAAACCTCAAGCCCCGTGAGCTTTATTATTTCATCGACATGAAGAGGCTCGCCGCCGAGGACGGAATATACCGCTTTCTCCCGGTCGGAGAGTGACGAGAGTACTTTTTCAAGTGATTCAATCGAGTCCTCCCCCTTAAGACCCCTCAAGACCTCGATCTCATTCAATATATCGTCCACGGTCTCCACGAGCTTGGCTCCCTTCTTTATGAGCCAGTTGGTGCCGCGGGAGAGCTTCCTGTCCACGTTTCCGGGAACGGCGAAGACCTCCTTATTCTGGTCAAGCGCAAATGAAGCGCTGATGAGGGAGCCGCTCTTGTCAGATGCCTGTACGACGACCACTCCCAGTGAAATGCCGCTTATTATCCTGTTTCTCTTGGGGAAGTTCTGGGCGATGGGCGGAGTGCCGATGAGGAATTCGGAGAGCACAGCGCCGTTCCCGGAAATATCCTTATAAAGCTTCTTATTCTCGGGGGGATAGACGACGTCGATACCCGAGCCTAGGACGGCGATCGTACGCCCTCCCCTCTTGAGCGCCTCCTCCTGAGCCATGGAATCTATCCCGCGCGCCATACCGCTCACTATAGTCACGCCCAGAGCGGCAAGCTCACCCGCGAGGGCTTCTGTAACGAGCCTGCCGTACTTATCGGGGATCCTCGAGCCGACTATAGCGACCGAGAGCCTGTCCCGGGGCATAAGATTCCCTTTCATGAAAAGGAAGGGGGGCGGGTTGTAAATCTGGACCAGGTGCTCGGGATAGAGGGGATCATTCAGGGAGAGGAACGTGTATCCCGAGCGCTTTATCTTTTCGACCTCTTCATCCACCCTTTGCCAGTCGTTAAAACTCTTAATTGCCTGAACGGTCTTCTCGCCGATGCCCTCTACTTCGGAGAGTTCTTTCGCGGAAGCCTTGAACACGTCCTCGGCTTTGCGGAATCTGGAAAAGAGGCTTTTTGTGTGGACGTCCCCGAGCCCGTTCACGAAGCTCAGGGCGATCCAGTATCTGGCGTCATCCTGCATGGAGGAAAGTAATAAACCCGAACCGGGGGTTCAGTCAAGATTGGAGGGAGGCGGGATGACGTCCATCGATCCTTCGATAAACTCAGGACAGGCTCCTGCTCAGGACGAACGGGGTTACAAGGTTAGATTGCCGTGCTACGTTTCAATGCGCTTACTGTGACAAAGAAAAGGCAAAGATAATATCTTCTTTGTCTTGATACAAAGAAGCAAAAATCAAGACTACACAGAATGTCGGGGAAGAAAACACAATATCCCCCCTAAACCTATTTTGGCCTAGGCTACGATGAGCCGGAAGTTAATTTACTCAGCCGCCTTTGTTGGTATGGCGTCCGAATGCTTGCTCGCTCGCATTCGTTCTTTTTCTAAGGAGAGGGTAAAAAGCATAAGATGAGATCCTGAAATAAATTCAGGATGACGACAATGAAGATTTCTCTCTGCGTTCGAAATGACAACCTTTCCCTTACTCCCAAGGGGGAAATTTAGAGAATATAAGGAATCCTTTTAGTCATGATGGAGCTTCTCGCCGAGGCTCTTCATTTTCCCTTCCATAGTATAGGGCTTGTCGGTCCTCTCGCTTATCCTGAGCGATGTGCTTATCCGCTCGACGCCCTTTGCCCGGAGCGCCTCGTGACATTTCCTCACAAGAGGGATTATATCCTCCCAGCCGCACTCGATGTTGGTCCCCATCGAATGGGACTCGTACTTAAGACCGCTCGCCTCTATAACCCTCATGACATCAGCCACGTATTCCGAGAGCGAGGTGCCCGCCCCTATCGGGATTATGCTCAACTCGATTATCATATTTTTATCTCCCAGGGAATAACGATTTCACTCATATGATACTACAACACGCAGGGCGCCTTTTGCATACCCGTCCTCGTCCGATAAGCTCTTGATATGGGGGATATCATGACTTCTAAGAACGTTGAAGGAGGATAGAGTATGAAGAGCTTCACCGAATATCTGTGGTTCAACACGAAGGGAAAGAGGGAGATGGTGCACATCACGGATACCGTAAGGGATATAGTCAAAAAGAGCGGCGTCGCGGAAGGGTTTGTTCTCGTATCCGCCATGCACATAACGGCGGCTGTGTATGTGAACGACCTCGAGGACGGGCTCATCGAAGACATATGGGAATGGCTGGAAGGCCTTGCCCCTTACAGGGGTGATTACAGGCACCACAGGACGGGGGAGGACAACGGGGACGCGCACCTTAAAAACCTGATAATGCACCACCAGGTCATCGTACCCATCACGAAGGGGGAGCTCGACCTAGGGCCCTGGCAGAGTGTATTTTACGCGGAATTCGACGGGCGGAGGAGAAAGAGGGTGATCGTGAAGGTCATAGGCGAGTGAGGGCAGTCCCGGGATAATGCCGCCCCGATTCCTTTATAATAGATAACCATGGACGAGAAGGGTAAAGACGTAAGAGGAGAGTGCAGGTTCTTCATAGACAAGACCGGGAACTGGTTTCAGGACGGTATAAGGATCAGGCACAGGGGAACATACCTTTACAACAACCGGCTCCTCGATATAGACGAGGAGGGGAGGTTTTATCTCGACGAGGGGAGCGGGAAGCTCTATGTGGAGGTCGAGGAC
This sequence comes from uncultured bacterium, assembly GCA_963705505.1. Lineage (GTDB taxonomy): Bacteria > Desulfobacterota_D > UBA1144 > Nemesobacterales > UBA2774 > 2-12-FULL-53-21. The sequence goes on from CAVPJU010000010.1 coordinate 754,357, forward strand.
ACTCCGTTTGTCGTGAAGATGGTCCACAGGCGCGGGGAGGACTTTTACCTGAGATTAAACGACGAGACCGAAGAAAGACTCGACTTCGGGAGCCTGATAATCAATCGAGATAACGTCCCGTACACCAAGGTAAAAAATAAGAGGTTCGACGCGAGGCTCTCAAGGCCCGCCTATTACGAGCTTATGAAATACGCTGAAAAAGAAGGGAAGGATTATTTTATAACTGCGGGCGGAGTAAAATATTTCCTCAAAAAAAAGTAATTCCGGTTACTGTAGCGAATTCACGAGCCTCACTATAATCTCGTCCGACAGAAGCGTGCCTTTCCTCGTGAGCCTTATAATATCGCCGGATAATTCGATAAAGCCGTCTTCTCTCAAAGACTCGATACGCGATGAGTCGGGCGCGACGCCGTACCTGCCCCGTAAACCGTTCACGTCTATACCCTCATTCAGTCTGAAGCCCATGATTATCTGATCCTCGAGAGCCTCCTCCCTTCCGAGCTCTTCTGTGAAGTCGAGGGGCTTTTGTCCATGCCCGACCGCCTTCAAATATGAAGCGGGGTTCTTAATATTCGCCCATCTGCGGCCCCAGGGTGACTTCTCAGTCTTCATATGTGAATGGGCGCCTGCTCCGAGCCCCAGATAATTCTCCCCCTTCCAGTAAAGGAGGTTATGCCTGCATTCATACCCCGGCCTGGCGTAGTTTGAAATCTCGTATTGCCCGTACCCCGCCCCCCCGAGGAATTCGGTCGTGTAGCTGATAAACCGGGAGAGAGTATCCTCGCCGGGTAATATGAGCTTCCCCTTTTTGAAGAGCGCGCCGAACTCGGTGCCGTTTTCTATCGTCAGGCAGTATGCGGATATATGGCTCGATCCGAAACGGACGGCTTCTTCGAGGTCTCCCTGCCACTCTTCAAACGTCTCGCCGCCCGTACCGTACATGAGGTCGAAATTATAGTTTTCAAACCCCGCGGCGCCGACCTCCTCGAGTATCCTCCTTCCGTCCTCTGGGCTATTTATCCTGCCGAGAAAATCGAGCTTCCTCCGGGAGAACGACTGGACGCCGATGCTTATCCTGTTTACGCCCTCGCTGCGGAGCCCTTTGAGCTTCCCGAGATCGGCCGTCTTGGGGTTTACCTCGAGGGATACCTCGACGTTGCCCTGTGGGACGGTCATCCCGTAAATCTTAGATATGATCCTCCCGATGTTCCGGGGGTCGAAAAGAGAAGGAGTCCCCCCTCCGAAAAAGATCGAAGAAAGCTGCATTCCTTCTATATCCCCGCGGTAAAGCTCAAGCTCTCTCAATACCGAATCCGTGTACTCGGTTTCGGGAAAGCCGTCCCTGACACCCCAGGAATTGAAATCACAGTAGGGGCATTTTTTTACGCAGTAAGGTATGTGTATATATACGCCGAAAGCCATTCCGGTATTGTACGGGAGGAGCAGGGATGTTGCAACGGGTATGTTTTAGCGTCATATTATTGCTTTAATAAGGATATGATATGAAACCGGCCGGATTGGTACTTTTCATCATTTTAACCCTGCTCCCGGGCTTAAGCACGGCCGCGGCCCAGGAAAAAAAACTGCTGACCCTTAACGAAGCCATAGCGACCGCACTTGAAAAGAACCCGGGCATCACAATTTCCCAAGCCGATATAGAATCATCGAAGGCGGCTGTGAGGATTGCTAAAGACCCTTACTATCCCCAAATCTATACGAGGATAATAGTCCCGTTCGTAGGGCGGGAGTCGGGGTTCTTTCTGGACCAGATGATATGGGACTTCGGGCGCACATCGAACAAGGTCAAGTCGAGCAAGGCGCTGCTCGAGTCCTCAAAGTACAATAAGGAGACGACGAGGGGCGATATAGAGCTGAATACCATTGTAAGCTATTACACCGTACTATCTCAGATGCATATTACGGAGGCCGCTGAAAAAAAGGCTCTGGAGGCTCAAAGACGCTTCGAGCAGGCGGAGGGTTTTTACAAAGCGGGCAGGATCTCGCAGATAGATGTGACGAAGGAAGAGGTGAACCTCGGGAACTCGAAGCTCGAACTGGCTACCGCCAGAAACAACCTCGTGATAGCCCAGGATAACCTCATGAACGCTATGGGCCTCGAAGGCGAATTTAACTTCGAGCTTGAGGACACGCCCGAATATAAAAAATCGGACATAAACCTTGCGGATTCGCTGGACCAGGCGATAGAATCGAGACCGGAGATCAAGAGCTTAGAGGCGCAGGAAGCCTCGATGAAAGCCAATCTGGAAGCCGCTAAAAAAGAGTTCTACCCCCTCTTATTCGGAAGGACCGCTTACAGGTTCAAGGGGGAAGGGTCGGAAACGCCGGGTTTTATAGCCGGCGTGGGACTGCAATTCCCAATATTCGAAGGGTTCTCGAGGTTTGCCAACATACAGGACGCCAAGGCCAAATTGATGCGTTCTCAGGCCCAGATCCAAACGGCGAAGGTGGAAATCGCGACCGAGGTCAAACAGCTCGGGCTCGACCTCGAGCTCGCCGAAGAGAATATTCAGGTAACGGAGAAAACGAGAGAATCCGCCGAGCGGAGCCTCTTACTCGCGCGCGAGAGATACAGGCTCGAGAGGGCGTCGGAGCTCGAGCTCGCCGAGGCGGAAGCTATTTATTCATCGAGCAATGCGGCATACAGGCAGGCTATTTACAACTACAACATTACGGCTGCGAGACTCAAACGCGCTATAGGTGGAACCGATGAATTTGATAAATAAGAAGACTATTGCCGGGCTGATCATAATTCTGATACTGGGTATTTTTATCGTGCCGAGATTCCTCGGGAGGAAAGATTCAGGGATCACGTACAGGACTGCCGAGGTTGACAGGAACGATGTAATATCGATCATTGCCGCAACAGGGACGGTCAACCCGATTATGACGATCAACGTCGGGTCCCAGGTATCGGGGACGGTGAGCAAAATTTACGCCGACTACAACGCCCGGGTCAAGAAGGGGGACCCGCTTGCAGAAATAGACCCGGCGCCGCTCAAAACAGAGCTAAAGAGGGCCGAGGCTGACAACAAAAGGGCACAGGCCGACTTCAATATCGCAAACTCTTTATATAATGCAAATAAAGAGCTTTATGAAAAAAGACTCATACCTAAAGAAGAGTTCGACTCTTCCCAGGCAAAATATTCTTCCTCGCTCGCGGCTTTCGATCAGTCTAAGGTCGCTCTGGAGATAGCGCAATCGAACCTCAATAATACAGTAATCAGGTCTCCCATAGACGGGGTCGTCCTGTCGAGGAGCATAAACGCGGGTGAAACAGTCACCCCCGCCGGTAAGCCCCTTTTCGTCATATCGGATGACCTCTCGAAGATGCAGATCGACACCAGGGTAAGCGAGGCGGACATAGGGAAGGTGGGCGGCGACCAGAAGGCATACTTCAAGGTGGACGCCTATCCGAATGAAACATTCGACGGGGTCGTATCACAGGTGAGAAACGAACCCATAATAACCAACAACGTCGTCACCTATAACGTCCTGGTGCAGACGGGAAATAAGGATATGAAATTGAAACCGGGGATGACGGCCGAGGTGAAAATCGTCGTAGCCGATAAGAAGGATGTGCTCAGGGTCCCCACCGCCGCTCTCAGGTTCATACCCCCAGCCTCAGCCGACATAAAGGATAAGCCCGGCGAGCTCTCCGACAAATCGTATGTATGGATACCGCTCGGGGGCGGGCAGATAGGGGCTTTACCCGTGAAGCCCGGGGTGAGCGACGATATGTACACCGAGATACCCGACGGGGACTTGAAGGAAGGTCAGAAGGTCATCATAGAAGCCGTAACCGGCGGAAAGACGGACAGCAGCTCCTCATACCTCCCACAGCCGAGGAGATTCTGAGGGATGAGCGGTAACGTCATCGTCACCAAAGACATACACAAGGTCTATAAGCTCGGGGACATGGAGGTCCATGCGCTCAGGGGCGTTTCGGTCGATATAAAGGAAGGGGAATTCGTATCCATAATGGGCGCTTCGGGCTCGGGGAAGAGCACGTTCATGAATATAATCGGCTGCCTCGATAAACCGACGAGCGGGAATTATTACCTCGACGGCAACAGGGTCTCCGATATGGACAAGGACGAGCTTGCCGGGATAAGGAACAGCAAGATAGGGTTCGTGTTCCAGAGCTTTAATCTCCTCGCGAGAACGACGGCTGCCGAGAACGTGGAGCTGCCGATGATCTACAACAACACCGACACTAAAAACAGGGTGAAGCTCGCGTACGATGCGCTCGGGAGAGTGGGTCTCAGCGGCAGGGAGAAGCATTACCCCTCGCAGCTCTCGGGCGGGCAGCAGCAGCGTGTGGCCATAGCGCGCGCCATCGTGAACGACCCCAGCATCATACTCGCCGACGAGCCGACAGGGAACCTCGATACCGGTATGAGCTCCGAAATAATGGAGATATTCAGGGCACTCAACGAGCAGGGAAAAACGATCATCATAATCACTCACGAGCACGATATTGCCGAGAACGCGGAGCGCATTATCATATTCAAGGACGGCTCCATTCTGGAAGAAAAAAGAAGGGAGCGCCCTGGCCGCGAAGTCCCGCAAACGAAACTCATATGAATTTCCTCGCAGCACTGAAGGTCTCATACAGAGCCATAAAAACCAATAAGATCAGGTCTATCCTTACGACCCTCGGCATCATCATCGGCGTCGCGGCGGTCATATCCCTCGTCGCACTGACACAGGGAGCGAACAGGATGATCGAGGAGCAGCTCACGAGCCTGGGAGGGAAGTCGCTCATCATCAACCCGGGGAAGAGGGGGGTGGGCGTCCAGGACAGCACAATCAGCCTCACTGCAGACGACGCCGAAGCCATAAGGAAACTCGGGATCGTGAAATACGTTTCCCCGATGCTCGACTCCCCGGAACAGGTGGTCTGGGGAAACAGGGACTGGTTCACGGTGGTCGTGGGGACGAGCCCCGATTTCGTTTTCATAAACGACTGGTACCCGGATGCGGGAGTCTTTTTCAATAACGAGGACGTGGCGAGCATGCAAAATGTGTGCGTGCTCGGGAGGACAGTCGTGTCCAACCTCTTCGGATACAGAGACCCAGTAGGAGAAACGGTGAGGATAGGCAAAAACTCGTTCAGGGTGATAGGGGTCATGGCCTCGCTCGGGCAGACATCGGGCGGTAGAGACCAGGACGACGTCGCGCTCATCCCTTATACTACTTTCCAGAAGAGGATACTCGGTACGAATACGCTCGAGACCATCTCCGTTTCCGTAAACTCGCCCGGGGATATCCCCGGAGCCGAGTCCCAAATAACGCTCCTCCTCCGCGAAAGGCACAAAATCGGCAAGGACGAGGAAGACAACTTTTATATCAGGTCCCAGTTCGGGGTTATCCAGAGGATTTTCAGCATATCCAACATAATGACCATTCTCCTGGGAAGCATCGCCTCGATCTCTCTTATAGTGGGCGGAATAGGAATCATGAACATAATGCTCGTATCCGTAGGGGAGAGGACTAAAGAAATAGGTATAAGGATGGCGGTAGGAGCCAAAGAAAAGGATATTATGGTTCAGTTTCTGATAGAGGCGGTGATGCTTTCCCTAACCGGGGGACTTATAGGGATTGCCGTGGGCATAATCGGATCAGAAGTCGCCTCGTCATTCACGGGGTGGAAAACCGTCATATCCCCCGAATCCGTATTACTGTCCTTTTGCTTCGCTGCCCTCATCGGAATCTTTTTCGGCATCTATCCGGCAAAGAAGGCATCAAAGCTCGACCCGATAGAGGCCCTCAGGTACGAGTAGGCTCTATACAGTCTCCGGTCCGGGAGCCATTAGTAATACACGTTTATGAACCCCGTCCCGCCCACCGCGAAATCGTCTTCCTGGTCGCCGTTTACGTCTTCAAGCCCTTCGACAACACTTCCGTACTGGGAGTCCCCGTCCTGTCCTGTGAGCGTTATGTTAGCCTGGCTCGCAGTGACCGCAGCCGGGAAATTGTCCTGTCCGAAGAATACGTAAACCGAACCGTTCGGAACCCCGGGAGCGCCCACTCCGAAATCGGCGTTGCTCACTTGGTATTGAAGCACTATTGCCGTGTTCCTCTGCTTCTCTACCAATCCCGGCGTGAGGAAAGGGAACACGCTTATAGAGGTCCCGAAGAGGTCTCCGGGGTTCAAGCCCGTAAAGTCCGTCTCCGCGACCGGGGTCGTTCCGTCTTTTAAGTTAGCCTCGAGATCCGTTCCCGAATACAGGAACACGGAACCCGTATCGCTGTTGGTCCCGGGCGCGCCCACTATCACGTCGTCCGTACCCTGCCCGTCCTCGTCTATATCCCCGTTCCCCGATATGCTCATGCCGAAGCTGTCATCCGCGTTCCCTTCAAGTATCAGGACGTCGTTCGTATCGGTGGCGAGGTCTTTGCTCTGAAGATTGTCTTTTCCGAAGATTATATAAGCCTTCCCGAGATCGGGCGCACCGATACCCAGCTCGTCGAAGCTGTTATTGTCTATCAAGCCGAGGAGCGCGAGCGAGAAGCCGAAGAGGCCTCCCGATTGCTGTCCGGTGAATATGGCATGGGCGGACGTCGCAGGATTTACGGCGGTCTTGTCGAGGTCGGGCCCCTTGTAAACATAGGCCCTGCCCGTGTCCGAGCTATAGAAAGGAGCGCCTACCACGAATACCCCCCTCCCGTTTAAAATTCCGCTACCGTCCTCGACTGAGAGTCCGAAATTATCTCCCTGGTTCTCCCCCTCTATCTCGATATGCTCCACACTCCCGTCGGTAAGATTTATCTCGCTCGGAAACGTACTGCTCCCGAAGACGACGTATACCTTTCCGGTTCCGTTATCAAAATCGGGCGCTCCTATTACAAGCTCCTCCGCCTGTCTGTCTCCGCCGAAATCGGCGGTGGTTGCGAGTGAGGCGCCAAAACCGTCAGACGCGTTGCCGATAATAGTGACATCGGCGTCCGCGACATCGATGAGAGCGCTCCCGTTGTTGGTCAGATCGTTTTGGCCGAAAAATATATAAACCTTCCCCAGGCACGGGTCACCGACCGCATAATCGTTAATGCCTATATTCTGACTGCCTCCGCTGCATATATCCTGATCATTTTCGATGATACATATATTCTGTGTTATCTCGTCGCCATTGTAATTGCCCGCTGCGACGGACTGCCCTAAGCAGCTCCCGGGCTCGCTGCTCACATACCTGATGTTCTGAAGGGGCGTCGAGAGCTCGACTACGTTTGACGGATTTGAGGACTTGCCGGTCTCGTCGTTACTGCGCACGGTATAAAAGTAAGAGGTCTCGCCGCTGATATCGAGCCTCGGGGAGAGGAAGCTCTCGGGACTGCCCGCGGGCTGCGGCTCCTGGAAATCCGGCACCTGCGTCGCATTCTTGAAATTATCTATTACAGCGTTCTGGATTTCAGAAAACGGGACTCCGTCGAGATTAGGGACACCCAGGATTTCAGCCACCTGGACGTCGCTGTAGAACCTCGGAAAGTAGATGGTCACCTTCCCGCTGTTTCCGTTGTCTCCGGGGGCTGTCCAGCTAAGGAGTCTGGTAATTTCTTCGGTAGAGAGATCACTTATAGTCCCGGGCGTTTTGCTAGTCGCCCACGGCGCATGAAGCCAGCAATGCGATGACGGATAAACAAGATAGGATAGAGATCGATTTCAATTTCCTGCTAAATTTCATATGGTTGTCCCTTGCAGAATTTTTTTAAAATATAAGATTCTACCGAACTTAAATTATATTTCCAACATAAAAGCACAATCCGGTCGGAATAATTATCACCTCAGATAAAAATAGCCGAAAGTCGTCAGGGCTGTCCGGGCCGCCGCTTTCGACGCTGCATTAATAATAACCGATAAAATCATAGGATTTGATAGCCATGAACTCCTATGGTAATTTCCCTTAGCCTACATCCAAATAAGGCGGAGGATTATTAGAGTGTCAACCATAGCTGCAGTCAAGGCGAGAGAGATCCTGGACTCAAGGGGCAATCCCACGATCGAAGTGGATATTCTCTGTGCCGACGGCTCTTTCGGAAGAGCCGCCGTGCCTTCGGGAGCGTCCACCGGCGAGCACGAAGCCATAGAGCTCAGGGATAACGACAAGAAGAGGTACCTGGGGAAAGGCGTAGAGAACGCCGTAAGGAACGTAAACAAGGTCATAGCCCCTAAACTAACCGGTCTTGACGCGAGTTCCCAGAGCCTGATCGACGGGATTATGATAGACCTCGACGGTACGCCCAATAAATCGAAGCTCGGAGCGAATGCCGTACTCGGCGTTTCACTCGCGGCGGCGCGGGCGGCATCCAATTCACTTGGTATCCCTCTATACCGGTACTTGGGGGGTATAACGGCCGATACGCTTCCCGTGCCCCTCATGAATATCGTCAACGGCGGCGCACACGCGGATAACAACCTCGATTTCCAGGAATTCATGATAGTCCCGCTGGGTTTTACGAGCTTCAGGGAGGCTATAAGGGCCGGAGTCGAGGTATTTCACAACCTGAAGGCGATCCTCAAGAAAAAGGGGTATTCGACGTCCGTCGGCGATGAGGGGGGGTTCGCACCCAATCTCAAATCGAACGAAGAGGCGGTGGAATGCATATCGGAGGCTATCGTCAAGGCCGGTTACAAAACCGGCACAGGAGTATCGCTCGCGATCGACGTGGCATCGAGCGAATTTTTCGAGAACGGGAAGTACACGGTCGAGGGCAGGAAGCTCGGAAAGGATAAGCTGGTTCAATTGTACGGCGAATGGATCAAGCGCTACCCGATAATATCGATAGAAGACCCGCTCGCAGAGAACGACTGGGAAGGCTGGCGGATGATTACACGGGAATTGGGGAATAAGGTTCAGCTGGTCGGGGACGATATATTCGTGACAAATACCAAAATACTGGAAAGAGGGATCAAGGAAAAAGTCGCAAACTCCATACTCGTGAAGGTGAACCAGATCGGCTCGCTCACGGAAACGCTCGACGCGATAAGAATGGCGGAGAAGGCGGGATACACGTATATAATTTCCCACCGCTCGGGGGAGACAGAGGACTCCACCATAGCGGACATCGCGGTCGCCACGAACTCGGGACAGATCAAGACGGGGTCGGCGTCGAGGAGCGACAGGATAGCCAAATACAACCAGCTCCTCCGAATAGAGGAAGAGCTCGGAAGCGAGGCCAGATACCCCGGAAGGTCGGCGTTTAAAATCTGAGAAGGCGTTCCCCCGCAAGAAACCCTTATTGATTATAGGGAACTCGTACTTATATTTTTCGTATATTAAACTCTTGTAACCGGGCGGCAAGCTGCATAAGTACTGTTTATTATGTATAATTTATCTTTGAAGACATTTGTTTAAAAGGAAATGTTATGCCTGCAAAAACACTTTTTAATAAGATATGGGAAGCGCATGTGGTGAACGAAGAGCCGGGAAAGCCGACACTCATTTACATCGACCTCCATCTGGTTCACGAGGTAACCTCACCCCAGGCTTTTGAGGGATTGAGGCTCTCGGGCCGGGGGGTCAGAAGGCCCGATCTTACATACGCAACCATGGACCATAACGTGCCCACGACGAACAGAGCCCTGCCTATAAAAGACCCGATCTCCGCCCAGCAGATAGAGGTGCTCAGAAAAAACTGCGAGGAGTTCGGGATTACGCTATTCGGTCTTAACATAAACAGCGATATGCAGGGAATAGTCCATGTCATAGGACCCGAGCTCGGTCTGACGAAGCCCGGGTTAACGATCGTCTGCGGGGACAGCCATACCTCCACGCACGGAGCCTTCGGGTCGCTCGCATTCGGAATCGGTACGAGCGAGGTCGAGCACGTGCTCGCAACACAGTGCCTGAGGCAGAGCCGTCCCAGGGAATTCGAAATCCGGGTAGAAGGGAAGAGAGGCTACGGTGTAACCGCCAAGGATATAATCCTCAGCATCATCGGCCATATAGGCACTGCCGGCGCAACGGGGACAGTGGTAGAGTACCGCGGGCCGGCAATTGAAGCCCTCACGATGGAAGAGAGGATGACCGTATGCAATATGTCGATAGAGGCGGGGGCAAGGGCCGGAATGATCGCTCCCGATGAGAAAACCTTCGAATACGTTAAAGGGCGGAGATACTCTCCCAAGGGCGCCGAGTTCGATAAAGCAGTAGAAGAATGGCGGAAGCTCAAGACGGACGAGGGCGCGACGTTCGATAAATCCTTCACGCTTGAGGCTTCCAAGATCGCCCCTCAGGTGAGCTGGGGGACAAACCCCGGAATGGTAACTGACGTCACGGGTATAGTGCCCGACCCCGACGCAATGGACGACGAGAATAACCGCAAGGCTACAAGAAGCGCGCTCGAATACATGGGCCTTAATCCGAGAACGCCGATACGGGACATCAAGATAGACAGGGTATTCATAGGCTCGTGTACGAATGCGAGGATACAGGACCTGAGGGAAGCGGCTAAGGTAGTCAAAGGCAGGAAAGTTGCGCCTACAGTCAGGGCAATGGTAGTTCCGGGCTCGCAGCTCGTAAAACTCCAGGCGGAAAAGATAGGCCTCGACAAGATTTTCAAGGAGGCCGGGTTCGAATGGAGGGAATCCGGGTGCAGCATGTGTCTCGGCATGAACCCCGACATACTCGAGCCGGGAGAAAGGTGCGCGAGCACGTCTAACAGGAACTTCGAGGGGCGGCAGGGGAAAGGCGGGAGGACTCATCTCGTAAGCCCGATAATGGCAGCCGCGGCCGCAATAGAAGGCCACTTCGTCGATGTGAGGGATTGGGACCTGCAAAAGGAAATCTAAAGGGGAATCAAGTATGGAACCGCTTAAAAAAGTTACCGGTATCGTCGCACCCCTTGACAGGATGAATGTCGATACCGACCAGATAATCCCGAAGCAGTTTTTAAAAAGGATAGAACGGACGGGCTTCGGGGAGTTTTTATTCTTTGACTGGCGCTACAACGAGGACGGCAGCGAGAACCCGGAGTTCGAGCTCAACAAGGCACATCTCAAGGGCGCCAATATACTTCTGACAGGCCACAACTTCGGGAGCGGGAGCTCCCGGGAACACGCCCCCTGGGCGCTCAGGGAATACGGATTCCAGGTAATCATAGCCCCTTCGTTCGCCGACATCTTTTATAACAACTGTTTTAAGAACGCGATACTGCCTGTAGTTCTCCATGAAGATACGGTAAAAGAGCTCTTCTCGAGAGTGAACTCGAAGAAGGGCTATAAGCTCACGGTCGACCTCGAATCCCAGAGCATGGAAGGCGAGGACGGGTGGAAAGCAAGCTTCGATATAGACCCCTTTAAGAAAAAGACGCTGCTTGAGGGACTCGACGATATAGCGCTCACGCTCCATAACGAGGACAAGATCAGGGCGTATGAGATATCCAAAGAAAGGAAATGGGCGATCCCCTCGCAACCACACTGAAAGGAAACCCCCTTACTTCCCGCGCATTAAAAAGCTGAGTATGAGGGAGAGGATTATGCTTATGAGTATCGACGACGCGAGCGGGAAATAGAAGGAGGCGTTGCCGCGCTTAAAATAAAAATCTCCCGGCAGCTTGCCTATAAACGGGATTTTAGGGGCGAAGGCGATGAGCAATCCTATGACCACCAACGTTATCCCAACTATAATTATCAGCTTTCCGAGACCCTGAAATTCCATTCTGCATGACCCGTACGAGGACCGGATAAATTATACCATCCCGGGACTTTGCAGCCTACTGAAACGGAGGAGAAGAACCCTGGCGGCAGATGCGCATCCCACAAAAACTAGTGGAATTTTAGACAAATGGACTATAAGATTGTAGAATATAAACAATTGGCATAGAATTTGATGGGGATTCTAACTTGTATTGCAAGAGCCGGTTATGAGCACTAATCTAAGCCAGACCACGTCACAGAGGCAGGTACTTCAGCAACGCCTCATTCTGACTCAGGAGCTTCAGCTTTTCTTGAAGCTCATCCAGATGACGACTCTTGAGCTTAAGGACTACCTGGAAGAGCAGCTGATCGAAAACCCGACACTCGAAGAGTCCGACGAACCCGCGGAGAAAAATGAAAACGGGCCCGCAGAAGAAGGGATCGACTTTAGCATGACCGGGGACAGCCGGCTGTTCGGAAACGAAAACAGCGATATGCCCCATTACTCCTCAAGACAGTACATAGACGACGGCGAGGAGGAATCGGCCTGGGAGAACAGGATCAGCTCCCCGGATTCGCTTATAGAACACCTTCAATGGCAGCTCGAGGTGTCCGATTTTACAGCCGAAGAGAAACAAATAGGGTCTATCATCATTGGAAACACGAACGAGGACGGATACCTGGAAACAGGTATCGAGGAAATCGCCGGCCTCTATCTTCACGGCGCGGATAACCGCGAAGAAGAAACGGAGGACGGTATTCCGGAATCGGGAAGCACTGAAAACGACGCCGGTCCCGGAAAAACTTACGAGGAGCTCGTTTCCACGATCAACGATGTATTATACAGGATTCAGACTACGTTTGACCCAACGGGAACCTGCTCGAGGAACCTGAAAGAGTGCCTCAAGATCCAGGCCCTCGACCTCGGATATAACGAAGACACCATAGAATACAAAATCATTGAAAACCATTTGGAGGACTTCGACAGCAAAGATTTCTTCGAGATCGCCGACAGTCTCGGCTGCTCGGCCGAGGAAGTCAAGGAAGCGTTTCTGGTGATATCGACTCTGGAGCCGAAGCCGGGCAGGCCCTACTACGAAAAAGACCCGGAAAAATATATAACCCCCGATTTTTATGTATATAAAGTGGGGAACGAGCTTCAGGTCCAGCTCAACCGGGATTTCCCGAAGGTGAGGATCAGCAACTACTACAGGAGCCTGCTTAAAAAGGAAAAAAGCCTGCCGCCCGACGCAAGACAGTTCCTCAAAGAAAAGATCGAAGCCGCTCAGAGGATAATGAAGTGTATGGACGAGCGCGAAGCCGCGGTTAAGAAGATAATAACCAAAATCGTTGAAGTGCAGAGGGACTATTTCGAGCACGGCAAAGATTATATAAAGCCCCTCATTCTAAAAGACGTCGCCCAGTCGGTAGGCGTTCATGAATCCACGGTGAGCCGCATAACGAGCCGGAGATACATCCAGACGCCCCAGGGGACAATAGAGCTGAAATCGCTGTTCTCGAGGAAAATAGAGACTTCGCACGGAAAGGAAGTATCGTTCGAAAGGGTAAAATCGATGATAAGGGAAATAGTCGCGGAGGAGATGCCGGAGAGCCCTTATTCGGATGAGGATATTTCCAAGATACTCGAGAGAAGAAATGTAATAGTCGCGAGAAGAACTGTTGCAAAATACAGAAAAACCCTTAAAATACCATCTTCTTCCGCAAGAGCGGCACAAAAAGGGAAAAAAAGAAATGAAAGTAACAGTAACGGCGAGACATATTAGCAATAATCAAGACCCCGAAAAACTGAAATCCTACGCACTAAAAAAATCAACAAGGATAGAGAGGTATCTGAAGCCGGACGTAGATGCATGTGACGTGAAATTCGTCCTGTCGTCCGAGAAGTTCAGGGACACCGCGGAGATATCGATCAGCAGCAGGAATTTGAAAGCCACGAGCTCGTTCGAGACAACGGATATGTACACAGCCATCGACAGCGCCATAGACATAATCATTAACCAGCTGAAGAAGGAAACGGACAAGAAAATCAAGTCTAAAAGAAGAAACGGGGCAAAAAATAAAGAAGGAACCGCCCAGACGCGTTTTACCGCCTCGGAGACCGGTTTCGGAAGTTTTACAAATATCAGGATCAAGAAACTCCCGCCAAAGCCCATGACGGTTGAAGAAGCGTCGTTACAGCTCCAGGTATCGGATGCGAATTTCGTAACGTTCCGGAACAGCGCAAACGATAACATGAACGTGCTGTATATAGACAACAGAGGACAGATCACCTTAATTGAACCCTAGAGTTGATAAGCGGCGCAATGAAAATCTCCGATGTCCTGGAACGAAAAGCGATTATCCCCGACCTCGAGTCCAGATCCAAACCCGACGTGATCAGGGAGCTCGCGGAAAAATTATCCTCCGTATACCCGAATATAAATGACGAAAAACTGATCGAAGTCCTGCTTGAGCGGGAGAAGCTCTGCAGCACGGCGGTCGATTCCGGTGTCGCGATACCTCACGCAAAGCTGAGCGGGATCTCCGACATCGTCGCCGGATTCGGGAGAAGCATCGAGGGTATCGACTTCGACTCTCTCGACTCCAAGCCGACTCACCTGTTTATCATCCTCGTCGCGCCTGAGAACTCGATCGGGTCCCATATACAGCTCCTCGCCAGGATTTCCAAGATATTCAAAAACCCGGAGCTGCGCTCGAAGTTAATGACACTCGAATCTCAGGAGGAGATTTACGATTCCATAATCACGGAAGATGCGAAACTTTGAAAACGTGAACGCCCTGCTGGTAGAAGAGCTTTACAAATCGTGGGGCAAAGAGCTCGAGATAGAGCTAATAGCGGGCAGGAAGGGGCTTTCACGGGAAATACATTCCGACAGGATACAGAAACCCGGCCTTAAGCTGCTGGACCCGGACCTGAAACTGGAAGAGGGGACGATTCAAATCCTCGGTAAAACCGAAATAGCCTATTTCGAGCGGCTGAGGGAATTGGAAAAAGAGAAAGTAACCAAAATCCTGTCTTCTCAGGATGTCCCCTGCTTCATAATCTCGAAAGAGCTCAATCCAGACCAGGTGCTCAAGGCATCCTGCAACCAGAGGGATATACCGCTCTTTACGACGAGACTCTATACGGGGAAACTTATCTCTCTGCTCCAGGAAATTTTAGAAGTGAGGCTCGCCCCTTTTGCCACGGCTCACGGGGTATTGATGGACATACACAGACTCGGGGTCCTGATACTCGGAAAAAGCGGAATCGGCAAAAGCGAGTGCGCTCTTGACTTAATAAACAGAGGTTCTAAACTGATTTCGGATGACATTGTCGAGATAAGGAAAGTCGGAGCATCGAAGCTGGTCGGAAACGGGCCCGAACGGATCAAGCACCTCATGGAGGTCAGAGGTGTGGGTATAATTAATATAAAGGACCTGTTCGGGACTACATCGGTTATGGATAAAAGAGAAATCGACATGGTTATAGAGCTCGTTCACTGGAACTCGGACACGGAGTATGACAGACTCGGACTGGAAACAAGTAATTATAATATTCTCGGCGTTCAACTCCCCCATTTGGTTATCCCCGTCAGTCCCGGCAGAAATATGGCTACCATTATAGAAGTAGCGGCGCGAAATCAATTACTGAAAATGAGCGGAGTCCATTCCGCTCATAATTTCGATATTTGATTTAATAATCTCAGCCGCCAAATAAGGACTTAAATGACTAATCTGGTTATTATCAGCGGCGTCTCAGGCTCGGGCAAAAGCACGGCTATGAACGTACTTGAGGACCTCGGTTATTACTGCGTCGATAACCTCCCGATGACGCTGCTGCCGAAATTCATCGAACTATGCGATAATTCCCAGGGGGACATAAATAAAGTGGCCCTTGCGGTGGATATAAGGGAAGGTGTGTTCTTCGAGGGGGCTCCGGAGATAATTAAAGAGCTTAAGGAAAAAGGCCACCCTATCGACGTAATCTTCCTCGATTCGTCGGACACCACGCTGGTCAGGAGATACAAGGAAACCCGGAGAAAACACCCGCTCTCGGTAGACGGGAATATCCTCGAGGGAATCTCGAGGGAGAGGGAAATGCTGAGAGAACTGAAGGAGCTCTCGAGCTATAACTTAGATACCACCGATTTCAACGTGCATCAGCTTAAAGAGCTGATTAAAAAGAAATTCGACAAATCGCTTTCCCAGAATTTACTCATCAACATACTGTCCTTCGGATACAAGCACGGATACCCTTATGACGCCGACATGATCTTCGATGTGAGGTTCCTTCCGAACCCCTTCTTTATCGAGGAACTCAAGGATTTAAACGGTCTCGACGCCGAGATCGTGGAATTCATAATCGGCAAAGAAGATACTAAAGAGTATATAAAAAAACTCACGGAATTCCTCGAATTCCTCATACCGAGGTACGAAAAAGAAGGGAAAACATACCTCACGATAGCCATAGGGTGCACCGGAGGAAAGCACAGGTCGGTCGTGATTGCCAAGAAGCTGTCGGAACACTTCAGCCACCTGTCCCCCGTTACCATACACAGGGATATATCAAAGAGCTAAGGAGATTATCGGAATGGTCGGTATCGTCGTAGTGACCCATGGAGAACTGGCAAAAGAGCTTATTTCAGCCGTCAATTTCGTGCTTTCATCAAATCCCTCGGTGAAAATGGAAGGGGTGTGTCTTCACCCGGACAGGGAATTCGAAACCTTCAAGCAGGAAATAAAAAGCGCTATCAAAAAAGTTAAAGGGAAAGACGGCATCCTGCTCGTAACGGACATGTTCGGCGGTACTCCGTCTAATATCAGCCTTACATTTCTGGAAGAAAACAACGTGGAGGTAATTTCGGGGGTCAACCTGCCTATGCTGCTTAAGCTCGCCACGCTTTCGGATAAGGTAAAGCTGGCCGAGGCCGTTAAAATAGCCGAGGCCGCCGGCAGGGACAACATAATCGTCGCAAGCAAGCTCCTCCACAACAGGAACACCGATAAGTGAGACTTATTCTTTAAGTCCGGCCGTTATTTATTTGAAAAATCACGCTCCTGAATACTATCATGCCCAAAGTACTTGAAGCGCGGCCCGATAATAGTTAGGTTATTACTATGAAGAAGGAAGAGATAGAGAAAGTCATCCAGGCGTGGAAGAACCACCTCCTCGTAGATCAGCTGGAGGGTTATCAACTGGAAATTGCGGAGGACGTGCCTCTGGAGTTTGCGGCGATAGCTCTCTATCTCGATTCCAAAACCGTAAGAGCGGCGGGGGAGGTGGAAGAGTTCTATGAAGGTTACAGACAGGCCGCGGTCGATGTGCTTAACCTTATAGGGGTAGAGATTGCGCAGGACGACCAATTGAGGGTTATTTCGCTCTTCAGGAAAGTATCCGGAGACAGCAAGCAGGAAGAACTGATAAAGCATATCTGGGGTTGATACGCGCTGCGGGTTAAAATGCCTCGGAAAAACCCTCACGATACTCCATCCAAAAAACCCGAATGAGACTAGCCGACCTATTTGACTGTTTCCTCATCGACCTCGACGGAGTGGTGTACGTGGGGGACAGCCCGACCGAGGGCTCGGTGGAAACGATAAGCCTTTTAAAGAAAAGCGGGAAAATAGTAATTTTTTTAACGAACGACCCCAGAAAGACCGCAGCCGAATATTCCGAGAAACTCAGAGGAATGGGGATACCGGTAAGTCCGGGAGACGTCGTTACGTCAGGGATGGCAATCGCGTACCATATCAAGAGTTCTTACGAGGACATAAGCGGCAAGAAAGCGTACGTCGTCGGAAGCAAATCCTTAAAGAAAGAAATCGAGCTTACGGGGCTCGGTATAGTTGACGGCGAGGAAGCCGTAAACGCAGACTTCGTCATAGTGGGGGGACATCCCGATTTCCATTATGAGGAAATGAAGCTGGCAACGCTCGCTATCCGGAACGGGGCTGAATTTTTTGCCACTAACCGCGACCCCGCCTACCCGTCTCCCGAGGGGCTGATACCGGCGACAGGAGCGATCGTCGCATCCATAGAGACCGCTTGCGGCAAGAAAGCGGTCGTCGCGGGGAAGCCCGAGATCATAATGTTCGAAGTGGCGCTTGCCGAGCATCTCCACAGGGACAGAGACAGATTCGCAATCATAGGCGACCGCCTGGATACCGACGTCTCCGGCGGCAGGAAATCCGGCATATCGACGATACTCGCCCTCTCGGGCTCGACCTCAGAGGAAGATATACGAAATTCAGAAATTAAACCCGACTATGTAATAAAAGACCTCAGGGATCTTTTGAAAGATACTCCCCGGGTCTTGAACCAGGATGCCCAGAGTCAAAATTAACTCGATAGAGTTACATTACGAAATTTCAGGCTACGGACCTCCCGTCGTGTTCATAAACGGCTTGACAATGGATGTGAACGGCTGGTTATTGCAGGTCGAGCCTTTCAGCAGAAAATACAGGACACTGAGATACGATTGCAGGGGGCAGGGAGCCTCCGATAAACCCGACGCCGAATATTCCCAGGAACTGCATGCCGAGGACCTGAAGCACCTTCTCGAAAAGCTGGAAATACCGAGAGCGCATTTGATCGGTCTCTCGAACGGCGGCATGATCGCCCAGCACTTCGCCCTCCTCTGCCCGGAAAAGACGGGAGCGCTCGTATTGGTCGATACGTGTTCATACGTGGACACGATGCTGGAGCTGATAATTATGTCATGGATAAGATCCGCTGAGACCGGCGGGAGCGGACTCAGGTACGACGTGGCCCTGCCCTATCTCTTTTCGGAATCGTTCACGAAAAAGAACCTCGACAAAATCATGGCGCTGAAGAGTTCGAATTCGGGGATTAACCCCGCGAAGGCGATCATAAACCTGTCTAAAGCCAGTATAAGGCACGACCTCCGTGACCGTGTTGCGGAAATAAAGGCCCCTACCCTGATTATATCCGGGGATGAGGACATACTCATACCGCCTAAGTATTCGAGGATACTGAGAGAGAAAATAAAGAACTCGACCCTAGTCACGCTCAAGGGCTGCGGCCATGTCCCTCCGATCGAAAAACCCGAAGAGTTCAACAGCATAGTCATGAGTTTTCTAAAGGACTACGACAGCCTCCTTTGAGTCGACAAGGTAAAGACGGCCCGGGCCTCAGACGCCGCCCTCGAACGAAAGAACACTCTTCACGTACACGGGTTTGCCGACAGACATTATTTAGCGGGGGTCACGCGCCGGTCGGGTATATTATCAATATACTTTTTGGAGACCCTTCAATCGTTACAAGCTTGAGAAAACGAAGGCTTATCGCGAACAAGAAAATGCGCTCGGCAAGAAGCTTCACTAAATGAACATTAAAAAAGGATTGAGTTCGCTTACTTTCTCGAACAATAAGGCCATCTTCTGGATGATACTGGGAGGATTCGATTTCGCGACTATGGGGGCCCTCATCCACGCTCTCGGGGACAAGTGCGACTGGCTGATCCTGGCTTTCCTCAGGATGCTCATGTCCTTCGTTATTTCACTCATCCTCACGCGGCGCGCGGGCCTTAAGCCTTTCTTGTTCAACAGGCCGCTTTTGTGGCTGAGGAGCCTTGTTGGCTGCTCGGCTATGATAGCCACGTTCTACGCCCTCACCAGGCTCCCCATCTCCGACGTCGCCGTCATCACCGAATCGAGACCCATATGGGTCGCCCTTTTAGCGGGTTTCCTGCTCGGGGAGACGACCGGCAGGAGGATATGGGTATCGATAATATTAGGCATGGCGGGCGTGATATTGGTCGAGCAGGCGCACCTCATGGACCGGAATATCGCGGGGCTCACGGCGCTTTTCGCCGCCTTCGCGGGCGCCGTGGTTATGATTTTGCTCCGCAAGCTGAGGGATATCGACCCCAGGATCATCGTTACACACTTCTCGGGGACTGCTGCTGCGATATGTCTTATTTTGATTATCGCCCTCGGTAAAGATTTCGACTTTTCTTTTATGGAGAAATCGACGAACCTACTCATGCTGGCCGGCGTCGGGGTGTTCGGGACTATCGGTCAGCTCGCCATGACAAAGGCCTTTTCGATCGGCGAAGCTCCGAGCGTCGCTTCGGCCGGATTCATCCGAGTCGGGTTCTCGGCGGCGTACGATCTATTCATCTGGCAGCATGTCTTTCAAATTACTACACTCCTCGGCGTGGCCTTAATCCTAGGCTCGACCGGGGGGCTTTTGAAAGCCCCGCAAAGCTCAGATGAAAAGGAAGAGCCCATTGAAGCAAAGGCTCAAAAGATAGAGCCGGGGTAGGACAATTCCACACACTCAGTCAAGAGACTTCCACACGAAATTCCCCTTCCTGTCTATGTAGGCCCACCTGCCGTTTCCAAGCTCCACTATCGCGAGCCCCTGAGAGAAGCTTACCGCCGTCTGGAACTGCGGTTTTATCACGACCTCGCCCCTTTTATTGACGAACCCCCATTTGCCGCCCGACCTCACGGTCGCGAGCCCTTCTGAGAAATCGCCCACTTCGTCGTATTCCGGCTGGACAATAATCAGTCCGCTCTTGTTTATAAAACCCTGCCTGCCATTTCTCGTTATTGCCGCCGCGCCTTCATTGAAATGCCTCGCTCCTTCAAAATCCGTTTTGAGCGCTACCTTTCCGTACTCGTCCAGGTATACGAATTTACCGTCTTGAGCGACGCAGGCGAGTCCGTCCGAATACCCCTCCGCCCACTCGTACTTCGGCTTAATAAACACATCCCCGTTCTTATTTATATAACCCCCCTCACCGTCAACCACTATCAGAGCGTGGCCGTCCGAGAAACTGAATGCCTTATCGTAGCGGGGCTCGATGACCATCTTGCCATCTTTATTTATATATCCCCACCTTCCGTTGACCTTCACGCTTGCGAGCCCTTCCGAAAAGGGCTCCGATTTTTCGAATCGGGGCTCGGCGACTATTTTCCCGACCTTGTCTATATAACCGTAACGGCCGTCGATCTTGACCTGGGCCCGTCCTTCCGAAAATTTCTGCGCCTCTTCGAACTGAGGGGTTATGACCATGATATCGAACTCATTTATATAACCCCATTTCTCGCCGTCCTTCACAAGCGCCCTGTCCTCCGAAAAATCGACTGCTCCATCGTACTTATAAGGTATGACCATCTCCCCCTTCTTATCTATAAACCCCCACTTAGTATCATTCTCCACCGGGAAGAGGGGACCCTTCCCCGACTCTCCGTGGTATTGAGAGCCCGGCGAAGCGCATGACTGAATTATAAGAAGAAGCAGACAAAGTAAAGCGGCAAATCGTTTCAATCGAGTCTCCCTGTGTCTTTTAATACAAACGCGCTGACGGTCGCGGTCATCGAGCATACGAACAGGCCATAATGATAAACAAAATGACAATTTTTTAAAGGAACACCGGTACGGACCGCCTATTATAAGGTCATACGGGAGCTTCGCAACGATTTATTGATCTCTTCTGTTCGTATTGTGTAGCCGCGCCTTCCAAATCAAGGGGCGGAATAATTTATAAATCTGCACAAATTTGGACCGGCAGGCAGTCAGAACCCAAAAAGCATAGATTACATCGAACTCGAAAGAACTTGCTTATTTACTGTGAATACAGAATAATCTGGTAATACGGGTTATAGCGGTACCGCTATTCGCCATTTTGATTGGACTACGCAAGATGGTAGTATTTTAGGCTGATTTCGAATTATTACTCATTTATACACAGGAAATAATCCGCACAAAGGGGAATACCGATGAGAAAGGTTCAGGAATTAAAGGCCTCCCAGGTTTACCGGTTATGCGATTTAAGCCAGCTAAACTTTAAAACGACGGAAGACCTCCCCCCGTGTACCGACTTCATCGGTCAGAAGAGGGCGGTCGAATCGATACAATTCGGCATTGGAATGGACTACGCCGAGTACAATATTTTCCTCGTGGGGCCGACCGGAGTGGGGAAGTCGACGACGATAGAGACGATATTGGCCAGAGTGGCCAAAGCCAAGCCAACACCGAAAGACTGGTGCTATGTATATAATTTTCTGGACCCGAATGAGCCCAAGGCTATAGAGCTGCCGATGGGAAAGGGAAAGCTCTTTAAAAAGGACATGGACGAGTTCCTCCAGATACTGAAAACGGATATCCCGAGAGCATTCGAAAGCAAGGAATTCGAAGAGCAGAGACAAAACCTCATGAACGAATTCCAGAAGAAAAAGAACGTCCTCTTCGAGGATCTCCAGAAAAATGCTGCCGAGAACAATATCCAGATCCAGTTTTCCCCGACCGGGATAATCACGATCCCGCTCGTCGAGGGGAAGCCCATCACTCAGGAGCAGTACAACGCGCTCGACGACGCCGCGAAGGAAGAAATCAATAAACGAAAAGAAATTATCGACAACCAGGTGGCAGAAGCCATGAAGACGGCGAGGAAGCTTGAGAACGAAGCGGGTGAGAGGCTGAAGGAGCTCGAAAGACGGGTCGCTCTTTTTGCCGTGCGCGACCTCATAGAAAGCCTGAGTGAGAAATATAAAATTTTTCCGAAGATAATCGATTACTTCGACCAGCTGCAGAAACACATACTGGAGAACATCGACAACTTCCTTCCGGACAAGAATATGCAAGCCGCAGGAATGCCCTTCCCTTTCAGGATGCCCCAGCAGCAGCAGCCGACATTTACGGAATACAAGGTTAACGTTTTCATCGATAATTCCCTTACCGAAGGGGCTCCCGTAATTTTTGAAGCACACCCTACGTATCCGAACCTTTTCGGCTCGATCGAAAAAGAGGCGAGGTTCGGAGCGCTTTTCACGGACTTCACGATGATACGCCCGGGCTCACTCGCCAAGGCGAACGGCGGATATATAGTGCTCGAAGCGCTCGACATGTTTAAATTCCCATTCGTGTGGGACTCACTTAAGAAGGCCTTAGAGAACCAGGAGCTGAGAATTGAGGACCTCTATCAGCAGTTCGGGTATTCGAGCACCGTCGGACTCAGGCCCGAGCCTATAAAGCTCGACATCAAAGTGATTGTCGCGGGCAACTCGTATCTCTATCAAATGCTTTACGCGTATGACGAGGATTTCAGGAAGCTCTTCAAGGTGAAAGCGGATTTCGACTCGGTAGTGGACAGAAACGACGGAACGTTATCCCAGTACTCGTGTTTTATAAAATCTATATGCGACAGGGACGGTCTTAACCCGTTTGACAGAAGCGGGCTTGAAACAGTGCTCGAGTATTCTTCGAGACTTGCGGGGGATCAGACCAAACTGTCTGTCCAGCTGGGGTCCATAACCAAAATACTGAAAGAAGCCGATTACTGGGCCAAGCTCGACAACGGGGAAGGACTCACGAAACGCGTGCACGTCGAGAAGGCGATAGAGGAAAAGATATACAGATCGAATTTGGTCGAAGAGAAGATTCAGGAGCTGATTGCAAAAGGGGTTTTGCTCGTGGACACGGAAGGGATGGTCACGGGGCAGATAAACGGCCTTGCCGTCTATAACATGGGGGACTATGCGTTCGGCAAACCGTCGCGAATAACGTGCGAAACGTTCATGGGGACCGAAGGGGTCGTAAACATCGAGAGGAAATCGAGAATGAGCGGGAACATACACGATAAGGGCGTACTTATACTGAGCGGCTACATCGGCGCAAAATACGCTCAGAATAAGCCGCTCAGCCTCTCGGCGAGCATCGGGTTCGAGCAGAGCTACGAAACGATAGACGGGGACAGCGCATCGGCAGCGGAGCTGATAGTGCTCCTCTCGAGTCTCTCCGGAATACCCGTAAAACAGAGCCTCGCAATTACGGGCTCCGTGAACCAGAAGGGCCAGATACAGCCTATCGGCGGCGCAAACGAAAAGATCGAGGGGTTCTATGACGTATGCAAGGCCAAGGGCATGACGGGCGAGCAGGGAGTCGTTATACCGTACCAGAACGTGAAAAACCTCATGCTCAAGAAGGAGGTCGTGGAAGCGGTCAAAGCGGGGAGATTCCATATTTACCCGGTCGAAACTATTGACCAGGCCATAGAGACAATCACGGGCAAAGAGGCCGGGCAAAGGGGGGCCAGCGGAAAGTTCAAGCGTGGGACCATCAACTACCTGGTCGACAAGAGGCTCAGGGAATTCGCCGAGGACTACAGGAAGTTCGGAAAACAGCAGGCTTCCAAAAAGACGGACAACTCGAACGAAAAGTAATCCGCTATTTTATCTCGAAGGAAGGGTCTGCCTCTTTTTGCTGAAACCGAAAAGCTTAATGAATTCCGCAAACGCCTTATCGCTTAACTCCTTAAGACGGGAAATGTAAGCGTGGGTTTCCTCCCTGATCCTGTCGGGGATTATTTTCCCGTTTAGTTCGTCAATCTCTTTTTTATTCACGGGGATGCGGAGCCACCGCTCGACCATGGGCTCATCGACCTCAAGGTGAAACTGGAGCCCGTAGACATTGTCTCCGTAACGGAATGCCTGGTTTTTACAGAGAGGAGAAGACGCGAGAAGGAGCGCCCCTTCCGGAATATCGAAAGTGTCCCCATGCCACTGGAAAATCTTCTCCATCCCCGAGAAATGGGAGATGAGTGGGTCTTTTTTGCCGGTTGGGGTGGGAGAAAGATCGTACCACCCTATTTCCTTTTCACGATTTTTGTATACCTTCGCGCCGAGCGCTTTTGCGATTAATTGTGATCCCAGACAAATGCCCAGGACCGGCATTCCCCTCTCCATAGCCTTGCGGATCGAATACACCTCTCTTTCCAGATAAGGGTATTTGTCGACTTCATCCACGTTCATCGGCCCGCCCAGCACGATCAATCCGTCATACCCTTCGAGATTCGGCTCGAAGTCCGGATGACGCTCGAAATTAACGTATTTTATCCTGAACCCGGAACCTCTTAAAACGGGATCGAGGGTCCCGAGAATCTCGTGCGCGACATGTTGAAAAACAAGAAGTCTGGGCATTTGGGAAATACCGTTATCGAATTACATGATCAGCAACGGACACGAATGATTTTACCCATTAATTACATCTTAAGGAAATATCCGACGTGGAAAAAATCTTAGAGTAAATATCCGGAAGGGCCATGCAAATGACGGGCGTGCTTTAGAGCTTCATCTTCCCCGTCATAATGTCTTTAAACATTACCCATTCGCCCATAAGGCTCCAAAGCGGATGCCTGAAAGTCGCAGGTTTATTTTTCTCGACGAAGAAGTGTCCCGACCATGCGAGCCCGTATCCGAACACAGGAGCGAGGACGAGCAATGTCAAATTGCCGGAAAGGAAGGTGGAGAGGACTAATATAAGTACGATAATACACCCCGCGAAATGGAGGCGCCTGTTCAGCGGGTCGCTGTGCTCGGAAAGATAATATTCGTAAAATTGACGAAAGTTGCTGAATTCCTTTTCCTGATTATTAACCTTTACCATTTCACCCGCTCTCAATCAATTAACTTCCAGCAATATTATAATCACAATTTGAAAAACGAGTTCATAGTTTATTGAGCTCACCTCTCAAGTCCTGTTAATAAATAATTATTTTGCGGTTTGGCTAAACAAGGAGGAGACGGCTTCAAGGCCGCCTCCCCGTACTCGATTTCAATACTTGGGAAAAGGATGAAGGGGGATTACAACCGTAAGCTACTCTCCTTTGAGATACCTGACGACGTCCTCCTGTATTGATCCATCGACCAGACTCCGCCAATCGTTATTGCCTTCGGAAATGGCGGTCCTGATCTTCGTCGCGGAAATAAACCCGATGTTCTCGGGCGGGAAAAATTCGTTCATTTCATAACCCACTCCCCTGCCCCAGTTCACGGACTCTATATCCGGTATGACCATCACTACGACGTCGTCGCCCTTGCTCTCGTGATACTTTCTAATCATGTCGACGGTCTGCTCGGTCGTAAACGGGTTCTGCGGGTCGGGCGGTATGTCCCTCACCATAATGAGGCACGGAATCCCCTTATCGAGCTTCTGTCTAACCAGGCTCACATGGCCCATGTGATAGGGCTGGTACCTGCCTATGAAAATAGCCCTTCTGTTCTTCGAGGGTTTGATATCCGCATTTCCGTGATTTATGACCTTCCATTCGCTCATTAAAAGCCTCCTTGTGCATATCAATCGTTTATTGATAAACGGGTTTTATTCCACGGTCAGATTAAGAACTATAAAACGGACTTCATTATACATGCCGTAAGGCTTTTTTCAATTATTCAGCCGGGATTAGAGCCGCTTACCGCCCAGGATAGATAAAACGGACTTTTTCACTCCTGAAGCGAGCTTTTTCTGCTCGGCGGCATCGAGGTGAACCCCGTCGACCCTGCTGGATTTTACATATTTCGAAGCGTCGAGAAAATGGCAGCCTGTCATGTGAGCAATCTTCTCATACTCACGGGCCAGCTGCCGCGAAACGGCGGCCCGCCCTTCAAAAAATGTCTTCATGAACGGAGAGAGCGGACCCAGGGGCTGGGGGGCGACGAGCAGTATTTCGGGTACTCCGAAACCGGGGCCCGCCATGGCCTTCTGCACGGTCCAAATGAGAAACGCGCAGGACCCGGCTATTTCCGATGCGCTGAAATTAAACGTTTTCCAGAGGTCGTTCGTGCCGAGCATCAGTATAAAGAGATCGATCGGCAAGTTAGTCTCAAGTACGAGGGGAAGAGATTTGCGTCCGTTCCTCTCGGGAAGAAAGGGGCTGTCCCAGTTGGTCGTCCTTCCCGGCACGGATTCCTCTATTACCCTGTATGAGTCCCCGAGCTCCAGCTGCAAAATACCGGGCCAGCGGTCCTCAAAAGAGAACCTCGTACCGTCTTTAGGGCTATAGCCCCACGTGATAGAATCTCCGTAACATAAAATCGACTTCATCCGAATCCTCCTTTAAGCATTTTTTCCTATTTTCGCATTCAGAAAGAGGCAGACAAGTGAATTCTCAAAGCCGCACGTATTTGCGATTCGCGCTATCGCTCCAGCTGCCGCGGAGCGTCTCCTTATTAAGGGCCTCCGCGAGCATAACGAGGAAGCGCTCTCTGCTTACCTCTCTCCCGCCCATCCGCTTCATATGGCTGTTGGGCACCTGAGAATCGATGAAATCGAAGCCCCATTCTTTGAGCCTCTCGACCAGGTAATAGAGGGCTACTTTTGACGCGTCGCTCCTGATATGAAACATGGATTCGCCGAAGAACGCCCCTCCGAGCGCAATACCGTAGAGCCCTCCGACGAGCTTACCCTCCTCGTATGTTTCGACAGAATGCGCGTATCCTTCCCTGTGGAGCGTCGTGTATGCGCCGATCATCTCTTCGGTTATCCACGTCCCCGATTGCCCTCTCCTGCTTATCGCCGAACAACCCCTTATAACCTCTTCGAAAGACGTATCGAACGTGATTTCAAAAAGACCCGATCTTATGATTTTCCCTAATCTCCTCGAGACATGAAGGTCGGAAAGAGACAGCACGAGGCGAGGGTCGGGGGAGAACCAGAGGATCGGATTGCCCTCGGAATACCAGGGGAAGATGCCGCTTCTGTAGGCGAGGAGAAGCCTGGGGACGCTGAGGTCGCCTCCTATTGCCAGAAGTCCGTTCGATTCCGCGTGCATGGGATGCGGGAAAACGAGGGACTCGTTTAATAGATATACAGGCATAACGAGTTAATATACATCATTCCGGTTTTCCCGGGTCCGCCCGCACGGGGAATCCCGTAAGAGCTTTATACAGGCGGATTCCCCTAGAATACCGACATTCTCATTCCGGACAATAATCAAAATCATACATCCGTATGTCCGAGGTCTCTCCCGGGAGCTATCCGGTCCCTCACTAATTGTTTAAGCTCCTTTATGTCTGGGAACCTGCCTTTTTCCTTCCTCGACCATATGAGCTCGTCCCCGACCCGCACCTCGAATATACCGCCTGTGCCGGGCACGAGCGCCACTTCACCGATCTCAACGTCGAATGTCGTCAAAAGCTCCTGCGCCATCCAGGACGACCTCAATAACCAGCGGCACTGTCTGCAGTATATTATTTCAACTCTCTTTTTGTCTTCCATGATAGACGCCGATGCCTCAACAACGGTATTTTATCAGCCCGCAAATACCGAGTCTAATATCAAGTAGTTTAATACGAATAAATTATTGATATTAAAAATAGTATGTGAGATAATAAAATCAAGTTCCGCACAACGGAGATCAATGATGCTTAAAGAATTCAGAGAATTCGCAATGCGGGGAAATGTCGTCGATATGGCCGTGGGCATTATTATCGGCGCCGCTTTCGGAACGATCGTTCAATCGCTCGTTAACGACGTCATAATGCCGCCCATAGGTCTTGTTCTCGGCAACGTCGACTTTTCGAACCTGTTCTTTGTGCTCAAGGAAGGTACCCCCGCCGGACCCTATGCCGCATTGACGGATGCGATGAAATCAGGCGCCGTAACGATTAATTACGGAAGGTTTATAAATACGATCATCAGCTTCCTGATAGTCTCATTCGCGGTTTTTATTCTCGTGCGGAACATCAACCGGTTGAGAATGCAGAAGGAGGCAGCGCCTCCTCCGCCCCCCGGGCCGTCAAACGAAGAGAAGCTCCTTACGGAGATAAGGGACATCCTTAAAAATAAGTAAGGCAGACGGCAACAGCGAAGAAAGAATTTTATCGATTACAATAAAAATACGCACTCCCGCAGAGCCGGGAAAGGGGTTATTCGGTATTATTTCCCACATCCCCTTCATTTGTTTCCTTTTTGACCTCTTCCTTCTTTTCCTCTTTCTTCTCTTTCTTGCTAATGGGCTTGAAGATCGTCACGGGTATATTGAGAGTCTGTTTGATAAGTCCGAACAGACCGAAGCTAATCGCGGAGGGAGATAATTTTTCCACATCGGGATTGGACAAGTCCCCCGTGACCCTTATCGGGATCGAAACGAAGTTCTTTCCAAGGACAAAATTCACAAGGGGAATCTTTTCGATCACGGAATCCACGGCCATAACCGGAATCACGAGAAGCTGGAGATCCAATTTCTTATTTACGAGGTCGATAAACCCCTCGCATACGACCTTAATGGAAGGGCCGTCCATAGCCGCTTCCCTGATTGTTACCTTTCCGTCCTTTATATCCGCTTTGGCCGTCAATTTATCGTAGGGAAAGCCTTCCTTGTCGAATTCCGGACCCTGACCCCGGAATAGCTCGCCGAAATTAAGAATAGTGAAAAATTTCGCAAGTCCGCCGTATTTTTCGACACGCCCGTTCCGGGAAGTGAGCTCCATTCCGCCTTCGAGGTTGGTATACACGTCCCGCGCGCTCCCGTCCGAAGACACTTTGGCATCGAGATCGAGCTCGCCGGATATGATTCCGGCCTTGTCTAAAAGACACTTCACAACTGAAGCAAGCTCCTCCTCGCTCGTAGTAGGCTTAAATTCGAAACTGAGGCCCGGCGGATAGATCTGAAGCAGTCCGGGCGTCGAAATGCCGCATAAATCGGCTTGTGTTACATCGATATTTATGCCGTGGTCGAGGAACGTGACCACCGCGTCGAGGGAGTCCCAGTTTAACTTCTTGAATTTAAAATTTTCCGATTTTACATTAACAGTGCCATTCACAGGCGAGTTCCAGGCATCCTTTCCGGGAGGCTCCGGTTTCGGAGGTGTCTGAGTTTCCGAATCTTTCCATTCGAGCTTATCCGTCCGGATATTCACGTTCAAATTCAGTTTTCTCCCGGCATCCGCGGCGGAATTCGGAGGAGCCTGGACAGCCCCGGCGGGGGTCACGTCACCCTTCCGCAGGACGAGTGAAGAATCCGTTACGGAGAGGGGGCTCTCGAATACGAGCTCTTTGGGCAGATTAACATATTCGGAAAAGAGGCCCATCTCCCGGGGCTCGAGGGTGCCGGTAAAATCTATTCTCATCTCGAGGAGGTCGGTGAGGTAGTTATTCAAAACCATATTGAGATTCATATTGCTATTTTGTACGGACACACCGGCATTGGACACGGACAGCCGGCCGGGGGTCGATTTGATATCGGCGCTCGTAACGTTTATGAGATCGTTAAAACCTGTAAGGTTCAGGTTAACGGCCGAGAGGTTCCCTTCCCCGCTTATCTTCCAATCCGCCGGGTTCGAAACGGAGCCCGAGAATTCGAGCGTCTTGAAAAAAGCAGTCCCCTTAGCCGACCCGATGTCTTTGAGACGGGTTTTCAGAGAATCGAGGGACGACAGCCAGGGGTAAAATTCCCCCAGGTCGACAGTCGTATCGGAAGACGAAACATTAAAGTAGCTATTATCCTTCCATTCGTATGTAGCTGACGATATGGATGATTTCAATTTACCTGCCGCCACACTGAGACCTTCGACACCGATCTTCTTATCTTCGTAATCGAACGTGCCGCCCTTTACGCTCACTGGATAGGGAAAGCGTCCGTAATCGGCGGTGATGTCAAACTCCGACACACTGACCTTCGCTTCGGCGGATTTCTTTTGTCCTTCGAGTACGAGCCTCCCCTTTGCAAAGCCCTTTACGTTCCTTATAAGATCCATCTCTTTTCTAAAACTTTCAGTTTGTATAAACTGCCCGAGCACGGGAGGAATCTGAGAGGGATCGGCGTCCACCATTATATCGAGATTGAGCGGCCCGTCAGGCCCTTTAAGGCCGATAAGGAGGGTCCCCTCGTGACCGGTCGAATTGCCGAGCTTGCCGCTGAGGTTAGACCCTTTCAGCACGCCGTCAGCTATCACAGCGTTCCCGTTTGCGGCTACGATATCGAACTCGGCCTTGGGGATATATATTTCTCCGTTCACCATATTCCCCTCTATTTTAAAATTCCCCGGCCTCCACAAATCCCTGAATGTCGCGGCCTTTGCGTCGAGCGTGACCGTGGGGACCGTCCCCGCTCTCACGACCTCGAATATATTGTCGACTATGTTATTTTCACCCGCGACGAAGAGCGCGCTGTCCCTTGCAGAGACGACATCGACGTTATTCCCGAGAAGAGACAAACTCACTCCGGGCGGATTTTTATCAGCCGTGTATTTTCCGCTGAGCTCAAGCCCGGGATTTATGAGCCTTGCGCTCTTCAGTGTGAAAACCTGCTTTTCGCCGTCGATATAGAGGTCGGCAATAATATCCCGAGTGCTTACGTTAAGCTCTTCACCGCCGCCGGTCAATGTCAGTTTAGGCACCGAGGCTTCGATCTTGGATTGAAATATCTTTAAGTCCTGAGTATTGAACTTTACTGCCAGATTGAGGACGGAATCGGAGACAAGCTTTTTATCCGGAAGGTAAAAATCCATGAACCTGTGAGGCTTGCCGCCTTTAATAACCAAACTGCCTGAACCCTTATAATTCTTGACGTCGATCCATGCCCTGAAATCAAATGCGGCCCAAAGATTAGACTCGCTCCTGACTTCGATCCTCAGCCTGTCGTCAGGCAGTATGAGATCCGCATTCATATTGCTGAAGCTTAAAACGGGCGCAGAGTCCTTCTGCAATATCAAAGTCCCGTTCTCTATCTCGGCATTGAGCCCTCTCCCGTGGGAGTCGAGGTAGCCCAACGCTCCGGCGAGGTAGTCTTTTAAGACTCCGAATGAAAAAGAATCCTCCGGCTCACGGCTCTCTTCGGCAGCTATCTCATGTATCAACACTTTTATTTCCGGCTTGATTATTTTCAGCTTTGAGACATCCACTTCACCGCGGAGCAATGGCAAAGCTTTCGGATATACGATCATGGTCTCGAAGTTCCCTTCAAGCTTATCGGGAACGGAGAATTTGCCCCCTTTCAGCACAACATGGGGACCGGGAAAGAAATTAATTTCTACAGTATTAAATTCGACTCCCCCGCCTATCTTTTCGGAGAGATAGGCCAGCAGCTCCTCCTTGACGCGCTCGGGCGTAACAAGCCTTTTAACGAGCATTAGAGAGAGGGCGGCAAGAATAATTACTATTCCAAGACCGGCACCCGAAAATAAAAAGATTTTTCTATATTTTTTCAACCAGAAAATCCGAGCCGCAATAACCCGCCGGCATTAATGAATATTAAAGGTGAACATTATCTTTGTATTAAGATTAACCAACATATACGACTTCCACAATCAGAATTTCGAACTCGCAGTCAATTACGAAAAATTGACCGGAATCATGCGGTTTTCCTGTTCCCGACGAAAAAAGTGAGGACAGCTCCGATCGCCACGACTATGGCTGCAAACCCCAGACCGTATTTAAGACCCGATATATACGCACTATAAATATGATGATATAAGTCGTTAAATGTCGCCTGACCAAAATCGTTAAGCAGTGTTTGCTTGCTGCCGCTTCCCAGCATGAAGCTGAGGATGTCCGATTGATACCCCTCCGATAGATTCAATCCGTAACCGCTTATCCTCTCCGTAACATCTTTCTTCGCTGCATCCGTGAATATCGTGGTAACTACGGCGAGGCCGAGCGCTCCTCCGACCAGCTGAAACATATATACAATACCTCCGGCCAGACTGGTCCTCGATTCCCGGACATACCCGACAGCCGCGGTTGTTATCGAAGGTATGGCAAATCCGAAGCCTGCTCCCGAAATAATCAACCCGGGTAAAAAACTGTAATAACCGCTGCCGAACCCAAAAACGATGATACAGACGGTCCCGACCAAGGTTAAAGACATTCCGATAAATATAGATAACCGGGAGCCCATAAGATTATATATTTTCCCGGATATCGGGGCTACTACAGCAAATGTCAACATCATCGGGACAAGGGACGCGCCTGCCAGGAGGGGAGAATAATCAAAAAACTTTTCATAATATTGCGGCATATAAAGGAGGAGGCTGAAAAGGGCCGGGATGACAGAAAACATTATCGTAGACATTAGCATGAACGGGATGTTGGACATAACATCTTTCGGTATGAGCGCGTCTTCGGTCCTCCTCTCGATACGGATAAACAAGAACATGACCGCAGCGAACAATACGAGGAGTGAAACCGTTTTATATGATCCCCATCCCCAGGAGGTGGACTGGTTTAATGCATACATAAGCGACACCAGCGAAATTGAGACCGCGGCGATTCCCAGATAATCGACATTCTTTTCACCGCTCTCGCCGGGTTGTTTACCTACCGCCAGATATGTGAGAATACCCGCCGTGAGTGACAAAGGTACGTTCACGAAAAGCACCCAGCGCCAGGATGCGTATTCCGTCAAAAAACCGCCTATAAGAGGACCCGCGGCGTTCCCTACCCCGGCCGCTCCGAGAATGAGACCCACGGCAATACCCTTTTGATCATCCGAAACAGAGGAGTACACGATTCCGAGAATTGAAGGCCATAACAAAGCCGCTCCCGCCCCCTGAATCACCCTCGCTCCGATCAGGACACCGGCGTTGTCCGACAACCCGCCGATAAGTGAAGTCAACCCGAAGATAACTAATCCCAGGAAAAATATTCTTCTGCGACCGAAAGTATCGGCCAGTCTGCCGCACGTAACCATCAGCACCGCGAACGTCAGAACGTACCCGTTTACAACCCATTCGATGGTATCCACATCGGTTCGGAAAGCCTTCTCGACCGCCGGTAGCGCGACGTTAATTGCGGCTATGTCCACCGCAATAACCATCACTCCTATCCCCATCGCGATAAAGGTCAGTACGAGTTTGCCCGTCATCGGGACCTCCTCATAAATATCGGCGTCGGGGAGAGAGATTGCCGGACATTTTTGTTGACTTCCATGGATTAATCATTTATTTATGAAGGTAGATACAATACCATACGGGGGAATAATTTCATGAGAATATTAGGTTTTACTCTCATAGTTTTATTCGCACTCTCCACGACTCAGGCATTCTCCAAAATCGTAGGTGAAACAGTCGAGTACAAATCAAACGGCACTACACTCAAGGGTTACCTCGCTTATAACGACAGCATCAAGGGAAAAAGGCCGGGGGTTCTGATCGTCCACGAATGGTGGGGTCTTAACGATTATGTCAGGAGAAGGGCGGACATGATTGCGGGGCTCGGGTATACAGCGCTCGCCGTGGACATGTACGGCGAAGGGAAGAACAGCGATCATCCGGAAGACGCTCAAAAGTACGTGACGGAGGTCATGAATAATATGGGTATAGGCGAGAAGAGGTTCAACGCCGCGCTCGAGTTTATTAAGCAGCAGCCGACCGTAAACTCAGAAGAGATCGCCGCGATAGGTTACTGCTTCGGCGGGGCGATCGTCCTCCACATGGCGCGTACCGGGGCTGACCTCGACGGCGTTGTCAGCTTCCACGGGAACCTGAGCTCCATGTATAAGGCTGCGCCGGATACGGTAAAGACAAAGATCCTCGTGCTCACGGGAGGCGACGACACGTTCGTGACTCGGGAGGAGGTAGACGCGTTTAAAAAGGAGATGGATGCGGCTCACGCCGACTATGAGATAATTATCTATCCGGGAGCAAAGCACAGCTTCACGAACCCCGATGCGGATAGGCTAGGCAAGGAATACAATCTGCCTATCGCCTACAACAAGGATGCCGATAAGAAGTCCTGGGCCGAGATGCAGAAATTTCTCAAGGCACTGTTCCCGCCCGGGAAAAACTGAAAAGGGAAATCCGAATATCTCGGAGAAGAGGCGCTGGGTTTTATTATTCCGTTAACGCAAGAAGCAAGATTCTCTCAAATATCGACAGATAACTGCATCCCGGCTACGAGAGCATCGGGGATGCTTCCGCTGCCCCCGGGATGAACGATAAGCTGCACATCGGGCTGTAAACCGAGCCAGGGCGTTACCTGAAATATATACGTGCCCTCGAGCCCGATCTCATAGTCCTGGTCTTCGAGATCCCGGCTTAGCTTGCCGTAGGCGAAGCCGAATCCTGCTGCATCGTTATCCCTCCCCGGAAAAACCCCTTCATACTCAAACCCCCCTGACAGGAATAGCGGGAATAGATTAATTTCATCTTCCGGAGCATATGTGGCAGTCGCCCATAGGGTCAGGCCCTGGCTTCCCGCTCCGGGCTCGCGGTATACCATCTGGTCGGTGACGACGTAAAACCCGTAGTTGCCGTCACGCGTACTCTCTACGTCCGAAAGCTCGTTGAACTGCCCGGTATCATAGTAAACCCCGAATTTGTAATCCCCCGGGAGTACCGTGGAACCTGTACCCCTGCCCGGCGTATAGCCCGCTTCGCTTATCAGTATCACGCCGTCATCAAATGTGAAATCGAAGTCAATCGACACATCCTGATTGCGGGCCGCGTCGGGGTCGGCGTTATACACGCCCGCTGCAACGTAAAAATCGTCCACAGGTTTTACGCGCAGACGCGCCCCCAGGGCTGCATCCGGGTTGCTGAGGTATGCCGGAATATTGTAGGTCAAGCTTATTGGGTTTGTGTTGAAAGCGGAGCTAACATAAATTCCAAACACATCTGCCGTGCTAAAATCATCCCCTATTCCCATACGCCCGACGGCAAGAGTAAATTTGTCTTCCCACAGATTCGTCTCGACGAACAGCTGGTAAAGGCCTATGAAATTACCGTTGAAATCATTCGACACGGTAAAGAAATTCCCTATGTCAGCCGCACTCAGATTCTCCCCGAACGCCCACGCACCGGACACGACGAACCTCGTTCCGCCGATCTTGAGCAGTTTCTCGAGATCGAAATCGAGATAAACATTGAGGAGCCCGGCATACTTTACCCCCTTCCTCATCCCGCCGACGGGATTCCCAAGAATCGCTGCGGAGTATGTCGCCGTGGGAGTAAGGCCCCAATCTATTAACTTGTCCCTCGACCCGCCCCAATTGCCTGTAAGATATTCGCGGGAGGAAAGGTCTGAGAAAAATGAACCGGCATCGTTGGGATTATCTGTTGCCTGAGCGCCCGGCACCACCGCTAGTATGCAGAGATAGAATAAGAAGGCGGCAATATGCTTCATATCGGAACGGTCCAAAATTTCAACGTATCTTTAACGAGAGAGATAGCTAATTCTACTGCCCGGGTCCGGTGTATGTAAATATGTTTTCGGAGCGGTATTAAACTAATGTGCAACGGCTAACCGCTATAGTCCTAAAATAAACCCCAGAAAGAATTTCGGAGGTTATACCCTATCCCGTCCCAGAATTTACAATCGGCGTCATTATAAGGCCCGGCTTTGATTTCGTCCACAGGGGTAACGAATATAAGGCTCAGGGAACCGGGCATGAATTCGGGCCATGCGTTTGATTTACCGCCCGGGTCCGGGTCCTTTGCAAATTCCGTCCAGTATTCGACCATCAGATCGGACAGGGCGTCTTCCGGAGGGGTAAATTTATTTCCCCTGCCCTCAGGCGTATGGAATACAAACGATAGTTCCGCTGAATGGCACACCGCATCGGCGCAGGCCGGAATCAGAGGCCAGACATTGAAGGACGGTACGTGGTCGAACAGGTACGACCAGGTCTCGGGGGAGGCATGCGTAGCCGCATCCAGGTTCGGGCAGGTAAAGAGATAATCCGTAAGTACCTTTGAAATGAGCCTGGTGTTATCCTTCCCGTTAGGCGGATACTTCCCATATATTTTCCTGCGCAACTCATGATCCCGGAAAATGAAATCCATCGTAAGACGGTAATCGAAATCGGATACAGTTTTCCAACCGAGCCCGGATTTTGCCTTTTCTACAAATAGGAGCGCTTCGTTTGTGTTGGTGCCTATGATCACGGGCTTCTTCAGCTTGCCGCTTAAAGCCGCCTCGAGCGGCTGCTCAATTAATATTCCCCCGTCGATGGCGGGCGACCAGACGAGCATATCTTTTATACCCTGAAAGAGCGCAGGCCAGACGAAGTCTCTCTGCTGCTGTGCATCCAGTACAAGCTCCGGCAGCTTATTCCTCATGCAGCCAATATCGTCGGAGGCGCATCCCACGTTGCCTGCGAACTCTTTCGCCAGGGGCTCCGCCTGTTTTAGAGTCTTGTAAGGCAGTCCGTAAGGGTTACTCTCCATTATGGCCGCCCTGAATAATCCAGCCGACTTCGGGGAAACAAGGTGAATTCCCGTGCTCATTGCGCCCGCGCTCTCGCCGTAAATGGTTACTTTATCCGGGTCGCCGCCGAATGCGCTGATATTTTCATGCACCCACTCGAGAGCGAGTATCTGGTCCAGAATTCCGAAATTGCCGTTAATCTCCTCCCCCGTTTTCTTATCTTTAACCCCGGCAAGGAATCCGAGAGCGCCCAGACGGTAGTTCAGATTAACCACGACCACGTTCCCGTTTGCCGCCGTGTACGCGCCGTCGTATAAAGGGTCCGCATCAGAGCCGTAAATAAACGCTCCGCCGTAAATGAAGACCATAACAGCCTTTGGGCCATTTGAAGTGCCGGCGGGGGTCCAGACGTTCACGCTTAGGCAGTCCTCGCTCTGGGGATACATGACGTCCGTATTTTGCGGACACGCGGGTCCGAGCCTCGTCGCTTCGAACGTCCCTTCCCATGCCGCCCTGGGCACAGGGGCCTTCCAGCGGTTCTTCCCCGCCGTGGATTCGGCGAAGGGGATGCCGAGGTATGCGTTTACCGGTTTACCGTTCGATGTGCCTACGAGGTTCCCGCACAGGGAGCCCTGTTTTATTTTTAATTCACCGGTCGAGCAGGGAGGTTTTTCAAACCCTGAAATATCTTCATATATGGGCGGTGATGGAGGGACCCCGGGAGGCGTCTTCGAAGTGGTGACCGGCTTATTTCCGGCGCAGCCGAAGGTTATGAAAGAGATGAGAATGACCGAGAGAGAAATCCTTAAAAGTTGACACACTTTGACCTTTTTCCAGATAGCAGGATCAGAGCTCATAAAGGGTTTCGTCCACACTAGGTTTTGGAGTGGTTTTCTTTGCGCCCTTTTTCTTCTTGGATTCGAATTGAAACGAGTCCTCTCCGAGCAGATCGCCTAACTCCTCCTCGATCTTATCCGGGTCCTCGCCCCTCTCCATGCGGTTAAGAGCCTCCTCCATTCCTTCGCCGAGCGAAATACCGGCCGCATCGGAGAGCTTTCTCATCAGATCCGCGGCCTGACGGGGGTCGTCCTCGTCGATCGCACCCGATTCCTCCTCCAGCATATCCATAGCCTTCTCGAGCCTGGATTCGTCTATATCCGGAATACCGGACTCGGGGCCGCTTTCTTTATCCTTTTTACTCAGAGTGGCAAAGGAAGAGAAAACCCTTTCGAGTTTCCTTCTCCCGCATTTGGGACATTTGGGGATAGTCGTGGTATCTATCGTCCGGGAGAAGAATTTGTATATCGTATTGCACTTTTTGCAGAAGAACTCGTAGATCGGCATATCCGTTCCCCGTTGTGACTCTATTATACACAAATATTAAATTTTCTTCCCGCAGGAAAACGGAGTGTTAAAGCGTCGTCCTTCCTCCGTCGATAACGATGTCGGAGCCGGTTACGTTATAGAGGGCATACTTCGTGTGCGCTCAGGACGAACGGGCTCATCGAAACTAGTTCAGGGTGACGAAATGATGAGATTGCTTCGTCTTTGGCTCGCAGTGACACCCTCACCTTCGTCCTCTTCTCTCAAGGGCGAGGAAATAATGTATCAATGCAGGCCCTGTCCTTGGCTTGACCCGGGAACTCGCTCCTACATATCTTAAGATTTGGAAAGAGAATTATATAAAATCCACCCTAACCCTCCTTTACGAAAGGAGGGAATCGAATGACAAGAGACTGGATTTCTTATACTTAGTTCCATACGACAGGGCATGTGAGTTCTGATCATAGTCGCGGGATACCGCTTCTAGAGAAGGGACCGGTTATTATAGAGAACCTTTGCTGAAGAGCCGCACAGAAACCGTATATGAGCACACATTGTGTGCCGCTCGTGCAATTTTAAGATAGAGAACTCCGTATTATCAAACGAGGAGCTTCGAACCCCTCTTCTCGGCTTCGCTCTCATCGGCTTTTTTCGTCTTGGGTATGTCCATGCCCGCTTTGACAGCGGGGCGACGCCTTACCGTCGTCATCCATCTCCTCAAGTTAGTGAGGTCGTCTATTTCGACACCGGCCCAGTTGTGGAGCGCGATCCAGGGGTATGTCGCTATATCGGCAATGGAGTAAAAATCCCCGGCTAAATACTCGCTGTCCCTGAGGCGTGTATCGAGCACCGTGTAGAGCCTCTTTGTCTCGCGCTGATAACGGCCTATGGCGTATTCGATCTTTTCAGGCGCGTACCTGAAAAATACGTGCGCCTGACCCTGCATCGGGCCTATCCCGGCCATCTGGAACATGAGCCACTGTATCACTGTCGAGCGGCCTTTGACGTCCGAGGGCAGGAGCTTCCCCGTTTTCTCGGCGAGGTAAATCAAAATAGCCCCCGACTCGAAAACGGCAAAATCGCCGTTATCGCGGTCGACGATCGCGGGTATCCTGCCGTTCGGGTTAATTTTCAGATACCAGTCCTGCCTCTGCTCGAACTTGCTCAGGTGGAGATGGATGAGGTTGTATGGAAGCCCGACCTCCTCGAGCATTACCGAGACCTTTCTACCGTTTGGCGTCGTGGACGTGTAAAAATCGATCATGGGGCTTCTCCCTGCGTTTTTATTTAACGAGTTTAAAATTGGCGTCAGCTTATAATGTTACTTTAAAGATTTAGTTGATGAAAACTATTTCAGGGATTCGGCAAGGAAGGTTTTGGCCGCGTTTATCTCTTCGCGGGTGAGGCTATGCCCATTATCCTGCCAGAATACCTCCACGCGGGCGCCCGCCCCCTTAAGAAGTTTGACGAGGTTCTCCGTTCCCTCGGGGCTGACTACGGGATCGTTAGTACCGGCAGTTATCAAGATATCGGTATCAGATAAATCAGGTAGCTGATCCGGCACAAAGGGGACCATGGGGTGGAACAATACAGCCCTCGGAATGACGCCGGAATATGTGAGGAGAATACTGGCCGCTATATTCGCCCCGTTCGAATAGCCGGCTGCGGTCAATTTACTCCTGTCGAAGCCGTAGGCACCGGAAGCCTCGATTATGAATTCCGCAAGCTCCGCGGTTCTCACGCGCAAATCCTCGAGATCGAAGACCCCTTCCGCGAAGCGTCTGAAAAATCGGGGCATCCCGTTCTCCAATATCTTGCCCCGGGGACTCAGTATTGCGGCGCCAGGCAATATCCTCTCCGCTACAGGAACGAGGCTTTCCTCGTCCCCTCCGGTCCCGTGCAAAAGCAGTATGGTCGCCCGGTTATCCGGGTCAGAAGCCGGAATAAATACGTGTATAAACCC
Organism: uncultured bacterium; assembly: GCA_963705505.1. Lineage (GTDB taxonomy): Bacteria > Desulfobacterota_D > UBA1144 > Nemesobacterales > UBA2774 > 2-12-FULL-53-21. The sequence continues at coordinate 794,194 of CAVPJU010000010.1, forward strand.
TAAATCGGTGCTCACTGAAACCTCTATCAGAGCTCTGGCAGGACTCCTTCGATTTCGTTTCTATGGGACTCGAGCCAGCGGGGCAGCATTAATCCGCGCCCCAGGTTAGCGGCATCTTCATCGACTGTAAAGCCGGGCGGATCGGTCGCTATTTCAAACAGCACACCGCCCGGCTCCCGGAAGTAAACGGATTTGAAATAGTTCCTGTCGAGCTGCGGAGTGACGTTGTAGCCAAGACCGACGAGCTGCTCTCTTATCGCGAGCTGCGCCCCTTCATCAGGAGCCCTGAATGCAATGTGGTGTACGCATCCCCCGGCCACACTCCCGCGCTGCCCGGAGGGAAGGCAGACGAGGTCCAAGATATTCGCGTGTCTGCAGTTTCCGTTAACGAACCTGAAACGGTTCGCATGCTCGTCCTTTTTTTCATATCCGAGGATTTCAGTAAGCAATTTCGCAGTCGCCTCGTAACCTTCGAGCGTCAATGCGGCGTCATAAAAACCCCTGATCCCATACTCCGGGGGAACTTCATCCGCGCTCCATGCCGGTCTCTCATCGTCTTCCGAGGCAACGAGCTCGAGCTTGAGCCCGTCGGGGTCGAGGAACACGAGGACTTCTTCACCGAGCCTCGAAGAAGGATTGTTGTATGTGACGTTAGAGCTTTGGAATCTATCGAGCCAGAAGCTCATCGAGGCCTCCGGGATAGAGAATGACACGGCGGTCACCTGACCCGTCCCCGCCCTGCCTCTCCTTATCCCTTCCCAGGGAAAGAAAGTAAGGATGGTTCCCGGCTCGCCCTTTTCGTTGCCGTAGTAAAGATGGTATGTGGTCGGGTCGTCGAAATTTACGGTCTTTTTGACCAGACGCAGTCCGAGGATTTTCGTATAGAATTCATAATTCTTCTTTGCACTAGTGGCGATCGCGGTTATGTGATGAATCCCCAAAATTTTGCCCGGCATATTTCCCTCGCGGAATTTTGAAATATTTACCCGAGCGTCACGAATAAGGACCTGCGCGGTTTGTTGTTCGTAACCCTCGTCCTGTGCCCCTTACCTGTCACATCCTCGACAAGGAGTACATCTCCGCCCCTGAACAGCCTTTTCTCCCCGTCGCTGACCTCAATTTCAATCTCGCCGTCGAGGAGAACTATATATTGCCTCTGCGGAGCGTTATGCCAGTCGTAATCATAGTCGGCGTCGTTTTCCCTGAAGATTATTTCTTTCACAGGCGATCTTTCCGAAAGCCGCCCGATCGGACCCATATCTCTAAGGTCGATCTCGATTTCTCCGAAATGGGACTCACCATCACGGTCGGCATATAGTCTTGTGATATTCATCGTGTCGCTGCGCGAAGACGATTCTCAGTCTTCAATCAATACCTCGAATATTCGGGGTCGAGATAGATATACACGCGTTGTATCTTTCCGTCTCTTATCTCGAACACGTCGCACCACTTACTATCGCTCCAGGTCTCGCCCGTCTTGAGCTTGCCCTTGCTGGAACCCTCGGCCACGACCATGTCGCCCTGAATTATCCAGTTTATGTATGCGTGGTAGTGAGTGAAGTCTTCAACCAGTGACCCGAGGTGGGTGAAAAGCTTTTTATATTCGACCGCGCCCCTCGCTACGCCCCAGTTCGGGAAAAACACCTCGGCGTCCTCAGCCATCAGATGATAAAAGTCCCTCTTGTAATCGAGGCTCTTCAAATATTCCGCCGCGATGGATTTTCTCTCTTCGTCAGTCATTTATAACCCCCTTAGAAAGTGATCATGCGTCTTGAAATATATTTTATGGGTTCGGTCTAATAATTCAACCGGGTACATGTTTGTTATTTAGTTCCATTTTATGTACCAGCTATGGAAAGAAGGATAAAAACAGAAGAAAAAGCGTGTCCCGTCGGCGCGATCAATACATTCGGGGGGAAATGGAAGCCCGAGATCATTTATTACCTAAACCTGTCGCCGCGGAGGTTTAACGAACTCAGGAGGCTGATCCCGCTTGTCACACAGCGGATGCTCACGCAGCAATAGTATGATCTCTCGAATAAGACATCGCCTCGCGAGAAAATCAAAGCCTGAGGAATGAGCCCGGTATTCACTTAATCAGATCGCTCAGCCATTTATGCAGGGGGGACATGTCCCTGAATATTTCAAAACAATAATCGACGAAACCGGAGGAATAAATTTCTTCCGGCAGAGGGCTCTCGCGGTACGCGTAAAGTCCGTTATGGAGCAATAACTCCGCTCTCGGGTGACCGGGATCATAGCCCGCGGGTACTCTCTTGTAATGCTGTCCGCCTATTTTGTATAACGGGTTTGCGGTTATTCGCTTTAAAATTCTTTTGAGCTCCGCCCCCCGCTTCGTATGAACCACGGAGTCCCTGTACGGCCTGAGCAGATCGGAGGGAAAACGGTACTCGCCCGCGCCTACGAAGATCGAGGACTTATTGAGCTGCAGGTAATAATTCGAATTCTCGAGTTTTTTCCTCGCGCCTTCCCAGAAGAGGATGCCGACGTGGGTCTTGTAAGGCGTCTTATCCTCGGAAAACCTCGTGTCCCTGTAAAGCCGGAATATCGATTTATCTATTCGCGGAATGGCGGAGATTCGCGGGGATATCGTTTTAAGCCTCTCTCCCATTTCGACGACGAACTCCTGAGCTGGTTCCAATACATGTTCGTCGAATACGCTTCGGTGCTCCTCAAACCACTGCCTTGTATTATTGAGCTCGAGCTCCTTTAAGAACCCGAAAGCTTCTTTTGTAAATCCGCCGAATTTTCTTTCGCTCGTCATATAACAGCGCCAGATATTTTAAACCGTACCGGAATGCGAAAGCTTACCTAACTATTAGATGAACGAATCTTGCGATAGGATTTTAAATAGTTAATGGCGTGTGCTACGGTTTTCTCGGCCGCTTCGGAGTCCTTTCTCACCTTCGAAACAAGGAGAGCCCCCTGGACCGAAGCTAGGCAGAAATCAGCCATGGATTCGGGGTCGGCGGTCTCCTTCAATTCCCCGCGCGACTTAAGCTCATCGAAAAAAGACGAGATGTTGTCCCTTACGTATTCGAATACAAGGTTGACGTCTCGGCGCACGCGTTCATTTTCGGATGCGAGCTCGTCTCCGATAGAGCCTATGGGACACGACCGTTCATAGTCATACTTTTTTGCCGCCTTTACATGGTCGTGGAAGAAACTTTCGAGGTCGTCCCAGTTTTCAATTTGTACTCTTACCGGTGCTTTGCCGCTCCTGAAGACATCCAGATAGAACCTGAGCACTTCATGGACTATCTCATCTTTGCTGCCGAAGTAATGGTAAAACTGACTCTTTCCCGTCCCCGACGCTACGAGTATCTGATCGATGCTCGTAGCCCTGACGCCCTGGCGGTGAAAAAGCTCTCGAGCGGTCTCGATTATGACGGCACGGGTCTTATTACCCTTTTCCGATAAAACACTCATCCTATAATTGTACTAATCAGTTCAGTTTTATCAAACGGGAATTCGCCGGAAGTAGGAAGCATGACAGGATGGCGCTTTTTTGGATTCGAGGGCAAGAACCGGAGTGCGGTGTAATAGCGAGATTGATATATTACTTCTAACACACAAACAGGAGGTCTGTAATGTCTTCTACAATAACGATAGAATATTCTACGATGACTTTACCGCTCAGCGACGATGACAGGTGGGCTGCTGTAAAGAGACGCGACCCGAGGGCAGACGGCATATTTTACTATTCCGTGCTGACGACGGGCGTTTATTGCCGCCCGTCTTGCGCGTCGCGGTTGGCCCGGCGGGAAAATGTCCGCTTCCATTCGACATGTGAAGAGGCCGAGAGTGCGGGCTTCAGACCGTGCAGGAGATGCTGTCCGAATGAGGCGGCGCTCAATGATAAACGAGCAGCTCTGGTCGTGAAAGCCTGCCGCCTTATAGAGCAGGCGGACGAAACGCTGAGCCTCGATACGCTCGCGAATACACTCGGCATGAGCCGTTTCCACTTTCACCGCGTTTTCAAAGCCGTGACCGGTCTCACGCCAAAGGCTTATGCAGACGCTCTCCGGGCAAAGCGTGTGAAAGACGAATTGTCCCGAAGAGATAGCGTGACGGGCGCGATCTACGGCTCGGGCTTCAATTCGAGCGGACGGTTCTACGCCTCGACATCGGATATGCTCGGTATGACGCCCACCGAATTCCGCACTGGCGGCAGCGGTGCATCGATCCGCTTCGCCGTCGGTGAATGCTCCCTGGGCGCGATCCTCGTCGCGGCTACGGATAAAGGTGTCTGCGCCATCATGCTCGGCGACGACCCCGATGCACTCGTACGCGAGATTCAGGACCGATTTCACAAAGCGGAGCTGATAGGCGGCGATAAAGATTTCGAGAAACTCGTCGCGCGTGTCGTCGGCTTTGTCGAAGCCCCTCGGCTCGGCTTCGATTTACCCCTCGACGTGCTCGGGACTGCCTTCCAGAAGCGGGTCTGGCAGGCGCTGAGTAAAATCCCCGCCGGATCCACGGCTAGCTACGGGGAAATTGCAGAAATGATCGGAGCGCCGAAAGCCGCGCGCGCCGTGGCCGGGGCCTGCGCGTCCAACATGATCGCGGTCGCTATCCCGTGTCACCGCGTGCTGCGTAATGACGGGTCGCTCTCCGGTTATCGCTGGGGGGTCGAGCGCAAGCGTTCACTGCTGGACAGGGAGCGGAATGATTAATGCCCCGGTCAACCACATCAGATAACCTGATAACCGCGCTTCGTGCTTATGAGCAGTCTTATGAAAATCACTATATGCGTGAATATGATTACCGGGACGACGAATGTAAGCAGCAAACTCAGAGGGAATTTCAGAAGCTCGATCATCGAGCCGGGCTCGGACAATGCGAGCCTGGCCGCGGTCAGGACGACGAATAGAATATCGATAAGCCCGAACAGGTTCCATAAGAGATAGAGAGCCCATCCGGTTTTTTTCACAGGTCTGACGAATAAAACCAGAATAAGGGCCGCAGCTGCGGAAACTATATCTCCCCAACCTCCGGGCACGGCGAAATCGTATGGCAGCCTGCCTTCAGAATGAAGAATCAGGAAATAGATACCGACGAAACGTGTCAGGTGGAAGAGTACGAGAGCCCTTACGTCAACCGAGAGGCACCAGCTTTTGAAACAGGGAGAAAACGCAAATATAAGGAGCTGGATAATTACGAGTCCCAGGAGAACTACCTGTGGGAACGGAGGGACAAGCGAAGAGATGAGTCCGGATGCTCCTGCGAAAACGGCTGCCAGAAGCCAGACTGTTACAACGATCGCTACTCTATTTGAATTCATGTGTGGTTTCGGGTTATCGATACACTATAAAAGAAAACCTTCCGTCTTCCAATCCCTGACAATCTGATCGAGCCCTTCTTTGTAAGTCGGATACTTAGGCGACCAGCTCGACCCCGTGCGGAGCTTATTGTTCGACGTATATGTCGATGCGGTGAAAAAATTCACGGCATAGCTTCCCGCGAGAATGCGGCCGAGCCATTCCGGAATGCGGCGGGGCGCCGGGGCGCCGAGCCGATCGGCGAATCCATTCAGAAACTCGCTCACTCTAACCGGACCGTCGTCCACCACATGCCAGACACCTTTGAGATCTTCAAGCGCGGCAGTCACGAAGGCTGCCGCCGCATCGTCGACATGAACATTAGACCAGAGAGAATCGCCGCTGCCGATTATCGGAAACTTTCTTTTTTTGAGTCCTTCGCCGATAGTCCTCGTGTGAGCAGTGTCCGACCCGTAAAAAAAGCCGCAGCGCAGAACTGTAGGGATAAAACCGTATTTCTCTCCCGCCTGAAGAACGATGTTCTCGCCGTCTATACCGGATTGCACTGACTTATCGGGATTGGCCGGGGAGCTTTCATCGAAATAAGACCCGTCCGGAGGCCTGGCGACCCAAACGACGTCCTGGAATATTAGCTTCTTCGCTCCGGCTTTCACGGCGCATTCGGTAAGTATTCGTGTCCCTTCGCGCCTGATCCGGTCGTTCAATGCGAAATCTTCGAGCTTCATCCTCGCCTTCACAGGGATCGACGTCGCGGCATGGATAACAACATCCGATCCCTCGACTGCGGGGAGAAGCGCCTCCTTGTCGAAGAGACCCGCACGGGATGGATTACCTCCCAAAGAGTTGACAAGCTCCTCCCCCTGAGTGCTTCTGACCATGCCTGTAACTGAATGGCCGCGGCTTACGAATTCTTTGACGAGCCTTTTGCCGAGGACGCCTGTCGCGCCTGTAATGAAAATCTTCATCATCGGCTCCTATGAAGGTAAATTCACCCTTTACGCCAAGCCCTCTGATTATTAAGATGAAAAAATAATGATACCGGATTCGGAAAAACGATTGAATGACCCTGCGTAACCATAGATTAATTAAGGGATGAGAATGACAGAAAGGAAGGCGTCCTTCGACATGCTCAGGACGAATAGGCAATAAAATTAAGGTACCCCCTCACCTAAATTCTCTCCCACCGAGGGGAGAGGAAATTTAAGGCAGAAGAAAGGCTAAGATTTCTCGCATACGCTCGAAATGACAAAGCGGCCCGGTTCGGTGTGTGAAGTGAAAGGTTAGTGAAGCCGGAATAAGTTGAGAGGTGTATAGACCGATCCGTCCCTGCGTGTCTCGCTCTTTATGACGCCGACTTCATCGATGGTGAACTTACACTTATCGGGTGTCGGCAGAGGCTCCTTTATCCTGAGCCTGCTCTTGATCCTGCCTATTGTCACATGCGGGACGAACTTTCGCGCCTCCCGCGAAAACCCGAGGGGTTCGAGCTCGCCTTCAATCCTGTCCTGAAGCGACGAAAGCCCGGGGTTCTCGGATAAACCTATGACCAAGACGCGGGGATTCCCGAGGTCGGGGAAGCCGCCGAAATTCAATACGTCCATTTCGAAGGGGGAATAATCCCGGACGAGGCTGCCGACTGCGGACGACACCTGCTCCGCCATCGAATCCTCGACGTTACCCAGGAACTTTAAAGTGACGTGGAGCTTATCGTGATTCTCCCACTTAACGCCCTCGCACCGGGGCTTCACGACTCTTATGTACTCGTCGATACGGGCCTTGATCTCTTCGGGCAAAAGGGCGGCGATAAAGAGTCTCAATATTTCTCACCCGTATAAAAGCACCATAGCATTTTATCCGAACTGCGAAGATAGTACGCCTGCGATTCTATTTGCACCAGGTGGGGAAGGACTTCCCTCCGCCCTGGCTGAGACGCTTCTGGTTTTCTCCGGTCATATACATGAGGTATATGTCCCTTGCCCCGTCACGGCTTGAGCTGTACGCTATGTAACGACCATCGGGCGACCATGCGGGGTTCTCATTTCTGGAACCGGCGGTAAGCCTCTGCTCACCTGAGCCATCGGGGTTAATAGTGTAGATATTAGCCCCGTTTCCCTCGACCTTCACGAACGCTATCTTGTTGACCTGAGGGTTCGGCGACCACGAAGGGTCGGTGCTGTATCCGCCGCCGCTGATTTTCCTCAGCGCACCTCCGCTCGAGCTCATTACGTAGATCGCCGGATTTCCGCCCCTGTCCGACACAAACGCAATCATGCTGCCGTCCGGGGACCATGTCGGGGAGACGTCTATGGCGTTGCTCCTCGTAAGGTTGACCGCCCCTTTCCCGGTGGGCCCGGACACGTATATGTCGCCGTTCGAGCTGAAAGCGATCTGGTTTCCGCTCGGAGACCATGCGGCGCTCTGCTCGAGCTTGAATGCGCGCGTTATTCTCTGCTCGGATACCGTGGGGGTAAGGGTCATTATGTAGAGGTCCTGATCCCACACCTTATCGGAGTTGAATACGATCTTGCTGCCGTCGGGAGAGCAGTCCGGGGACATGACCAGGGCGCCGTGCCTGGTCAGCTGGTTCAACTTGGCGCCGTCATAGTCCATTATAAAGAGGTTCCTGCTCCTGCTCCCGCCGAGGACAAAAGCTATCCTCGACGTAAAGAAGCCGTCGTTCCCGGTGATCTGTTTCATCACCTGGTCGGCGAACCTGTGTGCAGCCTCCCTCACCTTGCCCGGAGTTGCTTCGTAAGACCTTCCGAGTATGGGCCTCTCCTCCCTGACGTTGAAAAGCTGGACCGCGAATTTTATTTTTCCGCCGCTCACCTGGTATTGACCCGCTATTAAATAGTCGGCGCCGGCATCGAAAAACGCCTGAAAACTGATGTTGTTGACGTCCGTTATTACCACCCCGCCCGAGCTGACTTCAAATAGAGCGGCATTCTCAAGGTCGTTCCTCAGTACTTCCGTAAATTCCTTCCCTTTAGCGTCCGCAGGGCCGATGCTCGTCAGCTCCGGAATGAATATCGGAATCCTCTGTATAGTCGGACCCGTGACGTCCGGCAGCTTGATCTGGGAATAAGCTCCGACAGTGACAGTGAAAAATATTGAAAGCGATAGTAAGAGAATTCTAAATGCCATCATAGTCCCCCTCTCAATCTATGGGTAGATTATTGAAATGATAAAAGTATCGAAAATAAATCTAGCCTATGCGGAAATGAAAAGCCACCTTAATTATTTTACCCGGTAAAGACAGGATTTTTATTCTTCGAGTTCCACGTTCCAGTATGAGATATCGATGAAATTCAGAAACGGTTCCCATTCCTTGTACATTACGGTTTTTATGTAAATATTTGAAAACGGGTCCCAGAGGGGTTTCTTCGGTTTCCTTTTGAGCCTCATCCTCGCCTGCTCGGGTGTCCGGCCGCCTTTTTTCCGGTTGCATTCGATACAGCAGCATACTACGTTATCCCAAATGCTCCTCCCCCCTTGTGAGCGGGGCACGACGTGGTCGATCGTGAGCTCGGAGCGGGAAAACTTTTTCACACAGTACTGGCACATTCCTCCGTCACGTCTGAATATGTTGATACGGTTGAACTTCGCCTCTTTCCGGATGAAGCCCTCGTATCTCACGAGCACGATTACACGGGGAGTCAATATCACCGCGTTTACCGTCCTGATTACGTCCGTTTCCGCCTTCATCGAGGATATCTGTGACCAGGATTCGAAATCGAATGTCTCGTAGCCGGTGCCCACAGCCTTTGCGACACCGCTGTACATCAGAACGAAAGCCCTTTTAACGCTTGTAATTGTGACGGGGACGAAGTAACGGTTAAGAACTAACACGGGAGCGGTTAACATACGGAATGAGAATTTACCCTTTTTTAAAGTGCTATTCAAGTAATAATGTGTTAAAGTTCCGTTAAGATATAATTTTTTCAGGAAAACCGGCGAAAAAAGAAATTACTTGACTTATAGCCTCGACCATTCAAATTATTAAAGGTGGCCCGATGAATACACTAGTCTCCGCATTTTTGATTCAGCTCCTTCTGTGCGCAATCCTATTCGCTCTGATTTTTTATCTCGTCGTCAGCAACACCGAGCTGAAAAAAGAGATCGAGTCCCAAAGCGAAAACCGTATAAAACCCGCGAGAGACTAGCCGAATGTATCCCGAATTAATCAAGATCGGAAACTTTACCATATCTTCGTTCGGCGTCATGATGGCGCTCTGCTTCATTGCCGGATACTGGGTCATAACACTGGAGGCCAAAAGAAAGGGGCTCGACGAGAAACTCGTCGGGAACATGTTCCTGGCAACGATGTTAGGCGGCATCGTCGGGGCGAAGCTCCTCTATGTATTCGAGAACGTATCGTTATCGGAACTGGCAAGGCATCCCCTCAACAGCCTGCTGTCACGAGGGGGATTGACGTATTACGGCGGATTTTTCGGAGCGATAATCCTGACCTGGATCATTGCATATAAGAACAGGCTCAGCATGTGGGTTGTCGGCGATCTGGCCGCCCCTGCCCTTGCCCTTGCATACGCGATCGGACGGATCGGCTGTTTTCTCGTGGGGGACGATTACGGAGTCCCGTCAAACCTCCCCTGGGCCATGCCGTTTCCGAAAGGGCTGCCTCCCACAAACGTACCCGTCCATCCGACTCAGCTCTACGAAATAATAATCATGTCGATCGTGTTCGTATTCATATGGAAGATCCGGAAAAAGGAAAAGCCCGCGGGATGGCTGTTCTCCGTCTATCTCGTCATAGCGGGACTCGAAAGATTCCTGATCGAATTCCTGAGGAGCACGACGCCGAGCCCCATACCCGACCTGTCCGTGGCGCAGTTGATGGCGATCTTTCTAATCGCCATAGGAGCGTTCAAGCTCTACAAGACCCGCTCGGCTGGCGAAACTGCGGAAGAGCCCATAGACCCGAAAAAATTCGGAAAGAAGAAAAAGGCTTAACCAAAAATCCTTTCCGCTCGTAATCATCGACACCTATCGTCCTTCCCATCACACGCGCGTTGGGTATCTTTTATGCACCATGAACAAGATCGGCAGGCACGACCTCGTTTTATCGGCGCTCACAGGCATCTTATACCCGCTCACATTCATGATCCCTTACACGGGGATCCTTTCCTGGGTGCTGCTCATACCGCTATTTTGGTCTATAGAGAAGAAGTCCCCTTCCGATGCCTTTAAGCTCGGGCTCCTCGCGGGGCTTGTATCGAACCTCGCCGGCACCTACTGGCTCATAGGGACTCTCAGCAGGTTCGGGGGGTTCCCGATTATAATTAGCGTACTGTTCATCGCCGTCCTGAGCGCGTTCTCCGGTCTCTCGTTCGCAATATTTTCATACATAGTCACAAAGCTCGGATTCCTTAAGAAACCGGGCGTGGTTTCCGCGCTCCTCGTCGCCGCCGTGTGGACATCGGTCGAGTACCTCTTTCCGTTCCTCTTCCCTTACGGAATCGCGAACGCGCAGGCGGACTACATACCCGTCATACAGATATTCGACCTCTTCGGCGTCTATGCGCTGAGCTTCATAATAGTTGTCGTCAATCTGACGCTCATGAGGGCGCTTAAAAGATTCACCGAAGGCGGCTCCTACCCCTCACATGAGACTTTATTATCGGCTGCGCTTATTATTGTCACACTCCTTTACGGGTTCTGGAGAATAGGCGAGGTCGACAGGGAAATCGCCCAGGCGCCAAAGCTCAAGATCGGCATGGTGCAGGCGAATTTCGATTTCCTGGAAAAGTCAGAGAGCCAGGAAGACGTCGTGACGGAAAGGCACAAGGAGATGTCTCAAGCTCTCAAATCCGCAGACCTCATAATCTGGCCCGAAACCGCCATACAGGCATGGTTTCCGACCGATTCGGATTATCTCCTGGTCAGGGACAAGATGGGCGTGCCCCGGATGGACGGGAAATACTTCATCGTAGGCGGCATGTCGTTCACCCCTAAGGACCCGGAAGCAGAGGTGCTTACGGACGACGACCTCCTCAAATACAACACGGCGTTTCTCACTAATTCCGACGGCGTGATCCTCGGAAGGTACCATAAAATCAAGCTTCTGCTCTTCGGCGAGTATCTCCCGTTCGCAAATTTAATACCGGCGCTTAAGAATATCAGCCCTGCGTCAGGCGACTTCACTCCGGGCGGAGACCTCAACCTGTTCGAGATAAAGGACAAGGGCGCGAGGATAGCCCCTATAATCTGCTACGAGGACATCATCCCTTCATTCAGCAGGAGGTTCGTCGAAAAGGGTGCAAACCTTATCGTCAATATAACGAACGACGCATGGTTCGGAAGGACCGTTGCCCCTTACCAGCACCTCTTCGTATCCATACCGAGGACTGTAGAGACCAGGAGGTACCTGTTGCGGTCAACGAACACGGGGATAAGCGCGATCATCGATCCCGTGGGCAGAGTTGTCAAAAAAACACCTATATTCGTACAAACCGACCTCGAAGGGGAAGTGGGTCTCATGAACGGGGACAAAACGCTCTATACAAGAATAGGCGATGTATTCCCGGCGGCGTGCCTCGTTTTCTGGATAGGATTCGCAATATTAACGAAGCTAAGAGGCAAGAATTTCTCCTAGGGCGTGGAGGAACGCGTCGTTTTCCCGCGGCGTTCCGATCGTGACACGCATGCAGTTCTCGAGCCTCCCCGGCTTATTGAAGTTCCTTATGAGCACATCCCTCGCGATGAGGGCCTTAAATACGTAGTCCGCATCCCCGACCTTAAAGAATATAAAGTTGGCGTCGCTATGATACGGCTCCACCCCTCTCATTTTAGAAAGGGATTTATATACCCTGTCCCTCTCCCTTACGATGAGCTGGATATTTTCGTAGACGAATTCGTGGTTCCTCAGGACGACTTCCGCAACGCCCTGCGTCAGGGAGTTGATGTTGTAGGGGTATCTGACCTTATTTATCTCGTGGACGAGGTTCGCCCTGCCGTATAGAATGCCGAGCCTTATCCCGGCGAACCCGACCTTGGACAGGGTGCGCAGTATTATCAGGTTCTCATGCTCTTCGATCAAAGGCAAAAACGTATATCCGCTGAAATCGGAATACGCCTCGTCAACGACTACCACACCCCTCGAGAGCCTTATTATCTCCCGGATTTTGTCTGCCGAGTACACGTTGCCGGTGGGGTTATTGGGGGACGCGAGGAAAATGAGGTCGGGGTCTTTTCGCCCGATCAGGTCGGCAATTTTATCTATGTCCAGATCGAATTTACGGTCGAGCTCGACCTCGAGCAATTCCATTCCGAGCGCAAGCCCGCTGATCCCGTACATCGAGAACGTGGGAGTGGGGTAGAGAATCCTGCCTGTCCCTCCCGAAAATGCGGTTATGAGCATGCCTATGAGCTCGTCAGAGCCGTTCCCGAGAAGGATGCCGCCTAAGGGGAAACCGTTTATGTCGGATATCCGCTTCCGCAATTCTCGGGCTTCCGGGTCGGGATACCTGTTGACGTCGATCCTGCTTAGTTTATCCAAGACCTTTTTCGCGACTTCGGGAGGGAGGGAAAAGGGGCTTTCATTGCCGTCGAGTCTGACACCGGCATCATAGCGGGGAACGGAGTAAGCGGAGAGGTTTCTTATCCCGGGTTTTACTCTCGATTCCGTGAGGGTTTTATTTTTCGACTTTCCCTTTTCTTTATCTTTAGCGGACATATTCAACGGTAAGGCATGCTGCCCGGAATTACATCATCTCAATTAACGATGGATGCTCAGGAGGGCTGCTTTCCGCCGACCCTTACACCTACGGACAGGGCGTGGGCTTCAAGCTTTTCACTGTACGCGAGATTCATGACCGAACCTGAAAGCGAATCGAAGCCCTTTTTCGAAATAGAGATCACGCTCGGCATCCTCAGGAAATCGTAAACACTGAGTGGGGACGAGAACCGCGCCGCTCCCCCCGTAGGCAGGACGTGGCTCGGCCCCGCTATATAGTCGCCGAAGGCTTCTGTCGACATCGAGCCCAAAAATATCGCCCCAGCGTGTCTGATTTTTTTCAGGATTTCTTTGGGTTTTCTTACGCAAAGCTCCAGGTGCTCGGGCGCAAGCGCGTTTGCGATATCGATTGCCTGATCGATCGTTCCCGTGACGAATATCCTGCCCTGTTTCGTTATCGATTCTCGGGCGATTTCTTTTCTCTCGAGTTTCCGGAGCTGGAGGGACACCTCTTTTTCGATTTCCCTGGCGTAGGTAATGGAATCGGTGACAGCGATCGGAACCGCCATTTCATCGTGCTCAGCCTGAGCGAGGAGGTCGGCCGCCACCCACTGCGCGGGAGCGCTCCCGTCGGCGATGATAAGAACCTCGCTCGGCCCGGCTATCATATCGATATCCACCTCTCCGAAGACGAGCTTCTTGGCTATCGTCACGTAAATATTTCCCGGGCCGACGATCTTATCCACTTTCGGGACCGACTCCGTTCCGTAAGCGAGCGCCGCGACGGCCTGAGCGCCGCCGACTTTATATACGGCATCGACACCGGCTATTTCCGCGGCCGCAAGAACGGCGGGATTTAACTCTCCGCCCGGGCAGGGAGTGACGAGGATAATCTCTCTCACGCCAGCCACCTTTGCCGGGATCGCCGTCATAAGCACCGTAGAGGGATATGCCGCCTTTCCGCCAGGAACATATAATCCGGCCCTTTCGATCGGGCGTATGAGCCAGCCGAGCTCATTGCCGAGCGTGTCCCTGAATGTGTTTCCCGAGGGGAGCTTGAGTCTATGAAAATCCCTGATGCGCTTTCCGGCCCTAAGGAGGTCATCCATTAATCTTTTCGGGACGGCAGACCGGGCTTGCCTGAATTGCTTTTCCGTGACCTTAACGGTTTTGCTATTGAGCCCGAGCTTATCGAACTTCTTCGTATATTTGAAAAGCGCCCTGTCCCCGTTTTTCCTCACGTCCTCGACTATATTTCTGGTGGTGCTTTCAAGCCCGGGGTCCCTAAGCGAGGAGCCCCTCCTCAATCCCTTTAACGCACCGTCGAGATTCCTTTTATTTATCTCTATAATCTTCACAATGAGAGAGGATTATACATAGGAAAGGGGATAATCAAAAGTAAGCCGTATAGCCGCTGCGAAATGCTTCCGACCCTCCGGCGTGCCGAGATTAGCGCATAAACGAATTTTGCATGATCCGGTAAACTCAATATTATCTACTCCGCCGTGGGGGAAGGACCGAGTCCGTCGGTCCCCTGGAAAGCGGACCGGGTAATGATATGAAATTATATTTATTAGAGAGAAAACTGGGGCTCCCGATTACGGTGACGGAGGCGTGGGACTTCTTTTCGAATCCCGCGAACCTGACGCTTATCACGCCGCCGGGGCTCGGGTTTAAGATGATTTCGGAGACGCCCGGGAGAATTCATCCCGGTCTCATTCTGACATATGAGCTCTCGCCCTTTTTCGGCTTACGCGTAAAATGGGTTACCGAAATAACTCATGTGAACGAGCCCGAATTTTTCGTGGACGACCAGCGCCTGGGCCCGTACAAGTTCTGGCACCATATGCATATTTTTAAAGAAATTAAAGGAGGCGTTGAGGTCAGCGACCGGGTGCATTATGCCCTGCCTCTCGGCCCAATCGGGAGCATTGCTCATGAATTAATGGTGAAAAAGCAGCTCGACGAAATATTCGATTACAGAGGGGAGTATCTGGAAAAGAAGTTCGGGAGGATTTGCTGAACATCCACTATAAATTTCGGCGGAGAGTCGGCGTTCTTATCCGATTGACACTGTTGTCAGGGAAAATATAATTTTCTAATATGAAGGATCCGATAATAGATATCGCACAGTATAAATACGACCAGGCCGAGAAAGAGCTCCGCATCAAGCTCTCGGAGTACACCGAGCGGCCAGAAATACAATCGCAGATAGGGGAAGCCTTTTATATATGGAAGGACGACCCAGACTTCCTGGACGAGGAGATATCCGAAGACAGGGTCGACGATCTCACATTCGAGAAGTTCTTCGACTGGTTCTTATACGACTTCAAGCTTCTGGATACGGGTGAAAGGGTTATCGAAAATTTCTATGAAGATGCAAGAGGAACGCTTTCCGAGGCTGAAGAATCAATAATCAAAGGATGGCTCGATAGTATTTATAGCTTTTTCGAGGTCGAGGAGGTCGTACCGGGAGAATATTGCAGCGTAAGGGACCTGCTCTTGAAAAAAGAATACAAGGTCCACGACTCTTCATCGTCGAAGAAGCTTCAGCGTTCCGATATTATAGGGGCAAGACCCCTGAACACAGGCGACAATACATACTTCTCGGGAGTCATCTCCGTCTACCCTGCAGCCTTTAAAAAAATAATTCTCGAGTACTTCGACAGCGAATTTAGACACTACAGGAAATCCTACGGCGCGGATAGGAATGTAAACGAATACCTGAGAGACTGGGGCTTTCAGATATCCAACTACGTAGAGGACCTGGCAAATAACCCTCAATTCATTACTCCCGAAGGCGAAGAGGTGGTCCTGGCATCGGCAACCTACATCATGAAGGACAGATCCGAAGTACTGAAACTGATAGAAAAAATCAAATCACTTAAGCTGATAAGCGGGACTAACGACGAGATACGGATATACAGCCTGGAAAAAGAAGGGGATAACAATATATCCGGCTCCCTGGAGGCTTCAGATAACAAAATTAAAATTGAGACTTATTCGCTCGATATGCTTAATAAAGCCAAATCCATGATCGAGAAAGAGCTTGAGGGCCGCATAGAGCACCTGGAAGACAGCACAAAGGGCCTGGATTCCTACATAAGAAAAAATAAAGATGAGAAAATGAAATTGAAGAAACTCCCGCCGGGTGTCAAAAGCATAAAAGAACTTGAGAAGAAACTGGACGAATACTACGCCGGCTGGATAGACCAGCCTCTCCCCGCGCTCGAAGGCAGAACACCGAGAGAAGCGACAAGAACACCGGAGGGAAGAAAGGAGCTTAATCTTGTTTTAACCGAGCTCGAGAATATATACAAACACGCGAAAACGCGCGGCGAACCTTATTTTGATCTTAATAAAATAAGGAAAGAACTGAATTTGAAATAACCGGCCGGCTCAAACACCGCGCCCTTTCCCGAACCGTAAGCAGGATTGAAAAACTTCGAGTGAATCGGCATAAACAGACCCGGTTATCAACCCGAATGCGGAGGAAGAGAAATCAAAAAGAAATAATAAAGGTTAATAAACGGCAAATAGAAGAAAAATAATTATCACCTAACGATACTTAATGGCTTGTGACGGTTGGTAAGTACCCGTCATAATACTAAAGTATTAACCAATTTGTCAGAATACATACTTTCTTAGTATCAAAAGACCTACTTAAGTCTCGTTGACTGTGTCTAACCCCACACATATACTATATTATAGATTCAGGAGGGGAGGGTAACGATCATGTCCCAATGTAAAAAGATAACCTTTTCATTATTCGTGGCGGCACTGATATCACTCCAAACTGTCAGCACGGTATTTGCCCAAACTTCCCTGGACGCCCAGGTTTCGCTCGGTACAATGAAGGTATCGGACGAAGTGAAGGTTACACTCATTGACGGCAGTGAAGTTATGCTAAAGAACGAAAGTTATCCGATTTACCCTGATATGATTATAGATACTCTCAATAACGGCAAAGCTACGCTTATAGTCAACGGCGGCAAATACGTGATTGAGCCCAATTCAGTTTTCAAAGTCCAATCCATAGGGGACGGAATGGCCGGGCTTTTACTCACTCAAGGGCGATCAGGGGGAAGTCTGTTATTGCTTTAATCCGAAAGGCGGTTTCCTTGTAGATACGCCCGAGGCCGATACGATTCCTCCGAACGGGAGCGCGGTTAAAACGGGGACACCCCAGTACGTCGACGGCAGGACAAA
Source organism: uncultured bacterium (assembly GCA_963705505.1). Lineage (GTDB taxonomy): Bacteria > Desulfobacterota_D > UBA1144 > Nemesobacterales > UBA2774 > 2-12-FULL-53-21. The sequence continues at coordinate 811,399 of CAVPJU010000010.1, forward strand.
TGTCAAAAATAACATTACTTCAGCTATTCAATACGACGGGTACGCCGATTTTAAAACGAATATCAATACTCAAACACTCGAGCCGGGAGACGCCGCTTCAAGTCCTAAGGAACAAAACCCATATGATTCATTCGAAAACAAATCCGGATGTTGCACACCTGCTGCAGCTCCCCTACTGATACCGGCGGCGGTCGGCGCGGCTGCAGTTACCGGCGCTGTCATTTGCGGAGCCGCTTGCGGCAATGATGACGATAGTAACGCCAGCAACGTACTCAGGTAGAGGCAATAGGGACTTTAATATCAACTAATAAAGATTACTTAAATTTGCTATAACGATTATACTACTCGCACGGAGAGGATGTATAATTAAGTTATAGGTGGAGAGGGTGTGTATTTGAATAAATTTTTTAAATTCGGATTATATTTGCTGGTGCTGGCGAGTGTTCTTTACACATCGTGCGGCGGGGGTTCAAAATCCAGCAGCGAATATACGCTGCCCCAGGCTAAAAGAGACGTTAACACGGAGAGTCAGGAGCTCAACCGAAAGCTCATTCAGGAAACGTTCAGTTCAAACGTTGCAGTCGATTATCTCATAGGGCCGGGAGACCTCCTGAGTATTCAAGTGCTTGAAGCGCCGGAACTCAATACGGAAGCAAGAGTGAACTCGCAGAACACCATCTCATTCCCGCTTTTGGGGAAGGTCGATATCGGAGGACTTACAGCTCAAGAGTCGGAGCAAAAAATCCAGGAGCTTCTGACCGAAAAATATATGAATGATCCCCATGTCGTTGTATCCATAAAGGAGTTCAGGAGTCAAAGGGTAGCGGTGATAGGCAGTGTGAAAAACCCGGGGACTTATGAGCTTCTGGGTAAGGGAAACCTTCTCGACGCCCTTGCACTGGCAGGCGGATTGTCCGAAAAAGCCAGTCAGGTCGCGTATGTGTCCCGCAAGAACAAAGAGGGACAGGAAAAATCTGTCCAAATAGATCTCAATGAGCTGCTCGACGAAGGCAAATCGGATCTGAATATTCCTATTAATATGGGGGACGTCGTTTATATTCCTCAGGCCGGCGTAGTATACGTAGACGGAGCTGTAAACAAACCCGGAACATTCCAAATACAGGAAAATATGACCGTCAGCCAGGCACTTACCGCGGCCGGAGGCCTCTCCAAAACGGCAGAGTCATCCGACGTGAGATTAATAAGAAATAAAAAAGGGCAGATGCAGGTCACTCCGGTGGATCTGGATCAAATAAAAGACGGGCAAACACCGGATATAATTATAGAGGATCAGGATGTAATAGTGGTAGGCAAGAATGCAATAAAATCCTTCTTCGATACTATCAAACTTGGATTGTTCTTCCCGCCATTCAGCGTAGGGGTTCAGTAACACTAAATGAGATCGCAAGAGAAGACACAATATGGAAAATAATAGAGATAATATGATCGGAGATAACAGAGGCAGGAACCTGGTTCCGGAAAATGAGGAGAGAGCACTCCGTACGTATCAACATGCCCCTGAGACATTAAGGGCTTACCCGGTCGAGGAAGAAAGCAGCATACACCGCTACGTGGAAGTCGTGCTGAGGCGGAAAAAAATTATCATCGCCTTTTTTGCAATCGTGCTGATATCGACCATGATTGCCACATATTTAACAGAGCCGGAATACAAAGCAACAGCCAAATTGGAAATCTCGCTTGAAAACCCGAAAGTAGTAAACTTTGACCAGGTGGTCGAACTCGAAACCAAATCCCAAGAGTTTTATGAAACGCAGTATCTGCTCCTTAAAAGCCAGACTCTGGCGAAACAGGTAGTAGAAAAGCTCAACCTGGCCGAGAACCCGGAATTCAGCGGGAAGAACAAGAAGCCGAGCCTGATCTCAAGGGTAACGTCCAGCATCAAGGGCACGATACGAAGCACCCTAAGCGGAATAAAAAGGATGATCATCAGGCCGCCCGACATCGTACCCTCGAGCGCCGACGCGGCAATTGCCGAGATCACCAAACAGGACGGACTCATAAACGGTTTTATCGGCAGGCTTGAAATATCGCCCGTCGGCAACTCCCGACTCGTCGAAGTAAGCTTCGTATCACACGACCGCAAGCTCGCGGCCGACGCAGTTAATACATTGAGCGATACATTCATAGACTGGATCCTCAACAGAAAACTGGACGCGACTAAACAGGGAAGGGATTTCCTGAGAAAACAGATAGAGCAGGCCCAGACAAACCTTGAACAGTCCGAAGAGAAGCTCAATGAATTCGCCAAGAGCAACGATATCGTTTCTCTGGACGAAAAGATGAACATAACTTACCACACGTTCTCAGAACTGAACGACGCCCTGGCGAAAGCGGAGACATCGAGGCTCGAGAAGGAATCGCTTTACAAGCACGTTCAAAACGGAAACATAGGTTCACTGCCTTTGGTGGTAAACGACCCGTATATACAGAACCTGAAGGGAGAGCAGGCTAAAGCAAATTCGGAATACAGCCAGATGAGTGCGACTTTCAAACCCGGCTACCCAAAGGTGAAGGAGCTCGGAGCCAAGGTAGCTGAATTGCAGAGGAAGATCGACGAGGCAGAAAACAGCGTAGCCGCTTCGATCAAATCCGATTATGAAGGCGCATTGCAAAAAGAAGAAACTTTAAGAGAAAGCTACCAGAAGCAGAAGACCCTTGCATCCGCACTTAACGATAAATCGATCCAGTACAACATCTTAAAGAGGGAAGTGGAATCGAATGAAACCATTTATAACACTCTTTTACAAAGATTAAAAGAAACTGAGGTCTCTTCCGCTATCAAAGCAAGCAGCATACAGGTCGTAGATTATGCTCAAATACCCTTTATGCCGTTTAAACCCAATGTGACTTTGAATCTGCTTTTTGCCTGCATAATCGGGTTAGGCGGAGGAATTTTCCTGGCCTTTTTCATGGAGTTCTACGACAATACCATAAAGACACCCGAAGAAGTGAGGGACAAGCTGAAACTCCCGGTCCTCGGAGGGGTATTCGAATCGCATCAGACGGACGGCTTAGGTTCTCCGGTGGAGAAATCGTTCCTGCTCGACCCGAGATCCCATATTGCCGAATCATTCAGGACGATCAGGACCTCCCTGCTCCTTTCGACCCCCGGAAAACCGCCCCGCTCGATTCTTATAACGAGCTGCTTCCCGGCGGAAGGAAAAACTACCGTTTCAATCAATCTGGCCTCGTCTTTCGCGCAGGCCGGAAGCAAAGTCCTTCTTCTCGAGGCCGACCTCAGGCGTCCGAGAATCGGAACGGTTCTGGGGAACAACGGGAACGGCCTCAGCAGTTACCTGACCGGCAACTCGAATCTCAGCGAGATCATATCTCAGGGGGAGATACCGAACTTATATGTACTCCCCGTCGGTCCGATACCCATCAACCCCGCAGAGCTTCTGGGCTCAAATCACATGAAAGAGTTACTTCAGACGCTGAGCCAGGAATACGACTACATTATCGTTGACGGTCCCCCTGCATTAGGGTTTGTCGATGCCCATATCATATCCAGTCTCGTGGACGGAGTCGCAGTAGTCATAAGGGCCGGAAAAACACCCAGGAATTCGATCAGGGAGCTGATAGAGAGACTCTGGAGCCTAAAATCCAATTTCCTGGGAGTAATTGTCAACGGCATAGAACTCAATCAGAACAGTTACTACTATAAGTCTTACAATTATTACTACGGCGAAGAGGAAGAAAAGAAAAAGCTCACAGCCGCGACGTCCGACGAGAAAAAAAGGCGGGACGATTTGGGTAAATCTTTATAAGACAATTGAATCTCGGGGATATTCTCCCTTCGTAACGTATTTTCTTCAGCGATAAATACACTTATCCGTAAATTTTTTCTTAATTCCGCGGCTCGTCATATGAAATTTACGATAGGCTCGAGGCTTTCCCTCTATGTATCAATCCTCCTGACGATACTGATATCGTTATTTCTGGCCTGGAATTCGGCGAGGAACTGGCTCGCATACGTTTATGCGAGCGACCCGCCTCCCGAAGGATTCATGGAAGCTATCTCGATCGAGGGTGGGAATTCGGATTTCTACTTCCTGCTGGGGCAATATTATGATAATTACGACATCTCCGCTCCACGAGACCGGGTCTATAAACTGTATAGGAGCGCTCTTGAACTTAACCCGTTAAACTACAATTACTGGTACTACCTGGCCGAATTCCTTTCGGAGGAAGGCAAACGGGACAAGGCGCTATTTGCCCTTAATCAGGCTACGGAGCTATCCCCCGGCGTCGTTGCACTCAGATGGAGGGCGGGAATGCTTGCCTCGAGGCTTGGAGACGAGAAATCTCTCGCGGACAACCTCAGCCCCGTAATGGCCTTTGATCCGGAAAGGCGGAAAAAAGCTTTTATAGTCGTTTGGCAGTCACTCAGGAACGGAGATAAAATCTTAAAAATCATCCCCGAGATCGCACTCCCCGAATATTTGAATTTCCTCATAGAAACGCGGAGAATACCCGAGGCCCAAAAAGCTTTGGGGAAATTTTCAAATATCAAAGAAATCCCTGAATCTACATTCCTCAGATACGTAAGCATGTTGATCGATGAGAGCATGATTGAGAGCGCCAAACACACCTGGGTCAGCAAATTCGGAGACTGGGACGGAATCTGGAACGGTAATTTTGATAAGGGTCTCACGAACGGCGGGTTTGATTGGAATTTCAACGACGCGCAAGGTGCGAAGATAACAATGGACAATGACACCGGCGGAAAGGGGAACTCAGTCAAGATAGAATTCGACGGAACGAACAACGTGGATTTTTATAATTTCCGGCAACACGTTCCCGTTGAGGGAAATACACGCTACGAGCTCAGTGCGTTTATGAAAAGTCAGGATTTGTCGACGAGAAACGGCCTCTTTTGGGAAGTATATTGCCCCCGGAGTAAAGAATTAGACGCAAAAACCGAAGAAGTTCTGGGAACAACGGATTGGCATCCGGTTACCGTTACATTCCAAACACCCGAAGACTGCAATTTCCTCAGGATAGTACTGCGCCGTTCCAAAAGCGATGAAATACACGGCAATATTTCCGGGACTGTCTGGATCGATGATATAGCTTTGAAGAAAATAAACTAGAACGACGTTATCGTAGATGCCCTTTATAAAAGACAAGCTAATACCTCTGATTATCAACGTCGGGATTGTGCTGATTCTAATGTCCCCTTTGCCATACGGTAATGTGGAGACATGGTCGGTATCCCTGATTGAGATAATCGCATTCCTGACATTCGGGGTCTGGTCGATCGGGGAAATACTTAAAAGACGCATACGTATATTACAGTCGCCCTTATATCTGCCGATAGCACTCTTTTTCATCGTTATTCTGTTTCAGACAGTGGAGCTTCCGGACTCAATTCTCGATTTCATATCCCCCCATAAGGCGGAGCTGTTTCAAAACAAGAGCGCAGCGCTCCGGAATATATTCGGCGACGGCATAAAACTCTCAAATTCAATCAGTCTCTACCCGTTCCTGACAAAAGAAAAATTACTAATATACCTTTCGTACGCCGCATTTTTCCTTATCGTTTCCAACTACATAAAAACAAGCACACAAATAAAGAGATTCATCCGTATTGTCTTTACAATATCGATCGTGGAATCACTGATCGGACTTCTCCAGTATATCGCCAGCGGGACTAAGGTGCCGGCGTCAGGCACTTACATCAATCCCAACCATTTCGCGGGACTGCTGATCGTAGTTATCCCTTTATTTTTAGGATACATACTATATCGTGGCACCAATAAAAATGCCGGATCAAACCGGCGGGAAGACAGAATAAAAATTCTATTTTCCGCTCAATTTCTCCTGCTGTTCGCAACGTCCCTTATGGCTATAAGCTTAATAGTCGCACAATCCCGGGGAGCGATATTCTCGTTTGTGGTCTCAATTATAATCTTTTATATATTGATCTCCCGCAATAAAAAAAGCGGTTCGATAAAATTATTTCTGGGCATATTTTTTGCGATTGTAATCCTCTACTCGATATGGATAGGATTGGACCCGGTAATTGAAAAATTTTCGGATACGACAAAAGAACTCCCTAATCGTACGTACATATGGAAAGATTCGCTTAACCTTATAAAAGACTTTCCTATTTTAGGCACAGGTCTAGGGAATTTTAACCTGGCTTACACGCTCTATAAAAAAGAAGCGTTTTGGCCCTATGTCTACGACCACGCTCATAATGATTATATCGAACTTGCCGCAGAGACCGGGTTGGTAGGATTCATCTTGGTTCTATGGGCATTGGTAGCGTTTTTTAAAACCGCGTTGTCTGACGAGAGAAATTTCTCTCCGAACCGGGACCCTCTCAGGTATTATCTCTTCCTGGGGTGCCTGAGCGGGATGCTGGGTATGCTGACTCACGCTATTACAGAATTCGATTTCCAAATACCGGCTAATACGTACTACTTCGTATTCTTATTGGGACTGTCGAGCAGCATGTCGAATGTGCTAATCGGAAGGAAGAAATAATTAAAACGATTCGTTTCTGAACCCCTCGCAGCCGTCGGCACCCGGCTCGAACTGACCGTCTTCTACGATTTTGTATTTTCGGTCCTTGCCATCGTTTGCCTGTCCAAACAGTCCTTCAGCGCAAGTTCCGAAATATACCCCATATCGATCAGAATCTGCCCGACTCTTGCCGCCTTGATTTTTTTGACATTGTAATGCCTCTTCCAGTTGATCGACCGTGATCACGTTGGCGGCGAGCATTATTTCACCCAGCAAGTAATCATTTTTATTGTTTCTGAACGCCCAATTGGCGCTTGAATTCACGAATACCTGCAAGTTCAGAAAGTCCTTCAATTTTTGTTCGGTAATATAACCCTTTTCAATCAGAATCTCCCCGACTTTCCCGCCCCATTTCTCCTGATGCTTAAGCGCTTCCTCAAGCTGCCCTTCGTTAATAACCCCGGATTCCAGTATGACCTGTCCTATCAGCTTATCTATACGCTTTTCCTTGCTGTCCCAATGGAGTGTGAACGTATACCATATAGAAGCAAAAATAAGCTTTAAATCGAGCCAGAAGCTCTGATTATAGATATAAATCAAATCATAGCGGAGCTTGTTCCTGGGATGAGTATTATAATGTCCATGGACCTGGGCAATCCCGGTTAAGCCCGGCTTGACACGGAGCCTGTGATCAAAACCCGGGATCATTTTCCTGAACTCATTAACCAATTCCGGCCGTTCGGCTCTGGGGCCGACGAAGCTCATGTCGCCCATAAGGATATTGAATAGTTGAGGAAGTTCGTCGAGCTTCGTTTTTCTGAGGAATTTGCCGACTCTCGTGATCCTGTAATCCTTCTTATAAGCCCAGACAGGACCCGTATTGAGCTCCGCATTCTTGATCATGGAACGAAACTTGTAAATCTTAAACCTTTTCCCGTTCACACCCAATCTTGTCTGAGAGAAAACTATGGGAACTCCGTCTTCCAGATAAATAGCTACAGCGACCAAAATCCAAACAGGCAAAGAAACTATGATACCTATAAGGGAAAACAAAACGTCGAAGGGCCTCTTTAAAATTGGCTCTCTTGTAGGGTAGGAATTATAATCCGTCAGCGAATACCTTCCGCCCAACTTGTTTATGCCGTTGCCGTAGCTTTTGAACATCTTTTCCAATTCCGCTCAATTTACAAGTTATTTGTAATCCATTACCAAACAAAGCGACACTCCCGCAGACAACACCCTGCGGTTCTATCAATATGATACATTTAAATCAAAGCTTCGGTTCAAGAAATTTTATGACCCAATAAAGGAATTTTATGACCCCATTAACAAATGACAACCTTCATGCCAAACGCTACAGCCATAATAACCCACCGGATTTATTTAATAATAAGTTTATACTAATTACATGCTTATACAAGAGTTGTCGGGAGATACAATCCGAAAAGACAATCTTCGTACATAATGTAATATTGACCAATCCGGCCATGTCGATAATATGATCTATTTACGCGTACAAGCCTCTATTTTGTTCGACTTCCATAACAAAATTTAAGAAGTACTGTTGGGTTAAATGACATCCATACGCTTTCTAATCAGTTTATTTTGCATTATAATTCTTTGAGGTATTATCACCGTCTTTCAATCAATCATGAACCATATCACAAAGAAAGTAAAGAATTACCCGGAGAAAACTGACAAAAAACCCAATATGGGTAATCCCGAGCGGGACAATGTCGGTTTTTCGAAAATAGAACCCTTTGCAGTACGCGAGCCCAGCGTAGGGGTTTCATTAAGACTTAGAGAGCTCCTGGAATATCACGAGCTTATTTATTTCCTTGTTTGGCGGGACCTTAAAGTACGGTACAAGCAAACCGCACTGGGTGTGGCCTGGGTAGCTATTCAACCGTTAATGACTATGATTGTGTTTACCATATTTTTCGGGAATCTCGCAAAAGTCCCTTCCGACGGACTGCCCTACCCTGTTTTTAGCTTTACGGCCCTATTGCCGTGGCAGCTCTTTGCTAACGCCTTAAACACCTCAAGCAACAGCCTTGTCAATAACCGCGACTTAATAACTAAACTCTATTTCCCCCGGTTAATTATTCCGTTGGCGTCGATAATAGCGGGATTTGTAGATTTTTGTATCGCATTCCTGGTGCTTATAGCCATGATAATCTATTATGGAATAGTCCCGACATCAGCCGTTTTTACGCTTCCCTTATTCATACTGTTGACAATCGCGACGTCAACAGCCGTAAGCCTTTGGCTTTCGGCGCTAAATGTAGAATATAGGGACGTACGTTACACAATTCCTTTCCTGACCCAATTCTGGCTCTTCCTCACGCCTATCGCCTATCCAAGCAATTTAGTGCCCGAGAAATGGCGTATCCTATACGGATTAAACCCGATGGCGGGCGTTGTCGAGGGTTTCAGGTGGGCTTTACTCGGAAAAACAAACGTTAGCTGGACCATAATTACGGTATCAGTGCTTATAGTTATAATTCTGCTTGTCGGCGGTTTGGTTTACTTCAGACGCATGGAAAGAACATTCGCGGATATAGTTTAATATGAACGGAATCGCAATAAAAGTCAGAGATATAGGAAAAGAATACAGGATAGGGGAGAGAAATGAATTCAGGACTATCCGGGACAGTATTTCAACCTTCGCCACAAAAATTTTCAAAAGACTAATTTCCGGTATTGACGGAAAATCCGTAAGGAAAAATAATTCCGCGGGTATCGGAGCTCCGCCTTCCGGTGGAAATTATCAATCCGACGTGTCGCAGATCCCGGGTACAACTGACAAGATAAATGATGAAAGAACCGATAATTACATATGGTCACTCAGGAAGGTGTCTTTCGATGTCCGAAACGGGGAAATCGTCGGAATAATCGGCCGCAATGGCGCGGGAAAGAGCACGCTGCTGAAAATTATAGCGGGTATAACCGAACCTACGGAAGGAAGGATAGATATATACGGCAGAATCGCTTCGCTGCTTGAAGTCGGAACAGGATTTCACCTCGAGCTAACGGGGAGAGAAAATATCTATTTAAACGGGGCGCTGCTTGGAATGAAAAAACGGGAAATAGACCGTAAATTCGATGAGATAGTAGAGTTCTCGGAAGTTCATCAGTTTATCGACACGCCCGTTAAATTTTACTCCTCGGGCATGCGGGTGCGTCTGGGTTTCTCCGTGGCAGCACACCTCGAGCCCGAGATTCTGCTAATTGACGAAGCTCTTGCGGTAGGAGACGCAGCGTTCCAGAAAAAGTGTTTGGGCAAGCTGAACAATGTAGCTACCTCGGAAGGAAGGACCGTTATATTCGTCAGCCACGACATGGCGGCCATCCTGTCATTATGCCAGAGATCTATTCTATTGGACAGCGGACGAATGATCGCCGAAGGCACCACTCATGAAGTAGTACAGCAGTACATGCAATCAATGAGTTCAACCTATGAAATCCCGCTTGACCAGAGAATGGATCGGACGGGAGACGGCAGTATCCTCGTTACATCACTTCAAATAGAGAATTCCGAGGGCAGAATACCTATTACACCGAGCTGTAAACTAAAAATCAAAATCGGTTATCGAAGCGAAAACCAAGTTCGCTTCCCTCAGTTCGTAGTTAATATTAAAGACTTTAGAACACACACGACTATACTCCGCCTGGATAGCGAAATGCTAAATGGTCTGCCTGAAACTCTTCCTTCCGCGGGAAGTGTGTCGTGCGTGACTGACAAAATATACCTGTCACCGGGACGATGCTACGTGGATGTCGGTATCAGAAAAGGGAAATCAACCGCCGATTACATTGAACATGCGGGATACTTCGATATCGAGACAGAAGACCTATACGGATCCGGAAAGATACCGTCACGTGACCAGGCTATATACCTCCTAAAATACAGATGGCTGGTTGAAAATGTTTAAATGATACCATTTAACAAGCGATTGATTGACGTTAACTAGTTGCAACCATTAAAATAAGTCTAAACATACGAGGTGAATTTAATAAAGGGTATTTACACACTTTTTAAATTATTATAGATTTGCTTTAGCCAAATCAAAAAGTGAGGCATAAGAATATGAAGCGTGATCAGGTGTTTATTGAACAAAAGGGAAACATCAATGATTTTGAGTTCAATGACCAGGTGGTGGAAGTCTTCGATGATATGGTAAACCGGAGCGTTCCATTCTATTCGGAGCAGCAAAGGATGATAAATGAAATCGGGAAAGTTTTTTCAACCAGCGGCACAAATATATATGATCTAGGGTGCGCTACAGCTACCACTCTCATTAATCTTTGTCAAGACTCCGACCCGTCGATCCGCCTGATAGGATTTGACAATTCCAAGCCAATGATTGAGAGGGCTCAACAGAAAATATCAGAGCATGGATATGAGAATCGAATCGAAGTGCGTTATGGTGACTTCAATGGAGATCTCGACTCTATCGATTTGAATAACGCCAGTCTGGTATTGATGTGCTGGACTCTGCAATTTGTGCGTCCTTTAAGAAGAGACAAACTCATTAAAAAAATTTACGATTCACTCAGTAAAGGCGGTGCGTTGCTGATTACTGAAAAAATACTCACAAACCACTCACTCCTAAATCGCTATTTTATAAAATATTATTATGATTATAAGACGCGAAAAGGATATTCAACAGAAGAAATTGTAAATAAGAGGGAGGCACTGGAAAACATTTTGGTCCCGTATAGAGTTGAAGAAAATTTCGAATTGTTGAGGCGGAATGGATTCGAAACCGTAGATACTTTTTTTCAATGGTACAATTTTGCCGGATTTATTTGCATTAAAGACCCGGGTTAGTCATTTAAATCTACTTACCAATGATTAACGAAAAACCTTTTAATTTGATTACTGGCAATATGAACATTCATACATTAATAAAGCGAATAGCCATATATATAAGTGGTTTGATTTGTTACAGATGGGATAGATACTACAAATTACCGAGAAGTCTAAATCCTATAAGTCATAAATTCGGCTTTGACAGAGGATTGCCCATCGACCGCTATTATACTGAAAAATTTATACGCGCAAACGCCAATGATATACATGGCCGTGTTCTTGAAATTGGAGACGACTACTACACTAAAAAGTTCGGAACCGATCTTATTACCAAAAGCGATGTATTGCATGTCGTCGATGGTAATCCTCAGGCAACGATCATCGCTGATTTGACTAAGGCTGATAATATTCCTTCCGATACCTTTGACTGTATAATATTCACTCAAACCCTTCAAATGATTTATGATACGCACTCCGCTTTAAAAAACCTCCACCGAATATTGAAACCCGGGGGCGTATTGCTAGTTACTACTCACGGAATATGCAAAGTGGGGAGATGGGAGGGTGAGGACGACTGGGGTAAATACTGGCATTTCACTTCTCAAGCAATAAAAAAGATGTTTGATACACACTTCATGACCGGGAACTATAAAATCGAGGTATATGGAAACGTACTCTCCGCGATCTCTTATCTGCACGGACTCTCGTCAAATGAACTAACAATAAATGAGTTAGATTATTCGGATCGTGAGTATGAGGTTTTAATTGCCGTAAGAGCAGTAAAACCTGCCGTATAAATCAATATTAATAATACGATCGAGTAAAAAATGTTAAAACTAAATAACAAGCATCCGATCACACTTCAAAGGAATCATGATAAATTTTCAAAGAAAACTTTTAGAAAGAAATAAATCGCTATTTCGGAGTTAGATTCAGGAATATCTAGACTAATCTCGCTCCAATGCGATTCTTTAAAGGAGTAATAGCAGATAATCCCAAATAATATAGAGTTGTAGCCGCTCCGGCCCGAACTATGTAATGTTCGATACTGTGTTATTTTTTTAGCTGGTGTAATATTTATATTCAGACTGTTAGGAGACATGTAAATACAAATGAGGCGGAATCCGGATTTTTCCATACCCATTTTAATGTATCATCAGGTAAGCGACGATCCTCATCCAAATTTTCTGAAATTTACTGTGACGACAAAGGGTTTTGAATCACAGATGAAGACCCTGAAACTCCTCGGCTATAAACCCATAGATTTCAGCCAACTAGCAAGATATAAGGAAGGAAAGGACCGACTGCCAAAAAGACCCGTCATAATCACATTTGACGACGGGTTTCAGGAAGCGGTGGATAATGCTGTTCCAATATTAAATTCTTGCGGATTCACTGCGGTGTTTTATATCACAACCGATTATATCGGGAAAAAAAGCGGCTGGATGATTCCTGAAACATCAATCGAATTCCAGGTTATAGATTGGCCCACCGTAATTCATTTGGATTCACGCGGATATGAAGTCGGAGCTCACAGTATGACGCATCCTCATATGGATGCCATATCGTTGGAAGCCTGCTCAAAAGAGCTCCGCGGATCGAAAGAGGCTATTGAAGAAGTTTTGGGCCACGAAGTACGGCACATGGCATACCCTCACGGCTCGTTTAACGACGATGTTTTGAAATTAGCGCACGAAACAGGCTATCAAACGTCCTGTTCATGCGAAATCGCCATTGCGCATTCCGGGAATGACCTTCTGGCCCTGCCGAGAGTCAATATCGAGGCCAGTGACTCCTTGATCGATTTTATATTCAAGCTGCACAAGGCCAGAACACCTGACGAAATTATGCTGATCACGATGAATAGCGTGAAAAGCAAGATCCCGGGAAGATTGAGGAGATTTATTAAAAAATTTGTTAATTGAGGCCGTACGGTAACGACAATATTATTATGATCAAAGTGAGTGTAATAATACCCACATACCAAAGAAAACAATCCGTATTACGTCTTCTCGATGCACTTAGTTCGCAAACTTTTCCGTCAAACGAATTCGAGGTCATAATTTCGATCGACGGTTCGACAGACGGTACGAAGGAAGCGGTCGATAATTACAAAACTCCTTTCGAACTAGGGTCTATTTGGGAAAGTAACGCAGGTAAATCGTCTGCATGCAATAAGGGAATTAAAGACGCCCGGGGAGAATTGTTAATCATATTGGATGACGACATGGAGCCGTCTCCCGGACTAGTGCAAGCTCATTATACCGCACATCAGGGCCATACGAAAACCGGTGTAATAGGGGCCGCCCCTATAATAGTAGAAGAAAATTCACCGCTTGTTGTCCGTTATATCGCCGATAAGTTCAATTCTCATATAAAAAAAATATCAGAACCGGGTTTTAACCTAAGGATTTGGGACTTTTACGGCGGGAATTTCTCTATAAGAAGAAAGCTCATGCTGGACGTCGGTCTATTTGACGAAAACTTTAAAGTTTACGGGTACGAGGACGTCGAGCTCGTAAACCGGCTGCTAAAGGCGGGTGTAAAAATAATATTCAGCCCGGATGCTTTATGCGTTCAGCATTATGAGGATGATCTCAAAGGCCAGGGGTACAAAACAATCAATTCGGGGAACAATGCTGTTCAACTAGTCAGTTCTCAACCGGAGACATTTACTGAACTCAAGCTCACCGAATATAACTTAACGGGATGGAAGTGGCGCTCACTTCGTCTAACTTTAATATGGTTCAGTATCTTGATCCCCGTTACTACGGACATAGTAATCTCTTTAATTAACCTGTTTGAGAAATCAAACCCGAAGATGCATAGGAGGCTTTATTCCTTAGCCATGGATTACTTCTTTTGGCTCGGGGTGTGGACAGCTTTGAGACGTGATAAAAACAAGCAACTCCGCTCCAAAATAAAATCCTTCAAGAAACCCCAAAAATGTCCAACACCGTAGTTTACTATATAGACAGCAATAATTTCGGCGGCGCGGAACAGGTGTTACTCAACCTCGTGAGTAAACTCGACCGAAATTCGTGGCGCCCGATCCTCGCATATCACCAGAGCCCCGGCATTTCCTCGTTTGTAGCAGCCGTAGAAAACCTGGACGTGGATACCATTTCTATGCCTGAGATTCGGAGCTATAAAGATATCAGGAACATTCTACAATTCGCAAAGAAACTGAAAACCATACGTCCCGCTATCTTTCATGCAAATCTAAGCTGGCCGCTTTCATGTTCTTATGGCATTATCGCCGCATACCTGGCCGGGGTTAAGACTATTTTAGCCACCCAGCACCTCTATTCGGATATGAACTCTCGACGGAGCCAACTAGAACAAAAGCTAATATCCTATTTCGTGGACAACTATATTGCGGTATCATTCGATGTAGCCAGACAGCTCAAAGAAATAATCACTTCCGAAAATAAAGTAAAAGTTGTGCACAACGGAATCATATTGGGAAATTACAGTCACGTAGCAAATAACACACCCGATAGCGACGTTTACAGCTCCGTGAAGATGAATAGAAATAATTTTCCGATCGTGCTTACCGTAGCACGTCTCGACAAGCAAAAGGGGCACACCTATTTACTTCAAGCCGCGAGTGATATCCCGGGGACGCTTTTTGTATTCGCCGGGGACGGTCCCGAGAGGGCGAATCTCGAAAATGAGGCGCGTGAGCTGAGTTTGACGGACAGAGTCATTTTTTTAGGAAATAGGAACGACATCCCTGCATTGCTGCGCGGATGCGATTTGTTTGTACTCCCGTCTCTCTTCGAGGGATTGCCCCTTTCCATTATTGAAGCCATGGCGGCAGGCAAACCTGTCATAGCCTCCGATATCAGGGGAGTAGACGAACTGGTAATAAATGGCAAAACAGGATACCTGGCGCCCCCGGGAGACCCTACTGCTTTAGCGGCCGCGATAAAAACCATCGTGTCGAATCCCCAATTGTCTCAAAAAATCGCATCAGCGGGAAAAACCATGGTATTCAGTGAATTCTCCGCCGATCAAATGTTAAAAGGCATAACTGAAATATACAATGACAATCTATCCCGCAGAGGATTAATAAATTAAGCAAATGGGAAATCACAGAATTACCGAAGAGCCCATTAATATCATCATAAGCTCGGGCTCACCCTGCTTCGTCGATCGATTGGAGCAGGGCAAATCAAACCTTTTTCTTACAGTTCTTCGTATGAAATACGAATAAGGGATTGGCGATAACAATGCGCATCCTCTTTATCTCAAGCTACTTCCCCGACGACATACGTACAAAGGCTCACGGCGTCTATAAGCGGATGGGGATGTTTATAGAGGCTATAAAAGAAATAGCCTCACTGGATATGCTCTTTTATACACGTCAGGATACGCATTACTCGCCCATACAGACGTCCGAGACGGAACGTTCGTTAAGCGAACACTGGAAAACGGATATCAGGCTGTCACTCTCGCCCATGGCGGAATACAGGAATCGAACCAAATCCGAAAAACTGACGTCCTTCGGAAAAGGCATCTTCAGTATTTTCAATCAGCATGGTTACTACGAGCTTAGCGGAGCTGAGCAGGTGCGGGCCCTTGAAGAGTGCCTCGACAGAAGGCCTGATGCGATCTTCGCACACCGGCTGCCCTCGATGTGCCCTCTGCTGCTCACGAGGAAACCCCTCCCTCCGATTTTTTTCGACTTCGACGATATTGAGCATATAGTACAGTTAAGACACATCAAACAACTAAAAAGACTCCGGTCAAAGCTCTTATATCTGCTCATTCCTGCTCTGCGTTCGGGTGAAATGGATGCAGTAAGATTAGCCACAGAGACATACGTTTGCTCCGAAAAAGACCGCGCATACCTGGAAAATAAGTTCAACCAGTCCCGTGTAATTACAGTCCCGAATACGGTATCGATTCCGGCGTTACAGCCCCCCGCAAATGAAAAGACTCTACTTTTCATCGGTTCTTATTATACGGCCAATCTGCACGCCATAGATTTTCTCGTTAAAAAGATCTGGCCTTACGTACATCGGGAAGTCCCGGACGCAAAGCTGATTATTGCCGGAATACCCGCTGATAAGCTCGACATAGATGTCTCCGGAGCACCGGATATAGAAATCACCGGATTCGTGGACGACCTGGACGGGCTCTACGGAAGATCCCGCATTATTACCACTCCAATATTCGTCGGAGGCGGCACGCGGATAAAGATCATCGAAGCCGCGGCTTACGGGAAGCCGGTAGTATCTAGCACGATAGGAATGGAAGGGATCGATTTGTCCCCCGGAACAGAAATTCTGATACATGACAATCCGAAAGAATTTGCAGAAGAGTGTGTAAAATTGCTTCGAGACCCCGAATTGTGTAAGGAAATAGGATCGGCGGCAAGGTCAAAAGCCAGACTCCTCTATGACAGCAACTCAGTCCTCAAGTTAGTCAGAGACCGTATAATGCATAACATGAAAATATCTGCATCATAAAACATCATTCCGATGTATAATTTTAAATGATGTCGCAAGTAAGCGTTATTATTCCAACTTATAACAGAGTGAAATTACTCAATAATTCAGTCGCGAGTGTGCTTTCCCAGACTTATCGGGATTTTGAGCTGCTGGTGATAGACGACTGTTCCACAGACAATACTTCCGATTTTCTTTCCAATATCGCTGACAAAAGAGTACGCTGCATAAAAAATACCTCGAATAAAGGAATTACCGCGACAAGGAATATTGCTCTGTCCAATGCAAACGGGAAATACATCGCATTTCTCGACGACGATGATGAATGGATGCCGGACAAGCTGGAAAAACAGATAAATTTAATGGAAAACAGTTCTAAGGGTCTCGGCTGCATATATACCGGATGCAATCTCGTCGACGCGGAAGATAATAGATTCAATCAAACAACTGTACCACACTATAGAATAAGGATTTTGAATGAATTACTCTTGGAGAATTTCATTATCACTTCCTCGACTCTTATAAAGGCAGACTGTTTCGAAACAGTCGGGATGTTCGATGAAAGCATGCCGTTCGCCGAGGATTATGACATGTGGATACGAATAGCTCAGGAGTTCGAATTCGATTTCGTCAGATCACCTTTGGTAAATTACCGCATTCATCGAAATTCGATCAGTTTCAACAATAATGCGATAATAATCGGATTAGAGCGATTACTCACAAAACACGAAAAGCTATTCCTGAAAAACAAAAAGGCTTATAGTAATCACCTGCTTAGAATCGGTGTCGCATATTGCTATACTGGGAATACCAGAGAAGGCAGGAAAGCGCTTATGAAGTGCATTGGAATATTATAAATTCGACAAAAGAGTTTATTATAATCTCCTGCTGACAATCCTTGGTGCGGACATCTTCAAAAAGCTAAAGGAGTTGAAAAAGCAGTATTTCCCTATACGTATAAAAACCGGATAAGCGGGAGGCAACGAAGTGCGGATTCTATAAAATACAGTCCGCGACTTAGGATCAGAGCGCAATGCAGAGATTAAACTTCGCCGATATAAATATCCAACACATTCTGATATTCTCCGCAATAATACTCGGTGCGATCCTGGGTATTTATATAGGATATAACGGGGCTTCCAAGCTAATAATAGGAGGGTTATTAGGGGCTATATTTTTTGTTCTGAGCATTATGAGGCCGTGGATAGCAGTAGCGGCCTTCTTCGCATTAATACCTCTCGAAAACCTGTTCGTGCTGCAGGGCAGTTTGACGGCGACGCTATCCAAGCTGATGGGCGCTTATTTGATCTTTCTTGTGATCATTACAGGGTCACTAAAATATATACACGAAGTTTTTATAAATAAAAAGGTTTTGGTGCTGGTACTATACGGCGCCCTGGGAATAATTTCGGTCGCCGTATCCAAGCACAAAGATTACGGCATCCCGCTCTTAATAACTCTATGGCTGTATATATTCCTATATTTCGTTTTTATAATCATGATAAGGGACATTAAGACGTTATATTATGCAACCTGGGCCTTGCTGGCGGGAGGAATAATTTCAATAATCAGCCCATACTTTTTCGGATTTGGGAGTGTCGGGGGCTACGAATTAAAACGCTATGGAGGGCTATGGGGAGACCAGAACGAGTTCGCAGCTCTGCTGCTCGTATTGATTCCACTTTCCATCATGAACTTCTTTATGGACCAGAAGTTAATTTACAAAGTAATCTCGGCAATTACTTCACTCATACTTCTGACTGGTCTAATACTAACGTATTCGAGGGGTGGATTCATATCTCTGTTCCTCATGCTTGTACTAGCAATGTTTAAAATAGTAAGTGGGAAAAACAGGACTAAGATTCTTGCAATATCCGTTCCCTGTATCATCGTAGCTTTTATAATTTTTTATTACGCCTTTGCCGATCAGTTCCTTGCCAGAATGGAAACGCTGAGTGTATTGTCAAGCAGTGAATCGGCACAAACGGAAGGCTCGCTGAAGCAGAGATATTTCTACTACTTCCAATTAGCCCCGAAACTCTTTATGCAGCACCCTGTTTTCGGAGTCGGATTTAGGGAGTTCGTGTTTAGCAACCCTTACGGGCAGGTAACACATAATACTTATTTAGAGGTATTGGTAGGAATGGGTGTAATAGGATTCATACCTTTCGTAGCCATATTATTTCTTTCATGGAAAGACCTGAGAAGCGCTCAGAAGTTCAATAACAACAATCCGTTTGTCCATTCTTATGCAGTTGCGCTTGAGATAGGATTCCTGGGTTATCTTTTCGCCAGTATGTTCCTTACGCTGGACTTAAATAAGGTGCTTTGGATGTCGATCGCTCTTACATCAGTAGTTCTTAATTTAAGCAGGATTTATAGTGGGACTCAGACTACGAATAAAGTCACTAATCGCAACTACAAGACATTAGGAGTAACATACTACTAGACGGTCGGGAAGACATAGCAGCGGCATTCCTCGCTCAAGAGTGTGAATATCGGTCTAAAGCAAACACATTATCCGATGAGAATTCAAATTATCCGGCCAGACTGATAAGTACACATCGGGGAAAAAACATATGACAATATATATAATCGCGATTTTCATCTTCCTTATAATAGCGCCGTATGTTATCTATCCGGCGGTTATGCTGGCACTCGGATACGTACTGACGGGTGTTAATCAAGAAAGGTCCGGAGAGACCCCTTATGTAACTATAATAATTCCGACATATAACGAGGAAAAAGTAATAGCGGAGAGGTTCAAGAATCTGGAGGCCCTGTCGTATCCCATAGACTTGCTTCAAATCATAGTCATCGACAGCGGCTCAAAGGATAAAACTACAGAGCTGGCCAGGGAATTGGCAAAATCATCGAGCCTCGATTTCCATGTACTCAAACAGGACGAAAGGAAAGGGAAAGCCAATGCCGTCAATTTCGCCATTCAGCACGCAAAGGGTGAAATAATAATAGTGAGTGATGCGAATGCTCTATTCGAAAAAAACGGCATCGAAGAAATAGTAAAACCATTCGGGAACGCGGAGGTAGGGGGAGCCGGAGGCAGATTTATAACTTTGGGAAATAACACGGTCGGGAAAGGCGAGGAGTTATATTGGTCCATAGAGGATTACATAAGGCAGACGGAAAGCCGTATATACTCGCTGACTAATTTCAGCGGAGAGTTCAATGCTTTTAGAAAGGGTCTGGGGCTCGTTCTGGATGAAAAAGCTTTGTCGGAAGACCTCGACCTGACCATACAAATAATAAAAATGGGGTATAAGGTGATTTATGTGCCGAGCGCCAGAGTTTACGAGCCCAGCGTCGAAAACACGGAGGATTTAATAAAACAGAAAAAGAGAAGAGCGATTGGAGCTTTACAAGTAGTGTTTAAACACATGGATATGATAGCAAAGCCGAAATTACTCGCATTCAACGTCTTGTTCTTCTTTCACCGTACCCTGCGTCTTTTTACACCTATACTGACGCTGATATTGCTGATACCCCTTTGCTATCTATTCTTCGCATCCGGCTACCGTTACAAATACGAGGCGCTCGGAATAACGGCTGCTGTAGTTGTTGTAGCGAGCCTCATAACCAGTCTTGTTTTTAAGAAAAGTCTAATACGGAATCTCTATTACTTTCTAGTACTGCAGTATTCATACGTACTGGCTTGGATCGAGTTCATCACCGGCAAATATAAAGTCACGTGGGAGAAAACCGAAAGCAGCCGTGATCTGAAAAACGTGATGGGCAGGATGAAATGAGTTTATTAGTACAACATTATATATGAGCGTACTCGTCGCTATTCCTACATTATTTACCAGAAACGCGCTTAAAAATGTGCTTGAGAGCCTGGAGAATCAATCGGTCGAGCCTTATAAAATATTGTTAATCACCCCCAAGGGCAATATAGGCGGGGATTGGGAAAAATTTCTGGCTCAGTTTAAAAGGGTCGAATTAGCATACCTTGAGAACTATACGAGAGAAGAGGTGCTGAATAAGACAAAAAACAGCATGGTCGATGCCAGAAATTACGCGCTTTCCCGAGCCAAGAGCGAGCTCGAGGATGAGGATATCATTTTATTCCTGGACGACGACTGCATACTCGATAAGAACTGGATACAGGTGGCTGTCCAGAACCTGGAAACGGACGGTATCGGGGGATTTACGGGGAAGGTAATAAACCACAGAGATGAAGGACCCATGAGAAAGGCTGAAGTATTCGGGTTAGGTCTGATACAATATTTATTCGGCAGCGCCAAGACAGGAACAATTACGGACTGCGGGTTCGTATCAACGGCTTTCGACGGGCCGTCCAGGACCGAGGTGGATCACCTGCCGGGGGTTACAATGGCCTATAAGGCCGGATCCGTCAGGGATCTCAAATTCGATGAAAACTACAAGGGTAACTGTTACAGGGAAGAGACTGATTTTTCTCACAGGGTAAAAGAGAGAGCAAAGCTGATCTACGACCCGGGAGCCAAAGCCGACCACATGCTGGGTACTACGAGGAGAGACAAATTCTCCAACTATTATAAGAGCTACAACCATATTTACTTCTGGAAAAAGAATTTCAAATTTACCTTTTGTTTTTTCCTGAGGGAGGCACTGGAAGCTCTTCTCCTTATCGCGGCAGCCGCGGTCTCCTTTAAGACGGATTACCTCTACGGCATAAAAGGGAAAATCGACTCTTACCGCCGGTATCTTTTATCCGGAAACGATTGATCTTAGACAGAACGATATGAAAATATTGCATGTGTATACCGGCGGGGGCGAAATATACGGAGCCGAGAGGGTTATATTTAATCTGGCCATTGAGCAGATAAAGCGTGGGTTCGATACAAAGGTAGTTTACTTTAAACGTTCCGGACGGAACTCGTTCCTGGAGTCGTTACACGAACATGGAATACCGGTATATGTAATCCCCTCAACAGGCAAATTGGATATAGGTGCTTTCTTGGCTTTAAGACGAATCTGCCTTGACTCACCCCCTCAAATACTACACTCGCACGGATATAAGGGATATATATTTTCAGCCATTTTAAAAAGAATCTCTAATTCGTTCATCATAGTATCGACCAAACATATATCGACAGACTCATCGTCGAGGATACAGATTTATGATTATCTAGGAGACACTTCCCTTAAATTCTTCGACTGGATTATAGCCGTCTCCGATTTCACAAAAGAAAGTCTGGTGGAAAGGCATATACCGGCCGATAAAATCGAGGTAATCCACAACGGAGTGGACATACCGATAAACGGCCGGGAAGCCGGAGACAGACTGCGGAGCGAACTCAAGCTCGGTCCAGATTCCAAGCTCATAGGGTTCATTGGCCGTCTTACGCCTCAGAAAGGCATAAGCTATCTGCTCGAAGCAGCTCGTATAGTCTCTGCAGAAACTAAAGACATATATTTCGTATTGATCGGCGACGGCGAGTTGAGAGAGGATACCGAATCCTTCATTTCCTCAAACAATCTTGAGGAACGTGTTTTGACGCTGGGATGGAGAAAAGATGCTACGGAGCTCCTTCGGGACATCGATATTCTTCTACTCCCGTCTCTTTTCGAGGGCACTCCGATGATAATGCTCGAATCCATGGCCCTGGGCGTTCCGGTAGTCGGAAGCGCCGTCGGCGGTATAAGTGAAGTTATTGAGGACAGAGAGAGCGGGCTTTTGATAAAACCCTGCGACCCCGATGCTATCGTTTCATCGATACATGAATTGCTGGAAAACCGGGAGCTTGCGGAAAAGATTTCACGGAATTCGATCGAGGAAATAAAAACGCGCTATAGCTCGGAGCATATGACCGAGATGTACAACGAAACCTATACCCGGCTCTTATCCGGCGTGACTGCAAAATGAGCGAAATGCTACTCCCTTTTGTATCATTCATTATCCCTACTAAAAATGAGGAATCCAACATAGAGAGATGCCTCGAGAGTATTTTAGCGCTTGACTATCCGAAGGACAGGTACGAGATAATCGTCGCCGACGGGCATTCAGAAGACAGGACCTGTGAGATCGCGCAAAGTCTCGGGGCCAAGGTCATTAGTAACGATAAGATCATTCAGTCTGCGGCGCGGAATATCGGAGCAATAAACGCGGCGGGAAACCTTGTCGCGTTTATCGATGCGGACATAATCCTCGGCCCCCAATGGCTGAAGAACGCTGTTGTACATTTTGGTGATCATCAGGTAGCCGCTGTCGGAAACTTCCCTGGGATCGCAGACGATGCGGACTGGATCGAGAAAGTTTGGTTTTTTCATATAAAGAGCAAATATGCCGGGAAAAACATAACCTATGTCGACTGGCTCGCTTCCGCTAACATTATCTTTGATAAAGAGGCATTCATGAAGATAGGCGGGTTTGACGAGTCGATAAGGTATGCGGAGGACGTGGACATAGGTCTCAGAGCGACGATAGGCGGATACAGAATCATACTCGACCCAGGCCTCGAGTCCACACATCTCGATTATGAGAAGTCCCTTACAGGCTTCGCTAAAAGGCAGCTAGCCGGGGGGCGTGTTATCCTTCAGCTACTGAAGAAAAGCGGCTTCAAGAAGAACTGGAGAATAGCCTTTTTTATAAGCGTTTATCTGCTTTTCATTATCACATTCATACTGGGGATATTTTTCAGCATAAAGCTGTCGGCGGTTTCACTGATTTGCATGGTTTTAATGGCGGCGCTACTCGCCTTTCAGCGCTGTCATAATGCGGGATCGTATGTCTATTTTCTCCCGCTTTCACTACTGCTTTTTTTGTCAGGTATCGTAAGGGCCGTCGCATTCGTTCTGCCGGCTAAGAAATAATTCATATCCTGAAAACGGAAGCGGGTTGTAAATACGAATTCTCGTCTTGACAACCCGCTCGACATTCAATCAGACTTGTGGATTAAAGCATTATGCGTACATGAAGAAAGTTAAGGTGTTACAAAGATCTTACCCTTCTTCGGCTGCAAAGTGACGCTGCTCACGATACTTCCCGTTTCAACATCCCTATAATTACCTCCGAGTGAAATCGTGACAGTTTTCGTATCGCTGGGATTGACTATAACCTTGCCGTACTGCCAGTCCCTTTGATACGCATTATTCAGATAGGCAAAAATCTTCAGGGGCTTACCCAGTTGGATGCCCTTAACCTTCTGAAGCAGGTCGTCCGGAAGGAAATTTTGCGCATAGGCCATGCCTCTTCCGTTTTCTCTGACAAGAAGCAGCGTGGAAAGAGCGTACCAGAAATCACCGAATCCGGTTTGAACAACCGGTTCCGCCCTTCTATTTTGGATCATGTCCTGAGCGGCCATCACTCTTCTCAACCAAATAGTTTCAGATTCAGGTTGTCCGTCCGGGTTGCTCGTCCATGTCTCAAAATAGGCATAATCCAGATACTGCATGAGCTCCGGATATATGTCTCTGTTAAAATATTCAGAATCGACATCGCTCCATACATTAGCAAAGTATTTTAGACCGCCCGCCTCGTTATCCGCTCTCTCTCTCAGCCTTTTAGTAGCATCTAGAACATCCTGCTCCCTTTCCGCTTGCGTGAAAGGCTTCTTTGTAACCGGGTTTACCGGCATCGCGCTCCATGCCCAGGGTGCGAAAACCAGGTAATTATCCAGCTCTCTCATGTTCCATGCCCTATCGGTATACGTTCCCTGCCACCTTCCGCCTGCTACCGACGACGGAACTTTAATGAAGTAATCAAAATAAAACTCGACGAAATTCGGATTCCCATGATCGAGTGCCTCCTCAGCCGGAATCCAGGGATGAAATCCCCGGCTCCGTTTGTATCTTTAAGTACCCATTCCGGGTTGTTTTTCATTATATAGTCGTTAAATAAGTCTCCACCTAAATTCCAGGCGTCCTTATTGTTGGTAGAGTTCATAAATCCCCAATTATCGTAAGGACCGCAAAATTTAACTTGTGAATTATCCCTTATATAAGGGCACCAGGTTTGCGACGGTACAGCGCTCCACCAGGTCAGAACTATCTTGCAATTGTTCTTTATCTTATCGGCCGTTTTGAATTGATCCGAATTAGCGTTGGTCCGGTTCGGCAGCGAATAAGTGGAACAGGCCAGTTCTACGCTCGGAGAATCGGCACCCGATACGGGAGGAGGAGTTGGGGTTGGGGCAGGCGAACCAACGGGTGGGGGTGTGGGTGTCGGCGCGGGGGTTTGCGTAGGTCTCGGAGTCGGTACGGTGTCGGCACGGGGGTCGGTGTTGGTGTGGGTGCAGGAGTGGAGCCGCCGCCTTTTTTCTCAACATTTAATACGGGCTTGTTTTTTTTGTTATCTCCGCTGTTGATATAAACCTCACCGCTGCTCGCGACAAGATATATCCCGTTATTTTCTTCAGTTCCGCTGACCCAATCCTGAACCAAACCGGTTATATCCAACACATAGTATTTCCCGGCTTTTGAAACGGATACACTTCTTTCGCTGGTGGTCGCAATCGGAGGTTTTTTACTCCAGGTCGTCATTTTACTCCATTGACCTTCTGCCGCATAAACAGCGACTGTATTCTTCGAACTGCTTTTCTGAGCAACATATATCGACAATGTCGCTTTCGAAATTGTGGTATTTTGCGGTATTTGAGATAGATCAAACTTAACAAGGCCTTGTTTCGTCTGAAGACTCTTGGCTTTAAGCTGGAGAGTAGAATTGGTGCCGAAACTGTTGTTTGCTTTTTGCTGGTCTACATAGGTGTCCTGAGTTGAAACATACTTATCGCCACTGCCGGTAGAGCTTGTAGGGCTTCCCGTTGAAGTTGGCGGCTGGGAAACAGGAATTGAAAAAAATGCTTGCGAATTTAATGGGCCATATAAGGACAGTACCGCCGCTAGAAGAAATATATAAAATTTAATTGAATCGATCGAACGTCTCATGTGAATGCCTCCTTTCGTCGGCTAACCACCCTTGTAAGGGAAGCATTACATTCGACCCTGCTTGAGAAGCAGGCAGGTTAGAAAAATCTAGGAAAGATAATGATACTTAAAATTTATCTTCCTATTTCGGTAACCCGGCCACCGTATGCTCATTTGAGCACTTAGGTCGAAGGCTTTGCGTCCCACCCTTTCGGATGGTTTGCCTTTATCGTTTAGGACACGCCTTTTTTAACTGTTTCTACATGTTGTCATTATATTGCAATATTTATACCACTTCATAGAAACTTAAGTTTTCGCCTTAGATATTGGCAGACAACTAACTTATATCACTTAGACATTGGGATGCTTAAAAATGTCATAAAAAATGATATTGGAAGGCTATTTCTGTCACATTTTGTCATTCTTTTGCATTGCATGACAAGATTAGTCAGAATAAAGATTCATGCGCCTAATTCTTGTATATTTCGAATGTATATCGTTAATTATTTTTATACTCGAAGAGATAAGTCAGCAAAAGAGTTTATGCGGGATGTGTACAAGGAGTTACTCATACGAACCCTTCCGCGCACTATATAAGAACCAGATAGTAATAATCATGAGTGCGGCGAGTGAAATCTGAAGGACCGTAACGGAGGCTATCTTTAGATAGGCGAAATCGGGGCTCACGTATCTTATAAGCCATCCTCCGGCAATATCGCCCAGGGCGGATAAAAATGAAGATAAGATGAGCAGCAGCTTCCATAAATTCCCCAAAGCCGTAAACAGTATCAAATGATTGAGGGTCACTAGTATTATCGCCATAGAAAAGAAGTGGAAATGGGCTTCTTCGAGCATGCCGAGATAGCTTTTAGGAGGCCTGAAGTTAGCTTCAGAACCCCTGTAATACTCGACTACCGAATCATAACTGAAGCCGACTTGCAGATACAGGAGGAGGTTGGTTAACCATAACAGTACAAAGAACACCACAGTGAAGACTATAATAAGTCTCAGGAGTGAATTTTTTCTTATGTCGGGGGAAATAAAGAACCGCAATTTATTCTGTCACCCCTTTATCTTTCTTAGCGTCCAGCACCCCGACCCGAAATACAGCCAACGCCCTTCTGACCGCCTGCGCCAGGGAATTGGACGTGATTGTTGCCCCCGTAATAAGGGGGATATCCTTTCCGAGCCTGAGCGAATCCTGAGCGCTCTTCCCGTAGAATAGCGCAATCCAATTATTCCCGGCCATATACTCGGGGGGCTCGAAAAAAGCGAGGATCTCGGCCTGCCTCAGCGTGCCGTCCGCATTCATAACAAACATAACAGTCTCGGTCATAGTCCTGAGCGAATGGGTGTCAATTATAGCATATCCGAGAGTTTCTCCTGCCTTCTCTACCCTCATAAACGATATAGAGCTTTGATTCGAGCTTGGACTTCGAAAGCGATTCTACCTCCTTTACCTGTTCGTCATTCAGAAAGAGTTCCAGCTTTTCTATCTTATCCGCATCAGGGAACGCAGTCTTAAGTGCCTCCTCTCTGTTCATAAAAACCTTCGACTCCGAGGGAGAATTAGAGAGATAGAGACACGCTAGAACCAATAATGGAAGTGCAGCCAAAAGTCTTTTCATATTTCAGGGCTTACAATAAAACAAAGAGGGCGCAGAAGATCTCGGACTGCGCCCTCTCGGAAAGGTATATTAAACCAGATTTAAAATACATATCCAAGGCCGAAATTAAATTGATTTACAGCCTGATCCGCTTCGGTATCGAGCCACTGATACTCGGCCTTCACCACCACCTGAGGTATAGGCTTATAGTTAATTCCTATAGTCAGGTCTTTCTGGTTGTTTGCGGGGTCACGCTCGAATCCTGAAGGCACATGAGCCTGCGTGTCGAATGAGTCCCACCTCACGAACGGAGCCAGGTACTGAAAATATTGACTCGAGAAGTTTGCGAGTGAAAGGAGATTGTATCCCCCTTCGAGGTAGTATCCCCACTGCTTATTGCCCACAGACTCGTTCCCGACTAATCCGTTGAGCGCGTTTATGCGCGCGGCGTCGCCGAGCCTGGTGAATACGACGAGCCCTCTACCCTCAAACCCACGGTACTGGAACTGAATATCCCCTTCGTACATCTGAAAGAATCCCTTGACCTTCTGTCCGTTGAACTGCGATGTAGGATTATCTATAGTCGCATTCTGCCCGGTATTGCCGAGGAATAAGGAACCGGCAATAGTGATGTAGGGCAGAGGGTTATATTCGGCTCTGCTCACTAGCGCCACATCGTTGAATAACGCCTCTGTGCCGTTGAACCTTATGCCCCTGTTGCTCGAAGCCGTAAACCCCCTGGCATCGAAACTGTTCATTACGTACGCCTTATAATTAAGCGTGCCCGCCTTGCTCAAATCAATATCTCCGAAAATCCCGAGACCGTTTTCCCTCCACGTTGTCGGGATAACGAAGAGCTCGGTCCTCGGTCTGAAAACACCGTAGAACGTCGTCGGCTCATGGACCTCGTTTATTATTCCGAACGGCGCAAGCAAGAGTCCGCCGCGGAGATTGATTTCAGGTACGAGCAGGAAATCGAGAAGCGCGAACTCGACCGAAACTGAGCCTTCCGCACCGTCGACGTTTTCCTCAGTAGAAGCGTGCTCGAACTCGACTTCCGAGTTGAAAATTATCCTGTCCGTAAATTTATATCCGAAATAGAGCACCACCCTCTGCGTATCGACAGTATTATTAGCTTTATCAACTACCTGACCCACTAACAGTTCTCCGTATCCTCCGATGGACAACCCTTTGTTGGAGAGATAAACCTTCGAGGCCGCAGGACCTCCTCCGAACACCTGCTCGTAAGTGGGCTCGGGACTTACAGACGCCTGCTTGATATTGTCGATTTCCTCCGCAAGCACGCTCAATTTTTCTTCGATGGACTTTAATCTCTCGTCCGGTATTCCCTGAGATTTTAGCTGCTGCAGCTCCTGGCTCACGCTGTTGAGCTTATTTTCAAGCTCCTGTATTTTCTGATCCTGGGACTGATTCGGAGCGCTGCTCTCCTGCTGAGCAACTACTTTATTTCCATTTTGAGCCACTACCTTGTCACTGCTATTGTTTTGGAGGCTCTGAGCTCTGACTTTCTGGTAGGTGTCGAGCTCCTGAGCGAGCTGCTGCTGACCCTCCGTCATTTCGCCCGAGAATGCATAATGCGACATGAACGAAAACGCGATCAATATAAGTGGAACCAGAGATAGAAATCTCGTACACCGTGTTGTAAAAAAGAAAAGTGTTCCCATCCTTCCATGACCTCCTTGCTTAGCATTGAATATCGTTTTCAAAATCAACATACATCAGGCACCGATTTTGTCAAGACAATGAAATTCATTTTCATTATTAACTATATCCTATGTAAAATACTTCCGAGAGGCAGGACGCGGTGGAACCCGGGACGTAACCCAAAGAGACGATACAACTATTTTCACATGGCTTTTCAAAACTGATTGCAATTTGTGTCCCCGATGATCGCAATTATTAAGGTTATCTGAGTCTTCCGCCGTCATTACCGTGAATGTATGTATAAGAAGAAGGGCGGCTAGCTAAGGTAATAGGACTAATAATTCGAGGGCCGCCCTTCTCCCGGGAGTGTAAAGCAAATTTATATCATTTAATCGACCTCATGCCTGGTCCCGTATATGACCGCCAAATCCCCGCTCGGCCACCGAGTTGACTTCGAGCGCTTCGATGATCATCTGCGTAAGCGTCAACAGGTACTTATGTTCGAGCCTAAGCGTAATATTCCCGATGCAAAGGTGATAATAATTACAGCATCCGCATTTCGCGATACAGCCGATATTCGATGAAGAAAGAACAAGCGGTTTATCGGAATCACATAAGAAACCCATCACTAGCCTCCTCACATATTGCGATAAAATATGAAATGACTAAATCCGTTTCGTTTATATTAGCCTGAAATCAGGTGCTTACGTTCATATTGATAATCATATTCAATATCATAATACCAGATGTTAATTGTGTGTCAAGACAGGATTTGTAAATTCGAGCAAGATTTATTAATTATTAACTCTTGGAACGGCAGGTCTATTGCTTTTTAAGGCAGAGTTTCCAACTAAGGAGCTACTATGTAGAATCCCCGGGTTTCACACAGGGATGGACTGGGTTTCCATGCTTCAACTAATGAGTCCCCTTCCCGAATCTGCTCGGGCGTCATTTCAGGGACTATACGATTAAGAGACTCTTCAGCAACTTTTTTTTCATGAGGCGAACCGATCTCATGAGCTACGCCGAACCATATATAGGCTTTTAAAAGGTCTTTGTCCTGACCGCAACCCTTTTTACAATCGAGAGACGTATAAGGAAGGCTCGTGCGCGAATATACGACACCGAGGCTTATCTGCGCCTGCGCCTGGCCCTGGTCAGCGGACTCGCTCCAGAGCCGGATTGCATTCTCATAGCTTTGACCCACACCGAGGCCGTCGAAATACAATAAGCCCAATGCGTACCGGGCATCGCAGTCCCCCTCTTCGGCAAGGGGTTCCCAGAATTTGGCTGCGATCTGATAATTCTGCTGCCGGTACCAGTTGAGCCCGATTATATAATTATCCTTTTCCGTAAAATCCTTCACCGGGTTCGGAAGCTGGCCGGGAATTTCATCGGGAATATCTTTTACCTGCTGGCAGCCGAGGGATAAAATCAATATAGCGAACAATAAAACTATATTAGTCCTGCTTTTAGATGCTTTCTCTCTTATGAAATACATCTCCGCCTCATATCAAATAATTTTGAAACCAAAATTCACATCCAAATATAGTAAATAAAAAATCGAAGTCAAATAAAAGCGGCTAATCGAGCTATATGGAATAAAGCATTAGATTTTGATTCCATCTTTCTGGAAGAATTAATTGTCTGTGGTTCTATTACGGGCTGAGGGCTCTTCCGGCGTACTTTAATTAGATGGATATAAGTCCGGTACTCAATTACGAAACTTCCCGTGCTTATACGGGAAAGGTCACCAAAAAGTCGGGTACGGTATATTAAAGCTTATGATTGAGCTGTCGGGAAACCATTCATATGAAACGGCTAATAAGGCATACAAATACATAATCAGCGTATTACCAGAATCTTGCCTTTCTTTGGCTGGCAGCGTAACGCTGCTGACGGTATTGCCGGTCTCGACATCTTCATAATTTTGGCCCAGAGAGATTGTGACAGTTCCTGAATCAGCCGGATTAACGATCACCTTGCCCTTCTGCCACTCCCTCTGATAGGCATTGTCGATGAGGGCAAATACGCCCAATGGTTCGCCCAAATCGAAGTCCTTTAATTTTTGCAGCACACTGTCTGACAACATAGTCTTTGTCCAGGCCATGCCTCTTCCGTTTTCAGTGACAAGAAGCAACGTGGAAAGTGCGTACCAGAAATCACCATATCCGGTTTGAACGACCGGTTCCGCCCTTCTGTTTTGTATCATGTCCTGAGCGGCCAGCACTCTCCTCAACCAGATATCTTCGGACTCGGGCACGCCCTCAGGGTTGCTGGTCCAAGTCTCAAACAGCACATAATCGAGATACTGCATTAGTTCGGGATATATATCCCTGTTAAAATACTCAGCCTCTACATCACTCCATATATTTGCAAAGTATTTTAATCCGCCCGCTTCATCGTCCGCTCTCTGTCTCAGCTTTTTGGTAGCGTTCAAGACGTCCTGCTCTCTTTCTTCACGCGTAAAGGTTTTTCCGGTAGCGGGATTTACAGGCAGCGAGCTCCACGCCCACGGCGCATACACAAGGTAATTGTCCAGGAACCTCATGTTCCAGGATTTTTCTTTATAAGTCCCTTCCCATCTCCCATTGCCGATCGATGATGGTATTTCAATAAAATAATCAAAATAAAAATCGACGAAGTCCATATTCCCGTGATCTACGGCATGTTCTTCCGGGAACAGTAGCATGAGTGACGGTCTCGCCGTTAATATCCGTCAATATCCACTCGGGATGGTTCGGTATAATGTAATCATTATAAATATCTCCTCCCAAATTAAATGCGTTCGGATCATCAGTAGAGTTCATAAATCCCCAGTTATCATAGGGACCGCAATATTCGACTTTTGATTTGTCCCTTAAATACGGGCACCAGGTTTGAGAAGGCAAGGCATGCCACGAGGTAAGCACTATCTTGCAGTTGTTTTTTATTTTGTCAGCCGCACTTAATTGAGATGCATTTGCCGAAGTACGACTTGGCAGTGAAAAGTCGGAACAGGCAAGACCCACGAAAGTGGAAGACGACCTTGCAGCATTAACAGATTGTCCTCCTCCGCCCTGACAGCTCGTGATGAACATCAAAAGGAAAAAAGAGAATACAGCCAGGAAATCAGACCGCATGAATCTGTCACCCCACACACATCAATATAGTAAATAGAAAAGTGAAGTCAAATTTGCAACAGGCATTTAGAACCGTAAAAGCATCCATTTGACAAACCGGTATAGAGGTGAAAGAATTTATTGGTTAAGGTTAAAGGTCAAATATGGTGTTGTCAGATTACTATAGATATGACGCTAAAAAGCCCGTAATCTCTTTTGAAATCTTTCCTCCTAAAACAGAGAGAGGAATGGCGAATCTGGAGACAGTACTCAGGGAACTTGTCGCGCTCGGTCCCCACTTCATTACCGTGACATACGGCGCAATGGGCACGACTAGGGAAAGGACTCTCGAGATCGCATCCTTAATCAAAAACCGTTTCGACGTAGAAACCGCATGTCATCTGACCTGCGTAGGGGCGTCGAGGAAAGATCTCGACAGCATGCTGAATCGCATTTATGACGCCGGGATAGAGAATATTGTGGCTATCCGCGGGGACCCACCTTCAGGCACAAAAGATTATTCCGCACCGGAGGACGGATATAAATACGGGGCCGAGCTCGTCCGGCACATAAGGGAATTCGAAATAAAGACGCTCAACCGCAGGTACTTCTGTATAGCCGTGGGCGGATACCCTGAAAAGCATATCGAAGCGCCCGATATGGAAACCGACCTCATAAACCTCAAGCGTAAGATCGATGCGGGAGCGGACCTCGTGATTACACAGCTCTTTTTTGACAACAGCCATTATTTCTCATTCGTAGAGAAGGCAAGGTCGCACGGCATCGAAACCCCTATAATTCCCGGACTGATGCCCATTCTCTCAGCTAAGCAGATAGAGAGGATCACATCGATGTGCGGAGCTTCGATCCCTTCAGGCCTCAAGGAGAGACTGGACGCGTGTGGGGATAACGACGAGAAAGCGCGAGCGATCGGCATAGCCCAGTGCATAGAGCAATCCAAAGAGCTCCTCGCCAGCGGCGTACCCGGCATTCATTTTTACGTGCTCAATAAATCCGACCATATGAAAGAGATTATAGAGGCTTTACCGGTTAATCTTTACAAGTTCTCAGGCGCACAATTTGCCGCACATAATCCTTAATTAGCAGATCCTGACAAATAAATGCCGGATACAATCGGACTTTTCAATAAAGTTGCAAAGCACTACGATGCGCTCAACACGTTTTTCAGCCTGGGCATGGACAGCCGCTGGAGAAAACGCCTGACGGATGAGATAAAGGGGTCCCTACTGGTGCTGGATATAGCGACAGGGACGGGGGAGGTGGCGATAGAGACGGTAAGGAATCTCAAAGAGTGCAGAGTGATAGGGGCCGACCCGAGCGCCCAGATGCTGAAACTGGCCAAAAGAAAAATAGACTCGTCGGGGAATTTCAGAAGGATCGCTCTTTCTCAATGCAGCGCGGAGCATCTACCTTTCAGGGACGACTCGTTTGACGCAGCGACTATCGCTTTCGGCATAAGGAACACGGAAGACCCTCTACAATCGCTTTTCGAGATGAAAAGGGTATTAAAGCCCGGGGGAAAAGTCGGTATCCTAGAGTTCGCCATACCCCGGAATAAATTATTTTCGCTCTTTTATTTATTCTATTTCAGGAATTTTCTTCCCTTTATCGGATCGCTTTTCGGCACCGGGAGCGAATATAGGTATCTCTCCGATTCCACTTCTGCATTCCCTCAGCGGGAAGGCTTTATCAAGCTTATGGAGGAGGCCGGATTGAGGCCGGAAAAATCGATCGAGCTCATGATGGGAATAGCTATTATTTATCTGGGAGTTAAATAGCGGGTTCGGGTAATACCTGGGGAGGAGAGGATATTCGCCGATAATCTCTCATGGCGCCAGCCGTTCTATCCGCCATCCGCCGCCTTTAATCTTCCTGTACCGAAGGCGGTCGTGGAGCCTGTTAGGCCTCCCCTGCCAGAATTCGATAGATGAGGGGATAAGCCTGTATCCGTTCCAGTATAAGGGTCTCGGGATATCCATGTCGGCATACTCGAGATCAATCTTATGATACTGCTCATCGAGGTATTCCCTGCTGCGTATGACCCGGCTCTGCTGAGACGCCCACGCGCCTATCTGGCTGCCCCTGGGCCTGGTCGCAAAGTATAAATCCGCTTCCGCCTCGGGCACTACATACACTTTTCCCTCGATACGCACCTGGCGCTCGAGCTTATCCCACCAGAAACAGATTGCAGCATCGGGGTTTCCGGAGAGCTCGCCCCCTTTCCTGCTTTCGGAGTTCGTATAGAAAACGAACCCGTTCTCATCGAACCCCTTCAGAAGAAGCATCCTTGCGGACGGCTTTCCTTCGGGGGATACGGTGGCGAGCGCAAAAGCGTCCGGATGTACGAGACCCGCGTTCAATGCAGTGTCATACCAGAGCTGAAACTGCTTGAATGGATCGGGATCGAGGTCTTCTTCAAGGAGCTGAAAGATACCGAATTGTTTCGACTCAGAATTCTCCAATGTCGGACTCGCTAGATTATGGATTTAAGATAATACATGCTCCAATGCATTTTTCAGGTCGGGATACCGAAACTTATAGCCCGAGCTCAGGAGTTTCACAGGCTCGGCCCGTGTGCTGGTCAGCATAGTTTCGTCGGCCATTTCGCCGAGCAAGCCGCGAAGCGCAAATGCCGGCAGGGGCAAAAGGGCCGGACGTCCGAGGACGTCTCCGAGTGTTCTTGTAAACTCAATATTTGTTACCGGATTGGGCGCGACGAAATTGACGGGACCGCTGATGCTGTCCGTAGCAATGGAATGAATAATCGCCCCCAGCACATCGTCAATCGCAATCCAGCTCCAATACTGCCGACCGCTGCCTACCCTGCCTCCGATCCCGAGCTTAAACGGCAGGAGCATTTTCTCGAGCGCCCCGCCCTGGCGCGACAACACTATACCCAGCCGCATGTTCACCACTCTGATGCCGGCTTCTATTGCCGGTCTCAGGGCATTCTCCCATTTCACGCTGAGCCCAGCCAGAAAACCCTCTCCCGGCGTGCTCTCCTCCGTTAAAATCTCGTCCCCTCTATTCCCGTAATATCCGACACCGGAAGCGGAGACTATAACACCGGGCTTTGACCTCAAACGAGCCAGGGTTTCGGAGAGGAGCCTCGTGCCTTTAACGCGGCTGTCTGCTATTTTGACCTTTTTCTCCCGCGTCCATCTTCCCGCAATACTTTCCCCCGCAAGATGAACTACCGCTTCATGACCCTCGAGCTTATCGACGTCTATTTTCCCTTCATCGGGGTTCCAGTATGCCGTGTCCCCGGACGAATTTGACTTCGACCTCGTAAGTCTCGTTATGTTATGACCCTCTCCGTCGAGAAGAGGAATGAGCCGTGAGCCTATAAGCCCGGAGGGTCCGGTTACCAAGATTTTCATAGCCCGTTTACAGCGGTTAGATTATCATATCCTGACGCTCTTTGCAGAGAATTCTAACTGCCGAAGACCTCGAGTATCGCCCTCTGGTACTCGCCGACCTCCTCGAAATCAATATAGTAATGAGGGGCGCTTAAAACGGGCATGTCGATATATTCCCTGTACTCGTTTATCTTCCTTCTGCACTGCTCCGCGTTCCCAACGACGGCGAAAGCGGAGACCATATCGTCGGTCACGCTCTTTATCATCGAGCTTACGTCCCGGTTGAGAAAAGCATCTCTTATAATCTTAGCCTCTTTCTCGAATCCGTGGAGCCTGAAGGGAGGCTCGTATGTGCGCACGGTCGCGTAAAATGCTATTGTGGCTCTGGCCGCATGCATCGCCCTCCTTTTGTCGTCGGAAATTGCGCACGTGATAATGGAGGCAGTCCTGAATTCGCCTGACTTCCGCGGGGACTTGACCAGTCCCGCTTTCACGCTCTTTGTGACGACCTCCCTCAAGTACCTGAGCGAGCAGACTACATGCCCGAGGTACCCGTCCGCCGACTCACCGGCAGCCTGACACATTTTACTCCCCACCCCGGCGAGATAGATGGGGATCATGTCTCTCTCGGGCTTAAACGGTCTCCTGTAGCCTCTTGTGTTTATCTTATAATATTCGCCCCGATATTCCACGGGAGTCTCGGAATGGAGGTTCCCGATCATAAGCCTTATGACCTCGATGCATTCCTTAATGCGCGTCACGGGCTTCCCGTGCGTGATCCCGTGCCACAATTCGTTCGTACGCATTGCTCCGGTGCCGAGGCCGAGTATAAGTCTCCCGCGGGAGATTTCATCGACGTCGAGCGCGGTCAGAGAGGTGACGAGGGGGCTCCTCACAAATGCGAGGGCGACTGCGGATCCGAGCTTGATTGTTGAGGTAGCCCCGGCCGCGGCACTCAGCTGCTGGAATGAAGTGCGGTAGAGCTCGGTAGCCCAGACGGAGTCAAAACCTGCGTCTTCGGCTTCCCGCGCGAGCCGGACGATATCGGATATTTTCTCCGCGTCGAGAATGATTCCTACGGGCTTCATAAGGAAGGACCGCCTTAAAATAGAAAGGCGGCCTTGAGGCCGCCCTTAGTATTATCTAAATTTTCAGTGATTACTCGAATTATCAATTCCCTTATCAAAATCCCAACCAATACCGGACTCTTGCACCGGGATATTGAACCGATATATTTAATCTTCGTTTTTCTTCCCGGTACCTGTTTCAGTATCCGTTTCAGGTGTGCTCTCCTCTGCTTGCGGTGGCTGCACCTCTGCAGTCTCGGGAGCGGTGGCCGTCGGCGTTTCCGTTACCGGCTCTTCCGTCTTTACTTCCGGTTCATGCACGTGCTCCGGGGCCGCTTTTTCAGCCGCTATCTTTCCTTCTTCAGTCAATCCCAGCTCTTCGGCAGACTCCTTTTTCGAGCTCTTTGCTTTTGGCTTTCCTTCAGCCGGGGTCTCCCCGGTCTTGGGCTGTTTTTTGGCAGACGTCTTGGCTTTCTTCTTCTTTGCGGGCTTATAATCCTCTTCCACAAGCTCTATTACGGAGATCGGCGTGTTGTCGCCTTTCCTGAAGCCGAGCTTGACGATCCTCGTATAACCGCCCGGACGGTCTTTGAATTTGGCGGCAATCTCATCGAATAGCTTCTTCAGAACACTCTTATCGCGTATGTAAGCCGCGGCCTGCCTTCTTTTGTGAAGTGTCCCTTCCTTTGCGAGAGTTATCATTTTTTCCGCAATTCTCCTGAGTTCCTTGGCCTTCATGTCGGTCGTCTTTATTTTGTCGAAACGGAATAAATCCGTAACCATATTGCGGAACATGGATTTTCTGTGTTTTGTTGTGACTCCGAGTTTACGTCCCAGTCTCTTATGCCTCATCTTGCAGTCTCCGATTCTCCACTCAAAAAGTTATTGAGAAACCATCCTCTCGCTACGCTTTGCTTTTTCACTGTTAAAGACTTCCTGGTCAATTTTGAGCCCGAGTCCGAGACCCATTTCGATCAGCCTCTCTTTGATTTCATAAAGAGAGCGCTTGCCGAAATTCTCCAAATTCAGCAGGTCTTCCTCGGTCTTCTGAATCAAATCACCGGCATACTCGACACCGGCCTTTCTCAAACAGTTAAGAGACCTTGCAGAGAGGTCCATTTCATCGATCGTATTGAATAGAATTTCCTCTGTACCTTTTATCTCCTGCTTGTCTTCGCTTTCGGGAGCTTCGTCCACCTCCGCTTCGTCGAAATTGATAAACACCGAAAGCTGGTGTTTTACTATTTTAGAAGCGTAAGCCAGCGCATCCTCGGGTAATATCGTACCGTTCGTCCAAATCTCCAGAGTGAGCCTCTGGAAATCCGTACGCCTTCCGACTCTCGAGTTGGTAACAGCATAATTTACCTTTCTGACAGGCGAGAACAAAGCGTCTATCGGAATAACGCCTATCGTGCTCTGAAGCTCGCCGCGTCTTTCTACGGGCTCGTAACCCCTCCCCATCTCGACCTTCATCTCCATCTCGAGCTTTGCGCCTTCGGAAAGGGTCGCAATATGGTGATCGAGGTTCAGTATTTCAACATTATGACCCGTGCTTATATCCCCCGCCGTGATATCGCATTCCCCGCGCCCGCTGACACGGATGGTCTGAGGCTCGTAGGTGTGCATTTTGAGCTCCAAGCCCTTTAGGTTGAGAATAATCTCCGTAACGTCCTCTTTTACCCCCGGGATGGACGAAAACTCATGCAGAACGCCGTCTATCTTGATAGAGGTAATAGCGGGCCCCTGAATTGAGGACAGCAGCACCCTTCTTAATGCATTTCCAAGTGTAACTCCGTATCCGCGTTCCAGAGGTTCGCACACGAATTTTGTGTAAAATGGAGAAGCGCTTTTCTCTTCCTTCTCTATCCTTTTAGGTTTAATTAGATCTTGCCAATTTTTTTGAAAATCCTTCACCTTGTTCCCTCCGTTTTCGGAACTGAACACATTTTTACAGCTGAAATGCTATACTCTTGAATAAAATTCGACAATTAGCTGTTCCTCAATCGGAAATGTCACGTCGTCCCTCGCAGGAACCCTGAGCACTGACCCTTTATAATTCTCTTCGTCGAGCTCAAGCCAATCGGGGACCCCTCTTCTCGAATTGAATTCAAGGGCCTGATTTATCCTTTTAAGTTTTTTGCTTTTCTCCCTGATTTCTATCTTATCGCCTTCCTTGACCTGGAAAGACGGGATATTGACCACATCGCCGTTCACCATTACATGCGCATGGCTCACGAGCTGCCTCGCGTCATTCCTCGAGCTGCCGAAACAGAGACGGTAGATTACGTTATCAAGCCTCCTCTCGAGCATCGATATAAGAATGGTGCCTGTTACACCCTTCACCCGCGAGGCCTTTTCGAAATACCCCCTGAACTGCTTTTCTCTGATCCCGTACATCCTCTTTACTTTTTGCTTTTCTCTCAGCCTGAGACCGAATTCAGAGAATTTGCCGCGGAATTTGCCGTGTTCG
This sequence comes from uncultured bacterium, assembly GCA_963705505.1. GTDB lineage: Bacteria > Desulfobacterota_D > UBA1144 > Nemesobacterales > UBA2774 > 2-12-FULL-53-21. Next base: position 850,318 of record CAVPJU010000010.1, read on the forward strand.
CCCGGAACCTGGTCCGGTCTTTTTTCGACTGCGGTTTTGCCGTTATAGCTCCGTTCACCCTTCAAGAAAAGGTTCACGCCTTCCCTTCTTGAAAGTCTGTCAGTAGGCCCGGTATATCTTCCCATTTACTGCTTAACCTCCTTGGAATACTTAACTAAAATTTCGCGTAAATAATCCGTCTCGTTATACCCTTCTTCTGCCCGGCGGTCTGCAGCCGTTGTGCGGTATGGGTGTGACGTCCCTGATGAAAGTAATTTTAAGACCGGATGCCTGAAGAGACCTTATCGCAGGCTCCCTGCCCGGACCCGGACCCTTCACATACACCGTTACACTCTTCATTCCTACGGTCGCAGCTTTTTTCGCCGCGTCCTCAGCCGCGATCTGAGCCGCAAAGGGCGTCCCTTTCCGCGTCCCCTTAAACCCTTTCATACCGCCGCTCGACCATGCTATAACATTACCGCTGTTGTCGCTAATCGTTATGATAGTATTATTGAACGTTGCCTGAATATTAACTACTCCCTGTTCGACAAACTTTCTAGCTTTCTTCTTTCCGCTCTTTTTAGCCGCCATACGTTATCTCCAGACAATATTATTTAGTTGTTTTCTTCTTTTTGGCAATCGCGGTCCCGCGGGGTCCTTTTCGTGTACGCGCGTTCGATTTGGTCTTCTGGCCGCGCACGGGAAGCCCCATCCTGTGTCGCACGCCCCTGTAACAGCCTATTTCGATCAACCGTTTGATATTGGACTGGACTTCCTTCCTCAATTCCCCTTCCACGGTGTATTTGTTCTCCAATAAATCCCTTATCACCGCAACCTCATGATCCGTGAGATCCTTCGCCTGTGTATTCACATCGATCTGCGCTTCCCTGAGGATTTCTTTCGATAAAACCCTGCCGATGCCGTATATATACGTCAGTCCGACCTCTATTCTCTTGTTAAGCGGTATATCGACGCCTGCGATCCTGGGCATAGTGCTTCCCTCCTACCCTTGCTTTTGTTTATGTCTCTTATTCGTGCAAATAATCCTTACTACGCCTTTTCTTTTAATAATTCTGCACTTTTCGCAAATCTTTTTAACTGACGCTCTGACCTTCACTTGAAGTCACCCCGCTAAAATCATTTTTTCAGCCTATAAGTTATTCTGCCCTTTGTAAGATCATAAGGGGAAAGCTCAAGCTTTACCTTATCCCCGGGCAGGATACGTATAAAACGTGTCCTCATTTTACCGGAAACATAAGCGAGCACTTCATGCCCGCCCTCAATTTCTACTCTGAACATTGCATTAGGCAGTGCCTCGATTACCGTACCCTCAAACTCTATTCTTTCTTCTTTCGCCATATATTTTTTATTGTGTCAGTACTACCGGCCCTTCTTCCGTAACTGCAACCGTATGTTCGAAATGAGCCGAGAGCGTGCCGTCAACCGTCACAGCCGTCCACCCGTCGCTCAATATCTTGACATCGGGCCTGCCGACATTGACCATCGGCTCTATTGCAATCACCATTCCGGCCTTGAGCTTAATCCCCTTTCCGTGGCTCCCGTTCTCGGGAACGAAGTTCGGGACCTGAGGGTCTTCATGAAGCTTCCTTCCGATCCCGTGTCCGACAAAGGACCTCACGATCGAAAACCCCTCCTCCTCAACGTAACTTTGAATAGCGCCCGAAATATCGAAGAGCCTGTGTCCCGGATGAGCCTCCGTGATCCCCCTCTTAAGGGATTCCTCGGTGACCATCAATAGCTTCCGGGCGAGCGAGGATACGTTCCCCACGGGCACCGTTATCGCGGAATCGCCGTAATACCCGTCCAGGTTGACGCCGAAATCAAGGCCGATTATATCGCCTTCCTTCAGAATCTTTTTCTTAGACGGTATCCCGTGCACGACCTCGTCGTTCACTGCAAAACAGACCGATGCAGGGTAATTCGAATAGCCCTTGAACGCAGGCTTCGCGCCCTTTTTCAATGCGAGCTCCTCTGCCATCCTGTCGAGGTCCCACGTAGAAACTCCGGGCACGACGTTCTCCCTGAGCCTGCCTAGGGCCTCCACGACCACCTGTGCCGCATTGCGCATCTTACCGATCTCTTCCTTGTTCTTTAAATAAATCATACATTCAAACCCGCCAATACCCCGTCTATCCTGTCGAACACCGCGTCTATAGTCCCCATACCTTCAATTTCAAATAATACGCCCTCATCGGCATAGTACGACTTTAAGGGTTCAGTCTGACTACGGTAGACCTTGAGTCTGTTCCTGACGACTTCCTCCGTGTCATCCTTTCTTCCTTCTATTTTTTGACGTTCGAGTATTCTCTTCACTATTTCCTCATCCCCAACTTCTATAGATACGACGGCATCTACCGTCTTCCCCTCGGAATTCAGCATCTCGCTCAAAGCCTCGGCCTGGGGCACGGTGCGGGGGAAGCCGTCCAACAAAAATCCGTTCTGCGCGTCCCTCTCCGCGATCCTGTCCTTAATGATACCGATGACCACACCGTCGGGCACAAGCTCACCCTTTTCCATGTAGGAATTTGCCAATATGCCTAGCTCGGTCCCTTGTCTTACAGCGGCTCTCAGCATATCACCTGTCGAAATGTGCGCAGTCATGTATTTATCCGTTATCTTCTTTGCCTGAGTCCCTTTCCCTGCTCCGGGCGGACCGAATAAAATCAATCTCATTCATTAACTCCGAGGTCAAACGTTGTATCTCCTGGGACCCTTCATTCCGCGCTTCCTGACAAAACCCTCATAACTATGGGTAATCAGGAAGGACTCTATCTGCTGTACAAAATCGAGCGTCACACCCACGACGATCAGGAGGGATGTGCCTCCGAAGCGGAACGGGAGATTGAACGGCTCCCGCTGCAGGAAGGAAGGTATCACGCAAATAAAAGCCACATATATAGCACCTATAAAAGTAATTCTTCCCAGGATTTTGTCAATGTATTCGGCTGTCTTCTTACCCGGCCTGATTCCCGGAATAAATCCGCCGTTTTTCCTCAAATTATCCGCCAGGTCGTCCGGGTTGTATATTATTGCAGTATAAAAGTACGCGAAAAATATGATTAAAGCCGCAAATATAATATCATACACAATTATATTTCGAAATAACAAATCCGACATATCCCTCAGGAACGGAACGTTTATGAAAGTGAGCACCGTAGCGGGAAATATGAGGAGTGACGATGCGAAAATCGGAGGTATTACTCCGGCGGTGTTCGTCTTGAGCGGGAGGTGCGAGGACTGCCCCCCGAACACCTTTCTGCCCACGACCCTTCTCGGGTATTGTACCGGTATCTTGCGGTAAGACCTCTCCATAAATACTATAAACCCTACTATAAGCACGAGCAGCATAAAAATCAGAGCGACTCCGAATACGGTCAATTCGCCCGTGCTGATGAGCCTTATTATATCCCACAGCCCTCTGGGCAAACCGACGATGATCGACGCCGCGATAATGAGGGATATTCCGTTCCCTATGCCCCGTTCGGTTATCTGCTCCCCGATCCACATTACGAAAAGAGAACCCGCGGTCAGGGTGAGCACTGTCATGATCCTGAACGTCCATCCGGCGTCCTTCACGACGGCTGCGCCGGAACCTATCCCGCCCTCGAGCGTGATCGCAAGCATAAAACCCTGAATTAAACAAATCAAAACTGTTCCGTAACGGGAGTATTGATTTATCTTTCTCCTTCCGGCTTCCCCTTCTTTTTGCATTGCCTCAAGCGTCGGGAACGCCTTAACGAGCAGGGACATGATAATAGAGGAGGTAATGTAGGGCATTACTCCCAAAGCGAAGACGGATGCATGCTGAAGCGCCCCGCCCGAAAACATATTCAAGATGTCAAAGATCGTACCCTTTGTCTGGTCGAAGAGCTTTACTATCTGTTCAGGGTCTATTCCCGGTATCGGAACAAAAACGCCGAGCCTGTAAACTACCAGCATTACCGCTGTGAAAAGAAGGCGTTTATTAAGCTCGGGTATTCTGGGAATAGCACCTATATTTCTATTCATATAGTGTTTGCCTTTCCGCCCTTTCCTTCAATTTTCAGAAGCGCGCTCTTACTGAAGGCGTCCGCTTCGACGGTGAGGGCCCGGTCGATAGATCCGTTCCCGAGTATCTTTATAGGGTTCTTCCCCCTGACAAGGCCGGCGCCGACGAATTCATCCCGCGCCACTACATCCCCTTCGGCAAACCTGTTGAGGTCGCTAACGTTTATTATGTCGTATTTGAGCGTTTTCCTGCTCGTGAAACCGCGTTTCGGAGACCTCATTTTTAAAGGCGTCTGTCCGCCCTCGAACCACGCGGAAACCTTTCCGCCCGACCTGGCTCTCTGGCCTTTGTGCCCCTTTCCGCTCGTTTTTCCGGTGCTCCCCGTACCCCTTCCCACTCTCTTTTTATTTTTTTTCGAACCCGGCTGGGGAGATAAATTATTAAGCATTCTAACCCTCTTCATTCAAAATTTTTGCTAACTTACCCACAATTAATCCGCTGGGGGCAAGGTTTAACAATTACGTAAGCGAAAGCTTCAGTTTAAAAAAGATTTCGGAAGATCCAACTCTTTTATGTCCTTTCCCCTGACCCTTGCCACATCCTCAGGCATCCTCAGCATTGCAAGCCCGTTTATAGCAGCCTTGACTACATTGAGAGGGTTGGTCGATCCCACTACCTTCGAAAGAATGTCGTGGATTCCCGCTAGCTCCACTACGGCCCTGACAGCTCCTCCGGCTATAACGCCCGTTCCGGGGGACGCCGGCTTTAACATCACACTGCTCGATACATGCTCACCCAGCACTTCGTGAGGGATAGTCGTGCCCTGAATAGGGATCCTGATCAGGCCTTTCTTGGCCTTTTCTATCGCCTTGCGTATCGCATCAGGCACTTCGTTCGATTTACCCAAACCTACGCCGATAACCCCACCGGCATTACCCACCACTGCAAGCGCGGTGAAATGAAACCTCTTTCCGCCCTTGGTCACCTTGGCCACACGCCTGATGTGAACGACTTTTTCCTTGAGCTCGAATTCGCTCGGATCAATCTTTTCTTTCTGCAAGAACACCTCCACCAATTAATAACGGTATTATCAAAACTCGAGACCGGCTTCTCTCGCCGCATCCGCAAACGCCTTAATCCTTCCGTGATAGGGGTAGCCCCCACGGTCAAAACAGACCCGCTTTATTCCCAAAGAGACCGAAAGCTCCCCGAGGTACTTGCCGATAATTTTTGCCGTATCCGTCTTTTTTCCCTTTTCCTTGCCGAGTATCTCTCTCAGTTCAGGGGTAAGCGACGAAACGGATACGAGAGTGTGTGCGTTCGAGTCATCGATTATCTGCGCATAAAAATGCTTCGACGATTTGAAGATATTCAGTCTCGGCTTTTCAGCCGTTCCGGCCAAATTCCTTCTTACCCTGATGTGCCTTATATCCCTCTTGGTATTTCTGCTAATTCTTTTCATTTTATCCCTTTGCACCCGCCTTGCCGGGTTTAAGTTTCATTTTCTCACCCGAATACCTGATCCCTTTACCCTTATAGGAATCGGGCGGTCTCAACTCCCTCATCCTTGCCGCCGTTTGTCCGACCACCTGTTTGTCTATTCCCTGAAGAATGATCCTGGTGCCCCTTTCCTCGACAGCCGCAGAAATCCCGTCGGGGAGTGCAAATTCGACAGGATTCGAATACCCCAGACTAAATTTGATCAAGCCCTTTCCGAGTGCCTCCGCCTTGTAGCCGACCCCGACTATGTCGAGGGTGCGTGAGAAACCTTCGCTGACGCCCATAACCATATTAGATATAACGGCCCGCGTCAGACCGTGAAGGGCCTTAATCCTCTTTTCGTCGTTCCGGCGGTCGATGAGGATTTTCTCGTCCTCAATTTTTGCATTAATTCCGTCAGGAATATCCCAGGAAAGCTTCCCTTTCCCGCCTTCGATTTCCACAATGTTTCTCCCGAGGCGTATCTTTACGCCGCTCGGAACTTTTATCGGTTTTCTTCCAATTCTAGACATTCAAACCTACCTCACAAAATTGAACAAATAAGCTCGCCGCCGACACCCTGCTGACGCGCCTCGGAGCCTGTCATGATTCCCTTGGATGTCGAAAGGATACAAATACCTAACCCGCCCTTTACACGGGGAATTTCATTCTTGTTTACATATACCCTTCTGCTCGGCTTGCTGATTCTCTGAATCTCTTTTATAACGCTTTCTCTTTGAGGAGTGTATGCGAGAGTAATATTGATCACCTTTCTTCCGCCTTCCCCTTCAACTTTGTAATCGGCCATAAAACCCTGTTCTTTTAATATTCTTGCCAATTCGACCTTTATCTTCGAAGAAGGCAATGCCGCGGATTTATGCCCGGCTATTATGGCGTTTCGAATCCTCGTTAACATATCTGCAATTGGGTCTGTCATTTCTTTGATCGCCCCTCTTTCTAGTATCCCTTAATAGAAATCACCGCTTGATTCACCAGCTCGACTTCCTTACCCCCGGAATCTTCCCGAAGCTGGCAAGGTCCCTGAAACACAATCTGCACATATTGAATTTCCTCAGGAATGCTCTGGGTCTGCCGCACAACGGACAACGATTCCTGCTCCTCACCGGGAACTTCGGCTCCTTAATCGATTTCTCCATCAGTGCTTTTCGCGTCATTGCAACCCTCTCCCTTAATTTGCTATAAACGGCATACCGAACTCTTTCAAGAGACCCCTGGCCTCTTCGTCGGTAGCAGCAGTAGTGACTATGCTGATATTCATACCTTTGACATGCTGAACCTTGCTGTAGTCGATCTCTGGGAAAATAATCTGCTCCCTGAGACCCAAGGTGTAGTTCCCCCGCCCGTCAAAAGCCTTTGCGGACACGCCGCGGAAGTCCCTGACTCTCGGGAGCGCGAGATTAACGAGTCTGTCCAGGAACTCATACATTTTGTTCCCGCGGAGCGTGACTGAGCATCCCACAGGCACGCCTTCTCTCAATTTGAACCCCGCGATAGACTTCCTCGCCAATCTGACTACGGGCTTTTGTCCCGTAATGAGCGAGAGCTCCTCTATGGACTCGTCTATCACCTTTTTATCCTTACCGCCGTCGCTCAGTCTGCCCAACCCCATGTTTATGACGATCTTCTCGATCCTGGGAATCTCCATGGAGTTCTTGTAAGAAAACTTTTCCTTCAGTGACGGAACCACTTTGCTTTTATAAACTTCTTTCAGCCTGGGAGCCATTATTTCTTAATCTCCTCTCCGCTCTTTTTGCTGTATCTCACTTTTTCCCCGCTGCCGAGGACTTTATGCCCGACACGCACGGGTTTTCTCTCGGAAGTATCGTAAAGCATCAAATTAGAGATATGTATCGGGGCTTCCTTCTCGACAATCCCGCCCGTAGGGTTCTTTTGAGACTGACGTTCATGGCGCTTTACTATGTTGAGCTTCTCTACAAGTGCGCCGTCCTTTTTACGCAATACCTTTATGACCTTGCCCGTCTTGCCTTTTTCCTTCCCCGATATAACGTAAACAGTATCGCCCGACTTAATATTCAATTTCTTTCTTTTTTGAGAATCCTTCATTGCCTTGGCACCCACTTTAAACTACCTCCGGTGCGAGAGAGATTATTTTCATAAACCCCTTAGTGCGGAGCTCTCTGGCGATGGGACCGAAAACGCGGGTTCCCAAAGGCTCATTGTCCTTCGTAATAAGCACGGCGGCATTGTTATCGAACCTGACGTACGATCCGTCGGTCCTTCTCTGCTCTTTCCTGGTTCGCACAATCACAGCCCTGTGTACCGTCCCCTTTTCAACCTTTGAGTTGGGAATAGCCTCTTTAATGGATACTACGATTATATCCCCGAGCCTCGCATACTTCCTGCGCGTGCCGCCAAGCACCTTTATACAGTAGAGTCTCTTGGCGCCGGTGTTATCCGCGGACTCCAAAAATGTTGTCGAGCTAATCACTCCGATTTCCCTCCTACATTCTCTCCGTCCACTTCAATCTCCACTTGAACGCCGTGCTCCAGAATCTTGCTGACCCTCCATCTTTTTGTCTTGCTGTAGGGCCGGGTTTCGAGTATCAGGACCTTATCGCCCACCTTGCACTGCTCATTTTCGTCGTGGGCTTTGAATTTAGTATTGCTCTTGACAGCCTTTTTATATCTAGGGTCCTTCTTGATCTGTTTCACGTCGACGACGACAGTCTTATCCATTTTATCGCTGACGACGGTCCCGATTTTCGTTTTATATTTCCCTCTCGGCATTAAACTAGCTTCTCCCTGTTGAAATTTCCTTCTCTCTTATTATGGTCAGGAGACGGGCGAGGTCTTTTTTCAACTTCCCCATTCTCGCTACATTCGTCGTCTGCTGGGTGCTTATCTGGAGCCTCAGATTGAAGATTTCCTCAGTTAATTCGGTCCTCTTCTTATTCAACTCGCTCTCGGTCAATTCTCTGATTTCGCTTGCCTTCATCCGAGTATCTCCCCCTCGTGACGGGATACGAGACGCGTTTTAACGGGTAGCTTATGAGACGCGAGTCTGAAAGCTTCTTTGGCAATGTCCAGAGGAAGCCCGCTAATCTCATATATCATCGTCCCCCTCCTCACCGGAGCTACGTAGCTGTCGACGTCCCCCTTACCTTTACCCATCCTTGTCTCGGCAGGTTTTTTGGTTATCGACTTATGGGGGAATATCCTTATCCAGAGCTTCGCTCCCCTCTTAACATGGCGGGTTATTGCGATTCGGGCGGCTTCGATCTGCCTTGATGTCAGCTTTCCGCCCTCGACGGACTGGAGTCCGTATTCGCCGAAAGCCATCGCCGCTCCTTTCGTCGCCTTCCCCCTTATTCTTCCCTTATGGAGCTTTCTATATTTTGTACGTGCGGGCTGTAACATTTTTTATCACCGTCAAACTGCCTGTTTGTGTCTCCTTTCGAGGACTTCGCCTTTAAAAATCCAAACCTTTATGCCTATTATTCCGTATGTTGTTTTCGCCTGGGCAAATCCGTAGTCTATATCGGCACGCAGTGTCGCAAGGGGGACTCTGCCCTCCCTGTACCACTCCTGCCTCGCTATTTCCGCTCCGCCCAGCCTTCCGGAGACCATAATTTTTATACCTAAGGCGCCTAACCTGAGAGCGGATGCGATGCCCCTCTTCATGGCGCGCCTGTAAGCCACACGCCTTTCTATCTGAAGCGCAACATTCTCCGCCACAAGCTGGGAATCGATTTCAGGTCTTTTGACTTCGCGGATATCCAGATAAATATCCTTGCCGGTCATTTTGGACAGCCTCTGGCGGAGCGATTCGATCTCCTGCCCTTTCCGTCCGATTATCATGCCGGGGCGGGCGGAATTGATCACGATTCTCACCCTTTCAGAAGCGGCGCGCTCGAGCTCGATCTTGGAAATCGCGGCCTGATAGAACTCTTTTTTGATAAGATTCCTGATTTTAATATCCTCGTGCAGAAGCGCCGTGTATTTCTTCTTCTCCGCAAACCACTTGGAGTCCCAAGTTTTAGTAATTCCCAGTCTAAGCCCTATCGGGCACACTTTCTGACCCAATTTATAGCCCCCTCTCTTCAAGTACTATCGTAATATGGCTCATTCTTTTTTTCCTCGATGCAGCCCTTCCCATGGCCCTCGCCCTGATTCTCTTAAGCGTAGGCCCCTTGGAGGCGTAGACTTCCTTGATATAAAGCGTTTCCGTATCGCCGTGACCCCTCTCCGCAGCATTCGCTACGGCGGATTTGAGCAGCTGTGCGATATCGGGCGCCGACCTTCTGCGGAGCGCAGAAAGTATCGTGAAGGCGTCTTCAACACCGTTCCCCCTTATTAAATCCAAAACGGGGCCCAGCTTCTTAGGCGACGACCTGTAGTATTTTCTTACGGCTTGCGAAACCATTGTATTCCCTTTTTACTCGGATTTGGGTTTAGTAATTTTTGCCTTTCTATCACCGGAATGACCCGTAAAGGTTCTCGTAGGAGAAAATTCGCCCAATTTATGGCCGACCATATGCTCAGTGACATATACGGGAATGAACTTCCTCCCGTTGTGGACCGCAAACGTGACGCCGATCATATCCGGGGTGACCATGGAATTCCTCGACCACGTTCTTACAATACGCGAGCTGCCCGTAGACTTTTCGGCTTCCGCCTTTTTCAGCAGCTTTTCACTGACATAGGGACCTTTCTTACTCGACCTCGGCATAACCTCTCCTTAATCCATTCCGTAACCGATTCTTCTGCGTTTTACTATGAATTTATCGGTTCTCTTATTCTTTCTCGTTTTGTACCCGATCGTTATCCATCCCCACGGCGATACAGGGTGAGGATTCCCCTTGCTGGCCTTTCCTTCTCCGCCGCCGTGCGGATGATCGACGGGGTTCATTGCGACCCCTCTCACGTGAGGACGCCTGCCTATGTGTCTCTGTCTTCCCGCTTTTCCTATCGAGATCAACTCGTGCTCGGCGTTGCCGATCTTACCCACCGAAGCCATGCATTCGATGTTTATCAACCGTATCTCGCCGGAGGTCAATTTTATCTGGGCATACGCGCCTTCCTTGGCTACGATCTGCACCGAAGCCCCCGCCGCCCTCGCAAGCTTGCCTCCACCCTTCGGCTTCATCTCCACATTGTGGACGACCGTACCGACAGGGATGCTTTTAAGGGGGAGCGCGTTGCCGACTGAAACTTCGACATTTTCCCCGGACATTACCGAATCCCCGACTTTCAAGCCCTCGGGCGCCAGCATGTATCTCTTTTCTCCGTCAGTATAAAAAAGCAGCGCTATCCTTGCCGAGCGGTTGGGATCGTATTCGATAGATACAACTTTTGCGGGTATATCGTACTTGTCCCGTTTGAAATCAATTTCCCTGTAGAGACGCTTGTTGCCCCCTCCCTTCTGAAAACTGGTAATCCTTCCCTGGAAATTCCTGCCGCCCCTTTTCTTCAACGGCGACGTAAGGGGTTTATGAGGACTGTCCGCCGTAATGTCGGAATAATCAGACCCTGATCTGAATCTCGTCCCCGCGCTTGTGGGTCGGAATTTTTTAATGCCCATTATTAAACTCCCTCAAATAACTCTATTGTGCCTTCCTTCAGTTCAACATAAGCCTTTTTAATCGACTGCCTCTTGCCCGCAACCCTTCCGGCCCTCTTCACCTTCTTGCCGGTCGTGACGAGCGTTCTGACTTTGCCGACTTTCACCTTGAATATTTTTTCGACAGCGTCTTTGATTTCCTGCTTGTTCGATTTCCTATCGACAGAAAAAACGTACCAATTCTTCTCTCTCGCATCCGAGGATTTTTCCGTTACGAGCGGACGCTTTATTATTTGCCTGGGGTCTTTCAATTTTTAAGGACCTCCTGAGCGCGGAGAAGCGATTCCTCAGTCATTACGAGCGTATCGAACCTGAGGATATCGTATACATTAATCCCGTCTATCTTGATCACCTTTACGTTAGGTATGTTCCTTGAAGATTTAAGGAGATTCCCGTTATCGCCCCCTACTATTATGAGGGCGGATTTTAATTCGAATTTCTTTATAAAGTCGGCGACCTGTTTTGTTTTCACAACCGGGAGATTGATTTCGTTGAGTGCCAGCATCCTGCCTTCACTGTATTTTAAGGATAAGGAGCTTAACAAAGCCTGCCGCTTACTTTTCTTGTTTAACGAATAGGACCAGTCTTTGGGCTTTGGCCCGAATATTATTGCGCCCTTTCTCCACTGAGGCGCCCTTATGCTCCCCTGACGGGCGCGCCCGAGGTGCTTCTGTTTCCACGGCTTTTTTCCGCCGCCGCTGACTTCGCCCCTCTCCTTTGTCGAAGATGTCCCGGCGCGTCTTTTCGTAAGCTGCCAGCTGACAACGGTATGGAGCAGGTGCTTTCTGACCGGTACTTCAAATATAGCGGGATCGAGGTCTATACTGCCCACTTTACCCTTATCCAGATTATAAACATCAAGCTGCGGCACTTTCTCTGCTCCCTTTAGAAGTTCTCTTTATAATTACCACGCCGCCCCTGGGACCGGGAACCGATCCTTGTATAATGATCAGGTTCTTATCCGTGTCCACCTTGAACACCCGGAGGCCCTGCATTGTCACCCTCTCGTGACCCATATGTCCGGGCATTCTCTGCCCCTTCCATACCCTCGCCGGATACGTGTTGGAGCCGATGCCACCCGGCCGTCTGTGAGCCATGCCGCCGTGAGACGCGGGCTGCCCGCTGAAATGGTGTCTCTTCATCGCTCCGGCAAAGCCCTTACCTTTGCTGGTCCCGACCACATCGACCGTTTCCCCTTCCTTGAATACGTCGGCTTTAATCTGATCGCCGGGCTTGTAATCGCCTTCGGATGCGCTGAACTCCGCAATATGCCTCAAGGGCGAAACTCCGGCCTTTTTAAAATGTCCCAGCATCGGTTTTGTAACCCTCTGGGGCTTAACCTCTTCAAAACCTATCTGAAGGGCTTCATAACCGTCCTTGCCTGCGGTCTTTTTCTGAACCACGAAGCACGGACCCGCTTCGATGACGGTGGCAACCACTGCCGTGCCGTTCTCGAGAAAAAATTCAGTCATTCCCAGTTTTTTGCCTATTATTCCTTCAATCATTTGAATTAGGATCCCGTTAGTTTTATCTCAACCTCAACGCCTGAAGCCAGATCAAGCTTCATAAGCGCATCGATTGTCTGTTGTGTAGGCTCGAGTATATCCACAATCCTCTTGTGAGTTCTAATCTCGAAATGCTCTCTCGAATTTTTATCGACATGAGGAGACCGCAGCACGCAATAGCGGCTTATGTGTGTAGGCAGCGGAACCGGTCCGGCTACTTTCGCCCCGGTCCTTTTGGCCGTATCCACAATTTCCACAGATGATCTGTCAAGCAGCCTGTGATCGAAAGATTTCAATTTTATACGTATTTTAGCAGCACGATTCATAAATTAATTCCCTTTAGCACGGTCACTCCACGATTTTAGTAACAACACCTGCACCTACCGTCCTTCCGCCTTCCCTGATCGCAAACCGGAGCTGATCCTCTAACGCCACGGGCGCTATAAGCTCAACGTCCATGTTTATGTTGTCCCCGGGCATCACCATCTCCACTCCCTCGGGAAGCACTATCGACCCCGTCACGTCCGTCGTCCTTAAATAAAACTGAGGACGGTACCCGGGGAAAAACGGCGTATGCCTCCCACCTTCTTCCTTCTTCAACACATACACCTCCGCCTTGAACTTCTTATGCGGCGTTATGCTCCCAGGTTTTGCGAGAACCTGCCCCCTCTCAACCTCGTCCTTCCCCGTTCCCCTCAGCAGCACTCCCACGTTATCCCCCGCATGCGCATCGTCCAGAATCTTCCTGAACATCTCAAGGCTCGTCGCCACAGTCTTGCGCGTATCCCTGAACCCCACTATCTCCACCTCGTCCCCTGCCAATATCTTCCCCCTCTCCACTCTGCCCGTCACGACCGTTCCCCTTCCAGATATAGTGAACACGTCCTCTATCGCCATCAAAAACGGCTTGTCCATCTCCCTCACGGGCACCGGTATGTACTCGTCTATCGCTTTCATCAAATCCATTATCTGGTTCATCGCCGCCGGGTCTTCCTCAAGCGCCTTTAACGCGCTCACCCTCACCACCGGCACATCGTCCCCGGGGAACCCGTACTGGCTCAATAAATCCCTTACCTCAAGCTCCACAAGGTCCAATAGCTCTTCGTCGTCCATCATGTCCACTTTATTAAGCGCTACCACTATGTAGGGCACCCCTACCTGCCTCGCAAGCAGTATGTGCTCCCTCGTCTGGGGCATAGGACCGTCCGGTGCGCTCACTACCAATATCGCCCCGTCCATCTGCGCCGCTCCCGTTATCATGTTCTTTACGTAGTCCGCGTGCCCGGGACAGTCAACGTGCGCATAGTGCCTCTTCGGCGTCTCGTACTCCACGTGCGCTATGTTTATCGTTATGCCCCTCTCCCTCTCCTCAGGAGCCTTGTCTATCTCCGAAAACTCCACGTACTTCGCACCCCCGGACTTGCTCAATACCTTCGTTATCGCCGCCGTCAGCGTCGTCTTCCCGTGGTCCACGTGACCTATCGTCCCTATGTTTAAATGCGGCTTCCCCCGCGCAAATTTCTCCTTAGACATCTCCTGTTACTACCTCCTTAACGCAAAACGGCATGCTTATTTAAACAGCCCTTACGTTAGTCTTAAGATTTTCAGAAAGTAATTCCGGCAAAGCTGAATAATGCGAAAATTCCATTGTAAACGATCCCCTGCCCTCTGTCATCGATCTCAATTCCGTGGCATAACCGAACATTTCGGACAGCGGAACTTCAGACTTTATGGCCTGCATGCTTCCGCGGAGCTCCGTGCCCATGATCTTCCCTCTTCTCGACTCAGATTGCCCATCACGGACCCATGAAATCCTCGGGCACCACGACCTCGACTTTCATGAAGAGGCTCGAGAATTATAGGTTTTGCCCTCATTACGGCATCCTTGAAAGCCATAGAAGCCGCGATCTTAAATGCGATTTCGGAACTGTCCACTTCGTGATAAGTCCCGTCGTAGAGCCTCACCACCACGTCTATGACCGGATAACCGGCTACGACTCCCGTCTCGGATGCCTCTTTTATTCCTTTTTCCACAGCCGGGATATATTCCCTGGGTATCGTGCCGCCCTTGACTTCGTCCACGAACGTGACGCCTGACCCTTCCTCACCGCGCTCCATTTTTATTTTCACATGGCCGTACTGACCCCTGCCGCCCGTCTGTCTTATAAACTTCGCCTCGACATCGGAACTCTTCGTGATTGTTTCCCTGTACGCGACCTGCGGCCTGCCTACGTTTGCGTCGACGTTAAACTCGCGTCTCAGACGGTCAACGATTATTTCGAGGTGCAGTTCGCCGATGCCGGAGATTATGGTCTGGCCTGTTTCATCGTCGATATATTTAACTTTAAATGTGGGGTCTTCGAGAGAGATTTTATTAAGGGATATGCCCAGCCTCTCCTGGTCGGATTTGGTCTTGGGCTCGATCGATATCGATATCACGGGTTCTGCAAAGTAGAGACTCTCGAGAAGGATCGGCTTGTCCTCATCGCATAACGTATCACCCGTAGTCGTCACTTTGAGCCCTACCGCGGCGGCAATACCGCCCGCACCTATCTCTTTTATATCTTCCCTTTTATTGGAATGCATCCTGACGAGCCTTCCGATCTTTTCCCGTTTATCCTTAGTGGAGTTATAAACGGTGCTGCTCGAAACCAGCTTTCCCGAATACACCCTCAGGTACGTTAGCTGGCCTACGAACGGATCGGTCATGATTTTAAAAGCAAGAGCCAAGAAGGGCTCTTCGTCTTTCGGGCACGTAACCTCTCCCTGATCCGTATCGGTGTTTATACCCTCTATCGGAGGGACATCCACGGGGGAGGGCAGATAGCTCACTATCGAATCCAAAAAGCAGCTGAAATCCGCTCATATTTCTTAAAATGCCGAGCCCGAGTATAACGGGCACTATCTTCACTCATTGTGGATTTTCTTATCGAAGCCTCTATCTCCTCTTGGGATACGGACTCTCCGTTCAGGTATTTTTCCATAATCGCTTCATCGAAATCGGCAAGCGATGTATGAGTTTATCTCTTCCGGCCTCCGCTTCCTGCTGCATGTCGCCGGGGATATCCGCCCAATCGTATTGAAGTCCCAGGGATTCCTCGTCCCAGAGGGCAAGCTTCATTCTT